>NZ_QMDV01000003.1:2500-740602 GCF_003284895.1 Pontibacter arcticus
CCTGCGCCGAGAGGGAAAGAACCCAGACCATCAGCTAAGGTCCCAAAGTCCACGCTAAGTTGAACAAAGGGGGTCCAGTTGCCTAGACAGCCAGGATGTTGGCTTGGAAGCAGCCATTCATTTAAAGAGTGCGTAACAGCTCACTGGTCGAGCGACAGGGCATCGATAATAATCGGGCATCAAGCATGGCACCGAAGCTATGGATTTATACATTGTATAAGTGGTAGGGGAGCATTCTAACGGCGGTGAAGGCGTCCTGTCAGGGGCGTTGGAGCTTTTAGAAAAGCAAATGTAGGCATAAGTAACGATAATGCGGGCGAGAAACCCGCACACCGAAAGACCAAGGTTTCCTGATCAACGCTAATCGGATCAGGGTTAGTCGGGTCCTAAGGCCGAGGCGAAAGCGCAGGTCGATGGACAACTGGTTAATATTCCAGTACCGGCTACATATAGCGATGCGGTGACGGAGAAGTGAAAGGACTGCGCACTGACGGAATAGTGCGTTAAAGGCCGTAGGTATAGGATTGGGAGGCAAATCCCCCAGTCTTGCTGAAAGCTGATAGTACTCCAAGCCTTCGGGCGCGGAGATAATGTCCCTAATCCGGCTCCCAAGAAAACCCGCTAAGCGTTTAAATATGTAGCCGCCCGTACCGCAAACCGACACAGGTGGTCGAGGAGAGAATCCTAAGGTGCTCGAGTGAATCACGGCCAAGGAACTCGGCAAAATGGCCCTGTAACTTCGGGAGAAGGGGCGCTTCCTTGTAGCAATACAAGAAGCCGCAGTGAAAAGGCCCAGGCGACTGTTTAACAAAAACACATGGCTTTGCGAAATCGAGAGATGAAGTATAAGGCCTGACACCTGCCCGGTGCTGGAAGGTTAAGAGGGGGGGTTAGCCGCAAGGCGAAGCTCTGAATCGAAGCCCCAGTAAACGGCGGCCGTAACTATAACGGTCCTAAGGTAGCGAAATTCCTTGTCGGGTAAGTTCCGACCTGCACGAATGGTGTAACGATCTGGGCGCTGTCTCAGCCGTGAGCTCGGTGAAATTGTAGTCTCGGTGAAGATGCCGAGTACCCGCAACGGGACGGAAAGACCCCGTGCACCTTTACTATAGCTTAACATTGACTCTGGGTAACTCATGTGTAGGATAGGCCGGAGGCTGTGAAGTGGCGTCGCTAGGCGTCATGGAGCCATCCTTGAAATACGGCCCTTGAGTTGCTTGGAGCCTAACCTCCTAGAAGGGGGAACAGTGTTTGGTGGGTAGTTTGACTGGGGTGGTCGCCTCCAAAATAATAACGGAGGCTTTCAAAGGTACCCTCAGCACGCTTGGTAACCGTGCGTAGAGCGCAATAGCACAAGGGTGCTTGACTGTGAGGCCTACAAGCCGAGCAGGGCCGAAAGGCGGATATAGTGATCCGGTGGTTCCGCATGGAAGGGCCATCGCTCAAAGGATAAAAGGTACGCCGGGGATAACAGGCTGATCTCCCCCAAGAGCTCATATCGACGGGGAGGTTTGGCACCTCGATGTCGGCTCGTCACGTCCTGGGGCTGGAGAAGGTCCCAAGGGTTCGGCTGTTCGCCGATTAAAGTGGCACGCGAGCTGGGTTCAGAACGTCGTGAGACAGTTCGGTCCCTATCTGTTGTGGGCGTTGGAGATTTGAGGGGTTCTGACCTTAGTACGAGAGGACCGGGTTGGACGAGCCTCTGGTGTACCTGTTGTCGCGCCAGCGGCAGCGCAGGGTAGCTACGCTCGGATGGGATAAGCGCTGAAAGCATCTAAGTGCGAAACCCACCCCAAGATGAGATCTCCCTGTAAGGGCCGTCAGAGACGATGACGTTGATAGGCCGCAGGTGTAAAGCTGGAAACAGCACAGCCGAGCGGTACTAATTGCCCGGGCGCGTTCTCTATAAGCTTCGGCTTGAAGAATCCGGTTTACAACCGGCCCGCCTCTTCTTGCTCTCTCCCAAAAGTCAAATAACTTATGCCATTATGTGCAACCAAGACTGCACAACGATAATGGTGGCTATGGCTCCGGTGTTCACCTCTTCCCATCCCGAACAGAGAAGTTAAGCCCGGATGCGCCGATGGTACTGCCTTCACAGGTGGGAGAGTAGGTGGCCGCCAACCCCTTCAAATCCTCCCCGTTTACGCCACGTAGACGGGGAGGATTTTGCTTTATAACAATCCAAGGAAACAACAGTTGAAATACAGCAGCTCAGATTTACAACTGTTTAACACTTGTCCGGCGGGTGTTATCCTGTTTCAACATCTTCAAGTGAAGATCCGAATCATATCTATCAAGCAATAAAAAAGGGTTTCTGATTTATTCAGAAACCCTTTTTTATTGAAATAAGCTGAAGCTTAACTATTCGGGCCAGCTACAGAGATATAGAGGTCATCAACACTTAAATATTGCTTAGCTAAAGCTAACAACTCCTGAGCTGTTGTATGTTTGATTGTTGCTACGTAGTTACTGTAATGATCTACAGGTAACCTATATAAGACTAAGCGTTTATAACGGTCACATTGGTCGAAGATGGTATTGATATCATTCAGGAATTTGCCTAGCATATAATTTTTAACTGTCTGCAATTCATCCTCTGGGATTTCTTCCTGCTGAAGTAAGCTAATCTCTTTCTTAATCTCTTCAATTGTATTGGCTGTAACAGCGCTGTTCACATCTGTTCCGATGTAAAATAGGGTATCCGTTTCTTTTGGGGATATAGCCGAATGTATCCCGTAAGTATAGCCCTTGTCTTCGCGGATATTACGCATCAGCCTGGAACCGAAGTAGCCTCCCAGTACCTCATTCAATAAGATCAATTTTAAGTAATCTTTGTGCTGGATAACAGGAAACTGCTTACCAACCCTGATCGAAGATTGTATACTTTCAGGCATATGTACCAACTCATATTTGTTACTGGCTGAGTTAATAGTATAGGTAGGAGCAGTAGCAATAATCTCTTCATCTGACTGCATAGCACTAATACCAGAAATGAGAAGCTGTTCCGTCTTATCATCAATACTTCCACAGGCGAATACTTCCAACCCTTTTACCTGAAAATGTTGCTTATAAAATGCTTCAATCTGTTCTAAAGAAATAGCATCAAAAGCTGTTTCATCAAAGCCATAGATATAAGGGTGTTGTTCCCCATAAATTTGTTTTGTAATTTGATGTGTAGCCAGGTAATTATTCTTCTCCCTTTGAACTTTGAGTCCTTGTATGGTCCGTTCTTTGAGGAGCTCGAACTCTTGTGAGGGGAAGGAAGGATTTTGTAACACATCAAATACCAAGGGTAGAAGCTCATCTACGTGTTTGGCAAGGCAGTACAAAGTAAATTCACTGCGGTCGTAGCCGTGGTTGCTTTCGAAAGAGGCTCCGTAAAAAGCAATTGTCTCAGCAATTTGCTTGGCCGTTCTGCTTTTGGTGCCTTCAAATAGCATTTTAGCCGTAAGATCTGAAACACCTAATTGCTGATCGTACCATTTACCGGCCTTAAAAACAAAATCCAGCCTGATGACAGGCTGGGTTTCGCTTTTTATTATATGAAGATTTGCTCCGTTTGGTAGGTTTGTAACCTGGCCTTGTTGCAGTGATATAGTGTCTATATCGTATACTTCGGGAGCTTTTGTTCTATCAAGCATGCACAAATTCTAAAGTGAAATTATTCTAAGTTTAAAGCAAGGCTAAAGCGCCAGGTGTTAGCTAACGGGTTTCCTTGTTCGTTTGGTACTAAATAAGCCGCATCCAATCCGAATTTCTGATAACGGAGTCCAACGCCCATTGAGAAAAATTTACGTCCGCCTTTTTCAGGGTTCTCGTAGAAGTAACCGGCTCTGGCGGCAAAAAGTTTGTTATACCAGTATTCCACACCACCAGATAAGTTTACTTCCTGCATTTCTTCACTAAATCCGCCTTCCGCATCTCCGAAAGAAGAGAAAATACCACTTATAACGGTTTGGTCAGTATCAGCGCCCGGAGATGGTACTAAAAGCTTGTTGGCATCTAATACAAAGGTAAGCGTATTGTAGGCATCCAGGTTATAGGTTACTGCCGTACCAATTTTTAAGTTAGTTGGCAGAAAATCTTTCTCATCCTGGGTGGTGTAGGCGATCTTACCACCAATATTCGAAATGTTACCGGCCAGTGCCAGGTTAATTTTCTGACTCAGATCTTTCTGGTAATACACACCTACATCTACAGCAGCAGTATTGCCTGGCTTAGATTCGAAGGATTGCGTAGGGCCACTCACATTTACGTTACCGGCAAGGTTAGAGTGGATAAAGCGCGCTCCGATACCCACACTAAAGTTTTCGCTTAGCGCCTGGCCATACCCAAGAGAAATAGTATACTCTTTCGGGCGATAGTCCTGGATAGGTTGTTGGTTGGCATCTATAAACTGGAGCTCTCCCAGATCAAAGTATAAAAGTGATAAAGATAAGGCAGATGTTTCGCTTACTTTTTTATAACCTGATAAATAACTCAGCGACATATCATCTACAATGTTAGCCAGCCACGGAGAGTAAGATAAACTAACACTCATATCGGTTGGGACGAAGCCTAATTTTGCAGGATTCCAGAAAGGAGAATTGGCATCCGGGCTAAGGGCAACACCGGCATCACCGAGCGCAGCAGAGCGGGCATCCGGGGCTACCGTAAGTATAGGTACAGCTGTAGTTACTGCTCTCACATCGTTATCCTGACCAGTAGTGCCTTGAGCAAAAACAACTTGCGCTGAGGTAAAGGCAAACGCAAATGCAGCAGCCTTGAAAAATATACTTCTTTTATACATAAAATGAGTAGTGATATCTAAATCAAATATAAAGATATTAGTAGATTATACTAATTTAAAATTACTAGTTTCTCGAATTTTGAGGTTTTAGAGCCATCCTGCTGCGACCTTATGTTTACCTTATAAATGTAAACGCCCCGAGCCAGCAAATCATTGTACTCATCGCGGCCGTTCCAGGTTAGCGCTGCTAAATGAGTAGGGCTGTTATAAGCTGTTGCCTCCAGTGTTTTTATCAATTTACCCGACACCGTAAAAATCTGTACCTGTATTTCGATGGTTTCGCCAGCCCTGTTATGGTCGAAATGGAAGGTAGTTTTAGTTGAGAACGGGTTCGGGTAATTGAGCACGTGTTCTAACGCAATTTTGGAGTCATTAGATACAATAAATTCTATATATTCTTCGGATGAATTATTATGCGTGTCCCATGCCCTGAGTTTCAGGGAGTGCGGGCCAGGCGCAAGGTCTTTTAAATTGTATCGGATGCGGCCTTCCTGGTACGTATCTGGCTCCGAAGTATAATAGTCATTCAGAACAATAAGGTGATCCGGTTTGCCATCTAAGGTTGCTGTAAGTTCGTGGGCAGTGCCTATACCTGCTGTGTTGATGCCGTTATCATCAAAAAGTTTGGCAAGCAGTAAGGGGTTATTGTTAGTTACGCCTCCAAACACAAAAGACTCATCCTGCATGTATACTTTAATAGTAGGCGGGGTATTATCTGCTGCCTGGTCTTTTGCTATGCCACCAACCAGAAAGTGTGTGGCTGCACCCATCGCCTCATTTTGGTTATTGGATGCATACAGTGTTATTCGTCCTGCGCCTATCCGCGGATCAATATCTTTAGGCACCACAAAACTAACCTCGAACAGGCCATTTTTTATACTTGCCTTGCCATCGTAAATAATGTTTTCGCGGAGCTGCACCGGCATTTTTGCTGTGTTCTCATCTCCCAAAGTATAACGGGTAACTGGCTTTTCGTAAACGGTAAGATGCAACTGGCCGGTAAAAGCTGAGTTAATACCTGCATCAGAAAGTATACTTCCGGCCAGTGTTACTTTCCCTAAAGCGCTTAATGTATCCTGTGCCAGCGGCTTGCCATTAAACTGCGTAATTTGCGCTTGTAGCGCGGGCTGAGCGAGCTGTAACGTAGGGTCGCAGAGCAAGGTGAAGTTACGATTATTAACGTCACCAGCACCGTTTAAGCCATCTGTTATACTTGTATTTTTGGTCTGAAGCATTACATCGCCTAAACGGATTGCATTACCGGCAAAAGCGCTTTTAAAAAAATTGCGGTTCAGGATGCGGTTATTGAAGGAATAGACCGGACGTGTAGTAGTAAGCAAACCAATTACGCCGCCTTCCGGGTGTAGCAGGGCTGCCTCGGCACCGGAAGCACGGGCCGGATCATCGTAACGGCCAAACTCACAGGTAGCAGTCAGCAGGAAAGCCAGTTTGTCTTTGTTACGCCAGCTTTTTATCTGCGCCATCGTCAGGATCTGTTCCGAAGCCAGCGTAAGTTCGTTGCCGTGGCCGGTATAATTGATCAGTAACGAGCCTTGTTCGATGGCTTTATCTAAAGCTGCGTTGGCTTCAGGTGCACGCTGGCTGCCGTTGCCTTGCGCAATTTGCGGATACAAGTCGATGTATACTTTGTTGGAAGTATAAACCGGTGCAGTAGTTTCTAAATAAGTTGCCAGAAATTCGGAATCCTGCTGGTGCTCGTTAAAATCGGCATCATCGGCCACAAACGTAATCTGGTTACGCCATTTGCCAAAGTGCTGAGGGCTTTCGTACGCGATGATCTTATTCACAACTATGGCGGCTTCGGAGGGTGTTTTAACCGGTAAGCGGCCAATGCCGATATCCAGCAAATGGTCGCCGGTCAGGTCTTCCTGCCATTCGCCTTCTTCGTCATCCAAAAAACCGTAATAATCTTCGGAAGAATAACTGTAGATCGGGTGCAGCGATTCTCTGGACTGATAGACCGGAACAAAGTTAGTATTTACCAGCTGGCGGTTTTTATAATCATAAGAGGCATCCCCGAACAGCAGTAAGTATACTTTCTCATCGCCACTTTTCCGGCTGCGGCTGTACACCATACGCATAAAATCGCGGATGGCGGTAACATCCTGCGCCCCCGACGAAAACTCGTTATAGATCTGCTGCGTGGTTACCACCTGCACATGCAGGTTACTTTTGCGGCTCCGGTATTCGGCCAGGCGTTTGGCTTCGGATAAGAACTGCGGATGCGTTACGATAACCAGATCAGTTGTGCCATTCAGGTTAAGCGCATGCAAATTCTGATTCGCTACTTTACCTACTGGCGTTGGCTTTATACCGGCAGTATTCCGGAACACTACAAACTCGCGAAGCACATCTGTGGGCGCACTAAAGCTGAAGCCGTTGTTTATACTTGTTTCCTGCAGCACGGGCCGCGTGGGTGTTGTTACATCCCAGATTATACTTGCAGCCGGCGCGCCACCAACTGTAAAGGTACTTACAGCCGAATTCATACTTGCCAGCGACCGGAAAGCCGTTTGCTCGCCGTAAAGTTGCAGTTGCCGTTCGTACTCCAGTTCTAAATAATTCAGGTAGCCGAGTGCCGCCGAGTTTCCTTCAGGATTAAACTGCACCGAAGCTTTTAGCTCGGTTGCGTTGCCAATGGCCTGCTGGTTCAAAGTATAAGTTCGGGTACTTTTTACGCCTTCCGGGTGATAATCTGCGCCGCCCCGGCCGGTTATACTTTGCGAACCTAACAATTGGTTGTTCAGCTTAACTGCAAACGAACTGTTAACAGACGAATTTGCCATAAGCGCGGCCGTAAGTTTAAGTTCAGAGCCAGGCGCCAAACCACTAGCAGCAAACTGAAAAACACGCTCCGGGTTAAACGAACTAAACTCTTCGCCATACCACTCCCTACCCGATAAAACCATGTTACGCAAGTCGTTTTCATAAAAAGCGCGTTCATTGTAGGTAGTTATACTTTGCGTAGCGCCTGCAGCCTGGCCTCGCACAGCAATCCGCGCACCCGGCTCGTAGCCTACCCGCAAAAAGTAATAAGCTGTATCGGAGTAAACATTATAACTGTGGCTGAATTTCTTTTGAGCGGCATCATACTGCCAGGTATGCGGCCCCTGCCCGTAAAAAAGTATAAAGTCGTTGTCATCAAACTTACCATCGGCCTCGCCTGATACCATAACCGCATTTTCCTGGAGGTCGTTGGGGCGGGGAGCGCTGTTGGGTTGCGGCAACATGCCACCGCCGTTGCCAAAAAGCTGAATCGTTTTAGGATTTATACTTCGGACATCAATGCCCAGCTTTTGCAGCACACCTTTATCTATCTTATGAATGCCCGTTTCGGTTATGGCAAGTTTGTACCAGTTGCCCGCGCTCAGTACGGAATTGGAAGTGAAATTTGCTGCCTTTATACTTTGAAATACGGCCTGCGTGCTTTGCCCTGAAGTATAAGTATAGCTGAACGAAGTCAGTTTTTCGAGTTGGTTGGTTTGCGGGTTGCGGCGCACCGGAAGTATGGTTACCAGGCTTACTGGCAACCTGTTTTCTTTGGTGTTGATGATATAAACATCGGGAGCGGAGCCAATGGCAGCGCCGGCAAAAAGCTTTTGCTCTGCTGGGGTAAAAGCCGCGTAAGTGGTGGCAGTCAGGTACAGGTTGCTGATACGGGCATCCGGAATCCTGAAACGAAAGTAGGGTAGCCGTTTCTGATGATCTATCGCGGCGCCTTTAAAAGCGGGAATGGTGCCCGGATGGTCCGGAGTCGGGAAAACTTTTTCCTGTTTATCCCAGGTAAGTATAAAGGGTGTGGCATCAGGTGTTTGCGCGAATGCCTTCTGAGTTTTTACACAGAGAACACACAGCATAAACACAAACAATAATCGCAGAGGCCGCATCCTGAAAGCTGAATGTAAGGTAAGAAATAATGCCCGCACACCACCTTGCCAGGCATGCGCGGGCATCATCCCTAAGTTAATAAATTTAAAACTAAATAGTGTCTTTCGGGCTGCTATTAAGCTTGTTTCAGCTCGAACGTGTACGACTCCATGATCAGGTTGGCCAGTAACTTGCTGCAGGCTTTTTCTACCTTTTCGTTGGCGATGGCTTCTGTTTCTGCTTCCAGTTGCAGGGTAATATGTCTGCCGATGCGTACATCACTTACCTGGTCAAGGCCAAGGTGTTCCAGACCAAGTAAAACGGCTTTACCTTGTGGGTCTAACAACTCCGGACGAGGCATTACATCAATTTCAGCTATAAATTTCATGAGGTTGAAGTATGTGAGGTTTTTTTGAAAACAGACAAAAGTATATACAGCAGAATAATCAGCGGTATGGCCGCGAAGTTAAGAAGAGCCAGTAAGATAACCGACAAACCAAGGAAAATAAACCGCAGCGAATTATCTTTCCAGGTAAGGCTCTTAAACTTGAGGGCAAATAAAGGCAGTTCGGCCACCAGCAAAAACGAGAGTGTAGCAGTAAGTATAACCAGCACGTACGGGTTCAGGATGATGTCGAAAAGTACCAAAGAATCGGTGCTGGAAAGTATAAGCGGCAGCGAAGCGACCACCATCGTGCAGGCCGGTGTGGGCAACCCGATAAATGAATCGGTCTGGCGGGTATCGATGTTAAACTTTGCCAGCCGCAGCGCCGAAAAGATGGTGACCACAAACCCGAAAAAAGCCAGTATATCAACAGGAATACCCAGTATGGCTTTATCGGCACGCAAGATCAGCATAAACAGCATCACGCCCGGCACCACACCAAACGATACCATATCGGCCAGCGAATCGAGTTGCTTTCCTATTTCGGAATAGGCTTTGAGTACGCGCGCCAGCATCCCATCCAGGAAATCGAGCACGGCAGCAATGGCCACCAGGTAGGAGGCAGAAGCAAGTTCGCCTTTAAAAGCAAAGTATAACGCCAGGCATCCCGAAAAAAGATTGAGGCACGTAACGGCATTAGGTATGTGTTTTTTCATGAAAGCAGCTGGTCAGATTTTAGACGCTAGATTTTAGTAGCTAGACAAAAGAAAACTTGACAAAGGAAAAAAGACGAGGTTTGAAAAGTATAAGCAAGCGCTACAATTATCTTTTGTCTGATAGTCCTTTGTTATTTTAAGTCTAACATCTAGCGTCTAAAATCTAGTATCTAATTTAAAAATGGATTATACTTTTTCTCGTGGCCGATGGTGGTTTCGGGACCGTGACCCGGGTAAACGGTTACTTCATCAGGCAACGTAAAAAGCTTTGTTTTTATACTTTGGATAAGCGTGTTGTGGTCGCCGAGGGGCAGGTCGGTGCGGCCTATACTTTGCCGGAACAACACATCGCCGCCAATTACAATTTTCTCGGCTTCGTTGTAAAACACGACGTGGCCCGGTGCATGGCCAGGCGCAAAAATTACTTTCAGCTCCGTGTTCCCGAACTTAATGGTATCGCCTTCTTTTAAGTAAGAGGTTGGCAATAATTCGGCATACATGGCAAAACCGTAGTTGGGCGCATAGGTTGGCACAGAACGTAAAACCTGCTCGTCTTCAGCATGAATTTCTAAACCAACTTTATAGGTATCAGCTACAAATTTATTGCCCAGCACGTGGTCTATGTGGCAATGCGTGTTCAGTAGGCGCTCCACTTTCAGGCCGTTATCTGTGATATATTGTTTCAGTTCTTCGCGTTCGTGCGCCTCGTAGCAGCCCGGGTCTATTACTACGCAGGCTTTTGTCTCGTCGTGGAGCAGGTAAGTGTTTTCCTGAAAAGGATTAAACGTAAGGCAGGTAACCTTCATATTTTCTGATTCAGTTTAAATGCATGCCGTAAAATCGGCTCTTAAAGTTACTAATTTAAGGGGTACATCTCGTATCTTGCCCTTATGATTTATGATTTTATAGTGGTAGGCCACGGCCTGGCCGGCGCCATACTTGCCCATACCTTACGTAGCAAAGGCCAACATGTATTAGTGATAGACGAGCCACGGCCAAGTTCGGCATCCAATGTGGCAGCAGGTTTACTGAACCCGTTGGCAGGCAAACGCTTCGCAAAATCGTGGCTGGCCGATGAATTTGTTCCGGCCGCCGATGCTTTTTACGACGAACTGGAAGCACATTTTGAGCAGGATATCTTCATTCATAAACCGATCTACAAGATATTTTCTTCTGTGGAGGAGCAGAATACCTGGATGGCCAAAAGCGCCGGCACACAATGGGAAGGCTACATTCTGGAAACGCATACCCAAAGTATAAACCAACCCACCATTCAGGATCCGTTTGGCGGCATTATGATAGGCAAAGGCGGCTACCTGCAGGTTTCCGAAATGCTGCAACTCCTCACCAACGAACTGCTGGAGAAAGGTTTGTTGTTGCCCGAACGCTTCGAAATGGAGCAACTAACACTAACAGAGCAGGGCGTAACCTATAAAGCAATAGCCGCAAAGCACCTTGTTTTTTGCGAAGGCTACCAGGTTATACACAATCCATACTTTAAATGGCTGCCCATACAACCTACCAAAGGCGAAGTGCTGGAAGTACAAACCGAGAATTTTGAAGCCGAATGCATCTATAATAAAGCTGTTTACGTTGTTCCGGTAGGGAGTGGGAAGTATAAAATAGGCGCTACCTACGACTGGCGAAACCCCGACGAAGAACCGACCCCGCAAGGGCAACAGGAACTGGCCGAGCGTTTCAGCCAGATCACTTCCCAGCCTTTCGAAGTTACAAACCATTGGGCAGGCATACGCCCGGCCGTGCGCGACAGAAGGCCGCTGGCGGGTGTGCATCCGGAGCATAAACAGCTCAGCGTTTTTAATGGGATGGGCTCTAAAGGCGTGCTGATGGCACCTTACCTGGCAGCGCAGTTTGCGGCCGCGCTAACAGGCCAGGGAGAGTTGCTGCCAGAAGTGCACATTTCCAGGTATTTTTCGTTATATTACAACTACATAAATCACAAAGTATAAGGATATAAAAACGCAGGAATAACCAGAGGTTTAAGGAAAGTATAAATTGGTAAGTATAACCGGTTTATGCGCTTAAACCTTTTTTGGGTTACTGTACTTTGTTATCCGGATGCTTATAACCGTTAACCCTGAGCGCATGCGTTTTCCTGTAAGGTTATTGTTTTTAGGTATGCTCCTGGCCGGGGCAGCCACCAGTGGGCAGGCACAGCCAGGCCGCGATACGTTCGGCAAAAGCCGCATTCAGTACCAGTCTTTCGATTGGAAACTCTACAGCACCCAGAATTTTAATGTATACTTTTACAAAGGCGGCGATAAAACAGCCCAGAACGCGGCAGCCTACGCCGAACAGGAACTAAAGCGCATTACCAGCCTGATTGGTTATTACCCGTATGCCAAGGTTACGCTCATACTTTACAATTCTCCTTCTGATCTGAAGCAAAGCAACATCGGCCTCGATAACGACCTGTACCAGACGGGCGGCGAAACGCTGTTCATGAAAAACAAAGTAGAGCTCGCTTTCGAAGGCACGCAAACAGATTTCAAGCGCAAAGTAAGCTACAAACTTACCGAGTTGCTGATGAACGACATGATGTATGGGGGCAGCCTGAAAGAAGCCCTGCAAAGCAGCTACCTGCTTAAATTACCGGATTGGTTTATCAGCGGAACGGCAGCTTATACTTCGGAAGGGTGGAGCATTGGCATGGATAACTTTATGCGCGATATGCTGCTGAACGATACCGACAAGCGCATCGAAAAATACATGTTGCGCGATGCCGAAAAAACCGGCCAGTCCATCTGGAACTACATTGCCGAACGCTACGGCTACACCGCCATCCAAAACATACTTAACCTCACGCGCATTACCCGCGATGTGGAGATCGGGATTACCAGCAGCCTGAACATACCCTACAAGCGCTTCATCCAGGACTGGCACAACTATTACACCCAGATAAATACACGCACTGATAACCCGCTAACGGCGCTGCCCGAAAACGCCAAGCTCTTCCGGAAAAACAAACACGACCGCAGCTATACCGAACCTGTCCTAAACCCGGCCGGAACCCTGCTGGCCTACGCCGAAAATGACAATGGCAAGTATAAAATTATCGTGCAGGAAGTAAAAACCAAACGCAGCCGCATAGTTTGGAAAGGCGGCTACAAAAGCATGGACCAGCTGATAGATTATACAGTTCCGGTACTGGCGTGGCGCAATAACGGCCAGCTGGGTTTCGTGGAATCGCGCCGCGGCCAAATGACGCTGCGGCAGGTGAGCGCCCGCAACCACGTATCCATGATACCGCTGCTCGAGAATTTAATGACGGCATCTGCTACGCTAAAAGATTTTTCGCTGGTACGCGATATGAGCTATTCCCCGGATGGGCAGACCATCGTGATCAGTGGCGTGCAGGCTGGCCAGAGCGATTTATACTTGCTGCGGCCTAACGGAGCTTTGCTACGCCAGCTTACCGATGATGTGTTTGATGATATTCAGCCGGTTTTCCTGAAAGATGGTTCTATCGTTTTCAGCTCCAACCGTTGGGTAGATGAAGCAGGTAAGCCAGGCACAGCTACTTTCAGCAGTCTGGTTAATAACTACGATATTTTCCAGGTGCAGCCACAAACACAGCCGGCCGTTTACACCCAGCTGACGTCTACTATTTCAAGTGAGTTCAGGCCGCGCGCGCAGGCAGATGGCAGCTTTACCTACATCGGCGAAGAAAGTGGCATCCGGAGCATTTACAAGTATGATTTTGCCAATAGCAACTCGGTAGCCGTTAGTGGTTTCGCGCAAAGTATAGAGCAATACGATTACAATGCAGAAACCAATACACTTGCCTTTACAGCACAAGACAAAGGCCGCAGCTTTGTATACCTGCTTCCTGGTTTTGCTGCTACTTCGCTGGCAGAGCTGCCAAAAACTTCGCGTCAGATCATACTGGAGACGCGCGCCCGCACCGCCCAGAATGCTGTAACGGCAGCAACAACCCGCGCCCTGCTCGCAGAACAGCAGAAAAAGCAGGACACCACTCGCACGCGGGCAGAAGTAAATATCGAGAACTACCAGTTTGATGGCGATAACGGAAACGAACCGGAAGAACCTAAACCGAAACCTGCTGTGCGCCGGGCCGGCGCTGTAGCTGCCGCATCGCAGTTATCCGGCCCCCTCGACTATGATCTGCGTTTCAGTATGCAGGAAATTACGACTTCTGTGTATGCCGATCCGATGCTGGGTTTTGGCCTTGTGGCTGGCGTAAATATGAGCGATTTGTTCGAGAACCACCACATCCGGGGCTCGGCCTTTTTGCGCACCGATCTGGAAACAAGCCGCTTTGCCGCAGAATACATGAACCTGAAAAACCGGGTAGACCTGGGCATGCAATTTAACCGCGATATCATTTTATCACCTGATGACGAAACAGGAGCAATATATAGGCTATCGAAAAATGAATTCTCCCCTGTGCTGGTGTACCCGCTAAGCTATAGTACCAGTTTACGCGTAAAGCCAAAATTTGTAAATACCCGCTCTACTATTGTTAACAGCCTGGCCACGCCCGATAGTGTAACAAATTTTGGCGGCGGTAATGTGGAGCTGGTGTATGATAACTCGGTGGCAACGGGCGTAAATATGCTGGAAGGTACACGCTTTAAGGTTGGTTTGCTTTCTTTAAAAGGCTTTGAGGACTCCGACCTGAACTTTAATAAGTTTTATGTTGATTTCAGGCACTACCAGAAACTGCACCGCCAGATTGTGCTGGCAACCCGTATAAGTTATGGCGCATTTTTTGGCAACTCGCCTAAGCGCTTCTTAATTGGTGGTATGGATAACTGGCTGATCGCGAACGAAGACGAAGAATCCGATATAAATGACATTGTAATTCAATCGCCGGCCGACCTGTTTTACCTGCAATATGTAACGCCGCTCCGGGGTTTTAACTTTAATGCCCGAAACGGCGATAAACACCTGATGGCCAATGCTGAACTTCGTATCCCGATTGTGCAATACCTGTTTAATGGCGCTATTCCGTCCGGCTTCTTCCGAAACTTACAACTAACCGCTTTTGCAGATGCGGGCTCGGCGTACAGCGGCTCTAACCCTTTTACAGGCCGCAATTCTTTTAGCACACGCGTAGTAGGTGGCCGCACCAGTCCAACCCAAAACGACCCCTTCGAAGTAATTGTGACCAACTACCGCAACCCGTTCCTGATCGGGTACGGTTTTGGTGCCCGTACCACTTTACTGGGCGTTTATGGTAAACTGGATGTAGCCTGGGGCGAAGAAGATTACAAGCGCAACGGCCCTAAATTCTACCTGACCTTGGGCTACGATTTTTAATTTTTATGCGCAAAAGCCCGGGAGTAACACGATTTGCAATAGGAGCAGTGGCCATAGCAGGTTTACTGGCAGCCATACTGCACCTCAGCGGAAAAAACTATGTGTACAAGGCACTTTACTACAACTTCGCGGATATAGATGATAACCTCATTTTTGAGCAGCGCAAAGTAGAAGCGCCCTCCGTAACGCAGCCCTGGCCCGTTTCCTCAAAGTATAACAAAGCTATACTTCCTACCAGCCTCGAAAAAGTAAACGAAGAACTGGAAACGGTTGCTTTTCTGGTAATAGCCAAAGACTCCATACTTTACGAAAAGTATTGGGATGGCTACTCCGAAAACTCTAAAAGCAATTCGTTTTCGATGGCCAAAAGTATCGTAAGCATGCTGGTAGGGGCCGCCATCAAAGATGGAAGTATAAAAAGTGTAGAGCAACCAGTCAGCGATTTCCTTCCTGGTTTTAAAGAAGGCGATAAAGCCAGAATCACGATAAAGCATTTGCTCTGGATGAGCTCCGGCCTGAACTGGGACGAATCGTACAGTAACCCGCTCTCCATGACAACCGAAGCTTACTATGGCACCGACCTCAAAAAAATAATTGGCCGCCTGCAACCCGTAGAAGCACCGGGCCAGCAGTTTAGTTACAAAAGCGGCGATACACAGATCCTGGGTCTTGTATTGGAAGCTGCTACAGGCAAATCGTTAGGCGCGTATGCCGAAGAAAAGATATGGAGACCGATCGGGGCTAAAAACGATGCCGAATGGAGCGTAGACAAACCCGATGGAATCGAAAAAGCCTATTGCTGCTTCTTCTCTAACGCCCGGGACTTTGCCCGGCTGGGCCGTTTATACTTACACAACGGCACCTGGAACGGCGATACCATTGTACCACCGGATTACGTGCGCGCCTCGCTTACTGCCAATGGCCTGCGAGATGCTGCAAACGGCGAAAAAGTTAACTTTTATGGGTACCAGTGGTGGTTGCTTCCGAACTACAAAGGGCAGGACATCTTTTATGCGCGTGGCATATTGGGCCAGTACATCGTCGTTATTCCTGAAAAAGAGATCATCATCGTACGCTTAGGGAAAAAACGCGGCGAGCGCATCAAAAACCACCCCAGCGAAATCCTGACCATGATCGATGCTGCAAATGAAATGGTGGAGTAGGATGTATAGCTATACTTTGTCTGAAGAGATAAGCTGTTTTTAAAGTATCATCGGGCTTACTAATAAAACGTGAAGTTGGAATTTGCTGCAATTGCTATCGTAGCTGGTTATTTTCTTTAGTGAGAATTTACTTGTTGTATAGTAGGCTTTTTCGCCTCGCCGGCTAGGCCTTACTTTTCTTCTTGATAAGAACAGAGGGCCCCTACCCCCAAAGTAAGCAAAAGAATCAAGACAATTCGGAACTCGCTGACGCTCAAACATCGAATTGTCACAATGATGCACCTGGCTCAAGTCTTTCTCTCTTAGCTAAAGTATGATTTTATACTTTGTTAATCGAAGAAGAAAACTTTTCCAGTTTTCGCGTTCTGCGCCTTGTGAATTTCCGGTGCGAAGCAGCCGTTAGGCAGGAAATAAACACAGCGCTGAAGGGGAAAACGCGGCGAGCGCGGCCGCCGAGCGCGAAAGCTAGCTATGTAAACTAAAAACTTTCACAAAGTAAAACACCCAGCTATGTTAGCAATGACAAAAGCAACGAATCCCAAATGACATTAAAGTATAAAATCCTGCTGTTTAACCAAACAGCAGGATTTTATACTTTAAAACTAAATAAATTAAGCTTAAGTCAGTTTATCGGTAACAACGGCGTAGTGCGGGTCTTCCAGGATATTCACTTCAATCACAGCCTGGGCATTGTGCAGCAGCGTACGGCAATCGGGGCTGAGGTGGCGGAGGTGCAGTTTTTTGCCGGCTTTCTGGTAACGCTCCGTCAGTTTGTTCAGTGCATCAATGCCCGACATATCGGCTACCCGGCTTTCCTTAAAATCAATGATTACTTCCGCAGGGTCATCAGCTACATCAAATTTCTCATTAAAAGCAGCCACAGAACCGAAGAAAAGCGGGCCGTAAATTTCGTAATGTTTTACGCCGGCTGCGTCGGTATACTTTCTGGCCCGGATGCGTTTAGCGCTTTCCCAGGCAAAAACCAGCGCCGAGATAATAACCCCGATCAACACAGCCAGCGCCAGGTTATGCAGCCAAACAGTAATAACCGCTACTAATATCCCAACAAAAATATCGTGTTTAGGCATTTTGTTGATGATCCGGAGACTGATCCACTCAAAGGTACCAATCGAAACCATAACCATAACGCCAACCAGTGCGGCCATCGGCACACGTTCTATAACGGGAGCGCCCACCAGTATAATAATAAGTATTGTAAAGGCTGCTACAATACCGGCCAACCTTGCTCTGGCACCTGCCGAAAGGTTTACAAGCGTTTGCGCGATCATGGCGCAGCCGCCCATCCCGAAGAAAAACCCGTTTAATACGTTGGCCGTGCCCTGCGCTATACTTTCGCGGTTGCCTTGTCCGCGGGTTCCGGTTATTTCATCAACCAAATTAAGGGTAAGCAAACTTTCGGTAAGTCCCACACCAGCCATGATCAACGCATAAGGGAAAATAATAGCGAGCGTATCTAGTGTAAAAGGTATTTCGGGGATGTGGAAAGGAGGCAGGCCACCGCTAACAGATGCAATGTCTTTTACCACTTTGGTATCGATGCCAAAACCCAGTACAATAGCAAACACCACCATAATAGCTACCAGCGAAGGCGGCACAGCCTTGGTAACTTTAGGAAGCAGCACAATAATAGCAATGGTTAACGCAACCAGGCCAAGCATCGTGTATAACGGGCTGCCGGCAAGCCAGGTGACTTCGCCGTTTACAATGGTCTTAAACTGCTCTAACTGCGACATAAAGATGATAACCGCCAGGCCGTTTACAAACCCGAACATAACCGGTTGGGGCACCAGCCGGATAAATTTCCCCAGCTTAAAAATGCCAACCAGTATCTGAAGTACGCCTGCCAGCGCTACGACCGCAAATACATACTCCAGGCCATGCGATTGCATCAGGGCAATAAGAACTACAACCGTTGCGCCCGCGCCACCCGATATCATGCCCGGTCTGCCACCAAGTACGGCTGTAACCAAACCCATAATAAAAGCGGCATACAAACCCATCAGCGGCGGGAAACCGGCAAGTATGGCAAACGAAAGCGACTCCGGGATCATGGTCATGGCTACGGTGAGGCCGGCCAGTATTTCCACTTTATAGTCTACTTTCTGAGAAAAATCAAAAATACGTAAATATGGTTTTGTACCTAACATACAGGTATATAATAAAGATAGGGGCTACAGTACAGTGATAGGTAAAGGTTAACGCTATACCCATACATACCGCAGCAGATTACAAAAAAATATATTAAGAGGATATTTTAAAGCCGGGGAAGGCTATAACAGGTAAGTGTCAGGGGGGAGTAACGGATATAAATGGAGTGCTTTTTCTCATGACAGATACAAAACTAAGCATTCTATTTTTAATCGTTTTCACTTAAATTGATTTATTTAAGTGAAAAGCCCCACTAGGATACTAGCAGGGCCTTTTACTTAAAAATTATTTGTAAATGAAAAGTATAACTTAAGCGTTTACAGCTTCCAGTATAGATTCGAAAATGAACCGGCCATCAGTGTTTCCCAACTCAGGGTCTACGGCGCGCTCCGGGTGCGGCATCATGCCAAATACGTTTTTGTTCTCGTTGCTTACGCCGGCAATGTTCAGTAAGCTGCCGTTAATGTTGTAGATCTCGTGCGTATCGGCAATGTTGCTGCTATACTTAAACATGATCTGATCATTATCCTCGAGTTTGCGCAGCGTATCTTTATCGGCGTGGTAGCGGCCATCGCCGTGTGCTACGGGTATTTTGTAAGCCTTGTTCACATCCAGGTTGCGGGTAGGCAGCAGGTTGGTAGAAACCGGTTTGATGTACACATTATCGCAGATAAATTTGCGGTTGGCGTTGGGCAGCAAAGCGCCTGGCAGCAAACCGGCTTCGGTTAAGATCTGGAAACCGTTGCAGATACCCATTACATAACCACCTTTGTTGGCATGCTGCACCACTTCCTGCATAATAGGCGAGAAACGCGCAATGGCACCCGAACGGAGGTAATCACCGTACGAAAAACCGCCGGGCAAAAGTATAAAATCACAGCCTTGCAGGTCATGATCTTTGTGCCACAGCTTAACTACTTCCTGTTGCATGCCAATGCCGATTGCATCAACCAGGTCTTGGTCGCAGTTGGACCCCGGAAAAACGACTACACCAAATTTCATGATTCAAAGGTAATTAAAATATGATTGAGCTACCTACACAAAACCTGCTTTTGAAAGCTTTCGTGGTTTTGGCTGCACAAAAGTGATTAAATCTGACTATTTTGCCAAAGTATAAACAAATAAAAACTTATGTTACAGTCCATGACAGGCTTTGGCAACGCCCGCCTCGATGCCGACCAATACACGTTATCTGTTGAGATAAAGTCTCTGAACTCGAAAGGAATGGACCTGAGCGTACGCCTGCCGCGTTTTTTAGCGGAGCGTGAGTACGAGATCCGTAACCTGGTATCCAAATCGCTGATAAGAGGTAAAGTAAGCATCTGCATCGATTATACTCGCAACAAAGCGCAGAAAGCGAAGAACACCATCAACAAAGAGCTTTTAAAAACATACTATACCGAGCTGAGCGATGCGGCCGATGCAGTAGGCGCTTCGAAAGGAGAGTTGTTCAGGCTGGCGTTGCACATGCCCGAAGTACTGCAGCAGGACCAGGCCGAAGATGAAAGCGTTGAGGCTACCTGGGAAACAGTGCAGCCTTTATTAGCGGAAGCAATGGCCAACTTTAATACGTTTCGGGCGGATGAAGGCAAAGCGCTGACAACTGAGATTGTATCGTATATAGACCGTATACGGATTTTGCTGGCTGAAATTGAGAAGCAGGACCCGATCCGGGTAGAGCACATCAGAAACCGCATTAAAGGCCACCTCACCGAAATTTCTAGCGCAGACCACTTCGACCAGAACCGTTTTGAGCAGGAGATGATCTACTTTATGGAGAAGCTCGATATAGCAGAGGAAAAAGTACGCCTGATAAACCACCTGCATTATTTTACCGAAACCGTTTACCTGCCCGAGCCAACCGGCAAAAAGTTAGGCTTTATTGCGCAGGAAATTGGCCGCGAAATAAACACGATCGGCTCTAAGGCAAACGATGCCACCATACAGCACCATGTAGTGGAGATGAAAGAAGAGTTGGAGAAAATTAAAGAGCAGATAAACAACATCCTGTAAACACACTGCAACCTAGTAGTTACAGAAAGCCAGTTACACAAAAAATGTAACCGGCTTTTTTTGTTACCAATATAGTGTGGTTATCATGTGTTATTAATTGAGTTATAATTAATATTATTATATTTTAATATCCAAGTGATGAAATATTGTGATTAATAGTTGTTATTGTGTTTTTGTATTATTATACTCGTATGCTGTAAACCATATATTACTCAGCACTGAGTATGAAAGGTATAAAAGGCACAGAATACCAGTTAATCTATTCCCAATTTTTAACCTTAAAACAATTTCATCCATGCTTGCAAAACGCTTACTCTTATTATCGGCGATGGCCGTAACGATCGGTTTTACTTCTTGCCAGGACAAAGAAGACATAACCAGAAATGATGCTGTTTCTGAGTTAACACTTTCTCAGATCTCTAAACTGGGTTTCAGCAACAAAAACGTACTTAAAGTAGAGAATGGTTATATCGTAGAAGGCGATATTCTGTTAACTGACAGCGACCTGAAGGATGCTGGTAAAGTACAGGCGTTACGTGTTGGGGAATCTGAGCAGTATCGCACTACAAACCTTGTAAAAGGCTTGCCACGCGTAATTACGGTTGCCACTGACCCATCTTTGCCACGTACGTATGCGCAGGCACTGGATATTGTAGTGCAGCGTTACAACGCCGAAGGCCTGCAACTGACCTTTAAGCGTGTAACTTCCGGTGCTGACATTACGATGAAAAAAGCGCCGGCAACAGCTACTTACCTGGCATCTGCGGGTTTCCCTACAGCAGCAGGTAATCCTTTCAACTCTGTAACTGTTAACTCGCGTTACATGGGCGTAAACCCAGATGCAAACTATCTTGCTACTATCCTGGCGCACGAAATTGGCCACTGCATCGGTTTCCGCCACACAGATTATATGGATAGAAGCTATTCTTGTGGTGGCGATGTGGCTAACGAAGGACCAAGCATCTATGGCGCTATCCTGATACCGGGAACGCCTGCCGCTGCAGATCCTAACTCCTGGATGCTTGCCTGCATTGGCACTGGCGACGATCGTCCGTTTAATGCAAACGATAAAACTGCCCTTGATTACCTGTATTAAGGTTTCCAGCTTTTAAAAGAGAAGGCTCCTGTAGAATAACTACAGGAGCCTTTTTGTTTTTGCAGTTGCAGGTAAAAATACCACGCCATTGATACTAATTATCTGTTACCCAGGTAAAAAGTGAGCTATATTTTAAGTCTGTCGTATCGTCTTGATTATTTAATGTTAAAACATAAAAATTATCCCAAAAAAGCAAGTGTAAACATTAATTAGGAAGGATTATTCTTTAAAAAATTATAATTATTATTTAATGTGTGCGTAACCTTTAAGCTGTCTTGTGTTAAATTGTAAGTAATTGGTAGTTAGTGGGTAATAGTGTGAAACCCGATTGACGTCTGTGGAAGAGTGGCGTATATTGAGCCTATGTTAAACCTTAAAACAAATAGTACACATGAAATCTAATCGCTTCCTAGTATTAGCAGCTATCGCAGCTGTGTTCTCGTTCTCATCTTGCCAGAAAGAAGATGATGCTATTGCAACGCAATCAGAAGTATCTGAAAGCACCCTTACCCAAATCAAAAACCTGGGCTTTAACAACAAAAACGTACAGCGCGTGGAAGGTGGTTACCTGGTAGAAGGTGACATCGTATTAACGGAAGACAACCTGAAAGAAGCTGGTCAGGTACAGGCGTTACGCGTTGGTGAAGCTGAGCAGTACCGCACTACAAGATTAGTAACTGGCCTGCCACGTACTATCACTGTTTCTATTTCTTCTACGTTGCCAACTTCTTATGTTGCAGCTCTGGACGAAGCGATTGCCCGTTACAATGCACAAGGCCTGCGTATCACGTTCCGTCGTGTATCTTCAGGTGCTAACATTGCCCTTACAAAAGCTCCATCTGGCGCCAGCTACCTGGCCTCTGCTGGTTTCCCTACAAGCGGTGGTAACCCTTACAACTCGGTAGTGGTTAACTCAACTTACATCGGCACTAACCCGAACCGTTCTTACCTGGCTACTATCCTGGCGCACGAAATTGGCCATTGCATCGGTTTCCGCCACACAGACTACATGGACAGAAGCTACTCTTGCGGCGGTGGTTACACCAACGAAGGTGCCAGCACTGTTGGTGCTATCCAGATCCCGGGAACACCAGCCTCAGCTGATCCGAACTCTTGGATGTTAGCTTGTATCGGTACTGGTGCTAGCCGTCCGTTCAATGCCAACGACAGAACTGCTCTTAACTACATCTACTAGTTTTGAGTATATAAATCCTAACCTAATCTAACAGCAAGGCCGTTACGTAACTCGTAGCGGCCTTGCTGCTTTTAAGCAAGTATAAAATCATACTATAGAGTTAGGTTTGAAAGTATAAAGCAGTTGTCAGGATTATCCGAAAGTATAAGTACATAGTTGTTAAAAGTATACCTGCTATCATACTTTAAAAAACTGCCCTTGCTGCGTGTTTTCACCAGCAAGCAGAAAAGCTTTAGCTAAATGCCAGAAGTATAGTTACCGTTGAAAACACGAACACGGCAGGAATTATAAATATGCTTTGTTTACAGAACGAACAAAAGCTGCCCTGCAAAGTATAGACCTGGAGTTATACTTTACAGGGCAGCTTTATACTTTACTGAGAGGTGCTGCTTAAATAACCAAGATTCGCTTCACCAGTATGGTACCGGATGGTGTGTAGAGGCGCAGCAGGAAAAGCCCTTTGCCGAGGTTAACGGTAGGAATGGTCTTAACGGCGCCATCGTCTGTGGTTTCGTAACGCAATCTGCCCATCGGGTCAAAAAGCTGGATGCGGGCAAAGCCTTCGCCGCCCTCTGCAATTACATTGATATCCTGGCCTGCCAGCACCGGGTTAGGGTACGCCTGCAAAAAACCTTTCGGGGTATAATTTACTACCTCAGTCTGGCTGAAGTATACTTTACCTGCCTTGTCCGTTACACTTACCCTATACTTATTCAGGCCAGGCATCGGCTGCAGATCTTCCAGTTTGAAGACAGTAGCTGTAACCGGGTTGATTATTTGGAGTGTTTTAAAAGCCCCGAATTCATCGCGCTCCAGCCGCATTTCTTTTAACTGGTAAGTAGTGCTTAGCTGCAGATCGAACAATACACTGTCTGTTACAATTTGCTGCGGAAGAAAACTGATGATGTAGCATTTTTCCTGAGCCTGGTTGTGCCGCAAGGTATAACCCCGCTGCGCCGCAATGCTATTTATAATCGGGGCAATGGCAAAACTGGTGGATGATAGTTGAGCATTCGCCAACAGAAGGGTGGTATCGGCTGTGGTTGTAAAAGGCTGCATTTGCGTTTTGCCCAGCTGGTATACTTGGTACGTGGTGGCATTTTCCAGTTTCGGCCATTGCAGCAGTAATTTAGCATCACAGTTAAGGCCAACGGTAAGCGATACCAGTTTAGTAAGTATAAAGGTATCGGAAGTTACCGTTTCGGAGCCGGTTGAAAGCCGGAGTTGTGCTGTGGTGATATTAGCAGGTGTTTGCCAGTCGTAGTATTCTTTGGTGAGGTCAACTTGATCACTGATGACCGTCCAGGTGGTTGAGCCAGCTACTTTATAAGCCAGTGTGCCGGTTTTTTGCGTGGTGCCCTGCCACCGGATACGGTTTGTTTCGCCTGACTTAAGCGAGCTGTTTATAACCGGATAAATCCATTCCAGCGCATCTTTTTCATATTCGTAGGCTATACTATACGGCTGTGCATCTTGCGTAATTTTGAATCCGTTTACCTGTATTTCGTACGTCCCGGCATCCGGTAAAAGCAGCGTTACCTGTTCTGCATTATTCAGCCGGTCCATGCGGCGTTTGGCAGGTAGTTTAAGCGAATCGGGGTGCGGGTAGGAGCTAAGCACCCAGGGCAGCAACTGCTGGTTATTCTGCTTGTTTATAACTTTCAGATCGAGGTCATTTATTAAGGCTTTACCGGTTGTCTCGGGTGAGGTGGCCAGATCGTGCCAGGCAAGGGTAACTTTTAACTGGCGCACACCTGCAGGAACCTGTATAGTAAATTTCTGCTGAGAACCTTGCGTAACGGTTTGGTTATAAAACCGGTTGTCCTGTATGGTCCTGATCGCGCCTAAAGCATCGGCATTGCCAAAACCTGTTTCAAAGTCTACTTCCGGGCGGCCACGGTCATCGGCACTGTTCAGAAGTATGGCTTTAAGTAAGACGGCATCCGGCAAAGCACCGTTATACTTTTGGGCATAGGCCTGCTGTAGTAATACAGCAATTCCGGAAACAAGTGCCGCAGATTCTGATGTGCCGCCGGGCCCATGTGCTACCAGTTCAGGTTTCACTCTGCCATCGTAAGCCGGACCTCTGGAGCTGCGTGCGCCCACGGTACCAGCTGCATCAAGCGCACCCACACTCAGCGTATTTTTAGAAAGTTTAAACTGGCCGGTGAGGTTGGCTACATGTTCGATTCCGGCATAAGCTCCTTCTTCAATAGTTTTATCACCGCTGTTACCCGACGAAAAAACATGCAACAGTTTAGGATACTGAATTGCTTGCTCATCGTAGGCCTGGCTCTCCAGTCCATAATAATTCTCAAGGCCAACGCCATAGGAGTGGTTCTGCACAAAAACTTTAGCAGCTGTTAGCTGTGCGCCATTATCGGGCATAAACTGGTCGCCTTCGCCGGGCACGTTACTGGCAAATGTAGCCGTTGCCAACGTTGCCTGCCACGCTACGCCTTTTGCATTTGGCCCGGAGTTGCTGCCTCCGGCAATAACGGTGGCCATTTCGGTGGCATGTGGTGTGTGGGCGTTGGCAAAAAGCGGCGACGGAAGTATACGGTTTCGGAAATCAATATCTGTTGTATCAAAAGCGCCTTCTTTTACCGATACCACAAAGCCCTGCCCTGCCAGTTGCGGCAAGTACGCATGCACCGGAGCGATCTTGTTAACGGCAAGGTCTGAGTCTTTCAGTTCGGCTTCCAGGTTTGCAGTGCGGCTGGCGCGGTCTATGTACGTTACCAACGGACTTTTAAGCAGTTCGGATAGTTGTGTGGTCGTCAGGTTCGAAACCAGCAAAGTTTTTCCGTAATCGCTTCGGGCAACAGCTTTTGGGTAAGTGAGTTGCAGCCAGTTCCTGAATTTTGCTTCTTCTGTAACGGCTACACGCACCGTTAGGGCAGCTTTGCCAGCACCAGTAACCTGCAGCGGCGACGCAATTTTGTGTTTATAAGTATGGCTGATGGGAGAACTGTTCTGCTGTGCCTGCAAGGGGGCTGTTAACCCAACGATCAAGTATAAAATGAAACACTTTAAAGTATGGCGGGTGCGGGTAACTACTTGCATAAGTATAGATAAAGGAACAGGTACGCTATTAGCTGGATCAAAGATCAAACAGCATGAAATTTAGCTAAAGCGAGCTTTAAATGCAAGAATCATAAAGCAGGTTATACTTAGCCGGAAGTATGATTTCCCACTATTACACAAGCGCGGCGATCAGAAAGGAAGGATAAAATATCAGCCGTGGATCCATTTGAAGATTAGTAGCCCAAAAACACAGCCGGCTGTATTGGCAAGCAGGTCGAGAGGTTCGGCGTGCCGGGTAGTGGTGAGGGTATGTTGTAGCACCTCTATCAGTATACCATACCCCGTGGCAACAAGCAGCGCATACCGTATAGCAAAATGATGCAGCCGGTGGTAACTATACTGTTTCCTGAAGCCCACGATCAGCAGAAAAGTGAGTACTGTAAACATCAGGAAATGCACCAGTGTATCTGCTTTGATAAAATAAAAAGTAGAGACCTGGGGCAAAGAAGAAGTGGGCAGCAATGTGCCTAAAAGCATCATGGCTGCCCACAGTATGGCAAACAGGTTATAGCGGAATAACAAGCCTATTTAACCGTAAAAGCTTAGTGACCGATTACTTCGCGGTAACCATCAGCTGTTAATAAACCTTCCAGTTCAGCGGTATTGTCGATCGACATTTTAATGATCCAGCCATCACCGTAAGGGTCAGAGTTTACAAGCTCCGGGCTGCCTTCCAGTTTCTCGTTAAACTCCAGAACAGTTCCTGTTAATGGTAAAAACAGGTCAGAAACAGTTTTAACGGCTTCTACTGTACCAAAAACAGCTTCCTGCTCCAGGGCTTTATCCACTGTGTCGATGTCTACATACACGATATCGCCTAGCTCGCTTTGCGCAAAGTCAGTGATTCCTACATAGGCTACATCGCCTTCAACACGTATCCATTCGTGATCTTTTGTATACTTCAGAGTTTCAGGTAGATTCATTTTGTCTTGTCTGATTAAAATTTATACGTCAAAAATACGCTCTTTTTCGCAATGCAAAAACTTTATTGCAAACTAACTCTAAGCTGGATGCCGCCTTCAGATACACTGTTTTTAAACGAGGTGGATATCTTCGGGTCAGATACAGTACGCAATACATAGAACTGCAGGTTTACACGCTCACTGATGATATAATCAATGGTAGGGCGAAGCTGCAACTGGCGTGTGCCGTTCGTGATCTGGTTCTGGCTGCGCTCTACGCCCTGCTCGTCGCGGGCAATGGCGCGCTGCACTGTCTGGTTATCTCTAACTGAGAAATCAAGGCGCATGGTCAGTTCATTATCCAGTACGATCGGCCTGCCTCCAAAGCTAAACGGAATCCGGAAATTGGTGGTTGTATAGCCAAAGCCAAGTACGTAATCTTTTACATTGGTCTCGGTTACCTGCGCATTGGTCAGGTTAAGCGACAGGTTACGTTCGATTTTATACTCCAGCCTACCACTCAGGTTAGTTTTTGTACGGAAGTTAACCCCGATAAGTGGTGCCAAGCGTTCGCTGACTGTTATCTGGCTCACTAAGTAATACGGCACTATTTTGTTAAACTCATTCAGCAGGTTTGGTAAACCTTCCGGCTCCTGGTTATAACCCAGCGAAGTGGTAAAGTTGGTGATGTTATAGCTGGCATTATAAGCATGCGTAAGGTTTACCTGGCTGAACCACTGCTTAAAGAAAGGCAGGTTAGACAAGCCATTGTAATCCACGCGCCAGTTCGGAATCGGCAAACGCTTAAACGGGCTGTCATTTGTCTTTACTTTATACCCGTTCACATCGCGGCCCTGATACGCGTACAAGAAGGATTTCATCAGTACTTCCTGTGAGTTTACTGTATAGCCCGAGTCGCCGGCAACCGGGTTGGCAGCAAGCAAGCGGTCGCGTACTACATAGCGGTTGGCTACAAAGTTCTCGAACGCATCCGAAATACCACTTCCCGTAGACTCGAACAAGGTACCCAAGGCCATAAACGACGTACTGAAAGAGCCGGAGTTAAACGGATTCTGGCGCTGGTCTATACTTCCTACTTCACCAAAATCATCATACTCTTTGCGGTAGAAAACCTCTTCAATATCAGATTTGTTGCGGCGCGCTTCTAACTGAATGTTAAAGGCTTTGAAAGGCTCCAGGTTGGCGCGTGCTGTAAATGTTTCGGTAAAGATGGCGCTTAACGGTGTGTTCAGGTACTGGCTGCTATCCGTGTACCAGCCGTTACTGCTTGCTCTGTTATATAAATCGTCCAGGTCGGATTGCTGGCCAAGTATAAACGGTAATCCCGGCGCATCAAAACCATCATCAAAACCCAGGAAACGGGTACCTGGCAAATAGCCCGGCAACATCGTGCCACGGTTTTGCAGGTAAGTAAAGTTAACAGAGCGCGTCATCATCAGCACTTTCGCCACCGATTTCAGGAACTTCAGGTCAGGCTTCTTCTGTGTCGTATCATTCTGAGCTGCGTTTGCCGGTAGTGGTGGTGCCGGTGTATTAACTGCTTTCAGGAACTTCACTTTATTGTAGAGCTTCACCAGATCAAACTTACCATTCAGGCTTAGCTCGGTGCTGTTCTCTACGGTATTACCTAACTGGAAAGTCGTATCCTGGTTCAGGGCCGTAGAACCTGCCGTCCAGATATAGTTGGCTGCATAGCGGGTTTCGGCTCCGATCCAATCAGTAAGCGGGAATTTATCAAGTGGCAGTTTATAGTTAACAGCTACCAACTGGTTAAAATTGGTGTTACGGCCGCCGCGTTTCAGGTTATCCCAGATGACCTTGTTTTTATACCTGAGCGAGTCTATATCCTGGTTAATGCGGTTATCGGGTTCATCTATTGTAGAACGGTTCGTAGCCGTATAGTCCAGAGACAGGCTCTTGCTGATGTCCCACTTCATGTCATAAATCCTGTTGAAGAAGAAGTACTTCTGGAAAGTAGGATCAATGCCACGTGTCGTGATCAGGCCGGTGGCTGCATCGCGGCGTTGTAAAAACGTTTCGTTGTAACGGCGGTCCAGGTCAGCTCTGAAAGCAAAGCTGCTTGGCAGCGGTGTAAAGTTCAGGTCTTTTATCAGGCGCAGGTACGGCGATTTCAGCTTCGGATTTTCGATGAAAGGCTCGTAGTTTTTAGCGGCTGGGTTGGTATAGTTATAAGCTACACCACCTGTATAAGTTTTCGTAAAATCACGGTCTGTTTCGATGTTTGTAAACAAGCGCTCCGCATAAGAATAAGAGAAAGAAAGGTTCTCCACATCGTAAGGCCGTATTTTTGCTTCCGGGTTGGTGCGCTCTTTGCGAACATTCAGTAAGCTGATGCTTTTCCTGGTTTCGCGGGTTGTTACTTCCTTTTTGTATTCGTTACGGGCATCTCTGTCTTCAAACCTGTCCAGCGATTGTTCGAGCGGTACGTCTTTATCCAGCGGGTCGAACTGTGGCTGGCTGTTAAGCGTGCCATACTGCACAGACAACGGCACTTTTATGCCTGTTTTTTCGGGCAGGAATTTGTCTACCGCTACGTTTGCGCTTACATCAAACAAAGCTGTGTTTTCGCGGGCACGTTGCGCCAGTTTCTGCTGCAAGCCACCAAAACCTACAGTAGTATAAGCACCGGTTGCGGTTATGTTGGCAAAATCTGCAAGTTTGGTATTTACTCTGGCATTAGCCGCCCAACCCGACTGGTTCCGGAAATCTGTTACACGCAGTTCGTTAACCCACATGCAAATAGAATGTGCCGCCGCATCATCGCCGCTGGCCAGGCGCGGGTTACGCATCCCGATCATCACGCCCTGCACTTCACTGAAATCCGGGTTACCTACTACTCTGATGATTTTGCCATTTGGTAGCAGTACTTCGTAAGGCGTGTAGCGGTTGTAACCTGCTATTCTGTTTCGGGCAACTTTGGCATCCACAAAATCCTGTAAGGCCACGTCAATTTCGTTTTCGAGCGGCCATATTTCCGAAGGAGAGATGCTGCCCTGCGGTGTTAATTTAAGCGGAACCACATACTCGTAATAGTTTTGGGTATAATCCGTACCAATCCGGATAAAGGCTTGCATATCGTCGTTCTGGGTTACTTCCGGGTTAGAGGTTTCGGCGTGTATAAACAATTTCAAACGCTTGTAGATCAGCATATCGATCGACAGGTTTTTGTAGACAGCTTTCGAAAAAGAATCTTTCAGGTCTTCCACGCACAACTGCAACGACTGCTCGTTTTGGCGGCGGTTGTTGGTAGAGGCATAATCGCGGAGGCGCTCGATGCCCGGCGGAAGTACATAAGGAGTTGTGCCACCAGCACCTGTGCCGTTTTCTTCTACGTTAACGGTAGAGATCGTGAAAGTACGGGCATCATCGGTACAGTTTATACAAGGTGCGCCGTCTGTAATGGGTTGTAAATACTGGCGCCACTGGTTCGCTACAAACTGGAACTGCACAAAACGTAGCACCACCGGATCGGCAAACTGGTTCAGGTACATACGCATAAACCGGATAGATTTAAACCCGCTGATGTTCCCTACACTGCCTGTTGGCTGGCGTACCGGCACCCGGAACTGGTACCAGGTTACCTGCTCGCCATTGATCTCGCTTGTTACCTGGTCTACAATAAAATTCTGACCTACGTTAAGCGCGCCAGGTTGCAGGTTGATCTTATACTCGTAATACTGCTCTGTATCGTTGATAACGTTATCACGGTTCAGGTCTTCTTTATCCGGGAAAGCGTAGTTAGAGAAACGGCTGTTTTCCGGTGAGTTGCCATCCATGCCGTTGTAGTTTTTATAACGCGCCAGTATACCGGCGTTCTGCTGATCGTAGAACGGGTCGAGGTGGTGACGGAAGTTATCGGCAGAAGGGTCGTCTACCACTATTTGCGGGGGAGTGCCCGGTATCAGGTTCAGGAAGCTGTTCTGGAAAAAAGCACGTTCGTCTGCATTGTTCAAACCATCCAAACCAACATCCTGAAACTGTCTGGAACCCGGTATACCTGCAAACGCATCGGTTAAGAACTGTTGTGTGGTGACGCGCCCCCAAAGGCTTTCGTTTATGTTCTGAAGTGTGCCATCTGTTGGTAATCCGTTCTCAAAAGAATACTGGTTGTCTTGTAAAATGTCTTCTGAGATGCTACCCAGGTTCAGGACAAGTTCTCCGCCTTCTGTACTGTTGATCAGGTTACCTTCTGCATCTCGTCGGCCATTAACACCCTGGATGAACGGGTCCAGGAGCCAGAACTCCATATACTCGATGTTGGCATTATCAAAATCAGTATCGAAGGTAATATCACGGCTGATACCGCCCCAGTTCTGGCGCGGGTCGCCTGTTAAAAGGCCTTGTGCATTCAGGTTTGGGTTGTAGTTATACTGGCCACGTTCTGCCGGATAATAGGCTACATCAAACGTGTATTCAAAGGTATTGGCAACTTCAGGGTCGCGGCCCGGGAATACCTCATTTCTGCGGATACCACGCACGTAGTGGTTTTTAAGTTCATCATCTGAGATATTGCCTGGTTTCAGGTTATCGGCATCGCGGTAATAGATCTGGTCAATAGTATACCAGGCTACACGTGCCCGGTTATAGGCGTAAGCCAGTCCTGCACCAATTACTAAAGGCGCTGGTGTGGCAGCTAAGCGCCAACTGGCGTTGCTGGTTCCGGCCAGGTTATAGGGTGTTTCAGCGCCTTCAAAATCATCTAAGTAAGAAGTACCATCTTCGTTTACCGGTGATTTTGTTTTAGAAGGCACCAATTGCGCAAACTCACCGCTGAAGGTAAAACTGGAAGGGGCTTTGGTATCGATTAACGGAATAGCATCCGTTAGTTTGGTCAGTAACCTGGATTCCCTTTGAAAATTAACATCGAAGCCGTAGATGGTGTTATTGGTGGGTTCGTCGCCTATGCTGACGCGGTTAATATAAGGCTGCTCGCTCAGGTGCAATACCGTCGCGCCAATGTTCAGTTCGTTATTTACTTTATAATCAAAGCGCGCACCTACCAGGCCACGTGGTTGTATGTTCAGGAGTTCGGCTTTCTCATAGGTTACGCGCAGGTCGCTGGCCGAACTGATGTAGCTTGGATTCAAGATTTTGATACGGCCCAGATCATAGAAAACCTGGTAATCGGTGCCTTCTGTTAAACGTGTACCACCGGAGTATACAGCCACGGAACCTTCTGCTATCCTGAAACCGGGAAGTATGATCTCGTCTGTAGATGTTGCCTGGAACCTGCCTGATAGAAAGAATTTAGCTTTTACATTGTTCTGCTGCGCATCTGTCTGTGTCTGTTCATACAGTTCCTGGAAAACGTAACGGTCTATCAGTTCGGGGTTGCCAGCCAGTTTTGAAGCCAGGTAGCTGCCGAACGGCTCTACCTGTGGGAAGTAAATACGGCCGTTATCCGGATCGATGGTAATGCCGGGTAGAAAGTCGAAATTGCCGTCGCTGGGTTTATCGTTGTTGGTATTTACGTTGTCCAGATTCAGCACTTCAATTAAAGGGATATTCTGGATCGGGCTTGCCTCTTTTATACTTGTAATGTCTACGCCAGTCTCATCATCCTTGTAGATGATCTGCATCCTGAAGTTTTCGCGGTTTATCTGTGTGGCATCCAGGCTGTACACGTTCTTCATCATCAAATCCCAGGTCGGAAACTCCAGTGCCGGATTTGTCGCTTTCAGCAATTTCATATGGATCACAGCGTCGTCCTGCAGGTTCTGATAATCTTCCAGCAACTCACCTACTTTATAAGTTCTGCCATTGAACGTATACTCAAACGCAATACCCAGTACCTGGTCTGGCAGCAGGGCGGAGGTAAGTGAAATATGGCCGAGCTGCGGGTTAAATTTGAACTCGTTCGCTTCCAGTTTGCGGGCGCGCACATGCTCAAAGTCTACACCCTTTTGCAGGCCCTGGCTAAGCAGGTAAGCATCTACGGCAGTGTTGTTACGGGCTGTTCCGTTAGTTAGTAAAGTATAAAGTGAGTTGGCATCGTTGCTGGCGGGCGCAGTAGCCGGTCGGCCGGTACTAAACTGGTCCCGGAATGGGTCAGCTTCACCCAGATCCATGTGCGCGACAATGTTACGCAGGTTTTGGGTAGCGCGGTTGTTGTTAGTTACATACAGTTCGAGCCTGCGGATAACGATACCGGAATTTACCAGGGGCAGGTTAGCCAGCGCATTATCATACCGGTTCCGGAAAAACTGCGACAGGAAGAAGTGGCGGTCTTTGTCATATTGGTCGAGCCTGATCTCGAAAGGTTTGTTCTGAGCTCCGTTCTGAATAATAACTTCATCGTTACGGCCGCGCACGTTGGAGGCAATAGCTGTAACACCCAAACGCCCGAACTGCAGTTGTGTTTTTATACCGAACAGGTTTTGCGCGCCGGTTATAAGCGAGTTATTAAGAGGCAAGCTAACATTACCGGCTTCCACCTTGCGGATAATTTCTTCCTCGAAACCGGTATAATCCAGCTTCATGTTGTTCTCAAAATCGAAATTGGCGTTGTTGTCCCAGTTAAAGTTCAGGCGCATTTTCTCACCGATCTTACCTACCAGGTTAAGCGAAATGTTCTGATCAAATTCGAAGTCGCCGGTGCGTTGCTGGCGTAAAGGTATGGTGGGGTTCTCGTTGCGGTTAAAGCGTGCGCCAAATTTTAAGGATACGTTTCCGTTTGGCTGAATATCAACTACATTACCTCCGAATATACGATCGAAAACTGGGCTGATGTAAATTTTAGGAACCAGCCGTTTGCCACTCACCACACTTTCGCCATCCAGGCCGGCAGATTTTTCGCGCCAGTAATTACGAATGGCTTCGCGTTGCTGCCACTCCGAAAACTGCTGCATCGACATGGAGGACGGCGTACGGTAGTTTATACTATCACCAATGGTTTCGTTGATGTTATACTGTTGCAGGCTGTCGTCCAGAGCTACATTCAGTTTAATGTTACTGGGTTGGCCCAACAACAGTGGGGTAGTAGTAGCACGTGTACTAAACGGATTGCCCCGCCGGTCGGATGGAATAAAAGCAGGGCGGCGACTAGGGATATACTTGGTCGTATCAGCTTTAATGGTATCCTGTAAGTAAATGAGGTTTTGCAGCAGCGCATACTTAAAGTGGCCTTGCGTGCGCAAGCCCTCTGCCTGCGACCACAAGGCCAGCATAGAAATAGCAGCAACCGCTACAAGCAGCAGGTTGTTTTTTTTACTTTCCCGGTTCAAGATTGGAGTATAATTCTCTTATGAAGATTTCAACGCGAACTTTATTAATTCTTCGACACTCAGATTTCCGCCTTCCCGCTTTATAATGGTATCCAGTGTTTTTTCGGCTACGTTTTTAGCAAAGCCCAATGTAACTAAGGCAGATAACGCCTCGCCCCGTACCATATTGTGTGCTGTCTGAGCTGGGGTGGCCGTTGTATCGGCTGCCCATACTTCCTTCTTTATCTTATCTTTAAGTTCAAGTATAATGCGTTGCGCCGTTTTGGCTCCAATGCCCTTCACATGCTGTATCGTGCGTACATCTTCCCGGATAATAGCCTGCTGTATCTCTTCCACTGAAAGCGAAGACAGGATCATCAGGCCCGTGTTGGGCCCGACGCCTGAAATAGATATCAAGTGAAGAAAAGCTTCTTTTTCTGCTATAGTAGTAAAGCCGTAAAGCGTATGCGCATCTTCTTTTATATGCAGGAACGTATGCAGCTTGCAACGCTCACCGGCAGGCAGCGAGGAATAGGTACTTAGTGAAATCTTAATCTGGTAACCTACTCCCTGCACATCTATAATAACATAAGTAGGGTCTTTGTAAGCTAGTTTTCCATCAATATAAGCGATCATTTATATAGCTTGATTGTTATTATTCTGAGCATCTACGACAGCGATGGCAATCATGTTCACGATTTCGCGGATAGAACTGCCAAGCTGTAAAATGTGTACCGGTTTGCGCATCCCCATCAGCACAGGGCCAATGGCTTCTGCGCCACCAATTTCCTGTAAAAGCTTATAAGCAATATTACCCGCAGATAGTGTCGGAAAAATGAGCGTATTAGCTCCTTTTTCAGCCAGTTCACTGAACGGATAGTGCTCGCGCAGCAGGTTACGGTTTATGGCTGTGTTGGCCTGCATCTCGCCATCTATCAACAGGTCAGGGTATTTAAGTTTTGCCTTTTGTACAGCTTCAGCCGTTTTATCGGGCACAACACCTTTCACCGAGCCAAAGTTCGAGTAAGAAAGCATGGCAATACGTGGCTCTGTATCAAAAAAGCGCACAGCACGCGCTGTCAGCCCGATAATGTCAACCAGTTCGTCTGAATTTGGGTTCACATTTACCGTAGTATCTGCAAAAAAGTATGGCTCCTTTTTATTCAGGATGATGTACATCCCTGCTACCTTGTTTATACCTTCTTCCACGCCCACTACCTGTAGGGCAGGCACAATCGTTTTAGAATATTCGCGGGTAAGGCCTGAAATAAGTGCATCTGCTTCGCCGGTATTTAGCATCATACTACCGAAGTAGTTGCGGTCGCGCATCAGGCGCTGCGCATCAAAAAAGGTAAGACCTTTGCGCTTGCGCTTGTCATACAGCAGGTGTGCGTATTCTTCGCGCTTTTCATTTTCTTCGTAAGGGTCAATAATCCGTACCCCTTCCAACTCCATGTTATTCTCATCGATGATGGCCTGGATGCGCTCGCGGTTACCTAAAAGTATAGGGTTGGCGATGCGTTGCTCCTTTACGATCTGGGCAGCTTTCAGAATTTTGAAGTGGTCGGCCTCCGCAAATACAACCGTCTTCGGATCTTTTTTAGCCTGGTTGGTGATACGGGTCATCAGTTTCTGGTCGATGCCGATGCGTTCCTGCAGCTCCTGTTCGTAAGCTTCCCAGTTGGTGATCGGAATACGGGCCACTCCGCTGTCCATGGCAGCCTTTGCTACAGCCGGGGATATAGTTGTGATCAGGCGTGGGTCCAGTGGTTTAGGGATCAGGTAGAAACGACCGAAGTTTATCGTGTTATCGCCATACGCTTTCAGTACAAGTTCCGGCACCGGTTCTTTGGCAAGTTTGGCCAGCGCGTGTACGGCTGCCAGTTTCATTTCCTCGTTTATCTCGGTAGCACGCACATCCAGCGCCCCCCTGAAAATGTAAGGGAAGCCCAATACGTTGTTTACCTGGTTCGGATGGTCGGAGCGGCCGGTTGCCATAATCAGGTCTTTACGGGTAGCCATGGCCACATCATAAGGAATCTCAGGGTCCGGATTGGCCAGCGCGAAAATGATCGGATCGTTCGCCATCAGCTTTACCAACTCAGGATCAAGCACGTTACCGGCAGATAAACCGATGAACACATCAGCACCTTCCAAAGCTTCGGCAAGCGTATTTATTTTTCGGGTTGTAACAAACTGCGCGCGGTAAATATCAAGGTCGTTACGTTCCGGACGGATGATGCCATCCTTATCAAACATCACAATGTTATCCATCTTTACCCCAAGCGCCACATACAATTTGGCACATGCAATGGCGGCGGCACCAGCACCGTTTACCACCATTTTAATAGAGCCGATTTTTTTATTTGTGAGCTCCAAAGCGTTAAGAAGTGCGGCAGATGAGATAATGGCCGTGCCGTGCTGGTCGTCGTGCATCAACGGAATGCTCATCTGCTCTTTCAGCGCATTCTCTATTTTAAAGCTTTCAGGAGCCTTAATGTCTTCGAGGTTAATGCCACCAAACGTAGGCTCCAGCGATTTTACGATCCGGATAAATTCTTCCGGGTCGTTGCAGTCTATTTCAATATCGAATACATCGATGCCAGCAAATTTTTTGAAGAGTACGCCTTTCCCTTCCATTACAGGTTTGGAAGCATCCGGGCCAATATTGCCAAGCCCCAGTACTGCCGTGCCGTTTGTAATAACGCCTACCAGGTTTCCTTTGGCCGTATACTTATATACATTATCCTTATCAGCATGAATTTCTTTGCAAGGCTCAGCCACACCCGGCGAGTAAGCAAGCGCCAAATCGTGCTGTGTACTTACCATCTTGGTCGGGACTACTTCAATCTTACCGGGCTTGCCTTCAGAATGGTAGTTAAGGGCTTCTTCTTTATTTACTTTAATCATGGGTATGCAATGAGGTTTGTGTTATCGGTTAAGCTTTGGATACCACATACTTTAGCAATTCTAAATAATCTTGCTAAAGCCCAATTTCATAAGAAATAATGGGTATTCAAAATGTAGATTTCAAAGATAAGGGCTCTTGTAACTTAACAAAGCAGAATGATGGCTTTTTTGCAATACAAATGGTTTGCAGGTGGTGGTTTATACTTGTTTAAAGTAAAAAGCACCTTCTGTTTGGGAAGGTGCTTTTTACTTTAAATTATGCAGTTCTTAACTTAAAATAAGTTTCTGACCGGGCTTGATTTCGTTTGTTTTCAGTTTATTTAACTGTTTGATTTTCTCTACCGGAATGCCATTGTATCGGAGCGATATATTCCAGAGGGTATCGCCAGGCTGTACAATGTGATGGTTTAGCTCTTCTGAATCAGTTTTATCGGCAGTTCTTATTTTTTGCTGCTCGATTTTTTCACCTGCTTTAGGTGTTGTATTAGCAGAAGCAAGCAGAACTGGTACTTCTTCGGAATCCGGTTTGTAGATGACAAGTTGCTGCTTGTAATCGATGCGGTTCCCATTTAAGTTGTTCCACTCTTTTAGCTGTGCTATGGTTACATTATGGCGCTTGGCTATTTCAGAAAGGTTATCGTTGCGCTGTACCTGGTACGTTTTTTTAGTTGAAGCTATACTTCGTTTTTCGTCTGGTTTGGTGGTATCGGCTGGCGTTGCCGGTTTGGTAGCCGAGGCAAGCATCACCTTTGCAGGTGCCAGATCTGCTATGTTCTGTTTAACCGGAACACTAGGTGCACTAGCCAAAAGTATACATTCCTTGTCTGCTGCTGAGGCAAACATATTCATTTGCTGGGAAGGTATGCGCACCGTGTACGTATTACCAGCCGGAAGTATAGCTTGCTTTATTTCAGGGTTAAGAGCCAGTAAAGTTTTTTCTTCCAGGTTTAATTCGAGGGCCAGCTTTTTCAGGTCAACGGCCTGGTCAATGTGCAGCACATCCGTATCAGTAGCGTAAAGTATGGAATCCGAGAAAATGTGATGTTCCGGCGCATACTTCATGGCGTAAATTACAGCCGTCATAGAAGGTACATAGCCCCGCGTTTCTTTTGGCAGATAAGGGAAAATCTCCCAGAATGTTTTTTTGCCACCACCTGCTTTTCTGATGGCTTTGTTCACGTTGCCCGGTCCGCAGTTATAAGCAGCCAGCGCAAGTTCCCAGTCTCCGTAGCTTTTGTGCAAACGGCGTAAAAACTTAAGGGCAGCTTCCGTTGATTTTTCCGGATCGAGGCGCTCGTCTATGTATTCGTTCTGGATCTTCAGGCCATACTCTTTGCCGGTTGCAGGCATAAACTGCCACAAACCAGCCGCGCCCACATACGATTTTGCTTTCGGGTTAAGCCCGGATTCCACAATAGCCAGGTATTTAAGGTCCTGGGGCATGTTGTGTTTTTTAAGATAGGCTTCGAACAGCGGAAAGTATACATTCTCCCTGGAAATCATGGTGCGGGTATACTTCCTGTTCCGGATGGTAAAGTAGTCTACAAAGTTGCGGACAAAGTTGTTGAACACTAACGGAATATCAGACTCGATACAGCTTAGCCTGTCGGCAATTACATCGTTGGGCTCGTTGGGAATGTACTCCACCAGCAACGCCAGTTCCTCGGGGGTGAGAAAAGTAGTATCAATTTGCGGTGTAAGATCGAGCGTGTCCTCCAGAACAGGCATTTCGTACGTACGGCTACCGCTTGCAGCGAAGGCATTACCTGCCCAAATGCTGCCAACGATAGCCGTAAGCACTGTAAAGAGTTTACAATACGTCATAAATAACTATGCTTCAACGGTTATCTTTTCTAAGATATAGTTGGAGAATGCAAACAGTTGCGAATCTTCGAACGAGCGGGTCATTAACTGCAACCCGATCGAAAGTCCTTTGGCATCGCGGCCAACCGGAATAGAAATTGCCGGTACACCTGCCAGCGAAGCCTGTACAGTAAAGATATCAGCTAAATACATAGCCAACGGGTTCTCTGAATTCTCACCTATCCTGAAAGCCGTAGTAGGCGCAGTAGGCAAAATCAGGAAATCATACTGTTGCAGCAACTCCTCTGTTTTCTCTTTTATAAGTCTTCTTACTTTCTGGGCTTTGGTATAGTAGGCATCATAATAATCAGCACTCAGCACAAAGGTACCCAGCATGATACGGCGCTGTACTTCCGCGCCAAAGCCCTCAGATCTTGTTTTTTTGTATAACGATGTCAGGTCTGTAACATTGCCCGACCGGAATCCATACTTTACACCATCGTAGCGGCCCAGGTTAGAGCTGGCTTCGGCAGTGGTAAGTATATAATAGGTAGGCACCATGTAATCGAGGTAAGGGAAATCGACGCCTTCCACCGTATGGCCGGCCTCTTTCAGCATATCTTTTACGCCAAGTATACTTTCCTTTACTTCTGCATCGAGGCCTTCGCTCTCGAAACAATCACGGATATAACCGATCTTATAGGTTTTATCAGTACTTAATAACTCGCTGTAAGCTGGTACTTCGCGTTGGCTTACGGTGCTGTCGTAGTCATCTTTTCCGGCAATTACTTCCAGAAGTAAAGCAGCATCTTCCACGTTCTTCGTGATCAGGCCAATCTGGTCGAAAGACGAAGCGTAGGCAATAAGGCCATACCTTGAAATGCGCGAATAAGTAGGCTTAAACCCAACAACGCCACAAAAAGAAGCTGGCTGGCGAACAGATCCGCCGGTATCGGAACCGATAGAAGCAAGGCAAAGGTCTGCCTGTACAGCCACAGCCGATCCACCTGACGAACCACCCGGCACACGGGAAGTGTCATCCGCATTTAAAACATTCCCAAACGAAGAGTTTTCGTTTGATGCGCCCATCGCAAATTCATCGCAGTTCTGGCGGCCGATAATGATCGCATCTTCTGCTAAAAGCCTTTGTACGGCAGTGGCAGTATACAGCGATTTAAAGCCGTTCAGGATCTGGCTGGAAGCCTGTAATGCGTGGCCTTCGTAAGCCAGTACGTCTTTTATTCCGATCACCATACCTGCCAGTTTACCGGCAGTACCATTTGCCAGTTTCTGGTCTACGGCATCGGCCTGGGCATAAGCTTCTTCTTCAAAAATCTCCAGAAAAGCGTTTAAGTTAGCTTTTTCCTTTATGTTCTGAAGGTAATAATCAACCAGTTTTCTGCAGGAAGTATGGCCACCGGCCAACTCCGTGCGGATGTCTTGTAGCGAATTATACTGTCTCAAACTTTTTTAGGTTTGTCGTCCTCAATGGAGCGTTCCAGTTCGTGTTTTATTTCGTTGGTAGCATCTTTAAACTCGCGTATACCACGGCCCATAGAGCGCGCAATACCCGGAATTTTATCGGCTCCAAACAATAGGAGTACTGCTGTTATGATAATAAACAGTTCTCCGCCTCCAATATCTCCGAGAAAGAGAAATGCAGTATGAAGGTTCATCGTATGCTTAGCTTTTTAAGTCTTACTTAACTGTGGAGTTATCGTCCTTAGCAGAAGTTTCGATGTCGTTCTTGATCTCTTTTGTTGCATCCTTAAACTCACGGATACCGCGGCCAAGGCCTTTTGCCAGCTCAGGAATACGTTTAGCGCCGAAAAGCAGGATGATAGCAATAAGTATAAGCGCTACTTCCATGCCGCCTAAACCGCCTATGAATGCTAAATTGTTGGTGATAGCCATATTGTTAGTCTTTAAAAATGGATACTACAAAATTAGAGTTTATATTTTAAATAAACCCACAAGTCCTTAGATTAGTTTAATACCTGCTTCAGGGGTTATTCGCTAAGACCTACGATGCAGGTAGAGCTACAGGATTGCACGCCTGCTTTTTAAATTAAATTTAACTGAAATTTTATGGACTCAGTAGTATAAAGCAAATTAAAATTTCCCAGTTATACTTTTATTGTTCCCAATATGGGATTGTCTAACTCGGTTAATTAATTTCTTTTATCTGATTATCAGTTTGTTAGATAATTTCAAGAGTTTTGGCATCAGTATTGCGCTACCAGATTAGCAGGAGAAAAGCGTTTTCTGAGAATAAGTCAGGTTTGAGAAACTGTAATTTTCTGAGTACCTTAAGGGATAGAAAAACAATTTTACTGCAGAAAATCTTAATTCGGAGTAACTAATATATTAAAAACACAGTATTACAATACAAGTCGTTTTTAAGCTTTAAAATCGCATTTTCTTACTTGTTAATAGCAAACAGGTATCTTAGATAAGAAATAATTAAAGTGCTGAGCAGCTAAAAGCTTAGGACTTCAAATAAAAATATTAAGTTTGTTTTCATAGCTTGGAAAGGCACCCTGCTTTGTAGGGTGTTTTTTTATTTTTATCCCTTTCCAGGCCGAGCTTCTCTTCCCCTTGTCTCAGGTTATACTTTCCAAAAGTAACCTGTCGATCTTCTTCTTCAGAAGTTATACTTTTTACTTGGGTAGTATCCAGGATTCCGGGTTTAGGTTGGTGCTGTTTTTCCATACCTGGAACTGTAATTCGGTAGTGCCATCTGCATCTGTATACACCGTACCAATCACATCCTTCATTTTAACTGTCTGGCCTGTGGTAACACTTACAGAGCGGAGCTTGGCATACACTGTAAAATACTCGCCGTGCTGGATCATGACAATGTTGTTCATGCCGGGCACGCTGGCAACAGTTAGTACTTTACCTTCGAAAAGTGCGCGTGCTGATGCGCCTTGTGTGGTCTGGATATCAATGCCACGGTTATCAATTACAACTCCTTTTAATACAGGGTGGTTGTGGCGCCCAAACTTCTGAGAAATAAAGCCACGCTCTACGGGCCATAGGAAACGCCCTTTGTTACCGGCAAACGAACTCGAAATAAGTGCTGCTTCCGGTGTAAGTGTAACTTTGCTGGTGCTTCCGCTAGTTTTACGGCCTTCTTCGCGTGCAGCACGGGCGGCGCGGGCAATTTCTTCCCGCACAATATCAGCAATCAGGTTATCGAGTTTGCGTACAGCCTGCTGGCGGGCGGCTACTTCCTGCTGCAGGTTCTCTTCCTGCTTACTTAATTGCGACACCACGCTATCTTGCTGTGTTTTAAGCGTAATCAGGTTTTTGTTTTCACTTAACTGTTTATTTAACAGGCCTTTTTTCTGTCTTCTTTTTGATTCCAGGGTTTCGAGTTGGCTGTTCAGTATAAGTTGTACTTTGCCTATTTGCTCGGCTTGCTTATGGCGGGCTTCCGAATACTGCTGCAAATAGCGCAGGCGCATTACAAACTGATTAAACGACTCGGCCGCAAACAAAAACATGAGTTTATTATAGCTGTTGGCTGTTTTAGAGGCAGCATATACCATGGTAGCATATTCAGCTTTCAGCTTTTCGATATCGGATTGTAGGGCATTAATGACACCTTCCGTTTCAGAAACGTCAGAATTAATGTAATTTATTTCACGGGAAATGTTGTTGATAACGCCTTTCTGAACCGTTATTTTTTCTTTGATGGCATTAAGCTCGCCGATAGAGGCTTCCTTTTTTACTTTGGTCTGTTTCAGGATGCGGTTGGCTTCCTTGATGCGGGCAAGGTTTTCTTTTTTTTCCTTTTCCAGCTGAGCTTTAGATTTCGTTTTTGTTTTCTGCGCCAGGGTGGTAAAGGGCAAAGAAAGCAGCAGCAGTAAAAAAGTGAATCTGTAAAGGGATCTCATCAGGGGTATAGTCTTCGGCTCAGGTTGCAAAGATGGCAAAACTATAAGTGAAGAACCAATTACACCAACAGATTTAAATAAAGAGTGTTAAGAAAGTATAACTACGCTAAGTTTATACTTCAGCAAGTATAAACTTAGTTAGCTGGCACACGCTTATAATCGGAGGGCACACTAAACGGGAAGTCGAGCACGTCATCAGAAATAGTAACGCGGCTGTGCGTAATTTCTAGGTCAGAAAGCTGTCCTTTCTGGGCAACCTGTGCATTTAAGGAGTAAGCAAAAGGGGTAGCGCCCACATCCTGAAAGTTCTCATACTTTACCGTGATCGTATTGGCGTTGCTTTGGTCCTGCACTTTCAGAGATTGCAGCTTCGCGTTCTGGTTTCCGATAAAATAATCTAGCAGCAGGTTTTCACGGATCTGTTGTACATGTTGCAAGTCGCCTTCGGTAATAACTTTTTCGGAACCGAGCGCCTGGAAATTGCCTAAAAGTATAGCTTGCAGTACGTTAAAATCAACGGCTACATTAAACTTATTGCTCAGGTAAGTATAGCCGGTAGCGGTGTATTCGCGTTGCAGGCGGTTCATGACAAACACCGAATCCTGTGTCATTTTAAGGCGGGCAGCTTCTATTCCCAAGCCCGGTTGTACCGATACCCAGATCACGCTGTCTTTTTTAATGCGGATAGAGGCACCGGATGAAAGATTATCGCCTCTGTCAGAAAACTTAAGCTGGCTTTTGGCACTCAGGTAATTGAAGTCGAGGTTTTTTACGGTTACACTGCCAATGGTTTCTGTAGTTGCTGCGCCCGTTGTGGGTATAATTTCTTTTTTACAGCCCGTTAGCAGGAACAGGCCAAGTATAGCCCCCAGAATATATTTACTCATAAAGCTTTTTGTCTTTAATTTTCTTTTCGATAAACGCTGAAGCCTCGCCTTTTAATTTTGCTTTCTGCCACTGGCTTACTGCTTCTTCCTGCTTGCCAAGTTTATACAGCACATCGCCGTAATGCTCTACAATAGTTGCGTCATCAGAAAGGGCAACAGCTTGCTCCAGGTACTTTCTGGCTGCTTCGTACTCGCCGTTCTTATACAGAACCCAGGCATACGTATCTAAATAAGTAGGATTTGTAGGATGGAGCATCACCAAATGTTCCGCCATCTTTTTGGCTTTGGGCAGGTTCTGGTTGCGTATAGACAGGAAATAACTGTAGTTGTTCAGCACATGCTCGTTATCCGCATCCTGGGCAAGTACCGCTTCGTACGCCTCATCCGATTTTTTATAGTCTTTCAGGGAGTTATAGCTATCGCCAAGCTGCATGTTAAACTGTGTGACCAGCTCTGCTTCGTTTGCCGAAAGGCGCTTGCCGTGCTCCAACGATTTTACTGCTTTCTCGAAATTGCCGCTTATTAAATGCCCGGTGCCGTTGTAAAACCAGAATACTGCCTGGTTCGGAAACAGCTCCAACGCTTCTTCGGAGTGTTTAACCATAGCTTCGTGCTGCGACAATTCCGCATCCAACAACACAATTTGCTGCCAGATCTTGAAATGCGAATCATCCAGCTTTACAGCTTTTAAGTAATTATTGCGGGCTATTTCTTTCTGACCAACCAGTGTTTGTAGATCTGCGGCTACAGCATATGCTTTGGCTTCTTCCGGGTGCGTTTGGATAGTCAGGTCTACCAATTCCAGAGCGATGTCTTCAATTTCGGGGTTGGGCAATTGCCGGATAAAATCGACAAGTATCCGTACTTTGGTATCAATATCAAGTTCAGGGCTTTTAAAAGCCAGGCGTACCTGTTTTTCTGATTCGGCTTTGTTTCCTTTCTGGCGGGTGAGGTCCGAAAGCATTAAATGAGCAAACGGGTTATTAGGCTCAACTTTTAAAGCTCTGTTGATGATCTCGATGGCCTTATCGGTTTTCTTGGAAGCATTGTAAAGTTCGGCCTGGGCCAGAAAATAACGTACTTCGGTAGGGTTGGTAGCCAGCAGCTTTTCGCCTTCCTGAATGGCTTTGTCTATATTTTTCTGGCGAAGGTAGATTTGTTGCCTGCTTACCAAAAGCTGTTCCAGCGCGCCAAATTTCTTCTCGATCCGCTCATACGTGTTCAGGGCATCATCGTAACGCGCCTGCGACAAGTATAAATCAGCCAGGTTAAAAAGGTATTCATCAGAATTGGGTACGTTCTGAAGCAAACTGTTATAAGCCTGCGCGGCACCATCAAACTGGTTTTGCTCGGCGTGTGCCTGGGCTAGCAGCAGGTAATAATAGGGGTTGTCTTTCTTTTGGGTAACGGCGGCCTGCGCAAATGGCAAGGCAGCTTTGGGGTCCTTCTGAAGCAAATATACTTCGCCTAGTTTGTAATTGATAGCCGCATTGTTGGGCGTTACGGTGTAGGCTTTCTGAAAAAGCTGGAGGGCTTGTGTATAGTCCTCCAGCATAAAATATTTCATTCCATCCAGAAACAACGCTTCACTTATCTGTTTTTCCTGTTCTGTTGGCTCAGCCTGAACCGGAACAGAAGCTTGTCGGTCGGCTTTGGCCTTCTTCCTGGAAGATTGCGCCATACCTTGTTCTGCTGAAAGTATAGCCAGGCAGCAGGTAAAAACAAAAATTGCGTTTCTGAATTGGGTCATGTAATGTTAGTCTTTGAGCGTATTATAGTCGCCGAGGCTAAGGTCAGACTGGCGGCCTTCATACACAACAAAGTTACCTAACATAGAGTTTGATACATTGCCATTTTTGAGAACAGTGTTTTCCTGGATAATGGAATTGCTCACAACAGAATTATCAAGCGTAGTATTGTTGCCGATAGAAACAAACGGCCCTACAACCGAATTTTTGATCTGTGCATTTTCGCCAATATATACAGGAGGAATGATTACTGTGTTCTCCAGCTTCGCCGATGCCGCTACTAAGCCTTCCTCATCTTTAATATACTCTAAATAGCGCTGATTAGTATAAACTGTTGCGTTTTTATTTCCGCAATCGAGCCACTCGGTAATAACGGCAGGTATAAACCTGGTGCCTTTATTCTTCATGTTCTCCAGGGCGTTGGTCAGTTGGAACTCACCTTTGTCCTTGATGTCGTTATCTAACAGGTATTGCAGCTCGTTGCGCAGGTATTCGCCATCACGGAAATAGTAAATACCGATAATAGCCATATCCGAAACAAACTCCTGTGGCTTCTCTACAAAGTCAGTTATTTCGTTGTTTTCATTGATCTTGATCACGCCAAACGGACGCGGATCTTCTACGCGCTGTACCCAGATGGTACCGTCGGCGTTGGTGTCCAGTTTAAAATCGGCCTTGAAAAGTGTATCGGCAAACGCTACCACCACTTTATCTTTTAAAGCGCTTTGGGCGCAAAGTATGGCGTGGGCTGTACCCAGTGCTTCTTCCTGGTAATGGATCGTGCCTTTTGCGCCAACCGATTCTGCAATCGCAATCAGGTCTTTCTCAACTTTATCCCCGAAATGGCCGATGATAAAAGCTACCTCTTCGATAGGCTCCTGGCATACTTTGGCAATGTCTTCTACAAGGCGCTGCACAATAGGCTTGCCGGCAATAGGTATAAGTGGTTTAGGAACTGTAAGGGTGTGAGGGCGCATACGTTTGCCCATTCCTGCCATCGGAACAATTATTCTCATAGCGTTATTTTGTTTTCGTAATTAATGTAATTATTTAAAAGGCTGAGCCTTGCATTTATACTTTGTAGCAGCGTTTTACTTGGTGCCGGTGCTGCCATACCCGCCTGCGCCGCGTTCTGTATCAGATAAAGCTTCGGCTTCGGCCCAGGCAATGCGTTTATACTTTGCCACCACCATTTGCGCGATGCGTTCGCCGTCCACTATTTCAAAATCCTCGTCAGATAAGTTTACAAGCAGTACTTTAATCTCGCCACGGTAATCGGCATCAATAGTGCCCGGGCTGTTCACGATCGAAATACCATGTTTGTATGCTAACCCGCTTCGTGGCCTGATCTGCGCTTCGTGCCCTTCCGGTAGTTCGATAAACAAACCAGTCGGGATAAGGGTACGCTGCAATGGCTTTAAAACTACAGGAGTTTCGAGGTTTGCCCGTAAATCCATACCTGCCGAATGTATGGTCTGGTAAGAAGGAAGCGCGTGTTTAGATTGGTTAATAACATTAACCACGGTTGTGTTCTGCATAACAAACTGAAGTATAAATCTAAATTTTGAGGAAGTTTCCCCGCTCTCTTAACCAAACGATCGCTGCAAATAAAAAGCATATCGCCAGATGGAAAATATGGCGCAGCCAGAAATCGGCAATAGGCACATACAGCGCTACCCATACGAGAACTATGGCAAGAAAGATATAGGAAAGTATATTTTTAATTGGATAAGGAATTGGATAGTGGCGGTTGCCCAGCACATAACAGATGCTCGCCATACTGAAATAGCAGATAAGTGTAGCAATAGCAGAGCCCATATAGCCCAGCACCGGAATTAAAAGCAAATTAAAAAGTATAGTGATCGCTGCACCGCCAAAGCTGATGTAGGTGCCATACTTTGTTTTATCCGTCAGTTTAAACCACACCGATAAGTTGTAATACACACCCAGAAACAGGTTAGCCAGGAGCAAAACCGGCACTACCATCATGCCTTCGCGGTAAGCCGGGCTACGGAGTAAAAGTATAAAATCTTCTAAATTAACGGAGATAAACAGGAAAATAAACGCACACACAATGGTAAACCACTTCATGACGAGGGCAAAGGTTTGCGGCGAATTTTTATCCTGGGCCTGCGAAAAAAAGAACGGTTCGGCTGCATACCGGAACGCCTGAATGGCCAGCGTCATGAAAATAGAAAGCTTGTAGCAGGCACTGTACACACCTACTGCCGCCATGTTACTCATGTTCGGATAGAAGCTTTCGGGTAGCCAGCTTTCCAGTAAAATGCGGTCGATCACTTCGTTAACCATGCCAGCCAAACCCATAAACAGCAACGGATAGGCGTAAACCAGCATCGGGCGCAACAGCTCTTTGTTAAACTCAAACCTGAACAGGCTGAATTCTTTCCACAGCATCGGGATCTGGAGGGCATTGGCAACCAGATTGATCAGGAAAATATAACCTACTCCAAATGCCGGATTGTAAATGGTTTTTACCAGCGGCTGAAACTGAGTAAGATACGTGCCTTCATAAATTTCGCGGCAAAGCACCAGGAAAAAGAGGTTGGCGCCAACCGTCAGTAGAATGGTAGCCAGCTTAATAGAGGCAAACTTAATGGCTTTGTTCTGAAGGCGCAACCACGCAAACGGTATGGCTACAATCGCATCAACGGCTAATACAATGGCCAGCCAGATAATATATTCCTGTTGGTCCGGGTAACCGATATAGCCTGCAATGGAGCCCGATAAAAGTATAAGTATACCCGAAAGCAACAAACTGCTGCCTGTTATAAGCGATAATACCTGACGGTAGAGCGTTAACTTATCAGCACCCGGGGCGTTGGCAAAACGGAAAAAAGCCGTTTCCATGCCATAGGTAAACAGGATATTAAAGAACCCGACAAACGCGTACAAGTACGAAACCACTCCATACTCTTCCGGCAAAAATACATCCGTATAGATCGGGACGAGCAGGTAATTAAGCGCTCTGCCAACAATACTGCTTAACCCATAGGCAGCAGTTTGCCCGACCAATTTTTTGGCTATACTCATACTTCAGAATCGCAGGGTCGGGGTGAGGTTATACTTTAGTTGCCTGTGAAAACGGGCTTGCGTTTTTCAAGGAAAGCGCTGGTTCCTTCCACAAAATCAGTGGAGGTGCAGCAGCGGGCAAATGAGTTTGCTTCCGTCTGGTAGCCATTCTCATCTTTATCATACACTGCATTTACGCACTCAATTACCAGCCCGATGGCCAGTGGTGCCTTGCTCATGATCTTCTGAAGTATAGCTGTAGCCGTTTCCATTAACTCTTCCGGCGCCACTACATGGTTTACAAGGCCCAGTTGCTTTGCTTCTGCCGCCGTGATCATGTCGCCGGTCATCATCAGCTCCATCGCTTTGCTTTTGCCAACCAGTTGCGTTAAGCGCTGTGTGCCGCCATAACCCGGAATAACACCAAGGTTAACTTCAGGCTGGCCGAAACGGGCGTTTTCTGTAGCAATACGCATGTGGCAGGCCATTGCTAACTCACAACCTCCGCCTAAAGCAAAACCATTCACGGCAGCTATAATCGGTTTGTTACACGTTTCGATCATGCTGAAAACTTCCTGGCCGCGTTCGGCAAAGTTGCGTGCTGTTACATCGTTCAGCTCAGCAATTTCGGCTATATCAGCGCCGGCTACAAATGCTTTTGCACCTGCGCCTGTAAAAATGGCCGCCTTTACGGTAGCATCATCATACACCTGCTGTACTGCGTGCTTAATTTCTCTTACTGTATCAATGTTAAGGGCGTTCATTTTTTCGGCCCTGTTGATTGTGATTACCAGGATACCGTTTTGCAGGTCTAACAGCAGGTTTTCGTATGTAGCCATAAGTCTTTTCAGCTCAGTTTTTCTTTATCAAAGTACAAATATAGCAATTAAGTTAAATCCTTTAACAGCTAATTAGCCCGCCACACCTTACGCGCTGGTCAGGCAAAGTATAACGTGCAAACTCAGGTGTGTATACTACAAAGTATGAAATTAGGGTAGGCTTCTTCATATAAATTAAGAAATTTGCACGTCAGCGTCCTTACATAGCGCTAACTACTTTTTATTCCGAAGTTAAATTCACGCTTGCATTTTCATGTTTTATACTTTTAGCCGTTCCGTTGTTTGCTTAGTTATACTTTGTTTAAGTGTTTTTTCTGAAAGCCGGGCCCAGGGCATTCCGCCGGATTCTTTACATAACTGGAACATCAGCGGAAGCGGGGCGCTTAACTTTAGCCAGGTAAGTTTAAGCAACTGGGCAGCCGGCGGACAAAATTCGGTATCCGTTTTAGGCACTGCCAACCTGTATGCAAACTATAAAAAAGGTACAAACACCTGGGAAAACGTTTTATCGCTGACGTATGGCACTGTAAAATTGCAGGGCCAGCGCGTACGTAAGAGCGACGACCGATTTGAGCTGAACCTGAAGTATGGCCGCAACGCCTCCACGGATTGGTACTACACCGCCCAGCTCAATTTAAAAACGCAGCTTACACCTACCTATACCGTTACCCGCGATACGTTATTGTCTGATTTTTTCTCGCCGGCAGCTGTGCTTGCATCCCTTGGTATGGACTATAAGCCTACTCCGGTTCTTTCGGTATTCATCTCGCCATTTACAGGGAAATTTACGATTGTAAAACGCCAGGTTTTGGCCGACCAGGGTTTGTTTGGCGTGGCACCTGCCGAGAAAGATATGTTAGGTAACCCGATCATTGGTACCGGGAGCCATATTCGGAAAGAGTTCGGGGGCTATGTAAACATCCGGTTTAAAAAGGAAGTGCTGACAAATGTTACGCTTCAATCCAAGCTCGATCTATTCTCGAACTACTTAAAAAATGCGAAAAATGTGGATATGAACTGGGAAAACCTGGTTGGCTTTAAAGTAAATAAGTTTATATCAGCCAGCTTGTTTGCGCATTTAATTTATGATGATGACGTTAAAATTGATGTAGACCGCGACGGCGATAACATTAAAGATGGGCGCGGGGCGCGGCTTCAGTTTAAGGAAACGCTGGGCATTGGCATCTCATATAAATTTGAATAGCAGAACTTTTGCATCCGTACGTATTGTTTGATTTAAAATGTATACTTTCGGTATACTTCAGCGTTATACAGAAGCTTCTATTCAGGTTTATATGAAAAAAATATTGTTGTTTTTGTTTTGCTTAGGTAGTACAGCTGTTTTAACTACTGCACAGGCACAAACTACTTTAAGCAGCTCTACTTCCAAAGATGAGTTTTGGGGAACAACCAAGGCAAATAATGCCGGTACAGGTGCTGATGCTGTTGGTAAACGCTCGGAAGGCCTGGATGCGCGCTTTAATACCTATGAGGATGGCCGTAAAAAGAATTTTGCAAAAAAGCGTATTATGCAGAGCAAGCGGATGAAAGAGATTCTGAAAAAAGAAGAAGCGATGCATAAAAAGCACCGCAAAGATAAACGCAACCTGCGTCGCAATTCCAGAAGATAAGCAAGTTTATACTTTAAAAATGTAAAAGCCTTTCCGTACTGGAAAGGCTTTTTTTATACTTGCTGGATAACTTATGAAAACAGAAGGCCCGGTTACGTATGCAACCGGGCCTTCTGTTTTTATAAGTTAAAGGTACTATAGTGTACGCTTCACTTCTTTTTCTACGTAAGCTTCTATCACGTCGCCAACCTGTATATCGTTGTAGTTTTTCAGGCTGATACCGCACTCGTAGCCTTGTCTCACTTCCGATACATCGTCTTTGAAACGCTTCAGTGCCAGGATTTCACCATCCACTACCACAATACCATCACGTACTAAACGTACTTTAGCATTTCGTTGGATAGTACCATCCGTAACCATACAGCCTGCAATCGTACCCACTTTCGTGATCTTGAATACATCACGTACTTCGGCGTTACCGGTAACTTCCTCTTTCAGTGTCGGAGCAAGCATACCTTCCATCGCATCCTTCACTTCGTTTATCGCATCGTAAATGATAGAGTATAGGCGCACATCGATCTGCTCCTGCTCTGCCAGCTTACGCGCATTCTGAGAAGGTCGTACCTGGAAACCGATAATGATCGCATCCGAAGCCGAAGCTAACAGGATATCCGATTCCGAGATGGCACCTACACCTTTGCTGATGATATTTACCTGCACTTCGCTGGTTGATAACTTCAGTAAGGAGTCAGAAAGTGCTTCTACCGAACCATCCACGTCACCTTTCACAATCACGTTCAGTTCTTTAAATGAACCGATCGCCAGACGACGTCCGATTTCATCAAGCGTAATATGCTTACGGGTACGAAGGCTCTGCTCACGCTGTACCTGCGAACGGTTTGTTGCAATTTCACGGGCTTCACGCTCCGAATCCATTACCAGGAACTTATCGCCAGCCTGCGGTGCACCTTCCAGACCCAGTAACTGTACCGGCGTAGATGGTCCTGCTTCTTTCATTTTGCGGCCTCTGTGGTCGGTCATGGCTTTAACCCTACCATAATGCGAACCAGCCAGCACTACATCACCAATCTTAAGTGTTCCGGTTTGTACCAGAACGGTGGCTACATAACCACGGCCTTTATCAAGAGATGCTTCAATTACAGTACCTACAGCTTGTCTGTTCGGGTTAGCTCTCAGCTCAAGAAGTTCGGCTTCCAGCAATACTTTTTCAAGCAGGTCCGGTATACCTTGTCCTGTTTTGGCAGATACTTCCTGAGACTGGTATTTACCACCCCATTCTTCTACCAGGATATTTAACTGGGCAAGTTCTTCGCGAACCTTATCCGTGTTGGCACCTGGCTTATCTATTTTGTTAAGTGCAATAATAATAGGAGAGCCGGCAGCCTGTGCGTGGTTGATTGCTTCTTTTGTCTGTGGCATTACAGAGTCGTCTGCCGCCACTACAATAATAACAACGTCTGTTACTTTGGCACCACGGGCACGCATCGCTGTAAAGGCTTCGTGACCAGGTGTATCCAGGAAAGTAACGGTACGGCCGCTTTCTGTTTTCACTTTATAAGCACCGATGTGCTGCGTAATACCACCGGCTTCACCGGCTGTTACGTTCGCATTTCGGATATAATCGAGTAAGGATGTTTTACCGTGGTCAACGTGGCCCATGATCGTAACGATCGGAGCGCGTTCTTCCAGGTCTGCCTCATCATCTTCGATGGTTTGCTCAAGTGCCTGCTCATCTTCTGTTGTGATGAACTCAACATTATAACCAAACTCATCTGCTATAATTGTGATAGCTTCCGCATCAAGACGCTGGTTGATGGAAACGAACATACCAAGTTGCATACACACTTTGATAACATCGTTCACGCTCACGTTCATCAAAGACGAAAGGTCGTTGGCTGATACGAATTCAGTAACACGCAGTGTTTTAGAATCCGCCTGTTCTGCCATTTTACGTTCTTCCGTAGCATCTGCAATAGCAGAACGTTTCTCACGACGATATTTGGCTCTGTTACCTCCACCAGCTTTACCACCACTTAGTTTGGCAAGCGTAGCTTTGATCTGCTCCTGAATTTCCTTATCTGTAACTTCAGTTTTCTCTGGTCTTGGTGCGTTGGTACGTGGTCCGCGGTTACCCGGTCCTGCTGGTCCGCCACCCGGGCGGTTACCCTGGTAGCCTCCACCTGCCGGGCGGCTCTGGTAACCACCTGGCTGTGCTACAATAGGGCGGCTGTTCTGGTTCGGAGCACTGCTTCCTTGCCCACCTGCCGGACGATTGCCCTGATAACCACCACCTGCCGGACGGTTGCCCTGTCCTTGTGCTGGCTGGCCACCTGGCTGGTTAGGCTGCGCACCTGGCTGCCCTTCTGAGCCAACGATAATACGTTTGCGCTTTTTCTTTTTGTTGCCGTTCTTCCGTTCATCAGAAGATGCTACAGGTTTTGGTCCTTTTCTGCGTGATTCCAGGGGAAGTTCGATCTTGCCCAGTACAGTCAGACCTTTAAGCTGGTCGGCTTTCGCTGTAATTGTTTCTATTGGTCCTGTTTCTACTTTTGTATCGTTCGCATCCGTAGTGGAGGCGCTTGGTTGCTCTGGTGTTTTTGCTGCAGGAGTTGTTTCCTGTGGCGCTGCCGTAGCTGCTGGTTTAGGAGTCTCAGCCTTAACCTCTGGTGCTGGCGTAGCTGGCTTTTCCGAAGCAGGAGCAGGTGCCTGTGGTGCAGGAGCTGCTGCTTCAGGCTGCTTTGGCGTTTCCGCTTTTGGCTGCTCTGCCGGTACCGGTGTTGGCGCAACGGGTGTTACTGGTTTCTCGGCAACAGGAGTTACTTCAACCGGCGCTTTTGGAGCAACAGGAGTCTCAACTGGCTTTTCTGCTACTGGCGCCGGCTTTGGAGTTTCCGGAGCTGCCGGTGCTTCTGCTTTAGGCGCTGGCTTTGGCTCAGGCTGTTTAGGTACCGGACGGCCTTTGGCATCCAGTTCTATTTTGCCCAATACTTTTATGCCCGGCAACCTGGTTGTACCAACAGATTCCTCTGGAGTAGCAGGCGTGCTGGCTGCAGCAGGAGCAACTGGCTCAGGTGCTTTTGGCGCGGCAGCTTGGGGGCTGTTGTTCTTAATATGAACTTCCTTTTCAGGCTCGCTTTGTTTTTTCGGTTCCTGCTGTGGTTGTTCCGACTCAATAACCTGGTTGCTTTGCGGTTTCTTGCCGATGTTTAGTTCTTCTGCCGAGATTTTGTCTTTAACAGACGAAGCAAAGTCTTTAGCCAGCATACTGAACTGCTCTGCCGTGATTTTGGAGGTGGGTTTATTTTCCACGTCAAAACCCTTAGCAGAGAGGTAGTCGACAATGGTAGAGGTACCAATGTTTAAAGTTGTTGCAACCTGTTTAAGCCTCCTTGTTATTTCTTCTGCCATGTTGTTCTAATATGCTGTCTTTTGCTTTTGTTAAATTACAGTTGCCTCAGTAGGGAGGTAAAAGTTGTGCTCTGTCTTAATCTTTTACAAAATTAGCGTAACAGAGCACAACTCACAACTATTGATTTTCTTCTTCTTCCAACTCTTCACGCAGAATGGTGAGTACGTTGTCTATTGTCTCTTCTTCGAGCTCGGTACGGCGCAGTAAATCTTCTTTGGTTACGGCCAGTACACTCTTGGCAGTATCCAGACCTATTCTGCGAAGTTCCGCAATTACCCAATCCTCGATCTCATCTGTAAATTCTTCCAGGCTGATGTCTTCTTCGTAGCTTTCAGACTCACGGAACACATCTATTTCTAGGCCTACCAGTTTGCTGGCAAGTTTAATGTTCTGTCCGCCTTTACCAATTGCCAATGATACCTGGTCTGGTTTCAGGAACACTGATACGCGGGCATTCTCTTCATCTATCTTCATGCTGGTGATCTTAGCCGGGCTAAGTGCACGCTGTATGTAGAGCTCCATGTTATCGGTATAGTTGATAACGTCGATGTTTTCGTTTTCGAGTTCACGCACGATGCTGTGTATACGGGAGCCTTTCATACCAACGCAAGCGCCAACAGGGTCTATACGGTCGTCGAAAGATTCTACGGCTACTTTAGCGCGTTCGCCTGGTTCACGCACAATTTTTTTGATAGCGATCAGACCATCGAAAATCTCTGGTACTTCGTTTTCAAATAAACGCTCCAGGAATGCTGGTGCTGTACGCGAAAGTATGATCTTCGGGTTACCGTTCACGATCTCCACACGCTGCACAACGGCACGCATTACATCACCTTTGCGGTAGCGATCTTTTGGGATCTGCTCGCTTTTAGGTATCAGTAACTCGTTTTCTTCCTGGTCAAGCAACAGCACTTCGCGGTTCCAAACCTGGTATACTTCCCCGGAGATAATCTCACCTACCAGGTCTTTATACTTCTGGAACAGCAATTCCTTTTCCATGTCTTTGATACGCTGGATCAGGGTCTGGCGGGCAGTAAGTACGGCTCTGCGGCCAAAGTCTTCCAACTGGATTTCCTCCGAAACTTCTTCTCCCACTTCAAAATCAGGCTCAATCTTACGGGCATCCGTCAGGCTGATTTTGTCGTGGTCCCAGATGTCTTCCGAGTTATCATCTACTATTTCGCGGTTGCGCCAGATTTCCAGGTCACCTTTCTCCACGTTCAGGATGATGTCAAAGTTTTCGTCGGTGTTCCACTTTTTGCGGATCATCGTACGGAAAACATCCTCCAGGATACGCATCATCGTTGGGCGGTCAATGTTCTTGAATTTAGCAAACTCAGCGAACGACTCGATCAGGACTGAACTGTTCATTATTTTATCATTTAAAAGATATCACAACATTTGCTTTCACAATATCCGCGAAAGGTATTTGTATTGCGGCATACGTTGCCTTTTTGCCTTTTTGTTTTATTTCTTCTGTCAGGTTTATACCTGTTTCGGTTACTTCTTCCAGTTTTCCGGTTTTTTCGATGCCTTCCTGCAGTTTCAGCTTCAGGTTACGGCCTATATTCCGTTTAAATTGCTGCGGCTGGGTTAGCGGAAAATCCACACCAGGCGAGCTTACTTCCAATGTATAGCTTAACTCTTCGCCAAACGCTTCTTCGATTTTTTTGTTGATGCGGCGGCTGATCGTAGCGCACTGTGCAATCGTGATGCCTTGCTCGCCATCTGCCAACACCGTGATCTTTGGCCGAACCGCAGAATCAGACACACTGATATCAACTATAAACAGGTCGCTATCCGGCAGACTTGGTGTTGCCATCTCACGAATAATATTCTCTGTTAATACCATAGCTAAGTTTAAAGAAATAAAGAAGGGGACTCCGTGTCCCCTCGCTTCGTTGGAAATAATTTCACAAATTTACTAAAAAAACATTTTAGAAACAATATGTGCCTATTTTTAGACCTTGTATTAATTTATAGTTGCTAAAATCAGGTGCTGCTTTCACCTCTGCAAAGCTGATCCGGCGTGTTGCCAAAGTATAACAGTTGCTGCTAGTATGTTAGTTCGCTAATCGGGTGCCTGTTTGTAGCATATTTAGAAACACTTTTAACCGCAAGGATATATTCTGAACAGAGAGGTGTATAGATAAGGACAGAATTTGTAAGTTTGCTCCTGTGTCGGAAAATTTTAAAAAAATACGCAGACGGGTGTGGCTTCTCCTTAATATAGGGGTTGCCTTGTGGGTATTGCTGGGCGTACTTTGCCTGCAGGTGCCTCCGCATAAGTTCTGGCCGGCAGGTTTTATTGCTTTCTCGTTGCCCGGGGCACTTGCTTTAAACATACTTTTCCTGTTTTACTGGCTATTGCGCCGTTCCTGGTTTGTAGCGCTGCCGCTGGCACTTATACTTTTAGGCTGGAATTATTACGAGCGTCTGGTGTCGATCAATACCGCTGACCAAACACCGGAGGCTGGTGCCAAAACATTACAGGTGCTTAGCTTTAACACGCATGTTTTTAATGCCTACGCCGACCAGGATGGTAATGTAAGGCAGGCCTCTATGGATATGGTAGATTGGGTGGCAACACACCCTGCTGATGTATTGTGCCTGCAGGAGTTCTACAGCAACCGCGGGTCGAGCATCTATAATACGGTAAACAAAATAGGCACCCGCTATGACAGGTATCGCTTTTTTTCGGTGTCTTATGTCGATCGCAGCAAAGCAGATATCGGGATCGTGATTTTTTCGAAGTACCCGATCACAGGCAAAGGTGTTATCCGTTTCGGGGAATCAAACCATAACCGCGCCATCTGGACCGACCTGAATGTGAAAGGCGATACTATCCGGGTATACACGGCCCACCTGCAATCCATGAGCATCAAATCGCAGGACATCGAAAATACCTATTCTGCCATCGGCGATAAAGATACATTTAACAAAGAAGGTCGTAACCTGGCGCGCCGCCTCCGGAAAGGGTTTATTGCGCGCAGTAATCAGGTCGAGATTTTGTTGGAGCATATCCGGGAATCGCCTTACCCGGTAATTGTATGCGGCGACCTGAACGACATTCCGTTCAGTTATACTTACAACGAGCTGGCGGAAGAACTGACTAATGCTTTTGTGGAGGCCGGAACAGGCGTAGGAGCCACCTACAACGGGCCACTCCCGTTTCTGCGCATCGATAACCAGTTTTACAGCAAAGAACTAAAAGCCTACGATTTTATAACGCACCAGGAAATGGGCCTTTCGGATCATTACCCGATCTCAGCCAAGTATGAAATATTGCCGAAAGGCGCACAACCACAATAACAAGTATAAACAACAGGCTGTGTATAACAGTTAAGCAAACCATACAAGAAAACTACTAATTTTTGGTAGCATCTTTACCAGATATCATGCAACAGAAACTGAACCTATATAATACCCTAACGCGCAAAAAAGAAGAATTTCAGCCGCTGCACCCGCCTTTTGTGGGCATGTATCTGTGCGGCCCTACGGTGTACGGCGAGCCCCACCTGGGCCATGCGCGCAGTGCTGTTACCTTTGATGTGCTGTATCGCTACCTTAAATTCATTGGTTACAAAGTACGGTATGTGCGCAACATCACAGACGTAGGTCACCTGGTAAATGATGCCGACGAAGGAGAAGACAAAATTCAGAAACTGGCTAAGCTGGAAAATCTGGAGCCGATGGAAGTGGCCCAGAACTATACCAATATTTATCACCGCGATATTTCCAGGTTAAACAATTTGCCTCCCGATATCGAGCCACGCGCCTCCGGGCATATCATCGAGCAGATCGAGATGATACAGGAGATTCTGGAAAACGGCTTTGCTTACGAGGTAAACGGCTCGGTATACTTTGATGTAGAAAAGTATAACAAAGCGTACAAGTATGGCAAGCTTTCAGGCAGGGTAATAGAAGACCTGATCGGCAACACCCGCACGTTGGACGGGCAGGACGAGAAACGAGCTTCAGTTGATTTTGCGCTCTGGAAAAAAGCGTCGCCTACCCATATCATGCGCTGGGCTTCGCCTTGGAGCGATGGTTTTCCTGGATGGCATTTAGAGTGCTCGGCCATGAGCCGCAAATATTTAGGTAAGACTTTTGATATACACGGCGGCGGTCTGGATCTGATGTTCCCGCACCACGAATGCGAAATAGCGCAAAGCCAGGCAAGCCACAACCACACCGATGCAGCCAGGTACTGGATCCATAACAACATGATCACGGTGGGCGGCCAGAAAATGGGGAAATCGTTGGGTAACTTTATTAACCTGAGCGAGCTTTTTAACGGCAACCACGACATGCTGGAGCAGGCGTACACGCCCATGACGATTCGCTTTTTTATACTTCAGGCGCATTACCGCAGTACCTTAGATTTTAGCAACGATGCCTTGCAGGCAGCCCGCAAAGGTTACAGCAAACTGATGAACGGCCTGCGCATACTTGCTAAAATGGACGGGCAGGCCGGCACCGGCGAGCCAGATCAAAAGCTGAACGAAGAACTGAAGAAGCTGGTTGAGGATTGCTTTAAAGGCCTGAACGACGACCTGAACACAGCTAAAACGATAGCTTCTTTGTTCAACCTGCTCAAAAAAATAAACAGTTTATACCTGGGCCAACTGACTATCGCATCGATTACAACGGAGGTTTATACTTTGTTAACCGAGACTTACCGCACGCTTGTGCTGGATGTGCTGGGCCTGCAACAGGAATCGACTGCCGATGTGGAAGAGATGCTGCATTTGGTGCTTGGTTTTTACAAGGAAGCCAAAGACACCAAAGCGTACGACAAAGTAGACGAAATAAGAGCGGAGCTTAAAAAACAAGGCATCGTTATCAAAGACTTAAAAACCGGAATCGACTGGGCTTATGAAGAATAAATTATCGATAGGAGCGATGCTGCTGGCTGGCTCGCTTGCTTTTTTTAGCTGCGATACCACCGATAAAGCCAGCAGCGAACAAACCCAGGCAGCAGAAACCGATACGCCTGTCGTAACCGCACCAGCTTTCACTGCTGATTCGGCTTATGCGTTTGTAGAAAAGCAGGTTGCCTTCGGGCCGCGCATCCCCAACACACCAGAGCACCAGAAAGCTGGCGATTGGATCATCAGTAAGTTAAAAGCTTACGGAGCCGATGTAAAAGTGCAGAATTTCGAGATGCGCGCCTATGATGGTACCTTACTGAAGCTGCGCAACATTATCGCTTCATTTAACCCGGAGGCAAGCAGACGTATACTTTTAGCTGCCCACTGGGATACAAGGCCCTGGTCCGACAGAGATGAGAACGAACCATTAAAGCAATTTGATGGCGCAAACGATGGCGGAAGTGGCGTGGGAGTGTTACTGGAAATTGCCCGTACCATGCAGGCTGCCGAGCAGAAACCCGGCGTAGGTGTGGATATGATCTTTTTCGATGGCGAAGATTATGGCCAGCCGGACAACAGCGGTTTCCAGAAGCAGGATACGTGGTGCTTAGGTTCTCAGTATTGGAGCAAAAACCCGCACATTCCTAATTATAAAGCGCAGTATGGCATTTTGCTGGATATGGTCGGGGCTGAAAATGCCAAGTTTGCTAGGGAAGGAACCTCGATGCAATTTGCCCAGAACATTGTAGAGAAAGTATGGAAAGCCGGTAACTCGATCGGGTATTCGGATTACTTTAAGTACGTAAATGCACCTGCGATTATAGATGATCACACGTACGTGAACAACTGGGCCAATATCCCGATGATCGATATCATAGAGTATAATATGGGCGCAACGAATGGAGATTATTTCGGGCCATACCACCACCGCCAAACCGATAACATGAGCATCATCAGCCGAAACACCTTAAAAGCTGTTGGCCAGACGGTACTGCATGTGTTGTACAACGAATAAAATTTAAGTGAGACGATAAAGTATACAGGGGATGCCTACTAGGTGTCCCCTTTTTTGTGGTTATACTTCACTGAATCAGATTTCCTACCGTGCCTTTTATACAGTTGTGGTAAGTATAAACAACTATATAAACTGGATGTGGCTGTTATAACTAAACTAAACTTAACAATTAGTAAACTAAACTTAACTACAAAGAGACAGTAGCAGCCGGAAAGCTTTTTAAATACAGGTTAAAATGTTTAAGTTAAGGGTGATAAAACTAATGTGATCCATACTTTACACGAACATCTAATGAAAAATAATAAACGATTGCTTGCAACGCTGGGCCTGGCTGGCTTTCTGGTTGCAGGCAATGCCTTTGCGCAGGAGCAGCCGCATGTGTTTAAAGGGGCCCGCATTATTCCGATCGCAGGCAAGCCCATAGAAAATGGGGTGCTGGTGGTGCAGCATGGTAAAATAACAGCCATCGGAACTGCAGGGCAGGTAAAAGTGCCGAAAGGGGCTACTGAATTTGACCTGACTGGTAAAGTGTTGCTGCCTGGTCTGGTAGATACGCACTCTCATTTGGGCGAAGGGGCCGGTGCCGATGCATCTGCACCGCTACAACCTGATGTACGCATTATTGATGGCATAAATCCGATAAGTGATTCTTTTAAACGGGCACTTGCCGGAGGCATCACCACCGTGAACGTAATGCCTGGGTCTGGGCACCTGATGAGCGGGCAAACAGTATACCTGAAAATGCGCGAAGGCAATACAATTGGCGAGCTTACTTTCTGCGAAGACCCTACAAGCGGCATTTGTGGCGGTATGAAAATGGCCAACGGAACCAACCCCATGAGACCTGCTCCATTCCCGGGAACCCGGGCAAAGTCGGCTGCTATGGCGCGGCAGTTATTTCTGGATGCACAACAGTACCAGGGGAAAATAAAAGCAGCGAAAGGCAAAGCAGATAAAATGCCGGAATACAAAGCTAACCTGGCTCCGATGGTAGAAATACTGGAAGGCAAACGAATTGTACATTTCCATACACATCGTTACGATGATGTCCTGACAGCGCTGCGCCTGCAAAAAGAGTTCGGTTTTAAAATGGTGCTCCACCACGTGAGCGAAGCCTGGAAAGCGGCTGATGAAATTGCAAAAGCAGGTATTCCGGCCTCAATTATCACACTTGATTCACCGGGTGGTAAAACAGAAGCTGTAGAAATCCGCAATGCTAATGGCGCTGTGCTGGAGAAAGCCGGCGTGCTGACAGCGTTCCATACGGATGACGGTATAACTGATTCGCGTTTGTTTATACGTAGTGCCGCTTTGGGTGTACGTGCCGGCATGAGCCGCGATAAAGCATTGGAAGCGTTAACGATAGCCGGTGCAAAAATGCTGGAGTTAGATAAACGCGTGGGTTCGCTGGAAAAAGGAAAAGATGCCGACTTTATAGTGCTGAATGGTGAGCCATTCAGTGTGTACACCAAAGTAGAACAAACCTGGGTAGAAGGCAAAAAACGCTTTGATATCAGCAACCCCGAAGATAAGAAGTTTGCTACCGGCGGGTATAACACCTACCAGACGGATGTACATTATCACACCCACTAAATTTAGACAAAGGAATTTTTGACAAAAGACATAAGGCAATTTAAGAACTATACTTTCTCTCCTTTGTCAAACAATCTTTCGTCGAGTGATCAATCAAGGAAACTCAACATGAAAAAATACATACAACTAAGTGCTGCCATACTTGCCGGCGTTGGGATACTTTGCGCGCAGCAGGCAGAGGCACAGGTAGCCGTAAAAGGCGAAACGGTCTATACCATGGCCGGAACTCCGATCAAAAATGGCGTAGTGCTTATAAAGGATGGCAAAATTGAAGCGGTAGGAGCCAACCTGCAGGTGCCGCAAAACTATAAACTATACACTGCTAAAGTAGTAACGCCCGGTTTTGTAGATGCCCATACTTCTGTTGGCCTGGCTGGCATTTATAACGTGCCTGCCGATCAGCAGCAATTAGAGAAAACAACTCCCATACAACCTGAGCTGCGGGCCATTGATGCCTATAACCCAAACGAAGAACTAATTGGCTGGGTACGTAAACATGGCATTACAACTATAAATACAGGGCATGCGCCCGGAGCAATTGCAAGCGGACAGTTAATGGCTCTGAAAACATCTGCTGGCGGCTTTAGTACATTGCTCGATACGACAACGATGGTAGCGTTTACACTAGGCTCGTCGGTAGGAGAGAACTACAACTCACCAAAAACACCCGCCAAAGGTGTAGCCATGTTACGGGCAGAGTTACAGGCAGCACAGGTTTACGCCAAAAAAATGGGCAATGGCGATGCAACCAAACGCCCGGACCGCAACCTGAAACTGGAAGCCCTAGCCGGAGTAGTAAGCGGAAAGTATAAAGCACTGATCACAGCCAATAAAGCACAGGATATTATGGGTGCGCTGCGTTTAGCAAAAGAGTTTAACCTGAATATGGTGTTGGATGGTGCAGCTGAAGCTTATTTACTGGTAAATGAAATAAAAGCGGCCGGCATACCAGTTGTCGTTCACCCAACGATGTCGCGGGCATACGGCGAAACCAAAAATATCTCTTTCGAGACGGCAGCTACACTTTCTAAAGCAGGCATACCCGTGGCGATACAAAGCGGGTTTGAAGCTTATGTGCCGCGAGCGCGTGTTATACTGTTCGAAGCGGGCGTAGCTGTAGCAAATGGCATGCAGCCAGAGCAGGCGCTGGCTGCTATCACAACAACCCCGGCCAAAATAATAGGGCAGGATAAGCGCGTAGGGTCACTGGAAAAAGGCAAAGATGCCGATATCGTGCTATTTGATGGAGATCCTTTTGAATATACCTCTCATGTATGCACTGTAATTGTGGATGGTAAAGTAGTGAGCGAAGAGTGTATGTAACCCATTATAATAACTGATGCTGCTCATAAAAATGCCTGTTCGATTTTACGTGCAGGCATTTTTATGGGTGATTTCTTAAGCTGAACAGAAACAACAAAGTATAGATTTATACTTTAAGTAGCAGTTATACTTTAGCTAAGTATAAACTCCCAGTAAGTATAGTTAGGCTACAAAGCATAGATCCAGCTGAGCAGATATTTTTAAAAAAATCAAGTATAAACGTAACATTTCCGGTGTGTATGAAGTATGCGGTTGCGATAGCAAACCCGATGAAGCTTTAATGCTGTTGCCGGAGCTACCGCTTTATTAAAGAATGGCGAAAGATTAGGGAGAATACATTTTCATTCTATCTTTGCACCACTAAATCAAAAGTATACCTCACATATATCAAAACAAATGACGTACGATAACATCGTTTCTTTACTTGGTTCTGAAGCGGACAGCCTGCTGCAGCATGAAAGCAAAACTATCGCAAAAGAACTGATCCACGCGCCAGGCCCGGATTTCGTAGACAGAATCTTTGCTCAGTCTAACAGAAGCCCACAGGTACTGCGCAGCTTGCAGCAACTTTTCAACACAGGTCGTTTAGGCAACACTGGTTTCCTTTCCATCCTGCCGGTTGATCAGGGCATTGAGCACACAGCGGGTGCGTCATTTGCGCCAAACCCTATTTATTTCGACCCAGAGAACATCATTAAACTGGCTATCGAAGGTGGTTGCAACGCTGTTGCGACAACATTTGGTAACCTGGCGATGATGTCCAGAAAATACGCACACAAAATTCCGTTCATCGTTAAGATCAACCACAACGAGTTGATGACATACCCGAACAAGTTCGACCAGATCATGTTCGGTTCTGTAGACGAGGCCTGGAACTTAGGTGCAACTGCCGTTGGTGCCACTATTTATTTCGGTTCAGAAGAATCTTCCCGCCAGATTGTTGAGGTAGCAGAAGCATTCGAGAGAGCACACCAGTTAGGTATGGCTACCATCCTTTGGTGCTATGCGCGTAACAATGCCTTCAAAAAAGACGGTGTTGATTACCATGTGGCCGCCGACCTTACTGCACAGGCAAACCACCTGGGCGTAACAATTCAGGCAGACATCATCAAGCAGAAATTACCGGAGAACAACGGTGGTTTCACGGCTGTAAACTTTGCAAAGTCTCATAAGGCGATGTACGAGATGCTTTCTTCTGATAACCCAATCGACTTAACGCGTTACCAGGTGGCTAACTGCTACATGGGCCGTGCCGGTCTTATCAACTCTGGTGGCGAGTCTAAAGGCGAGTCTGATTTAGCGGATGCAGTTCGTACAGCTGTTATCAACAAGCGTGCAGGCGGTATGGGCTTAATATCTGGCCGTAAGGCTTTCCAGAAAGACATGAAAGTTGGTGTTGAGCTATTAAACGCCATTCAGGACGTTTATCTGTCAAACGAAATTACATTGGCATAAGCATCAGTAGCAGAACTGCTGATAATTAACTATTTTTGTGGCCTGCCTTTTTTCGGCGCCTCTCCGGAGGTGGGAAAAGGCAGGCCATTGCCGTTAATTTGCTGTTGCACAACGTATAGCTATAACCCATAAGTGCGGAACGCACCCTGTTAAAGTATGATGCCTTGGTTTAAAAGAGTAGAAAAAGGAATTAGCACACCCACCGAAGAAAAGAAGGAAACACCTGACGGGCTGTGGTATAAGTGCCCAACTTGCAAAGCCGTAACAAGTATGGCCGAGCACCGGAAAAACATGAACACGTGCGTAAAATGTAATTATCATGACCGGATCGGGTCGAAAGAATATTTCGCGATCCTGTTCGATGACAACGCATTTACAGAGCTCGATGCGAACATGACATCCGGCGACCCGCTGAACTTTGTGGATACCAAACCATACCCTAACCGTGTGGTGGCTACCGAAAAAGCGACCGGCCTGAAAGATGCCGTACGCACCGGCTATGGTAACCTGAACGGCCTCCCGATTACGATTGCCTGCATGGACTTTGCTTACATTGGCGGCTCAATGGGCTCGGTAGTAGGCGAGAAAATTGCCCGTGCCATAGACCATGCCCGCAAAACACGCACGCCGTTCCTGATGATCTCAAAATCTGGTGGGGCGCGTATGATGGAAGCAGGTTTCTCATTGATGCAGATGGCGAAAACTTCGGCTAAACTGGCGCTGCTTTCAGAAGAAAAACTGCCTTATATATCGCTTTTAACCGATCCTACCACAGGTGGCGTGACAGCTTCATTTGCCATGCTCGGCGATTTTAACATTGCAGAGCCAGGCGCACTGATCGGTTTTGCGGGCCCGCGCGTTATCAAAGAAACCATCGGTAAAGATCTGCCAAAAGGGTTCCAGAGTGCAGAGTTTGTACTGGAGCACGGTTTCCTTGATTTTATAGTGGATAGAAAAGAACTCAAAAACAGGTTATCTGATCTGTTAAGTATGCTCGAGTCAAAAGATGCAGTTGCTGACTCTAAAACAGCAAGAGCGGCAAAACTGTCTTAAGTTAAAAGTATACGATCCTATAGCAAAAGCCCGTTGTACCATGCAACGGGCTTTTGCTATTATAGGTGTCAGGTTTATACTTGGTTGATGTTCTGTTATGATGAATTTATAGCCTGAATATCTGAATCGGGTAATATACGGCGCAACCACAGTAATTTTGGCACTAGTATTGTAAAGCTGCAGGTAGGCGCCCTGGAAGGCGGCTACTAAAAAAAATCATTATTGCTTATTCGTACAAACATGAAAATTTTAAACTTATCACTTACCTCGCTTTTGGCTGCTACTATGCTGTTCTCTTCTTGCCAGGCCACCCGCCCGGCTGCAGGAACTACAGCTGGCACCTCAACAGAAACAACAGAAAACGGCACCGATAAGCCAGGCATGAAAAAGACAACCAAAGGCGGCCTGATAGGTGCTGGAGGTGGCGCCGTAATTGGCGGTATAATCGGGAACAGGTTAGGCAACACAGCGGCTGGTGCTATTGTGGGTGCTGCCGTTGGTGGCGCAACCGGAGCCGTAATTGGCCGTCGCATGGACAAGCAAGCCGAAGAACTGGAGAAAAGTATGGAAAACGCGAAAGTAGAGCGTGTAGGCGAAGCCATCCGTGTTAATTTCGATTCAGGAATTTTGTTTGCTGTGAACTCTGCGGAGTTAAGTGCTGCCGCCAAAAAAGATATCCAGAAGCTGGCCGAAACCTTAAAAAGCTATGATGGCACGAACGTAATCATTGAAGGCCACACCGATAACACCGGTGGCTATGAGCTGAACCAACGTTTATCTGAGCGCCGTGCCGATGCGGTTGCAGCATATGCGCGCACCCTGGGTGTGGAAGGCAGCCGCCTTCAATCAAAAGGCTATAGCTACGACCAGCCAATCGCAGATAATACAACTGCATCTGGTCGCCAGCAAAACCGCCGTGTAGAGATCATCATCGTAGCAAACGAAGAGTTGAAGAATGCTGCAGAAAGCGGCCAGGTAAAATAAAAACATACTTTATAAATGCCTGTAGCTGTATAGTGGCAGGCATTTATAAAGTATAAACTAAGTGCTGTTAATAACTTTATAAGTTGTTCTGATTACCAGGCTAAAGTTTTTTTAGAGGCAAGTATAAAATATAGTAGATATAAGTTGTTAAGGCTCAGGATACAGCTAAAATTATGTACTTCTGCTGGGTGCAACTGTATAGAGAACCGAAAATTAATCGAAACATTTTAGCGTTAGAAGAGTAATATGCTCTGAATCTGACATGAATTAGTTGGAGATTTAAAATTAGAAATTATGAAAAACCTAAGAAATTATTTATCAGTTTTTGCCTTGATCGGCATTCTTTCTACATCTTGTACTACAGGCCAGCAAACTGGCACATCAGATACACAAAACAGAGGCATGAGTAAAACAGCAAAAGGCGGCATTATTGGTGCTGGCTCCGGAGCTGTAGTGGGTGGCGTAGTTGGCCGCATTGCAGGTAACACTGCTGCAGGCGCTATTATTGGTGCTGCCGTTGGTGGTACAACAGGTGCTGTAATTGGCCGCCGTATGGATAAGCAAGCCGAAGAGCTGCGTCGCGACCTTGAAAATGCAAAAGTTGAACGTGTAGGGGAAGGTATCAAGATCACATTCGATTCCGGTATCCTGTTCCAGACAAACTCAGCAGCGTTGCAATCCGGTGCTAAAACCGAAATTTCTAAGTTGGCTGAAACACTTCAGAAATACCCTGATACCAACGTACTGATCGAAGGCCACACAGACAACACTGGCGGCAGAGATCTGAACCAGCGTTTATCTGAAAGCCGTGCGCAATCTGTTGCTGATTATGCCGCTTCTGTTGGCGTAGATCGTAGCCGTATGACGACAAAAGGATATGCGTTCGATCAGCCAATTGCTGACAACTCTACTGTTGAAGGCCGTACGCAAAACCGTCGTGTAGAGATCGCGATCTTTGCAAACGAGAAAATGAAGAAAGCTGCCGAAAAAGGCCAGTTATAAGAAGATTCTGATTTTTTGATTTTTTTTCCAGCCGTTCCTGCAAAGGGCGGCTGGTTTTTTTATGCCTATACTTTACTGTCCTGATTTGAATAGCTGCAAAGTACAAACGAAGTATAAATACGATTTCAGGAAAGTATAAAGCTTACCTGACTTTGTTACGGCGAAGCAGAAAGGTTATAAGCAGGGCAGTTATACTTCCGGCTACGGCCAGCGCTACATCTTTCTGGGCATCCCAGATATCGCCCTGCATCCCTAGGAAATCCATGCCGGCCTGCCCGCCTTTGTACACCCAATCGGCCACCATCCATTCGGCCAGTTCATACACCGCACTTAAAGATAAAGTAAGCTCTACGGGCAAAATATAAGTCCATAGGTTGGGCAGCTTAAAACCGGCGGCCAGCACTTCGTGTATGGGGTACGTTAACAGCAGGCCAAAGCCCAAATGCACCAGCCGGTCGTAGGGGTTGCGGTTTAAGTTATAGGTTTGTTGCAGCCATTCGCCGAGCGGGTTACTGGCATATTGGTGCTGGCTGCCATACATGTGCAACATCAGGAAAAGCAGAATCAACGTATAGCTGGCATCCGAAAACCGGAAAATATTATAAAAAGCAATCAGGAAAATGAATAGCGAAACAGTAAGTACATTTTCGGTTGCCCAGTTACCGGGGTCAGGTGTGGTGAGGCCGGTAAAAACCAGGAAGGCCGTAAAAAACAAGCAATAAGCAATGTGCAGCGGTTGTTGTAGAAAAGGCACTTTGGCAGCTTGTTTCAGGGAGATCATATAGGTTATTCGGGTTAGTATGGGATAGTAACCAGCAGCATGTATACTTGTTCAACTTTTACTATCCCGGCTTTTGCACTTACGCAAATGCTGCATCCAAGGTATCTGGAGTGTAAAGTAGCTTCTGAGCCTTACGCCATAAAATCCTGTTGGTAAAATACCAGCCTGATCGGGTTGTCGTCGGGGCTTTTGGTAGGGTCGCAGTGGTAACCAAACATATCCACGCCGTTCATGTAGGGCAGCAGTTTTTTGTAATACGTATGGCCCGTATTGTCTGCTTCAAAAGTGATGTCGTGGAAAACGCAGGTTCTTTTGGGCGGCATCCGTTCCAGTTTGTTGAAAAGGATTTCAGGCTTCGCCAGATCGCCGGAGTACACCAGGCGGCTCTCTTCGGAATCAAAAATGTAAGAAAAAGTCTGGTAGCCTTCCGAATGGTAGGCATACGTATCCACGGCTGTAATCCCTTCAAACTGATCGAGCGGCACAAACTCTGCATACTTATCCGGGTCTTTTAGTTGTATCTCCAAGAAAGTATAAAGCTGCTGCTTAAACTGTTCGTTCGGGTATAAAATAAGCGGCCGTTTGGCGCCATCCAGTATACTTTTGTGGAGTAGTAAGTTGGCCAGGCTGCCGCTATGGTCGTTGTGCAGGTGCGTGAGCAGGATATGATCTACTTTGTGAAGCAGGTTTTTCTGGACAAGGGCAGGGTAAACCGTAAAGCCACAATCAAGAAGCAGGTTCAGACTCCTGAACTCCAATATGGCTGCAGAATTAAGGTAATCTGTATCGAAGGCGCCACCCGTACCTAAAAATTTTATTTGCATTATCTTCTGTGTTAGTCCTTTACCTGTCCAAAAAAAGTAACAAGAACATATAGCGCTATAAAATGCAAAAAGTTGTACTTTAAAGTATAAACTAGTGCATTTTTATTTAAATTCAGCAGGAAACAAGAGCTTTGCAGCATGGGCCGAGGGGATAAACTCATTTAAAACGCGTGCGTAAAGTATAAATCCAATTTATGATTTACCCATGGATGCACACGAACTATCCGGCCGCGAAAAAGCATTGCTGACGCACGAAACCCTGAACCAGACCTATAAGCGGCTTACACTAGATAACAGCCGGCGCACGCCCATGCACGAGCTGATCAGTACCATGCTGTCGCACCGCACCACGCATGCCGACGAAGTAATGGCCTATAATACCATGCTGGAACGGTTCGGAGATTGGGAAGGCGTGATGCAGGCCGATACCGCTGAAATGGCAGATGCGATCAAAACAACCCGCTACCCCGACCAGAAAGTGCCGCAGATACAGGAAACGCTCCGCATCATAAAAGAAGAAAGAGGCGAGATCGAAATCGAGTTTCTCAGAGATATTCCAGTTGCGGATGCTATGGCCTGGCTGACAAAACTACCGGGCGTTGGCCCAAAAACCGCTACACTATTACTGCTCTTTAACTTTAAAAAACCGGTGCTGCCCGTAGATACGCATGTGTTCCGGGTGAGTCAGCGGGTTGGTATAATCGGGGCAAAAGTAACAGCCAACAAAGCCCACGACCTGTTGCTGCAAATGCTCCCACCAGACCCCGAAGAATTATTTAATTTCCATAAGCATTTGTTCTGGCATGGGCAGCGCATCTGCACATGGTATACGCCTAAATGCGAGGAGTGTGTACTCAACAGTTTCTGTAATTATTACCAGGATGTACGCGCAAAGGGGATTGATAAAAAGGCGGCGTAGGGTGCGGGTAGTAGTATAACGGTCTCGTATAAACAACGTGCTAGGCCGTTGGCCGTGGCATGTTTATACAATGTTAGCTGTTGTTTTTTCTTCCTCCTCTAGTTGTTTTAATCTAGTATTAATTAATTCCCGCATATCCACCATTGATTTATGGACTTTTTTATATTGTGTTAGACTTTCTTTTCGATGCTTATTAGTTAACTTATCAAGGTCAATAAGTAGTTTTTCTTTCAACTGTCGCTGTGTATCAGGAGAATCTTTTGCAAATTCATTTTCTGATTCAAATATTGAGTATACCCAGTAAACTTCTGTTAAAGCTCTATCCGTAATACCTTCAAGGTCTAATATTCCAACATTTAGATTCATTTTAGTGTTGAGAAATTCTTGGTCGTGTATAAAAAGCTCTAAATGAGCTTCAGCCAAATCACATTCATATTGTCTTTTACCGAACTCTATTGAAACATTATTTAAATCTTTATAATTATCTAATTTGTAAGTGGTAAAAGTAAATCTGACAATTGAAAATAACCAAGCTGAAATCTTTCTATTAAAATCTAAAATAGCTTCTCTTTCAGCATTTTTAAGATTTATTTTATGTTGATTATAAAATGATAACTGAGCTTTTAAAAATTCATTTTGTTGCAATAAATCAGATTTTATATTTTCTACAATTTCAGTAATTTCTCCGATATCTTCTTTCGTAGCTTGATTTGCGCCTTTAGTTTCAAAATATTTAGGCCAATAACTCCTTAGTGAGTAAAATATAAATAAGGACACTAAAATTGTTATTAGATTAATAAATATTTCTTGGAATGTCATTTTTTATATTTTAAATAACAGCTGACTATAGTATAAACGTAATCTATTTCGTTTATACCTCCAAGTGCGGCGGCTATACGTAATCGTACTAACGAGTATACTATATAGTTCCTGTATAATATAAAGATTACGAATTATATACATACTTCAATCTCGCCCCTGACTCACTTACCTCCAACGCTACTTCTCTTCCGCACACCAAAGCCAGATTAAGCGGCTCGTGGCCCACCGGAAAACCAAACGATACAGGGAAGTTATACTTGCCCACATGCTCCTGTATGATCTCGTAAGCCGTTTTACCGAACGGAATCGCGTTATCTTTCATGTCACTCATATCGCCTACAAGCATACCCGCCAGGTTTTTCAGTTTGCCACTTCGGTCTAAATGCACCAGCATACGGTCGATGTGGTAGAGGTATTCGTCCAGGTCTTCTAGGAAAAGTATTTTGCCACTTGTATCGATATCGGATCTGGTGCCGGTAAGTGTGTGCAGCATGGAAAGATTACCACCTACCAACTGGCCCTGCGCAGTGCCGAAGCGGTTAAATTCATGCGGATCAGAAGTATAAACCAGGCTTTCTCCAAACAATACCTGGCGCAGCGTTTCCACGGAATCTATAGTTCCTTCGCGGCCAAATAATACCGGCATAATGGCGTGTATGGTTTCCAGGCCGAGGTTGTGAATATGGCTGTGGATGGTGGTTACATCGCTGAACCCGACCACCCATTTCGGCTGCTTCGTAAACTGCGTAAAATCTACCTGATCAATGATACGGGTAGTGCCGTAACCGCCGCGTGCGCAAACAATCGCTTTTATACTTGCATCATCCAACATCCCCTGGAAATCGCGTAAACGGAGCACATCGTCGCCGGCAAACTGGTTATAAGCGGCATCAATGGTCTGGCCCAGCACTACCTCTAAGCCCCAGCTTTGGAAGGTGCTGATAGCAGGAGCGAGCTCTGCCGCAGTAATTTTTCGGGCAGTAGAAATTATGGCAATGCGGTCGCCGGGGTTCAGGTAAGGAATCATAAAAAGTATAAAGTATAAGCAACTGCCAAGTTAGGGAATTCCGGTAAAATTTGCAGGTATGGCCTTTTTTAAGGATATTCAGCCACCAAACTAAATCCAACCTTGCCCGGGCAGCTTGCTCCGGTAAACCATTAACCACCTTTATGACCGAGCTTCAGAAGAAAAGATCCGGCATCGACAGGTTTCTGTCTGTGATAGAACGTATCGGAAATGCCCTGCCTCACCCTGCCACTTTGTTTGCTGGCTTTGCTTTGCTTATCATTATTTTATCGTGGGTTGCCAGCCTTTTTGATATGGCGGTAGTGCACCCCGGCACCGGCGAAACCGTAACGCCTTTTAACTTACTTTCCACGGAAGGCTTGCACATGATCCTGACCCGCATGGTAACCAACTTTACTGGTTTTGCGCCACTGGGTACGGTATTAGTGTCATTACTTGGTATTGGTATTGCTGAAGGCACAGGCCTGATTGGGGCCGTTTTACGCATGGTAGTACTGGCTTCGCCAAAGCGTTTGCTGACGTTTGTGATCGTATTTGCAGGTGTGATCTCGAATACGGCTTCTGAAGTTGGCTATGTGCTGTTGGTGCCCTTGGCGGCAATTATATTTCTGGCCGCTGGCCGCCATCCGCTGGCTGGCTTGGCTGCTGCATTTGCCGGTGTATCGGGTGGGTATAGCGCCAACCTTTTACTCGGAACTGTAGACCCTTTGCTGGCTGGTCTTTCTACGGAAGCTGCCAAAATTATCGACCCGAATTATGTAGTAAACCCTGCTGCTAACTATTACTTTATGTTTGCCTCTACGTTTCTGGTGGCTGGCTTAGGTACCTGGGTAACCGAAAGAATTGTGATACCCAGGCTGGGCGAATACACCGGAGATGAAAAACCTCAAAGTATAGACCGCCTGAATGCAGACGAGAAACGCGGTATACTTTACGCTTCTATTGCCATACTGCTCCTGATGGCGTTTATACTGGGCGGGCTGCTACCGGAAAACGGTTATTTAAGAGATCCGGAAACGGGTGGTGTGCTTAATTCGCCATTCATGTCAGGTATTGTGGCCTTTATCTTCGTTTTAGCAGGTGTGGCGGGTATTGCCTACGGCATCGGTGCTAAAACCATCAGAAGCGACAGCGATGTGATGCGCGGCATGGCCAAATCCATGGAAACGCTGGGCTCTTACATTGTACTGGTGTTTTTTGCCGCACAATTTGTAGCTTACTTTAACTGGACCAACCTAGGGCTTATATTGGCCATTAACGGTGCCGATGTGCTTAAAACAATGGGCCTGAGCGATATTCCGCTAATGATCATGTTCATTTTAGTGGCCGCCACTATTAACCTGGTAATGGGTTCGGCTTCGGCCAAGTGGGCCATTATGGCGCCTGTTTTTATTCCGATGTTTATGCTGCTGGGCTATACGCCGGAATTTACGCAAACAGCTTACCGCATCGGCGATAGCGTTACCAACATTATATCGCCTATGATGTCTTACTTTGCCTTGATTGTAGCCTTTATTCAGCGCTATGATAAAAATGCAGGTATCGGAACGGTTATCTCCACGATGCTGCCCTACACGGTGGTTTTCTTTATCGGCTGGACGATCATGTTCATCATCTGGATATTACTGAAACTGCCGGTTGGCCCGGGCGCAGAAATGTACATGCCTTAACAGATCAACTAAAGTATAAAAATAAAAAAGCTCTTTAACATATGTGTTAAAGAGCTTTTTTTGTGGCCGATAAAGTTTACTTCACCAGTTTAAAGCCTAAGCTAAGTATAAATTGTTCGGTTTTATACTTGCCGCTGCTTTGCTGCACGGTGTTGGTAAAGTCGCGGCCAATGTTTTCGTAGCGCAGGTCTAAGGTTAATGCTGCCAGATCAACGCCTACGCCAGCCTGCCAGCCCCAGTCAGTCCGGTTCATGTACTCGTCAATTTCTACGTCCTGCTGCTTGGCATCAAATACCACAGATGCAACCGGCCCGGCCTGCACGCGCAGCACTTTCAGGAAATTATAACCCAGCATGATCGGCACATCCAAACGGTTAAAATCAAACTCGGAAGTTTGTACGCCACCCGTTGCCGCATCGGTAAATTCGATTTTCCCACCCGATGAAACGACCATTGCTTCGGGCTGCAGGAAAACGCCGGCTACCTGAAACCTGGTAAAAATACCGGCATGGTAGCCTGCAATGTTTTCGGGGTTATCGTATTCTTCAGGCGAATTTTGCAGGTCTTTTACCGTTACTTTGCTGGCGCTGATGCCCGCTTTTAAACCAGCCTGAAACGTTTGCGCCATCGACGTGCTGTATGCAGCAAGCACAACGGCTATTAACAGGAATATTTTTTTCATAGGGGAAATTTTTTAAAGTATGGAAGTTTATCTTAATGTATAACAGGTAATTATATTCTCTGATTCTAAAACAAGTAAAGCAGCCTGGGCTCTGCCTGCGTTACGGAAGTATAAACTGAATACGTATTTTTGGGGAATGGTGTCTACGGCTCCGGCACAAGTATGAAGTTAGATGAAAAAGTATAATCATCTGCTATTTAATAATTAGCCTGTTCTTTGTCTTATCCATCACGCTGATTTCTTATTTCCAGAACAAAACTCGTAATTCGTACTTCTTAATTCGTAATTAAAACTGATGCGCCTAACATCCAAACCTGTACTTTGCAACTATTACGTTACCTACCGCTGTAACGCAAAGTGCTCGTTCTGTGATATCTGGGAAAAACCATCGCCTTATATTACCCTGGAAGATGTTGCGCAAAACCTGCGCGACCTGAAAAAGCTGGGCGTACAGGTGATCGATTTTACCGGTGGCGAACCATTATTGCACCGCCAGATAGACCAGATGCTTGCCATGGCGCACGAAATGGGCTTTATTACCACGCTCACCACTAATGCCATGCTTTATCCCAAATTAGCCCAGAAGCTGAAAGGGAAAATAGACATGCTGCACTTTTCGCTGGATTCTGCGGATAAAGAAACACACGACAAAGGCCGCGGTGTGGCCTGCTATGATTTTGTAATGGAATCGGTAAGGGTGGCGAAAGAACTGGGCGAGCGGCCAGATATTCTGTTTACTGTTTTCAAGCACAACCTGCACCAACTGGAAGAGGTCTACCAGAAAATCATACTTCCAAACAAACTCGTCCTCATCCTTAATCCGGCTTTTGAGTATAATGCCGTAGAAACTGGCGAGCGTTTATCCGAAGAAGAACTCGATTACCTGACAGCCTTTGGCAAACGCAAACAAGTATACCTGAACGAAGGCTTTATAGAATTGCGGCGCGATGGCGGCAATCATACTTCCAAACCTGTCTGTAAAGCAGCCAGCACCACACTCGTAATTTCTCCGGACAATGAGCTGGTTCTGCCATGTTATCATCTCGGTACCCAAGCCTTTCCGATAAATGGCGACCTTTATACTTTATACTTATCGGAAGAAGTAGAAGCGCTTAAAAAGCTGGAAGGGAAATTACCGGCCTGCGAAGGCTGCACCATTAACTGTTACATGCAGCCAAGCTTTGCCGTAGAAGTAAATAAATATTTCTGGAAGGCATTGCCCAGCACGCTCCGTTATAATTACTACAAAGGCACCTGGAAACGCATGTTCGCCTGATACAGGTTTTCAAAGTGTAAATCCGGAAGAAATTTACCCTAATTCGTAATTCGTAATTTTTAATTTGTAATTCAAAATATATATGCCAGTTATACTTCCTGTAAAAGGCGTGAAACCCCAGATGGGCGAAGAATGCTTTATAGCCCCGAATGCAACGATTGTAGGCGATGTGATTATGGGCGATGAATGTACCGTTTGGTTTAACGCTGTTATCCGTGGCGATGTAAACAGCATCCGGATCGGGAATAAATCAAATATACAGGATGGTGCCGTGATCCATTGTACTTACGAGAAAGCCGCGACTACCATTGGCAATAACGTATCGGTAGGGCATAACGCGATTGTGCACGGCTGTACTGTAGAGGATAATGTGCTGATTGGGATGGGATCTATTGTGATGGATAACGTGGTGGTGCAGAAAAACTGTATCGTGGCTGCAGGCGCTATCGTACTTGAAAACACTATCTGCGAATCGGGCTGGATCTATGCAGGCATTCCGGCCAAGAAAGTAAAACAGCTAAGCGCAGCGCAGATCGAAGGCCTGGATAAGGTAGCCAACAACTATGTAATGTATGGTGGTTGGTTTACAGGAAAAGAATAGAGGCTAGTTGGTTTTATACTTTGCTGGCTTAATAGAAAAGTTCTTGTGTTATTGTTGGCTTATCGCCTCGCTTTTGCTTGACAAGTTTAACCACCCCGCCTGCGGCACCCCTCCTTGAAAAAAGGAGGGGAGTTGGTTTAGCCAAAGACTCTTGCTCTTAATTGAAGTATACTTTATACTTTGATCGAAGAAAAAAACCTCTCCAGTTTTCGCGTGAAGCGCCTTGTGAATTTCCGGTGCGCAGCAGCCGTAAGGCAGGGAATGAACACAGCGCTGAAGGGGAAAACGCGGCCAGCGCGGCCGCCGAGCGCGAAAGCATGCTATACAACAAGAACTATCCAAGATAAGAAAGCCAAACTACGCCAGCAAAGTATAAACTATCAACCCTCAAAGTATAAACTTCCGGAAGCTGACTTTCTATTTAAGCTGCTTTATACTTTTAAAGTAGGTTATCGCGCACTTCCTCGCGTACGGTAAGCTGTACCCATTCCACGCGGCGCTCCGACCGCTCGAGTACCTTCACTTCATACTCTTTGTAAGTAGCCATTTCGCTGCTGTCTTCTGGTATCTGGCCATAGAGTACGTTCACAAAACCGCCTACGGTTTCGTAATCTTCGCCTTCGGGCAGGGAGTAGGGCAGGTGGTCGTTGGCATCTGAGATGGCAGCCGAGCCGTTCACTTTATACTCAAAATCGCTGAGGCGTTCCACGATCGGTGCTTCCTCATCATATTCATCCTGTATCTCGCCAACCAGTTCTTCAATAATATCCTCGATGGTAACAATACCGGAAACACCGCCAAACTCGTCGGTAGCGATGGCCATGTGCATGTGGCGGCGCTGGAACTGCTTAAGCAGGCGGTTAATTTTTTTGGTTTCAGGAATGAAGTAGGCAGGGCGCATCAGTTTTTCGATAACGATCGGTTCGCCGAGGCGCATGATGTTCAGGATATCTTTTACGTAAAGTATACCCACAATATTATCGATGTTGCCATCATATACAGGCAGGCGCGAATAACCTTCGTTAAAGATCACATCCATCAGGTCCGTTTCTGCAATGTGCACATCAATAGCGATCATCTTGGTACGGGGCACCTGTATCTGTTTTACCATGCGCTCATTAAACTGGAACACATTCTCCATCAGCTCGTGCTGCGAATCCTGGATGGCGCCACTTTCCACGCTTTGCTCAAACAACAACCGGAGTTCTTCTGCGGAGTGTACTTCGGAGCCATGCACCGGCCGTATGCCCATCGAGCGGAGCACAGCATTGGCAAAACCATTCAGTAACCAGATAAACGGCCGGAACAGGATATAAAAGAAGCGAAGCGGAATAGAAACAGCCAGCGCCGTAGATTCGGAACGTTGAATGGCCAGCGATTTTGGAGCCAGCTCCCCAAACACAATGTGCAGTACCGTAATAATGGCAAACGAGATCGGAAGGGCAATGCTATGGGCCAGTGCCTCGCTGCCCTGATAGCCAAAGGCGTTCATAATATCAATTACAATGCGCGAAACCACACTTTCCCCGATCCAACCCAAACCAAGCGAAGCAAGCGTTATACCTAATTGTGTGGCCGATAGATAAGAATCGAGGTGGGAGAGCATGTGCTGCGCCATTTTAGCGAGCGAGTTACCGGTTTGTGCCCGAAGCTCAATCTGCGAAGCCCTTACTTTTACAATGGCAAACTCGGCTGCCACAAAAAAGCCGTTAAGCAGAACAAGAAATATTGTCAGGAAAATATCAAAAACCATAGTTTATAAAGCTGTGTTGTAGCCGGCAAAGGTGTAAAATTAACTAAAATAAAGGTTTTTGCCAGAAGAGTATACGCAACCAGGCTATTAAACCGCCATAACAGGGCAATGCAGGCCTACGAAGCTGTTTTAAATATACATCTTTTAATACATGCTTTACAAAAACGGGTTATTAAAATCAGAAAAGGCACCAAGCGGTGCCTTTTTGAGTAAAATAGCAATGCAGAATTCAGGATACGACGCTCAGTCTTGATACCTCGGCGGTGCTAAACAACTCGCTGGCATTTTCCTGCGACAGGCGGTGCAAAAATATGTGCTTTGCCATGTCTTCACTTATCAGTTGATAGGTGTTTTCCGCATCAGCATCTAGGAAGGGATTACAAAAAGAATAAATAAACTCATCTGTAAAGGTCTTGTATACCACATGAAAGTTGTGCTGCTCATCGCGCATCATTTTGATAGCTTTAAACAAACTTCCGAAAGATTTCCCGCAGGTTGTCTTTAAAGTAACAGTTGGGCTGGTGGTAAAATTTGCAGGCATACAAGCAAGGTTATTATTATAAATTATCTCATAGTTGTTATACATTTCATGCTTTAGATTGATTCCTGAACCTGTCAAAAAACTGGGTTTTGTTCGTGAATGCCAGTCTTTTAAGGGTGAATTATACTTTTAGCCTGTGGTCAATATTCAATTTATACTTCTAATGATACAAAGTTAAGGGGTATTTGCTGGAGAATATGTTATCAAATAGGTTCTGGTGTTACCATTTGGTTACCAGAGCTGGCGGTGTTCTCTGAAACTAAAAAAGAGCTGTAAAGCGAGTTGCGGGAGTTGTCTGTCCGGGGCATGTAGCAAGTATGGCAGCAGCTTACGTTATCCCGTTAAAAATCCATACTTTTGTGCTATCAAAACAAAAGCTTTCTTGTTACCCTGAAGTATAAATCAGCTTGCAAGTATAAAAGTAGAACAGCCCATATGTATACCCATAGATCCGGAAAATATTTACTAAGCCTTTTTTTGTTGCTTCTGGCAATGGCGGTGCAGGCCCAGGTCCTGAAACCCGCTACCTGGAGCTATGATGTTTCTAAAAAGCAGGCAGCCGTTGGCGAAGAAATAGAGCTTATCTTTAATGTTAAGATAGATAAAGACTGGTACCTGTATTCTTCGGATTTCGACCCGGAACTGGGGCCAATGGTTACTGAGTTTAAGTTTGCCAAACATCCCTCTTACGAACTGGTAGGCAAAATCAAACCGGTGAACCCAAAGAAAAAGTATGATGACCTGTGGGAAGGCGAGTATACTTACTTTGTAGGCACGGCGCAGTTCAGGCAGAAAATAAAAGTTCTGCAGCCCACCTTGCAGGTTAAAGGCAGCTACGAGTACCAGGTCTGCACGGATATCGATGGAAAATGTATTCCGTTTGATGATGATTTCACTTTTTCGAACAGCCAGGTAAGTATAAGCGGAACAGCCATTCCGGCCACTACCGCAACCGGCGCTACCGATGCGCCGGCAAGTATAAATATGCCTGCTGCAACCACTACAGCTCCTGATACAACAGCTACAGCTGCTGTTACTTCAGATACCGCTACCGCAAGTATAAACACTACCACTGCACAGGATACAGCTACACTTGCTGCCACTCCTGCAACTACTGCCTCAGAACCAGAGGAAGGCCTGCTGACCTTTATGCTGATCGCTTTCGGCTCTGGCCTGGTAGCACTGCTGACGCCCTGCGTATTCCCGATGGTGCCCATGACGGTGAGTTTCTTTACCGGCAGCAGCTCTAACCGGGGCCAGGCAATTTTTAAAGCGCTTATTTACGGCCTTTCCATCATCGCTATTTATACGGTTATCGGTACGGTGGTGGCGCGTTTGTTCGGGGCCGATGGGGCCAATTTTATCAGTACACACTGGCTGCCGAATGTTCTGTTCTTCCTGGTGTTCGTGATTTTTGCGATGTCTTTTTTCGGGATGTTCGAGATTACGCTGCCCAGTTCGTGGTTAAACAAAGTTGATGCGCAGGCGGATAAAGGCGGTTGGGTCGGTGTTTTTTTTATGGCATTTACTTTGGTGCTGGTTTCATTTTCGTGCACCGGGCCTATTGTCGGAAGTATACTGGTAGCTTCTGCCGGAGGCGAAACCCTGCGCCCCATTGTAGGGATGTTCGGTTTTTCGCTGGCGTTCGCGTTGCCGTTTACGTTATTTGCCATTTTTCCGTCGTGGTTAAAAGGCCTGCCAAAATCCGGTGGCTGGCTGAACTCCGTAAAAGTAGTTTTGGGTTTTATAGAGCTGGCTCTGGCGCTTAAATTCCTGAGCGTAGCCGATCAGGTGTACCATTGGGGCATCCTGGACAGGGAAGTATACCTGGCCCTCTGGATTGTGATATTTACTTTGATGGGCTTTTACCTGCTGGGCAAACTCAAGTTCTCACACGATTCAGATGTACCATACATCGGTGTGCCGCGTTTGTTTTTTGCGATTGCCACGTTTGGCTTTGTCGTGTACCTGGTGCCAGGGTTGTTTGGGGCGCCGCTGAAAGCCTTATCAGGTTACCTGCCACCGCAAGCTACTCACGATTTTGACTTAGCCGCCATTAACCGACAGGGCGGTGGCTCCATCGCAAATAACACAACTCAGCTTTGCGAAACGCCTAAGTATAGCGACTTCCTGCATTTGCCGCACGGCTTGCAGGGCTACTTCGATCTGGAACAAGCCAAGAAATGTGCTGCCGAACAGGGCAAACCCATCTTTATTGATTTTACCGGCCACGGTTGCGTTAACTGCCGCGAAATGGAAGCCAATGTATGGTCGGACCCGCAGGTGCTAAAGCGCCTTCAGGAAGATTACATCATAGTGGCTTTGTATGTAGATGATAAAACTGAGCTGGCCGAAAACGAAAAGTATATCAGTAAGTATGACAGCAAAGAAAAAGCGACCATCGGTAAAAAGTACGCCGATTACCAGATAACCAAATTCAATGTAAACGCGCAGCCATACTATGTGCTGATGGATGAAAACGAGAATGTGCTGGTAAAACCTACGGCCTATGACCTGAGCGTTGAGAATTTTGTGAAGTTCCTGGATGCAGGCGTGGCAGCGTATAAAGCAAAGCAGCAGGTAGCGCAGCAATAACGCAGGATGAAAGTATAAACAGAATTTCTGAGCATTAAAGTATAAAAAAATCCCCGTCGTTTCCGGCGGGGATTTTTTGTTGGGCAAAAGGTCTTATGTCTTTTGTCCTGTATCTGACGTCAGAACAAATTATTTTGCCTCGTTATAGCGACGTGTTACTTCTTCCCAGTTTACTACGTTCCAGAAAGCGTTTACGTAATCCGGACGGCGGTTCTGATAGTTCAGGTAATAGGCATGTTCCCACACGTCAAGGCCTAAGATTGGCGTGCCGGCGCAACCTTCAGCGAATGGCATAAGTGGGTTATCCTGGTTTGGTGTAGAACATACTTCCAGTTTACCACCAGCTACACATAGCCAGGCCCAGCCAGAACCGAAACGGGTAGCTGCTGCTGCGTTAAATTTCTCTTTCATCTGGTCGAAAGAACCGAATGCTTCGTTTATTGCTTCTGCCAGCTCGCCTGTTGGTTGTCCGCCGCCGTTTGGTGACAGGATAGTCCAGAACAGGTTGTGGTTGTAATAGCCGCCACCGTTGTTACGTACCGCTTTGTTATCGCCGCTAAAGCTGGAGAAGATCTCCTCGATAGACATGTTTTCCAGTTCAGTGCCTGCAATGGCATTGTTCAGGTTAGTTGTATAAGCCTGGTGGTGTTTTGTATGGTGGATTTCCATGGTGCGCGCATCGATGTGCGGCTCCAGTGCGTCGTAAGCATAAGGTAGGTTCGGAAGTTCGAAAGCCATAGTTTCTATAGTTTTAGGATTGATAATGATTTACTCTTGTAGGCACAAAAATGTGTACGCTTCAAGCCAAAGTTAGTTAATTTCTTTTATTGGCAAAGAAAGAAGCCATCAGCGCAGCACACTCATCGGCCATTATGCCGCTTACCATTTCCGTTTTAGGATGCAGCAAGTTGCCTACCCTTCTATAACCGCGTTTGGGCTCTGTTGTTCCGAAAACCACCCTTTTTAGCTGTGCCCAGTAACTGGCACCGGCACACATCACGCAGGGCTCCACGGTTACATACAACGTGCAGTCGTGTAAGTATTTGTTGCCCAGGTACTCGGAGGCGGCTGTAAAAGCAAGCATTTCGGCGTGGGCGGTTACATCGTTCAGCTTTTCGGTCTGGTTATAGGCTTTGGCAATAATGCGGTTGTTGCACACGATCACGGCACCTATCGGAATTTCATCTTCCTCGAAAGCGTACGTAGCCTGCTTGTACGCTTCTTTCATAAAATAATCGTCGCTGTAAATAGAGAGTATATCGTCGTTCATCTTGGTCGTTTTAAAGTAGCGAAACTATAAAAAAGAAGCCCCTCCGGCAAAGGAGAGGCTTATGGTATGGGTGCTTAAAGTATAATTATTTAATCACAACAGATTCCATGATCTGGCGGGTAGTTTCCTGCCAATCGTTTTTCATGGCAAACGGTACGTGCATGGTAAATATCAGCAACTGGTCGCCCTGGATGGTATACTGTACGATGCTATACTTGTTCATCGGTTTTAAATTGCTGGCCTGGCGGTCTTCTGATACAGTAGAAACGTATTCGAAAACGATGTAATCTTTGCCTTTTACCTGCTTTACCTCATCCCGGATAAAATCAACTTTAGAGAAGCGCTCCAGTAAATTGGCTTTGTAAAACTCGCGTAGCATCGCCAGATCGGCCGCCCTGAACTGCGATTTTTTTTGTGTTACACTGAAATCTATCTGGCCGTTAGGACTGGTATAAACTGCCAGCGGGCGGGTAGTAGCCGGATAGCTGCGGGCAATGCCATCATCGTTCATGGGTGTGAAATCCTGTGGCAGCAGCACACTAATTTCTTTGCTGATCTGTACTTTCTTCAGTTTCGGTTTGGCGAAGGCCACACCTGCCATCAGAATAATAGCTAAAAAGGCTAAATAACGCATGTTCATAAATTAGAAAGGCAAAGCTATAAAATATTGGTCAAAAGTAGGTAGCGGTTGCTGTGCAATTACTTTGCCAATTAGAGCGTAACGGTTTACTGGTTTAAGGAAACCAAATATCTTCTTGCTCATTTCTTCGTTAGAACAGCATAGCATTATCAATCTGAAAACAAACAAAACTATGTTAGAAAATATCATTAACAGCGTAAAAGGCCAGCTTACCGGCGAGCTTCAGAACAAATTCCAGTTGCAGCCCGACACCGCCAGCAAATCTGTGGACCTGGCAAAAGATAGCCTGGCAGCCGGCTTAAAACAACAAGCTTCCAGTGGTGATTTCGGTGGGATGATGGATATCCTGAAAGGCCAGAAAAGCCCAACCGAGCACAGCGGCATGAACAGCATGATCGGCAATTATGTGAACGACCTGACTACCAAACTAGGTGTACCCGAAAGTATAGCCAAGCAGGTAGGCCCGTTTGTTATTTCGTTTTTGATGAACAAAGTATCGGGCAAAGTAAGCGCAGATGGTACAAGTCAGAGCGATTTAATGGGCATGTTTGGCGGTATTAAAGATAAACTGTCGGGTGGTTTGGGTGATAAGTTAGGCGGGTTGTTTAAGTAACAATTATAGAATAAGGCTTTATACTTTGCTGGCGTAGCTCCTTCCTTAGTTAACTGAGAAGCTGTTGTTTCATTGTGTGCTTTCGCGCTCGGCAGCCGCGCTGGCTGCGTTTTCGCCTTCAGCGCTGTGTTAATTCCCTGTCTTGCGACTGCCACTTACGTGGCACCGGAAATTCACAAGGCGCTTCACGCGAAAACTGGAAAGGTTTTTTTCTTCGATCAGTTATTTCTCTTTTCATGTACTTTTTAATTATTGTCAATCGAAGAGAGAACTTATCCCAGTTCTTGGGTTGAGCGCCTTTTACTTGTTGCGGTGCCATGTAAGTGGCAGCCCGTAGCAGAGCGAGGGCAGCTTCAAGTAAACAGCGCGATGCCCGAGAACGAGTCCCAGCGGACTTGGAGCGAAAAAGCTACCTATAAAACTTATACTTTAAAAGTAGAGAAAGCATTCAACTACGCCAGCAAAGTATAAATCCTCACTTATACCATTCAGCTACTCCAGCAAAGTATAAATGCAATCAAACTTAATTCAAAGCAGAACGGCTATACTTTAAAGTATGGCCGTTCTGCTTTGAAAAGCCTTTCCTGCCTTATACTTCCGAAAACAATTCTTACTTTTGTGGTAAGATAAAACTGAAAATAAGACGATGCTTCGAACTCATACTTGCGGAGAACTACGGCTTGAGAACGTAGGGAAAGAGGTTACATTAGCTGGCTGGGTACAGCGCCTGCGCGACAAAGGCGGCATGTTGTGGATAGATTTGCGCGACCGTTATGGCCTGACGCAGCTCTCTTTTGAAGAAGGCATTACGCCAGCCGATGTATTGGTGCAGGCTCGTAGCCTGGGCCGTGAGTTTGTGCTGCGTGTAACCGGTAACGTGATCGAGCGCGAATCGAAGAACGATAAAATGCCGACCGGCGAAGTGGAAATCAAAGTAACAAACCTGGAAATTCTGAACCCAGCCAAGTTACCTCCTTTCATGATTGAAGATGATACCGATGGCGGCGACGACCTGCGCATGAAATACCGTTACCTGGATTTGCGTCGCGCCCCGGTGCGCCGAAATCTAGAGTTGCGCCACCGCATGATGCGCGAAACCCGTAATTATCTCGATAATTTAAGCTTTATAGAAGTAGAAACGCCGGTTCTGATCAAATCTACGCCAGAAGGGGCCCGCGATTTTGTGGTGCCAAGCCGCATGAACCCCGGCGAGTTTTATGCCTTGCCGCAATCGCCACAAACCTTTAAGCAGTTGCTGATGGTTTCGGGTTTCGATAAGTATTACCAGATCGTAAAATGCTTCAGAGACGAAGACCTGCGTGCTGACCGTCAGCCGGAGTTTACCCAGATAGATTGCGAAATGGCTTTCGTAACCCAGGAGGATATCCTGAACACCTTTGAAGGCTTTATCCGCCACTTGTTCGAAAAAGTGAAAGGCGTTACGATCGATCAGTTACCACGCATGACCTATGCTGATGCAGCCAGATACTATGGTTCTGATAAGCCGGATACGCGCTTCGAAATGCGTTTTGTGGAGCTGAACGCGCTGGTAAAAGACAAAGGCTTTAAAGTATTTGATGATGCCGAACTGGTAGTTGGTATTAACGCCAAAGGTGCAGCCAGCTATACCCGTAAGCAACTCGACGAACTGACCGATTTTGTACGTCGTCCGCAGATTGGCGCTACCGGCCTGGTATACGCCCGCGTTAACGAAGACGGAAGTATAAAATCATCTGTTGATAAATTCTACTCGTCAGAAGACCTGCAGGAGTGGGGCAAAGCGTTTAACGCGGAGCCAGGCGACCTATTGCTTATACTTGCCGGCGGCACTGATAAAACCCGCAAAGCGCTTAACGAGCTACGCCTGGAAATGGGCGAACGCCTTGGCCTGCGCGATAAGAATACATTCTCACCGCTATGGGTAGTTGATTTTCCGTTACTGGAGTGGGACGAAGAAGCACAGCGCTACCATGCCATGCACCACCCGTTCACATCGCCTAAGCCAGAAGACCTGGAATTGGTTGACAGCCGCCCGGGTGACATCCGCGCCAATGCCTATGATATGGTAATTAACGGTGTTGAAGTGGGTGGCGGTTCTATCCGTATCCATGACAGAACTTTGCAGGAGCAGATGTTTACGTTATTAGGTTTCTCGAAAGAAGAAGCTGAAAACCAATTCGGCTTCCTGATGAATGCCTTCGAATATGGTGCACCGCCACACGGTGGTATTGCCTTTGGTTTCGACAGGCTGTGCTCACTTTTCGGTGGCTCAGACTCTATCCGTGATTACATCGCCTTCCCGAAAAACAATTCCGGACGTGATGTGATGATTGATGCACCATCTTCTATTGCGGATGCACAACTAAACGAACTGCACATCCGCTTAAAAGGATAAGTTTTATAACCGGTTTAATGAAGGAAATCAATCAGTACTATACTTTAAAAAGAGGCGAGCAAGTTTTCATCAGGGAGGCAAAGTCTTCGGATTCTGCTGAACTACTGGAAACAATCCGCGAATATGTTTTTACAAGCAAGTACCTGTTGGTTTCTGCGGACGACCTGGAGCAGACAGTGGCAGACCAACGGGAATGGATCAGGAGCCTGAACGATAACCCTAATAGCCTGCTGTTAATTGCGGAGCATGAGGGTAAAATCATTGGCAACATCGACCTGACCGGAAGTATGGAATTTGATGAGAACCCAACGGGTATGCTTTCGATGGGTATCCTGAAGGCGTATCAGGGCAAAGGCTTAGGATCTATACTTTTGAAACTGGTACTGGACTGGGCACGCGCTAACCACCAACTTAAAGTGCTTTGTTTGCAGGTGTTTCAGGGGAACCAGAGCGCGATTAACCTTTATCTTAAAGCAGGTTTTACGGTGTTTGGCCAGCAGGGAACTACAACTTCCCTGGATGCAACTGATAGTTCGAACAACACCATCATGACGCTCAATCTATAGGTTTTATTTCTGACGCTACACCAATTATAAATAAGAAAGGCTGCCTGATGAAGGCAGCCTTTCTTATTTATAATTGGGTTTACTTATAGTATATCGCTAACCAGTGCCGGGGCTATACCTAGAAGTATGGTAAGCACTGTAATAAAGATCAGCATGAAAGAAGCAGAGCTGCTTACCTCAATTTTCTCGTCTGAAACAGCTGGCTGCATGTACATGGCAATAACTACTTTAAAGTAATAGTAAATACCTACAGCTGCCAGAATAACAGCTATTACCACCAGCCACATCAGGTTTGTATCTTCCAGCACGGATGCAAATACGAAGAATTTACCAAAGAAACCGGCTGTAAGCGGAATACCAGCCAAGGATAACATGGAAACGGTCATCACGAAAGCCAGCAGCGGGTTTGTTTTGGCGAGCCCGTTAAAGTGCTCAAAGTTTTTGCCGCCACGGTTGTTCTCTACGTATTGCAGTACGCCAAACGCTGCTACCGTTGCCGCAGAATAAGCAAGTGAGTAAAAGAAGATCGAAGCCTCAGAACGCTCATTAAAAGCGATCAGCGACATCAGCAGGTAACCGGCATGCGAAATACTGGAGTAAGCCAGCATACGTTTCGCGCTTTTCTGTACGGCTGCACCAATGTTACCAACTACCAGGGTTAATACCGTAATTGCGATTAGTGTCGGGAACCAGGTAGCGTAAGAAGCAGCAAAAGCGGCAAACATCAGTTTGTAAAAAGCAGCCACACCAGCTGTTTTTACCACCGTAGACATAAACGACGTGAAAAGCGTTGGTGTACCTTCGTAAACGTCCGGCGTCCAGAAATGGAATGGCGCTGCCGATATTTTAAAGGAAATACCGATGATCATCATTAAAAGCCCCAGCGTAAACATGTTGCTCATCAGGCCGTCTGTTGCCGCTTGTGCCGCGCCGATCTCTGTGATGTTAAACGTACCGGTTGCGCCATATACAAGAACGATCCCGAAGAGAAGTATACCTGTAAAGAAGGATCCCATCAAAAAATATTTCAGAGCGGCTTCGTTTGAGCGCAGGCTTTTTTTATCGCTGCCAGCCAGTACGTACATCGCAATGGAAAGAATCTCGATACCGATAAAGAGCGTGATGATATTCTCGAAGCTTACCATCATAATGGCACCTACCAGCGAGAAAAGCAGCAGAGAGTAATACTCGGCCAGGTTTTCGTCTTTTGCTTCGATGTAGCTTTGCGAGAACGGTAACAGCAGGAGCGTGGTTAGCACCATGATGCCGGTAAAAGCCACCGAGAAATTATCCACGGTAAGCATGTTGCTGAAGTAACTCTGGGTATTGTTCCAGCTAAGCAGGTTAACGCCAAATACTACTATTAGAAACAGCAGTACAATAGGCAGCATGATCCGCTTCGACTTCAGGAAGCCCAGAAAGAGGTTGACGATGCCAAAAAGGGATAGAAGTATAATCGAGGTCATGTCGTCTTATTTCCTTTTAGATAAATTTTATAAGGCCGCTTATCGCTTAATGATACTCAGCAGGTTATTGACAGCAGGCTCTGAGATGCTCAGGAATGTATTAGGGAACAAACCGATCCAGAACACCATGATCACCAATGGGATAAGCACAGCCAGTTCGCTTGCGCTCAGGTCGCGGAAAGCCTCGGTGTGCTCTGATTTATTGCCGAACATCACACCCTGGAACATACGCAGCATGTATACCGCACCAAGTATAATGGTAAGACCGGCAACGGCACCAAACCAGGCATTGTACTGGTAAACGCCCATCAGCAACAGGAACTCGCCAATGAAACCGTTTGTAAGCGGCAGCGCGATAGAGCCCATCAGCAGGATCATAAAGAAAATAGAAAGGCCTTTGGCATTTTGCGTGATACCGCCCAGGCTGGAAATTTCTCTTGTGTTGGTTTGGCGCTGGATAATGTCGATGATGAAGAAAAGACCTGTAACGTTAATACCGTGGCTCAGCATCTGGATAATGCCGCCTTGCAAGCCTTGCTCGTTCAGGGTGAAGATACCTGCCGCGATCAGGCCAACGTGTGCGATAGAAGAATAAGCAATCAGACGCTTTAAATCGCGCTGACGAATGGCGATGATAGAAGCGTACACAATACCGATAATGGAAAGTACAAGCACCAGTTCATCCCACTGGCTTACGCCCATCGGTACAACCGGTAATAACCAGCGCAGCACACCATAAATACCCATTTTCAGCATGATGCCTGAAAGAAGCATGGTAGCCTGCGCAGGAGACTCTGTATAGGTATCCGGTTGCCAGGTATGGAACGGGAACACTGGCATTTTAATAGCAAAGGCAATGAACAGGAACCAGAAAACCCAGCTCTGCGTGTCAGAATCAAGAGCCAGTTGGTAGAACGCCTGCACATCCGAAGAGTGAGCAGAAGCGCCTGTTGCACCTGTCTGGAAGTATAAGTATACAAATGCAGCCAGCATAAACAGCGAGCCGAAGATGGTATATACAAAAAACTTGAATGTTACTTTTATACGATTCTCACCTCCCCAGATGGCGGCAATAAAGTAGATCGGAATCAAGGCAACTTCCCAGAAGAAGTAGAACAGGAAAGCATCCAGCGATACGAAAACCCCGATCAAACCAGTTTGCATAAACAGCACCAGCGCATAAAAAATATGCGGGTTTTTATAATCGTGCTTAAACGCGGAGAGTATGATCAACGGAACCAGGAATGTTGTCAGAAGGACCATCAGCAAACTGATGCCATCCATTCCGATACTGAAACTAATGCCGGCACTTTCTACCCAAGGCATGTTGAGCGACAGTTGCATGGCACCATCCGTAGAATCAAACTGAGAGGTAGCGAACAGAGCAAGCGCAAATTCAACAAGCGCCGCAATAAAGGCCACTTTCTTGGCACCCTGCCCTTTTATGAGCAGCACCAGCAGTGCAGCTAAGGCAGGCCAGAAAAGTAATAGAGCTGTTATCATTTTCTAAGAACCTTAACCGATAAAGAAGTTTAAAAATAAGATCAGGGCGATGCTGAACACCATTATAAGGATGTAAAATCCAATCGCACCGCTTTGTGCATAACGCAGCGTGCGGCCACTCAGCATGACTACTTTGCCCACGCCATTCACAATACCATCTACGACTAGCAGATCAATAAACCGGAAGAACGCACCGGAAAGCCACATCAGCGGGCGAACAATGATCGTGTTGTACAGTTCGTCGATGTAGTATTTGTTGTAAATGAGGTTATGAACAGGCGATAGTCTGGCACCTTCCGGAGCTGGGCGCGTGCTTTTGCTCACATACATTACATAGGCAATGATGATCGCTACAATGGCTACACCAACCGAAATAGCCATCAGCATATATTCTGTCGCATGGTCTAAGTGTAGGGGTTCGATGGCAGCGCCGTTGGCAAGTCTTGCGAAATCATAGATAGGAGCCAGGAAATCGCCGAGGTAATGCGTTGCTCCAAACACGGCCGGAATCCCTAAGAAACCACCGATCGTAGAAAGTATAGCCAGCACAATAAGCGGGATCGTCATGGAGGCAGGCGACTCGTGCAGGTGGCTGCGCTGCGATTCGGTACCTCTGAACTCTCCGAAGAAGGTCAGGAATAACAAGCGGAACATGTAGAAAGCCGTCATGAAGGAAGTCAGTACACCAAACGCCCACATGATCTTGTCATGCTCGTATACATGCGCCAGCAACTCATCTTTCGAGAAGAAACCGGCAAACGGCGGTATACCTGAAATAGCCAGCGTACCGATCAGGAAGGTAAGGAACGTAACCGGAACATACTTGCGAAGGCCACCCATGTTGCGGATATCCTGCTCGTTGCTCATGGCGTGTATCACAGAACCAGCTCCTAAGAACAATAAAGCTTTAAAGAAAGCGTGCGTTAAAACGTGGAAGATGGAAGATGAAAAGGCCATCACGCCCAGTGCCAGGAACATATACCCCAGCTGCGAAACAGTAGAGTAAGCCAATACTTTTTTGATATCATTCTGAGCAAGGCCAATGGTAGCAGCTACAAGTGCCGTTGCCAGACCTACATAAGCTATCACATCCAAAGTAGTAGGAGCCAATACGTAAAGCACATTCGAGCGAAGTACCATGTAAATACCTGCTGTTACCATGGTTGCCGCGTGTATCAGGGCCGAAACAGGCGTTGGACCGGCCATCGCATCAGGTAACCAGGTAAATAAAGGCAACTGCGCACTTTTACCCATAGCACCGATAAACAGGAGCAGGGTAATCGCGATCATCACCGGTGAATCGATGGAAGTATAACGGGCAGCTTCAGCAAAAACCTGCGGGTAACTTACACTGCCGAATGTAATGAAGATCAGGAAAATGCCTAACAGAAAGCCCAAATCCCCGATGCGGTTCATGATGAAAGCTTTCTTGGCGGCATTATTATAGTTTGTGTTCTTGTTCCAGAAACCGATGAGCAGGTACGAGCAAAGTCCTACGCCTTCCCAGCCAACAAACATCATCACGTAGTTAGAGCCCATTACTAACAGGAGCATCGAGAACATGAACAGGTTAATGAAAGCGAAGAATTTGCCATAGTTTTCGTCGTGGCTCATGTAGCCGGCTGAGTAAACGTGGATCAGGAAACCGATACCGGTAACCATCAGCATCATCAGCAAGGTTAACTGATCGATCAGGAAAGAGAACCCGATCTGCAGCGTGCCTACCGAGATCCAGCTGTAAAAGTCTACTACATAGGGTTTACTGCCGTTGGCTGTAAAATCCAGGAAAAGGTAAACAGTGATCAGGAAAGAGGCCAGCACCGTAGCGCTACCAATTAACCCGACAAGGCCTTTGGCTATTTTGCGGTTGCCGAGTCCGTTCAGGATAAAGCCAAGCAGTGGCAACAACGGAATGAGCAAACAGAGCAGTGCCATGTCCTCGTTATTGCTGGGCATTACTATCTCTTGCATTTATGTTGGATTTAGAATTCAGGGTTAGAGAAGAACCACTACCATTTCAGGTAGTTAAGCAATTGCACATCGGTAGAGCGTATGTTACGGTATGTCATCACGATAATGGCCAGACCAACGCATACTTCAGCGGCGGCAACAGCCATGATAAAGAACACGAAAACCTGTCCGTTCGGATCGCTGTTATACGCTGAAAAAGCTGTGAGCAATAAGTTTACTGAGTTCAGCATCAGCTCAATACACATAAAAATAACGATGGCATTGCGTCTGGTAAGTACACCGATCACGCCGATACAAAAAAGGGCCGTGCTGAAAAATAAATAGTATTCTAACGGAATGGTTCTGATAACCTCAGGTATCTGGTTCATTTGCTGGGGACTGAACGTAGTACGGTTTAATTACAATCCAATTTAAGTCGCAAAGTTATCCGCATTTTTTAAAAAACCCTAACATATTTCTATTCTTATTGCCGCTTAACATCTGATAGATTTAACTTAAAGGCCTTTTATTACTTTATAGGTAGCCGCAACAGGTAAAGCAGCCTGATATAGCAGCAAGTATGAGCTGCAAGCAAAGGCCAACTATGTTTGTTTATACTTTTAGTTTTTAATCTCGTAGCAGTTTTAAAGCTTTGCTGCCGGCTAAAGGTTGGTATTTATACTTCGGCGCAAACGTATACTTGCTACCGTTATACTTTAAAAACCATTATGACCCGTTATTTATACTTCGTTATACTTGCTTCTTTCATCTTTTTCGGAACCGCCTGCCAGAAAAAAACTGTGCCCCAGGAGTCGGAAAAGCCTCTGCAAATGCAGGCGAGCGTCACCCAAACAATTCCTTTTGCCAACATGCCATCAGCCTCCGGAATCGAGAAGGCTGGTACGGGTTATTATGTGATCGGGGATGATGCACCGTTTTTATACTTGCTGGATGCCAACTTTAAGCCTGCCGGTAAATTTGCCTTCATGGATACCGTTTCTTTTGCAAGCGGACGCATTCCATCAGCTACTAAACCAGATCTGGAAAGTATGGCGCAATTCACGCGCAGCGATACAACGTATCTTTTAATGTTAGGCTCCGGCTCTGCGGCTACGCGTAATGTAGCGTACCTGGTGCAGGCTGATAACCCTAAAAAGTATAAAAAAGTAGATGTCAGCGATTTTTATACTTTCCTGAAACAGGTGCTTGCCCGCAACGGCGCCGATCAACTGAACCTGGAAGGGTTGGCTATAAATGATACACACGCTTATTTATTGCAGCGCTCTTTCGGGCAGGAGCAAAGTATACTTTTAAGGTTTAAGCGGGAGGAATTCCTGAATTATATAACCGGGAGTACGGCTATGCCTATCGCTTCCGTTTTCCATTTCCAGTTGCCCAAGCTTGGGCCATACCAGGCGTCTTTCTCAGGCGCTTACCTGCTACAGGATAATTTATTCTTTACCGCTACTATTGAGGGAACGCCAGATGCGATAGCAGATGGAGAAGTACATGGCAGCTTTGTAGGTTACATTCCGTTGCTGGAGTTGCAGGAAAATAAAGGCTTCCCGGTGACCATTCCGGTAGTGCAACTGGATCTGGCTGATGGTAAAAAGTATGCCGGCAAAGTAGAATCCTTGGTAGTTAGCCAGGCTGATTCTTTGGGAACTTTCAGAGCTATTATCGTTTCGGATGATGATAAAGGCGGCTCTGATCTTTTGGAAGTTACTTTGAGTGGGATACAGTAATTGAATGTTGCTCCCATACTTTGAGGCAAAAAATAAGCCGAAGTGTTCAGGCTTCGGCTTATACTTGTAAGTATGTTCTTCAGATTAAAAGTGTTGCTCTCCGGCTTCTTTTTTCCCTAACATTACGGCTCCAACCATAGCTACTAAAAACAGGACTGCTGATAACTCAAATGGCAGCAGGTAATCTGTAAAGAGCACTAACCCCAGGTTCTCCACCATACCTACCTGCGAATTATAGGTATCCAGGTTAGCACCAGCCAGAGACACATCTTTTAAAGCAGCAATCATAACCACAAAGAGCATACCTCCCGCAATTGTGCCTGCCAGCTTTGTTAGAAATGAGCTTTTCGCTTCGTTTTCAGCGTTCTTACTCACGTTCAGGAACATGATCACAAACAGGAACAATACCATAATGGCACCGGCGTACACAATGATGTTTACCGCCGCCAGGAACTGCGCATTCAGTAAGATGTAATGTCCTGAAATGGTAAAGAACGTAATGATCAGGAATAGCACACTGTGTACCGGGTTCTTTGATATCACAACCATCAAAGCACACAGCAATGTCAGGGAAGCTACAAAGTAAAACAGATTCTCCGTCATGGGATTATTTAGTTTCAGTTGTTTTTAATGGCTCTACCAAACGGTCTTTGCCATAGATAAATTCATCGCGCTCAAAACGTGCAGGTGCAATTTTGTCGTCTTGCAGGAAAATAGCAGCTTTCGGACAGGCTTCTTCGCATAATCCGCAGAAGATGCAACGCAGCATGTTTACTTCATACGTAACTGCATACTTTTCCTCGCGGTATAATCCTTCTTCACCTTTTTTGCGCTCTCCGGCTGTCATGGTAATGGCTTCGGCCGGGCAGGCTACCGCACAAAGACCACAAGCTGTACAACGTTCTGCACCCTGCTCGTCGCGCTTTAATACGTGCAGACCACGCCACACCGAGCTGCGCTCACGCGTTTGCTCCGGATATTGTATGGTTGCCTTTTTCTTAAAAAAGTGTTTCAGTGTTATTGTAAGACCTTGCACAACAGCAGGCAGGTACATTCTTTCTGTGAATGTCATGTCTTTCTGTGCTACTTTCTTACTTCTATTGGATAGTGGTTCCATCTCTTATCGATTATGAATTACTTCAACTTAACTTCCTTAACAGGCATGGCCGAAGCAACATTCAAATTTCGTTACTATAATTTAAAATAAATAGTCTTTAAGCATTATTCCGCCACCTGTCAGTAAGATGTTCAGAATAGCCAACGGAATCAGAATGTTCCAGCCCAGTTTCATCAGCTGATCGTAACGGAAACGTGGCAACGTCCAGCGCACCCACATAAAGAAGAAAATGAACAGAAATATTTTGGCGAACATGGCAGCTACGCCTACCAGCGTTACCACATTGTTGGCTACTACCGGATCACTTATGGCAGCCCTCAGGTTCTCCATGAACGGGAAGTTATAGGCACCAAAGTATAACGTTGCCATTACCGCAGAAGCTACAAAAATGTTGATGTACTCTGCAAACAGGTACATACCCAGTTTCATAGAGCCATACTCTGTGTGGTAACCACCAATCAGTTCTGCTTCAGATTCAGGCAAGTCGAATGGGGTACGGTTTGTTTCAGCAAAGGCGCATATCAGGAAGATGACAAACCCAAGTGGCTGGTACCAGATGTTCCAGTTAAAGCCCGCCTGCTGCTCTGCAATCTCTCTTAAGGAAAGCGAGCCAGTCATCATCAGCACGGCGATCAGGGAAAGACCCATAGCCAATTCGTAACTGATGTTCTGGGATGCCGCACGGATAGCACCTAAAAGCGAGAATTTGTTGTTAGAAGCCCATCCACCGATCATCAAACCATAAACGCCTAATGAAACAACACCAAATACATAGAGTACCCCGATGTTTACTTCTATCGCTTGCAGCCATATTTCGCGGCCATCCACCATCAGCATATCACCGAACGGGATAACAGCGCTGGACATGGTTGCTACCAGCATGGCAATACCCGGACCTAAAATGAACAGGGCTTTATTTGACTTTGCAGGTATAAAATCTTCTTTGAAGAACAATTTACCGGCATCGGCCAGAGGTTGTAATAGTCCGGCCGGGCCTGCACGGTTCGGACCAACTCTATCCTGAATAAAAGCAGCAATTTTACGCTCAAAATAAGTAGAGTAAGTGGCGATCAGCAGCGTGATACCAAATATAACCAGAATGTAAATTGCTTTGTAAATTAGGTCTACTGACTCCATGACTTATTCTTGTGGCAGATTTTTCTTAGTAGAAACTGGTAAATTCGGCACGATCGGTACATTGATAACCGGTAGTTCGTAGTGGTTAGCCGAGATAACAGATGAACGCTCGATATGACGTGGGCCTTCTATTGTCCAGTCGCTCACTTCTTTTTTATCGAAGCGGCAGGTGTTACAGATAAACTCTTCTACTTCATTGTACTGGTCTTTGCGGGCCGTAACGCGTAAAACCGTTTCACCGCGAGCCCATAACGTTACTTTACCGGAACAGGTAGGGCAATCTCGGTGCGCATCCAAGGGCTTCGTAAACCAAACGCGGTTTTTGAAGCGCCATGTTTTATCTGTTAAAGCGCCTACCGGGCACACATCGATCACGTTTCCGGAGAAATCGTTTGCTACCACATTTTCGATATACGTACCGATTTCAGCAGCATCGCCACGGCCTAATACACCATGCACACGTTCCGGTGTAATCTGGTCGGCGGTGTACACGCAACGGTAGCAAAGTATGCAGCGCGTCATGTGCAGCTGGATATATGGGCCCAGATCAACTTTGTTAAAGCTGCGGCGCTCTTCCTCGTAACGTGTGGCACTAACGCCATGCTCATACGAAAGATCCTGTAAGCTACACTCACCAGCCTGGTCGCAGATTGGGCAATCCAGCGGGTGGTTTATCAGCAGCATCTCTACTATACTTTTGCGGGCATTCAGTACATCTTCGTTTGTCGTGTTTTCCACTACCATGCCATCCTGAACCGGCGTAATGCACGAAGCAACCAGTTTAGGCATAGGACGCGGATCTTTAGCAGAACCCTGTGATACTTTTACAAGGCAAACGCGGCACTTACCACCACTTCCTTTTAGAGGAGTATAAAAACACATGGCAGGGGGCACCACATTGCCTCCGATTTTTCTCGCAGCCTGCAGGATTGTAGTTCCATCTTCTACTTCAACCTCGATGCCGTCAAATGTTATTTTAGCCATTTTTTATTTGTTCGTTTTTCGTCGTCCTTTTCTTCTGAGAGCAGAACTACGAACTTTAAATGTTACTTTATTATGCTCTGATAGCAGAACAGGTTTCGTTAAGAATCCCCTAATTAGAAACCGCTTTTAAGCCTACTATAGAAGCAATAAGTGTTGTAATGAAAAAAAGTCTCCAGAACTCAGCAGGTTCCTTAAACACAAAGATACCCATTAGTACTGTCCCTACCGCACCAATTCCTGTCCAGACTGCATAAGCTGTTCCGATGGGCAATACCTGCGTTGCTTTTACCAGCAAGATCATACTTATCGAAAGGCAAACCAGGAAGCCAACATACCAGTAAGTAGCGGTAATGCCTGTTGCTTCTTTGGCTTTACCTAAACAGGAAGCAAACCCTACTTCAAATAACCCCGCAATGATCAGTAAAATCCAGTGCATGTTTCTTCGTATGCTTTGCTTGCTTTTAAAATTATAAATCCTTTGCCAAAGTCAGGGTAGGAGTTTACTGCTATGCTTCTATTGTTGCTAACTGGCCTCTGTAAACTGCTCCCGGTGCTGTTGCTTCCTGCGGATGCTTGATGTGCCACTCAAATTCATCACGGAAGTGACGGATCGCAGCAGCAACCGGCCAGGCAGCAGCATCGCCCAGCGGGCAAATGGTGTTTCCTTCAATTTGCTTGGCTACACTTACCAACAGATCAATATCCTGCTGATGACCGTGGCCATACTCAATGCGGTGCAATACCTTTTCCATCCAGCCGGTGCCTTCGCGGCAAGGGCTGCACTGGCCACACGACTCATGATGATAGAAGCGGGCATAGTTCCAGGTGTTGCGCACAATGCACTGGTCTTCATCAAACACGATAAAGGCACCGGATCCCAGCATGGAGCCTGTTACAAAACCGCCATCCGATAATGATTCGTAAGACATCAGGCGATCTTCACCGGTTGCTGTTTTAAGTATAAGGTTAGCTGGCAAAATCGGAACAGAAGAACCACCCGGCACTACAGCCTTCAGTTGTTTTCCTTTCCAGATGCCACCGCAGTATTCATCCGAATAAATAAATTCTTCAACCGGAACACCCAGTTCGATCTCGTACACGCCCGGTTTGTTGATGTTACCGCTTGCTGAGATCAGTTTAGTACCTGTGCTGCGACCGATACCAACTTTAGCATATTCAGCGCCGGTGTTGTTCACTATCCAAGGCACAGAAGCAATGGTTTCTACGTTATTTACCACCGTAGGAGAGGCGAAAAGGCCTTTCACTGCCGGAAATGGCGGCTTGTTACGTGGGTTGCCACGCTTGCCTTCTAAAGACTCTAACAAAGCAGTTTCTTCGCCGCAGATATAAGCGCCACCACCTGGTGCCACATGCAGGTCCAGGTCGTAACCAGAACCCAGTATGTTTTTACCCAGCAAGCCGGCTGCATACGCTTCTGCAATTGCTTTCTCCAGGATGCGAAGTATAAATAATAACTCGCCTCTGATGTAGATATAAGAAGTATGGGCACCCAATGCATAGCTCGAAGTAATCATGCCTTCTACCAACGCATGCGGGTTTTTCTCCATAAACCAGCGGTCTTTGAACGTGCCGGGCTCCGACTCATCTGCGTTGCAAACAAGGTAACGGGGCACACCTTCAGGCTTAGCCAGGAAACTCCACTTCATACCTGTCGGGAAGCCTGCGCCACCACGGCCACGCAGACCTGATGTTTTTACTTCTTCCACCACCTCATCCGGCGTCATCGTTTTCAGGGCTTTCTCTACAGATTTGTAGCCGCCATGCTTCCGATATACTTCCAGCGTTTCGATGCCAGGTACGTTTATATGTTCGGTTAATATTTTAAGTCCCATTGTAGCAGGATATATTGCTTGATAGTTTAATATGACAAAGGATGTTTAGACAAAGGACAAAAGAAAAAATTAAATCAAGAAAGTCTTTTGTTAAACAGTCTTTTGTCAGAAATTACTTGGCCCAGGTTGGTATTTCGTGCTCTTTGGAGCGCATCATTTGCAGGAACTCATCCACGCGCTGCTCGCTGTCGAGGTTCTCGTAGTATACTTCGCGCACCTGCAGCATCGGGCCTGTTCCGCAGGAAGCAAGGCATTCTACGGGTTTTAAAGTAAACATACCATCGGCAGTTGTTTCGCCTTCTTCGATGTTCAGCTTTTGTTTCAGCATCTCGATCATCTCGTCGGCACCACGCAGGCAGCAAGGGCCGGTGCGGCATACTTCCAGTACATGCTTGCCAACCGGTTTTAGGTTGAACATGGTATAGAAAGTAGCAACCTCGTACACCTCAATGGGCTGTATCTGCAGTATTTCGGCAACTTTATCCATTACCTCCGGGCTTACCCAGCCACCAAACTCTGCCTGCGCAATGTGCAGCACAGGCAATAACGCTGATTTCTGGCGGCCTTCCGGGTAGTGGCTGATGTAGCGCTGAATTTCGGCCATGGCCGCATCCGAAAATTTAACTTCTTGTGTCTCTGTCATTTCTCAGGAACAGTAATCAAATTAATATACAGCTTAAAACTAAAGCTATACTTGCATTATGCGTCGAGCTCGCCAGCAATAACGTTCAAGCTACTCAGAGTCAGGATGGCATCAGCAAGCTGACCACCTTTGATCATTTCTGTATAAGCCTGGTAATAGATAAAGCAAGGTCTGCGGAAGTGCAGGCGGTAAGGCGTACGGCCTCCATCAGATATCAGGTAGAAACCTAACTCTCCATTACCACCTTCTACAGAATGGTATACCTCACCTTTAGGAGCATCAATCTCACCCATCACAATTTTAAAGTGATAGATAAGGGCTTCCATGCTGGTGTATACTTCCTGCTTTGGAGGTAGGTAATAATGCGGTGCATCTGCATGGTAAGAGCCTTCCGGCAAGTTTTTGTACGCCTGCTCGATGATCTTTAAGCTTTGCCATACTTCTTCGTTGCGCACCAGGAATCGGTCATACGTATCGCCTTTGGCTCCAACCGGAATTTCAAACTCAAAGTCTTCATAAGAAGAGTATGGGTTCATAACACGTACATCGTAATCAATACCGGTTGCACGAAGGTTTGGCCCTGTAAAACCGTAGCTTAATGCGCGCTCCGCTGAAATGGCGCCCACATCTTTTGTTCTGTCAACAAAGATCCTGTTTCGGGTAAACATCTTCTCGAACTCTGCCCATACTTTAGGGAAGCGCTTCAGGAATTCACCGATCAGGTGCAAGGCTTTCGGAGAAAGATCGCGCTCCATGCCGCCAATGCGGCCCATATTGGTCGTTAAGCGGGCGCCGCAAACTTCTTCGTAAATATCGTAAATGTGCTCACGCTCCTGCATTACGTACAGGAAGCCTGTAAAGGCACCGGAGTCCACACCCAGAATAGAGTTACAGATCAGGTGGTCAGAGATACGGGCCAGCTCCATCATGATCACACGGATGTACTGTGCGCGCTTTGGCACCGTGATACCCAGCAATTTCTCTACTGTCATATGATACCCCATGTTGTTAATAGGGGATGAACAGTAGTTCATGCGGTCTGTAAGCGGTGTGATCTGGTAGAACGGTCTGCGCTCTGCAATTTTCTCAAAAGCGCGGTGAATATAACCGATCGTAGGCACTGCATCCACGATCTCTTCACCATCCATTTGCAGGATGTTCTGGAAAATACCATGCGTAGCCGGGTGCGTAGGCCCCAGGTTCAGCGTAGTTAATTGCCGTTCTTCGTGCAGGGCAAGTCCGTGGTCTTTACGGAATTGCTCCAGTTCAGTAAGTTCAGCTGTTTTTATATCAGTAGCCATTATCTTTTCCTCTTCTGCGTTATAGCCTGGTAACTATAAATTGGCTTATCGTCCGAAATACGTATCGATCTTGTCTTCTCTTGTCTGGTCTTCCAGCGGGTACTGCTTTAGCATCGGGTGGTACTCCATTTCTTCGATGTTCAGGATGCGCGTCAGGTTTGGATGCCCTGTAAACTGCACGCCATAAAAATCAAAGGTTTCGCGCTCCATCCAGTTCGCGGCAGCGTACAGGTCCGTCATGGTTGGCATAACCGGATCTGCTATCGGGAAAAACACTTTAATGCGGATGCGATAGTTATGGCGCATGCTGTGTAGCTGGTACATCACGCAAAGCTCCTTGTCTTTCAGATCCGGGAAATGTATACCACACAGGGTTGTCAGGAAATTGATGTTCAACTCCTCGTCGTCACGCAAGTATTTGATCAGGGCATGTATCGTTTCGCGGTTAGTCTGGAACGTCATGATGCCATCCGGGCTATAGGCTTCCCAAATGTTCTCTTCTCCAAACTCACTTATGATCTTGCCGAGTACGTTTTCGTTCGTAAGCTCCATCTGCTTATTTAATGTTATAAGAAGCTAAAAGTGCCTGGTATTCCGGTGAGTTTCTACGTCTTAGAGATTCGTTCTCAGCCAGGTCCTGCACGCGCATTAAACCATCTAAGATTTGCTCCGGACGTGGCGGGCAGCCAGGTACATACACATCTACCGGTACAATTCTATCGATACCCTGCAGTACAGAGTACGTATCGAAAATACCACCAGACGAAGCACAGGCACCAACAGCGATCACCCAACGCGGCTCAGCCATCTGCTCGTAAACCTGCTTTACAACCGGCCCCATTTTCTTGGCAATCGTACCCATCACCATCAGGATATCTGCCTGGCGTGGCGAAAAGCTTGGGCGCTCCGAACCAAAGCGGGAAATATCATAGTTAGAACCCATGGTAGCCATGTACTCGATGCCGCAGCAGGAAGTAGCAAAAGGTAAAGGCCAAAGCGAGTGCTTACGGGCAAGTCCGATTACTTTCTCAAATGAAGTTGCAAAAAAACCAGCACCGGATATGCCATCCGGCGCTTCAGCCATTACTATATCGTTTTTATTTGATTCGCTCATGTCGAGATTTTTTAGTTGTTCCTTAGGACATAATCAGTCCCGTATCTGAACAACGGTGCGTTCTCAAAAGTTTAACTATTCAGATCTACTTCAGAATGCCTTTTTTGATCTCATAATAGAACCCAGCCAGCAATATAGCCAGGAAAATGACCATCGGCAGAAAGAAGGTAGAAGCATGCTCTCTGAAGTTTACAGCCCACGGGTACATGAAGATCACTTCCACATCGAAGATCACGAAAAGAATGGCCGTCATGAAATACTTATAGGAAACAGGTGTACGCGCATCTCCTACAGACTCAATGCCACTTTCCCAGGCGGCACCCTTTACATCACTTTTTCTTTTAGGACCCAGCATGTGTGTTGCCACCAACGCAAAAATCACAAAGCCAAGGGCTGCTGCAAATTGGATTAAAATGGGTAGATAGTCAGACGGTAAGTACTGATTTACAGTGGTTTCCATAAAGCTGTAATCGTTTCTTGGATTAGGGAGCAAAATTAGGGATAAATCAGCAACAATCAAAAGTATAAATAGCTTGTAAATTGTATTTAGAAAGGCCTTGCTGAAACTGCTGACGCTATAACCAGTTTAAATACGATAAAAACAACATCGGCCATACTTTATCCAAGTATGGCCGATGTTGCAAAAGTATGAAATCTGTATCTGCTTATTTATCCTCTCCCAGGAAAGGGTAACGGTAATCTACCGGCGATACAAATGTTTCTTTAATCGAACGTGCCGACACCCAACGCAGCAGGTTCAGCATAGAGCCTGCCTTATCGTTTGTGCCGGAAGCACGCGCACCACCAAATGGCTGCTGACCTACCACGGCACCTGTTGGTTTATCGTTAATGTAGAAGTTACCGGCAGCCTGCTCCAGCTTTTGAGTAGCATATTCCACGGCATAACGGTCGCGGCCGAAAATAGCACCTGTTAAAGCATACGGCGAAGTAGAATTTACCAGTTCCAGCGTTTCCTCAAAGTTATTTTCATCATACACATAGATGGTAATAACCGGTCCGAACACTTCTTCGCACATGGTTACATACTGCGGGTTATGCGATAATAATACAGTTGGCTCGATAAAATAACCTTTCGATTTGTCGTAACCACCGCCTGCTATGATCTCTACCTCGTTACTGTTCTTGGCATTCTCAATATACTGTGCAATCTTATCAAATGATTTCTCATCGATCACAGCGTTGATGAAGTTGCTGAAATCTTCCGGAGGACCCATTTTAAAGGATTTCAGATCTTCGATGATATATTCCTTTACTTCATCCCAGATGTTGCTTGGAATGTAAGCGCGAGAAGCTGCCGAGCATTTCTGACCCTGGTACTCAAAAGCACCGCGGGTAATACCGGTTGCTACTGCTTTAGCATTGGCAGAGCTATGCGCAAGTATAAAGTCTTTGCCACCTGTTTCGCCTACAATGCGCGGGTAAGTTTTATACTTGTGGATGTTGTTTCCGATGGTTTTCCAGATGTTCTGGAATACGCCTGTGCTGCCTGTAAAGTGGATACCGGCAAAATCAGCGTGGTTAAAAATCACATCGCCTGCAGTCGGGCCATCCACATATACCAAGTTGATAACGCCATCCGGCAGACCAGCTTCCAGTAACAGTTCCATGATGAACTGCGCTGCGTAAATCTGCGTGTTAGCTGGCTTCCAAACCACCACGTTCCCCATCATAGCTACAGAAGCAGGTAAGTTACCAGCAATAGCTGTGAAGTTGAACGGCGTAAGGGCAAATACGAAACCTTCCAGCGGGCGGTGCTCCATGCGGTTCCAAACGCCAGGTGCCGATTCCGGCTGCATTTTGTAAATGTCCGTCATGAACTGCACATTAAAGCGCAGGAAATCTATAAACTCGCAGGCAGAATCAATCTCGGCCTGGTATGCGTTTTTAGACTGGCCCAGCATGGTAGCGGCATTCATGCGTGCTCTCCAAGGGCCGGCCAGTAACTCGGCAGCTTTCAGGAAAATGCTGGCGCGATGCTCCCAGGTCATGTTTGCCCACATTTCGCGGGCTGCCAGTGCAGCGTTAATAGCTTGTTCCACGTGTGAAGCATCGCCTTCGCTGAAATAGCCAAGAATGTGCTTGTGGTCGTGGGGCTGAAGCATAGGCTTCTTGTTGTCTGTAAAAACCCTGTCGCCGCCAATGTACATCGGTACATCCAGTTCCTGAGATTTCAGCTCTTTATAAGTTTGTTGCAACTCTGCGCGTTCAGGAGATCCGGGCGCATACGATTTGATAGGGTCGTTAACAGGAGTTGGTACGTTGAAGAATCCGGTTGCCATGTTTTTATAATTAAATTATAAATCTGTTTAAAGGTATTCCTGGGCAGGCATACGAGTGCAGCTTTACCCGGCGCAAAGGTACGGCATATTTTTGAAACCTCCCCCTGCCGCCCTCCTAAAAACAGGAAGGAGTATCACAAAAAATAACATATCAATAAATAACCCCTGCACTGTATAGGATGCAAGGGCTATTTGGTATGTACTCAGTATGTTCTGTGGTATTTATTAAATTCTGCACTGCTGTTATGAGAAAGAAACAGGGGAGTTTAAAGTATACTTTTAAGCTCGCTCAGGCAATGGATGTGGTGTGTTGGTTTGGGGCGAAGTTTTGTTGCAGTTTTTTCAGGGTTAAAATATACCTGATCAATGCCTGCTTCGCGCGCGCCGTTAATGTCACAGTCCAGGTTATCGCCGATCATCAGGCACTGGTCTGGCGTTACGCCGATGAGGTCCAGGGTATGTTCAAAAATGCGTTTATCGGGTTTTTTGTAGCCGCAGCATTCCGATGTAACAATCTCTTTAAAGTATGGATTCAGCTTGGAAGTTGTCATTTTGATATGCTGTACTTCCTTAAAACCGTTTGTGATGATGTGCAGGCCATACTTGGGTTGCAGGTAATCGAGCACTTCAAACGTAAACGGAAATACAGCCGTTTTGGTAGGGCAAAGTTCAATGTAGGCTTCCGAAATGCCAGCCGGAATCTGGTGCGTGCCCAGGCCAAGGCCGGTCAGGGTTTTCAGGAAACGGGCATTGCGGAGCTCTTTCTGGCTAATCTTGCCTTTGTTGTACTCGTCCCAGAGGCGATTATTAACGAATTTATACTTTTTATAAAACGAATCGCTGTCGAATTTACCGTACTGGGCCAGCTCAAACTGCTCGTATAAAGTATGAATGGTTTCTTCGGAGTTCTTTTCAAAATCCCAGAGGGTATGGTCAAGGTCGAAGATTATATGGGTGTATTGTTTCATGTAACGTATAGTGGGAGTAATTTAAACTCCATGGTTAAAGATTTGTTTTCAGGTTGGTTAGCAAAGTATAACGTACCATTACAACAAAAGTAAGGCCGGCAGGTTATCAGGAGGCGGTCCAGCGGCGGGCCTGAATTTTGTTTACAGCCAGTTCGCGGTTAGAGTATAAGATCTGGTACACATCCTGGTCTTTCTGCAGCATCAGGTCGCGGTCTAAGTATTTAAAGATCTGGGTGGCAAAATCGGAGGCTTCCTCTTTAATGGCATAGTACACCCACTGGTCTGTTTTGCGGGTAGTTACCAGCCCTGCGTTGCGTAAATAAGAAAGATGGCGCGATGTTTTGGTTTGCGTAAAATCCAGTACCTGCTCCAGGTCCGAAGTGCACATTTCCTTGTTGCGGAGTATGAGATTAAGAATTCGGATGCGGGATTCATCGGCGAGGGCTTTAAAGATCTGCTCTCCAAATGAAAGACTAAAATGTTTAAGTCTCATAAATTTACCGGCCAGCTGTAAGAACGCGGCCTAAACAAAATTAGTTAAAAGCTGCTATTATAAAATATTAAACACTATAATTGTGAAGATGATGTTACCGGTACCCTTGCATACTTTAGCACTTAAAAGCTGTAGAAAGCTGGCATTGCCCGTTTTTATACTTTTGCTTACGTTAGTTTGCATGATGCCCAAGCAAGCCGCCGCCCAGGGCAACAAACGGGTGGTGCAGCTTTCGGGGTTTGTGGCGGTAGGCGATAGTTTATACGGCGTAACCGGCGTTAGCGTGTATGTGCCGGGCACCAACCGGGGCACCCAAACAAACGAGTATGGTTTTTTCTCACTGCCCGTCCTGAACGGCGATAGTGTCATGTTCAGTGCACTCGGGTATAAAAAGCAGTTCCTCAAAATCCCTAACAATTACAGCAGCCAGAGTTATTCCATCATCATGCAGATGCAGGAAGACCCGACCGAACTCCCGATTGTAGATGTTTTTCCGTGGCCGACCGAGCGCGATTTTGAACAGGCTGTACTGAATGTAAAACTACCCGACGAAGGCCGCGCAACCGCCATGCGCAACCTGGACCCCGACCGCCTGCGCGAACTTTTCGAAACTACGCCGATGGATGGCTCGGGCAACTTTAAAACATGGAACCAGCAACAGATCCAGCAACAGCAAAACCGCTACATGTACCCCACCATCAGCCCGTTTGCAATCCCTTTCCTGATCAAATCCATTATGGACGGCGACTTCAAATCCAAGAAAAAGTAACCTGAAGTATAGTTTATACTTTGTTTCTGAGCGGCTGATAGGTTAGCAGTTTAACTGATTCTGTTTCGGATTTAAGTTGTTTTGGCTTCCTGGCAAATCTATGTGTATGCAGCTTACGTACTCAGATTGCATTATACTTCCGTCTTTTTAGCCACAGTTTATACAAGAACAAAACGATAAACCAATGCTTGAACCCGATCAGCTTTCACTTAACATACCCGAAACCACCAAAAAACGCGTCGTAATTATTGGCGGCGGTTTTGGCGGAATAAATCTTGCTAAAAAATTAAAGTGCCGCGAATTTCAGGTGGTGCTCCTCGACAGGCAGAATTACCATGGTTTCTGGCCGTTGCTGTACCAGGTTGCCACAGCCGGTTTAGAGCCGGATTCGATTGCGGAGCCACTTCGTAAGCTTTTTGGCGGCGATGAGTACGAGGATTTCCATTTCAGGCTGATGCGCGTTACCAACATCAACCCGGTCGCAAAAACGGTGTCTACCCTGGTAGGCGATCTTCGCTACGATTACCTGGTTATCGCAACAGGCACCAAACCCAATTATTTTGGCAACGAGCAGGTTAAAAAATTCTCGTTCCCGCTGAAGCAGATACCCGATGCCCTGAACCTGCGGAGCCAACTGCTACAGTCGTTCGAACAGGCAAGTATGACCACAGATCCGGTTACAAAACAGAGCCTGCTGAACATTGTGATTGTAGGAGCAGGCCCTACGGGTGTAGAACTGGCCGGCGCGCTTTCCGAAATGAAAAGGCACGTGCTCCCTTCAGATTATCCTGGCCTCGATTTCAGTAAAATGAACATCTTCCTGGTAGAAGGGATGGACCGCGTATTACCACCGATGGATCCTGAATCGAGTGCAAAGTCGCAGAAATACCTCGAGGATATGGGTATCATCATCAAGCTGAATACACTTGTTGAAACTTATGACGGACAGGTAGCCATCCTTAAAAACGGGGAACAGATACAAACACAAACCCTGATCTGGGCGGCAGGTGTGGCCGGTGCCTTAATTGATGGCCTGCCGGAAGCATCCGTAGAACGTGGCCGGATTCTGGTGAACGAGTATAACCAGGTGCTTGGCTTTAACGATGTATTTGCCATTGGCGATATTGCTTTTATGAAGTCGGAAGAATTCCCGAGAGGGCATCCGGGTGTGGCACAACCTGCTATACAACAGGGCCAGTTGCTGGCCAAAAACCTGAAAAGAATCATACGAAACGAGCCACTGGAGCCTTTTAAATACTTTGATAAAGGATCGCTGGCTATTATCGGGCGAAACCGCGCGGTGGCAGATCTTCCTAAAAATATACATTTAGGCGGTTTTCTGGCTTGGGCGATCTGGTTGTTTGTGCACGTAATGGCACTGGTAGGTTTCCGGAATAAGCTGGTGGTACTGAGTAACTGGGTATACAAATTTTTTACCTACGAAAACGGTACACGCCTTATCATCCGGCCTTTTGTGCGACAGGGCGACCGTATCAAACGGCAGTTTATTGATAAGTATAACCAAGAGTAAGTATACTTACAGGAACGGCTTATACTTTAAAATCAGCTTAAAAATAAAAAGCCTCCGGACTAAATCCGGAGGCTTTTTGGCTAGCTAAAAGTAAGAAAAGCGCCTGTGATTATTTTGAGCCACTACCTGATGCACCAGCTGGTGCGCTTTGGAGCTGCATGGGGTTAGGCCGTGGCTGGTTGTTTTGCTTGTATAGCTCGAACCTGGAAGGTGCCATCCGGCGCGGGAAATAGTTGTTGGAAAGGTCGGTATCTGCGGTTTGCAGGTATGGGTCCAGCTCGAAACTGGCTACCGGCTTTTCCGTGATAAATACTTTTGTTATTTCCTCGTTGTTGTAGCGCCAGATCTCGGCAGGGATGTTCACGATCTCCTCTGTTCCGTCTTCGAAGGCCATCCTAACTACTAACGGCATAACCAGCCCGCCATTGTTCCGGAAGCCAACTTCGTAGAAATTTAATCCCGAATCGAGTGTTTTTTTCTGCTCTGGCGTCAGTCCTTTCAGGAAGGTCTGGTGCGCAGCTTTGTCGGTTGCCGTGCTGGCGAGCGGGTCGTAGCTGTTGTAAAAGTCTTTTAGTTCCGGCTTTGTATCTACCAGTGTTTTGGTTATACTTTTAAGGTTGCGTTGTTGAGAAAGCGTTTTAGGTGCTTTATTTTGTGCATTGCGTTTCTGGGCGCTTACAAACTCCGGGTCTTGCGAGTCAATGGTATACCATTTCACGTCTTCCATTGCAATTTCGGTGTGGTCGGTGGTATAGAACCAACCTCTCCAGAACCAGTCCAGGTCTACGCCCGAAGCATCTTCCATGGTCCGGAAAAAATCAGCCGGCATCGGGTGTTTAAAGGCCCAGCGGTTTGAGTATTCTTTGAAAGCATAATCGAACAGCTCGCGGCCCATTACTGTTTCACGTAAAACATTAAGTGCTGTAGCAGGCTTGCCGTATGCGTTATTGCCAAACTGAAGTACAGATTCTGAGTTGGTCATGATCGGCACCTGCGTGGTTTTGTCGCTTTTCATGTAGGTAACAATCTTGCTTGGCTCGCCTCGGCTCGATGGGTAATCTTTCTCCCATTCCTGCTCTGCCAGGTACTGCATAAAGGTGTTTAGGCCTTCATCCATCCAGGTCCATTGGCGCTCATCCGAGTTAATAATCATCGGGAAGAAGTTGTGGCCCACTTCGTGGATGATAACCGAGATCAAACCATACTTGGTGCGATCGGAGTAAGTGCCATCCGGCTCCGGGCGATACCCGTTAAATGAAAGCATCGGGTACTCCATGCCACCTACCGGGCCATGCACCGAAATCGCGATCGGATAAGGATAATCGATGGTATGCTTGGAGTATACTTTCAACGTATGCGCTACGGCCTCCGTAGAATACTGCCCCCAAAGCGGATTTGCTTCTTTTGGATAGTATGACATCGCCATCACGTTTTTGCCGGCCACTTTTACGTTCATGGCATCCCAGATAAATTTACGTGAGCTGGCCCAGGCAAAATCACGCACATCTTTGGCCACAAAAGTCCAGGTTTTCTTTCCCTTCGCTTTTGATTTTTCGGCTTGCGTGGCTTCGGCCTGGTTTACTATTACAACAGGTTTGCTGGCTTTTGAGGCATCTGCCCAGCGCTTCTGTTGTGTGGAAGTTAATACTTGAGAAGCGTTTTGCAACTCGCCGGTAGAAGCAACAACATGGTCAGCGGGTACGGTTAAGCTTACTTTATAATCGCCGAAGGGCAGGGCAAATTCACCGCTTCCCAGAAACTGCTTGTGCTGCCAGCCGTTCACGTCATCGTACACCGCCATTCTTGGGAACCACTGCGCCATCTCGTACAGGTAATTGCCATCTTCCGGAAAATACTCGTAGCCCGAACGGCCGCCCATCGTTTTTTGGTTGTTGATGTTGTGGTTCCAGTCGATGCTGAAGGTAAAGCTCTGTTTTGGTTTTAAGTCGGAAGGCAAGTCAATACGCATCATGGTGTTGTTGATGGTATACTTCAGTGCTTTACCATTTCTGTCTTTGATCGATTTAATCTTGAAACCACCGTCAAACTTTTCTTTGGTTAAATACTCGATTGCCTGCAACGACATTTTATCCTGCAGCTGGCCGGTCTCGGTTAAGTTGGCCATGGACTTTGGCTCGTAGATATTCTGATCTAACTGTACCCACAGGTAGGTGAGCACATCCGGCGAATTGTTGGTATAGGTTATGGTCTCAGAGCCTGTAATAGATTGGTTGTCATCGTTCAGTTCGGCTTTGATGTTATAGTCGGCGCGCTGCTGCCAGTATTGGTGGCCCGGTGCGCCCGAAGCTGTACGGTAAGTGTTGGGTGTCGGAAGCTCCTGGCCCAACTGTGCAAATTTGGTATCCTGGGCAATAGCTGCGACCGGTCCGGCAGCAAAAGCTAAAATAGCCAGGTATTTTAGGATGTTTGTCATTAAGGGAGTGAGTATAATTGTAAGGTAGTTTCTGTATTGTATTGAGCGTCAAAAGATACTGGTTTCCATTATTAAAATCAAGGCGATGCCTGCTGCCATACTGGAGAGCACCATGATCCAGTCACGTTTTTTAGCATGAAAGAGGTTCATGACCAGGTAACCGATAACCAGCAGAATGGTTACGATCAGTAACTGGCCCAGCTCAATGCCGATGTTAAAAGCCAGTAGCTGCTCCCACACATGGCTGCTGCGGCCCAGCAACGAACGCAGGAAATTGGAAAAGCCCATCCCATGTATCAGCCCGAAAAAGATAGCCATCAAATTATGCAGCGACCAGATCGGGTGTTGTTTGGTTGCGGCGCCTTTCAGTTTAAAAAAGTTGGTGATGCAGGTTATCAGTATGGTGACCGGTATCAGGAACTCGATCAGGGCTGTATCAAATTTAAGGATGTTGAACGTGGAAAGCGCCAGCGTGATAGAATGCCCGATCGTGAAACTGGTAACCAACGCAATTACTTTTCGCCAGTCGGATAACGTATAAATTGCGCTCAGGGCAAGTAAAAACAGCATGTGGTCGTACGCGCCGAAATCGAAAATATGATGGAAGCCAAGCTCCATGTAGGTCTGGAAAACAGAAGACACAGCAGATTAAAGTAAGTAGAAAGTATAAATCAGGCTCTTAAATTAGGTGTTTATACTTTCATGTGCAAAAATGGGAGAGATGAGTCTGCCTGTAAAGTACACATGAAGCCTGTAGGCAAGCTTTCCTCAAAGTATAAAAAAGCAGAAGCCGGTAACTGCTGGGCTACCGGCTTCTGTCTTAAAGTATAAATTTATACTTAGTCTACTTTGCTTTCGATTGCGTCTGCTTTCTTCTGGTGGTCGCGCAACGTAGGAAGTGTTTTTTCAGCGAAATTCTTTACAGCTGGTGCGCTGGCATTATTGCTTTTAGCTTCAAACATGGCGATATCCATTTTGTGAGCTGTTTCCATCGCATCCATGTAGGCTTCATCAAACTCTGCGCCCGATTTGGCCTTTAATTTATCTACCATGGCCTGGTGCATCGGCATCATAGTTTCAGGCAACGTGACACTCATTTGGGAAGCAACATTTTTCAGGTTTTTAGTAGCGGTCGTATGGTGGCTTACCATCATGTTGCCAAACTCCTTTACCTTCGGACTTGTTGCTTTCTGAGCTGCCATTTTACCAAGCTCAATTTCCAGTAAGTTACTGCTGGCGGCTGTCATCATAAACGTAGGATCATCCAGGTTCATCATAGCAGCCATATCAACTGTTTCGTCCATACCTGTACCTGTTCCCATACTTGCATTAGAGCCGGTAGCTGTATTTATTCCGGTAGCATCGCCTGTGTTAGTGGGTACATCCGGGTCGGTTCCATCATCTGTAATGGTTACATCTTCTTCTGTGTCGGTAATCTGTACACTTTCCGTGGCCGAGCCTGCTGCAGTTACAGTTTCAGAGCTTTCCATAGCGGTACCATCTGATGTTGCCGTATCGGTGCTGTTACATGCAGTGGCCATTACCATCGTGCCCGCAACAAAATAATACATTATCTTTTTCATAGCTTGTTCTTTTTTAGTGGTTTATAGGTCAGGATTTTATACGGCAGACTAGTAAGGAGGTTAAGGTTTAAGTGAAAGAAGGCATAGTGGAAGGATCAGTTTAAGAATAAATAGAAGCAAGGCAGGGCATTTACACATGCATACTTCCGGAAGCGTATACTTTGTCTGCCGCTGGTTTAGCGCAGCGTAACTGGTGGTTATCCATAACAGCAAGCTTCCAACTTTCGTAGCGACCACTTCATAGCCTTCAGGCATATACAAGTAAGCTGAAAGTCTGTCTCATGCACTTTTATAAGTTTGCGGCCGGAATTTTACTCGATTAAAATAATATCAATCAGACCTTTATGATGGCCTGTATAATCTTTGGCGCTGCTGTACAAATATTCCCACGGCTCTTCCACAAATCCAGCCTCTACAGGATTTTGATGTACATAATCCAGCCTTTGCTGCATGATTTGGTTGTTTGTTAATTCGATGGGATGATTGTGCTGCTGCCAGAACTGATACGTTTCGTTTTTGGGGTTCCGGCTACCGGCTCTCCTGAACATCCAGAGCATCCACTCCTGGCGGCTTTCCTGGTTATGCTCTTCTATTGTTTTGAGGATCGTTTTGGAAGTATGGCGTTTCAAATCCCGCAGGATTGCTTCAATAGGTTGATTGTTGCTGCCGATGATCAGGTGTACGTGGCTGCTCATGATGCACCAGGCGTATACTTCCAGTCCTTTGTGGTTGATACAGTATTTCAGGCTTTCTACCACAATATCTTTATACTCCCGCCTTACAAAAACATCAATCCAGTTTACTACAGCAAATGAAACAAAGTATAGCTTCGACTGGTCCCGGATTTTATAGTTGCGGCTCATAGTTGATTTAACTTTGAGCAGAAAGTATGGTTACGTTTTCCTGCCATTTCTACCGCGAGCTTTCAGCTTGTGGTTGTGCATGAGGCAAGCTTTCAGCTTGCGGGAGTAGTACCACGAAGTATGATGAACGATGAAAGTGGTTCACGCAAGCTGAAAGCGTGCTATCATGGAAAGCCACCAGTTACGCTGCGCTAAACTAGCGGCAGGGGAGGGATGTAATAATATTTAAAAAAGAGGTATTAGAGAAAATTGCTTCAGGACTAATTTTACTGATATAAAAAATTCGCAATGCAATTTTAATAATATAATAAGAGATATGGTTTAAGTGATGATGCATTTGAAGACGATCCCGACAATTATTTGGGATATAGTTCAAACAAAATAAAACCCCGCCATTCTAAAGGAACAGCGGGGTTTATAAACTATACTTAACTTAAACTTTAAACTATTACTCGGCGGCCGGCAGTACCAGGTCCACGTTGTTAAACCTGATCTTACCATTTTCAAGCACGGCTTCTACTACCGAATCTTTACTGATCGTATTTGCCAGGATCTCCTTCGAAAGCTCGTTCAGTACTTGGCGCTGCAACACACGCTTCAACGGTCGGGCACCAAACTGCGGATCGTAACCCTGCTCACCTAAGTAATCCAGCACCTCGTCGGTAGCAACCAGTCGGATTCCGGACTCGTCCAGGCGGTCCTGGATGTGGCGGAACTGGATGGTCACAATCTTGCGGATATCGAAGCGGCTCAGCGGTCGGAACATCACCAGTTCATCGATGCGGTTCAGAAACTCCGGCCTTACCGATTTTTTCAGGAGATCAAACACTTCCTCTTTTGTGCGCTCAATGGTAGCATCCCGGTTTAGCTCGTCCATCGTCTCGAAATTAGACTGGATGATGTGCGAACCGATGTTGGATGTCATGATGATGATGGTGTTTTTAAAATTCACCACACGGCCTTTGCTGTCTGTTAAGCGTCCATCGTCGAGCACCTGCAAAAGTATGTTAAACACATCCGGGTGCGCTTTTTCGATCTCATCCAACAACACTACAGAATAGGGCTTGCGGCGAACAGCTTCTGTTAACTGGCCGCCTTCGTCGTAGCCCACATAGCCCGGAGGTGCACCAATCATACGGCTCACGGCGTGGCGTTCCTGGTACTCGCTCATATCAATGCGCACCATCGCGTTTTCATCGTTGAACAGGTAATCGGCCAGCGCTTTGGCAAGCTCGGTTTTACCAACACCCGTCGTACCCAGGAAAATAAACGAACCGATCGGGCGTTTCGGGTCCTGCATACCGGCACGGCTTCGGCGCACCGCATCCGAAATAGCTTCAATCGCTTCTTCCTGACCAGCTACGCGTAAGCCCAGTTCTTTTTCCAGGTTCAGCAGTTTTTCGCGGTCGGATTGCAGCATTTTACTTACCGGAATACCGGTCCATTTGGCAACTACTTCGGCAATATCCTCGGAGGTAACTTCTTCTTTCAGCATCGGGTTTTCGCCTTGCATCTGTTGTACCTGCTGCTGCAGTTCTACCAGCTTGGCTTCCGCTTCCTGGATTTTACCATAACGCAGCTCAGCTACGCGGCCGTAATCGCCGGAACGCTCAGCCTGTTCTGCTTCCAGTTTAAAATTCTCAATTGTTTCCTTTGCTTTCTGAATGCCTTCAATAATCTGCTTTTCGTTTTGCCATTTGGCCCGCAAATCGTCGCGCTTGGTGGATAGCTCCGCAATTGTTTTGGAAAGTATGGTTTCCTTGTCTTTGTCGTTTTCACGGCGGATAGCTTCGCGTTCAATTTCGAGCTGCATAATGCGGCGCTGCAGTTCGTCCAGTTCTACAGGCAACGAGTCTATTTCGATGCGGAGTTTGGCAGCGGCTTCATCCATCAAATCAATGGCTTTATCCGGTAAAAAGCGGTCGGTGATGTAGCGGCTCGAAAGCTCCACGGCAGCAATAATAGCATCGTCTTTAATGCGCACGCCGTGGTGTACTTCATACTTGTCCTTAATACCGCGAAGTATGGAAATGGCATCCGGTACGCTCGGCTCATCTACTGTTACCGCCTGAAAACGACGTTCCAGCGCTTTATCTTTCTCGATGTACTTCTGATATTCTTTCAGCGTAGTGGCACCAATGGCATGCAGCTCGCCGCGCGCGAGGGCTGGCTTAAGTAGGTTGGCAGCATCCATGGCGCTGTCGCCGCCGGCACCCGCCCCGATCAGCGTGTGCATCTCATCTATAAACAGTACGATCTCGCCTTCGGCATCAATTACTTCTTTTATCACCGCTTTCAGGCGTTCCTCGAACTCGCCTTTATACTTGGCACCTGCCACCAGCAAGCCCATATCGAGACTCATCAGGGTTTTGTTTTTCAGGTTTTCGGGCACGTCGCCGGATACAATGCGCTGTGCCAGACCTTCTACAATGGCTGTTTTACCAACGCCAGGCTCGCCTAAAAGCACCGGGTTGTTTTTGGTGCGTCGGCTCAGGATCTGCAACACACGGCGTATCTCTTCGTCGCGGCCAATAACAGGGTCTATCTTACCAGAACGCGCCATTTCGTTCAGGTCGCGGGCGTAACGCTTCAGCGAGTTATACTTTGCTTCGGCATTCTGGTCGGTTACTTTAGAGCCGCCGCGCAGTTCCTTAATCGCTTTTTTGAGGTCTTTCTCATTAAAGCCAACATCCTTCATCACACCGGCTACTTTATCGCGGCCAGCCAGCATTCCCAGCAGCATATGCTCGATGGCCACGTACTGATCGCCGAACTCTTTTAAGTAAGAAGTTGCTTTCTGAAGTGCCGTGTTTGCATCGTTTGCTAAGTACGGACCGCCGCCGCTTACTTTCGGGTAAGCCGCCACAATCTCATCAAGCTTGCTGTGCAGAATGTTGCCGTTGATATTTAGTTTCTGAAGCAGGAAGTTGGTTACGTTCTCGTCTGTCTCCAGAATGGCTTTTAAAATGTGCCCGGTTTCGATTGCCTGCTGCTGAAAGCCGCCTGCAATTTCGGTTGCCTTCTGGATGGCTTCCTGGGCTTTTATGGTATAGTTATTAAAGTTCATGGCTATTTATACTTTGTATGCTTACTTGTACGAGGCTAAATGCAAAGTATAAACCAATGGTATTTTCAGCTAAAAAACCTGTAATTTAGTCAGTTATAGCAGTTTTAATCAAAAAATTCAGGACATAATGTCTGTTAAACCAAAGCACCTTGAAAGTATACCTTCAAGGCGCTTTAAATAAATCTCAATTCCAGCGGAAGATTCTCATTACCGGTCTGCCAGATTATCAGACTCCAGCGCGAGTTCAACTGTAATCTGAAGCTCGTCCTGTACTTTAAACAGACCACCCAGCTTTTTGGGAGTTACTAACCCGATCTCAGAGAAATCCAGGCAAATGTTACTCTTTAATAACTCTGTCTGGTTTTCTGATAAAGTATAAAACTTCACATCGTTCAGAAGTATGTTTTTCCCGGCCAGTTCCAGCTGCAGTTCTCCGGTGTAGTCGTTGCCGTGTTTTTTCAGGCTGATGAGCTCAATCCTGATTTCGGGATGCTGCTTTACATTTAGCGTGTTGGCAAAATCACGGTTCAGAAGATAATTTCCGCAGTTAAACTTTGCTACCGAAATCGTTAGTTTCAGCCTGTCTTTTTTAGGGTGTTGCCTGTTTAAGTAAACCGTATTTTTCTGATTGTAGCCTGTATAGGTGCAGTTTACAGCACCCAATGAAGTGTGCGCCTGTACTGTTATCTTGTTCCCCTTCACGATAACAAACGCTTCTCCGGGCATGAATGCTGTACCTGCCACAGCGGCAGCAACCAGAAAAATACGGGTAAGCAACAATACCATCTGTACTTAGAAAGAAATAGCGCCTTCTAGCATGATGCCATCAAACTGGCCACCATTCCGGATATCAGTAGGTGCAAAACCTTTGTACTGCTGCTTTACATATTCTGCTTTGGCCACAATGTTTTTGGTTACAAACCAGCCGCCACCGGCCTGCACTCTCTCCAGGGTTACATTATTGTTTTGTACTGTTGGAGCAGAAGCCAGAGGAGCAAGGCGGCCTTTCACCAGGTTGTAGCGGCCTGCCACATAAAAGTTCTCGTTGCCACCGAAGCGGTATACCAGATCAGTTCCGAGTTGTTTCCAGGTACGGTTGCTTGGCTCATCTGTAGCGCCCACTCTGCCTTTGCCTCTGGCCTGCTCGAAGTTACCAAACAACTCCAACCCTCTGAACTTAACGAACGGGTTAATAACGAAAGCAGTTAAGCTGTTGGTGATGCCCGGGTTAATATGGCCGGAAGTAAAGTTAGTGGCTGTAGTAACGGCTGCACCGCTGGCAACTCTGGCTGGCTCCATCACTAAAAAGTAACGTGAACCGGCGCGGTCGCCGCCATATAAGGTATTCCGAACAGAGCCGGCAGTTGTGTAAACAGAACCGGTCAGGCGTACGCGCAGGTCATCAGAAACCTGGCTGTCGTACCCAAGCTTGCCTATAAACGAAGGCTTGCGCTGCCCCGGGTTCTGAATCCCTCCCTGGATTTCTCCGCCGGTTACAGAGGCTAATGCCAGAAACCCTTTGTAATGATAAATCGCCTCGGCGCCAATTTCGGTTGTGAACGCATCCATAATATAGTTGCCTACAAACGGGTTTTGCAACGCGTGTGCATTATCTGTTCTTCTAAAGTGTGCATCGCCGTAGTTAATTTCCATGTGGCCCACACGCACCGTCAGGTTCTGGAACAGGTTGTTTATTAAGGTGCTGTTCAGAAACTCCGCTTTGTCAATTTGAATGTAGCCACCTTTTACCCATGCTTCCGGGTGGTGCCTGGATGATAAATAAGTGATCAGGTTCAGACGGATACCATCGGCCAGCGCCACATCCAGGTTCAGGTTAGCGGAGGCCAAGTTAAAACCGTTTTCGATTGGCATCAACTCGTTCAGGTTTACTTCTGCGCCATTCTGGTTCTGGAAATTGGCAGTTGCGGTGTTTTTGTGCTGGAGCCCCTGAAACTGCTGGGCAAATCCGCCACCTAAGCGCACTTTTATACCATCAAACGGAATCGTATCTGCTTTGCTTGTTTCGAAAGTGTTCAGGCCGCGTTTATCGTATGGTCTCCAGTACTGCATATCGGAAAGCGTGATCTGGGCAAAAGAACTTAAGCTAAGGCCTAGCATCAGGCTTAAGGAAAGTATGGTTTTTTTCATGACGTTAAATTTTATATCCGTTGGAAGTAGTGTAGTTATTGGATGGCAGCCTGCTGAAAATTAACTTTGAAAAGCAGCGTCAGCTCGTTTCCTGTTTTAATGGTGCCCATCATGGCGGTTGGTGGCTTTATGTTGAAATCAGAAAACTTAATAGCCGCTTCTCCTGCCAGAGAGACCAATTCTCCATTTATACTTGTATCCACTGTAAAAACAACCGGTTTGGTAACGCCTGCAATGGTTAAGTTACCGGCTGCCTGCGCTTTTTTGCCGGACAGGTTTTTAAAAGATGTCAGCGTAAACTGGATATCTGCGTGCTTGTTTGTTTTGAGCGATTCGTAAGCAATTTCATCCATTTTACCTTTGCCGCTTTTCAGCGATTCGGCTTTCATAGTGATGCTCCCGGATTTTACATTTTTCAAGCCGGCACCTTCTACCAGCATTTCTGCCTTGCCTGTTGCCTGGGCAGACGACATTTCCCAGTCGTGTAAGGTCGATGTTCCTTTAACTGCAAGTACAGGCTTGCCGGCCAGGCGGTAAAGGTTCTGAGCCAGCAGGTGGTTTGTAACTCCTGATCCTAAAAGAAGGGTAAGTACAAACAAGAGCTTGGTGGTTACATGTGTCATGTGTATAGCGTTTAGTGCGTAGCCCGGCGGGCTTATTTGATACACAAAAGTAGGGTGCCCGAGCCGCCGGAATAATGATAAACAATTGCAGAAAAGATGATAAATGTTATGTTTCAGAGTTCCGGAAAAGTAAAAGGCAGGTAATTTCAGGGTGCTAAAAACAGCGGAGTATAAAGTATAGAAAGAAGCTTAGTGCATAAAAAAAGGCCACCCGGATCAACTCCGGGTGGCCTTTCTACTTTAAACGTCAACGGTTACTTTACTTCTTTCATTTGCGATTTCATCAGCATGGCCAGCATCGAATCCGGGAAAAGGTTACTGGAAGCGAAGTTAAGTTTGGCACCAAACGTAGGCAGTACGCGGGCATCGCCGTTCATCAGGCCTTTATACCCTTCTTCTGCTACAACCTTCGGATCGGCCAAATCGCCCTGCGCAATTTTGGTGTCCTCCATGTTGGCTACATTAAAGAAATTGGTATCGGTAGCAGGCGGGCAAAGCAGTGTTATAGTTACACCCGTATCTTTCACTTCGTTCTGGATCGCTTCTGTAAACGAAAGTATAAATGCCTTTGTAGCTGCATAAATAGCCTGTTTTGGGTTAGGCATAAACGAAACCACAGAGCCCACCTGCAGTATTTTACCTGACCTGCGCGCCACCATTTCTTTTAAGTATAACTTGGTGAGGTGTACCAGCGAGGCTACGTTTAACTGGATCATACCGAGTTCTTTTTGCAGATCGGTATCCACGAAAAGACCCGACTCGCCAAACCCAGCATCGTTTACCAATACATCAACCTGCAGGCCCAGGCGCTGCACTTCGGCATACAGTTGCTCCGGGCCTTGAGGCAAGCTCAGGTCACAGGGAATAACGGTGGTGCGGCTTTGCGGAAATTCGCGTTGCAGGGTCTGGGCAGCTTCGTCTAAATGAGAACCGTGGCGGGCAACCAGTATCACATGGTAATTATCGCGCACAAAGCAACGGGCCAGTTCGAAACCAATGCCGCTCGAGGCACCGGTAATTAAAGCGTTTTTAGTTGTTTCCATAGAGGTTTTGGGTTTATAAAGTATGTTTATAACTATACCGGTATGCTGCCAGAAAGTTCAGGCCTTATACTTCGCTTTTAAACACGGCGGCATAATGGTCGGCGAGGCGGGTAGGTTCGGGTAATTTATGTTTGAGGGCGCACTCCATCGCAATACGGGTGGCAGTTTCCTGATCTATCAGGTGTCCGGGAGATACAAATACAGGTTTTACGTTATCTTTCGTACGCAGCACATTAGCGATAACCTCCTCTTTATACACTAGCGGCGATATGGCTCCTTTGGTAATTTCAGGCTCTTTATACTTGCCCACCAGCACTTTTTTAGCAACGCCCATGGTTGGTTTGTTTAAGTGGATGCCCAGGTGCGTGGCAATGCCCAACCGTCGCGGATGCGAAATGCCGTGGCCGTCTACCATGATCAGGTCGGGTTTTTGCTGCAGTTTTTTATATGCCTCCAGTACATTAGGCGCCTCCCTGAACGATAAGAAACCCGGAATGTAGGGCAATTGTACCGTGCCGTGGTGCCATACTTTTTCCAGCACTTCCATACTTGGGTAAGCCAGCAACACAAACACAGAAAGTATGGAATCCTCGCCGATAAAAGACGAATCGCAACCGGCAATCAGTTTCAGGTCGAAGTCGGGTTTTTGAAGTATGATTTGCGCCTGCATGTCGCGTTGCTGCTCGGTCAGTTTTTTCAGAATAGCCGGATCGGGCGCAGGGTAATCAAATCGTTTATAGTAAGCCATTATTTAATTTTGAATAACTGAATTTTGAATAATTGAATTTCAAATTGTAGTTGATCATACGCAGTATTCATCCTGATATTCAAAATTCAGTTATTCAAAATTCAAAATTAAACCTAAGCGCTGCACGGGTAAATGAGCTTGGCAAAGAGCAGGTACCAATTGCCGTCAGCAAAACCGAAATGAAACTCAAAAGAAGTTGCCGTATGCAGCACGGATTTCTGAACGTGCGGTAAAGTGGTTTTTATACGATCAACTTCAGCATCTGACAAGCTGGCGTAATACCAGTAGCCACTTTGCCTGAACTTAGCGGGGCCGGCTACAAAACAACCGTCTTTGCTGTAACCTGATTTCCCGGCTTCGTAATTCATTTCACCGCAATCAAATGCCGGCCATACTTCCGCAGTCAGGTTGCAGGTTTTGACTTCTTCGGCAACTGTAAAAAAGGACCTGCTCCGATACGTGCGCTTAAAATCTGAAATGACGGTTACGTGTGTCATTTTAGGCATGGCGCCCGACTGTTCTATTATCCAAAGGCCGTATTTTGGATGGATGAATAGGTTTATACTTGCCGTATCGGAAGTTTGCAGGGCAGTCAGGAAATCCTCAAAAGCGGTGGCAAAGTCGGCTGTATCGGGTTTAGTTATACTTTCCTGCGTTGATTGAGGTGCTTGCGGGCGTTCGGAATTCGCTGCGGCATCCGGTTGCGGCTTGTTGCAGGCTGCGCAAAGTATAAAAAGTATAAACAGCAGATTTCTCATGGGAGTTGCTTTCAAACGTCCTACGTGTTGGCGGTTGTTAGGTGCAGCTCAGCAAGAACTTTAGCTACCTGCAGGCGTAAATTGAGAGGCTGCATTTCCCCGCAGCGAACAGGGGATCTACTTAATTTTAAATTACGATCATGCCGGAATATACTTTCAATAACAGCGTTCAGATGGATGTGGAGAATGCCCAGCTTACAGGCGACCTGATGATACCCGAAAACCCGAAGGGGCTGGTTATACTTTTGCAGGGCACCGGCCGAAATCGGAACAACCCGCGCAATATGTTTGTAGCCGAACATTTACAGCACTCCCGATTTGCTACACTGCTGATAGATCTCCTTACGCCTGAAGAAAGCGCAGACCAGAACGCCCCTGCCATCACTTTGCTAACCGAACGCCTGATAAGCGCCGTGAACTGGTTGCAACAACACGACGAAACCAGGGATTTTAACATCGGGTTTTTCGGGGCAAGTACCGGAGCAGCCGTTGCGCTAAGTGCAGCCGCAGCGTTGGGCAGCGATATTGTAGGCGCAGTCGTTAGCCGCGGAGGCCGCCCAGATCTGGCAGATGCCGTTTTGCCTGATGTAGCATCACCCACCTTGCTGATTATGGGAGGGAGAGATGAAGAAGTGCTTGATTTCAATAAGACAGCGCAGGACAGATTACAATGTATAAAAGACCTACAACTGGTACCCGATGCCACGCATTTATTTGAAGAACCCGGTGCCCTCGAAATGGCCGCCCAACTTGCCACCGATTGGTACCGCAAATACCTGGAGCCTAAAAAGCAGCACGCCTTGCGCCAGGAATAACAAGCTAATAGGAGAGCAGCAAAGTATAAATTTAAGATAACCTTCGTTTATACTTTGCTGCTTTTTAAAGTATAAATCCGGGCTCTCATGCAACACAAAAAAGTACGCAGCCAAGCTATACTTTCCGAAGCCGGGCTTGTATGAAGCTCAGGAAACCTGCTGCTACGCGCTCCATTATCAAAAAGACTCTTATATTTGTTACAGATACCTGTTACTGCCGCCTTTTGGAGTAGTAACATAGCTTTAAACAAAAGAAAACATGACAACAAAGACAGCTAAAATTGTTTACACCATAACCGACGAAGCACCTGCGCTTGCCACACATTCCTTTTTACCGATCGTAAAAACGTTTACCAAAGCAGCTGGCATCGAAGTAGAAACTAGAGATATTTCACTTGCAGGCCGTATTTTGGCTACTTTCCCTGAGAACTTAACCGAAGAACAGAAGCAGAACGATGACCTGGCTTATTTGGGCGATCTGGCAAAGACACCGGAGGCAAACATCATCAAATTACCCAACATAAGTGCTTCTATTCCACAGCTGACGGCTGCTATAAAAGAGTTACAGGCGCAAGGCTATAAAATTCCGGATTACCCTGCAGACCCGCAGAACGATGCTGAAAAAGAAACAAAAGCACGTTATGCTAAAGTACTGGGCAGCGCTGTAAACCCGGTTTTAAGAGAAGGAAACTCTGACAGAAGAGTAGCCGATCCGGTAAAAGAATATGCTAAAAAGAACCCGCACTCCATGGGAGCCTGGTCTGCTGATTCTAAAACGCACGTAGCCCACATGACCGAAGGCGACTTTTATGGCAGCGAAAAATCTGTTACCGTAGAGCAAGCCGGCGAAGTGAAGATCGAATTCGTTGGCGCAGACGGAAGTACAAAAACCCTGAAAGAAGGCTTGAAACTGAAGGCCGGCGAAATTATAGATGCGTCTGTGATGAGCAAAAAAGCCTTGCGCGCTTTCTTCGAAAAAGAGATTTCGGATGCAAAAGAAGCCGGTGTTTTACTGTCGCTGCACCTGAAGGCAACCATGATGAAAGTATCCGATCCTATTATGTTCGGGCACGCAGTCACGGTTTTCTTTAAGGATGTATTCGAGAAGCACGCCGCCACATTCGAACAAATTGGTGTAGATGCCAACAACGGTTTAGGCGATGTGTACGCCAAGATCAAAACCTTGCCGGATGCCCAACGCGAAGAAATTGAAGCCGATCTGAAAGCAGCTTATGCCAACCGCCCGGAACTGGCGATGGTAGATTCTGACAAAGGCATTACCAACCTGCACGTGCCAAGCGATGTGATCATTGATGCCTCCATGCCGGCTGCTATCCGTTCGTCGGGTAAAATGTGGGGAACCGATGGCAAACTGCACGATACAAAAGCCATTATCCCGGACCGCAGCTATGCCGGTATTTACCAAGAAGTGATCAAATTCCATAAAGAGAATGGCGCTTTCGATGTAACCACCATGGGTACGGTGCCAAACATTGGTTTGATGGCGCAGAAAGCAGAAGAGTATGGCTCACATGATAAGACATTCCAGTTAGCAGAAAGCGGAAAAATACACGTAGTGGATGCTGCCGGTAATACGCTGATGGAGCATAACGTAGAAGAAGGTGATATCTGGAGAATGTGCCAGACCAAAGACTTGCCGGTTCAGGACTGGGTGAAACTGGCCGTAACAAGAGCCCGCATTACCAACACGCCAGCTATTTTCTGGCTGGATGCACAGCGCGCCCACGATGCCAACCTGATCAAAAAAGTAGAAAAATACTTACAGGACCACGACACCAACGGCCTTGAAATTAAGATCATGTCGCCGGTAGAAGCGATGCGTTATACTTGCGAGCGCGCCAAAGCTGGTGAAGACACTATTTCGGTAACAGGAAACGTACTGCGCGATTATTTAACAGACCTTTTCCCGATTCTGGAGCTGGGTACAAGCGCTAAAATGCTTTCGATTGTGCCGTTGCTTGATGGTGGTGGCTTGTTCGAGACTGGTGCCGGTGGCTCTGCGCCAAAGCACGTGCAACAGTTCGCTGAAGAAAATTACCTGCGTTGGGATTCGCTTGGCGAGTTTTTAGCGCTGGCCGTATCGCTGGAAGATCTGGCGTACAAAACCAAAAACGAAAAAGCCCAAGTGCTGGCTGAAACGCTGAACCAGGCTAACGGCAAATTCCTGGAGAATGACAAATCGCCTTCGCGCAAAGTAGGTGGTATCGATAACCGTGGCAGCCACTTCTACCTGGCCTTATACTGGGCACAGGCACTTGCCGAGCAAACTACAAACCAGGAACTGAAAGACAAGTTCTCGGCCTTCGCGAAAGCATTAACAGATAACGAGCAGAAGATTGTAGACGAGCAGATCGCAGCTCAAGGCAAACCTGTAGATATGGGCGGTTACTACCACCCGGATATGCAAAAAACAGAAAAAGCCATGCGTCCAAGCGAAACGCTTAACAGCATTCTGGCTGGTTTCTAAGTATAATCAAAGTATAAAAAGTAAAGGCTGCCTGAGAGATTGGGCAGCCTTTTTTATGAGTAAAGTTATCACAAATCTAGCGGGTACTCCGATTTCTAAATCCTCCACATGCCGCAAGTTTAGCGTTAGTGCAACTTGTGGCTACCCATGATGCCAGTTTGTAACTGGCATACTAATCAAAATCCATACTTTCGCCAGTTACAAACTGGCACCAATCTCAACCACCAGTTACCGCTTCGCTCAAACTGGCGGTATGTTCGTATAGCATACCATGAGCCGAAACTATAAGATCAGCGACCAGAGTAAACTACATTTTATTTCGTTTGCCACTGTAAACTGGATAGATGTATTAACCAGACCGGCCTACAAAGATATTATAGTTGACAGCCTGAATTATTGCATTCAGAACAAAGGATTGGAAGTATACGGCTTGGTGCATCATGTCTAACCACATTCATCTGATCATCGGCTCTGAAACTGAAAACCAATCCGGCATTATCCGCGACCTGAAAAAACATACTTCCAAAACAATAGTAAAGGCCATTGCCGATAACCCCCAGGAAAGCCGCAAAGAATGGATGCTCTGGATGTTTAAGCGTGCAGGAAAGCGCAATATTAATAATAAGGATTTCCAGTTCTGGCAGCAGCACAACCAACCTATCGAGCTAAACTCAAATTTCCTGATAGAGCAGAAGCTTACTTATATTCATAACAACCCAGTAGAAGCTGGTATTATATGGGAGCCAAAGGATTATCCTTATAGTAGAGCAATAGATTATACAGGAGGAAAAGGAATGGTAGATGTTATACTTCTAAGTTGATAAATGCCAGTTACAAACTGGCATCATGTAGAGGGCATGTAGAGGATTTTTCAGGTTAGTACGAGCTACAAGTCTGCACCAGCAAAAGGTATTTACAAGATTCAAAGTATAAACAAGAAGCGGCAGCCAAAGTATGGCTGCCGCTTCTTGTTTATACTTTGAAATTCAATATGATGCTCAAACAACTAAATTACTGCAAGCCAGTCAAACAGCATTTATTGGTCAGTTAAACCAACAAGCTTTTGTAGCAAGCTATACTTTAAAAACAAAGTATAAAATATATGCTAACGCACGCCTACATTAGCGCCCTTATCAACGGCAGGGCGGGCAGGCGTATCGGAAACAGCCCAGCCAGTGGCGTACATCCATTGCGTCATCTTGGTCAGCTTTTCGATATCGATTTTCTCGGCTTCATCGCCTGGTGTATGGTAATCTGGGTGAAGAAGCGTGGTAAAGAAGAGTGCTGGAATACCGGCTTGTGCATACGGAAGGTGGTCGCTGCGGTAATACCAGCGCTCGGGGTGGCTGGCCTGGTCCCATTTGGTATCGAGCTTGAACTTGGTGAGTTGCTGGTTGGCATTAAGGGCCATATTTACCAGTTGCTCAGAGTTACGATGCGGCAGAATAGATCCCAATAAGGCAGCAGAATCCGGTGCGTTTCTGCCGATCATATCAGCATTTAAAACGGCTACAATAGACTCCTTTTTTACCGTAGGCTGCTGCACATAAAACCTGGACCCGTACAGGCCACGCTCTTCGGCACCATGCCACACAAACAAGGCGCTTCTTTTGCCGGGTTTCTGTACCCAGGCCCTGCCGATAGCCAGGAGCGCAACACTTACTGTCGCATTGTCGTCGGCCCCATTCCAGATAGAGTCGCCGGCTACAGGTATGCCTACGCCATCGTGGTCGTGGTGGCTGCTGAACAGCACGTGTTCCTGTTTTAAAGTTTTATCCGTACCGGACGCTATGGCTATTACATTTACAGACGGGTACGTATAACTATCGGCCCTGAGGTGCGCTGCTATCTTCGCATTGGGTTGCTGTAAGTCGCTTGCCCAGGCTTGTCGAACAAGTATAACGGGTGCGGCATCCAGATTTGGCGCCGGAGCCGTACCTTCCAGTTGATAGATTCCTTCTTCCATAGCATGGCCAAAAAAGTTGGCATCAGCCTCGGTTTTAGAGTCGGTAACCAGAAAAATAGCTGCAACACCCTGCCGTTTTAAGATATCCGTCTGTTGCCTGAGCGCAGACAAAACATAACGGTATGTCCATAAACTCATGCCTTTGGCCGGAAGCTTTGCTGGGGGCAACAGGTGCATCGCTACTGTTTTGCCTTTTAAACTTGCCGTTGTATCGGCCATACTTTTCAGCCACATAACAGGTGCTTCCAGTTTGCTTTCTACTGGCGTTGTTAACCAGGCATTTTTCCATAATGTAGCAGGCTTCCCGTTTATACTGATTGTGCTGTTATCGGCTACGGTAGTGCGCCTTAGCGGGAAGAACTGGAAGTATGTTCCGTCGTCGCCGGCAGGTTGTAGCCCGGCTTTGCGGGCTTGTTCGGCAACCCAGGCTGCGGCACGTAGCTCGTCCTGCGTGCCTGCCCTTTTGCCACGCATATCATCACTTGCCAGCTCAAAAAGGTCGCGCTTCAGGTCTTCTTGCTTTATAGCATTTAGTGCAGGGGGCTTTCTAAAGGAGGAGGTTTTGTTTTGAGCATAAGCTGTGCAGCAGGCCGTCGCACACATCAGAAAAGTTAATAGAAGTCTCATAAAAGTCTCTGGTAAATCAGGATGGATAACATATAACACCTTACGGATACTGCTGAAAACCGGAAAATTGCAGTACTGTCGTGCCCGGCAACGCAGCGTTTGTAAAGCATTGATTTTTATATATTAACAAGTATAACAACAGCTTAAGCAATAAACTACAAAAACAATAAAATAGATAACTATATTAGCATAAGCTATTATAAATTAGATCTTAATCTTAACGCTATTTCCTGATGATGAAGAATATTTACAAGTTTTTTCCTGTACTGCTTTTCGCGGTTTCTGCAGGGGCTGCTGTGCAGGCACAGACCATACAGCAGTATGTAAGCAAGAACGACAAAAAGCTGATGGAAGAATACATTCAGTTTCTGTCCATTCCCAATGTTTCTACGGATACTGTTAATATCAGGAAAAACGCAGCTTTTATTCAGGAGATGATGGAGCGCAAAGGTATAAAAGCAGAACTGCTCAACGGAACCACGCCCGGCGTTACTCCGGCAGTATTCGGCGAAATAAAAACACCCGGTGCCACCAAAACCCTTGGCTTTTATGCGCACTACGACGGGCAGCCTGTAAACCCAAAACAATGGCACGAAGGGCTTGATCCGTTTAAGCCTGTTTTGCTTACAGGATCACTTGAGAACGGCGGAAAGATAATGGGCCCTTACAAAAACGGAGACGCCATTAACCCGGAGTGGCGCATCGCAGGCAGAGGCTCCGCAGATGACAAAGCGGGCGTGATGGCGATCATAAATGCATATGAGGCGCTGGTAAAAACCGGTAAAAAGCTTCAGGTAAATATCAAGTTCTTATTTGAAGGAGAGGAAGAAGTTGGCTCCATCCACTTAGACGAGATTTTCAAGAAGCACAAAGCCAAGCTACAGGCCGATTCCTGGATCGTTGTAGACGGACCGCGACATGTGTCCGGGAAAAAGACGATTGTATTTGGGGTGCGTGGCGACGTAAATATGGCATTAACCACATATGGCGCAAAACGGCCACTGCACAGTGGCAACTACGGCAACTGGGCTCCAAACCCCGCCCTGAAAATGGTACAGCTGCTGGCTTCGATGAAAGATAATAAAGGCAACGTATTGATCAAAGGTTTTTATGATGACGTAACACCACTTACATCTTCCGAAAAGAAAGCCATGGCACAGATACCAGATCAGGATGTCCTGCTTAAAAAGGAACTAGGCGTGCATACTCCTGAAAATTCGGAAAGATCCTTAATGGAAGGGGTTATGATACCTACGCTTAACATAAATGGCATACAAAGTGCTAACGTAGGAGCGCTGGCAGGTAATATTATCCCTACAAAAGCAGAAGTCGCCCTGGACCTGCGCTTAGTAAAGGGTAACGATCATCGAAAGCAGGCTCAGAAAGTAATCGATCATATCAAAAGCGAAGGCTACCATGTGGTTACCACTGAGCCAACGGAAGAGGAACGAAGCAAGTATGCCAACCTGATAAAGGTAGAAGTAAAGCATGGCTACAACGCACAGCGTACGCCCATGGACCTGCCTATTTCCAGGAGTGTGCAGGCTGCTGTGCAATCCACTATAAAAGAACCGCTGGTACTTATTCCGACAATGGGGGGTAGCCTGCCTTTATACTTGTTCGAGGAAATACTGGAAACCAAGGTTATCACCGTACCCATCGTAAATTACGACAATAACCAGCATGCTGAAAATGAGAACGTCAGAATCGGTTACCTATGGGAAGGTATAGAAACCATTGCAGCGATTATGCAGATTAAGTAAAATAAGTTTCTACCTATGATCTACCTTTTTACCTGCGTTTAAAGATGAAGTATACCTGTTATTTCAGATACTAGACAAATATAAAATAGAAGTCAGATAAAAGTATAAAACAAAAGCGGCAACCAAAGTATGGTTGCCGCTTTTGCAAAAGTCTGGTGTCTAAAATCCAGCGTCTAACATTTGAATATTAATACCCGAACAGCTCCGTCAGGTTTAGCTGCTTCACTTTGCCATACTTTTCGAGTTCTTTAAAGTTGAGTTTGTCTTTAGAACCGATCACAAGTATAACCTGTGGCTGGCCTTTCACATACTTATGCTGGAACTCCTTCAGTTGGTCGAACGTCATGGTGTTCGCGCTCTGGTATACATCTTTACGGATGTCGTAAGTCAGGCCTAAACGCTTGGCACGCTCGTAGTTAAACAGCACATCAGACCGTGTGATGCGTTCTGTTGAGATGCTGTTCTTTAAAGAGGCTACCGCGTTCTGGAAGTTCGCATCTGCCAGTGGCATATCCGTTAAAAGAGCCTGCATACCAGCCATCGCTTCAGCCAGTTTATCAGACTGCGCCCCGATGTAAGACTGCAGGTAATTGGCGCGGTCTTTTTTAGCAGCAGTAGCGTACGACGAGTAAGTAGAGTAAGCCAGTGCTTTAGACTCACGCAGATCCTGGAACACGATGCCGCCCATATACTCATTATACAAACGTACTACCGGCACAATATCCTTGTTATAAGCTACAGACTTGCTCAGGAACAGCATTTCGGCCTGCACCATGTTGTAATCTGCCCAGTAAACAGTTGGCTGTGCAAAGTCTACTTCTTTGTATACTTTCTCGGCTGGCACAGGCTTTAATGTAGCCGGTACATTGTGGCCGGCGTTAAGTGTTGCTACCAGCTTATCTGTTTCGCGTGGGCCATAGTATAAAACGCGGTGCTCATAAGTTGGGATGCTTTTGATAATGCTTACCAGTTCCTGTGGCTTTACAGCCTTCAGTTGTTTTTCTGAAAGGTTTGTATTGAACGGATTCTTAGCGCCATACTTGGCATAGTTAACCATTGCCTGCTGCAGGATAACGCCTTTATTCTTCTTGGCATCTTCGCGTGCTTTCAGCATCCCGGCTACCATGTCGTTCAGGGCTTGCTGGTTTGGCTTTGCGTTGGCAAGTATACTTTCGAACAGGTTGAGGCCTTGCTCAAAGTTCTCATCCAAACCGGTCAGGCTGATATGTATCTGATCGCCGGAAGAGAACACATCAAACGAAGTACCCAGCTTGTAAAACTCTTTCTGCAGTTCTTCGGCGGTATACTTGTCGGTGCCCAGGTACTTGAGGTAGTTTACCGCCATGCCCAGTTTCTGGTCGTTGTTGGTACCCATATCCAGGATGTAGTATAACTGGAACAGGCCGTTGTCTTTGTTCTTGGTATAGATAACCGGGATGTTCTGCTTCATCGTGGTCTCTACCAGGTCTTTGCTATAGTCTATGAAAACAGGCCGTAACGGCGCTGCTTCTTTGGCCATAAACTGCTTGTAGTATTCGGATTGTACATCGCGGTTAACCGCTACCGGTGTAATAGCAGGTTTCTCTACTTTTTGTGCGTTGGGGTCTTTGCCGGTTTTTTTGTAAACAAGCACATAGTTGTTACCGAAGTATTTGTTGGCAACAGCCATTACATCCTGCTTGGTTATACTGGCAAACGCAGCCGGGCGGCTCACAAATTTCTGCCACGGCATGTCATAAATAAAAGCCGTTACAAAAGCATCAGCGCGGTTGCTGTTATCTTCATACGCTTTCATGGTATTGATCTTGTCGTTGTTAACTACAGCCTGAATCAGAGACTCGTCGAAGTTACCTTTCTTGATCATGTCCAGTTGCCCCAGCAAGAGGTCGCGTACCTGGTCAAGCGTCTGACCCTGGCGTGGCATACCCGTCATCCGGAACATGCCGTAGTCTTTCATCGGGGTGTCGTACGCATAGGCCTGTAACACTTTCTGCTGCTGGTTCAGGTTCAGGTCAACCAAGCCAGCCTGGCCGTTATACAGCAGGTCAGAGATCATTTCGATCACGATAGCATCCTTGTCGTTGATGGCAGGCGTACGGAAAGCGATGGAAATGTTCTCAGCGTCCGGGCCAAGTATTTCTTTCACGATCGGTTTTTGGATCGGCTGCTCCTGCGTCACATCAAATGCAGGCTCAGGCTTCTTTTCCATACTTCCCCAGTATTTATCAATTAAGCGGATGGTCTGGTCGAAATCAATGTCGCCGCTCATGGCAATTGCCATGTTGTTGGGAACATAGTATTTGGTGTAATACTTTTTGATTTCGGTGATGGACGGATTTTTTAGGTGCTCTATGGTGCCGATGGTGCTTTGCGAACCATACTGGTGTGTAGGGAAAAGGGCTGCGCTGATCGCCTCCTGTACTTTCCAGCCGTCATTATCCAGGGTACGGTTTTTTTCTTCATAAACAGCCTCGAGTTCTGTATGGAAAATACGTGGCACCATATCGGCAAAACGGTCCGCTTCCAGTTCTAACCAACGCTCTAGCTGGTTGCTCGGGATGTCGTTTACATACACGGTCTGGTCTACCCAAGTATACGCGTTTGTTCCTTTTGCCCCGATGGCACCTAAAATCTTATCATACTCGTTCGCGACTGCGTACGTGGCCGCTACACCCGACACGGAGTCGATCTGCGCATAGATCTTTTTGCGGGCTGTTTCGTCTTTAGTCGCTCTGTACTTTTCGTAAAGGGCTTCGATCTTATCCAGCTCAACTTTTTCTTTTCCCCAGTTCTGCGTGCCCAGTTCCGATGTGCCCTTAAATACCATGTGCTCCAAGTAGTGGGCAAGTCCGGTTGCATCGGCAGGGTCGTTTTTGGCGCCTGCTCTTACAGCAATAAAGGTCTGCACGCGGGGCGCATCTTCATAGTCTGTCAGGTATACTTTCAGGCCATTGCTCAAGGTATAAATGCGGGCATTCAGCGGGTCGTTTGGGGCAGTTTCGTAAGTATATTCTTTCTGAGTTGCTGTTACAGCCGCTCCATCAGTTGCGGATTGCGTCTGGTAGGTTTCGTTTTTGCATTGTGTAAAGCTAAGACCCAGCGCAAGCAGCAACAAAGAAGTGCCTTTTTGTTTTGTCATAAGGTTGAGATTGGTATATAAGACTATAAATATAGACTTTTTTCTGATTTAGAAATCAGTATCAAGGCCCAAACGTTGTTTTAAGTCAACCAACACCGGAAATTTATCAGCCAGGTAGTTAAATTTATCCTGCGAGGTATACAGTTTGTTTTCGTCCTGCAATTCAATTACCTCCGCCTTCAGTTTTATACTTTTGTTGCCGAGTTCTTTTCTTAATTCTGAAAGCAGGATAGGGCGCAGCGTTGTAAACTGGGCCAGCATCACGTGGTTTTCGAGGTGCAGGGTCAGTTCGTTATCATCGCTGATGTGGTAGTTGCGGTTCAGGAGCGTGTACTCCATCATATTTTCGGCCTTCTTGCGGCGCAGGATCGCATGCCAGATCGTTTTAAGACGCGCTTCATCTACAGGCACGAAAGCGCCGTAATTATCGGTTTCCTCTTCCACCACTGTGGCGGTTTCTGGGGCTGCGGCAGCTTCCGACTGAATAGTTTTCAGGCTCGGCAGTTTGCTCAGCTTTTTCTGGGGCGGGAGCGCCGGGCGGTTCTTATCCGGAGTGGCAGCTGTTAGCACCGGAGGCTGTGGCTGTACGGGCGCAATGTGCGCATCCGGCGTTACCTGTTGCGGTTTAGGCGGTTGTTGCAAGCCTTCGGAAGGCACATTGCCCTGTTGCTGCGGCTGCTGCAAAACCGCCGACGGCACTGTGCCTGCAACAGCTTGCTGCAGGGCTGACGATTGTACGTTGGCACCTGTGGATGGGGTAGAGGCGGGTGCCGGCGCTGCTACCTTAGCTTTTTTTGATTCAGCTCCTTCAACTGCAAAACTTAAAGCGGCGTTCAGGTGTGCCATTTTCATGAGGCAGAGCTCTACGTGCAGGCGTTGGTTTTTGCTGCTCTTGTAATGCATATCGCAGGTACTTACCAAGTTCAGGCCCGAAAGCAGAAACGACACCGAAGCATTGGCAGCCTGCTCGCCATACTTTACTTTAATGTTATCCGATACCTCGAGCAACTGGATGGTAGCTGCATCTTTGCAAACCAGCAAACTCCGGAAGTGTTCGCCAATACCAGCCAGGAAATTGTGTGCATCAAAGCCGTTTTTCAGGATCTCATCAAACAGCAATAAAACACCCGCCAGGTTTTGGGCCAACAGATAATCAGTCAGACGGAAATAGTAATCATAATCCAGTATGTGCAGGTTCTCTACGGTTGCTTTGTAAGTTACATTGCTCCCCGAAAACGTGACCATCTGGTCGAAGATAGAAAGGGCGTCGCGCAAGGCACCGTCAGCCTTCTGCGAGATCAGGTGCAGCGCATCGGGCTCGGCCTGTATACTTTCTTTCTGGGCTATACTTCCCAAATGGCGCACCATATCCTCTACTCTGATGCGGTTAAAATCAAAGATCTGGCAGCGCGAAAGTATGGTTGGGATGATCTTATGACGCTCGGTGGTGGCAAGTATAAAAATGGCGTAGGCAGGCGGTTCTTCCAGCGTTTTCAGGAAAGCGTTAAAAGCCTGGTTTGAGAGCATGTGCACCTCATCTATAATATAGATTTTATACTTACCGGATTGCGGCGCATAACGCACCTGCTCTACCAAATTCCGGATATCTTCTACGGAGTTGTTGGAAGCTGCATCGAGCTCGTGGATGTTAAAAGAACTGCTGGAGTTAAAGCTGCGGCACGATTCGCACTCGTTACAGGCTTCCGTTTCCGGGGTGATATTTTCGCAGTTAATGGTTTTGGCCAGGATACGGGCACAGGTTGTCTTGCCAACGCCACGCGGCCCGCAGAACAGGAATGCCTGTGCCAGGTGGTTGCTGCTGATGGCATTCTTCAGGGTATTGGTTATATGGTGCTGGCCCACCACGCTATCGAACGTGGCCGGCCGGTATTTACGCGCTGATACTACAAAATTTTCCATTACTACAAATATAATCAATCTGAAGCGGAGTTGGGAATGCAAAACCAACACTTTCTTCTGCCTGCTCTGGATAAACCCGACTGGCAGCATTTAACCCCAATAACGCAGCTTAAAGAAAGTAATTGAGGTATGGGTGATAAGTAACGTGGAATATTAAGAAAGGCTTCTGACCCTTGAGTTATACTTCAGAACGAATGATCTGCTAAATTAATTGGGCTTGTATATAATACTTAGTATATAAAATTATACTTTATTAATGGGTAAAAGTGAGTAAAACTGATAAAGTAAAGATGTTATTAGAATTGTTATATCATTATAAATCTTATATTGACATAATGTTAAACTAAACTAAGTCATAACGATGAGAAAAGCTTTACACGGTACTGTACAACTGATGTTGTTAGTTGTATTGCTTTTAGGAAGCAATGTAGTATTTGGCCAGCGGCTGAATACTCCCGGCGAGCGGCCGATTCCTAAAAGTGCTTTAGAGCATATTAAAAAGAACAGGCAAAAGCTTGATCTGACTGAAGCTGACATTGCCGAAATGCGTGTAAGCAGCGAAAGCCAGACCAAACACAATGGTTTACGCCATGTGTACCTGCAGCAGCTACATGAGGGCATCGAAATTTACGGTGCGGTCTCGAATGTAAACCTCACCAAAGACGAAAAAGTATTATCGATGGGGAACCGTTTCAGAAAGGATCTGAGGCAAAAAGCTAAAACCACACAACCCGGCTTAAACGCAGAAGCTGCTGTAGCGGCGGCGGCCAAGCACCTGGGTATCTCCCTCAGGCAGCCATTAGTTGTTAAAGAAAGATCAAATGCCAAAAATAAAGAAGTATTGTTCTCTACAGGCGGTATTTCTTTAGAGCCCATCCCTGCCAAACTGGTATACCAGCCACAGGAAGATGGTAGCCTGAAACTGGCCTGGGAAGTATCTATTTACGAGCTTGATGCGCAAAACTGGTGGAACATTCGCCTGGATGCTGTAACCGGTAAAGTGCTGGATAAAGACAATATGGTTGTTCATTGCCAGTTCGATAACGACGGCCCTGCCGGCACGCCACTTCACCGTGAGCACAGCCATACCGTAGAAGCACCGGCTTTTATACCTTCTGTAGCGGCCTTGGCTCCAACAGCAAATGCTTACAATGTGTATGCCATGCCAGTTGAAAGCCCGAGCCACGGCCCACGCAGCTTTGTCAGTACTTCCTCCATCAACACAAAAGCATCGCCTTACGGCTGGCACTCTACCTTGGTATCCCCGGCAATCGAGTATACCATTACACGCGGTAACAACGTGCACGCTTACGAAGACCCTTCTAATAACAACAATATCACGGGGTTAAATTACAGCACAGACGGAGGCCAGGATCTTTTGTTTGATTTTCCGGTAGATTTCACAAAGCAGCCGGTTGAGTACCGCGATGCAGCGATCACCAACCTGTTTTATGTAAGTAACGTGATGCACGATGTGTGGTACCAGTACGGATTCGATGAACTGAGCGGTAACTTCCAGACAAACAACTACGATAAAGGGGGTTTAGGCGGTGACTATGTACAGGCTGAAGCCCAGGATAGCAGAAACATCGCTACAACCCGTAACAATGCTAACTTCTCTACTCCAAGAGACGGCCTCAGACCAAGAATGCAGATGTACCTGTGGTCTGGCAAAGCACCTGTTGATATCTTAAAAGTAACCGCGCCATCTGGCATCGCTGGCAACTACAAAGCAATTGAAGGATCATTCAGCAAGCCGCTTACCACAACTCCGGTAGTTGGTAAACTGGTACTGGCACAGGTAGAAACAGGCAGCAACGACGAAGCTTGTACTGCTTATACGAACGGAGCTGCCATGAGCGGTAACATTGCTGTTGTATACAGAGGGGCATGCGACTTTGCTGTTAAAACCCTGAATGCACAAAATGCAGGCGCTATTGCCATTGTGGTCATCAACAATGCAGACGGCGACCCGATCATTATGGGGGGTACGCCAACCAGCCCGGTAACCATACCAGCAGTGATGATCAGCAAAACAGATGGCCTGAAGATCAGACAGCAACTTGATGCTTCGCAGGAAGTAACTGTATCGCTTCAGAACAACGGTTCAGGCCCTGAGGTGGATGGCGACTTTGATAATGGCATCATTGCACATGAGTATGGCCACGGTATTTCTATCCGCTTAACAGGTGGGCCTAACCTTGTGAACTGCTTAGGCAACGCAGAGCAGGCCGGCGAAGGCTGGAGCGACTGGTTCGGTCTGATGATCACGATGAAGCCAGGTGATAAACCAGCTGATAAAAGAGGAGTAGGTACTTATGCGCAGAACCAGCCAACTGATGGCAACGGTATCCGCCCGGCACCATACAGCACAGATTTCGCTATCAACGGGTATACTTACGGCGCTACTAATAACACTGCTTTATCGCAACCACACGGTATCGGTTTTGTGTGGGCTACTATGATCTGGGATCTGAACTGGGCTATGATTGAAAAGTATGGTTACGATGCTGACCTGTACAATGGTAAGGGTGGTAACAACATGGCCATGCAGCTGATCATCGACGGCCTGAAACTGCAGCCTTGCGGCCCGGGCTTTGTGGATGCACGTAACGCCATACTTGCCGCTGACCTGCAGAACTATGGTGGTGCTAACCAGCAACTGATCTGGTCTGTTTTTGCCCGAAGAGGGTTAGGTTTCAGTGCCAGCCAGGGATTAGCTACCAGCAGAACGGACCAGGTAGAAGCATTTGATATGCCTCCTGCAGACCCAAGCTGCCAGACGCCGGTTATCAGCTTTGCGCTGAACGGAACGCCGGTAGAAGGAACGCCTGAAAACACCATCTACTTAGGGAAAGGCCCTCAGACCGCTACCCTTACAGCCACAGGCAGCGACAGCTATGTATGGACTCCGGCAACAGGCCTGAGCGATGCAAAAAGCGCAACTCCGGTGTTTACAGCAACTGCTGTTGGTACGTATACTTATACAGTAACCGGCAGAACAGGCAACTGCGTGAAAGATGCAACGATTACGATTAAGGTAGTAGAAGCACCGATCGTTTGCGACGTTCCACAGATTACTGTAAAAACTAATGGTACACCAATAGCCAGTGCGCCAGCTAATACCATCTATATAGGGTATGGCCCGCAGAGCGTAACGCTGTCTGCAAAAGCAGGCGATAGCAATAGCTTTGCATGGAGCCCAGCCACAGACCTGAAAGGTGCTAACACAGCCAATGCAGTATTTACGCCAAAAGCTGCCGGCACATACACGTTCACGGTAACTGCATCTAAAACAGGTTGCTCCAGCACTGCATCCGTTACGATTAATGTACTTGATGTGCGTTGCGGTAATAAAGTGGCTATGTGCTTCAGAGGGAAAGACCTTTGCGTAAATGCTAACACCGTTGCCAGGTCTCTGGAGCGTGGTTATACTTTAGGCAGCTGCTCTGATGCAACCCCTGTTGCCAGCGAGCCTACTTTCAAAGTATACCCTAACCCGGTTAGCTCTTCTGCCAACATCGACTTTACCCTGGAAGAAGATGGTGCTTACGCTATCAAGCTTGTAAACCAGGTAACCGGCGAAATAATGACCGTTGCAACCGGCAAAGGGAAAGCTGGTGATAAAGTAACACATCAGTTTAACAGAGGCAGATTAAGCAACGGTACTTATACTGTTATGATCGAATCTGCAAGTGATGTGAGAAGATTCCCGATCCTGTTGAGCGATAAATAACAAGTTTAGGTAAGTATCTGATTTTTAAGAGCCGGCAGGTAGTTGCCGGCTCTTTTTTTATTTGCCGCTCAGCCAGCCGCTAATTTATACTTGGTGACCAGCAGTTTTTAAAGTATAAAATGAAACCAAACAACCCCGCAAATTCGTTTAAACTACAGAATCCACAGCAGTGTATAGTAAATTTAGTGTACCTTTGCAGTATACTTTGTGGAAGTATAAACAGAGAAGTTCTTTTACTTATTGGGGTAGACCGGAATTGACAGCTTGTGCAGATTGCGTGTAAGCATGTCGGGTGATGAACGTACCACCTGTTAAAAATCCGTTCGAACAATAACTGGCGAATACAACTACGCCATGGCTGCTTAATCTAGGTATTAAGCAATTGCCATAGTCTCGTGCAGGTTTCGTGAATCTGCTTGCACATCAGAGGCTTCGACTCGATTGACTAGTTTGTGCAAAGGTGTGGTGCACAGGCGAAACAAAGCATCTAAGGAGGGCGCATAAGTTTGACTTATACTTGCAAACTCCCTACAATCCGAATAAGTCTAAGCATGTAGAAAGCCCGTAAATTTCCTTGTCTGGACCAGGGTTCGAATCCCTGCTACTCCACTAATCCATAACATAAAGCCTTGTAAGCGAATAGCCGGCAAGGCTTTTTTGTTTTATAAAGTTGCTGATTACAGGCTGTTAAGAAAAATAATGATTTCTTCGGTAGTAAGGACCTGTTGCACTTTGCCCGTACTGATAGCAGCTTGTGGCATGGTGCTGATCTCGGCGGTTGCAGGATCTTGTGCAATAGTATGGCCACCGTGCCGGGCTATGGCCTCGATACCTTTACTGCCATCGCTGTTTGCTCCGGTGAGTATGATGCCAACTAAAGTCTCGCCGTACTGCTCGGCTGCGGCCTCGAACGTTACATCGATACTTGGCCTGCTGTACTGCACTTTCTCGGAAGCTTCCAGGCTAAATGTATGATCCTTTTCAAGGAGGAGATGATAATCTGCAGGAGCGAGGTAAACAGTGCCCGGCTGGATAATTTCTTTTTCGGTGGCTTCTTTTAAATACAAAGGTGTTTTAGTGCTAAGCACATCCGTAATAAAGCCTTCTTTCGAACTGGCCGGCCTGTGTATAACAAGTACAACCGGGATTGTAAAGCCATCGCGTAAGGCAGGAATAATCTTGAAAATGACCTCTATGCTTCCAGCAGAGCCGCCAATCAGGATCAGGTTATACTTGGGCTGCTGCATGGGATAACTTATTTTGCCGGGTTTAAAACATACTTGTTATGGCAGCTTTAACTGCTTTTTTTAACAGAATGTTATGCCCAACGGTAACTGTTTTATTTCTAAAAAGGACTCCTGTTAACTTTTAAATAAAAAGTGTTTGATGCCGCTTTCTTGCCGGTAGCTATACAATAGTTAACATATGAACCATTGAGCATAAATATGCTTGCAATGCCTTTTAAAAGGAGATTCCAGCCTGATTTATGTAAGGCTATCACATCGGCTTTTGGGGATATTATCTACAAAGTGTGTATTTATGGTGCATGGTACACAGTTTTGTCTACAGGTTGTTATTTTAGGTTTATTATATAATAAGTTGGTATATAGCATATTAGCAAGTATAAGTTTTCTGGCACAATTTTGACATATTAGTTTATACAGCAACAGAAAAAACAGACGGTTTAGAAGTTGATGTGTAATTGCTGAACATGAAGCAAAAGCAGGAGATTGGTTAAAGGTTTAGTAAAAACTTTATACGATAGTCGGTTACCAAACCTGCTCAAAAAATATAAATCCGGAAACGGAAATTGAACGCTCCAAGATGATTTACAACATTTAGGCAGTAGTAAGCTACAAAAGCCTGCTTTCTGATTAAATGAATCTGGGATAAATTTTTTAAATAGTTATTAACAATTGGGCAAAGTAAAGGCCTTCGTTCTGCGAAGGCCTTTTTTTATGGGCAACCTTTTGAAGTATATGTCATGCTTTTCAGAAACAAAAAGGCCTGCTGTTAGCTAACAGCAGGCCTTTTTGTTATGATGTTGGTTAACTTATCTGATATCCCGGATGGCCATGTACAGATCAAAGCCGGCTTGTAATTGTCCTTCGGTATCAGCGTTGATAGGATCCTGGGGAATACGCGTGTAGTTTCTCGTATCGATGAGGGCAACCGTTCGCGGGTCTGAGCTGGCGCGTTCTTCTTTAGCCTGATTTACGAATTGTGCATACGGCCCCACCTCCGAAAATATCTTATACACTACGCGCCGTGTCTTGCTTAGGTAAGGTACTTCATCCAACGAAGCGAAAAAAGCGCGTTCGTTTTCGAGGTATGCAAATGCCCGCTCTTCTGTTAAAGCGTCATTTTCTCCCTGCCACCACGTTACTGTCAGGAATTTTGGTTTCATGCCCTGCGACATGATAGCGGTGCGGGCATTTTCTATCGTTCGTTTTGCTTCAGTGATCAGCTCTCCTGATTTTGGGTTCCAGTCAGCTACTTCTTTCGAGCCCGAATTATATAGCTGGGAGTTTTCTGCGCCAGCTACTATAAAGTATATATCTCTGTTTCTATGGCGCTGCATCAGGTAAGCCATCCGGATAAGCGGGCCAAACTCGTCGCGCCCGGATTGGGTATTTACACCAGCCTGTATGTTTTCAAACTTCCCGGTGGCTTTGTTATAAATGTGTGCGCCTTTCAGGGGTTCATTCAATTCGGCTGGCAACGCGTACGTATCAGCTTTACCAAGCGCATTGGATTGGCCAAGTATGATATGGACCTCAACAGTTTTTTCGGGGTAAGTTCTTTCTTTGCAGGCAGTAAGCAAAAGTGCTGGCAGCAATGCGGTTAGCAACAGGTAAAATATTCTGTTCATGGATTTCAGGATTGTTGAATAACAAGGGCTAAAGATTTAGTCATCCTTTATAGCCAAACTGATATATACTAAATCGTACTATACAACGTAATCCGAAAGTTAGTGTTGCCTGCAAAAGGCAGGTCCTTGTTAAAGTATAAATCGGGTATTTGCAGCTCAACCGGATAATAAAAAGCTAGGCCAAACTCTTAAATTCTGAGAGTAAATGCTAAAAAATAAAAAAATAAATAATTTTTTTAGAAAGTAAGTAACCTTTTAAAACATGCTACGTAAATGCAGCCGACCCTTTAGTATTGCCCGTTAGGGCATGTGAGAAGGCCTTGGCAGTGAACGGCTGAGGTCTTTTTTCTTTTATCCTCCTTCCTATTACTCGCCTTATATCTTTTAGATATTACTTTGTATTCTTGTAATACCGCGTAAAACTTACTGCTATAAATTGTTGTATATAAACCATCGAATTAAAATTTGAATTATTCAGGTTTAAAAATTTGTTAAACTTATAAGTATTAGTATATTTAAATAATTAATATGCTAATATTTATAATGTATGAAATCACTTCGACAGCTTATAGTAGCTATATTGGTAGTGGCTGGCATTGGCCTTTCTGCTTGCTCCACTATGGGCAGCATGGTTGGTAATAATGGCAAAATCAACATGGGCTACGGCGGTTATAAGAAAAACCCGTATGCGCAGCACAAAAAGCCTAAGAAACCCTACTATATCAGGCAGCAAAGTATGTGGGCAAAAGCACTCAGATAAGCAAGTATACCTTAAACAGGTTCGCGTGCGTATAAGCGCTTATGACAGCTAGCGGCACACATTATACACGCACTCCACAATCCGAAAAGTTGAAATGGGTAAACCACATGGCTACCCTCATGGACAACCAATTCCGGTTTCCGGGCACAAAATTTCGTTTTGGCCTTGATCCTATACTTGGTTTTCTGCCGGTTGTAGGAGATATGGCCTCGTTTGGTATGTCGGCTATCCTGATCATGACCATGGCCCGCCACGGTGCCAGTGGCAAACTGGTTGCTTTGATGCTGGTAAACGTAGCCCTTGATGCCATTATCGGAAGTATCCCCATACTTGGCAATCTCTTCGATTTTGCCTTTAAGGCCAATGAGCGCAACGTAAACATGCTTCGCAAGCATTACGAGCAGGGCGCTTACCAGGGCTCGGGCAAAGGGATTTTTATAGGTGCATTGCTGGGTATTTTGGCGCTGTTTATACTTTTAGCCTGGATTTTGTGGCAACTTGGCAGCTGGATTTACATACAACTGGCCGGCTTATTTTAAACGGCCCAACGCTTTTGCCATCGCAAGTGCTTTCAGGGCGCTTTCTTCTTTGTCTTTAATTTCGAGCATCAGGTCCATGTCCAGGCCTTCGGTTTCCGTCAGGAAATCATGGAAAAGCTGTTCTTCTATACTTTGGGTATGTTTGCCTTTGCGTTCGCCCTGGGCCTGCGAGCTATAGTCCATCATCAGAATACCATCGCGCTCGGGTTGCCAGGTTTGTGCCGCCATTTCTACTGCTTCGCGCATCGGCTCACCGTTATTGATACATTCATGATGGAAATTATCGAAGATGATCGGTATGCCCGTGAGCTCGTGCAAGTATAAACAATCCTGTAAAGAATAAGTGCGGTCGTCGTTCTCGACGCAAAGGCGGGCTTTTACAGCATCAGGTAACTGCTCGTGGTACACATCCGCAAAACGCCGCAACGCCGACCCTTTATCGCCATAAGCGCCGCCCCCGTGTATCTGCAACTTGGCTGTGGTATCAAGGCCCATTAGGTCAAGTATGCTTCCCTGGTACACCAATTCTGCAATGCTGTTTTTAACGGTTTGCTCGGTTGGCGAATTAAGCACTACAAACTGATCGGGGTGCATGGAAATGCGCATATTGTTGGCTTTGATATAATCCCCGAGCCTCCGGAAGGTCATCTTAAAATGCTCCTGCCAGTTGTAGGTATTTACAGGGTGCGAGGCAAACGGCACCAACCCCGACGATAACCTGAAAAACTGTAAACCGTGCTGCACATTATACTCCAGAATGCGACGCAGACAAGCCAGGTTCTGTTCTACAAGATCAATTAAACGTTCTTCAGAGTAGGAGGCAAGCCGGAAAGTGCGCGACGAGGTGCAATCCAGGGTTTCGTTTATGCAAGGGTATCCGATCTTCATGGTTAAGCGTTAGGTAGTGTTTCTTAACCTACGGATGATCGAAATGTTTGGTCTATTTACTGATAACCGGTATTGTCTTTAAAAAAGCGGTTATAGTTTTCTTTCTCTTGTTCTGCCTGGTCTTTCGCTTGTTCTTTTTTCAGCTTCATCAATTTCTTTTTCTGTTGAGTTTCCTTTGAGAAGGCAGAAACCGGGTTCCAGATAACGCTTGGCAAAGGTGCGGGTGGTGGTGGAGGTGGCTCTGAAGCGGGGTCGTAGCCGGGGCGTTTGATTTGAGTGGATACCGCTTTTACAGGTTCGGGTTTACTGCGCACTTCTACCTCGGTTAATTTTACGCTGCCAGGCTCCAGTAAAAGTATAGGTGCAGCGTTATTGGTAACAACATAAAACAACGCTTTATACCCGACCGCCCGGATCAGCAAAGAATCCTGTAAAGTGGCTCTTATCTCGAATACACCTGCCTGGTCGGAAAGTATGGTTTGGTTTATTTTTAAGTTTGTGATGGCGGCCCCTGCTACAGGAGTTTTCTTGTCTGGCAGTAAAATAGTACCACGAATCGTAGTGGCTTGCTGGGCGGCAACCGGTAAGGCTATCCAGAGAAAAAAGAAAAAAACAATACAGGGCAGAAGGGCAGGGCGCATTAAGTTTTATTTTGAGGAGATGATGGCAGCTTGTTTAGGTTAACGTGCTGAAAGTATAAAACGTATGTGCAACATTGTTACGGCCTAACATAAAACAGCCCGGCTCATCTGAAGTAAGCCGGGCTGTTTTGGAATAAGGTTAGTTTACTCGTAACCTGTATTGTCTTTAAAAAAGCGGTTGTAGTTTTTTCGTTCTTTTTCCTGTTGCTGCAGTTGCTGTAATTTTATCAGTTCTTCGAGTTTGCGGCGTTCTTTCCCTTCCTTCGAAACCATATCGTAGAGCAACCCGATCGGGCTGCCGATAGAAGGTGCTGGTTCGTCGGGTGGCGGAGGCGGATCGAGGCCGGGCAAGTGGCCGGGGCGTTTTACCTGGCTGGTGCGGTTCTGTTTCATGTTGCGCAAGGTGCGCTCAATCATTTCTGGCGATGGGCGGCTGGTAATTTCCACTTCGCCCAGCATCACGCTATCTTCCTGTAATATAATATTGACGCGCAGCTCCGATACAGGCAGTCTTTTTGGCAGATACAAAACCGGTTTATACCCGATGGCTCTTATCAGTAAAGTGTCCTGCTGGCCGACATCAATTTTAAACTGGCCGGTTTTATCGGAAAGTACGCCGCGTTGCGAGTTTGTCTTGATTATGGTTGCGCCCTCTACCGGTGTTTTTTTATCTGCCTGCAGTATGGTTCCGTTGAGGCGTATAGTAGTACCCTGCGCTAAACCGGCAAGCGGACCAAGCACCAAAAGTATAAAGTATAAAAAACGCAACGGATAAGTGGGCATGGATGTATGAAAAGCTCCGAGGTGGCAACAGTTTTTGGTGTAATACTAGTACGCCGGAAAGTATATAAAAGTATAGTAAGTTTAAAATATTTAAGACAGACTTCTGCAAAATTACAAATTCTGATTTAAAGCACGTTGATTATACAAAAGCCTGTAACAACAAGTATTACAGGCCTCTGCATGAGCAATTTTTATACCGGTATTTTACTGGTTTCTCGAGGCGTCGTTCTGTTTGTTATTTTCTTTTGTGTTCTCTGTGGCTCTTCGTTGGGCACCCTGCTGTTGCTCGTCAGCACCAGCTGCCTGGTTATTCTTGGTTGAAGTGGCCTTGTTGGTTTCAGTAGTGTTGGGTTGTGCCGTATTTACGACTGTGTTATTGGTTTTGCTGTAAGGAGCAGTTGTGTTACCCGTAAACACCGGTCGGTTTGGCTCAATGTAATATTCGCGGGTCAGTTCTTCTGCGGTTTTCTCGTCTCCGCCAGCGCCTTCTGTGGTGCCGGCTATACTTTTACCGGCTACTCCCGGCCTGTCGTAATTACGGATATCCGAGCGGTCTACTGTTTCGTTGCGGTTCGCGTTGCTAATTTCAGTGGAAGTGCCTTTATCTTCTGAGCATGAGGTAGCAAATCCGAGCGTGGCAAGGGCTACTACACTATAAAGTATTTTTTTCATGGTTTTCTGGTTTGGTTTTACCTTTCCGGCATTTTCCCGGGAAAGTATGGGTTTGGTTACAGGTATAAATTTACGGCAGATGATACGCGAGGTTGGTTTACTTCCGCATTTAACAACAATCAAAGTATAAACCTGCGCATCAGCAAGTATAAAAAACGTTAAAACAAAAAACGCTGCACTTTATAGCACAGCGTTTTTCTGAAGTATAACTTAAGCTCTTTTGAGTTCGAAAACGGTGATCTCCGGTAAAAAACCGACGCGGCCCGGATAACCCAAAAAGCCCAGGCCTGTGTTTACATATAAATATTGCTGCCCTTTCTGGTAAAGCCCGGCCCATTGCTTGTACACATACTGCACCGGGCTCCATTTCCAGCCGGGTATGTTAATGCCAAATTGCATGCCATGCGTGTGGCCCGATAAAGTCAGGTCGATATCCGGGTAAAGCTGGTTAATTTCGCCGTCCCAATGCGACGGGTCGTGGGAAAGAAGCACTTTAAAGGGTGTATTTTCGGTGCCTTTATAAGCCTTATCGAGCTGGCCATACTTCGGAAAACCAACACGGTTGCCCCAGTTCTCCACACCTAGTACGGCAATCCGTTCACCGTCTTTCTCAATCAAGCGGTTTTCGTTCATCAATATCTGCCAGCCCATTTTGCCATGCGATTCGATCAGCGAAGTAAGGTTACGGCGCTTGGCTTCCAGGCTATCCCAGTTCACATAGTCGCCATAATCGTGGTTGCCCAACACCGAAAAAACACCGCTTTTAGCCCTGATGCCTGCTAACGTATCTAAATGGTCGTCGAGTTCGGTGGCCACATTATTCACCAGGTCGCCGGTAAAAAATACCAGGTCTGCTTCCTGTTTGTTGATGAGTTTAACGGCTTCCTGCAGCGGCTCTTTGGAAGTAAAACTACCGGCATGCAGATCGGTTATCTGGAGCATTTTGTACCCGTCGAAGGCCTGCGGCAAATTAGGCAACCGTAGCGTCACGCGCTTTACCTGGTAATCAAAAGCACCTTTCACCATCCCATACACAAACGCCGAAAAAGGCACGGCCGCTACCAGCAAACCAACCTGGCTCAGAAACTTGCTGCGCGACGGATCAAACTTATGCTCGGTACCTGCATTGTTGAGTACGATCTTGCCAAACCGGATCACATCATCCAGAAATACAAATAAGAACACCACCAGCTTGCAGGCAAAAATAATGAACATCATACTGGCAAAGTAGGTCCTGAAAGCTGTGGGAGGCGTGCCACGCGTTAACGTAAACAAGGTAAAAGTGATAATGGTAATGGCTGTGATAGACCAGTAACCTATATACAGAGCACGTTGCCAGCCTGTGCTGAGGTTTTGCGTTACTGTTTTAACTGCCTGAAAAACATAGAGATCGATCAGAAAAAGTAAGAGCGTTGTAACGCCAAAGGAAATAAATTTTTTCATATAGAAGAGCCAGCCGGTGCCTGCCTGTGCAATGGATAACCGGTTAACGTGTGTTTTGTTAAAATTAAGAAACGGAAAAAGGTGGTACTGCTGAACTATTTCAGCGTCATTCTGATTTCACTTGCATCTTTTATGTACAAATTCCATACCGCTATGAAGTACGGTGTAAACGTTTCGGAACCAGTTATTTACCACCAGCCCTCACTCAATATTAAAACATGGGCCGAAGAAGACCGCCCGCGCGAAAAGCTTTTATTAAAAGGAAAAGCTGCCTTAAGTGATGCCGAACTGATCGCGATTCTGATCGGGTCTGGTACGCCTAAGCTAACTGCTGTAGATGTGGCCAAACTTATACTTGCCGCCGTTAATAACGACCTGAATGAACTTGCCAGGTTATCGGTAAAAGACCTGATGAAGCACAAGGGCATAGGGGAAGCAAAAGCCATTACGATTGTGAGTGCCTTAGAGTTGGGCCGTCGCCGCAAAGAGACCGCAGCCGCTGCCAGAACGCAGATCACCTGTTCCACGGATATTTACAATTACATCAAACCGCAGCTACTCGATCTGCAGCACGAAGAATTCTGGATTATACTTTTGAACCGCGCCAACGTGATCATGAAAAAGGAAAGTATAAGTGCAGGCGGTGTGGCCGGTACCGTTGCCGATCCGAAAATCATTTTCAAGAAAGCACTGGAGCAACTGGCCAGTTCGATTATATTGGTGCACAACCACCCCAGCGGTAACATCAAACCCAGTGCGGCAGACATAGCCCTCACCAAAAAAATGAAGGAAGCCGGCAACTTCCTCGACCTGCCCATACTTGACCACCTCATCTTTACCGACAACGATTACTACAGCTTCGCAGACGAGGGAACGTTGTGAAGTATGAGTTAGGGAAGTAAGAGTTAGAGAAGTATGGAAAGTATAAAAGAGGGAAATTTTAGCTTTGGAGAGCAGTTTAAGCTACGGACAAAATCTTTTTCGTTGCGGGTTGTAAAACTTTTTCAGGCATTACCTAAAACTGCCGAAGCACAAATTTTAGGTAAGCAATTATTGCGTTCGGCAACATCAGTGGCCGCAAACTATAGGGCGGCATGCCGTGCAAGGTCGAAAGCTGAATTTGTTGCGAAAGTAGGAGTAGCACTTGAAGAAGCGGATGAATCTCTGTTCTAGCTCGAAATGCTGGAAGAGTCAGGAATTGTAGCCGCTACTAAATTAGCAAACTTGAAAAAAGAAGCAGACGAACTCACAGCTATATTAACAACTATCCGAAAGTCAGCAAGAAGTAACAAATCTTAATTCTAACTTCCCCAACTCATACTTCTCTAACTCTCTAAGATCTCCTGCACTCGTCCTACTTCGCCGGTCTCTAACCTTACTTTGATGCCGTGCGGGTGCGTGGAAGAGTTAGTTAGGATATCCTGCACATAGCCTTCGGTCAGGTCGCCGGTGCGCTGGTCTTCTTTCTGCACGATCATCACATGCAGGCCTGGTTTAATGTTACTGCGTTTCTTGCCGTCCATTTTTAAAGTATGATGTTTAACTGCAAAGTACGAATTTATACTTTGGCCGGCTGCGTTAACCCTTTAAAGTGCCCATACCAGACAAATGAAGTATACGGAGCATCGATGTTTTTTTATGCTGATGGCCCTGCATACGGTTCAGGATATTGCTGAGCAGCTGGATAGCCGGAATTATGTGCGGGCCTTTGTTCAGCATCACGCAATCGGCGCGTTGCGACATGGCTGCATCTGTAATTTCGGCCCTGGAAGGGCGGCCTTTTTTAGCAAGCGATTCCAGTACCTGCGTAGCCCAGACAACCGGCATGTGAGCCGCTTCACAAAGCCATAAAATTTCTTCCTGTACTTCAGCGAGGCGTTGCCAACCGCATTCTACGGCAAGGTCGCCGCGCGCGATCATAATGCCGGCCGGGTAATGTTTCATGGCAGCCAGTAGCAGGAAAGGCAGATTACGGAAACCTTGCTTCGTTTCTACCTTCAGCATCACGGCTATATGTTGCGCGTTCAAACGTTGTAATTCGGTATGGAGTGCCTCTACCATGCTGGCATCGTTTACAAAAGAGAGATTCACGATATCGGCATGTTTTACTACAAACTGCAGGTCGTTTTTGTCTTTTTCAGTGAGGCCGCTCAGGTGTAAATTGCTTTCGGGCAGGTTTATGCCTTTATCTGCGCGCAGTTTGCTACCGGCATCTTTGGCAAACGTAATTTTTACAAGAAGCTCGTTTTTCGTAACCGCTTCTATTTTCCCTTCGATGGCACCATCATCAAAAAGAATAGGGTCGTTTTCGTGGGCATGCATGAACACTTCAGGTAACGTGCATGAAATATGCGCCTGCTTTATAACATGGCCGTTAGCATCGAATTGTGCCGGTTCTCCGGGCAGGGGCTTCCGGGTAAGTACCAGCATGTGGTCTTTTTTCAGGAGAATGGGCACTTCAATTTCGGGTAGTTCGCCAACTTCGGTAGTAGGTTCTGCTAGGCCGGGTATTTTTACAGTAAGTACCGTTCCGGATGCGATGTAGGATGTTTTAAGCAAATGCGCTACCACCCCATTTTCGAGTTTTTCTACTACAGAAAGGGAACGTTGCCTGCCGCGTGTATCCCTAAACCGGATAACATCGCCTTCCTGCAGTTGCGCCACCCAGGTTGCTGCTACAGGCAGGGCGGCATCGGTCTGTTTTGGAGCCTGCACATGCATTGCCGACAGCCATACTTTGGCCGGAGCAGCTACAAGGCCCAGTTCGTTTTGGGGAGGGCGGATGGCCAGCACGCGTGGCCCTGGTTTAAGCGGACCGGTACGTAACTTAGGTCCCATCAGGTCGAACAGTATCTTGCAGCTTATGCCGGTTTCTTTTTCAGCGCGCTTGATGTTGTGCACCATTGCATCCCATACTTCTGGGGCATCGTGGGCGCAGTTAATGCGGGCACAGTTCATGCCTGTCTGCAACATCTGCACGATCAGTTCATAATCCGAAGCCAGATCAGTGGAAAATGTTACCATGATGCGGGTATCGCGTTGTGGCGGCGCAGGGCCCAGCAGGGTGCTGGTATGTTGGGCAAGTAATGTTCTGTTCTCAAAAAAAGAGACGGCCAGTTTTTTATCTGCAGGCAAGCAATCGGACAGGAAACAAAGCTGATGGCGTACGGCCTGCAAACTGGCCAGTACATGCCCTTCAGATCGGCCTAAAGAAGATAATCCCAGTTCGGCCAGCTTATCCTGCAAGTCCCTGATATCGTGTTGGCGTAAACCCAGGTAATGTAATAGATTGGCAGCGCTTTTCTTAAATGTAGGGTGGGCTTGCTCAACGGATTGTTCAAACTTTTTCTCCAGTGCAAGCGCTCCTCCATATAAAGTATCGATCCGGGCAATCAGTGCTTCGTAGTATTGCTTCGTGTGCTGCATAAAGTTGTACCTATACTTTACAAACTGAGTTTGAATGAGATAAGTTGTGAGCTGAGCAGCATACCGCTACGACGCTATTTTCTTTTTTCTGATAGTTACCGCTTGTGCTGCGAGCAGCTTTAATTGCGCTGATCTCAGATTTATACTTCAGACTAACTTTTTTAAATTTTTTTTCCCCTGCCAAAATCCGGAGCCTAAGGCTGCGTCGTAAGTTTCCTGCAAACGGGCTTCAGGAGTTTCTCACCCCTAAGCCTATCTCTAACCTTTTAATTTCTATACTATGAGAACACCATTTTCTACTCCCCGTGTTATTTCAGGACTGCTGCGTACTACTACGCTGGCTGCCGTTTCGGTATTTGCATTAACCAGCTGCGATAAGCTGGATGATTATTTAGGGAACTCGCCGGGTAACGGAAGTGCTAACAGCAATGCCAGGTTATATGTATCCAACGCATCTGATATCAACACCTTAACACTGTATAATGTAACTGCCAGCTCAAAGCTGGATATGGCAAAAGTGATCCAGACAGACGCGAAAGATGGAAATGGTGTAGCCGTATCATCTAACAATACCCTGATGCAGGTTGGCAGAACCGATAAAGTGATCAAATTATTTAAGAACGCTTCCAGTCTGAGTCCTGCGCCAACAGCATCCAGTATGTTCACAGATCCAGCCATGACCAGCGGCCGCGAAATAGCTTATGATGAGCAGCGCCAGATGCTGTATGTGGCCAATAATGTGGATAGTACCCTGCTGGTTTACAGCAACCCGCTTAGCCTGAACGGTACTGTATCCACTACCAAAACCCTAAAACTGAAAGGCCAGCCCTGGGGTATCCATTACGACAAAGACACTAATCGCCTTTTTGTATTGCTTGATCTGGATGCCAGAACAGTTGAAATCTACAATAACCCATCCAACCTGAAAAGTGGCATGATACAGGCAGAATGCTCGTTTAAAATTGCAGGTTCCACACGTTTGCATGGCATCACATACTCGAGCAAAGCGGATGTACTGGTTGTAACTGAGATTGCCGCAGCCATGGGCGATGGCGCTACAACCGATGGTGGTATCTATATTTTTGAGAACGCTAAGAATACGGTAAAAGGAAAAGGGGTAACACTAACGCCTACCCGCACCATAAAGGGTATGAACACGATGCTGGGCAACCCGGTAGATGTGGCTTTTGATGACAGAAAAGGCAAGAACGAAATTTACATCGCTGAAAAAGCAAATAAGAAGATCCTGGTTTTTGGCCTGAAAGACCGTGGCGATGTAGCCCCTAAATCTATGGTTGCGACTACGGAAGGTGCAGAAGCGATTTTCCTGGATATCAGATAATGTAAGGTTGAGTTTAATGCAAAAAGCCCGGTACGATCTTCGTGCCGGGCTTTTTTGTAAAGTATAAATATTGCACGTACTACCGAATGGGAAGCTGTTTTTCCGCTAGAAAACCTTTTAGCTCTTCCGAAACGGGTTCTATGCTACGGATGCGCCTTTTTAAACCGCTGCGTAATTTCAGGTCCAGAAACTTGTTGCCGTTGCGGCTCTTGAAGGCAGCTTTCTCTATTTCGCTGAAGTATACTTCTGCCTTCGGGGTTCGGAACATCGTGATTATAAAACGAACCAAGTGCCCTGCACCGATCAGGAGGCCAGTCCATAACAAAAACTGGTCGCCGGTTTTTGTGTAGCGCCATACTTGCATAACCCCAAAAAATATCCAGAGTGCCGAAGAAGCAACCTGCATCCAGTGTTCCCGTTTAGCACTGTCTTTTATCGTGATCCTGTCTTCGCTCAGTATGATTTCGCCTTTGGCTAAGGGTAAGATTGTTACCAGTGAAATATGGTCTGGAGGTTTTATACTTTAAACGTGCTTTTCCGCTTAGAATAGAAAGAAGCGCGAGTGCCGTAAAGTATAATCAAGATAAGTATAAAATCCTGTTTACTCCAATTCAAAGTGGCGCATGAAACATTCCTCCCTAAAAATTCCGAACTTCGCGTAAACTATAGCCGCTTACCTCATGCAACGACCGCTTAAACTTGTGATACTGGCCGGCATAACGCTGGTGCTTTTTTACTTTATCCAGGACTCGTTCTTTAACGAAGAAAATTATACCAAACCACTTCTGGCAGAGCGCGAAAACAAAGACCTTTCGTTCCGGAGCCAGTCCAATTCGCCATTTACAGAAGAAGGCCGCCGCGCGTTCAGAAACCTGAATTATTACGAGCCAAAACCCGAATATCAGGTAAAAGCTGCAATTTCATACTTCGAGAAGCAGGATACGCTGCACATGCCCATGACAAACGGCACCACCGAAGCCTATTTAACCATCGGTACAGCGGCCTTCGAACTGGATGGCCAGCCTCAAAAGCTGACAGTTTATAAGAAAGTTAAAAGCGAGGAGGTGGAGAAGTACTTTGTGCCTTTCACGGATAAAACCAACGGTTTCGAAACGTATGGCGGCGGCCGTTACCTGGATGTGCCCATCAAAGAAAATGCAAAAACGCTGTTCCTGGATTTTAACCGCGCTTATAACCCGTTCTGTGCTTATAACCCGGATTTTGTGTGCCCCGTTCCGCCCAAAGAAAGCCGCCTGACCGTGGCTGTGCCTGCCGGTGAAAAGAACTACGAAACGGCGAAGTAAACCCCGCCCCAACCCTCCCCTAAAGACAAGGGAAGGAGCCCTGTTCTCACACTTGTGTTACTGTTTCTAGTATAGCCTTTAGTCTGCACTGTAACCGAAGAACTTAGACTTAGTGCATAAAAAGCCAAGGACAGAACTCCCTCCCTTGTTTTTAGGGGAGGGTTGGGGAGGGGTTTTCATACTTTCCGCTTTCATCTTCCGCGCATAACAGAATAATTCTTAATTTTGAGTATCCGGCTACGGAGCTATACTTTATCCTCAACACAGAAAAACATGCTGATTTCATTCGACTGGCTGAAACAACTCATACACATAGATAAAACTGCTGAAGAAACGGGCGCTTTACTAACAGGCGCAGGCCTCGAAGTAGAAAGTATACATACATTTGATGCCGTACAGGGCGGCCTGGAAGGTATCGTGATCGGAGAAGTACTTACCTGCGAGCAACACCCGGATGCAGACCGTTTACGCGTAACAACTGTAGATATTGGAACCGGCACGCCCAGCAACATTGTGTGTGGTGCGCCCAACGTAGCAGCCGGCCAGAAAGTGGTAATCGCAACCGTTAACAGCACCTTATATCCAACTGAAGGAGAACCTTTCAAAATAAAAAAATCGAAGATACGCGGTGCTGTATCGGAGGGGATGATCTGTGCGGAAGACGAGATTGGGATTGGTCAATCGCACGCAGGTATAATTGTGTTAGATACTAATCTGCCAAACGGCACGCCGGCCGCCGAGTATTTTGGCCTGGCTTCGGACAGCGTTTTTGAAATTGGCCTCACGCCAAACCGTGCCGATGCTGCCTCACATTTCGGAGTTGCCCGCGATCTGCAGGCACTTTTAAATACACCAGCGAACTTGCCAGCCACAGACGCTTTCAAAATAAATAATACTTCGCGGCCGATTGAGGTGGTAGTAGAGAACGCAGAAGCCTGCCCGCGTTATGCAGGCGTAACGGTTTCAGGTATAAAAGTTGGGCCGTCGCCGGAGTGGCTGCAGAAGCGCTTGCGCACCATCGAGGTAGCTCCTATAAATAACGTAGTGGATGTGACCAATTACGTGCTGCACGAACTGGGTCAGCCGCTGCACGCCTTTGATACAGCTACAATTACCGGCAACAAGATCATTGTAAAAAATGTAGCTGAAGGTACTGCCTTTGTAACTTTAGACGGAACAGAGCGCAAACTGAAAGCTACGGACCTGATGATCTGCAATGCCGAAGAACCAATGGCAATTGCCGGCGTTTTTGGCGGAAAAGAATCGGGTGTATCTACGGAAACAACATCTGTGTTTATCGAAAGCGCTTATTTCTCCCCGGATTCGGTGCGCAAGACAAGTATGGCGCATAGCTTAAAAACTGATGCATCTTTCCGTTTCGAGCGTGGCACCGATCCGAACATGGTTATTACGGCGCTGAAACGCGCTGCTTTATTGATCCAGGAAATAGCCGGCGGCGAGGTGTCTTCTGATATCGTGGACGTTTATCCGCAGCCCATCCAAAACACAGAAATAAACTTAAGTATAGCTTACGTGCATCGCCTCATCGGGCAGCACATCGGCGCAGAACGCATCAAAAGTATACTTTCAGATTTAGGAATCGAGATCACATCAGAAACCGAAACGCATTTAACTTTATCAGTGCCGCCGTTTAAAGTGGATGTTACACGCCAGGCCGATGTAGTGGAGGAAATTCTGCGCATCTATGGTTTCAACAACATCGAAGTTAGCGAGCATAATGCGGCTTCTTTCCTGGCCAGCTTTCCGAAACCAGATCCGGAGCACATCACCCAAAGTATACTTGATTATATTTCAGCGAACGGTTTCCACGAGATCATCACTAACTCCATTACCAATTCTAAGTACTACACGCAGTTTGGCGAGGAAGCCGGCTTGGTGAAGGTGATAAACTATAACTCCGAAGACCTTGATGTGCTGCGTAAAAGTATGGTTTTCTCGGGTTTGGAGGTGCTGCGCCACAACATTAACCGCCGCCAGCGCGACCTGAAAGTATACGAACTCGGCAAAACGTATGAAAAGCTGGAAGACGGCTCGCACAAGGAAACACGCAAGCTGGCACTTTTCACGGCCGGCAACGCAACTTCCGAAAGTTGGAACAAAGCAAGTATAAAAACCGCCTTCCACGACCTGGCCGGGCTGGTGCAGAACGTGCTCCGCAAACTAAACGCGTCGGATTTTGAAGTACAGCAAATCGAAGGCGACAAGTATGTGAAGCAAGGTATAAACTACCTGAAAAACGGAATCGTGATCGCTAAACTCGGTTTGCTGGATGCAAGTATAGCCAAAGCTGTGGAAGTAAAAGAGCAGGTATGGTACGCCGAACTGAACTGGGATTACCTCCTCAAAAAGTATAAAGACAACCTGGTAGCCGAAGAACTTCCTAAATTCCCGGAAGTGCGTCGCGACCTGTCGTTGGTTTTAGACAAAGGCGTTACGTTTGACCAAGTAAAGCAAATTGCCCAGCGCACCGAGCGCAAGCTGCTGCAAAATATAAATGTGTTTGATGTGTACGAAGGCGATAAAATTGAAGCGGGCAAGAAAGCATACGCCATCAGTTTAACCTTACTTGATAAACAGCAAACCCTGACCGATAAAGTTATTGATGCGACCATGAGCCGCCTGATGCAGCAGTTCGAAAAACAATTAGGCGCTATTATCCGGAAATAAGTTATGCCAAAAGATAAGCAAGTACAACAGCTCCAGCAGATTGAAGAAAAAGTACGCCGGTTGCTGGCCCGCCACGCCGAGGTGCAGCAACGCCTGGTAAAAGCCCAGGAAGACATAAAACTACTCGAAGTGCAGGCGCAGGAACGGGAAGAGCAAATAAAAAATTTTCAAAATCAGGAGAATAGTGTTAAAATTGTAAATACGATAGCAGGAGATACTGCCAATTCGGCTGAGTTAAGGCTCAAACTAAACGAGTATATTAGAGAAATTGATAAGTGTATTGCCTATCTACAAGACTAAAACATAGTTTTAGGGCAGGAACTAAGGCAAAACAAATAAAAAACGCAACGGATGGGTGAATTGTCTATTAAAATTCGGATCGCGGAACGCGAGTATCCGATGCGTGTTAAAGAAGAGGAGGAAGAAAGAATCCGGGTTGTCGGTAAAATTCTGAACGAGCGTATTCGCTTTTTCAAAGACCAGTTCAACTTACAGGATAAACAGGACCTATTAGCTATGGTGGCTTTTGAAACCATGGTTGAAAAGCTGAAACAGGAGGAAGAAAAAGAATCTCATGTGGCCGCCGTGGACCAACACCTTAATAACCTCGACGACCTCTTATCAAGTGCTACCAAATAAGCGCAGGAACCGGTAAACGCGCCGTTAATTGTTCAGCTTATACTTTGTTTAGGGTGTAAAACCTTTCTTACCGCTCTGGGGCAGGTGCTGCTATACGTTTTTATAAACCATAAAAACTTATATTTATGCCCGATATTCTATATTTAATACTAACGGCTATTATCTCGCTGCTCGTTGGCGTTGTACTGGGGCGGATGCTGCTTCAGAAAGTATACAAAAGCCAGGAAGAAGCTGCCCGCCATAAAGCCCACACCATCGTTCGCGAAGCCGAACTGAATGCCGAAAGCATCAAGAAAGACCGCATCCTGGAAGCAAAGGAGAAATACCTGAAGCTGAAATCTGAGTTTGAAGAAGAATCGAACAGAAAGAAAAACATCATCATCCAGAACGAGAACAAGGTAAAGCAGCGCGAGCAGCAGGTTACCAAGCAAATGGAGCAAGCCAAGCGCTTCGAAGCTGATCTTTTAAAGGAGAAGGAGAATTTATCCACTGTCTTCGAAAAGGAAAAAGAAACCCTGATCGCGCAGCTCGATAAAGAAAAAGAAAGCCTGAACGCCCAGCGCGAGCAATTCAAAAAGAAAGAAGAAGAAGTAGAGCAGCAGCGCAGCCAGGTGTTAGGCCAGCTGGAGAAAATTGCCGGTTTAACTGCCTCCGAAGCACGCGAGCAACTGGTGGAAGCTCTGAAAAGTGAAGCTCAGACGCAGGCTTCTTCTCATATCAAAGACATTGTAGCACAAGCTAAACTCACCGCTACCAAAGAAGCAAAGAAGATTGTAATCGAAACCATTCAGCGCACCGCCGCAGAGCACGCCATCGAGAATTGCGTTTCTGTATTCAACATCGAAAGCGACGATATCAAAGGAAAGATCATTGGCCGCGAAGGTCGTAACATCCGTGCCTTAGAAGCCGCGACTGGCGTAGAGATAATTGTGGATGATACACCGGAAGCGATCATTATTTCTGGTTTTGATCCGGTTCGCCGCGAAATTGCACGTTTATCGTTGCACCGTTTGGTAGCCGATGGTCGTATTCACCCGGCCCGCATCGAGGAAGTGGTAACTAAGACCCGCAAAAACATTGAAGAAGAGATTGTAGAGATCGGTGAGCGTACTGCCATTGATCTGGGTATACATGGTTTGCACCCGGAGTTGATCCGGATGGTAGGCCGCATGCGTTTCCGTTCTTCTTATGGCCAGAACCTGCTGCAGCACTCACGCGAAGTAGCCAACCTTTGCGCCACCATGGCTGCAGAACTTGGCCTGAACGTGAAACACGCCAAACGTGCCGGCTTGCTACACGATATTGGAAAAGTAACGCCAGACGAACCGGAATTGCCACACGCGATCATCGGTATGGAGCTTGCCAAAAAGTATAAAGAGCATCCGGATGTGTGCAACGCCATTGGCGCCCACCACGACGAGGTAGAAATGACAGCGATGGTTTCGCCGTTGGTACAGGCCTGCGATGCGATTTCAGGCTCAAGACCGGGTGCACGCCGCGAGATCATGGAATCGTATATCAAGCGTTTAAGAGAGCTGGAAGAAACGGCTGTTTCGTTTGAAGGCGTGAACCAGTGCTATGCCATACAGGCTGGCCGTGAGTTGCGCGTAATGGTAGATGCCGACAACGTAACCGACGAAAAAGCGGCGCAGATTTCGTTTGATATCTCGCAGAAGATCGAAAAAGAAATGCAGTACCCGGGCCAGATTAAGATCACAGTTATCCGCGAAATGCGCGCCATCAGCTACGCCAAGTAAGTTATACTTGCCGCTCAATAAAAAAGCCTGCTTCCGAAATGGAGCAGGCTTTTTCGTTTTTATACTTCATAAATTTTAGCTCATAAATGCATTCAGCATCCAGAGCGTTTTTTCGTTTTCGTTGATGTCTTCGCTCATCAGGGCTACCGTTCCTTCATCGCCTTTTTCTGCGGCTAAGCTTAGTATTTCGCGCTCCAGGTTAAGTATAACATTTAAACCGGCCTGTGTAGCAGCAACAGTTTCCTTGCCACCGCTAACGTTTATGGCTTCTTGTATACTTGCTGCGTTCAGGTATGCCGAAAAAGAATGGAGCGGTTGCTGCCCGATTGTAAGTATACGCTCTGCAATAGCATCAATTTTCGTTAGCGCAACAGTATACAGTTCTTCAAATTTGACGTGCAACTGGAAAAAGTATTCGCCTTTAATGTTCCAGTGGAAACCGCGCAGGTTCTGATAGTACAGGTGATAGTTGGCCAGCAACTGGTTCAACTTTTCAGCTATCTGCTGGCTGTCTTCTTTTTCGAGTCCTATTTTGTTTAGTGTGTTCATAGTGGCATTAATTTATACTTCTTTCTTATACAAAAATAGCAACTATAAGTTTATCATTCAAATTGATTAACTTTATGATATAATAAATTTACGCTATAAATTTGCTTTCGGAAGTATAAAATGTTTAGCAGATGACCCTTGTACAGTTAGAATATTTACTCGCCGTAGATACGCACCGCCACTTCGCAACAGCCGCTGCCCATTGCTTTGTAACCCAGCCAACCTTAAGTATGCAGTTGCAGAAGCTGGAAGAAGAAATGGGCGTGCAGTTATTTGACAGAAGCCGTGTGCCCGTGCGCCCCACCGAGATAGGCAAAGAAGTAATTATGCAGGCGCGTGTGGTGGTAGCCGAAGCCAAAAAGCTGAACGAGATCATCTTAAACCAGCAGCAGGAACTGGGCGGCGAACTGCGCATTGGCGTTATCCCGACGCTGGCCCCTTACCTGATCCCGCTTTTCGTGACTGGCTTTATAGAGAAGAACCCGCATGTACGTGTGGTGGTGCAGGAGCTTTTGACCGATGATATTGTTGAAAAATTAAAGCAGGAATTGCTGGATGTTGGCTTGCTGGTTACACCCCTCGAAGATAAAAGTATAAAAGAACTGCCGTTGTTTTACGAAGCCTTTGTAGCCTACATCAACCCGAACCACCCGCTGGCAAAGAGCAAAGCCATACTTCCCTCAGACCTGGACCTGGATGATCTGTGGGTGCTGAACGAAGGCCACTGTTTCCGGAGCCAGGTGCTGAACATCTGTAACCGGGGCGGTAAAAAAGCGGGCGTTGAGAGCGGGCATCTGGATTATAAAAGCGGCTCTCTGGAAACCCTGAAACGCATTGTAGAAACCCAGCACGGTGTTACCCTTTTACCTGAGCTTTCGGTGCTGGATATGCCCGACGATAAACGCAAACTGGTGCATACATTTGCTGAGCCGCAACCCTTACGTGAAGTCAGCCTGGTGGTGCACCGCAGTTTCCTGAAACGGAAGTTAATTGAAGCCCTCCGAAAAGAGATTATAGCTTCCATTCCGGCAAGTATAAAAGCTAGAGGTAAAGAAGGTGTGGTAGATGTGAAGTAAAGAATTTTCGTTTCCGTAGGGACAGGTCGCGACCTGTCCGCACAAGGACCGATCTACGAAGTATAAATTACCTCTGCTGGTTGCGAGCTTGCAGCTCGTGCCCCCGTATTTTAAATAAGCAGTATTAAGAGCGAAGTTAAGCTAAAAAGGTACGAGCTGCAAGATCGCACCAGCGGAGGCAGGAAACTCAAAAGCTATAAAAACAAAAAGGCTGCTCCGTTAAGAGCAGCCTTTTTTATACGTATAAAGTTATATCAGATTAAGCAGTAATGCCGGCTTCCTGAAGTACTTTCACCATGGCATCACCAATCTCAGCAGGAGAATCTACCACATGGATACCGTTTTCGCGCATGATCTTCATTTTAGCAGCAGCTGTATCATCAGCACCACCCACAATAGCACCTGCGTGGCCCATTCTGCGACCAGCCGGAGCTGTTTGGCCTGCTATGAAACCAACTACCGGCTTCTTGTTGCCGTTTTCGCTGATGTATTTTGCAGCCATTGCTTCGTAGTTACCACCGATCTCACCGATCATCACGATCGCATCTGTTTCAGGGTCTTCCATCAGCATCTGTACGGCATCTTTAGTTGGCGTTCCGATGATCGGGTCACCACCGATACCGATAGCAGTAGAAATACCTAAACCGGCTTTTACAATCTGGTCAGCAGCTTCATAAGTTAACGTACCAGACTTAGACACGATACCGATACGGCCTTTCTTGAAGATGAAACCTGGCATGATACCAACTTTCGCTTCGCCTGGCGTGATAACACCCGGGCAGTTTGGTCCGATCAGAGTAAGGTCTTTGTTTTTGATATAGTTCTTGGCAGCCACCATGTCTTTTACAGGAATACCTTCTGTAATGCACACAATTACTTTGATACCAGCATCAGCAGCTTCCATGATTGCATCGGCAGCAAAAGCAGGCGGTACAAAAATGATAGAAACATCCGCACCGGTTTTTTTCACAGCATCAGCTACTGTATTGAAAACAGGAAGGTCTAAGTGGTTTTTACCACCTTTGCCTGGCGTTACGCCACCAACTACGTTAGTACCGTACTCAATCATCTGTGATGCGTGGAAAGAACCCTCTGAGCCAGTGAAGCCCTGTACGATTACTTTCGAATCTTTATTTACTAAAACACTCATGTGTAGCTTATTTGGTTTGTAGTATGGACAGTCGAACTGAATTGCTGCAAAATTAGGCTTTTTTATGCCGTATACAAAAAATAGTTAATGCTAATGTTTGAAGTATACCTTGCCGCACAAAAACACTTATACCGCTAACGCGCCCAGTTAGATACATCTTTAAAGCTCCAAAGCCCGGAAATTAAAGTATAAATTTATTTGTGTAAATTGCAGCATCATTCAAAAAACCGCACATGACGTATCTGAACCATATTTCCGAAGCTATCGGGAACACGCCTTTAGTAAAACTAAATAACGTAACAGCTGGTGTAAAAGCCACTATCCTGGCTAAAGTAGAGTATTTTAACCCGGGCAACTCCGTGAAAGACCGCATGGCGGTTAAGATGATCGAAGATGCTGAGAAAGCCGGCCTGTTAAAACCGGGGGGTACTATTATAGAAGGTACATCCGGCAACACGGGCATGGGTCTGGCGCTGGCTGCCATTGCAAAAGGCTACAAGTGTATTTTTACGCTTTCTGATAAGCAGAGCAAAGAGAAAATGGATATCCTGCGTGCCGTTGGCGCTGAGGTTCGAGTTTGCCCTACCAATGTAGCACCTGACCATCCGGACTCTTACTACTCGGTAGCGAAACGCCTGAACGCAGAAATCCCAAATTCGTTTTACCCGAACCAGTACGATAACCTGTCTAACACAGCGGCGCACTACGAAGGCACCGGCCCCGAGATCTGGAACCAGACAGATGGGAAAATAACGCATTTTGTAACAGGCGTAGGCACAGGCGGCACCATTTCCGGTATAGCTAAATTTTTGAAAGAGCAGAATGCAGACGTAAAAAGCATCGGCATCGATACGTATGGCTCTGTGTTCAAAAAGTATAAGGAAACCGGTATTTTTGATGAGAACGAAATTTACGCGTACGCCACCGAAGGCATCGGCGAAGATATCCTTCCAAAAAACGTGGACTTCGACCTGATCGATACCTTTATTAAAGTAACAGATAAGGATGCCGCTTTAATGACGCGCCGTCTGGCTAAAGAAGAAGGCCTGTTTGTAGGCTGGTCGTGTGGCTCGGCCGTACACGGTGCCCTGGAGTATGCCAGAGAAAACAACCTGACCGAAGATGATGTATTGGTTGTGTTGCTACCCGACCACGGCACACGCTACCTAGCCAAGATTTACAACGATGAGTGGATGAAAGCGCAGGGTTATTTAGACTAAACTGCTTTTATTAACAAAAAACGCTTGGTATAACAATACCGAGCGTTTTTTGTTAAATATGATTCAACAAAAAGTATAAATTAAAGTACTAGATTAGATACGTGATGTGGTGATCAGAGGCAAACTGGCCAGACACGTAAGAATAGTACCAATTTTGGATAAATTTTCATACTTTTGTTTAAACATCTACAGTCCGTGCCGTTGCTCTACAGTTCGGTTAACACATTATTTATACTTTAAAACCTGCTGGCAAGCTTTCATAAAGTATAAATTACTTATCGCAAGTGTTTTACGATCAGGTAAAACTGTTCTGCGATTAGCAGATTAATTTTTGAGAAGTATAGAATGGAAAAACTCACTGGCGTTTTATTAATAGACGACGACGATACTACCAACTTCCTGAACCAGCGGTTGCTCGACAGGATGGACGTAGCCGATAATATCCGCACCTTCGTGAATGGCAAACAGGCATTTGATTACCTTTATAATGTTAGCAATAACAATTATGATGCTTCAAATAAAAACTACTTTGTGCCGCAACTTATTTTCCTGGATATAAATATGCCGGTAATGGACGGGTTTGAGATGCTGGATATGTTTGACAGGCTGAACCCCGATTTCAGGAAAGGTATCGTGATGGCTGTACTTACTACATCCACACATCCGCAGGATACCGAGAGCTCTAAAAAGTATGCAGCCGAGTATCTGACCAAACCCCTTACGGCAGAGAAAGTAGAAGCATTGCTGGCGAAATATTTTAAAGAAGAAAACGAACTGGAAGCTTAAAGGCTGACCAGGCAAGTATAAAAAGCGCGGCATTTGCTGCGCTTTTTTTGTTAGAACGAAAATCCGAAGTTTGATCTGATTGCCAGGTTTAACAACACGCCTACACCTGCCAATAGCAGCCCAATCCCGATCAGTTTTTCGAGGTTGGTTGTTTTGGCGCGTTTCTGTTTGATGATGTTGCCCGCAAAAGCGCCGATCGCAAACGAGACCATCAGGGGCAGGCAGCGGTTCCAGAGCACGTTTCCGAGCAAAAAGTGGCTGATAAAACCTGTAAAACTGGTAATGACAAGTATAAAAAGCGAGGTGGATGTAGCGATCAGCGGTGGTATCCTGAATAGCTTGATCATCATGGGAGTCTGTACAAAACCTCCGCCAATTCCGAACAGCCCAGCCATAACACCCGATACAAACCCGAACGTGGAAATGATGCCGCCATTGATGCGGTAAGCCATGTGCTTTGCCCTGTTTTTCCGGATAAAAGATGTGGGAGCACGCCGGATGCGGTACATAACACCCGTATGCCGAAGCTGTACTTTCGGTTTAGGAGGCGTTAGCATCATAGCGCCAACAATCAGTACAAAAACAGCAAAAAAGAGCTGTAATTTAAACACAGGCAGAAACGCCACCATAAAAGCGCCCAGCATGGTTCCGGCCATCGCGGGGAGTTGGATCAGGGTGCCCACCAGGTAATCTATACTTCGGTCGCGGAGGTTAAAAACGGAGGCAATGATAGAGCCCGGCACCAGTGCGGCCATGGTAGAGCCGATCGCAATTTCGATGTTGAACCCGAAAAAGATGATCAGGATCGGGACCATAAAAACGCCGCCACCGAACCCGATAACCGTACCGAAACCGCTAACCAGCACCCCGACCAGAAAAATAAGAAACTCCTCCATGGCAGCAGCCAAGTATGGCTATGTCTATCTATTCAGCTACAGATACGAACCGGAACGACTCCCCGTTAAATAAACCTTTATCGCTGAGCTTAAGCGATGGAATAACCAGCAAAGCCATAAACGAAAGTGTCATGAACGGCGAAGCCAGCGTACTGCCCATTTCCTTGCTCAGTTTATCGATAGCCGAGTATGCTTCTGCTACCGAATAACCATCTTCCGCAGACATAATGCCGGCTACAGGCAGCGCCAGTACTTGTTCGATGTCGCCATCTACTGCGGCAACGCCTCCCTTTGCTTCAATGATCAGGTTTACAGCGCGGGTTATACTTGCATCATCCACACCAACGGCAATAATATTATGCGAATCGTGGCCAACGGAAGAGGCAAGTGCACCGCGTTTCAGGCCGATGTTTTTAATGAAAGCCACGGCTGGCAAAGAATTCTCATAGCGGTTAACAACGGTCATCTTCAGCACATCCTGTTCTACATCCGATACGATAAAGCCATTCGCCACCTTTGGCGTTGCCCAGCCTTCTCTGGTAATCAGTTGTCCATCGAACGCTTCGATCACGCGTATTTTTTCGGCAGCGCCAATGGGTAACTCAAACTGGGCGGCTACTTTTATATCGGTGTTAAAATTATTGATGATCTCGCTTGGCGTAAAAGCGATGTTGGTTTTTCCGTTTTCAGCTACCAGCTCACCGTTAATGTAAGTTGCTTTTACAGTAAAATCAACGAGGTTATCGACAAGTATAAAATCAGCAGCATCGCCCTCGCGCAGCAAGCCAACCTGTAGCTTATAGTGTTGCACCGGGTTTATACTTGCTGCCCGCAACACATTAAACAAGGTGTGGCCTTTTGCCAGCGCGCGCTTCACGAGCAGGTTAATGTGGCCCTCTACTAAGTTATCCGGGTGCTTATCATCGGAGCAGAACATGATCTCGGTCGGGTAATCGGAAAGGAGCGGGATAAGGGCCTCGAAGTTTTTGGCTGCGCTGCCTTCCCGGATCAGTATTTTCATGCCAACGGCGAGTTTATCCAGTGCTTCTTCGGCGGTAAAGCATTCGTGGTCGGTGGTGATGCCGGCAGCGGCGTATAGCTTGGCCTGTTCGCCGCGCAAGCCGGGCGCGTGCCCGTCTACTGCTTTGCCATACTTTAGCGCCAGTTCAATTTTCTCCATCACGTCCGCATCACGGTTCAGTACGCCCGGCCAGTTCATCATTTCGGCTAAGTATACAATATCGTCGCGTTTAAAAAGTGTTTCGATGTCGGCGGCTGTAATTTCGGCACCAGCTGTTTCGAAGGGTGTGGCCGGCACACAGGAAGGCGCACCAAAATAAAACTTGAACGGTACTTTTTTGCCATTTTCTACCATGTATTCCACCCCTTTCAAACCGAGCACATTTCCTATTTCGTGCGGGTCTGATACGGTGGCTACGGTGCCATGCACCACGGCTAAACGGGCAAACTCAGAGGGCACCAGCATGGAGCTTTCTACGTGCACGTGTGCATCTACAAAGCCCGGCATAATATAATTCTTGCTTTGAGCGGGCTCACGAACTATTTTAGAAATGCGGCCGTTTGACACATGAACACTACCTTCGTAGATCTCCTGCAGGTGCAGGTCTACAATGCGGCCGGAAACGGAAAAATCTGTAGGCATAGCGGGGGTCTTAGATTCGGATAAATTGCGCTTAATAGGGCTTGAACCCGAAATTACTTTATATTTGCATTAAATTCAGTCGTTTTGAAAAAGATAATTTCATACCTGGTCCTGGCGGGCTTTCTGGCCACCGGCACCCTGGAAAGTTGCACCATGAAAACGCCGCAGCAAAAAAAGACGGCTGCGCTAAAACGCAAGGGTGGCAAAATGCCGTGCCCCTGTGATTCTAATTAAGTATAATTCTGATTTACCGAGATGAAGAAAATTGTAATTGCCATTGATGGCTACTCCTCCTGCGGAAAAAGCACAACAGCCAAACTGGTTGCCGCCGAGATGGGTTACGCTTACATTGATACCGGCGCCATGTACAGAGCAGTTACGTTATACTTTCTTCAGCACCATATTGCGCTCACCAACCCGAAAGAAGTGCAGGATGGCCTCGATAACATCGATGTTTCGTTTCATTACAATCCCAAAACAAAGCGTAACGAAACGTTCCTGAACGGCCTGAACGTGGAAGACGAGATACGTAAAATGTACATCTCCAACCAGGTAAGCGAAGTAAGCGTAGTAGCAGCAGTGCGCCATGCCATGGTAGCCCAGCAACAGAAGATGGGCCGTAAACGCGGGGTGGTAATGGATGGGCGCGACATCGGGACGGCCGTTTTTCCGGATGCAGAGGTAAAGGTGTTTATGACCGCCGACGTAGATACGCGTGCCAAGCGCCGCCAGCAGGAACTGCTTGATAAGAACCAGCTGATCAACCTGGATGAGATAAAGGAAAACCTGCAGAAACGCGACCACATCGACTCTACCCGGGAAGAAAGCCCTTTGCGCCGCGCCGAAGATGCGCACTTGCTGGATACCTCTTTCATGACGATTGACGAGCAGGTGGAATTTGTACTGAACAAAGTAACGACTACCTTGTTCGAGAATGAGATGGCCTTACAACAAAGCTGATACGAAAACCATGAACATAACAATAGACAAAAATTCAGGCTACTGCTTCGGTGTTGAATTCGCTATACAGATGGCCGAAGACGAATTGGAGAGCAGCCAGGAACTGTACTGTCTGGGTGATATTGTTCATAACGGCATGGAAGTACAGCGCCTCTACGGCAAAGGGCTACGCATCATCGACCGTGCCCAACTGGAAGAACTCCATGATTGTAAAGTACTGATCCGTGCACACGGCGAGCCACCGGAAACCTACAAACTGGCGCTTAAAAATAACATCGAACTGATCGATGCTTCGTGCCCGGTTGTGTTGAAGCTGCAGAACCGCGTAAAACATGCCTTCGATTCTATCCAGACTGATAAAGGCCAGATCGTACTATACGGGCAGCAGGGCCACGCCGAAGTAATTGGTTTGGCCGGCCAGACCCGCGACGAAGCCATCATCGTAACAACAGAAGAAGATCTGGCTAAGATAGATTTTACACGCCCGGTTACCCTTTTCAGCCAGACAACCAAAAGCACCAAAGGCTTTTACCACATGAAAGCCCTGATCGAAGAGCGCATCAAGCAAGCTAACCCGGAGCAGGTATTACCAGAATTTGACGCCAACGATAGCATTTGCCGCCAAGTATCAAACCGCGAACCGCAGCTTACCAGATTCTCCGTAGAGCATGATGTGATCATCTTTGTAAGCGGTAAGAAAAGCTCGAACGGCAAGGCGCTTTACAGTGTGTGCAAGCAGCATAACCCAAACAGCTATTTTATCGAAAACGAACAGGAGCTGGACCCGGCCTGGTTTGCCAACGCCAACAGTGTAGGTATTTGCGGCGCTACGTCTACGCCTATGTGGCTGATGGAACAGGTAGCACGCGGCATAGAAGCACTCGATACGGCTACTGTTTAATATAGTAACTCAACTATAAAGCATTTTTGCTAATTTAGGCTTTGCTGCGGCAAAGCCTTTTTTTATTTCTGTTATTTATGAAACGTTTTTTTAATTACTTCCTGAACGGGCTGATCATTATTGCGCCGATCACCATTACCGTCTGGATTATTGTTGGTGTAATTGATTGGCTGGATTCGCTGTTTGACCTGGGCATTCCGGGTTTGGGCTTGCTGATGATGGTGGTGCTGCTAACGGGTGTTGGCTTTATCAGTTCCTCGTTTCTGGTGAAGCCATTCTTTATAATCGCCGAGCGATTGTTTCATAAACTGCCGCTGGTTAGTATTATCTACTCCAGTATAAAAGATCTGTTTGATGCCTTTGTGGGCGACAACCAGAAGTTTAACAAGCCAGCTTTGGTAAGGATGTCGGATGAGGTCGAAAATTATAAAATGGGCTTTGTAACGCAGGAAAGTATGGAATCCGTTGACCTGGAAGATAAAGTAGCCGTATACTTTCCGCACTCCTATAACTTTTCAGGAGAGCTGTTCCTGGTGCCGGCCAAAAATGTTACTTACATCGATCTGCCAAGCAGCGAGGTGATGAAATTTGTGGTATCGGGTGGCGTATCGAAGCTGTAATTTCCTTAAAACTAAATTGTTAAATGGTTGACTGTTGAGATATAGGATTCTGCCGCGAGTTTAGCGACAGCGTAACTTGTGGCTAAGTATGGTACAAGTTTTCAACTTGCGTTCTGCGACAGCAGAAAAACGAAGCTTGCGGAAACTATGATTGAGTTTTGTCATCCTGTAAAGGATCCTGGGAATGAGTTGCAAGTAATGCACAAGATCCTTTACAAGATGATAGAATGGGAAAGCCCTTTTTCACACTTCAAAAGCCATCGCCAAAATATAAGCCATTGCAGGTCATGCTTAACCACAAGTTACCGCTGCGCTCAAACTCGCGGCAGTTGAAACTTTAAGGCAATTCAACAATCAACCATTTAACTATCAAACAATTTAACAATCAACAGTTGCCTCATCTCGTTCATAATAAATCAAAATTACATTACCGTGTAATTGGCTGCGGAGAAAAGGTGTTGCTGGCATTCCATGGGTACGGGCAGAACAGCAAGTATTACCTGCCAATGGAAAAAGCGCTCGGCGATGATTATACCATCTACGCCTTCGACCTGTTTTTCCATGGCAAAAGCCATCTGCAAAAGCAGGATGCGCCGCTTACCAAAGTATACTTAACAGAAGCCATACTTCAGTTCTTAGAGCAGCATAGCATCGGGCAGTTTTCGGTGATGGGTTTTAGCATGGGCGGTAAATTTGCGCTTACGTTAGCAGAGCAACTGCCCGAACGCATAGAAGAGCTTTTCCTGATTGCGCCGGATGGCATCAAAACAAGCTTCTGGTATAACATTGCGACTTACCCCGGCTGGATGCAGCAATTCTTTAAACGCACCGTACTAAAGCCGAACGGTTTTTTTAAAATACTGCGCGTGTTCAATAAGTATAAAATTGTGCACAAAAGTGTGGTTCGGTTTGCTCATTCGCAGATGGATACCACGACCAAACGCTTACGGGTTTACCGCAGCTGGATCAGTTTCCGGGAGCTGAGTTTTGACAGGAAGGTGCTGATCCAGACGTTAAATCGACATCAGATTCCGGTAACCATGTTTTTAGGAGAGTTTGATAAAGTGATCGCGCCAAAGCAACTCCATGGTTTTGTAAACGCCCTTACCAACGGCGAACTCGTTATACTTAAAACCGGCCATTCGCATTTATTGCTGGAGGTAGCCGAGCTGCTGCACAAACGGAAAAGTAAAGTATAGATCAAATCTGATCCTCACAAGTATAAATTAACACTTACTAAGCTGTTTTGCGGTTTAAATTATATTATTTAAACCCGCCGTTGTTGGTGTTTTCACCAACAACTAAACCTTCCCAGTGGGCGCTAACTTGAGACAACACGCAGTAAGGGCAGCGAAGAAAACCAAAGTATGGCACGGGCTTTTTCAGAAGTATAAAATCATACTTTTACTTTTCTTCCAAAGTATAGCTAAAACTTTTGCTGCGGCGTGTTCAGGTCTTTGTTCGGGATTTGCAACGGACCGAGGTAATAGTATTTCCCATCCAGCCGGATAACATTAAATGTAATAGGTACAGGCGGCAGCCCATAAGCGGCTATTTCCAGTTTTACAGGTATGATGGTGGTATTTTTAACCAAGGCGGTATCGGCGGTTATACGTTTAATTTTTGCTTCGGCCCAGTTCATTTCAAGTAAGGCACCATCTTTTAACAACTGGCTGAAATCTTTCTGAAAATCGTTCTGGATCTGGTCGGGTAAGTATAAAAGCAGGCTTTCGCGCACAGGTGCATTGCCCAGTTGCATCAACTTATCGTACACTTGTTTAGTTGGGATATAGGGTTGCAGCAAACTAAAATCAGACCCTTGCAGGGCACCATGTAGTAACACAGCCATCTCCCGGACAGTTACTATTCCTGATTGCTGATTTTGAGAAGCGGGTTGCTTAAGTGTAATAGCTAATGCCTGTGCCGAAAATTGTAATGTCAGCAGCATGCAAAAAAACAACCATGCCCATCTATACTTTATCATAATTACAGAGTAAGTTTGCCGGAGCCGTTTATAACAATGGCAGCGCCGCTAAAGTATACGTATGCTAATAAAATGCTGCGCTACAAAATGCGGTTTTCCAAGTCACTTTTACTGTATGTACCACAGGTACGCTAGCTGTTAAGATCAATCAAAACATGAAAAAAATTAAAGACCTGCTGTTGCTTTCGGGCTTATTATTCAGCTTAGGCTGCGATTCGAAAACAGAATCAGCCACGACCGCCACAACATCAGAAACCGAAACAGAAACGGCTGCGGCTACTGCAACCGTAGACGAAAACCTGGCGAAAATTAAATTGCCGGAAGGTTTCCAGATCGAATATTATGCCCAGGATGTGGAAAATGCACGCTCTATGGCACTGAGCCCGTCTGGGGTTCTGTATGTAGGCACGCGCAGCAACGATAAGGTTTTTGCTGTTGTAGATAAAAACAAAGATGGCAAAGCGGATGAAGTAATAGAGATTGCTGCCGGCCTTAACTCGCCGAACGGTGTTGCCCTGAAAGACGGCGACTTGTATGTAGCCGAGATCAGCCGCGTAATCAAGTTTCCGGATATCGAGAATACGTTCCGTAACAAACCAAAGTATGAAATTGTAAACGACAAGTTCCCAACCGAAGGACACCACGGCTGGAAATACATAGCTTTTGGCCCTGATGGAAAGCTGTACGTTCCGGTTGGAGCGCCTTGTAACATCTGCAAATCAGAAAAAGAGATTTACGCGTCCATTACCCGCATGAACGCCGATGGCTCCGGCCTGGAAGTATATGCACACGGCGTGCGCAACACTGTGGGCTTTGACTGGCACCCGGAAAGCAAGAATTTATACTTTACCGACAATGGCCGCGACATGCTGGGCGATAATACGCCAGCCGACGAACTGAACCGCGCCACCAAAAAAGGCGAGCATTTCGGGTATCCGTTTTGCCATGCCGGCACCATTTCCGATCCGGAGTTCGGAAGCCAGCGCAACTGCAACGATTTCGTGAAACCTGTGCAAACCTTAACACCACATGGCGCTGCGCTGGGCATGAAATTTTATACGGGCAACCAGTTTCCGGACGCGTACAAAAACCAGGTATTTGTAGCAGAACATGGCTCCTGGAACCGCTCCGAAAAAATTGGCTACCGTATTATGCAGGTAAGTATGGATGCCAGCGGAAACGCGACCGGCTATAAACCTTTTGCCGAAGGCTGGTTACAGAACGGCGAAGAATGGGGCAGACCTGTGGATGTGGTGATAGACAAAGATGGTTCGATGCTGATTTCGGATGATAAGAACAACGCCATTTACCGCATCAGCTACAAAAAGAGTTAGAAAGGTAAAAGTTAAAGAGTTAGAAAGTATAAATGGCGTTAAGATGCGGCAGGTATACTTTCTGATTTTTAAATGTTCTGATTAAACTTATAGTGATCCTGCATGAGAGATAAAAAAGAAGAAGGCGTAAAACCGGAAAAGAAAGTAATCGGGCGGCGGGAGCACATCTCGTTACCGGAACTGGACCTGCAGGACCTCGAAGCAAAAATAGATACGGGTGCTTATACCTCGGCCATCCATTGCTCTGATATACACACCGAAACTATGCCAGATGGCACGCAGGTAATTTGTGTAGATTTGCTCGATCCATCGCATCCAAAGTATAACCACCGGAAACTCAGGTTTGCAGAGTATGACCTGCGCGAAATAAAAAGCTCGTTTGGGGAGGTGCAGCAGCGCTACATTATCCGGACCACGATTGAGCTTTTTAACGAAGTATTTGAAGCCGAATTCTCGCTCTCGGACCGCAGCGATATGAAGTACCCGGTCCTGATCGGAAGAAAATTGCTGAAAGGCCGGTATATAGTAGATATTTCCCGTAAAGACCTGTCCCGGAAGTATAAATCAAAACAAAAGCAGAAACAAAATAACCCATGAAAATAGCCATCCTTTCCCGCGACCCGAAGCTATACTCTACCCGCCGCCTGGTAGAAGCAGCACAACAGCGGGGGCACCAGGCCGTAGTGCTCGATCACCTGCGCTGCGACCTCATCATCGAACAAAACGACCCGCATATACTTTACAAAGGCGAACGCCTGACCGATATTGATGCCGTTATTCCACGGATAGGTGCTTCGGTTACATTTTACGGTACGGCTGTGGTGCGCCAGTTTGAGATGATGAAAGTGAAAAGCGCCGTCGCCTCGCAGGCCATTGTGCGCTCCCGCGATAAACTGCGCAGCCTTCAGATCTTATCCAGAGCCGGCCTCGGGATGCCAAAAACAGCCTTTACCAATTACTCCAAAGGCGGCACTTCCGAACTGGTAAAAGAAGTAGGCGGGGCCCCGCTAGTCATTAAATTGCTGGAAGGCACGCAAGGTTTAGGCGTGGTACTGGCCGAAACAAAAAAAGCGGCAGAATCTGTTATAGAAGCGTTTCATAATTTGAAAGCCCGCATTATTGTGCAGGAGTTTATTGCCGAAGCCGGTGGCGCTGATATTCGTGCGTTTGTAGTGAACGGGGAAATTGTTGGTGCCATGAAGCGCCAGGGCAAAGAAGGGGAATTCCGGTCTAACCTGCACCGGGGTGGCAAAGCAACGCTCATTAAACTTACCCGCCAGGAAAAAGCTGCTGCACTTTTAGCTGCCAGTTCGCTTGGTTTAGGCATTGCCGGTGTAGATCTGTTGCAATCCAAACGCGGGCCACTGATCCTGGAAGTAAACTCATCGCCGGGCCTGGAAGGCATCGAAAACGCGACACAAAAAGACATTGCCAGCAAAATAATAGAATATACCGAAGGCCTGGCCCAGAAAAAGAAAAAATCGCAGGTAGAAGAATAGCATGCCGGAAACCATTACCATCAACGGAAAAAGAATTGACCGGGGCGAAAAAGTACTGACCAAATTAGTGATCAGTAAGCTGCCCAGCGGTACCGTCATCGAAATTCCAGTCTATGTGTTCCGGTCGGTGCACGATGGGCCGGTGGTGTTGCTGATGGCTGGCATGCACGGCGACGAAGTAAACGGGACCGAGATTATCCGTAGGATGCTCTGCAAAAAAATGCTGTACCCGCTGCGTGGTACCATTATAGCCGTACCGATCCTGAATATTTATGGTTTCCTGAATTTTTCGAGGGAAGTGCCGGATGGCAAAGATGTGAACCGCAGTTTTCCGGGCAACCGCGATGGTTCGCTGGCCAGCCGCGTGGCACATCGCTTTATGAAGGAAGTAATGCCGTATGTGGATTACGGACTCGATTTCCATACGGGTGGCTCCAGTCGTGCTAATTACCCGCAGATACGGTGTGTGCTGGATGATCTGCAGAACCATGATCTGGCCAACGCGTTCGCGCCGCCTTTTATACTTAATGCACCTTACCGCCAGGGCTCGCTCCGGAAAGAAGCTGCCAAACTAGGCAAATCTATACTTGTATACGAAACCGGCGAAAGCCTTCGCTTTGATGAGCACGGCATTGAAGCCGGAATAGCGGGTACCAACCGGTTTTTGCAGCATTTACAAATGGTTAGCAGTGCACCGCCCCCTACCTCCGAAACCATTGTCTGCGCAAAAGATACCTGGATAAGAGCTAAGAATGCGGGCTTGTGGCGTTGCTTTGTAACAACAGGTAGCTACGTTAAAAAGAACCAGTACATTGGGAGTATAACCGACCCGTACGGGGAAATGGAAGTACGCATTAACGCCACTGCAGCCGGCTATATTATCGGGTTAAATAACATGCCGGTTGTAAACCAGGGGGATGCTTTGCTGCACTTAGCTTTCTAACTGATCAAAATTACTGGCAACAGTTACAATTTTCCAGGAGTTTTTTTGTGCTTTTTTTCAGCGCTTTGTTCATGGCCAGCGATACTGTGGAAGCGTTTACAGTTGTCTGGCCGCGGGTGCCGTTTTCGTAGTCGTTATTCGGGAGCGATAAACCGATCATTTTAGTGGTGGTAACCAAGGTGTACAGTAGCTTTTGTGAGGCCGTGCTGTATACTTCGTAGCGTAGTGTGGCGGTAGTTTCGCTTGCATCTTCTGGTGTGTTGTACTGGTGCATTTCGCGCACTTCGGCGGCGCTGGCAGTTACATATCCAGTGCCTGAAGCAAGGTTGCCAACCGTGGGTTTCAGGTAATAGGCATAGCCCATCTGCTGCATTTTAGCCAGATTTATACTATCAGGCGCTAAATCTGGTTTTATACCTTTCATCCGGAGGTATATTTCCTGCTCTGTCGTATAAGCTGGCTGTAAACCGGCCGCAGTCAGTTGCTCACTCAGTTTTTCATACAACACATACGATCTGTTGGCTGATACGCCTTTCATTTCGCCAACCAGTATTTTATCGCCAGCCGCAAACGCCTGCGGGCATCCTCCTGTAGACGAAGTATAATTTGTAACCGGGATGCAGCTGGTTGCAGCAAACAGCAGGCAAAAGAACAGTGTCATTTTCAGGATGAGGGAAAGAAGCAGATTTGTTTTCATGAAGTATAAATAAAGTGCAGGTAAGTTTAGTTAAAAGCTGATATGCTAAAGTATAGATTTAATTTAATATAAATGTGAATGTTATACCGTGAAGCTGTTTAGAGTTTCCAATTATAGTGGCTAAATTTATCATTGTTAGTGTTATCACCAATATCTATACTTTTATCAACAGGTGCTTGCTGGTGAAAACACATAGCAAGGACGGCAGATTTTGATTTTCTAAAAAACGCTGAACAACTTCTTTTATAAGAGATCGAGCTAACAAAAAAGGCCCGGCTAAAGTATAGCCAGGCCTTTTTTAAAGTATGAATGTTTCTGTTAGAATACGTAACGCACGTGCAGTGCTGAATCCCAGTAACCGCCGCCGCTTGGTATGTTAATGTATGGTTTAATATCAGCGCCCACTGTAAATGGAATATCTTTCAGGTAATACTCTAAACCAAGTATACCATCAATACCAAACCCAACTACATTATCGTGGTAGTGTTCGTCGTAGCGCTTGTGTTTTTTATGGTAGTAGTAACGGCCTTCGTAAAAGCCCAGGTGCCCGCCTAAGCCATAGTACCATTGCAAGCCAGAGGTGTTAAAAGCCTGTGCGTGTTTTTCGTACAATACTGTAACTGTAGCGCCTCTGTACCGGAAGCTGCTGCTCAGGATACCTTCGATGGCGGCATCGCTCTTAATAAAATGTTTTACAGTAAGCCCCGAAGCAGCACCGCCCCTGAAACCAATACCTGTAGAATAACCACTCTGAGCCTGTGCGCCAAGCGCAAGTGATAGCATGAATGCAAGCGTAAACGTAAAGCGAATAAAATTTTTCATGAATAAATTGAAAGTAATTGTGCCGAAGGCATAGCAGTTGCTCGTACCTGGCATTTGTAAAGTTAGAACTAAAAACGTAGTAAAAACCAGATATTGTATAGACAGGCTATTTTTTATTTTGTTCTTTGTAATCCTGGAGGTAAACGGATTTTTGAGTGCGGCGCCCGATCAGCTTAAAAAACGAAATGAAGTTGTCTTTATCGTGCTCCAGCGCCTTGGCGAAAGCATCGGTTTCGTCTTTTTGCTGATAGTCGCGGATGTACTCGGTGCGCACCAGGCTTGCTTCTGCCAGTTCTTCGGCTACTTCAACCGCTACAAGGCCGGTCTTTTCCCAAAGCTTTTTCCACCAGTTAATGGTGTGCACATAATACCAGTAGCTCTGGAAATCTTTCCGCAGAAAGCTGGGTACATCTTTCAGGGTTTCTATTTCTGATCTGAAACAAACATCTACAATGGCAATGTAACCGCCGGGCTTAATAAAGCGGGCGATGTAAGGCAGATATTTATCGTCGGTGCCAAAGTAAGTATATGAATCCACCACGATCACGGCATCAAAATACTCTTCGGCAAACGGCAACGCGCGCGCATCGGCCTCTATCGGTATCACGGTTTTGTCGCAGCCGGACTCCTGAATGCGCTCGTAATTTTCGCTGGCAGGTATGGCTTCATCTACCGCCCACACGGTAACACCAAATTCCTTTGCCAGAAAAATAGAACTGATGGCTTTGCCGCAACCCAGATCGAGCACCCGCATGCCGGGCTTCAGGTTAAGAGATTTGGTGAGGCTTTCGAGGTTAAACAATACATTTTCGCCCATCGAGTGCTTGCGTACCCAATCCGGATCGTAATGCACGGCCTTCGGGAAAATGTGGTGCAGCTGCTGCTTTTGCATGAAAGTATGAATAGGTGGCGAAGCGTGTTACGGCAAAGGCAATGCTAGAGTTTATGTGCCATGCCGGCAATCGCATCTGATGCATACACAAAAACACCGGGCTTGTTCTGCGATGCGGCATACAGCATACTTTTGGCTACGTCCTCGCCTTCGATGGGTTTATACTTTTGCAGCGGTCCAACCATTAAGTTACTGAGCGGCCCCATTATCTTGGCTGCAAGTTCCTCTCCGGTACGCTCTTCTTCGCGCTCGCCCAGCAACAGCGACGGCCTGAAAATATGGACCGAACTAAAATTAAGCCGCTGCACATCATCTTCCATTTCGCCTTTGGTGCGGTTATAAAAGAACATGGAGTTTTTATCAGCCCCCATCGCAGACACTACCATAAACTGAGAAGCACCCTTGCTGGCAGTCAGCTCGGCCAGGCGGGTTACATAGGTATGGTCTACTTTATAGAAAGCCTCTTTCGATCCGGCTGATTTAATCGTTGTGCCCAGGCAGCAGTACACATCGTCGGCTACTAAGTTAGGCGCTTCGCGTTTCAGGTCATCGAAATTAACGATGCGCTGTTCCAGTTTAGGATGCAGAAGGGGCAGGTCGCGGCGGCCAACGGAAATTACCTGGCTGTAACGGTCACTTTTCAGGAGCATATCGAGGCAGTGGCCACCTACAAGACCACTGGCACCGGCTATCAGGGCTGTTCTTACTTTTTGCATAGTGTTATTATACTTAGCAGACTTTACGTTTATAAACGTGCAGAAGTCGATAAAGTATAAAAACTATTTTTCAGGTTGGATCAACCGGATACTGTCTTCTTCGATCTTGATTTTACCAGCTTTGTACAGGCTGCCGATAGCGCGTTTAAACACTTTTTTGCTCATGCCCATCAGCTTGTAAATATCTTCGGGTGTGCTGCTATCCGAGAGAGGGAGCCAGCCGTTGCCTTGCTGCAGGTTTCTTAAGATTTGTTCGGCTGCATCGTCTTTCTCCACAAGCGCGTCGGTGCCTGGTTTGCGCAGCGTTACATCAATTTTATTATCCGGCCGGATGGTTCTGATATAACCTGTCAGTTTATCGCCGATGCGCACATCCCTGAAAACCTCGTTGCGGTACAGGATACCCATGTACTTGTTTTCGATGATGACGCGCACGCCAATATCGGTAAAACCAGCTACCAGCAGCTTTACTTCCTGGTTCACTTCCAGATCGATGCCATCTTCGTTCTGCAGAAATTTGCCAATTTTGGTAGTTGCTACAATGCGGTCCGAGGTATCGTCTAAGTATAAATACACGCAGTAGGTCTGGCCTACACGCATTTTGTCTTTCTGGTTGTGCAGCGGCACCAGCAGGTCTTTTTCGAGGCCCCAGTCCAGGAACGCACCAAACGGTGCCACATCGCGGCAGGTAAGGCAGGCAAATTCGCCAACTGTGGCATAAGGCTCCAGGTTGGTGGCAATTACACGGTCCTCGGAATCGCGGTACACAAACACACGCACAAAATCACCGACTTCCGCGCCTTCGGGTATGTACTTGCCTGGCAACAGAATATCGCCGTCTTCGGAGGTCAGGTAAACACCAAAATCTACTTCGCGGGCTATTTCCAGTGTGTTGTAATTGCCAAGTTCTACCATGTTATGCTACTGTTATCGGTTACGTATGATTTTACAAATTTACGCAAAATAGGAGAGAGTGTGGTAGTTGATTTATACTTTGCGTTTTTTAGGTTTATACTTTGCTGATGTGAATTTTTGCTGGCGAAGCTGGCTGCTTGGCTTAATTGAGAAGTCTTTATTACATAGCTGGCTTTTACGCTCCAAGTCCGCTGGGACTCGTTCTCGGGCATCGCGCTGTTTACTTGAAGCTTGCCGGGGGTAGGGGCCCTCTATTCGCTGCGCTGCGGGCTGCCCCTTACGTGGCACCGCAACAAGTAAAAGGCGCTCAACCCAAGAACTGGGAGAGGTTCTCTCTTCGATCAAAGTATAAAACTTTCTGATCAACAAAGTATAAATCATTTCTGCTCAAAGAAAAAACCTTTCCAGTTTTCGCATTCAGCGCCTTGTGAATTTCCGGTGCCACGTTAGTGGCAGCCGTAAGGCAGGAAATGAACACAGCGCTGAATACGAAAACGCAGCCTGCGCGGCTGCCGAGCGCGAAAGCTAACAATGCAACAAGAACATCTCAATTAAGCCAGGAAGAAGCTACGCTAGAAAAAATCGTACTCAAAGCAGCCAACCACGCCAGCAAAGTATAAAACCAAAAAGAAGAGGCAGCCTGCTTTCACAGACTGCCTCTTTTCCTGAAAATCAAAGTATAAACTTATGCTTTAGCCTTAGACTTTGCTGTACTGGTTGCTTTCGCTTTAGAAGAGGCAGCTTTGCCGTTGGCTGGCTGATCTTCCTGCTCTATCAGGTCTTCCGGCAGCGTAGTTAAACCAACGGAAAGGCTGTCTTCGCCCAGAAAATGCTCAATATGGTGGCAACGGTCTTCAGTTTTCAGAAGGATGCCTTCCAGTAATGCCTTCGTTGCAAAATCATCGTGCTCAAAAGCCAGCTTAATAGATTTGCGTAACTCTACGGCGATGGTTTTTTCGTCGTTCTGGTCTTTTTTCAGCATCTCCCGGATACGGAAAACACCTTCTTCCTCGTGCTCGATGTACGAGATTTTTGCCTGGCTAACCGGGTGGCAGGTCGGCACAAAACCCATCACGGTCAGGCGCTCGGCGATGGCATCATACTGCTCATGAATTTCGGTATAATGCGCTTCGAAGAATAAATGCAGGTCGCGGAACTGCGGGCCTTCCACCATCCAGTGGTGTTTGTGGTACTGGTTAAACAGGGTGATAAAAGAAGCCAGGTGGCGGTCCAGTTCAGTTGCCATTTTCGTAGCTGTATCTTCCGATAAACCTACCGGGTTGCCTTCATATTCAGATTTCTCTCTGAGTTTTTCCATGGTTTTGGGTGTGTTTTAATAGCGGTTATGTAGTACAAAGCCATACGTTATACTTGCTAAAGTATGGCTTTCGGCTTACCGGAATTCGGCCACACCCGGGCGGGTGAAGCGAAAATCGGTAAAGTCGTAATACGAACGCGAAGTGTTAAAGATTCTGAAATCACTTAAATCTTCGTTCACCGGCAACCGTGGATAATAACTGAAAAGAAACTGAATAGTACTGAAAGAAAGGTACTCGTTGCGCAACCTGAACCCGATACCATAGCCTCTGTAAGGTGCCTCCTTGAAAGGCGAACTTTTGTTGCCGGTAGAAAGCCAGGCAAGGTCGGCAAATAAAACACCAGCCAGTCTGAAGCCGAACAGCGAGAAAGGCGTATACAGATTGGCTTCATAGTTTAACGATACGCGGCGGGTGCCACGCACAAACTCTGACCTAAAGCCGCGCAAACCGTTTTCGTTGTTGATGGATAGCATTTCCTCGGGGTTGCGGTTAATGCCAACGGTAGCGTGTCCGAGCAGGTAATGGCGCAGTTTCCAGTTGCCACGCTCATACAATTTAGTAAAGTATAACGATTGCACATCCAATACACCCTGTTCCCAGTTGCCGTTCCGGATAAAAGAACCATAAGAAGCACCACCGTACAAATACCCAAAGGAAGGTGTATACTTTGCAAACGAAGTGGTAGCGCCAAAGTAACGCCTGTACGAACTGCCTTTCTCGTACCCTGCCGTCAGCGACACAAACGTACCAACCGGAATATCTTCGGTTCTACCAAAACCAAACAGGAAACGGTCTTTATAATACTTCCGGATACTATAGCCCACACTGCCCAGCAAAATAGTGTTGTCATCAAAATTCTCGGTTGGCTTCTTTTTGTAGTTGGTGTTGATCATCCGGAGGCCAACAATGATGCGGCCTCTGGCTTCGTAGCCCAGGTTATAGGATTTCGGTTTAAAGGAACGGGCCAGCCATACATCGCGCCGGTCGTAGCCCAGCGTGCCATAACGTGAAAGGGTATCGTTATCAATGGGTGGCAGCAGAATACGCTCTTCCACACGGCCCAGCCCGATCGCGCCTGCATACTTGGTATTAGTCGAGAAAAAGTCCCTTCTCAGGAAAAAGCTGCGTTCCTGGTAATAATTCTGGTTGGCGTAAATCACCTCAGCCGATAAGTAGGAATTACTGATGTTCTCGACCAGGTAGGAGCCGGAGAACTCCCATGAGCGCGGCGCATCCAGGCCGAAGCGGTAATTGGTGCGCAGCTGGTGCCCCTGGCCCAAAAAGTTAAGTTCGCGTAACGCAATGCGGCCCGACCCGGATGAGGGTGTAAAAGAGCCCGAGCCGCCTAAACTAAAAATATCCCGCGTTAGCACAAACACATCCACGCTGTCATCTGAGGTTGTGATTTCGTTTACAACAATGCGGGCATCCAGCAAATAATCGGTCTGGCGCAGCAAACGTTCCGATTCGATAAGATCGAGAGGCTCCAGCGGCTGTGCGGTTTTAAAAAGCAGTTTGTTCCGGATAAGTCCCTGGCGGGTTTTTACATGCAGCGAGTTGCCGGCCTTCTCAAAAAAGTTGCGGGGCACACGCGATGTATCGTTTACCGAATAACCAAAGGCATTCATGTTCAGAATATCCACACGGCGAACAATTTTATAGGTATGCCTTTCAAATTCCCGCTCGATCAGTTCCGCATCCAGGCCATATACCTCTTCAGGCTTCCTATCGAACACAAGTATGGCTTTCAGGAGTTTGCCCATAATGGTTTTGCGCTCCGACATCTGGCGCAGGTTGTTTATGATCCGTTGGTCGAAAGGCTGGAGAACCGTATCGGCAGGGGCGATTACCTGTGAGGAATCCGGAGGAGAAATGGGCTTTGTTTTCTCCTGAGCCACACTGCTAACCGCAAAAAGCAGGCATAAGCTTGCCAAGCAAATGCAGCGGTAACAGATTGATAGAGGGCGTAAAAGGAGCATGTAGAATATACAGTAGGGCAACAGCTACTAAAAAACATCTCAAGTTAATGCTTTAGCCTGAAAGTTTGGATAGCTTATCTGTGTTATACGCATACAACGTAAAACATCTACTTTTTGCTATAATACTAACTAATTTAGTTTTATACACAATGTTGATAAGGTTGTGTATAAGTTATTGCTAATTATATTGGTTAATCTAAAATCGAAGTTGTATCTTTAAACCATCAAAAGCCTTGAAAAGCAGAACGATGGACGACAGAATAATTGAGAAGCTAAGTATATTAGCAGATGCAGCAAAGTATGATGTTTCCTGCTCTTCGAGTGGCGGAAAGCGCAAGAATGAGAACAAAGGCTTGGGTAATGCGGAAGGAATGGGTATTTGCCACAGCTACACCGAGGATGGCCGATGCGTTTCTTTATTGAAGATCCTGCTTACCAACCATTGCATTTACGATTGCGCTTATTGCATTACACGGCGCAGCAACGATGTGAAACGGGCTGGCTTTACAGTACAGGAAGTGGTAGACCTGACCATTAACTTTTACCGCAGAAATTACATCGAAGGGCTTTTCCTGAGTTCAGGTATTTTTAAGAATTCCGACTATACCATGGAGCGCCTGGTGCGTGTGGCTAAAAAGTTGCGCCTCGAGCATAAGTTTAACGGTTATATCCACCTGAAAACAATACCAGGTGCAAGCGAAGAGCTTATAAAAGAAGCCGGTTTGTATGCTGATAGACTGAGCGTGAACATCGAGTTACCATCCGATAACAGCTTGCAGCAACTGGCGCCTGAAAAAAGCTATGCGCAGATTCTGCAGCCGATGAAGGATATTAAAAACCAACTGGTGCAGGCTACGGAAGAGAAAAAACTTTTCAAATCGGCTCCGGTTTTTGCGCCGGCCGGCCAAAGCACGCAGCTGATTGTGGGCGCATCCGCAGAAAACGACAACCAGATTCTGCAGCTTTCGAGTTCGCTTTACAAAGATTACAACCTGAAACGCGTGTATTACTCCGGTTATGTGCCTGTGAGCACCGACAGCCGCTTATCCATACTTACTGAAACGCCGGTTATACGGGAAAACCGCATTTACCAGGCCGATTGGCTTATGCGTTTTTATGGCTTTGATGCAAAGGAGTTATTGGATGAGCAGCACCCGAACCTGGACCTCGACATTGATCCTAAACTGAGCTGGGCGCTACGTAATCCGCACAGTTTCCCAATCGAGCTGAACACGGCTGATTATGAGATGATATTGCGCGTGCCAGGCATTGGCGTAAAATCAGCCAAGAAAATTGTATCGGCGAGGCGCTTTGCACAACTCAACTTTGATCACCTGAAGCAAATGGGCGTGGTACTGAAACGGGCCAAATATTTTATTACCTGCCAGACCAGGAGCCTGAACCGCCGTGATTACGATATGCAGGAGATACGGAACAGAATTTTATTTGGTGATGGCTCTGTCAGGAGTGCTTTACTTACCCAACAGCTCGACCTGTTTAAGCAGGTTAGCTAAACTTAATTTATAAAACGATGGCGACAGCAAATAAGAATTCAGGCTTACCCACAACACATACGAAAACCAATCAACCTAAAAAAGTTATTGTTATGAGAAAGAACCAGAAAGTAGCCAGTATATCGCTTTGCTGCAAACTAAACATGCTGGTGCCACAGTTAAAAAGCCTGAACGCCAGAATGCAACAGGAACGCAACGACAAAGCCCGCAATCCTCATACTTCCAACTAAAGTATAAGCATGTATCTGTACACTTACGATGGTACGTTCGAAGGGCTTTTAACCGTTGTTTTTGAAGCATATGAGCGCAAAGCCTGGCCAACCAGCATTGTAAAGGAAGAGCTAGCGCAGCCTTTTATGTTCGGGGAAACGATTACCGTTGTAGCAGACGAAGACAAAGCAAACCGCGTCTGGAAAGGGTTACAGAAGAAACTATCAGTCGGGGCTTTACAAGCACTCTACCATACTTACCTGTGGGAGCAGGCCAATCTGGAGCAGATCATTTTCGATTACATTAAACTTGCGTTCGATACCAGCGAAAGTATAGAAGGAAATTACGCCGCCTTGTGCGTGCTGCAGGTGCAGCAGGCTGCCAAACAAGTGCACCGCGAAAAACACCGGATGGAAGCGTTTGTGCGTTTCGAGAAAACAGCCGATGAGCTATTTTACGCTACCATTTCGCCAGACTTTAATGTGCTGCCCCTTATCATCCGGCACTTCGAGAAAAGGTATGCCGACCAGCGTTGGGCCATCTACGATACCAAACGTGGTTTCGGCGCTTATTACGATTTAACTTCCGTATTGCTGGTAAACTTTGAGCATGCGCCCAGCCGCTACCGCGTTTTACCGCAAGGCGTGCTGGCCACCGACGAAGACAAGTATAAACAGCTCTGGCAAGTATACTTTGATAACGTAAACATACCGGAACGCAAAAATCCCAAACTGCACCTGCGCCACATACCGAAGCGCTACTGGAAATACCTTTCCGAAAAACAGCCCCGCATGCTGCTTTAAACAGGCAAACAACTTATTTTAAAGTGATATATGAATTAAAGTGCAGGATAACTTGTACTAATATGTAACTTGGAACGTTTATAATACGTAAAAAAGGCTATATATAATTTTAATTGTACTGCCAATAATGCCAGCAAGCTAGTTGTAAGGCTGCAGCAGATATCTATCAACTTTAAACTTTGCCCTATGAACACACGAGTACGCAAAAAATTGATTCAGGTAGCCCGCGGGAGAGCAAACGTTATGACCTACCAGAACCTAATCTACGAAGCAGAACTCGGCCTGAACCTGGATAATCCGTCAGAAAGAAGCTTATTGAACGAAGTAATAGCCGAAATATCGGAGCAGGAACACGCAGCCGGCCGACCTTTATTAAGTGCATTGGTGCAGGTAAAAGGCTTAAAAAACCAGGGAGATAGTTTTTTCAGGCTTTGCGAGCGTTTAGGGTACGGCAGTTGGAAAGACCTGAAGCGTAACGCAGAATTTATACAATCGCAGCGCGATGCATGCCGCAACTTCTGGCAGGATAGCACTAACTTTAGTTCTTATTTATAAAAAGTAACTTCATTATAAAAAAGGCAGCCTATACTTATAGGCTGCCTTTTTTTATGCTTACACGTTAACTTCAAAGCAATCTAAAGTATAGCTAGCAGGCATCACTAAAAAGAATGGGTAAAATTGGGTAAGTATAACAATTATACTTTTTAATATAGAAATATATACTTTAATTTATCTTTAAGGCATTTACCTGATCCTCAATAATTAGGAGCAGGGTTCACAGAACAATACGCTTGTTGTATTAAGCCATTTTACTCTTCAAAGTTTCCTGATGCTCACACGTCTACTTTCCCCAATTTTAATTTTTACAGCACTATTACTGGGCTGTTACCAGCAAGCCATTGCGCAAAATGCCAAATATGGCAAAGTAAGCGAAGATGAGCTTAAGATGAAACAGTACGAGAAAGATACGACCGCGGCTGCAGTTATACTTTCGGATATCGGATCGTCGCGTTTTTTGTTTGCAAGCAAAGTACAGTTGATCACCGATCGCCATATCCGAATTAAGATATTAAAGAAATCCGGTTTCGACTGGGCTAATTTTTCTATCCCATTCTATCAGAAAAACGCTGATAAAGAAAAGGTAACCAGCATAAAAGGTACCACTTTTAACCTCGAGAGTGGTGCCATCACCAAAACCAAGCTCGAGAATAAAGCTATTTTTGAAGAGCAGCGAAACGAGAACTGGCTGGTAAAAAAGATAACGATGCCAAACGTAAAGGAAGGTTCCGTTATTGATATCGAATACACGATCACATCCGATTTTGTTTACACCTTACGCGAGTGGGAGTTCCAGACAACCATCCCAACCTTATGGAGCGAGTACCGCGCCGAAATTCCGGAATATTTCGATTACAAATTCCTGATGCAGGGCTATAATCCATTATACAAATCGGAGAAAAACACCAGGACAGATAGAGTGGCTGATCCAAAATCCGAATCGCCGGAGATGAAGAAAAATGCCTATGTGTGGTGTATGAAAGATGTGCCTGCCCTGAAAGAGGAAAAGTATATCACCACGCTGTCGGATTACCAATCTAAAATTGAGTTTGAGTTGCAGGTGGTCAGATACCCGGGGCAGCTTTCCAAAACCATGACCGGCGACTGGGACCAGGTAACCAAAGAACTGCTTGCCTCCGAAAGGTTTGGAACACAACTTAACCGTAACGGCTATTTTAAAAACGAGATTGCGGCCATTTCTGCAATACATAAAACCCCGCAGGCCCGCATAAACGCCATTTACGAGCTGGTTAAAAAGCAAGTAAAATGGAATGGTAAGTATGGCATTTACACCAACATCCCGCTCCGCAAAGTATTTGAAACCAGGACAGGAAGCGCCGCCGAAATAAACCTGATGTTAACCGCTATGTTGCTGGAAGCTGGTTTTGATGCAGCGCCTGTTTTAATCAGCACACGCAGCAACGGCCGTCCGCACGATGGTAACCCAATGTTAACAAAGTTTAACTACGTGGTTTCGCTTATAAAAATAGATGACAAAGAAGTGATGCTGGATGCAACAGATCCGTTGCTGCAGGCGGGTATGTTATCGGTGCGCTGCCTGAACGGCATTGGCCGCCTCATTAAAAAAACCGACCAACGCTGGGTAACACTCACACCCAGCCTGCCATTTGTAAAAGTATTTACAGGCCAGGTAACCATGCAGCCAAATGGCGATATGGTTGGCAAAGGCACCGAATCATCGAGCGGGTACACGGCGCTATACTTGCGGCAGGAAGCACAGGAAAACGGAGAAAACAAGCTTGCTGAAAGTATAGGCAAGGCAACCGGCAACTACAAAATCGGAAAACCCGAGATTAAAAATTTAGGCGATGTAGACAAATCGCTGGAGATAACTTATGAGGTAACTGCCTCCGGAAATGGCCAGATTAACGACGTTATTTACCTGAACCCGATGTTGGGATACGCTGAAAAAGAAAACCCTTTTAAAATGACAGACAGAACCTACCCGGTAGATTTTGCTGCGCCGATAGATGAGACTTTTATTTGCAGCTATGTAATACCGGATGGGTATAAAATGGATGAAGCTCCGAAAGACATGAACCTGGTACTGCCTGAAAACAGCGGACGTTTTATGTATATGGTGCAACAGCAAGGCAATGTGATTCAGGTGATGAGCAAGATACGGATAGCAAAGCCAATTTTTTACGCCCAGGAATACGGTAACCTGAAAGAGTTTTATAACCAGATTGTAGCGAAGCACGCCGAGCCACTGGTTATTAAAAAAGCCGCTCAGTAAGCTACCGTTTATACTTTTAAAAGCGCTGCCGGTAGTATAACCTATACACAGGCAGCGCTTTGTTTACATTTCATACTTAGTAATTGATACCATGCGTTTCTGGACGATCATTTTATACTTTTTGGCAAGCGCTGCCGGGCTTCAGCAAGTGGCTGCGCAGGCAAAGCTTAACCTCTCCGATAAAGCAAATATTATCATTCGCAGCGAGGAGACCGTTTTTACTGTTAATGCCGTTAACAGCGGTACTACCAACTACAAAGTAACGGCTACCATCCTGAACGAAAAAGGCCGCCACCGCAGCTTTGTACAGGTGCCTTATGATAAACTCAGCAAAGTAGATTACCTGAAGGGCACGCTCTACAACAAAGATGGCAAGAAAATAAAATCGCTTAAAAACAGCGAAATAAAAGATGTAAGCGCTATTTCTGATTTTTCTTTGTTTGAAGATAACCGCGTAAAAATTGCCGACCTCAGTTATGTCGAGTATCCTTACACGGTAGAGTTCGATTACCAGGTTACGTCTTCTAACATGTTGTTTTACCCGATCTGGCGACCACAAGACGAAGAAAACCTTGCCGTGGAGAAAGCTTCATTCCAAATTAAAATTCCGGCGGCATTAAAACTGCGCTACACCGAAAAAAATCTGAAAACGAAAGTACAGCAGCAAAGTACCGCCACCCACCAGGTATACAACTGGCAGGTCGAGAACCTGGCTGCGGTTGTAGCCGAACCGCTTGGCCCCGGCCTGAGCGAACTCATCCCTGAAGTACGCACAGCTCCCTCTAATTTTGAAGTACAGGGCTACGCTGGTAACATGGATACCTGGCAGAACTATGGCCACTGGCTGAATAAACTCAATAAAGACCGCGATGCGCTGCCGGAAGCTACCAAACAAAAACTGAAAAGTATGGTAGCCAATGCCAAAACCGAGGAAGAAAAAATTAAGATCGTTTACGATTTCCTGCAACAGAAAACGCGTTATGTTTCCATACAATTAGGTATTGGCGGCTGGCAACCTTTTGAAGCTACCTTTGTGGATGCCAAAGGCTACGGCGACTGCAAAGCCCTGACAAACTACATGCAGGCTATGTTGCAAACGGTAGGCATCCCTTCCTACCACGCGGTAATACGGGCCGGCGAAAACGTACCGGATATTAAAACCGATTTCCCGAGCAGCCAGTTTAACCACGTTGTTTTGTGTGTGCCGATGCCGCAAGATACGGTATGGTTAGAGTGTACGAGCCAGACAGTAGCAGCCGGTTATATGGGATCGTTTACGGGCGGCCGCCATGCACTACTGGTAACACCGGAGGGCGGCAAACTGGTAAAAACGCCTGCTTACAAAGCCATTGATAACACCCAGAAGCGAACCATACTTGTAAAGCTTGATGAGAAAGGAAACGCCAAGGCCAATATAACTACACTTTTTACCGGAACCCAACAGGAAGACCGCGATCAGGTCATGCAAAGTATGGCACCCGATGCGCAACGCAAATGGCTGTATCAGCAGATCGCAATTCCAGCCTTCGAAATTAACACTCATGGCTTCAGCCAACAAAAAGCACGTTTGCCGCAACTCACCGAAAAACTTGAGCTTACGCTGCGCCAATGCGGCACCATGAGCGGCAAGAGAATGTTTGTAGCGCCCAACCTGATGAACAAATGGACCTACACACCGGAAGACAAGGAAAACAGGCAAACCGATATTGTGCGCAGAATGGGCTTTCTGGATGTGGACTCGGTTGAGTTTGAGCTACCGGAAGGCTATGCACTGGAGCATAAACCACAGGACATCAGCCTTACGTCTGAATTTGGCAAGTATACGGCAAGCACAAAAGTAACAGGCAACAAGATCAGCTATACACGCACGCTACAGATGGGAGATGGCCGGTTCAAGCCTACCGCGTATGCCAAGCTGATCGAGTTTTACAACAGCATTATCAAAGCCGACAGCCAGCAGATCGTTTTCGTGAAAAACACCCTTTAACCAGGTTGATCACAAATCTATAAAGAACATAAATAAGAAGTATACTGCGTTATAAGTTGACGTTAGTCTTCGTAAACCATAAAAAAAGCATCAGGTATCGTATAAATTTATTCGTTACCTGATGCTTTTTTTATGAATTTTTGCCTTTTTTAAGTCATGAAAACTGTTGTCGCTACTACCAAAATTACTACGCTGCTGCCGGAGCATTACGGGCAGGTGAAAGCAGTCTATGAACTGGGCATGGCTACGAACCTGGCCACACTGGAAACCCATGCACCCGATTGGGAAACCTGGGATGCCAAGTTTTTGCCTTCGTGCCGATTAGTTGCTCTGCAGGAGGATGTGGTAGTAGGATGGGCTGCACTTACGGCCGTATCAGGCAGGTGCGTGTACCGGGGCGTGGCCGAAGATACCGTTTACATTCATCCAAAGTATAGCGGGCAGGGCATCGGGCATAAACTTTTAAACGAGCTGGTAGCCTGTTCCGAAGAAGAAGGATTCTGGACATTGCAGGCAGGCATTTTTAAAGAGAACGAAGCAAGTATAAAGTTGCACGAAAAATGCGGTTTCCGGATAGTGGGTTTGCGCGAACGCATCGGACAATTACATGGCGCGTGGCGCGATATTTACCTGATGGAAAGGCGCAGCTTAAAAACCGGACTTTAAGAGTATGAAAATCTGTTTTTTATACTTTGAACTACTCTACCCAATAGCTGCTAATTATACTTTCTAAAACCTGTACCGCACCTGCGCTTTCACATCCGATCTGCGTGCACCCTCAATCGTATCTAATCCGGAGCCAACGCTATCTTGGTTTCGGTAATGCATGAAGCCATACTTTACCCAGAAATCTAGATCACGTAGCGGGCTCAGCTGCACCAGCAAGTATAAACGTGTGCCTTTCCCGCTGAAAGCTGGAATGGAGAAAGCTCCCAGTACATCGCGCTCAAAAGTATACTGGCGTGTGTCGTAATTATCCGTATCGAAAATGGCGTAGCGTGTACTCAACCGGATGCGGTTAAAATCAAAGTTAATGTCCTGCGCAATTAAATAGCCGGTGGTCGGAGCGGCGTTGTGTTCAAAGCTACTGAACTGTACCCTCGATTTAAGCTGCACTGTTTTAGTTGGCGCGAACTCATAGTATAAAAGATAATTCCGGCGGAGTGCTTGCGCCACGTAATCGATTTTAGTGTCGTTATTGGGTGCGTTCAGGCCTTTGCTTTCTGTCCGGAACTGGGCGTACAGCGAGGTCTGGCGGTTTGGTTTAAAGTATAAACGCAGCAGATATTCGTTTCCGTAAGAGGGTGCATCCACGCGGTAGCGCAGCCACGGAAATCGGAACCTGTCGTAGTAAGCAGTAAGCTCCCATTTGGCAAAAGGCTTTAGTTTGATGCCGGTATAAAATCCCTGTTCGTTAATATTGCGACTGCCTTCTCCGAAAGCGCCGCCGTAGGAAGTATGAAAACTGCGGCCATAATACCGGTACAGCATTGCAAGTTCTACTTTATTGGATAAGTTGGCTATAAGGCCATTGACGCTCCCCACGCCGCCGCTTTTGCTCACAGCCGTCTCCCCGAACACGAATACATTCTGCCAGGTATAGCTGTAATTGGTGCCGAGGTTGAAGTTACTTTTGCCACCAAACTCGAATTGCTGGTAAGGCGCACCTGCTTTTCTGATAGCCGAACTGTAATGCGTGCCTAACCCCGTAATACCAATCTGCAAACTGTTGTTGCGGCTCAGGTAACTGATGTTGGTACCGAAAAGCTGCTCCCGTGCGCCGCCTTTATTTGCCAGCTCATTTGCCGTCCGGTGGAAGCCTGTGGTCTGGATGCCAGTAAAGAAGTCTTCCGAATTGGTTGCTAAACTATCCTGCTGTACCTGCACATTGGCATCCACGCGCTTGTTCGAGTAAAAGCCCGTTACATTGATTCTGCCCAACGTATATGTTGCCGCCGCTCCCCTGAAATACGCATACTCCAGCACAGAGCTGTAAGGCCGGATGCCCAGATTTGCCCTGCTGATGGTTGTGATGGTTTCGCTGCCCTTGCCCACACTATAACCCGATGATAGCAGCAAACCCTGCCCGATCTGGAGTTGGTAATCACCTATAGCAATAGTTTTAAACTTGCCTTTGTTGTAGAGCTGCAGGTGGGCCGTATAAAAATCGAAGCCATACTGGCGTGTGCCGGGGCGCCAGGTAAATTGCTCTCCGGCGTCTTTTTCGGCGGTAATGCCCAGGCTATAATCACGGGTGTGGCTGTTGCGGTAGCGCAGTAAGACTTTGTCAGGTGAGCCCAGGTAACGACTTCCTTCCCCGGAAGTATAGCCGCGCCTTTGCTGCAAAGTACGTTCGTACCGAAGTATAAGTGCGTTGTTATCTTCGCCTATCACCCGTTGCCAGAGCGGCCGTTGATCCGAGTTCAGGCCGGCATCGTCTACCCGCACAAAAGCAACAAGCTTGTAAATGGTCACCAGATCGAAATCGGGGATGGCTTGCAGTTCGTAGATACTGATGAGTTTGCCGTTTTCCTGTTTATACTTTTGGAGCGAAGCAATTTGCGGCCGCGAAAGTATGAACAGCGACGCCAGCTCTTCGGAAGTGGCCGTGTTCAGGTCTAAAGGGCGTTGGTAGTATTGAAAAAGTGTTTCGTAAAAATCTTCGTAGGGGATGTTCTCGTCTTCCTGCTGCCCGAAAAGCTCCTGCACAAACAAATCAAAATCGATGTTGCGGCGCGGAAAATCCTGTGCGTTCGCGCTTTGTAAAGTATAGATCAGGATAAAAGAGAGCGCCCATACTTTCATAAAGCCCCTTTCCGTAAGGTATAACCAACAGATAAATGGTGGCTGAAACCAAGCAACGTAGTAGAACCAAATGCATAATCAACAGCAAACTGCCTGGCCAGAAAGCCTGCCCCAAACGTAGCTTTATTGGTAAGCGAACTAAACCCGGTGCGAAGTATAAGTTTCTGAAGTATGGCCTGGTACTCGATGCCTGCTTTAAAATCTGCGTCAAAGTCTATATGCTTTTCGGTTTCGATGGCCAGCAGCAGTTTTTTGTAAGGCCTATAGGCGATGCCGGCTTTCATGATGGTGGGCAGGCGTTCGTCTTCAAACTGAGCAAGTTTGGCCTGGTTCAGGTTATAAGCGTAGGCACCAAAGTATAAATCAGGTATGATTTCAGCCTGTCCGCCCACCGAAAAAGTTAGCGCTTTCCGGCTGCCGTAACCTTCTACGGCTACTTGCCATACTTCCGCTTTCGCGCCTAAACTGAACTGCCCCAGCTTATGTGCCCACCCAAAACCGATGTGTTGCTGGTTGTACAGTTCATCTCCGAACCGGCTCAGGCTTATGCCATAGCTGCCATACTTTGTAGTTGGATATACTCCTTGAAAAGCGACTGTCGTAAATGCCCGCACCCCAAAACGGCTTTCGGCATACGCGCCCAGTTGTGGTTGTTCAAGGCTCGCAATTCCAGCAATGTTATTATTTAGAGCCCAGAGATCGGGAAGTGTAACGGAAGCGTTGCCCAGTGCGGCGGCGCGTGCTCCGGTTGGCGCAACAACCTGCGCCTGTAGCAGGCAAGGGAGCAGGAAAAGTATAAAGTATAAGCTGCGTCGTAGAAGTTTAACCATCCCATCTTGCTTAGTACCTGTGTATTACAAAGTATGCTGTACGAAAGACGGATGGTGTAGGGAGAAAAATTTAGTTAAGTTTTGTGAAAATTCTTGCCTGGAGGGCAGAGGAGTGTTTGTGTATAAGAATTTCTATGGCGCGAGCGTCTTCACTCCTGACTTGTAATAGTGGGGCCTCTGGCCCATACAGCAATAACATCATATTTAAAGCCCTCGCTCGCCTCTGGCGAGTGTGAGCTACTTTGGGCCTCTGGCCGCTAATGTGTATTGATACTAAATTTCCATTACTTTGAGTGGGCTTTCAGCACATGCGCTACTGTGGAAATAATATTCCGGCTCTATTACTATTCCTGCCTTTACCGGGTTCATATGGATGTATTTTTTCTTCTGTTCTATAACTTCAGCTGAATAAAGTAAAGTAGGGTGATTGGTATATTGCCAGAAGTGGTATTTCCCGTACTGTTTATTTTTTAAGGCGAAGTGCTGGAACATAGCAAGCATCCACTCTTTTCTGCTTTCCTGCGGATTTGATTCAATAGCAGCAATTATTTTCTTGGCAGTATAACTTTTAAATCTTTTTAACAGCTCGCCTAGGTCTTTTTCCTGTCTTCTGGCGATGAGGTGGAGGTGATTGGTCATGATAACATAAGCATAGATCTCAAGCCCCTCCTTACGTTGACAATAGTCTAAATTCTCAACCAAGATATCTTTATATTCCCTTCTTGTAAAGACATCTATCCAGCCTACTACCGACAGGGTTATAAAGTATAGTTCATCTTTATGAGCTTTGCGGTATTCACTCATGGAGGCTTTGTTGATTCTAGTTAATTTAAAGTACGACAAGTAATCAATAAAGGCTTAAGCGGCCAGAGGCCGAAAGTAGCTCACACTCGCCAGAGGCGAGCGAGGGCGGTGATTTTATACTTTTCTGACATAGTCTGAATACGCAAGCAATTATAGTTAGATTAAATGCGAGGGCCAGAGGCCCCATTATAGTAAGTTACGAGCGAGGACGCTCGTGCCAGACTGTACCTCAAAACAAAAAACGGCGCTGAGATTGCTCCCGGCGCCGCTTTCCAAAGTATGAAATGTATACTTAGTCTTTGATCTGAAGTTTAACCTTCACATCTCCTTTTTTCTTTTCGATCTTGAACTCGTCCTTGCCGTTGTTCAGGTTCTGTTTTGCTTCGGTCATAACAGCATCCAGCAGTTCGGCCTGTGGCGTATTTCCCTTTGAAACAGAAGCAGAAGCGGCATCGGCAGGGCCCGGGCTTGGCTTGTCTACAATCGTCATTTCTGAGATCAGGTTGTTGGCACCGGCATACTTTTCGATGATGAATAACAGGTAACGTGAGTCCATGTTAATACAACGCTTGTAATCGGCATCGTATACCAGGTCACCGGTCATTGCTTCCCAGTTGCCATCAAACGCAAGGCCTGTTAACTCGCCACGGCCGTTGATAACCGGAGAACCGGAATTACCACCCGTGATGTCGTTATCGGTGATAAAGTTAACCACCATTTCGCCTTTCGAGTTGGCGTAACGGCCGTAGTCCTTCTTGTTGTAAAGCTCCTTTAATTTAGCCGGAACCTCAAACTCTTCGTTGTTCGGGTCTTCCTTGGCCATCAGGCCATCCATGGTAGTGTAGTAGTTGTATACCACGCCATCCTGCGGGCTGTAGTCTTTCACGGAGCCATAGCTTAAACGCAGCGTGGAGTTAGCATCCGGGTAAAATACTTTATCCGGGTTCATCAGGCGCACGCCGGCTACATACAAACGGTTTGCTGTTGCCAGTTTTGCATTGGCTTCGTCCAGCTTTGGTTTGATGGTGGTCAGGTAGTTTTCCAGGATAGAATTTACGATCGCGAAAGCAGGATCAGCCTCCAGTTTTTTCTGCGTCGGGTTCTTCAGGAAAGCTTCTGTTTTCTGCTTGTTCACTACAAACGAGTTGCTGTACACATGGTCGGCCAGCTTGTTGAAATCGCCTTTATACTTGGCAACCATCGCTTTGAAAGCGGCCGGCTGCTGGTCTTTGGCAATATCTTCGGAGTAGAACTTCATCATGGCAGCAAATACCTTTTTGTCGGTAGCGGCATTGTAGTCTTTAAAGAAACCATCTAAACGGCCCTGTAAATCCTGAGCGGCTCTTTGCGCAGCGGCGGCATCACCAGATTTAAGCGCGTTGTTAAGTGCAGAAAAACGGTACGCCATCATCAGCGACTCGGTGCCTAAAACTGTTTCGTTCAGGTAGATGTTGTGCAGGTTATACTTTTCGATGGTGTTGTAAGCAGCCGCGATCTCGTTCAGAACATTGCCATAGGTAGCTTTGCGCTGTGCATCGTTTGCCCACGCCTGGAACTTGTCTTCATCAACCAGTTTGCCTTCGATGGTGTGCATGCGGGTAATACCTTCGTTCTGGCCGATAGAGTATTTGTAGTAGTTGGCAGTAGAAGCATACTTAGAAGCATACTGGATGCGGGTAGCATCTGCTTTGTCCATGTCTTCTTTCCAGAGGGCCAGTTTACGCTCACGCAGTTTAATACGCGATTTGTTTAGCTGATTAACTTCCAGTTTCAGGCCATGCGAGGTCATGAAACGCTTGGTACGGCCCGGGAAACCGAATACCATTGAGAAATCGCCTGGTGTTTTATCTGCAATGTTGATCGGCAGGTGGTGCTTTGGCTTGTAAGGTACGTTGCTCTTGCTGTATGCAGCAGGCTTGCCATCAGCAGCCATGTATACCCGGAACATAGAGAAGTCGCCGGTGTGGCGTGGCCACATCCAGTTATCCGTATCTCCGCCATACTTACCAACAGAAGATGGAGGCGTACCAACTAAACGAACATCCGTGAAGCGCTCGTAGATGAACAGGTAAAACTCGTTTCCGTTGTAAAAATCACGTACATAAGACACGTACTGGCCATTGTTGCCTGCCTCTTTCGAGATAGCTGCCATGCGTTCTGCAACCAGTTTAGCGCGCTCAGTTTCTGATGTAGAAGCCGTAATGCCTTCCAGCACTTTGCCTGTTACATCATCCATGCGCACTAAAATATCAACAAATAAGCCTTCGTTCGGTAATTCCTGGTCTTTGGAAGTTGCCCAGAAGCCGTTAGTCAGGTAATCGTTTTGCGGGGTAGAGTTGGCCTGGATGGCGCCGTAACCACAGTGGTGGTTGGTCAGCAGCAAGCCTTCCGGCGAAATGAACTCACCTGTACAGAAACCACCGAATTGTACGATCGCATCTTTCAGGCTCGAGTTGTTTACAGAGTAAATTTCTTCGGCAGTAAGCTTTAAGCCTTGCTTCTGCATATCTGTATGGTTCAGACGCTTAATAAGCATAGGCAGCCACATACCTTCGTCTGCTTTAGCGGCGAAAGGCGCGCTCAGCGAAACTAAAAGTAAGAGAGAAAGGATTCTTTTAAACATGAATATGTGTTTAGATAAGTTAAACTGCTGCTAAATTAGCAAAAAAAATGCGTCCTCTTGCTAGCAGGCAGGAATTTAAGCGTATACCAACCATCGTTATGACCTGGATTTTAAAGAATTTTTTGCTGGCACTGATCTGGGTTTACCAGCATCTGATTTCCCCGCTCACACCATCTGCTTGCCGCTATACGCCCACCTGCTCTACGTATGCAGTGCAGGCTGTAAACAAGTATGGCCCTTTTAAGGGAGGCTGGATGGCCCTGAGACGCATCGGCCGTTGCCACCCCTGGGGCGGAAGCGGTTATGACCCGGTTAAATAACTACCATTTTTGAGTTGCAGATGGTGGGAACCGGGATTTATATTTGCCCGCCCGGTGGGTTCTTCTTATATTTAAAGTATACAATATACTGCTTTTTACATGAGTATACTTTTTACGCTTCTCCGGCAGCAATGGAAAGAAAATAAACGCTCTTCCGTTTTCCAGAAAAACCTGGGCATCAATATTTTTATTGGGTTGCTGGTTTTATACTTTGGCGCGATCTTTTTGTCGCTTGGCTTTTTGGCGGACAACCTGCTGGCCGAGTTTTTCCCTGACCAGAACGTAGTTACCGCTTTTAACAGTTTCCTGCTGTTTTATTTCCTGACCGATCTTTTTACGCGGTTTATGCTGCAGGAACTTCCGGTGCTGGCCATTCAACCTTACTTGCACTTGCCCGTCCCGAAAAGTAAACTCATTCATTTTGTGCTCCTGAAATCGGTTACGAGCCTGTTTAATTTTATTGTGCTGCTGGTTTTTGTGCCTTTTATGGTAGAGGCGGTTATTCCGGCGCACGGCGCTTGCATGGCGGCGGCATGGTTAGGCGCGCTTATGGGTATAACGCTCGTAAATAATTTCCTGCTGCTCTATTTTAAACGATTGCTCACCAGCAACCCACTTTATACTTTGGTGTTCGGGTTAGCAATTGCCAGCCTGATGCTGCTGGATTACATGGGCGCTATTTCGTTGCGGATAGCTTCTTCGGAGGCATTTGGCGCTGTGTTAGCGCAACCCTGGCTGGTAGCTGTTCCGGTGCTGCTGCTGGTGGTGGTTTATACGTTAAATTTCCGTTACTTAAAAGGGCATTTGTACCCCGAAGAGCTGGCCGTGCACCAAACTAAAAATGCAAGCAGCAGCAATTTCAGCTTCCTCGACCGTTTCGGAATAACAGGCAAACTGATCGCGTTGGAGTTAAAATTGATCTGGCGGCACAAACGCACAAAATCAACGGTTCTCCTGTCCAGCATTTTCCTGTTGTATGGCTTTCTGTTTTACAAGGATAGTTACCTGGATGGCTTCGCGATGTTGCTGTTTGTAGGCGTTTTCACGACTGGTATGTTTATGTTTAACTACGGACAATTTATACCTGCCTGGCAAAGTGCCCACTTCGATGCGTTGCTAACCAAACGAATTTCGCCTTACCAGTTTTACCTGGCCAAGTTCTGGTTGTTTATACCGGTTATGGGCCTTGCTTTCTTAGTTACCTTGCCCTACGGCCTCATCAGTTACAAAATCATACTTATCAACCTGGCTGCGCTGCTCTTTAACATGGGCATCAATGTGTTCATCGTATTTTACTTTTCGGTATTCAACAGCAAGCGCTTGGATCTGGCCAAAGGTGCCTCGTTTAACTGGCAGGGCGTGGGGGCTTCTAATTTTATACAAGGCATTCCGTTGCTGCTGTTGCCGCTGCTTATTTATGCGCCTTTCGGGTTCTTGGGTATACCTTACTGGGGCGTTTTCACGATTGGGGCGCTGGGCTTGGTTGGCTTTATTTTCCGGAAGCAACTGCTTTTGTTAACGGTAAAACGCTTCGAGGAGAACAAGTATAAACTGGCTACCGGTTTCCGGGTAAGCTAATGCTGGTTTTCTGAAGTATAAAACGCTCTTATAATTAAAAAATAGCGTCTTTTAAAAGTATGAATCAGACAATACTTGAAGTACGAAATATAGAAAAAGCCTACAACGGCAAAACAGTAGTATCTATTCCGGCGCTCAGCGTGGCTACCCACGAAACCGTTGGCGTAGTCGGGAATAACGGTGCCGGCAAAACCACTCTTTTCCGGATGATCCTGGATCTGATCCGGCCTTCAGACGGCGAGGTTTTTCTGAAAGGACTTAACGTAATGCAATCCGGAGCATGGAAATCGTATACCGGCTCACATTTAGACGAAGGCTTTCTGATTGATTACCTGACGCCGGAAGAGTATTTCAGATTCATAGGCGACCTGCATGGCCTTTCGGATGGCGATATTACAGAGCGCTTGGCCCCATTCCTGGATTTTTTTAACGGTGAAATTTTAGCACAGCGCAAGTATATCCGCGATTTTTCGAAGGGCAACCAGAAAAAGATCGGCGTAGCGGCAGCGGCATTATTTAACCCCGAACTGCTTATTCTGGATGAGCCTTTTGCTAACCTCGACCCTAGTTCCCAGATCCGGTTAAAGAACCTGCTCAAAACACTCCGCGACCAGCACGGCATGGCCATACTCATATCAAGCCACGACCTGAGCCACGTAACAGAAGTATGCGAGCGCATCATTATCCTGGAAAAAGGGCAGCTGATACAGGATATGCAAACAACCGAAAATACCTTGCAGGAACTGGAGAATTACTTTACAGTATAGTTGATAATCACAAAGTATACTTTTCTTATAGTTAGTGGTTGCTACCACAAAGGCCGGACTGTTATACAGTACCGGCCTTTGTGGTACGTAAGGATTTAGTTCATTCAAAGAATTTTCAGGATAATTTCAGCTTATTCCGGTCAGAAAACGTATGCAAAATGTTCATACCTCAAAACTACCTAAAAGCCTGAAGCAGTGTTGGCAGTGCTTGTAAAGTTTGTGGGGCGTTAGATAATTCAGCATTAACAATCTATATTAAATTGCTATGAGAAAAATTACAGCGTTCGCCTCTGTTTTGTCGCTGCTTACCCTCTTTTCGTGTAACGAAGGAGACGATGTTATCAATCCAGGAAATCCTTCCGAGCAAAAAGCAGATACTTTGCAAGGTGTAATCACATCAGACCTTGCTCTTAAACAAGACCAAACTTATTATTTAAAAGGACAGGTGTATGTGAAGAATAATGCCGTGCTTACCATACCGGCAGGCGTTACCGTAACAGCGGGTTCTTCTAAAGATAAACAGCTAGGTGCTCTTGTTATAACACAGGGTGCTAAATTATTTGTAAATGGTACTTCCGAGAGGCCGGTCGTGTTTACATCGGCTGCCGCAACGAAAGCGCCCGGCGATTGGGCAGGTATTTTTGTATTGGGCAAAGCACCAACCAACCTTGGGCAACAGGCAAATTTGCCAGGCCTTGCCGTTTCAGCGGATACAAAGTTTGGGGGCGATGTGGCAACTGATAATTCGGGCTCGATCAGTTACCTGCGCGTAGCGTATACCGGTGGGCTTAACCCGGCCAACGAAGACGAGTGGGCAATAGACCTGGCCAGTGGTTTAACGTTGGCAGGTGTAGGTACCGGCACTAAAGTAAGCCATGTGATGGTGACAAACTCGAAAGATGATGGTTTTCAGTTTCTGGGAGGTACCGTGAATGCTAAAAACCTGATTGCTTATAACAACGGTGACGATGATTTTGACTTTGACCGCGGCTATACCGGCAAACTGCAGTTCCTGATCTCGTACCGTACTAAAACAACCACGCATGCACTCAGAGCCAACGCCATGGAAAGCCTGAATGATTTTGATGCGCTTGGTCCGCAGCCTTTTACGCGTCCTGTTATTTCGAACATGACCATTATTGGCCCACAAGGTGCAGAAACCACAAAAACCAACCTGAACCAAGGTGTTTACATTCGTAAAGCAACGCGTTTTGCGGTACGTAACTCCATTATTGCAGAGTACCCGCAGGGTGGCCTGATGGTTTGTATGAAAACAAGACCTGTTTTACTGAAAAATGAAGGATCCGAGTTTAAGTACAACCTGGTGCACAGCGATAACGCGGCCAGAGCCTTTACCTGGGATCTGAACACGGAAGTAGTAGCTGACCCTGAGCTGGAAAAATTCGGCCTGAATGAAACCAATCAGAACAAAGTAATTTCTTCTTTCGCTGATTTTAAACTGAAAAGCCCGTATGCGCAAACCCCTGATTTTACTGTTTCCAGCGAATCGGTTGCAGCTACAGGCGCTAACTTCAGTGGGAATGATTATACCTCGTTTTTTTCGCCGGTGGCCTTTAGAGGAGCCGTTGGTGGCGAAAACTGGGCTGCAGCCAGCAACTGGGCAGTCTGGAAATAAACACAGTTTATACTTTTAAACAGAAGCCGCTCCTGTCAGTCAGGAGCGGCTTCTGTTTTTTTATTGCAGGTTTACTTTTTCAGGGTTGATTTTATCCAGTCGCTTATAGTTTGTAACGCCAGCGGTGCAAAGGTTTCCTCGAGTTGGCTGTACTCGTTCGGCAGTCCGGTTTTAGCTGTCTGGAAAAGGTGGTTAAGGGCAGGCATTTCCTTGATGGTATACGTTTTATTTCCTGCGGCTTTCAGGGCTTTCTCGGCAGCTGGTAAGTTCTGGCTGGCTGGTACCTGCAAATCATTTGTACCATTCAGTACCAATACCGGTTGTTTTAGTTTCTGGAGCGTAAGCACAGGATCGTAGGCCAGAAAATGTTTAACCCACGGGGAGCTAAGCTGCGCGACAATAGCCTGCTCGCTTTGGGCAGTAAAGCCCAGTTGTGTTTTCTGTTCTGCCGTAAGGTTGGCAGTGGTTTCCTGTTCGAGCTTTCTGATTTTTTTTGCTGCTGCAAAAGCGTCGGTTTGGGTGGCGGCTACTTCAAATTGTTTTTTACGGAGCTCCAGGTAAGGTTTTAGCAAGGTTTCCGGCATACCTGCCGCTGTTAAAAGTGCTTCGTTTTGCGCTACAAGCAACTCGGTTCCGGGTACAGCATTGCCAGCCAGTAATACTACATAAGCCACATCTGGTTGTTGGTTTGCCACTTTTGCCGCTATCAAAGCGCCTTCGCTGTGCCCCACTAGCCCAATCTTTTTCTGATTTATACTTGGTTGCGCTTTCAGGAAAGTATAGGCTGCTGTTATATCGGTTGCAAAATCCAGAGTAGTTGCCGAAGCCGGGTTGCCAGTGGAGCCGCCCACACCACGGTCATCCAACCGAAGTACAGCCAGGCCCTGGCGCGTTAAATGATCAGCTAAGACTAAGTATGGTTTGTGGTCCATCACGGTGCCATCGCGGTCCTGGGCACCAGACCCCGAGATAAGTATAACTGCCGGAAAAGGCCCTTTGCCGGTTGGTAGCGTAAATGTGCCTGCCAGTTTAATGCCTGCTGTGCTATTCGTTATACTTACTTCCTGCTCTTTATAAGGATAGGGTTTAACGGGTTCCTGCGGACGTTTGGGTTGTACGGCTTCGCCTTTCTTCAATTGCATGGCAAAAGTTTGGCCGCTTTGCTTCCAGGTGCCTTCGATGGTGCCAGGAGCTGTTAACTTTCCGGCATAACTACCTCCAATGGCTGGTAAATGTAAAAATAAGCTATCCTGCACCAGTTTTACTTCCTTTACCGGAATGCCTTTAGCGCTCTGTGCCGGTACATCCATTGTGGCTGTTAGCGCTCCGTTGCTTTCCTGAATATGGAAAACAAGGGCGAGTTGCATACCACCGGTTTGTATGGCGCCATTCCAGAAGCCGGTTACCTGCGCCGCTGGTTGTGCGAGAGCAGATGAAGTATAAAGGAGCAACAGAAAGTATAGGAAATGTTTTTTCATCGGGAGGAAGTGAATTTATACTTTGATTTGAGCAAAATTTTAATGCGTTTCTTTTAGGTTCTGTTCTTTTTTGGATGCCCGGAAAGAGTAAACAAAAGGCACTACAATGAGTGCGCCTGCAATAAAATAGAACAGGTACTGGCGTAAATCTGTGTGTTGGATAAACGAAAGCAGCGCCATGGCTATGCCGCCTACTATCCAGAGGGGGCCGGCCATGCGGTGGGTTTTCCGCCAGACGTATTCACTTTCCAGGGTCCAGGGGGTGCGGAGGCCGATAAAGTAATTTGGTTTTATCGCCTGAAAATAATTACCCAGTACAGCGATCAGCGCACCAACCAGTATCAGTATAAATTCAGGATTCAAGGTTTGGTGATTATGGGCATTATAGATTATAAAAACCGCAAGGGCAGCCATAAAAAACGAAAGTATAAAACGCAGGTGGTTATACTTATTGCCCATTTTGCTGATCTGCTTTTTGGGGTCGAGGAATGGCAGTACAAGCAGCAGCAGGTAAATGCCCAAGGTAATGCCCAGTGTAAGCCAGATCAAACCATTTTTGCCAGTCCAGCCGTCTGCTTCGCCCTGTAAATTAAAATGTACTGCCACACGCGCAGGCAGTTCGGCCCACGAAAGCCAGAGGTAAAGCAAAGGCAGCACGGTAAGTACCAGTAAAGCTGCTTCGGTTTTAAGTTGAATTTTCTTCATGTCAGTCTTTTAAAGTTACAAGCCAGTTTAAAATATCATCCAGTACAGTTGTGGTAAGCGAGTAAATCACGAATTGCCCACGCTTCTCCGACGTTACCAGATCAGCCTGGTGCAGAATGTCGAGGTGGTGCGAAATGCTGGGCTTCGTGATGTTGAATGCATCTGCAATTTCGCCGGCAGTCAGGTCCTTTTCTTTTAACAACTGAAGGATGTCGCGCCGGGTAGGGTCGTTAAGTGCCTTAAATATTTTATTCACGGGTATTAGGTATTTAGGTAAATATCTAAATAATCTAGTATAATAGCAAGTATACTTTATACTTTTAGTTGCCGAATTTGAAAAGAATCACCAGCTTTCGGGGCTGCATCCAGGCTTAACATCGGTTGCCAAACATCGTATTAGTTCTACAGTTTAAAACTTAACCCAAAAAACGATGGCAAAGAAAAAGCCACTGGCAATTGTGGTGCACGGCGGCGCTGGCCCGGATTCTGACCACATCCATGAAAACAAAAAAGGCTACGAAGAAGGTATAAAGCTGGCTGTTGAAGCTGGTTACAAAGTATTAGAAGAAGGCGGCTCTGCAGTAGATGCCGTGGAAGCAGCCGTAAAAGTGCTCGAGAATAACCCCTTGTTTAATGCAGGCCGTGGCTCAGCGCTGAATGCAAACGGCGAAGTAGAAATGGATGCCGCCATTATGCGCGGCAACGACCAGGCATCCGGTGCAGTGGCGCTCGTGCGTAACATCCGGAACCCGATATCGCTGGCCAAAGCCGTGATGATGAATACCAAATACCGCTTTTTAGGGGATATGGGTGCGCTGGAGTATGCCAAGAAACTGGATATACGCATGGAGCCCTCATCCTACTTTATAACCGAACACCAGTTTGATGCTTTCTCTAAAAAGCGCGAAGAAGAATTTACCAGCAGCGACCGCATTGGCCTGGATGAACTGAATGCGCGCATGCACGGCACTGTAGGTGCCGTTGCCCTGGATAGGGATGGCATAATGGCAGCAGCTACCTCTACAGGCGGCACCGAGAACAAGAAAATGGGCCGGATCGGAGATAGTTGTATTGTAGGAGTGGGCTGCTATGCCAACAACAAAACCTGTGCTATTTCCGGTACCGGCGATGGCGAACTGCTCATGAAAAATATAATTGCCTATGATATTTCTGCATTGATGGAATACAAAGGCCTGACCTTGCAGAACGCTTGTGAGGAAGTGGTACTGGAACGCGTGAATACCAAAGAAGGCGATGTAGGCGTGATAGGTGTAGACCAGGCCGGAAACATTGCCATGGTTTTTAACAGCGACCGCATGCACCGCGGCTGGAAAACCAGTTCAGGAAAATCGGGCGTAAAAATATATGGCGATAAGTAAACGAAAGTATAATTTTACCTGAGCTAAAGTATAACACTTTACTTTAGCCAAAAAAGCTGTTTAGAATTTATTTATCGCCTAACCCGCTGTTGTTGGTGTTTTCACCGACAACTATACTTTCACCAACAGAAGCTTGCTGGTGAAAACACGCAGCAAGGGCAGCAGAAATTTATTTAGTTAAAAATTCCAAACAGCTTCAAAGTATAAATTAAAACTTTGCCGGCGCCGCGAGGTTACTCATACGTAAAGTATATATCTTTTTTTGAATCCGAAGTTAAAGCACCTGAAATGCCTACATCAACCATTACCAAAGAGCAGCTTGACACCAGCATGACCTATACTTTTTACCGGGATATGACGGACAGGTTGCTGGCAGAACAGAAAACGACCGGCACAAACCATGCCCCTGAGATGGTAGCTTATACCCGCATGAATGCCCAGCGCATGCGCCGCGTAGAAAAGACCACCGTGCTGGATGATGAAATGGTGGAGTTGCTGCTGAGCGTAAACACCAAAATGATCTGGGTTGTGTTAACGGAGGCCTGGTGCGGCGATGCAGCGCAGATCGTGCCGGCGCTTGCCAAGTTTGCAGATGCCTCGCCATTGATAGAATTAAAACTGCTGCTGCGCGATGAAAACCTGGAACTGATGGACCAATACCTCACAAACGGCGGCCGCTCTATTCCAAAACTCATTTGCCTGAAAGCAGATACAGGGGAAGTTTTAGGAGACTGGGGACCACGGCCCGTACCTGCGCAGGAACTTGTAAACCAGGCCAAAACCGATAACCTGCCGTTTCCGGAGATGGCAGAGAAATTGCATGGCTGGTACGCTAAAGACCGCAGTAAAACCCTGCAGGAAGAATTTAAAGTATTGCTCCGCAACTGGTCTGAACTGGTTGATCCAAAACATCAGGATGCAGAACATTTAAGCTAATAAGTAATTGAAACAACGCATAAAGGCAGCCCCGTTCAGGCTGCCTTTATGCGTTTTTATACTTTCGAATTCGCTATTTCAGCTCTACGGAAACAATTCTATCGCCTACTTCAAGCTGGTGCACCACATCCATCCCGGTAACCACTTTCGCAAAAATAGTGTAGCGCCCATCTAGGTGCGGTGCCGGCGAGTGCGTGATAAACCATTGGTTGCTTTCGGTATCTTTTCCGGCGGAGGCCATGCCGAGGTAGCCTTCGCGGTAGTTTAAAGGCGCAAACTCAGAACGGATCGAATAATCGGAGCTGCCCCAGCCATCGCCGCGCTTATCGCCGCCCTGCGCCACAAAGTTCGGTACTACCCGATGGAAGTATAGATCATTAAAAAAGCTCTTATTTGTCAGCTCCACGAAATTTGCAACCGAGCCCGGCGCATCTTCTACAAAAAGCTGGATGGTGATATCGCCTTTTTCGGTACGGATAAGTGCCAGTTGGTTCGCAGCAATCGTTTTTACCAGTGCCCAGTCGATAGGGTGTGTAAAGGGATTTTGCGGAGCCGGACTTTCTTTTATGCCTGCTAAGTAATCAAGTGTTTTCTGGAGCTCAATGTTGGTTTCCATGTCGCGGGGCAATACCAGTTTCTGCTGGGCATCCTTCAGGAAAGTATCGTTCTGGAAACGGCTGCGCAGGTTCAGTTTCGGGTCCCGGATTGCGCTGGCCGCCATCCCTACCAGGGCTACATCGCCGCTTCCTACTGCCCGTTTAAAAATATCGGCAAAAGGCTGTTCTAAATTTCTGGGAAAATCGGTTTGCTGGCGCATCGTAATAATGGCTTCCATGCCGGCAGTGGCAATAACCGGTTGCTGGGTAGCAAACAATTCAGACGATATAAAGCCATAGTTGGCAATATCTCCTGAAAGCGCTTTTAACAGGTGGGCTTTATCGTAAGGCAGGCGCGCATTGCGGTATTGTTCCTGATAGCGGCTGCTGAGGTATGCTTTGTTCTGACTGTTGCGAAGTATGACCCAGATCATACCGCCCCGCACACGCGCATCCTGCACCGTAGAGAGCGCCTGCAACAAAGATTCTGGCGGGATGCCAGCAGGGTTGGCCTGTAAAAATTCAGCCGTAGCCACCGCTGTATTTATGTTCGGGTCTTTAAGCGCCTGCAGCACGGCCGCCTCTATCTCCCTGAAAGGCAAACCAGCCATGGCACGTACTGCACTTAAACGTACCCGGTAATCGGGGTCGCGGGTAACAATTGCAGAAAGGATCTGGCTTTTAGCGGGTGCTTTTACTTTCGCCATACTTTGTGCTACGGCCATTCTTACTTCTGCAGAGGCATCGGTGGTGGCAGCGGTTTGTAACTGGGCCAGGTAAGGGGTAAGATCCAGCTTCGGGCTTCGGGCTACAAAATGCGCAGCTGCCAGGCGTGCTTCCAACGGGTTGCTGGCCTGCAGCATGTTTATACTTTGCTCGATGGCCTGCGTGTTGTATTGTTGCCTTAAACCTGCGCGGTAAAGCCCCCATGCCTGTCCTGCCAGGGCCGTTTGGTTAGGGGCTTCATACGTCCCGAGGTAGTTCATGCCGTTTGTGGTGGCAATTTTACCGAGTGCTTCGAGTAAGGCTGCCTGCACTACCGGACGCTTTTCGGATTTGATATGCTGTATAAGTCCTGCTTCGGACTTGCTGTCGCCGATCTGGCCGAGGGCATAAGCGGCAGCCAGGCGCACAGCGGTAGTTGTATCAGATAACAAACTTAAAAGTGGTGGAATAGCAAGGGTATCCTGCACAGAGGCAAAAGCGAGGGCCGCTTCTTTTCTATAAACCGCTTTGGAATCTTGTAAGTAGGGGAGCAGTTCGGCGGTCTTGCGTTCGTCCTGCAAAGTATAAATTGTAACAAGTCGTTGATCGGTAAATTTATTCTGGCCGGTGCTTAGGTTTTTACTTTTACTGGGAAACTGTAACTGCTGGCAAGCCACCAGACTGCAAACCGCACCTGCTATTAGAAATATTTTTTTCATAGAATAAAGCTGATTGAGCTGTCAAGATACTAATATCAAGAAATATTGTGCGCGGTAAAAAACAGAGGCTAAACAAATTTTGAAAAGCTAAGTGAATTAACTAACTTGGAAAAACGTTAGACATAAGAGATGTACAAAACGCAGCGGGTTTAGTTTAAGCTAATTATTTCTTAAATAAACAGCATAATCCGGCATGAGTGTGCTATTTTGGACAGTTGCTGAAATAGTGTATAAAAAAAGATTTTATTAATTATTGATATAGTTCAATTCAGGTTATCAGGGTTTTTCTTTATTTTTTCCGCTATGAGCAACAACCTTTTTTTAATGAAACAGCTGCAACGCAGCAAAGGATTGATTCTAACGTTTGGTGCGTTGCTGATAGCAGGTGGCCTTTTCGGGTTATTGTATTCTGTGTTGGCAACAAGCGAGCCAGAGATTGGGCAAATGGTAATCAGCGGGCTTATTATGTTGGCCGGGGTTACGGTTTTTGCCTTAGCCATTGATAAGTTACAGGCACAGCACGCCTCTTATTCTGTAACGCCTGAAATGATCCGTTTTAAAACCGATTTGCTGGCCAATGAGCGGGAAGTATACTGGGAAAACGTGATTGGTGTGCGCTTAACCAACCGTCTGGCTGAATTTGAATTGCTTTCATCGGAGCGTGTAATTATGCCTTTTGCCAAAACGGAGAAGCCGGATGCAGTCCTGAAATTTTCTAACTGCTTACGCAGGGCTGCCAGCGAACGTAGAATTCCGGTTAACGGCGTTGTGCTCAACGATCAGGCTGCCTACGCTTTCGCTTAATTTATACTTTACACGCTTCCAGGTCACATTACATAACAAGGCCTGCACTCTTCTCTGCCAGTTATACTATTGCCTTCCAACCGCTTATCTTTGATATTGCAGCTTCTTTTATACTTTCTAATTTTAGCAGACTGCTAAAATTAACTGTTGCCTGTACTTAAGCTGTCCGGCTTTTCCTGTTAAGGCTTCTTTCCAGAAGCTGTATGAGCAGAACACGCTCTGTTTTTTTATACTTTCTGAAGGCCCATCAACGCTCTGGCGCTCTACCTTTTTACTTAATTTTCTGGTATGGCAACAGAAGCTTTCAGACATTTGCAGTCTAATTTATTTCGATGCCACAACAGAAGGTGCGGGTCTATGGAATTCAGTTCGGGCTGCTTTGCTTAAGCTACTTTCTTTTCTTCGCCAGTTTTAACATGATCATTCCGGAGCTGCCAGATTACCTGAGCAGCCTTGGCGGAGCCGACTATAAAGGCCTGATCATTGCGTTATTTACCCTTACAGCTGGTTTATCAAGGCCTTTCAGCGGGCAATTAGCCGATAAATTAGGCCGGATTCCGGTGATGGTAGTAGGTGGCGCTGTTTGTGTGCTGGCTGGTTTCATTTATCCGATAACCGGTTCGGTAGCGGCTTTCCTGTTATTGCGTCTGCTGCATGGCTTTTCTACGGGCTTTACGCCAACGGGCACTTCGGCTTATGTAGCAGATATCATACCCCTGGATCGGCGCGGCGAGGCAGTGGGCATGCTGGGCCTGGCGGGCAGTTTAGGTATGGCGGCAGGTCCGGCGGTGGGCGGCGCAATTGCCAATCATTTTTCCCTGAACGCCATGTTTTATACTTCCTCGCTTTTCGCTTTTCTGTCGGTGGCGGTGGTGGCACGCATGCGCGAAACTGTAACGGAGCCGCAGCGCTTCCGGATGGGCTTGTTAAAGCTTTCGGGCAAAGATATTTTTGAACCGCGCGTGCTGGCACCTTCCATCGTTATGTTTTTTACGGTTATTTCGTTTGGAGGCATACTTACCGTAGTTCCGGATTTTAGCGAGTACCTGGGCATTAAAAACAAAGGGCTTTTCTTTACAAGTTATACCTTGGCTTCGCTGGCCATTCGTTTTATGGCAGGGCGGGTTTCGGATAAGTATGGGCGCGTAAATGTGCTGCGGGTAAGTGCGGTGGTGCTGATCATTTCGATGGTGTGGATGGGGCTTTGTACTTCGGCTACAGACCTGCTTATTGCGGCAGCACTTTTCGGAATTGCTTCCGGCATGAGCTCGCCAACCGTTTTCGCCTGGACCATAGACCTGAGCCACGAGGCGCACCGTGGCCGCGCGATGGCTACCATGTACATCGCCATGGAAGCAGGCATCGGGTTGGGCGCCTTAAGTTCCGGCTGGCTTTATAACAACAAACCCGAAAACTTTATACTTGTGTTCTGGGTAGGAGCGGCATGCGCACTGGTGTCGTTGCTGTATTTGCTCTTTAAAGTAAAAGCTACACGATTCTCCGTTTCCTAAAGCCTGATCTGAGAAAATCATTCCTGGCCATTTTCCTCAGGATCAAAGTATAACGCCAGTTGTGCTGATAGCAGAAGTATAAATTGCTAACTTTTGAAAGTATAAGCTGTTTCAGAAAAACATACTTTGCTTTCACAGTAAGCGATGTTGTAAAGCATACTAATAGTTACCCTTCTGACTTTTGCATAACGTAAAAATTGTTTTTATACTTGGCTGGATGCGCTTAGCGTTACTAACCTAACAAAACATGGCATTCTGAAGTATGGAGATTATATTTTAGAGCACGCTACCTGCATGCAAAGTCAAGTTATCAGAAAACTACCCCTATGGAATCGGAATTTCTACAGCATTTATATGAGCAACATCGGCGGGCGCAGCACCAGGTATCTGCTTCTTCGCTCTGCGATTTAGCGGAGCGCGTACTGCAACTGCTATTTCCGCCGTTGGCCGATATGCGTTTCGATTCTGAGAAAGCGTTGGAAGTATATGCCCTCGGTTTAAAGAACGACCTGCTCCTGCTCCTGCTGAACCTGGAAGCTGTATTGCCTGCTCCGGCCACAGAGCTTGCCCAGCAACTGATGGAAAAACTAGCGCCCATCCATACGTTACTGTTGCACGATGCGCAGGCTATTGCCGCCGGCGACCCGGCAGCACAAAGTGTAGAAGAAGTGATCCGGACGTACCCGGGTTTTAAGGCGGTTGCGTTTTACCGATTGGCGCACGAGTTTTACCGGTTGGGCATCCCTTTGCTGCCGCGCGTACTCTCAGAATATGCGCATGCTAAAACAGGCATCGACATCCATCCGGGCGCACAAATAGGTTCTCACTTCTGCATCGACCACGGCACAGGCATCGTGATCGGCGAAACCACCCACATCGGGAATTATGTAAAAATATACCAGGGTGTTACACTGGGCGCTTTAAGCGTGGATAAAACAATGGCCAACATCAAGCGCCATCCTACCATAGAGCATCATGTGGTAGTGTATGCCGGGGCCACGATCCTGGGCGGTAATACTGTGGTCGGGGCGCATAGTATCATCGGGGGCAACGTATGGCTTACAGAGAGCGTACCTCCTTATTCCAGAGTATACCACAACCCACAAATAAACGTAAGGCGATCTCCCGAGCCTGCGGATGCAATCAATTATTCTATTTAAGTTAAAATCAAACGAACAGATATGAAAGCCAATTCAATACTCGAAACCATTGGGAACACGCCACACGTGCGTATAAACAGAATTTTTGGCGAAAAAGCAGAAGTATGGATGAAGCTGGAGCGTAGCAACCCCGGCGGAAGTATAAAAGACCGTATCGCCCTTTCTATGATCGAGGCTGCGGAAAGCAAAGGAATTCTGAAAAAAGACAGCGTTATAATAGAGCCGACATCAGGTAACACAGGCGTAGGCCTGGCCATGGTAGCCGCCGTAAAAGGGTACCAGGTCATACTCGTGATGCCCGAATCTATGTCGATTGAGCGCCGCAGGCTGATGATCGCATACGGTGCTAAACTGGAACTGACACCTCGCGAGAAAGGCATGAAAGGCGCCATTGAGCGTGCCCGCGAACTGGTAGCAGAACACGACAATGCCTGGATGCCGATGCAGTTCGATAACGAAGCCAACACGCAAATACACATCGATACCACAGCGCAGGAGATTCTGAAGGACTTCCCGGATGGGCTGGATTATATGATTACCGGCGTTGGTACCGGCGGACACATTACCGGCGTTGCCAAAGTCCTAAAAGCTAAATTCCCGAACCTGAAAGTATTTGCCGTTGAGCCTGCCGCATCTGCTGTGTTAAGCGGAGGCCAGCCGGGCCCGCACCCGATACAAGGCGTAGGAGCAGGGTTTATACCAAGTATAATGGATACCACGTTGCTGGATGGGGTGATAAAGGTTCAGGCTGATGATGCGTTTGAATACACCCGGCGTGCTGCCCGCGAAGAAGGTATTTTTGTAGGGATCTCGTCTGGCTCATCGTTGGCAGCGGTTGCTCAGAAGTTAGCGGAAGGCATTCCGGCAAATGCAAAAATCCTGACGTTTAACTACGACACTGGCGAACGCTATTTATCGGTAGAAGGATTGTTCGTGTAAAGTATAAAGCCAAAGTATAAATTAGCGTTTAACGCTAGAAGTTTCCAAAACAAAAAAGCCTGCAACATTTGGTTGCAGGCTTTTTTGTTTAAAAGAAAGCCAAATTGGCTGCCCTTGTTGTGTGTTTTCACCAGCAAGCTTTAAGGCTTAACGTATAGTTGTCGGTGAAAACACCAACAACGGCGGCTAATGCCTGTAACATTCAATTGCAGGCATTTCTGTTTTGATAAAGTATAAATTGTTGTATTCTAAAGTATAAATCACAACAATTTATACTTTAATCTCCGGCTACAAGGGCGGTCATCAGCCATTTGCCTTGCTTGTTTTTATTGAAGAGCGCACGATACCCAACAGGGCTGTACAGGTCACTTTTGTTTATATATCCTTTCTGCTGCCCGTCCGGCGACTCTACATACCACCATTCTTTTTCCGGCACATTGTCTTGCTGCGGGTATGATCTGGCATAATCCACGCGAAGTATAACACGTGGCAACATGCATAAAGCGGTTGCATTAATGTCAGGTTCCTGCCTGAGGGGTGCGTTATCATTTATAACAGCGCTAAACGTAAAAGCATCCAGGGTATCGGGCCAGGCGCTGTAAACGTATGGCATTGCAAATGAGCGATTCGTTTTATCTTCTTTCAGATGTGTGCCGCCCAGTTGCAGCAGTTTATTTAAGAGCGGCCATACTTCCGAATTCTTGTTTTCGGGCTTCCACTTTTTTCTAAAAGCTTCGATTCCGCCACTTCCGTCAAAACCTGTACTTATTTTCGGATCGAGGAGGTTAAGCAGATCTTCGGCTTCCTGCGTTTTAACAGCATTTTCCAATTCTCTCAGGTAAGTCTGCAGCGCGGGATCGGTTATGTTTTGCTTGACAGGCGCAAAGTGCGGAGCCCGCGTCTGGCAGGTTGCTGGAATTGGCGGCGCAGCTATTGTCGTATCTGATTCTGTAGAATCACTTAAAGCGATTTCGGTTTGCTGCAGCTCTGGTTCCCTGGCCGATTCGTTGCAGGAAGTAAAGGCGAGAAGTATAAAAAAGCAGGCTGTTTTTTTCATAGGTGTGCGTTATTAACGTAAGATGCTCCGTTTATACGCGACTCAGCAGAATTTATACTTGCTTATTTATACTTTACTGGACAATGAGTGTTAGATGTTTTTGAAATGCTTTCGGGTTGAATTTATACTTTGATAAAGCTACTTGTTAGGGAGAAAGGCCATAAAACAAAAAAGGCAACCGTTGTGGTTGCCTTTCGTGGAGAATATCGGAGTCGAACCGATGACCTCTTGCATGCCATGCAAGCGCTCTAGCCAGCTGAGCTAATCCCCCGTAGGAATGATGCAAAAATAGAACAATTATTCGGAATGCAAAAAGAGGCAAGAGAAATTAATAAAATAAAAAAGGGCGGGGAAATTTCCCCGCCCTTTTAAAGTATAAGTTGAAAAGCTTCTTAGTTGAAGATGTAACGAACGCCAACCTGCATTTGGTAAACAGAAGAAGTGCTCAGGTTATTTCTAAAGCTTGAAGAAATTGGCTGGTTTCTGTCTGCGTTTAATCTGAATGTAGGAGCAGCGTTTGGTAAAGCAGCAGAGTTAGCAGGTGTTAAGATAGCTACCTGGTTTGTTTGGCTACGTACACCCCAATCGCGGTTCAGAAGGTTACCGAAGTTAAGTACGTCTAAGCTTAACTGAAGTGTGTTACGCTTGCCACCAACGTTTACATAGAAATCCTGTAGTAATCTTACGTCAAACTGGTTTACCCATGGTAATAAAGCACCGTTACGCTCAGCATACTGGCCTCTTCTAGAGCTTAAGTAGTCATCCTGATCAACATACTGGAAGAACAGGTCACTTTGCTGCTGCGGGCTGTAAACCACACCACCGATTGTTGTTTCAACGAACGTGATCTCGCTTGCATCTCTTGGAATGTAGATAAGGTCAGCGTTAGCACCATCTCTGTTGAAATCACTTGAGTAAATATAAGAGAATCGGCCTTGCTCAGAACCATCGTATACCATAGAAAGTGTAGTAGCGAAATGCTTCGCGTATTCTTTCTTATAAGCTAAGGAAGCAATTACTCTGTTTGGTATTACATAGTTTGCATAACCAAGTTCCGGGGTGTTAGCACCGTTAACAGCTGTAGTTAAGTTCCAAGATGATAAAGACTGGTCGCCGCTACCGTCGTAGGTGTTTTCAGCCTGGCTTCTTGTATAAGCAACTAAGGCAGATAAACCGTTTGCAAACGTTTTCTGTAATTGTGCTGTAGCAGACCAGTAGTAACCTTCCTGGTTGTTATCTAACACGATTGCATTTAAAGCACCACCTGAAGCAGTTCTGTTGATGAACCTTGCATTACCGTTCGGGTAGATTGGTCTGTGATCAGGATATGCTGTACCAGCTGCCAGGTTAGCTTGAGGCTGTGTTAAGTTAGCGTTTGTGAAAACAGCGTTGTTCAGGTCTTTAGAGTAGATACCTTCGATTGTCGCAACGATTCCACCTGGTAATAATTTATCAATGGCAAGGTTCGATTTCCAAACCTGTGGCATTTTAAAGTTATCAGAAGTAGCAGAGATAACAGAAGGTACAGATGTACCGGCTGCAGGAGGCGTTGCTGGTCTGTAGAAGTTAGGATCAGGATTGAATGGACCTGGAACCTGTGCGCCTTCTCTTGCATCTGTAATTTGCAGCATACCTGAGTCACCTGACTGGTTAACTAACCATACAAATGGAATACGGCCTGAGAAGATACCTGTACCACCACGTAACTGAAGTGATCTGTCGCCTTTCACATCCCAGTTAAAACCAAGTCTAGGAGAGTATAATGGAGTTGACTTTGGAAGTGTAGCAGTATTTAATTTCTGACCACCGGCAAATGTTAACTGAGAAACAGCAGGGTTTTCTAACAGATCGATTGGATAGAAAGGAAGATCCACTCGTAAACCACCAGTTATTTTCAGGTTGTCCATCACTGCGTACTCATCCTGTACATAGATGCCCAGCTGAGAGAATCTGCCTTCCGGAATTGCCTGCTCGAAACCTGGTCTGAGTGAATAAGTTAGACCAAAAGCCAATGGATTTGCACCACCTACAAAATCTTCCCAAGAAGCAAATCTGTAGTAGCTGGTACCCATACGCTGGAAACCGTTAGCGATTCTGAAATCTTCGTAGTGAACACCAGCAGTTAAGGTATGATTTCCTGCATAGTAAGTAAAGTTGTTGGTAATGGTCAGGGTTTTATCATCCACTTTGTTACCAAAAGAGAACAGCTCATAACCAAATGAAGTATAAGGCTGGCCGTCTTTTAAGATATCAACAAAAGGGAAGATAGGGCCTTCTGAGCTACGGAAGTTTTTGATCTGCGTGTAACTTGCTCTGAACGTGTTAGAGAACTTGTTAGAGAAAGAAGAGTTTAACTCACCTACTAAAGAGTAAACGTTGTTGTTGTTTCTGTAGTTTGAGTTACTGTAATGAAGTGCGTTGATATCTGATCTGCCTACGCCAGAAGCGAAGTTAGTGATCGGAGAAGAAGAACCGCTCATGAAGCTGTCGCCGTAGCCTTCTACCTGGTTATAACGGATAGTGAAACGGTGATTGTTAGTGATGTTCCAGTCTAAGCGAGCTAAGAATTTGTTGCTGCGGTTTTCAAAACCATAACCCTGGTAAGCGCCGGTTTCATAACCGTATGTATCGCGCAGGTACTGGCTGAATCTGTCCAGGTCAGCAACCGATGGTCTTGTAACGTTGTTAGCGCTGCCGAATGGGTTGGCTGGTGAAGAGGCTATTCTCTGCTGGCCGGGAGTTGTTTCTCTTTCGAACTCAGCATTTAAGAAGAAGAATAATTTGTTTTTGATGATCGGGCCACCAACGCGTACACCGTACTGCTTGTAATCTCTGTCAGTAACAATAAGCTCATCGTCACCAACTTTTGTACCCTGATAGTCCTGGTTTCTTAAGAAAGTATAAACTGAACCAGAGAATTCGTTTGTACCTGATCTTGTAACTGCGTTAACGCCTGCACCTGTAAAGCCTGACTGGCGTACATCGTAAGGAGCAATGTTAACTGAAATTTCTTCGATGGCATCTAATGAAATTGGCTGTGAAGAACCACCTGGAAGGTTGGCTGTACCTAAACCAAAGTTGTTGTTAAAGTTAGAACCATCAATGCTGATGTTGTTAGAACGTGCACTTCTACCACCAATGGCGTTACCATTGCTTTGTGGTGTAAGTCTTGTGAAATCATTAATACTTCTGCTAATAGTAGGAAGCGCCTGAATCTGTGCTCTTGAAACGTTGGTAGAAGCACCGGTTCTGTCTCCGTTCATTACCGGATCTTTTGTAGCCGTAATCACTACCTCGCCAAGCTCTGTTCCGGATTCGCTTAAGCTAACATTAAGTGTGAAAGCATCGCCCAAAGACAATGTAATGTTGTTTGTCGTTTTTGGCTGAAAACCTACATACGATACTTCTACCGTATAAGGACCGCCAACACGCATGTTAGGTAAGTTAAAACGACCTTCAGCGTTAGTTGCTGTACCGTAGCGTGTCCCTGATGGCGTATGCACAGCTACTACTGTTGCACCCGGAAGACTTTCACCTTTTGTATCGGTGATTGTTCCTGTCATCGAGGATGTTGTAATACCCTGTGCCCAAACCATCTGTACTGATAACAGCATGGCCAGACACAAAATCAGACTTCTGTAAATAGATTTCATAAATACGTTTAAGTGATTTTTTCACAAAAATATTCATAAAGAATTTAAAAGTCCTTATGTCTGTGTTAATTTAATGTTACGGAGCAGACAATTCTTTGTGAATGTGTGTTAATCACTTGGTAATTATGTAATTATACTTACAAAGGAGGCCTCACAGCCTTGATAAAAATCTTCTGATAGTGTTCTGCAAAAAAATTGTTTTCGATAACGCCCAGCGAGGTGGAGGCGTGTATAAACCTGATCTCATCATCACTTATAACATCTGTTATCATGCCCACATGGGTAATCTCGCGGCTAAAGCGGTTTGCCCCAAAAAAAACCAGGTCGCCTTCCCGTAAATTTCTCACTTTAACTTCCTGGCCAAACCGGCTTTGCTCTTCTGATGTGCGGGGTAGCGTTACGTCTATACTTTGGAAGGAGGTGCACAATAATCCGGAGCAATCCATACCTACCCGTGTAGTGCCGCCCCAGCGGTAAGGCGTGCCGGTATATGAGCGGGCCGTTTTAATAAGTGTAGCAATGTCCTGGTCTAGTTCGCGCGGATTTTTTACGCGGGTGCGGCTGCTGCGGTCTTTGGAAGCAAGTGTGCCTCCCCTCGATTTTCTAGTACGCTTGGCATACGTACCACTTTTACGGGCCTGTCTTTTTTCGGCGGCAATCTCACGGGCAGATTTATACGTTTCGCCACGCTTACTGAATACCGGCTGAGACGTTTGGCAGGAAACCAGCAATAAGATAAAAAAGATAAAGAGGACGGAGGTGGTAAATAATGTTTTCAAAGCTTACTTTAGCAATTGAGGTAAAACAAAGTATAATGGCTTGTTCAGAGTCTGATTAAACTTCCTGTTTTGCGCTGCAAATTGATCATTAAGGAACCTGACTTCACGCTTTTTTTGCCCCATAGCGCCGCTATGATACGCTAAAACCGTTTCGCCAGAACCCTGTCTGACCAATTTTCGCATTCATAAATGAAATTTAAGCAGGCTCTAAGTTACTCACAAGCCGCCCTTTTTAAAAATGAAATTCAATTCTCTTACGCCCGAAGCTATCGAAGTACTGTCTGCCATAGTAGGAACGGCACATGCTATACTTCCCGCTGCCACCGATGCAATGGCACGCTATACCCACGACGAAACAGAAGACCTGCGCTACGAGCCGGAGCTTGTTCTTAAACCTGAGAACGCCACCGAGATAAGCCGTATTGTGAAGTTTTGCCACGAAAATTATATTCCGGTAACGCCACGCGGGGCAGGAACAGGGCTTAGCGGCGGCGCACTGCCTGTGCATAAGGGAGTTGTGATCAGTACGGAGCGGTTAAATAAAATTATTCAGATTGATGAGCGCAACCTGCAGGCCACCGTTGAGCCGGGCGTTATCACGCAGGTTTTTCAGGAGGCTGTGATTGCCAAAGGGCTTTTTTATCCCCCAGACCCATCGAGCCGGGGCAGCTGCTTTTTAGGCGGTAACCTCAGCGAATCGAGTGGCGGGCCTCGCGCTGTAAAGTATGGCGTAACCAAAGACTACGTCCTGAACATGGAAGTGGTGCTGCCAACCGGCGAAATAACCTGGACCGGTGCCAACGTTCTGAAGAATGCCACCGGCTATAACCTGACCCAACTCATGATCGGGAGCGAAGGTACGCTGGGTATCATCACCAAGATCGTATTCAAACTTATACCTTACCCAACTCAGAACCTGGTAATGTTGGCGCCTTTCCGGGATCAGGAAGAAGCGTGTGCAGCTGTATCACGGATTTTTATGGCTGGCATTGTACCCTCCGCTTTAGAATTTATGGAGCGCGACGCGATTGTCTGGACAGACCAGTTCCTGAACCTCAACTTATCTTTACCAGAAGATATAAAGGCACACTTGCTGATAGAGCTGGATGGCAACGAAATGGATTTGCTTTTTAAAGATGCGGAACGGGTGTACGAAGTGCTGGAAGGGTTTAATGTAGGCGAAATACTGGTAGCCGATACCGACAAGCAGAAAGCAGACCTTTGGCACCTGCGCCGCAATGTGGCCCATGCTGTAAAAGGCAATTCGGTTTACAAAGAAGAAGATACGGTAGTGCCGCGCGCCGAACTGCCTAAATTGCTGCATGGCGTAAAAGCGATCGGGGCGAAGTATAACTTCAAATCGGTTTGCTACGGCCACGCCGGCGATGGCAACCTGCACGTCAACATCATCAAAGGAGATATGAGTGACAACGACTGGAACAACAAACTGCCCGAAGGTATAAAAGAGATTTTTGAGCTTTGCGTAAGCCTGGGCGGTACAATTTCCGGAGAGCACGGCATTGGGTTGGTGCAGCGCCCTTATATAAGTATCGCCCTGAACGAAGTACAATTACGCCTCATGCGGGGTATTAAAACCCTCTTCGATCCGCACGGTATACTTAACCCCGGAAAAATATTTTAAGTACAAATCAGATTTAGTCAACCGGCAGGTCATCGTTTTGCTGGCTGGCTAGTTTGTTATCCAGTTTGCGCAGGTTCTGCCACGATTGCAGTACCGTATTTGGTTTTTCATCTACAGGCGCATGTCCGTTGGGTGTTATACTTTGGTTTACGGCCTCTTTGCCTGAGGTAGATGCTGTTTGAGCGTTTGTAGAGTTTTGGTTGGTAGCTTTCATAAAGAGTAGGGTTTTAATGCTCCAGTTGTGCTACAGAGCGTTTTAGTTGTTCTTCTTTTATAAAATTGCTGATATAGCTGGTTACTTCTTCTGCATTCTCTTCCTGCAGGAAATGCCCGCTTTCCTCAAACTGGATTACATAACATTCATGGAAAAAGGCTTTCCAGCGTTGCAGGTCGCCCTGGCTGATCAGTTTGTCGCGGCCGCCCCAAAGTATAAGCGTTGGGATATTCTGTATCTTTTTGCGCTCTCTCCAAAGCTCATCATACCATTTGGTTATGCCAACAAGCTCGCGGGCGCAGGGCAGTTTATGTACACGGTCTTCGGGGTTGCCCAGCGCTTTTACATAATGGTGCCTGATGGTTTCCGGAAGCTCCGCTTCGCCCACAAAAAGCTCGTTCACCAATGCTTTAGCCGATACATTAAGCTTGGAGTGCATAAACTTGCCTAGCGGGCCAACCAGGTACTTGCTTGTTTTGCCAAACGTCTGCTGTTTCGAAAGCGACCATGCCCAGGAATTCAGCATGACAATGCTTTTTACGTTTTCAGGGTGATGGATGGCATAAGCAAACCCGATTGGGGCTCCAAAATCATGTACCACCAGCGTAATATCTTTTAGCTGGAGATGGTCCATCAGTGCCTCAAAATTGGCAGCATGCCCGCGCGGCTTGTAGTTCCAGTCTTCCGGTTTATCAGAAAGGCCGTACCCGATCAGGTCGAGGGCAATGCAACGGTAATTTCTACTTAAGATCTTGATCAGGTTCCTGTACAGGAAAGACCACGACGGCGTGCCATGCAACATCACAATTACAGGGCCTTCCCCTTCATCTATGTAATGCATATTGCCGGCATCAAGCGCCAGGTAATGAGATGTAAAGGGATATTCTTGTGTATCCAGCCAGTCAGGTTTCATAAAACGTTCGGGGTGTATCTACTATCCTATACTTTGAATAGAAAACGAGGTTGCTGATTTCACCCAAAATCCAGCCAGATACTATGTAAAAGCACACGGTTTTTCTTCGGATGTGAACAGATTCAGGTACGTAAGCCAGAAGTGTTTACAAAGCAAACAAGCCAGCAGCTACAGCCCATGTTAAGATAAAACGAAAGTATAAACGCAGCAAAGTATAAAGTTAAGGCAGATTAAAGTATAAGATGTTGATTTCTAGATTATAGAATTTGTTATACTTTACAGCTTGCTATACTTTCTTCAGCGGCATCATTCCTAAAGTATAAAGTATAACTTTGTGCTACATATGTGTGGATTAACCGGTGTTATAGCATTTACAGAGCAGGGAAGGCTGGCCATTAGCCAGCTGCAGGCGGCTGCGGCTGCCCTGAGCCACCGTGGCCCCGATGCCGAAGGCTTTTACCGGCACAACAACATTGGGCTGGCGCACCGCAGGCTTTCCATTATTTCTCCGCAAACGGAGGCTAATCAGCCGTTTATAGATAGTAGCCGCCGTTACGTGCTTGTTTTTAATGGCGAGATATTTAATTACAAAGCGCTACGCACAAAATTGCAGCATACGGGCGTAACCTTTCGTACCGATTCGGATTCTGAAGTTTTGCTGGAGCTCTACAAACAAAAAGGGCAGGATTGCTTGAAAAAGCTGCACGGTTTTTTTGCCTTCGCCATTTACGATACGTTTGACGGAAGCCTGTTTCTGGCCCGCGACCGTTTTGGCGAGAAGCCGCTGGTATACTATAAAGATGCCGATAAATTTATTTTTGGTTCCGAGCTGGCGGCACTTTTCGCTTTAGATGTTCCCCGTGAAATAGATTATACTTCGCTGTTCCAGTACCTGCAGCTAACCTACGTGCCTGCGCCAGCTACCATGCTGAAAGGCGTTAAAAAGCTGTTACCCGGCCATTCGCTCTACATCAAAAATAACAAAGTGCAGCAAACGGTCTGGTACAGGTTGCCTTATGATGCTGCAAAAGCCGAAAGTAACCCGATGCCTTACAAACAGCAGCAACTTAAGTTAAAGCAATTACTGGAGCAAGCCGTTACCGACCGGATGGTGGCTGATGTACCGGTTGGCGCTTTGCTGAGTGGTGGCCTCGATTCTTCTATTGTGGTGGCATTGGCAGCCCGGCAGAATCCGTCTTTAAAAACCTTTTCGGTTGGGTTTCCGGACCAGCCATACTTCGATGAAACTGCTTTTGCCCGTTTAGTGTCCACAAAGTATAAAACCGACCATACGGAAGTGCTTTTTACCAACCATGAGCTGGGCCAGCACTTATATAGTATGCTGAACAGCCAGAGCGAGCCCTTTGCAGATTCGTCGGCGCTGGCCGTGTATGCACTTAGCAGGCAGGTTGGGGCAAGTATGAAAACTGTTTTATCCGGTGATGGCGCTGACGAACTTTTTGCAGGCTACAACAAACACCGCGCAGAGTATAAAGTACTAACGGGCGGCCTGGATGTAAAAGCGGTAAAGAGTCTGAAAAGCCTGTGGTCTATGCTTCCAAAATCCAGAAACGATCGCTTCTCCAACACAGTGCGGCAGCTGCAGCGTTTTGCCGCCGGAGCAAATCTGTCGCCTGAAGAACGGTATTGGTTTTGGGCTGGCTGGCAAACAGAGCAGGAGGCTTTAGCACTATTCCGGAGTGATAGACGCGCCACTGTTTTTAACAAATTATATGTTGCCAGAAAAAACAGATTATTAATGAGCTTCCGTAGTAACCTTATAAGTTTTAATAACGTACTGTGTGCCGACTGGGAACTGGTGCTGGCTAATGATATGCTGCACAAAACAGACACAATGGGAATGGCAAACGGCCTGGAAATAAGAAGTCCCTACCTGGATCACCGGCTCGTGAAGTTCGCATTTTCGCTGCCTGCTGCGTCTAAGATAGATGGCTCGCACCAGAAAAAGCTGCTGAAAGATACTTTTAGAACGATGTTGCCCCCGGAATTGTATAGCAGAGAGAAGAAAGGCTTCGAAATTCCGCTGTTATCGTTTCTGAAAAAGGAAGGCGCTGCATTAATACAGGAGTTTCTGTCCGATACTTTTATCGCTGACCAAGGGATATTTGATCAGAAAGAGGTGAAACAGTTACGGAAAACCTTTGAATCCGGAGCAGCGGCAAACGTGCAAACCAAAGTATGGAGTCTGCTTGTTTTTCAGTTCTGGTGGAAGAATAACATAAAATTAACATAGAGCATAACACAAAGTATAGTTCTGAAAAAATTAAGACACTTGTCTGTTTTAAAACATAAATTTGTAAATCAAAAATAAACACATTATGAGAATAGCTGTAGTTGGTACTGGGTATGTAGGCTTGGTAACGGGAACTTGTTTCGCCGAAGTAGGTATCGATGTAACTTGTATTGACATCGATCAGAAAAAGATCGAAAATCTGAAAAACGGCATTCTGCCAATTTACGAGCCAGGCCTGGAAGAAATGGTAGTGCGCAATGCACAAAAAGAGCGCCTTTCTTTCTCCACAGATCTGGGTACCAGTATTCAGGGCAGTGATGTTGCCTTTATTGCGGTAGGAACACCTCCGGGAGAAGACGGCAGCGCAGATCTGAAGTATGTTTTAGCAGTAGCAAGAGCTATCGGCCAGAACATGACGGATTATATCGTTGTAGTTACTAAAAGTACAGTACCGGTTGGTACAGCAAAAAAAGTACGTGAAGCTATTGAGCAGGAGCTGGAAGCACGTGGTGTAAACATTGCATTTGATGTAGCCTCTAACCCTGAGTTCCTGAAAGAAGGTGCTGCTATTGATGACTTCCTGAAGCCGGATCGTATTGTAGTTGGCGTTTCTTCTAAAAGAGCAGAAGAAGTAATGTCGAAGCTGTACAAGCCATTCTTGATGAACGGCCACCCGCTTATTTTCATGGATATCCCATCTGCTGAAATGACCAAGTATGCTGCAAACGCGATGCTGGCTACTAAAATCAGCTTCATGAACGACATTGCCAACCTATGCGAAATTATGGGTGCCGATGTGAACATGGTGCGTAAAGGTATTGGTTCTGATGCCCGTATCGGTAACAAATTTATTTACCCGGGTATTGGCTACGGCGGATCTTGCTTCCCGAAAGACGTGAAAGCGCTTATCAAAACGGCACACGAAAATGGCTATGATATGCGCGTATTAAAGTCTGTGGAAGAAGTAAACGAAAACCAGAAATCGGTTCTTTTCAATAAGATCAACAACCACTTTAACGGCGACCTGGCTGGCAAAACGTTTGCGATCTGGGGACTTTCTTTCAAGCCGAAAACAGACGATATGCGTGAAGCACCATCGTTGGTTATCATCGAAAAATTATTGGCAAAAGGTGCTAAAGTTCGCGCTTACGACCCGGTAGCCATGAAAGAGGCAAGCCATACGTTGGGCGATACAATTGAGTATGGCAAAGATGAGTATGAAACTTTGATTGATGCAGATGCTTTGTTACTGGTAACTGAGTGGCCTGAGTTCAGATCGCCTAACTTTACAGTAGTAAGCAAACTGCTGAAAGAGAAAGTGATCTTTGATGGCCGTAACATTTACGATGCAGCAGATATGCAGGATAAAGGCTTTACTTACTACGGTATCGGTTTAAAGCAGCAGGTAGCCCAGGTAAACGAAGCTATCTAATTAAAATACAAAAAGTATAGGCCTACAGCTTATACTTGTAAATAGCCCTTGTTGTGTTTTTTTCTTAACTTTGAGAAAAACTACAGCAAGGGCATTTTGCGTAGTATGGAGTTGGTGAAATTTATACTTTAGAATAGTTATAGAATGGTGAAGAAACGCGTTTTAATTACAGGAGGAGCCGGTTTTCTGGGTTCTCACTTATGCGACAGATTCATAAAGGAAGGCTACCATGTTATTGCCATGGATAACTTGATTACCGGAAATCTGGAGAACATTGAGCATTTGTTTAAGCTGCCCAATTTTGAGTTCTATCACCATGATGTTTCCAAGTTCGTGCACGTGCCCGGCCACCTGGATTATATTTTGCACTTTGCCTCGCCGGCAAGCCCGATAGATTACCTTAAGATTCCGATCCAGACGCTTAAAGTTGGCTCTTTGGGTACGCACAACCTGTTAGGCCTGGCAAAAGCAAAAAATGCCCGCATGCTGATCGCTTCAACTTCCGAAGTATACGGTGACCCGCAAATACACCCTCAGCCGGAAGACTATTGGGGTAATGTAAACCCGGTTGGCCCGCGTGGTTGCTACGATGAAGCCAAGCGTTTCCAGGAAGCGATGACCATGGCTTACCATATGCACCACGGCCTTGAAACCCGCATTGTGCGTATCTTTAACACCTATGGCCCACGCATGCGCCTGAACGATGGTCGTGTATTGCCTGCTTTCCTGAGCCAGGCCCTGCGCGGTGAACCTTTAAGTATATTTGGAGATGGCAGCCAGACACGTTCTTTCTGTTATGTGGATGACCTGGTGGAAGGCATTTACCGCCTGTTGCTGAGTGACTATGCATTGCCAGTAAATGTGGGCAATCCATCTGAAATTACGATCAAAGAGTTTGCTGAGGAGATCTGTAAACTAACTGGTGTTGAGTTGAAGCTGGAGTACCAACCGCTACCAAAAGACGACCCGCAGATGCGCCGCCCTGATATTGCCAAAGCACAGGAAATACTGGGCTGGGAACCAAAAGTAGACCGTGCTGAAGGTCTGAAAAGAACTTTAGAGTACTTTAAAGAAAAAGTGCCGGTTGCTCCGAAAGAGAACTTGAACTTTAAATAAAATTAAAACAAAGCCCGGTCAGAAATGACTGGGTTTTGTTTTATAAGTCATCGCTCAGTAAGATATCCCGAAGGCGCTCGCCGGCTTTCCCGTCAAATTTATACATCCACTCTTCTGTAAATTTTGCTTTGTTGAGTACTTGTTGCCGATGAAGTGCTTCTATATTCGGAAGTATAGTTTTGAGTTCTTCCAGCTCATATATAGGATGAGCCACACCGGCATCTACAAAGGGCGCTGAAACAGGAAAATTTCCTGCCGGATGCTTTACATATGTAATTACAGTAGTATGCGGGAAAGCAGCAAAGGGCATTAAGTAGGTTGAATAAAACCCAATAACGATTGGTATACTTGGTGCAAGGTTTATTAGTGTTTCCTCGTTAATAATTAAGCATTTTCTCTGGTTTTGTAGCTCTTCCCAACCCGCTGTTTCTTGTTTTGGATGAAGCTTTACATAAAGCTGATAATTGTGCTTCTGGCAAAGATCAGAAAGATCAGTATTAAAAGTTTTCTTAATCTCGTTGTTCCATTGCAGTAAACTGTGCTCTGCTAAGGGCTGGTCAATAAACAGTATAATTTTGATTTGCTGTGCAGGATTTTGTTTAGCCAGAGCGTCGAAATAAGGTATACCGATAAAAGTTGCTTTTTTACTAAAATAAGGAGCCTCATGCGTAACAAATGCGTCATATATTTTAGAACTAAAACCAATATAATTTTCCGCTAGACGTTTTTCAGATGTTATACTTCTGAATGTATCTAAGTAATTATGTTTGCTTCTTATTTTAATGAAGTGCTTAGCAAAGGCCTTATCTTCAGGAGGCAATAACTTTATACTATTAAGCAAAAATAAGCGGGATTTAATGCGCGCTATAAAATTATGTGTAAGCTTATAGTAGGTCTTAATTTTAGCTATAAAGTTTTTTTTCGATGCTGGGCTAATATTAGCATCAAACCCAAATACGTAGTCAGCCCTTAAGCCATGTTCTAATAAATAAGTAGGTATATTAAGCTGTCTGCAAGCCAGATTCAGGATAACATGGTTATAAGATTCAATGTATAGAAATACTACTTTGTGGGGGCGTATCTGATGGAGTAAGGCGAATACGTCTTTAAAATTCTTCCAATATATGGCTTGCCCATATGCCTGATAACCATGATTTGTTTCTTCTTTTGGAGAAGTATAAAAAAGAAAATACAGGTAAATATCATTTTTTGCATCCTTTAGCAGGGATACATAATCAGTTCTGCAATAATCACCAATAAAGAGTATTTTCGGCTTGGAAGGCATTGTAAAGTCTGAATAACCAAGTTATAAATTTAGCATAATGGCAGTAGTAAATAACAATGTAATTGCAATTGTGGTGCCTGCTATTGCGCGTGAAGGTATATCCAAGCTAGTTTTAAGTCAGGTAAAGGCTTTAAGAGGTAGAGATTATACTGTCGTTATGGTTGTACTTTCTGATAGTTCTCAAAACGTGCTGGAAGATATGAAAGTACATTTTTCTAGTAGCCAACTATTAGTGTTAAAACAAAAAGAGGCTTATTTATCTGTCAGAAATTTATTTACCTCTTTCCAACTGATAGGACCAATTATAAAGTTTTTAAAGCGACATGAAATAAGTGTGGTTGTAGCACATGCCCCCTATTCACATTTTGTAATGCGATTAGTAAAATTAAGGCTACAGCTTACAAACTTTAATTTTAAGCTTGTACAGTATTTTCATATTACACAGTATGCACAATTCCCGCTTAACTCAATAAGAAGAACAGCTATAAATAAGATAAATCAGATATTGGGTCAACTTTATGATGCTGATCATATATTTGTTTCTGAGGCCGTACAGGAGGATATAGGGCTTCATTTATTCAGACATCCTTCCTCTAAAGTTATTTACAATGCATTACCCACTCTAAACAACCAAGCTCAAGGTTTGAATTGCAGTAAGGGTATACACATAGCGGATGGGGCTTATGTAATAGTAATACCAGGTAGGATTGAACAGAGCAAAGGACAGTTATTTTTTATGGATGTGCTAAAGCTCTTCGTAGAGCAGAGAAAGCTTACACCCAATAACATTCAAATTCTGGTAATTGGTGATGGTGAGCAAAGACAGATGCTGGAGAAAAAAGTTAAGGCCTTTAATCTCGTTGAGTATGTTAATCTCTTGGGTTCCGTGCCAAATACGGAATTATTGGATTGGATGAATAAAGCAGACACAGTAGTACTTCCATCTTTTTTTGAAGGCTTGCCACTTGTAGCATTAGAAGCTATGCAAACGAAAGCAATTGTTCTGACTTCTGATATTAAACCTTTCAGGGAAATTATAGCACATGGCCAAAATGGATTCATGTTTAAAGCAGGTAATACAGATGACTGTTTGGAGAAGCTTCAGTTTATTTATGATAACCGGTCTAATCACCTTATTGAGTTAGAAAAAGCAGCATTGCAGGTAGCAAAAAAAATCTCTTTTGAGCACCATATGGCGCAGCTAGTTCAGGTAATTAATTAGTGTGAAGCAGAATAAAATGGAGCGGTGTATTTTGTTTATATGTTATTGGGGGTTGGATGATGGACTTACTACTTCAACTGTGTTGCCTGTACTGGATGTACTGGAATCTTCAAAAGAGGTTAATAAAATTATACTTATTACAATTGAGCGGGAGCATGTAAAGTTGCGCACTACTTTAACTGAACAATCAAAAGTGCAGCACGTGCCTTTGTATTCTACCACCGGTTACTTTTCTAAAATTAAAGATTTTACAATTAAGCAGAATAAACTAGTAAAAATTTTAAATCGGTATCAGGTTAATTTAATAATTGGGCATAGCAGTCAGGCAGGTGCTATGGTACATAAATTAGGGAAGGAATCACAAGTTCCGTATATAGTTTCGCTTTTCGAGCCCCACGCTGCTTATATGCTGGAGTCCAAAGTATGGAAACATTATGGCTTGAAGTATAAATTTCAAAAGCATTGGGAAAATCTTCAGAAAAAGAATGCCTTTGGCCTAATGCCAGTGGCAGAAGGTTATAAGCAGGAGTTAGTAAGTGAAGGCATTGCTGCTGAAAGAATTTTTGTAGTGCCTTGTTCTGTAGAACCTGAACTATTTAAATATGATCTACAAAGAAGGATAGAAATACGGCGGCAATTAAGTTGGGAAAGCGCTACTATTGGTATCTATGTAGGCAAATTTGGAGGCTTGTATTATGATAACGAAGCATTTTATATCTACATAAGATGTTTCGAACTGATTCCCGGTTTCAGATTGCTTATACTTGCGCCTCATCCACAGCAGGAGATACACCAGCAATTACAAAAGCATACATTGGATATGGCGCATGTACATATTGCTTCAGTGCAGCACCACCAAGTAGCAGCTTACCTTTCAGCAGCCGATTTTGCTTTCGCAACCTACAAACCCGGCTCTTCTAAAAAGTACCTTTCCCCTGTAAAAATAGGCGAGTACTGGGCAAATGGCTTGCCGGTGCTTTTAACCGAGGGCGTGGGAGATGACAGTGATATTATCCAAAACGAAGGAGGTGGCGCCACTTTTAATCTTGAGAAGGAAGGAAGTTTAGAAAATGCAATAGCTAAAATAAAATCCATACTTGGTGATCCAGTACATAGGCAGGAAATACCGAAGCTGGCCGCCAAGTATAGATCTCCTGATAAAATAAAGGAGGCGTACAGTTATTTCTTTAAGAAGTTAAACAACAAGCAGGCGTGAAAGTATTGTTTGTAGTGCCTTATCCAACAGGCAAAGCGGCTTCGCAGCGATACAGGGTAGAGCAATGGTTGCCAATTCTGCAAAAGCAAAGTATAGGGTATAAAATTTCCCCTTTTTGGGATAATGCCACGTGGGCTATACTTTATACACCCGGCCATACAGTACATAAAATAATAGGCTTGCTCAAAGGCTTTCTGAAAAGAGTATGGCTGCTGCCACAACTTGGGAAGTATGATTCTGTTTTCATTCACCGCGAAGCCATGCCCCTCGGGCCTCCCTGGTTTGAATGGATGGTAAGCAAAGTCTTCCGGAAAAAGCTGATCTATGATTTTGACGATGCGATCTGGCTTGAAAATACCACCACACATAATGAACTGGCAACAAAGTTAAAATGGCCGGAAAAAGTAGCAGCGATCTGTAAATGGAGCTACAAAATTAGCTGTGGCAACCATTACATTCTTGATTTCGCGAAGACCTACAACGACCAAAGTTTATACTTGCCCACCGTAGTTGATACGCAAAAACGTTATCATACTTTAAAAAAGCAGGATACAGAGAAATTGGTAATTGGCTGGATCGGCTCGCACTCTACCTTGCCATACTTGAAATTAATAGAGCCTGTTTTGCAGGAGCTCGAACAGAAGTATAGTTTCGATTTTCTGGTGATTGCCGACCGTGCGCCGGATATCCACGTAAAATCGCTGGAGTATAAAGTATGGAGCGAAGCAACCGAAATTACTGATCTGCTGGAAATGAACATTGGCGTGATGCCGTTGCCGGATACGGAATGGACAAGAGGAAAATGTGCTTTTAAAGCGATTCAGTATATGGCTTTAGGGATTCCGGCAGTTGTATCGGCGGTTGGAGCAAACCAGGTTGCCGTTAGGAGTGGAGTTACGGGTTATACATGTAAATCCGATCAGGACTGGTATAACAGCTTGGAAGAGCTGCTAAACAATACTGCCCTGCGCATCAAAATGGGCAGGGCAGCACAGAAATTTATAGAGACGAACTTTTCTGTGGCAGCGCAGCAGGAAGTGTTTCTTCGTTTATTTCGTTAGCGTTTTTTATTTGCTTTCAGGTAATCCTTGGCTTCTTTGTAGCTACCGGATTTCTTTTCGCTGGCTTTTAATACTACAGTGTAATATTTTTTTGCAGCAGCAATATCTTTCTGCTGATTTGCCATCCGCCCTAAGTTCAGGTAAGAATTCACAAAGTAGCCCGAATCACGCTCATCCGTCATTTCGGCATACATAATAGCATTCTGGTAATAGCCTTTTGCTTTATCGAAATCGCGGTATTTATTCTGGTTTATGTAAGCCAGGATGTAAGAAGCATAGCGTCCGCTGATGGCTTCGTAGCCCGGCATGTTTTGGTCCAGTTTAGCTAAAATGTTAAGCGATACACGCTCAGCCGCAGTAAAATGGCCCTGTACAAAAAGTAACCTGGCGTAGTAGCGCTGGAAATAAGCATTGTCCGGATACTTGGTGGCTAATGATTGCGATATCTTCAGCGCCTGTTCCATGTTCTTTTCGTCGTTAGACTGGATCTTCATCAAAAAGAACTTGGCCTCGGTGCCCGTATAAAAACCATTATTTGCTACATAGCTCAGCTGTTTTATACCCAGTCGCTTATCGCCGCTCGGGAAAAAAGCCAGCACAGGGCGCAGCATCGGGTAGTTTTCGTTTATCCAGATAGAGTAGTAGTTAAAAAGCGACTCCCCGAATAAAAACTCAGGGCTAAGCCCGTTACCGGCTTTAGCTTTCTCCATAAACTCAAGTGCTTTTTTGCTGGCAAAAGTAGCTTTACGCCAGTTGCTGCGCTCGGAGTGCAACCGACCTTCAAAACCATAGGCAGCTGCTAAAAAGAAAGCGGCTTCTACATCTTTCTCATTCTTATCATACATCGCTTCTGCTTTCTGAACGGTAGAGTCCATGTAAGCAAAGAAGAGGTCGTCATACTTTTTTGTCTGGATATTGGTCGGTACAATTTTCCACCACTGGCTTAAACCCATTAAAAAGTATGGGAGCGGGTGCTCCGGGTAGCGGCGGCGTATCGATTTAAACTGCTTCTCGGCAGTTGCATATTTAAAGTTATACATGTTATCCACGGCGCCTTCCAGTTCATACTGCACATCTGTGTTCAGCAGCAGCATGCCTTTAATTCTGGATGCAGTCGGCAATACCTCAATCGACTCAACAGTAACATTGCGCATCGCTGTTGTATCGGCGCGCTGAAGCTGATTTTGAGCGATACCTAAAACAGGCAGTGCTAAACTGAAAATGAAAATTAAAAATTTCTTCATTTAAAATAGGAAAATTCGATGCCAGACTAACTTTTTAACCTTGAAAGAAGCCGTTGTATTAAAAGTACAACAATTATACTAAATTTGAATTCCATGAAACAAAAATAAAGTATGAAACTGCTTCAGCAACTCTGCCAGCTACATGCCCCGTCGGGTAACGAAAAAAAACTCAAAGAATTCCTTTTAACCTATGTAGATGCCCATAAAGCACACTGGAAGGTGCAACCTGAAGTAATACACGGAGAGGCTTTTCAGGATTGTATCCTGCTGGTGTTCGGTAAACCCCGAAGTGCAATTTTTGCCCACATGGATTCGATCGGGTTCATGGTAAGGTATGGAAATCAGTTGGTAAAAATAGGCGGGCCGGATGTAAAAACAGGCTATACTTTAGTTGGCCGGGATGAACAGGGAGAAATTGAATGCACACTAAGCTATAACGAAGAAGAACACGAGCTTAGCTACGAATTTGAACGCGAAATAGAGCGCGGCACCGAGCTTGTTTTTAAATGTGATTTCAGGGAAACAGCAGATACGGTACAGTCGTGCTACCTCGATAACCGGCTTGGCATCTGGAGTGCCCTGCAGGTAGCCGAAACGCTCGAAAATGGTATTATTGCCTTTAGCTGCTGGGAAGAGCATGGGGGAGGCTCCGTGGCGTACCTGGCCAAGTATATTTATGAAACTTATGGCGTAAAGCAAGGCCTTATCTCCGATATAACCTGGGTTACCGAAGGTGTACAGGCAGGCAAGGGCGTTGCTATTTCGCTGCGGGATAGTTTAATTCCGCGCCGCTCGTATGTGCAACGCATTGTTCAGATTGCAAAAGAAGCTAATATAGCCTACCAACTGGAGGTAGAGGATGCCGGCGGAAGCGATGCCAAAGAATTACAGCACAGCGCTTACCCCTGGGATTGGTGCTTTATTGGCGCTCCCGAAGATCATGTGCATACCCCAAACGAGATCGTACATAAAAAGGACATCGAAAGTATGGTAGCGCTTTATAGAGTGTTGATGCAGAAATTGTAATTATTTGCGCCCGAAAGGGCTTAGATTTTAGTTAAACAAAAAAAGCCGGCTCTGTAAAACAGCCGGCTTTTTTTGTAGTCTTAAGGCAATTGGACAAGAGGTATGAGTTTTAAAGGGATTAATGTTGTAACATGCTAATATGTAATTAAATAGCAGTGCTTATTCATTTGTTTCTTTGTGTTGAGATATTTGCAAAAACCAATATATTGGCTTTTATTTAATACAAGTATGTATACCTACACGATGTAATTTCACCTTAACACACGCTTATATGGAATCAATTCTTTACGCAATTCCTGGGTTTGGGCTCGCAGCCCTGATTTATACTTTTATAAGGGCCGGATGGGTAACAAAACAACCGTCAGGCAACGAGCGCATGAGCGAGATAGCGCGTTACATAGCAGATGGCGCTATGGCCTTCCTGAAAGCAGAGTATAAAGTGATGCTATACTTTGTGCTGATCGCTTCTCTGTTTCTAGCTTACCTCGGCTATACCGGCGATAACTCCCATCCGTTAATCGTGGTTGCTTTTATTATCGGTGCCTGTTTGTCGGCGCTGGCTGGTTTTATAGGCATGCGCATCGCCACCAAAGCAAATGTGCGTACCGCCGAAGCAGCTAAAACAAGCTTACCTAAAGCACTGAGTGTCTCTTTTGCCGGTGGCTCTGTAATGGGCATGGGCGTAGCCGGGCTGGCTGTACTTGGCCTGGGTTCGCTGTTTATTGTGTTCTACTACATTTTCGTGCAGCATACGGGCGGCGATATCAATGGCCACGAAATGGAAGTAGCGCTGGAGGTACTCACCGGTTTCTCGCTGGGCGCTGAAAGTATCGCTTTGTTTGCCCGTGTGGGTGGCGGTATTTATACCAAAGCAGCCGACGTAGGCGCCGACCTGGTAGGAAAAGTTGAGGCCGGTATTCCGGAAGATGACCCGCGTAACCCTGCTACCATTGCCGATAACGTAGGCGATAACGTGGGTGACGTGGCCGGTATGGGTGCCGATTTATTTGGGTCTTATGTGGCTACTATACTGGCTACTATGGTTTTAGGAAGAGAAGTAGTGGTAGAAGATAACTTCGGAGGGCTTTCCCCGATTATACTTCCGATGCTGATCGCCGGCTTAGGTATTGTTTTCTCTTTGATAGGAATGTTCTTTGTCCGGATCAGTAACGAGAACGGCAACGTACAGGCGGCGCTTAACCGTGGCAACTGGGTTTCAGTTATCTTAACGGCCATCGGTTCATACTTTGCCATCCACTATCTTTTACCTGAAAACCTGCACCTGCGTAACTTCGGTTTCACAGCGAACGGGGTTTTTCTGGCCGTAATTGTAGGGTTGGTTGTGGGTGCTTTGATGGGCATTATTACCGAATACTACACGGCTATGGGCAAAAAGCCTGTTAATTCTATCATCCAGCAATCTTCTACGGGTCATGCCACCAACATTATTGCCGGTCTGGCGGTGGGCATGCACTCCACTGTTCTTCCGATCATCGTGCTGGCCGCCGGTATTGTGCTTTCTTATGCCGCTGCAGGCTTATATGGCGTGGCCATTGCTGCAGCCGGTATGATGGCTACAACAGCCATGCAGCTTGCCATTGACGCGTTTGGACCAATTGCCGACAACGCCGGCGGTATTGCCGAAATGAGCGAGTTACCGAAAGAAGTGCGCGAGCGTACCGATATTCTGGATGCCGTAGGAAACACAACAGCTGCAACCGGAAAAGGCTTTGCCATCGCTTCTGCGGCCCTTACTTCTTTGGCTCTGTTTGCTGCGTTTGTGGGTATTGCCGGTATCTCAAGTATAGATCTGTACAAAGCGCCTGTACTGGCAGGCTTATTTATCGGGGCTATGATTCCGTTCATCTTCTCAGCACTGGCTATTTCGGCAGTAGGCCGGGCGGCCATGGCGATGGTGCATGAAGTACGCCGCCAGTTCCGCGAAATTCCGGGTATAATGGAGGGTACAGGCAAACCAGAATATGAAAAGTGTGTGGCGATCTCGACAGAAGCCGCTATCCGCGAAATGATGCTGCCGGGCGCCATTGCGCTTATCGTACCGATTATCATTGGTTTCGGCTTCAGGAATGTGTTCGAGGATACTTCTTCGGCTGAGATTCTGGGTGGCTTGCTGGCTGGCGTTACGGTATCCGGTGTGCTGATGGCGATGTTCCAGTCGAACGCCGGTGGCGCCTGGGATAACGCAAAAAAATCATTTGAAAAAGGGGTGATGATCAACGGCGTGATGGAGTACAAAGGCTCGGATGCGCACAAAGCGTCTGTAACCGGCGATACCGTAGGCGATCCGTTCAAAGATACCTCCGGCCCAAGTATGAACATCCTCATCAAGCTGATGTCGATTGTATCGCTAGTAATTGCGCCGCACATTGCCGTAGAGCAAAGTCCGGCCATTCTGGAAGCACCCCTCGATCTGGAAAGAATTAATAAGATAGAGCAGCAAGCTACTCCGTTGGGACATAATACAAGTGCCAATACAGTAACCATCAGTGGTGTAGCTGCAAAATAAACCTTGTAGCAAAAGTATAAACCATACTTTCAAAGTATAAGCAGGCCCGGTTTTATACTTTATAAGTACCTGTTTATACTGCTGAAGTGAAAGTATAAATAGGCTTCTTGCTACAATTTAAGGTACATTACCAGACATAAGCCCGGCTCCGGTTGGGCTTATGTCTATTTATACCTACCTTTGCCAGACAAAAAAAGAAATCAGCACATGGAGCCGCGTACCATCCGCCTGCACGATTGCGAGTTCAGCACGTACATCTTTGAAGAAGAAATCATTGCCCGTATTACCATGCTGGCCGAAAAAATCGACACAGATTATCAGCACAAAAAACCTCTTTTCCTGGCCGTACTGAACGGTTCTTTCATGTTCGCTGCCGACCTGCTGAAGCGGGTTTCTGTGCCTTGCGAAATCGCTTTTATCCGCCTTTCGTCTTACCAGGACATGAACAGCACCGGAAAAGTAAAAGAAGTGTTGGGTTTAACCGAGAACATAGAAGATCGCCATATCGTAATTCTGGAAGATATCGTAGATACCGGGCACACCGTGCACGGCCTTTTACAGAAACTAGCAGAGCAAAAACCGGCTTCTGTAGAGGTTGCAACCTTGCTGATGAAGCCCGAATGCCTGCAACACGAGCTTGCCGTGAAGTATGTGGCCCGAACTATTCCCAATGATTTTGTTGTTGGCTATGGCCTGGACTATAACGGACTTGGCCGCAACCTGCGCGATATCTATAAGATCGTATCGTAACTCTACAAGTATAGCAGCGTTCATACTCCTTTATATTCCTGAAGGCAAAGGACTGCCTGCAACAGAAAATTAAAAAAACCATCGAATTTATACTTACATTTGCCTCTTATTTTTAAACAGAAGCTATGCTCAACATCGTTTTGTTTGGCCCTCCGGGCGCCGGAAAAGGCACCCAGAGTCAGAAACTGATAGATAAATATAACCTGATTCACCTTTCTACCGGTGATTTGCTCCGTTCAGAGATCGCGGCAGGCACTAGTTTGGGCCTGGAAGCAAAACAGCTGATGGACAAAGGCCTGTTGGTGCCGGATGAAGTAGTGATTGGCATGATCGATAACAAACTGAAAGAGCACCGCGAGGCTGCCGGGTTTATTTTTGATGGCTTTCCGCGCACAGTGCCACAGGCACAAGGCCTGGACAAACTGCTGCTCGAAAACAATACGGAAATATCGTGCATGATCGCTCTAAAGGTAGATGATGAGGAGCTAACCAAGCGCCTGTTGATCCGTGGCCAGACTTCAGGCCGTCCGGATGATCAGAACGAAGAATTAATAAGAAGACGTGTGCAGGAGTATAACTCCAAAACCACGCCTGTGGCAGACTATTATGCCGGACAAGGTAAATTTTGTTCGGTGCAGGGTATCGGCGATATCGAAGAAATATTCGCTAGCCTTTGCCGTGAAATAGATGCCCTGAAAGAAAGAGACGAAAAGAAAAATTAGCATACTTACGCTTACACAATTTGGCATCAAGCAACTTTATAGATTACGTTAAAATCTGCTCACGCTCCGGACACGGAGGCGCAGGTTCCGCACACTTGCACCGCGATAAACTAACGGCCAAAGGTGGGCCGGATGGTGGCGACGGCGGCCGTGGCGGGCACGTAATACTACGTGGCAACTCACAACTCTGGACCCTGCTTCACCTGCAGTTCCGCAAGCATATTATGGCTGAAAACGGGTTAGGTGGCGGCCCAAGTCATTCGTTTGGTGCACAAGGCAAAGATATTATACTGGAAGTACCACTTGGCACAGTAGCCCGTAACGCTGAAACACGCGATATAAAGTGCGAAATTACAGAGCACGGCCAGGAAATCATACTTACTCCCGGTGGTAGAGGTGGTTTGGGTAACGCGCACTTTAAATCGCCAACCAACCAGACACCACGCCACGCACAACCCGGCGAGGAAGGTATAGAAGAGTGGGTTATCCTGGAACTGAAACTGCTGGCCGATGTAGGTCTGGTAGGTTTCCCGAATGCAGGTAAATCCACTTTATTATCGGTAGTATCTGCGGCAAAACCAAAAATTGCCAACTATGCCTTTACCACCCTCGAGCCTAACCTGGGTGTAGTAGCTTACCGCGACTTCAGATCTTTTGTGATGGCTGATATTCCGGGGATTATAGAAGGCGCTTCGGAAGGTAAAGGTTTAGGAATACGGTTTTTACGCCACATCGAGCGGAACTCCATGCTGCTGTTTATGGTTTCATGTGATAGTCCGGACATCGCCAAAGAGTATGATATCTTGCTAAACGAGCTTCAGAAGTATAACCCGGAGCTGTTAGATAAAAAACGCATACTTGCCATTACCAAAAGCGATATGCTGGATGATGAACTGGAAGAGGAGATGCGACAGACCTTGCCGGACGGCTTGCCAACTGTTTTCATTTCCAGTATTTCGCAGAAGAACATCGCCAAACTGAAAGACATGATCTGGGAAGAGCTTAACAGCTAAATCCTGATTTTATACTTTACAAACGGATCGGTAGAAGCTGCAAAGCTATCTACCGATTTTTTTATAGTGCCGAAAGCCTGCAATAAATGCCAGATTGACATAACAGGCTCTTTGGCAGATTAATTGACAAGAGACAGTATACACATCAACCTATTTTTTTTAAGGCATTATGTCAGAAAAAGAGATGAAGAACGATCAGGAAAACGAAGAATTGCAGGATAATACGACAGATACGGAAGTAAACGAGCAGGAGCAGCAGGAAGAAGTAAAAGCAGCAGAAAATACTGATACTGCTGTGGCTGCAGAGCTGGCCGAGATGAAAGATAAATACCTGCGCTTAATGGCTGAGTTTGAGAACTTCAGACGCAGGACTGCCAAAGAGCGCATCGACCTTTCCAAAACAGCCACGCAAGATGTGATGACGGAATTGTTGCCTGTTCTGGATGATATGGAACGCGCAAGCCACTCTTTCGAAACTACAAAAGATACGGATGCGATGTTGCAGGGCCTGGAGCTTGTTTTCCATAAGCTGAAGCACGTAACGCAGCAAAAAGGCTTGCAGGCTATGCAGATACAGGCTGGGCACGACTTTGATACCGAAATGCACGAAGCAATTACACAAATACCAGCGCCAAGCGACGACCTGAAGGGGAAAATCGTGGATGTGGTAGAGAAAGGATATACTTTGAACGATAAAGTTATTCGTTTCGCAAAAGTTATAATAGGAGCTTAAAAGATGGCTAAGAGAGATTATTACGAGATTTTAGATATAAGCAAGGGGGCCAGCCAGGAAGAGATAAAGAAGGCTTACCGTAAGATCGCGATCAAATACCATCCCGATAAAAACCCGGACGACCCAACTGCCGAAGATAAGTTTAAAGAAGCAGCTGAAGCGTACGAAATACTAAGCGACCAGCAGAAACGCCAGCGCTACGACCAGTTCGGCCACCAGGGCATGAACGGTGGATTTGGCGGCGGAGGCGGCGGCATGAACATGGAAGATATTTTCTCCCAGTTCGGCGACGTTTTCGGTGGAGGTGGTTTTGAAGGCTTCTTTGGTGGACGCCAGGGAGGTGGAGGCCGCCGAGCGCGCAAAGGAAGCAACCTGCGCATTAAACTTAAACTCAGCCTGGAAGAAGTAGCCAATGGCGTTGAGAAAAAAATAAAAGTAAAACGTTACGTAGCGTGTAGTACCTGCGGCGGCAACGGCGCTAAAAACGGTACGGATATGCAGACGTGCGGCTCTTGCCAAGGATCAGGTCAGGTTCGCAAAGTAGTAAATACGATGCTGGGCCAGATGGTATCATCGGCAACGTGCCCAACCTGTAACGGCGAAGGCCGCATTGTAACCAAAAGTTGCGATGCCTGCCATGGCAGCGGCCGTGAATTGCAGGAAGAGGTGATCACGATTAACGTACCGGGCGGCGTAATGGACGGTATGCAACTGTCTATGTCGGGCAAAGGCAACGTGCCGGAACGTGGCGGCGTACCAGGCGACCTTCTGATTCAGATTGAGGAAGAAGAACACCCAACGCTGAAGCGCGAAGGCAACAACATTATCTTCGATCAGTACATCAGCTTTGTAGATGCAGCCATTGGTGCCGATATCGAGGTGCCTACTATCACAGGCAAGGTTAAAATCAACATAAAACCAGGTACACAGAGTGGCGAAATTTTCAGGTTGCGCGGCAAAGGTATTAAAGATATCAACGGTTATGGCAAAGGCGACCAGCTGATCCATATCAATGTATGGACGCCGAAATCGCTGAACAGTGAGGAACGTGCCGTGCTGGAAAGCCTCCGCGATTCGGATAACTTTATGCCGCACCCGGGTAAAAATGACAAAGGCTTCTTCGAGAAAGTAAAAGATTATTTTCAGTAAGAAAAAAGTATAAATAAGAACAGAAGCGGGTATTTTCGAAAGAGGATGCCCGCTTCTGTTATATACACTAAAGTATAAAGTACCAGCGTCGGTTTATATAGCGAAAGTATAGCAAGCTTCGTCGGGAGAATTGTTATTTCTGTCTGATAAAAAATAGCTAAAGTATAATATACATTGTTTTGTATGGGCGAAGCATGTATTTTTAAGAAAGTTTAAACTGAAAAATAGCTTTGAGCATTCTTAAAATTGACAGCGTAACCAAGCGATACGCTAACCATACTGCCCTGAGTGATGTAAGTTTTGATATTCCGGCCGGTTGCATTTTTGGCCTGCTTGGCCCGAACGGTGCCGGTAAAACATCACTTATCCGAATCATCACCCAAATAACCGGTGCCGACAGCGGCGAAGTTCATTTTAAAGGAGAGCGCCTGCGCCCAGACCACATACGCCAGATGGGGTATTTGCCGGAGGAGCGTGGCCTTTACAAAAAAATGAAGGTAGGGGAGCAGCTTTTATACCTGGCGCAGCTAAAGGGGCTAAGCAAAACGGAAGCAACTGCCCGCATTAAAGCCTGGGTAGACCGTTTTGAGATGCGCGACTGGCTGAACAAAAACATCGAAGACCTATCGAAGGGGATGCAACAGAAAGTGCAGTTTGTGGCTACCGTGCTGCACGAGCCCTCGCTCATTATCCTGGATGAGCCTTTCTCCGGCTTCGACCCGATCAATGCAAATTTAATTAAAGACGAAATTCTGGCTCTGCGCGATCGAGGCGCTACGATTATTTTCTCGACGCACCGCATGGAATCTGTGGAGGAGCTTTGCGATAACATTGCCCTGATTAACCGCTCACGCAAAGTGCTGGATGGTCCTGTAAAAGAGATCCGCGATACTTACCGCACCGACACCTTCCAGATTATAGGAAACGGACAGCTACTCATACTATCCCCGGACTTTGAGGTACTGGAGCAACACGACAATCATGGTGTTTTCCGGGCAAATGTAAAACTGCTAAATGGCAGTACGCCAAACGACCTGTTACGCTACCTGATCGAGCGGGTAGAGGTGCACTCTTTTGTAGAGCTGGTGCCAAGTATAAATGATATTTTCATCAGAAAAGTAAAAGAAACACACCATGGATAAGATTTGGCTGATAATACAACGCGAGTATATTACACGTGTCCGGAAGAAGAGCTTTTTGATCATGACCTTCCTGACGCCGTTGCTGCTGGCTGCTTTCATGATAATTCCGGCATGGCTGGCTACTTTCTCGGATAGCGACGATACCATTATGGTGCTGGATGAAAGCGGTTTGTTTGCAGATAAACTGATCAGCAAAGATGAGTTGAAATTTGTAACGCTGGGCGGCTCGCTGGAGCAGGCAAAACTGGCTTACAAAGAAACCGACAACACTGCTTTACTGCACATCCCGAAGCTCAGCATCGAAAACCCGGAAGGCATTAAGGTATACGCCAAGAAAAATACCAGCATCCAGACCAAATTAAAACTGGAAAACATGCTGGAAAAAGAAGTGGAGAACCAGCGTTTTGTAGCATCTGGCATCGACCGCGAACTACTCTCCAAAATGAAAGCGAATATCAGCATCACGGCTGTTAACCTAAGCGACGAAGGCGAAAAAGACAACAATGCCTTCGTTACTTCCGGGGCTGGTATTGTAGCGGCGGTTATTATTTACTTCTTCATTTTTATGTATGGCGTGCAGATCATGCGCGGCGTGATCGAAGAAAAAACCAACCGTATTGTAGAGATCATGATCTCGTCTGTAAAGCCTTTCCAGTTGATGATGGGCAAGATTATAGGCATTGCCGGTGTAGGTTTAACGCAGTTTTTGCTGTGGCTTATACTTTCTTCTATCGTGGTAACAGGCGTTCAGGCCGCTTTTGGCATTAAACCGGCACCAACGCCAATCGAGCAAATGGCTGCAGGACGCGAGGCTGCCACCGGCGAAACTCAGGAAGTACAAACAACCGAAGGCGAAGTAGCGGCAGCAGATGCCACCACCGATAACGAGGCAAATGCCGTGATGGGCTCTGCTTTTAAAGCTATCGGTAACTTAAATATCCCGTTGATCATCGGCTGTTTCCTGTTTTACTTTCTGGGAGGCTACCTGTTATACGGCTCCCTTTTCGGGGCAATCGGCGCTGCCGTAGATAACGAAACCGATACGCAGCAGTTCATGTTCCCGATCACGATTCCGCTTATCATCTCTTTTATCATGTCGTACACGGTGGTTATCCAAAACCCGGATGGGCCTGTGGCTTTCTGGATGTCGATGATTCCGTTTACCTCGCCTATTATTATGATGGTGCGTGTTCCGTTTGGCGTACCTGCCTGGGAGCTTGCCCTATCTATGGGCTTGCTTATACTTGGCTTCATTATCAGCACCTGGATTGCCGGCCGCATTTACCGCGTAGGTATTCTGATGTATGGCAAAAAAGTTAACTACAAAGAGTTATCAAAGTGGCTGTTTTACAGAGTATAAAATAAAACTATTTGTACGTTTAAAAAGTAGCTGATCTGAAGGGTCGCTACTTTTTTGCTTTAATATGCTTACACTTTCTTGCCCTGAGATTATGAAACAAATCATACTTCCGCTTCTTCTTATACTTGTAACGTTTACGGCCATGGCACAGGACAAACCAGCTTACATGCTTTTTTCTAAAGATGGTAAAAGTATAAAGTATGGCAAAATACTAAAAGAACTGCAGGAAGCGGATGTTATCCTTTTTGGCGAGCAGCACAACGACCCGATCGCGCACTGGCTGCAACTGGAGCTTACAAAAGACCTGCACAAAGTACACCAACAGCAATTTATACTTGGCGCCGAAATGCTGGAAGCCGACATACAACTGGTTTTAAACGAGTACCTGGAAGGGAAAATACCGGAAACAAACTTTGCTCAGGAAGCCAGGTTGTGGCAAAACTACAACACCGATTACAAGCCTGTTGTAAAGTATGCCAAAGAGAATCGTGTGCCGGTTATTGCTACTAATGTGCCGCGCCGCTATGCAGCAGCCGTATCGGGTGGCGGGTTAGCTGTCCTTGAAAGTATGACACCGGAGGCAAAGCAGTTTATCGCGCCTTTGCCTGTAACCGTTGATATGGAGTTGCCGGGTTATAAAAATATGCTTTCGATGTTTGGAGCGAGTACCCACGGCAATACCAAAAGTATAAACATTGTGCAGGCCCAGGCTCTGAAAGATGCGACAATGGCGCATTTTATACTTCAGGAGGTAGGCAAAGGCCGTAAAATGCTGCACCTGAACGGCGCTTACCATTCTGATAACTACGAAGGCATTGGCTGGTACCTCAAACAAAAGCAGCCTAAACTCAAAGTCATTACGATCACTACCGTACTGCAACCAGATCTGGTAAAGCTGGCCGATGAACATAAAACAAAAGCGGATTTCATACTTGCCGTACCCGAAAGTATGACCAAGACTTATTAACCGTAAAGCAAAGTATAAACTCCCTTAAAAACAGCAAAGCCCGACTTTACAGCCGGGCTTTGCCTATTACTAAGAAAAAAGGTACTACTAAGAAGAGAACGAGCTGCCGCAGCCGCAGGTACTTTTAGCTTGTGGGTTACTGAATACAAAACCACGTGCGTTCAGGCCATCCTGGAAATCAACTTCCATGCCCAGTACATACATCGCGTGTTTTTTATCCATGATCAGCTCAACGCCATCCAGTATAAAAACTTCGTCGGTTTCTTTTGCTTTATCAAAGCCAAGCAAATAAGACATGCCCGAGCAACCGCCACCCTGCACGCCTACGCGCAGGCCATAGCCGTCTGGCACACTCTTGTCTTGCATTATATTTTTAACCTCAGCTAAAGCTTTCTCCGTCAGGGTTATAGGTGCAGTTTTAGTTTCTGTTGTCATAATCGTTTCAGATCAATAATTTGTAGGCACAAACTTAAGCAATAAATATGTAATATACTTCAGCAGCTTTCCGTAGTATGTAAACAGTGCAATCGTTTAAATGATTCATACAAGCTAAACCAATTTTTACGATATTCGCTCAACCTAATACATAACTATGGAAGGAACAATCAGCTTAATTCTGGATTTAATAAAATTTGCCTTACCTGCCCTTATTTTGGTTGGAGGCCTCAACTTCCTGTTACAGAAGCACTACGAGCGCGAAGACCGCCTGCGTGCTTCCCAGCCGGAAGGCAAACAATCAGACGGACTTCTTTCTATCAGACTACAGGCATACGAGCGAATTGTTTTGTTACTGGAGCGAATTACGCCAAATAATTTATTGCTCCGCGTAGGCAGCAGCGGCTTAACGGCACCCGAATATCATAGTGTGTTGCTGAGCGAGATCCGGAATGAGTTTAACCACAACATGTCGCAGCAGGTATACATGAGCGAAGCCGCCTGGCAGCAGGTAACGCACGCCCGCGAAGATGTGGTAAACCTGATCAACCGCAAGTACCAGGAAATGCCTGAAGGTGCCCGAGGAACCGACCTGGCCAAGCGTATATTAGAGCATCTGCTTACCCAGCAAACCGACCCAACCTCGAAAGCGCTCAGCTACGTGAAACAGGAAATAGCGCAGCTGTTTTAAGCCAGATCTAGTGCATGCAGGCTGCTGATCAGGGCTTTTACATGGTCAACGGTGTGTGCCGGAAAATTAGCGATCCTGATCTGGGTTTCTTTGTTTTGGCCGTAGCCGCTCCCCACAACCATATGATGAGGCGCCAGAAAATTATTTACTTCCGAAGCAGGCAAATGTGTAGTCGCTATAATGGTGGTTAAAGACCGATGTGCAGCTTCCTTCACAGCAGGGGCAAAGGTCTTGCTTGTCTCCAGGAAAGTATAAAGCAGCCGTGCTTTGAGTTCAGTTTCCTGCCGGATCAGGTCTAATCCTTTCTGGTTCATCGCCTCTACTACCTGGCCCAACAGGTAAATATTGAGTACGTTAGGTGTTTCAGGTGTTTGGTTTGAAAGCGCTTTTTTTAGAAGGGAAGGGATGCTGTGGTACGAACCGATAGATAATCCTTTTTGCAGCAACAATTCTGCTTTTTGAATGCAACGCTCGTTGAGCAGCCAGACACCTAATCCGGCAGGCAAGCCAAAACATTTCTGCACCGAGAAATAAGCTGCGTCTATTTTGGTGTAATCAAACGCAGGAAAGGGCACCGATGAGACGGCGTCTACAAAAATCAAGGCTTCCGGGCTGGCTTTCTCCCTGAACAGGTGTATATCTGCTACAGGCATACTCGCACCCGTGCTGGTTTCATTCTGGGTTAAAGCGATGAGTTCTGCTGTAGTGGGTACGTTAATCTGCGCGACATCAAATCCTTCGCCATCCGGCACTTTATACTTTGTTGCGCTGCGCCCCAGTTCTCCCGAAATCTCAAAGAAGCGTTCTGAAAAAGCACCATTCACCAAATGAAAACTTTCTCTTTCCACGGTATTCTGAATGGCGCGTTCCCATACTTCGTTTGCCGATGAAAGAAACAAAATCTGGTAATTTTCAGGTAAGGCCAACAGTTTGCGAAGCCCGGTTACAGCATGCGCATATATTGATTTAAACTGCTGGCTCCGGTGCGAAATGCTGCCCAGTTTAGCAGCCATTGCCGCCTGTATATGTTCTTCTACACCAGGGTAAAGCTCCGAAGGGCCGGGAGTAAAGTATACGGGTTGTGCCATACGTATCTGTTTAATAAAGCATCCTGAATTTGATAGTGGCCGGTATGCAGCGCAATTCTTCAATTACTTTTTTGTTGTACGCCTTGTCAATATCCGTAATCACATAGCCAATTTGCTCGTTGGTTTTGAGGTACTGGCCCAGAATATTTACCTGGTTACTTGCTAAAGCACTGTTGATGCTGGCAAGCACGCCCGGTACGTTCCGGTGAATATGGATGAGGCGATGCGCATTTTTCAAGGCAGGCAACTGTATGTTAGGGAAATTAACGCTCTGATAAGTATTGCCTGTATTAATGTACTGCATAATGCGGGTAGGAACAAAACGGGCAATGTTCTCCTGCGCTTCTATGGTGCTACCGCCGATGTGTGGTGTAAGTATAACATTGGGCAATCCGCGTAGTTCGTTTGTAAATTCTTCCTGGTTGGTAGCGGGCTCATACGGAAAAACGTCTACTGCTGCGCCGGCCACTTTCCCGGATTTTAAAGCCTGAGTTAAAGCTGGTAAATCTACAATATGGCCGCGGCTGAGGTTCAGGAAAATGGCGCCGGGCTTCATATGTGCGAAGGCTTCTTCTCCGAAAAAACCTTTGTTACTTTCGCGGCCGTCTACGTGCAGCGTTACGACATCCACCGTTTCCAGGAGTTGCTCCAGGGTTTCGCATTTGCGGGCATTGCCAAGTTGCAACTTCTCTACTACATCATAATAATAGACCTGCATACCCAGGGCTTCTGCCAGCACCGATAACTGCGAACCAATGTTGCCATACCCGATAATGCCTAACTTTTTATCCCGCACTTCCATGCTGCCGCTCGCCGATTTGTCCCAGTTGCCCTGGTGCATTTTCATACTTTTCTCAAACACGTTGCGGGAAAGCATGATGATCTCGCCTAGGGCAAGTTCTACCACGCTGCGGGTATTGCTGAAAGGCGCATTAAAAACGGTTATACCTGCCCACAGCGCCGCCTCCAGGTCAATCTGGTTAGTGCCGATACAGAAAGCCCCAATACTGATCAGTCGATTAGCCTGCTGTAATACTTTCGCTGTGACCTGCGTTTTGGAACGGATGCCAAGTATGGCGATGTCTTTTATTTTTTCGCAGAGCTCATCTTCACTTAAAGCACCTGCCATGGTTTCTACCTGGTAGCCTTCCTGTTTAAAAAGCGCCAGGGCACTGGGGTGCACATTTTCCAGCAGCAGCACTTTTATTCTGTTCTTAGGGTAAGAGATGGTCATGGGCAGGTTATTCTGGTACAGAAATTCGTCCAGATTTGGTGCGATATGTTCGGCCACTTCTACTACTTTGTCACGGGCGATATTTTCGGTGAAGGCGTAAAACTTATTGGCCAGGCCGGCTTCCTTTATTTCATAATCGGTATAGCCATCGCCTAACACATATACATCTCCCTGCAGCGCTAATTTCTGGAGTAACTTTATTTTGCCCTTATCCTGGCTAAGTTCATTGTCGGTATCAAAACCTGAAATGTAACCCTGCGCATCGAACACGAAGGTATTCGCATATACATTTTCTTCTTTTATACCATACGGCGTAACCACAGGCACAATAAATTCTTTGAATCCGCTGGATACAATGAGAATCTGGTCGGTGTATTCCTCAAAGAAAGCTTTGTTCCGTTTGATGGAATCAGAAACTTTGTCTTCCAGGGTGCCGATCAGTTCCTGCAGGTGTTTTTTATGCGCCTGGAGTAAATGGATACGTTTTAGAAGGCCTTCGGAAAAAGAGCTGCTGCCATCCATACCGCTGTTGGTAATCGCTTTGATCTCCTCTAAAATCTGCTCTTTGCTTTCTGTGTGCTGCAGCGCTATTTCTCCCAGCAGATCAAGTGCCTCTACCTGCGTAAACGTGCTGTCGAAATCCAGGATAAAATATTTGTCTTTGCTCATGGCATTCAAAGTGTTGGCAGGTAGAAGTATAAATCAGTAGTTAATATAGCATAAAAAAATCCGGCTATGTTTCCACAGCCGGATTTATACTTGTATTGGCAAAATTTATTTAATGGATTGCCAATTGCTGATCAATTATACTTTTGTAAAACTCTTCGTAAAGCGGTACGATCTTATCCGTATGAAAATCGTTGGCGCGGGCCAGGGCATTTGCCTTGAAGCGATCCAGGTTGGCATCGTCTAATATAAACAGGGCGTTTTGTACCATTTCGTCTACAGCGCCAACCGGGCTTACAAAACCTGTAACGCCATCAATGTTAAGCTCGGGTATACCACCGGCGTTAGACGAAATAACAGGTACTTCGCAGGCCATTGCCTCCAGGGCAGCTAACCCAAAGCTTTCTTTCTCGGATGGCATCAGAAACAGGTCGGCTACCGAAAGTACTTCTTCTACTGCTTCCAGCTTACCCAGGAAACGCACATCGTTGTAAATCTGCAGCTCGCGGCACAGCTTTTCCATTTTAGGGCGTTCCGGGCCATCGCCTACCAGTAGCAGCTTGCTTGGCATGTGCTCCCGTACTTTCGCAAAAATTGAGATCACGTCTTCTACCCGTTTCACTGTACGGAAGTTGGAAGTATGAACCAGCAGTTTTTCGTTGTTCGGGCTGATGGCGGTGCGGAAGTGGTCTTTTTTCTGGCGCTTGAATTTTTCGAGGTTGATAAAGTTCGGGATAACCTTGATGTCTTTCTCGATCTGGAAGAACTCATACGTTTCGGTGCGCAGGCTATCGGATACGGCCGTTACGCCATCCGATTGGTTTATACTAAAGGTAACTACCGGCTCAAACGAAGCATCTTTCCCCACCAGCGTAATATCGGTGCCGTGCAGCGTTGTAATTACCGGAATGTTAATGCCTTTGGTGCGCAGGATCTGCTTGGCCATAAAAGCCGCCGAAGCGTGGGGGATGGCATAATGCACGTGCAAAATATCCAGCTTTTCGAACTGCACGATATCCACCATTTTGCTGGCAAGGGCCAACTCGTAAGGCGGGTACTGGAACAGCGGGTAAGACGGAATATATACTTCGTGATAAAAAAGGTTCTCGTTAAAAAAATCGAGGCGGGCGGGTTGGCTATAGGTTATAAAGTGTACTTTATGCCCTTTTACAGCGAGTTCTTTGCCAAGCTCAGTGGCTACTACGCCGCTTCCGCCGAAGGTTGGGTAACAGACGATACCGATTCTCATAGTGTTGTAGTGCTGAAAAAAATAAGTGCAGCTCACGGCTGTGGCTGCACTTGCTAAATTACGTTTAAATTTTATGTTTTAGGCACGATGGATTTATATATCGCATCATGTATACGTGTCCGGATGTTATACTCTACCAGTTTGTTGTTACCCGCATCCGGATATACCCTGTTAGACAGGAAGATATAAATCAGTTTATTTTCAGGATCAACCCAGGCGCTTGTGCCCGTGAAACCCGTATGGCCGAAGGTGCTGAGCGGTGCCAGGGCAGAAGTTGGTCCGTTGCCGTCCGTTTCCGGTTTATCCCAGCCCAGGCCACGGCGGTTGTTGATGAACTGCTTTTTAGAGAACTCAGGCACAACACTGGTGTTGTAATATTTGTGTCCGCCGTAATTGCCATTCTGTAAGTTCATCTGTAAAAGTATGGCCAGGTCGTTTGCGTTAGAGAATAAGCCTGCATGGCCTGCAACACCGCCCAGCATGGCCGCGCCCTGATCGTGTACCGTACCCCAGAGCAGGTTGTGCCGGAAATAATTGTCTTTCTCGGTTGGGGCTATGTTTTCCTGTTTGTGCTTCAGAAGCGGCTTATACGTCATGGTGCTCAGGCCAAGCGGCGCATAGAAATTCTGATCCATAAACTCATCCAGCGGCTGGTTCAGAAGCGTTTCTGCCACGCGCTTCAATACATAAAAATCGAGGTCGCTATACTTGTACGGGTATCCTTTGCTGTCTTTTTTACGAGCCAGTAACGGCGATTTTACGGTCCAGGCCCAAAGCGAATCTTCCATCGACTTCATCGAATAAAAACCGGGCGCTACCTCGTGTGGGAAAGCATCTGTCTGGGCGCTTGCGTAAAATATCTTTTTTGTTGCCTGTGATTTTGAAGTTGTCTGCCAATGCGGTAAACCCGCTTGCAGGCCCGCCTGGTGGGTAAGCACATCCCGTAAAACCAGGTTCGCTTTGTTGGTGCCTTTGAGTTCGGGTAAGTAGGTAACCAGTTTTTCGTCCAGTTTCAGTTTGCCCTGGTCTTTCAGGAACATAATGGCCTGTAAGGTAGCCGCTACTTTTGTGATCGAAGCAATATCATATACTGTTTGGTTGGTAACAGGTTTTTTCTTGTCGTAGGTATAGTGGCCGTAAGATTTGTTGTAGACCACGGTCCCGTCTTTGATCACCATTACCTGGGCACCCGGCGTGGCAGCATACGCAATGGCTTCCAGGGCAATGTTATCAATCTGCTTCAGCGAATCAGAATCCATCCCTACACTTTCGGGTACGCCATACTTTAAACGGCCAAGCGTAGGCGTTACAATGCCAGTTCCGGTTTTAAATTTAGCAGAAGCCGTTACGGGTAGTTTGCCTTTGGCAGCGCGCGCTCCAAAAATAGCCTGTGGCACCAGCATCTGGGCAACCGGTTGATCTTCGTAGCCACATAGAAGCCAGTTGCTGCCTTCAAAAAACTTCAGGCTATACGCATTGCCCATCACCGCAACAATCACTTTTTTATTGGTACGCTCCTGCAGAAACTGAATGAATGCGCGCGTACCTACGCCTATACCGAAGTCTTTGAAGGGCGTGTGGTTCATGTTATGGATACTGACCACTACTACGTTGCTATTCTCGAGTTTTGGAAGTATACCTGTAAAAACTGAATCAGGTGCGAAGCGATCCGACACAGCAAACTTCTTAACAGCCGCATAGCTTCCCAGAATTTCCTGGAACGGGTTATTTTCTGTTACACCAATGGCAACAGAAGCAATACTTAGCGTATCGAGGTTACGGAGTGGAAGCAGGTTGTTTTTGTTTTTAAGTACTGTAACGGCATGTTCGTAAAGCTGCTCTTGTATAACCGTGCTGATTGGCCGGTCCACATCTTTTTTCAGGTTGGCAAGCGCAACAGGTTTATACTTGTTTAGCCCGGCCCAGTACTTGGCATGCAATACCTTACGGATGCGTTGGTCCACATCAACCTGGTTTAATTTACCTTCGGCAAGGGCTGCTTTTATTTTTGAAACCGCCACCGGCACATTCTCCGAAAAAAGCAAAATATCGTTTCCGGCCATTAACGCTCTCAGATCAAGTTCGCCAGGTGTGTAGTATTTGCTAACGCCTTTCATATTCAGCGCATCAGTAAACACCAGGCCTTTGTAGTTCATTTTCTCTTTCAGGAGGCCTGTTACCAAAGGTTTGGAAAGGGTAGTAGCTAAATTTTTGGTGCTATCTATACTTGGGATGTACAAATGCGCCACCATCACGCCCATTACGCCAGCATCAAACGATTTCCGGAAAGGGTATAGTTCTACCTCAGTCAGTCGTTTTACGCTGTGTTTGATAACCGGTAGCGCCAGGTGCGAGTCTGTATCAGTATCGCCATGGCCCGGAAAATGTTTAGCCACAGCAATAATGCCGTGGTCCTGTAAGCCTTGTATGTACGCAACGCCTCTGCGGCTCACTTCTTCTTTTGATTCGCCGAAAGAGCGGGTGCCAATGACCGGGTTCTGCGGGTTTACGTTTACATCCATTACCGGCGAGAAGCTTACGTTTACGCCCATACGTTTCATTTTGAGCGCAATTTCACGGCCCATCATGTACACGTATTTCGGATCATCCATGGCACCCAATGTCATCTGGCGGGCAAACTGCATGCTGCTATCCAGGCGCATTCCAAGTCCCCATTCGGCATCCATGGCAATCAGCATCGGTACTTTAGCTAATCCCTGGAAACGGTTGGTGAGCGTAGTCTGGCGTACCGGGCCGCCCTGCATAAACATGATACCGCCAATGCCATACTTTACAACCAGGGAATCGATCTCGCGGAAGTGTCTTTTATCTTTATCGGAATAGGCAGCCACCATAAACAACTGGCCAATGCGCTGCTCCGGCGTCAGGCTGTTAAACACGCTGTCCACCCAGTTTTTTTCCTTGTCCGGCACCACAATTTCGTCTGATGGTTTTAAAGACATCAGCGGGCCCATCGAGAAAAAAACTAAAATCAAAAACCCTAAAGTAAAACGCTTCAACATCCTGGGCAGGTACTTTATTAATTGGAACAAGTCAAAATTAAGCCTATTTTTGCATAAGGGCGGTCAGGAAAAACGCTGTAAAAAACGTAACTGAACTGCCCTATGCTGACCAGCAGTAAAAGGTGGCTAAACCTGGAATACTGCTTTCCGGAACAGATACGTTGCCTTTTCGGGCCAACGCCATTTCGCAGAACTTGGGTACATGCAGTGCTGCCTGGTAATGGCCTGAGCAGAAAAACGAACCCGATGTTCAGGCTTGTTTTGATAACTGGTCTCTAAATTAGTAATAAATTAATTACTGAATAAGTTCTGCTTTCAACAATTTAGCTGAAACAAAAACGCGGCCATACTTGCAGAACCGGTTCCCTTAGCTTTAATAATAGTTTTAACGATGCCTGACATCATACATTTACTACCCGATTTTCTTGCCAACCAGATTGCCGCCGGCGAGGTGGTGCAGCGCCCTGCCTCGGTAGTAAAAGAATTGCTCGAAAACGCCATCGATGCTAATGCAACCGCTGTGCAACTGATTGTGAAAGAAGCGGGCAAGCAACTGGTACAGGTGGTGGATAACGGCGCCGGCATGTCTGAAACGGATGCCCGTATGTGTTTCGAGCGGCACGCTACTTCCAAAATAAGCACCACCGAAGATCTTTTCCGCATCCGCACCATGGGTTTCAGGGGCGAGGCCATGGCCTCTATCGCCGCTGTAGCGCAGGTAGAAATGAAAACCCGGCTCCATACTTCGGATACAGGTGTACGCCTGATGATTGAAGGCTCTGCCGTTACGTTACACGAACCGGCGGCTGTGCCCGCGGGTACGTCTATCGCCGTTAAAAATCTTTTCTTTAATGTACCGGCCCGCCGCAACTTCCTGAAAACAAACGCTGTGGAGATGCGTCATATCCTGGACGAGTTTCAGCGGGTGGCTTTGTCTTATCCTGAAATTGCTTTCTCGCTGCACCACAACGATACCGAAGTATTTAATTTACCGGCCACCAAACTGAGCCAGCGCATCATCGGCATCTTCGGAAGCAATTACAAAGAGCAAATGGCTTACTGCGAGGAAGATACCAACTTCCTGAATGTGCGGGGCTATATCGGGAAACCGGAGTTTGCACGCAAAACACGCGGCGAACAATTCTTTTTCGTGAACAACCGTTTTGTGAAAAGCGGCTACCTGCACCATGCGGTTACCACGGCGTTCGAAGGTTTATTGCCAAAAGACAGCCATCCGTTTTATGTGCTCTTTATTGATATTGAACCCGAGAAGATCGATATAAACGTACACCCGACCAAAACCGAAATTAAGTTTGAGGACGAGAAAACGGTATACGCCATTGTACATGCAGCAGTCCGGAAAGCGTTGGGCGCGCACAATATTGCACCGTCACTGGATTTTGACGGCGACGTGAATTTTGCCCCTTTGCAGCCGATCCGGATACAGGGCGGAAGTATAAATGAGTTCGACACCGAAAGCCATCACAATAGTTTTCCGGGGTTAACGATGCCGGCCACAGCCAAACGGGCTACTTCCAAGGGATGGGACCAACTCTATGAGCCTGTACACAAACCGCAGCACCACGAAGAAGAAAGTTATACTTCGGCCAGCTCCGGAATGGGCTTGCTGGACGATACCTTTGCCACTGAAACCACGACGGCTACGAACAAAGCTGTTCAGATTCATCAGAAATACTTGCTGGTACAGGTAAAATCCGGGATGATGATCATTGACCAGCAGGCAGCGCAGGAACGCATCCTGTATGAAAAGTATAAAGCCCTGCTGCAAAAGAAAGCTGTGATCTCGCAGGCCTTGCTTTTCCCGCAGACCATTGACCTTTCGCCTTCGGATGCAGTGCTGATAAAAGAACTGGCCGGTGAGTTTAAGGAAATGGGTTTCCAGTTCGAAGATTTTGGCGGTAACACCATCATCCTGAACGGGATACCAGCTGATGTGCAGGCGGCCAACGAAAAAGAATTGCTGGAAGAACTGATAGAACAATATAAAAACAACTCGGTTACGTTAAAGCTGGATACGCGCGAAAACCTGGTGCGGGCCATGGCCAAGCGGCTGGCTTACAAACTGCAGCCACGCATGACCGATTTTGAAATGAACTCGCTGGTAGATAAGCTGTTTGCCTGCCAGGTGCCTAACTATACGCCTGGCGGCCAGAAAACACTTGTGATCATGGAGCTGAGCCAGTTGCACGATCTGTTTCAGAAAGGGTAAACCTTGATTGCTAAATTGTTGATTGTTAAATTATTGTGAGGAAGTATAGTTGTAGTGCTTACCTGCCGCGAGCTTCCAGCTTGTGGCTGTTCATGAGGCAAGCTTTCAGCTTGCGAAAGTATAAATAAGTATAAATTGAGTTTCCTAGTGGCACACGCAAGCTGAAAGCTTGCTGTCATATCAAACCACAAGTTGAAAACTCGCGGTAGATGTTAGGAAACTTCTCAAAACACGAAAAACGATACACACAACACGAGCCCCGGGCTGTGTTTAAAAAGGATGGCACATGTTTAATATAACACCCATGGTCAGGAATCTCCTGATCATTAATATCTTAGTTTTTGTATTACAGGACAAGCTGTTCAGCTCTGCTCAGTTTGCATTGTACCATTTTGGCTCCGAGTATTTCAGGCCATACCAGCTGGTAACGCACATGTTTCTACATGGTGGCTGGGGGCATTTGTTCAGTAATATGTTCAGCTTGTTCATTTTCGGGCCGATGCTGGAGCGTTACTGGGGAAGCGAAAAACTGCTTGCTTTCTACCTGATCTGCGGTTTAGGGGCCAGTCTTTTATACTCTGGGGTGCGCGCTTACGAACTGCACGAGCTCAGAGAAGAAACCTCAATTTACATGGAAAACCCGAGTCCGGTTGGTTTTAATAACTTTATGGACGACCATGTAGGCCGGGGGCAAGGGCGAGAACTAGCCATAGCCTACCTGCGCAACCCCGACCTGAAAGAGTATGAGCAGGCGAGTGTGGAAGTAGTACAGAAAGTATACAACGGTATATTTAACACCCCGATGCTGGGTGCTTCCGGAGCTGTGTTTGCTTTGCTGATGGCCTTTGGTATGCTGTTCCCTAACCTGGAGCTGATGCTGTTGTTTTTGCCCGTTCCGATCAAAGCAAAATATTTTGTGATGCTCTATGGCGCCTACGAGTTGTATACCGGCTTTAACCGCGTGGCCGGCGATAATGTGGCCCACTTTGCACACCTCGGCGGGATGCTGTTTGCGTATATACTCATCAGGATGTGGCAGCGCAACGATTACCGGGAATATTAGCGGCAGGAATCCGTTTTCGGCTCTGCTATGCTTGGCTCCAGGCAAAATATTTTTCGAATCGGCCATTTGCACAACCATCTGAACTGCAGCAGGTATAAGCCTGTGGGGCAAGGCTGGTATACTTTGTTTTAATGCTGTTATCTTACCTGTTTACTGCCTATTGTATAAAGACTTATGAGCATTATTGAAGATATAAAAGACACTTTCCGGCAGCCCAACAACACCCTTAAGCAACTCATCCTGATCAATGTGATTGTGTTTGTGGTGCTGATCGTGCTGCGGACCATACTACTTTTAACCGGCAGCTCGGATGTGTACGGCATGTTGATGCGCTACCTGTCGCTTAACTCGGAGCCACTGACCTTTATTACCCGCCCCTGGACCATTATTACTTATTTCTTCACGCACGAAGGCTTTCTGCACGTTATTTTTAACATGCTGAACCTGTACTGGTTCGGGCAACTGATACGCGAGTATTTAGGCGATAAAAAACTACTGAGTTTATACATATTGGGTGGTATTGCAGGTGGTGCGCTGTATATGCTGAGCTATAACCTGATTCCGTATTTTGCTGACAGGGCCGCTTTTTCTATGATGATCGGGGCATCGGCGAGTGTGCTGGCTATTGTGGTGGGCGCGGCTACGTTACTGCCAAATTATACGTTTAATCTGCTTTTGATCGGGCCGGTGAGGATAAAGTATATTGCCTTGTTTCTGGTTATTTTATCTATTTCCGGGGCGGTAGGCGATAATGCCGGCGGTAATATTGCCCACCTGGGCGGGGCGCTGATCGGTTGGTTATTTATCAAGCAGCTGCAGCGCGGATCGGATATGGGTAGGCCCTTGCATGCCGTTATCGGGTTCTTTAGCAACATTTTTACCCGCCGGCCAAGGATGCGGGTAACACACCGCGAAACAGTAACTTCCAGATCAACCAAAACAAAAAACGGATTTACGAGTAGTTATAGCGGCAAGCCAAGCCAGGATGAGATCGACCTGATACTGGATAAGATTTCGAGCTCAGGTTACGAAAGTCTTTCCAAAGAAGAAAAGCAGAAGCTGTTCCAGGCCAGCCAGAAAGATTAATTGGCTCAGTAGTTGCTCAGTTTTCCTTACCGTTTACAATTATTAAGATGAAGTATAGTTTAGTTTTTTTGTTTCTGGGTTTGTTCTCCGGTAACGTATTTGCCCAAAAATCTCCTGACCAAAAAATAATGGAACGCATGGATACTGGTGTTTCCTCTATGCAGCCATACTTTTATCATGTAAGCCCCTTGCTCATTATTCAGGATGGAAAGGATGCTTACAGGTTAGATAAATCTGTTATGCTGGATGAGATAGACCCCAACTGGATTGATAGCATGGATGTGCTGAAAGGCGAGGAGGCAATGGAAAAGTTTGGCCTTGAAGGAAAAGACGGCGTAATAGTGATTACTTTTAAGGAAGATGTGGAAGACGCTACTTTATACCTTCATAATTTAAAGAAGAAAAGCAGGAAATAAGTATAGCTAACGCTGTTCTCCAAGTTATAAAAAAAGCCGTTCCTGCAAAGGAGCGGCTTTTTTGTAACTAAAAAGTATACTTTATACTAAGCTTTGGCAGCTGCATTGATGTTATCCAGCGCATCCATTACTTCTTTTACGTGGCCACGCGACGTTTCCAGCAGTTGCTTCTCGTCGTCGTTCAGTTGCAGCTCAATTACGCGCTCCACACCGTTTTTACCAAGTATAACCGGTACACCTAAGTATACACCATCAATGCCATACTCGCCTTCCAGCTTAATGCAAACCGGGAACACGCGGCGCTGGTCACGCACGATTGCCTCTACCATCTGGGCAGCTGCAGAACCCGGTGCATACCAGGCAGAAGTACCCATCAGTTTCACCAGTTCGCCGCCACCGTTTTTAGTGCGCTCTACAATAGCGTTCAGTTTCTCTTCAGAAATAAGTTCAGTTACCGGGATACCACCTACAGTAGTATATCTTGGAAGCGGAACCATGGTATCGCCGTGGCCACCCATCAATACCGCCTGAATATCTTTTGGAGATACGTTCAGTTCTTCTGCTAAAAACGCTCTGTAACGTGCCGTATCCAGGATACCAGCCATACCAATTACTTTGGTGCGTGGCAGTTTAGAAGTTACGTGCGCGGCATACGTCATTACATCAAGTGGGTTAGAAACCACGATAATGATCGCGTCCGGCGAATACTTAATTACGTTTTCTGTTACCGACTGTACGATGCCTGCGTTTGTTGAGATCAGGTCGTCGCGGGTCATGCCGGGCTTGCGTGGCAAACCAGATGTAATAACTACCACATCAGAGTTAGCCGTTCTGCTGTAATCGTTGGTTACACCTACTGTGCGTGTATCATACAGGTTGATTGGGGCTTTCTGCCAGATATCAAGTGCTTTGCCTTCCGCAAAACCCTCTTTAATATCCACTAAAACTACTTCGTTCGCGATTTCGCGGTAAGCCAGTACATCGGCGCATGTTGCCCCTACGTTACCTGCTCCAACTACAGTTACTTTCATTTCGGATATGCTTTATTTTGGTTTGAGATTCTGTTAACTCCGGTAAAATTAGAAAATCTATTGTTAATAGTCAGATTTTAGATGCTAGATATAAGATGTTAGACCATAAAAGTTTATTTCATAATCCATTTTTGAAAATCTAATGTCTAAAATCTAGTATCTAACGTCTTTCTATACTTATCTCCAGCACGCGCTGTGTTTTGTCTGTTACTTTAAACCGGTTATCGAGGCGTTGGTTTACAACCCATACCACCGACTGCTCCGAAACCAGGAGTAAGGTCTGGTTTTTCAGGTTGGCCGGCACTTTTCGGTCCACTAAAAAATCGCTGATCTTTTTCTTGCCGTTCATGCCAAGCGGAACAAACCAATCGCCTTCCTGCCAGCTGCGCAACTTCAACGGAAATTTAAGTTCATCGGCATCCAGCGCGGCAACATGTGGCTTGGTGCTCAGTTTATACTTGTCGGCATCGGTATAGGTTAGCGTAAAGTATAAATTTCCGGCTTGGGCTGTTGTTTCACCTTCGTTTATAAGTATACTTCCGAAGCTGCTGAGGTTGCGCGGTGTAATTACAAGTTGCTCACGGTCTTTTACCAGCGTATGCGTCGGTGACTCAAATTGCTTACCCGATATCCCCTCCAAAGCAGCTATCAATTCTAAAACCACACTGTAACTGAAATTAAAAGGCCGAAGCAGCTCGTGCAGCACAACGGGCAAACCAGTAGCGTTCCGGAGTGGCTCCAGCAATAAGTAAACAGCTTCTTCGGTTTCTTTTATACTTTGGTTGCGCAGCTGCTCAATGTAAGCGTTCACAATATTTTCGGCGTGGCTTACGCGCTCGGCGGTTTGCTGCATGGTTTCTTCCAGGCTTGGGTTGATCTCCTTTAAAACCGGAATTACTTCGTGTCTGATCTTGTTGCGCTGGTACTTGGTTGTTTCATTCGAGACATCCTCGCGCCAGATTAGCTTGTTAGACGTTACAAAATCGTAAATTTCATCTTTGGTAACCGATAGCATCGGCCGGATAATATTCCCGTTCTTAGCCGGAATGCCATGCAGGCCAGCAATGCCGGTGCCGCGGGTAAGGTGCAGCAATATCGTTTCGGTGATGTCGTTGCTATGATGGGCGGTGGCAATGTAATCGTAGCCTTCGCGCTGGCGCACTTCTTCAAACCAGTTGTAGCGCAGGGCGCGTGCCGCCATCTGTATCGAGATTTTTTCCAGTTCGGCGTAGGCGCGGGTATTAAAGTTTTCGGTAAAGAACGGCACCTCATACTTTTTGGCTAGCTTTTTGACGAAAAGCTGATCGGCTTCCGCATCTTCGGCACGCAACCCGAAATTGCAGTGCAAGAGCGCAAAATCATACTTTAGCTGGTGCAGCAACTCGCATAAAACAGTAGAATCGATGCCGCCGCTAACGGCTGCCAGTATTTTATCGCCGGGCTGGCAAAGCTGGTGCGTTTTTATATAAGTTAAAACTTTCTGAAGCATAAGGTAGCAGGAGGTAATTTTTTATAATTTTGAAGTATAATCTTGACGAAAGACACATTGATAAAAGACAAAAGAAAATTACCCTTTGTCTATGTGTCCTTTATCCATTGTCTAAAATCTACATGAAGTTCACAAAAATACTGTATTCTCTCATCTTTCTGCTGATGCCGTTGTTTGTTTTCGGGCAGGGCAGCGGTAAAGTAGAGCTGCAGGGCGCAGATTCGCTGGCAGGCGTCACCATCAACGGCGAAAAAGTTACTAAACTGATCGGCAACGTGATCTTTAAGCAAAGAGACGGTATACTTTACGCCGACTCGGTGTACCAGTACCGCGAGCGCGAAGTGCTGGAAGCATTCGGAAACGTGCGCATGACGCAGGCCGATACCATTACCATGACCAGCAACCGGGCTACGTATAACGGCAACTCCCGAACAGCCAAAATGATTGGGAACGTAGTGATGCGGGACCCGCGCATGACGCTTACCACACCCAGCCTGGATTATGACCTGAAAACACGTATCGCCAATTATACCGAAGGCGGCGTATTAGTAGACCCTGAAAACCGACTCGAAAGCCGCCGTGGCACTTACGATACAAACACCAAGCTTGTCACGTTTCAGCAGAATGTAAAAGTAACCACCAAAGATTACAACATCACCTCCGAGCAAATGAAGTATAACACCGAGTCGAAGGTGGTATACTTTCAGGGGCCAACCAATATCAAAGGCCAGCAAGGCGATCTGTATGCCGAAGAAGGTACTTATAATACACTCGAGAAAGTATCGCGTTTCGGTCGCAACGCCTACATCGTTACAAAAGAATACCGCCTCGGCGGCGACGAATTATACTACGACCAGAACACCGGCTACGGCACCGCCAGCAAAAATGTAACGCTCCGGTCTTTAAAAGATAACATTACTATTCGGGGCCAGGAGGGAAGGTATTGGCGAGAGCAAGGCATCTCGAAAGTATCCGGCAAACCCGTAATGGAAAGTATAATGGATAACGATACGCTATACATGGCCGCCGATACGTTGCTCTCCAGAGAATCCAGGGACAGCACCATGGCAAGTATGATTTTCGCTTTGAAAAACGTGAAGATCTTTAAGTCTGATCTGCAGGCCAAATGCGACTCGCTTAGCTTCAACCGCACCGACTCCGTGATGCACATGAACGTGAAACCGGTGCTTTGGAGCGATGGCAGCCAGATGATAGCTGATACCGTGCACATGCACCTGCGTAACAAAACCATCGAGCGTATGTACATGTACAGCAATGCCTTTATCGCCTCCGAAGACTCCCTTCAGAATTACAACCAGGTAAAGGGCCGCGACATGACAGCTTATTTTCAGGAGGGCAAGATACGGCGCGTAAACGTGGATGGTAACGGCGAGAGTTTATACTTTGCGCTGGAAGGCGACACCACGCTCACCGGCATGAACAAGGCAATCTGTAGTAACATGGTTTTACGCTTTGATGAAAATAAACTACAGAAAATTGCGTTCCTGGTGCAGCCCGATGCCAGTTTTATTCCGCCGCACGAGCTGCCCGAAGATGGCCGAACGCTGGAAGGCTTTACCTGGCTGGCCGAACTGAGGCCTACAAAAGCTGACGTAAAAAGACCTGTTGCCAGTACAATTACGCCGGAAACCAAAACAGTAAAAGAAGCTAAAGTAATTAAAAAAGAGCCTGTTAACAGAACGTCTGTTCCTGCAAAACCCAAGCCGGGCCAGGTTGCTCCAACCCCTGCAAAGCCTAAAACAGAAGAGCCAGCCGTTGGAAGCAGACGCGTACCCAAAAACCTGAATGGAGGAGGATTAAACGGCTTTAAGCGAGCACCAGGTTCTCATAAGTAAGAGGTGCTGTAAGGGGCTTTACAAAGTATAAAGGCAAGCCGGCAGCAGGTTAAATAATTCCTTTTGAAAAGACACAGATAATGTATAATTTTGCCCGTTCATGAAGATAAGCTTTTTCCATACCGTAGCCTTAATTGGTTTGTTGCTGTTCTCAACTGGCTGTAGCAATTTTCAGAAACTCCTGAAAAGTAACAAAGTTGATGAGAAATATACAGCAGCTATATCCTATTACGAAAAAGAGGATTATTACCGCGCCAACCAGTTACTGGAGCAGATATTGCCTTTGATAACAGGTAGTGAGCAATCAGAGAAAGCCAAGTTTATTTTTGCGGATACATACTTTAAACAAGGCGATTACCTGCTGAGCGCGTTTCATTTCAAGAGTTTTTACGAAACGTACCCACGCAGCCCGCTTGCTGAAGAAGCCATGTTTCTGTATGCAAAATCTAACTACAACAGCTCTCCGGGCTACGAGCAGGACCAGACCACCACGCTGGCTGCCATAGAGGCATTACAGGAGTACCTGTTACGTTACCCAACAAGTGCCAGAACCGAAGAAGCAAACAAACTGGTAGAAGACCTGTTTAAGAAACTGGACAGAAAAGCCTTCGATAACGCCAAGCTGTATTATAATATTCGTTATTACCGTTCGGCGGTTGTGGCTTTCCAGAATTTCCTGAAAGAAAACCCGGCCTCGCCTTACAGCGAAGAAGCAGCTTACCTGCGCGTAGATGCCCAATACATGTTTGCACAGGAAAGTGTACCAGGTAAACAACAGGAGCGTTACGACCAGGTGATAGATTTTTACCAGGCGTTTGTAGACCAGTATCCTGACAGCAAGTTTAAGCGTAATGCAGAGCAGGTCTACGAAAAGGCCCTGGCCGAGCTAACCAAAATTAAAGCAGCGAACCAACAGAATTCATAAAATAAGTATATATGGCAGTAGTTTCATCATCCATCGTAACCCGCAACATGGCCGAGTTTGCTAAGCAGACAGGCAACGTATACATGTCTGTGTCAGCAATTTCTAAGAGAGCCAACCAGATTTCGGTGAAGCTTAAAGAAGAGTTGAACTCTAAACTGGCCGAGTTTGCTACTACTGTAGACAACCTGGAAGAAGTATTTGAGAACCGTGAGCAGATCGAGATCTCTAAATACTACGAGCGTTTACCGAAGCCAACTAACCTGGCAATCGAAGAGTTTTTAGAAGGTAAAGTATACTTGCGTACGCCTGACGACGAAACGCAGGAAGCAAGTTTCTAATCCGGGCGGATGCTCCGTCAGAAGAAAATCATACTTGGCGTTTGCGGAAGTATAGCAGCTTATAAAGCCGCTTTACTGGTACGCCAACTCGTAAAAGCAGAAGCAGAAGTTCAGGTTATCCTGACAACTTCTGCTTCTGCTTTTATAACCCCGCTCACACTGGCCACACTTTCTAAAAAGCCGGTACTTACAGAGTTTGTACGCGATGAAAAAAGCGGCGTCTGGAGCAACCACGTAGATCTGGGCCTTTGGGCTGATGCTATTGTGGTAGCGCCTGCCAGTGCCAATACCGTAGCTAAGTTTGCCAATGGCTTTTGCGATAACCTGTTAAGCGCTACCTATTTGTCGGCGCGTTGCCCGGTATTTGTAGCCCCCGCCATGGACCTGGATATGTACCAGCATCCGGCAGTTAAAACAAACTTTGCAAAGCTGCAGGCATATGGCAACCACATCATAGAAGCTGGCTACGGCGAACTGGCAAGCGGCTTGACCGGGCAAGGTAGAATGGCAGAGCCGGAAGAAATTGTAGCAGTGCTTCAGAATCATTTTGCAGGAAAAGTAACCCATGTTTAGCGGTAAAACGATATTGCTGACGGCCGGCCCAACCTACGAGGCTATCGATCCGGTACGTTTCATAGGCAACCACTCCACGGGTAAAATGGGTTTTGCGCTTGCAGAATGTTTTGCATCGCAAGGTGCTCAGGTACAGTTAATTGCCGGGCCTACTAATCAGCAAACCAAACACGAAAACATCACGGTTACCGCCGTTACGTCAGCCGACGAAATGTATGCTGCCGCAAAGCAATTAGCGCCTGCCGCCGATGTGCTTGTTTTTGCTGCCGCCGTCGCCGATTATAAACTTAAATCAGTTTCAGCTAAAAAAATAAAGAAATCAGGAAACGAGCTGACAATAGAACTTGTTAAGAACGTTGATATAGCAGCAGAGCTTGGGAAAGTGAAGAAGCCCGGCCAGTTTTCGGTTGGCTTTGCCCTGGAAACCGATAACGAAACCGAAAACGCTCAAACCAAACTGCGCAAGAAAAACTTTGATATGATCGTGCTGAACTCCCTGAACGATTCGGGAGCAGGTTTTAAGCATGATACAAACAAAATAACGATCTTAGAGGAAAACGCCACCACCGCCTTCGACCTGAAACAGAAAAGCGAAGTGGCGCAGGATATTGTCAACCTAATCTGGAAGCGACTCCATGCATAAATTCATACTTGCCCTGTTCCTGTTTGTAGGCGTGGCTACTGGTGCAAAAGCCCAGGAGCTGCAATGCGATGTAGTGGTTAACAGCGAACAGGTACAGTATACAGACCGGCAGCTTTTCGCGGATATGCAGACCCGCATTTTTGAGTTGATGAACAACCGCCGCTGGACCGACCAGGCATATCGTTCGGAAGAGCGCATCAAATGCAGGCTACTGATCAACCTGACTGAAATGCCGGAAATCGGGTTGTTTAAAGCCAATGTGCAGGTAGTATCTGTAAGGCCAGCCTATGGCACAGGGTACGAATCTATACTTTTCTCTTTTATTGATAAAGACTGGACGTTCCAGTTTAACGATGCGCAGCCGCTCGAATTTGCTGAGAACGCCTATACGTCTAACTTGGCTTCGATGCTGGGCTTTTACGCGTACATGATCATCGGGGTGGATAACGATAGCTTCGGGAAACTTGGCGGCTCGCCGGCTTTTGATAAGGCACGTGGCATTCTGAACCTGGCTTCATCGCAGGGCGCAGGTTATCCGGGCTGGAAAGCGTTTGAAGGAAATCGGAACCGTTACTGGCTCTTGGATAATTTACAGGACCCGCAACTGCAACCGTATCGCGAAAGTATATATGCCATGCACCGACAGGGCTTAGATATAATGGCCGAAAAACCGGAAGAAGCTCGAAAAGCCGTATTAACTGCGTTGCAGACCATCCAACGGTTGCAGCAGCAAAAACCCGGCACAGCCATACTTCGTTCTTTTTTTGATGCGAAGGCAGATGAGTTAGTAAATATTTTTAAATCGGCTGCTCCCGCCGATAAGCAACAAGCCTATACGCTTCTTACTCAGGCTGATCCGACTAATAACAGCAAATACGAATTTTTGCTAAAACGCTAATATTTTTAGTTTTCACAGAAAGCACTTATCTTCACGGAGGCAAATCCGCCTTTGCAAGTATAACCTATGGGCAAGCGCCAGATCCGCATTTATAGAAATGACATTGTAGCACAAGCAATGAAATTAGTAGCGCAGGAAACTGTACAATTGGTGCAACGCAACCGCGTGGTACTGATCGGTAAACTGCTGTCTGTTTCGGAAAGTGGCGTAGAGCTGTCGGATAACAACAACGGCAAACACGTTTTCCCGCTGCAGCACATCGAAGAAATTATTTACGACCGCGAAGCCGCCTGGTAAGTATAAACTTCTTGGCAAAGTGTACTTGTTTAACACTTATTATCAACCCCATTTATACTTCTAGTTGTCGCAATCTTAAAATCTATATCAATGAATTTCAGGTCAAGTTCCAAATACTTTAGGGTTAGAGTAGCAATTTGGAGTAGTGTATTTACGACTTTATTTTCATTGTTTATTGCTGTAAAACTTTTTAATGAAAGTATAGCTGTTACAAGTGAATTACTAAGTATAAATCCTTTAATAGAAATGTTGATAGAAGATAAGTTGATTTATCCCTTATTACTAAGTTTGATTTTTGGGTTTATAGCATTTTCAGCAATCTTGACTTATAAAGAAAAGCACTTCAAGTTTGATAAAAAGAGGTGGTGTCAAAAAGGATTGAAACCAAAACTAGAGGTAATAAGCGATTGGGTAATTAAATAGAATTTGATAGTGCCATTATCTGTAAACAAACCCCATTTATACTTCCAAAGTATAGCTTAATCAAAAACAAAAGTAAATTTTAATATAGGCGCTGATTCTCTATCTTACGTCTATAGTCTTGCGTCTGAAAAAATGCTGATAGAATTAAAAATTAAGAATTACGCCCTGATCGAGAAACTGGAGATGCAACCATCGCCGGTACTGAATATCATTACCGGGGAAACGGGTGCAGGTAAATCTATTATGTTAGGAGCGATCGGGCTGCTGATGGGTAACCGGGCAGATTCCAAATTGCTGTTCCGCCAGGAAGAAAAGTGCGTGATAGAAGGCGTATTCGATATTTCGTTATACAACCTGCAGGAGTTTTTCTCTTCCGAAGACCTGGATTTCGATAACCAATGTATACTTCGCCGCGAAATCAGCCCGAGCGGTAAATCGCGTGCTTTTGTAAACGATACACCCGTAACGCTGGATGTGCTGCGCAAGATTGGCGATAACCTGATGGATATTCATTCGCAGCATGATACTTTGCAATTAGGCGATACGAGTTATCAACTGAATATCCTGGATGTGTATGCCGGTAATACGTCGCTGGATATTTATGCCGGAAACTTATCTTACCTCAAAAATTACCACGAATCTTATCGCGCTTATAAAAAGCTGGAAAGCGATTATAAAAAGCTGACCGACCAACTGGCGCAGGCGCAGAAAGAACTCGATTATCATACTTTTCTGCTGAATGAACTGGACGAAGCCAACCTGAAAGAACACGAGCAGGAAGAACTGGAAGCCGACCTGAAGCAACTCGAAAACGCGGAAGACATTAAAATGAAGCTGACGCAGGCCGTTCAGTACTTAACGGAGTCTGAGTTTAATATTACATCTGCTTTAAAAGACACGGCCCAACTTATTTCGCAGCTTTCGTCGTTCTCGCCAAAGTATGAGGAACTGCGCACGCGCACTGAAAGCTGCATGATAGAGCTGCAGGATATTGCCGGCGAGCTGGAAGATGCCGAGCGCAAAACCGAAGCTGACCCGGCCAGAACCGAAGAGGTACAGGAGCGTCTGAATTTAATTTATACTTTGCAGCGCAAGCACCAGGTACCTGATATTGCGGGCATCCTGGAAATACAACGCGACCTTGAGAAAAAAGTAGGCAGCGTACTTAACCTGGATGCCGCCATTGCCAGCACCCAGAAAAAACTGGAAGCCGCCGAAAAAGATGTGCTGAAGAATGCAGCCAAACTTTCTGAAAGGCGCAAAGCCTCGTTCGGTACGTTTGAAAAAGAACTTTATACTTTACTGGCCGAATTGGGTATGCCGAATGCCCGCATCGTTATTCAGCACAACGCTACGCCGCCAACCACCACCGGCACCGACGAGATCAGTATACTTTTTAGCGCCAACAAAGGAGCACAACCGCAGTCGCTTATCAAAGCTGCTTCGGGTGGTGAATTCTCAAGGTTAATGCTAAGTATAAAATATATGCTGGCCGATAAAACTGCGTTGCCTACCATCGTTTTTGATGAGATTGATACCGGTATTTCCGGGGAAGTGGCTGTGAAGGTTGGCAAAATGATGAAGCAGATGGCGCAGAAGCACCAGATCATTTCTATTTCGCATTTGCCACAGATTGCCGCACAGGGCGATGCACATTATTTTGTGTATAAAGAAGATAGGGAAGACCGCACCATCAGCCGCGTGAAACAACTAACTGAGCAGGAACGCATCAACGAAATTGCTCACATGATTGCAGGCGCCAACCCAAGCGCCAATGCATATCAAAGTGCAAAAGAGTTGCTTTCGCTATAAGAACATAATTAAACTTTGCCCTTTGGCTGCAAAGGAATGCTTTCTGAACCTGCTTTCGTCTATTTTTCGGCACATAGCTTTGGCTATGCTTCTCAAAATGAGTCTCAGCAGAACCAAAATTCATTCCTTTTCGCTTTCAAAAACAAAATTTAAATATGCTCTAACTACTTATGCTTATATTGCCGACTTAAAACGTGTTTCTAACAAATCATAATAAAAGACATGTCCTATAATCTGCTGAAAGGAAAAAAAGGAATCATCTTCGGGGCACTTGACGAAAAATCGATTGCCTGGAAAGTAGCATTGCGTGCCAAAGAAGAAGGTGCTGAGTTCGTATTAACGAACGCCCCACTTGCTATGCGCATGGGTGAAATAAAAAAACTGGCTGAGCACTGCAACGCAGAAATTATTCCGGCAGATGCAACGTCAGTAGAAGATATCGAAAACCTGTTTACAAAGGCACAGGAAATACTGGGCAGTAAAATCGACTTCGTGCTGCACTCTATTGGTATGAGCCCGAACATCCGTAAAGGCAAAACATACGGCGACCTGAACTATGAGTGGTTCCTGAAAACGCTGGATATTTCAGCTTTATCTTTCCATAAAATTATGCAGGTAGCCGAAAAGCAGGATGCTATGAACGAGTGGGGCTCTATTGTAGCGCTTTCGTATGGTGCTGCGCAACGCGTTTTCCCTGATTATACTGATATGTCGCAGGCCAAGGCTGTGCTGGAATCGATTGCCCGTAACTATGGCCACCGTTTTGGTAAGCTAAAGAAAGTACGCGTAAACACGATTTCGCAGTCGCCAACCAAAACTACAGCCGGTACGGGTGTGGGTGGTTTTGATGCGTTCTATGATTATGCAGATAAGATGTCGCCGCTCGGAAATGCTTCTGCAGAAGCCTGCGCAGACTATTGCATTACCATGTTCTCTGACCTGACCAAAATGGTAACCATGCAGAACCTGATGCACGATGGTGGTTTCTCTCACATGGGCATTTCTGAAGAAATTGTTGAGTTATTAGAGAAAAAATAATAATTACGAATCCAAAGTCTTAGCTTCATCTGAAGTATAAAAAAAGCCTCTGCTATAATAGCAGAGGCTTTTTTTATACTTGTAATAACAGCAATATTATTCTTCTTCGCGGTTTACCGTGCTTATATCGAAAGCCGGAATGCAAACCGACCAGTATTCTGTTTCTTCATCATAAGGGTTGGCATAACGGATGCGGGCACCTGCTTTTATAAGTAAGGTTTCGCCGGCGTTTAAGATCACTTCCTCCCCGTCTATCTCAATTAATTTTCTGCCCCGCGTTACAATCGTTATCTCATCGAACTCGGGTGTTTGGTGTGGCTCGCTCCAGTGCGGTGGTGCTACCATATGCGCAACGCTAAAACCGCCGGTTTGGGTAGAGGCATGTCCGAAATGTTCTTCAATCAGCTTGCCATCTGTGGTGGGTACCCGGAACGGTTTGGTCTGCTTTATATATTTTTTATCAGCCATAAAGTATAAAGTCAGGTTTAATTAAAGCGATTTTTCAGCGCAGGCACCTTTGGTATAAGAGGTTACGCCAGCCCGGTCGGCCTCGCAGCTGTTGCCGTAGGTTTTATTATCGCAGCCGCAAACGGGGTCGTATTGCATGGTACACATGGCCTGCGGGTCTATTTTGGCAGGGTCGATGCAAGCAGTTTGCGTGGTTGGTGTTTTGCAGGAAATAGCGCTGCCAAGTATAAGAAGTGCTACAACTGTAAGTCCTTTAAACATAGGATAGTATTAAGATTTGTTAAGTTGAAATTACGTACGCATAAAAAGACGGTAAGGCAAAAGTGAGCTTAATTTTAACTTCACAAAATGATTACCGTATGTATCTTGAAGCGCAAATTTAGAGATAATTGTATCGCATCAATTTTTTTATTTTGATCCGCGTACAATTCCTGATCTGGCTTCCGAAATAAAACGATGAACTTAATTAAACAGAGATGAATAACGACAAAAGCAAAATCTTACTGGCTACTTTAGGCGGTATAGGAGCAGGTGTACTGGCGGGTATGTTACTGGCACCGGATAATGGCCGCGCTACCCGCGACAGCGTAAAACGCACCCTGACCAAGACGGGCGAAGACCTGGAAAAAACGATAAAAACCTGGTTCGATAAACTGGAAAACAAAGATGTAACCGGTGCCGGCAGCAGCTTAACTATGCGTGGCTCCTGGGACGATGTGAAAGGCCAGTTAAAGCAAAATTACGCCGACCTGACTGACGATGACCTTACTTATGTAGAAGGTAAAGAAGACGAACTTCTGGGCCGTATCCAGCAAAAATTAGGCAAAACAAAAGACGAAATCGTTCGCCTGATCTCCAGCTTCTAGGGGCTGTAAGTAAAGTATAACCCTGTAATTTACCGTTCAGGATCGCTGTATTATACTTTGTGTGGTTAAATAATCGAATTCTTTAGTATAGATATAACTTAATGCTAAGGATGACGTTATTAAATCACGAATGATCAAATCAAAAAAATAATTTAACATTCAGAAACTATGAAAGACAATAGCGGAAAAGTATTATTAGCTATGTTGGCCGGTGCAAGTGCAGGCGTTATCGCAGGTTTATTAATGGCTCCGGACTCCGGAGAAGCAACCAGAACAAGCGTAAAAAAATGGGCTGGGAAACTGAGCAAAGATCTTGAGAAAAATCTTCAGACAAGCTTAGAAGATATCAAAAAAATGAGCACAGATGCTTACAGCAAAGTAGCGAACGCTGCAGGTGCCGGCACTGAAGGTGGCAACACAACTGCTACTGATTCGGCTGCAAACAAAAACCAGTCTGGTGGTACTACAGGTGGCGGAAACGCTGGTGGCAGCACATTTACATCAGGCGGCAACGCTTAAGCAGAAACGCTTTAAACATACGCTAAGGCTGTATTTATACTTGGGCTACCCATAAGGTTTACCCGCTGAGGAGTATAATGATAGCTTATGCCGGAGCGCCTGTCCACTTGCTGGGCAGGCGCTCCTTTTTTATAGCACAAATAAATTAACCTAGAGGTTTTACGTTCGTTAAAAAACAGATAAGACAGAATATCATACGCTAATTAATGACCAACTATGAGAACGCGAACAGAATATACATCGCTGGGAGAGGGGAAAGCTAACTTCACAAACTCTTCTATCGGGCATATAAGAAACCTGGAAAGTATACAACAGCACTACCAATCAGAAAACTGCGAAACCTGCGAAGGCATGAGCGATACAACCAAACTAACATTAGGATTGGTGGCCAGCGCTGGTGTAGGGTTATTGGCAGGTTTGTTATTAGCACCCCAAAAAGGCATGGACACGCCGGAAATTAGCTGATACAGCCAGCAGATTCGGGAACCAGGTTAGCAAAGGCTTTAACACTACCAGAGTGAAAGCCGGTGACTGGACCAGAACATCCGCTGCAGCCAGTAAAGCAATACAAGCAGAAGAAGCTAAAATGAGAGGCTAAAGTATACGTAGTACTTTATAAACAGAAAGCGCCTGCTAAGTATAGCAGGCGCTTTCTGTTTATGCAGGGTATAGATTTATACTTATTCGGCTTGCTTTTCCGGCTTCATTTGCGGGAAGAACAACACATCCTGGATAGAATGCGAGTTGGTCATAATCATACTTAAACGATCGATGCCGATGCCCAAACCAGCGGTTGGTGGCATACCATACTCCAGGGCACGCAGGAAGTCTTCGTCCAGTACCATAGCTTCGGTGTCGCCGCGCTTGCCTAGTTCCAGTTGCTCCTCAAAGCGGGCACGCTGGTCAACCGGGTCGTTCAGCTCGGAGAAAGCGTTACAGATTTCCTTGCCGTTGCAGATCGCTTCGAAACGCTCTACCAGGCCAGGCTTGCTGCGGTGCTTTTTGGCCAGCGGGCTCATCTCCACAGGGTAATCTGTAATGAAGGTCGGCTGTATCAGGTATGGCTCGCAGGTTTCGCCAAAGATCTCATCAATAATTTTCCCTTTGCCCAGTTTCGGATCCACTTTAAAGCCTAAGCTCTCAGCAGTTTTGCGCAGTTCCGGCTCATCCATCTCCGAAATATCAATCTTCGTGAAATGCTCGATGGCTTCGAACATGGTAAAGCGCTTCCAAGGCCGCTGGAAATCGATGATGTTTTCGCCTACCTGTACTTTGGTTGTTCCGTGCAGGTCCATGGCAACTTTCTCCACCATTTCTTCTACCAGGTCCATCATCCAGTTATAATCTTTGTAGGCTACGTAAAGCTCTATCTGCGTAAATTCCGGGTTATGGAAACGGCTCATGCCTTCGTTCCGGAAATCTTTAGAGAACTCGTATACGCCATCAAAACCACCTACTATCAAACGCTTTAAGTATAACTCGTTGGCTATGCGCAGGTACAGCGTCATATCGAGTGTATTGTGGTGCGTTTTGAAAGGGCGGGCAGCAGCGCCACCATAAAGCGGCTGTAAAATCGGGGTTTCTACTTCCAGGTAATCTTTCGCGTTCAGGAAATTACGCATGGTGTTTACCAGTTGTGTACGCTTCTTAAACGTATCGCGGATGTGCGGATTCACAACCAGGTCCACATAGCGCTGGCGGTAACGCAGTTCAGGATCAGTGAAGGCATCGTACACGTGCTCCACGCCGTTCTCATCTACTTCGCGCTTTACAATTGGCAGTGGCTTCAGGGATTTGGTAAGCAGCTTCAGTTCGGTTACGTGCACCGAGATCTCGCCTACCTGCGTTACGAAAGCATAGCCTTTTATACCGATAAAGTCGCCGATGTCCAGCATTTTCTTGAACACGGTATTGTACATGTCCTTGTTTTCGCTGGGTGCGATATCGTCTCTGGAAACATAGATCTGAATGCGACCGCTGCTGTCCATTAATTCGGCAAAAGAGGCTTTGCCCATAATACGACGGCTCATTAAGCGGCCTGCCAGGCTTACTTCCTGGTAGTTATTCTTGTCCTTATCGAAATTTTCCTTTATTTCTTTGGCAGTAGCAGTAACTTCAAATGTTTCAGAAGGATAGGGGTTGATGCCCATTTTCTCCAACTCTTCGCGCTCGTGGCGTCTGCGTAGTTCCTGTTCGCTCAGTTGCATTCGTTCCGTAAAATAGTGATGGTCTATATAAACCGTAAATTTGCTAAATAATCGGCAGGTTTGAAAAGGTTAATTGTTTAATTGTTGGATGGCTGTAAGTTAAATTGCTGCAAGAGAAAGAAAAGCCAAAAGTTAAGATTTGTAGGGACAGGTCGCGAACTGTCCGCGCGACAGGCCTTTCAATGAAACTGGGAGTTGTACCTTGCTTTGCTTTCAGAAGTATAAAATGAATTGCCCATGCACGATTCAGACAGGTCGCGACCTGTCCCTTCAAAACTCTGCTACACAAAAAAGCTCCTGCAAGTATAACCTTACAGGAGCTGCAAAAAAGTATAAGTATAAATTAAGCAGCTGCACCCATTCTGAATTCGCCATCCTGCAGTAACGGCTTTACCTGCTCTTGCAGCCTTGTGGTTACAAACGAATTTTGCAGGTGCGCCGGTAGTTCCTGTACAAAAGCTTCGTACTGCTGCAAGCCCATGGCCTGCGCTATGTAACATTCGTGTACGCCATTCAGGTAGCCTACAATCTGCATCAGCGATTCATGGAAAAGCTTAAAGTCGATATCGGCCTGCACAAAACGATCGATCTCACGGTGCGAAGACGAAATACGCAGCCTCGCCATCAGATCAAATAATGTAGTATAGCCCATGCGCCATGTAAGTTGCTGCCAGTGCTGCGGGCCAAATTTCTGCAACACTTCGCCGGTGCGCGTGCTTCGGATAGCAGTGGCCGTATTGGCCTGTACCTGCTGCCTTACAATTTTGGCTTTCTGGCGGCGCGTAGTGCGTAAAAACTGTCCGATCTGCGCCTGCGCTTCCAGTTCCTTGCCTGCAATTTGGAGGCCCGGCTTATAGTGTGCCAACGGCAATCGGTTCATGTTAAAATCATCGTAATGGCCGGAAGCATAAAATGCCATTGGCTGCGGATACGCATTTTTTACAACCAAACGACCTGCTTCGCGAAGCACCCAGGCTTCGTTATTCGTTTTAACACCTCTGGTATGTAAGAATGCTTGCAAGCCTGCAAATACGGCATAATAAGCCTGCGGAAACGTCCAGTGCAGGGCATTGCGCATATAGGCTTCGTCGCCAAATTCCGCAGTAGAGCGGAGCGCATATTCAGTGCTCCAGCTATTTAAAAGCAATCGTTTTACTGCTTCGGTGTCTTGCTGATTCAGTTCGGGTTTTACTTCCCTGAAAAAAGGCAGCTTCTCTAAACCATCCCCTTTGAAATGCTGGATGTGATAACTTATCGCAAAAAAGTAGTTCAGAAACACCTGCCCCGGAATAGATTTCTGCCACTCCTGATCAGTCTGTTTCTGCTCGTCCGGGTACATCGAAAGTACGTTTTCTTCTTCTTTCTCTTTCATGTTTAATAAACAAAACTGGGCTCCCATCAGTTGCAAAAAGTGACTTTAATTACATAGTTATTTTACTTGTAAATATTTGATTATTAGAGCTTTAAAAATTAATTAAAAAAATAATTCTTAGCTCCGGAAAGTCCTTAAAATCAGCTCGTATAACCACTGAAAACCAAGTATAAAGACGCGTACTCTGAGGCTAAAAGTAGCATATAACCATTGCGTGACAGAAGAAGTAAACAACCTATAAAATCGAGCATATGGACCTGTCTTATATCATCAATGAACTTGGCGAAGACCGTGCGTTATACTTTAACGCCGTGGCACCGCCTATTCTGCAGTCGAGTAATTTTGCCAGCAACACGGTAGCTGATATGCGCCGGATGCTGCAAAACGAAGCAGAAGAATACATGTACACGCGCGGTAATAACCCAACCGTAACCATGCTGGAAAAAAAGCTGGCGGCGCTGGAAGGAGCAGAACATGCCATTGCGTTCGGGAGTGGGATTGCGGCCGTTTCTGCAGCCGTACTTTCGCAGGTGAAGGCAGGCGACCATGTGGTATGCACGAAGTATGTTTATAGCTGGACCAGAACGTTGATGCGGAGGTTCCTACCACGTTTTGGCGTAGAAGTAACATTAGTGGATGGAACCGATCCGGAAAATTTCAGGAAAGCCATCAAGCCCAATACCACGCTTATTTACCTCGAAAGTCCGACCTCTTTTACGTTTGATCTGCAGGATATTGAAGCTGTAACTGCTATTGCCAAAGAGCACGGCTGCAGCACCATCATCGACAACAGTTTTGCCAGCCCGCTTCACCAGAATCCGCTTAAAATGGGCCTTGATCTGGTTGTGCATTCGTGTACCAAGTATATTGGTGGCCACTCGGATGCCATGGGCGGTGTTATTTGCGGGAAGCGCGAGGTTATCAACCAGATATTTAAACGCGAGTACATGACGCTGGGAGCCATACTTTCGCCGCACGATGCCTGGCTATTGCTGAGAGGTTTGCGCACGCTGCCGGTACGTATGGAGCGCGTGGCAGCATCAACGCGGCAGGTGGTGGATTACCTGGTGCAGCATCCAAAAGTAGAGAAAGTGCTTTTCCCTTTTCTGAAGGATAATCCGCAGTATGAATTGGCGCAAAATCAAATGTCAAATAACTCCGGCCAATTCTCGATCATACTCAAAACTGAGAATATTGATGAGGTTGATCTTTTCTGCGACAGTTTAAACCACTTCTTAATGGCTGCTTCATGGGGTGGGCATGAATCGCTGATTTACCCGATAGCTGCTACGTATGCTACGCCAGATCATACTTCGGATTTGCCCTTTAATCTGGTGCGTTTCTACATTGGTCTCGAAGATCCGGAATATCTGATCAAAGACCTGGAACAGGCATTCAGTAAATTACCCTAAGTATAAAATCAGTTAAAAACCAGCTGCTGTATTGTCGCCGCGCGGGTCTGCACCGGCTTCGAGTTTGCCGTTTGGTAAAATAAGTATAGCGTTCACCTGGCCATACTTGGCGCGCTCTTTTAGTTTATAGTTTTTCTTTTGAAGTATGGATTTCACTTCCGCGGAAAGCGCATCGGGTTCGTGCTGAATCTCATCGGGGAGCCATTGGTGGTGGATGCGGGGTGCGGCTACGGCTTGTTGCATGGTCATGTTATGCTCCAATACATTCAGGATTGCCTGGAAAACCGACGTGATTATTGTGGAACCGCCGGGCGTCCCGACAACCATAAACAGCTTGTTGTCTTTTTCAAGTATAGCGGGTGTCATGGAGCTGAGCATGCGTTTGCCGGGTGCGATAGCATTTGCTTTTCCGCCCACCAACCCGTACATATTCGGAGTGCCGGGCTTCGTACTGAAATCGTCCATCTCGTTGTTCAGTAAAAAGCCGGCTCCTTCCACCACCACCATCGAACCGTAACTGCCGTTTAATGTAGTCGTTACCGATACGGAATTGCCTTGCTGGTCTACGATGCTGTAATGTGTTGTTTCTTCTGATTCGTAATTCGTTAATTCGCCTGCTTTTATACTTGCTGAGGATGTAGCCTGTGCCATATCGAAATCGGCCATCCGGTTTTTAAGATAAGCCTGATTTAGTAATTCCTGCACCGGTACTTTTACGAAAGCCGGGTCGCCGAGGTAAGTGGCGCGGTCGGCATACACGCGGCGTTCTGCTTCTGTTAGCAACTGCACCGCTTCCGTACTTTGCCAGCCATACTTGTTTAGGTCATAAGGCTCTACCATTTTTAGTAACTGCAGCAACGCAATACCGCCGCTGGATGGTGGCGCCATCGATATAACAGTATACTTTTTATACTTTCCCTGCACCGTTTCGCGCCAGACAGAAGTATAATTTGCCAGATCCTGGTGCGTGATGATGCCGTTCCCGCGCTTGGTTTCTTTCACAATCAGGTCGGCTGTTTCGCCTGCATAAAAGCCAGCGCGCCCTTTGTCGCGGATGCGCTCCAGTGTTTTAGCCAGATCGAGGTAGTATAGCGTATCGCCTGCCTGCCAGTTTTGTTTGGTTGTGAAATGAGTTTTGTGCTGGTTATACTTCGTGAATTTTTCTCTGTTCATGTTCAGGCCTTCAGCTTCTCGCAGAGTAAGTATAACGCCGCGCCGGGCCAGGTCAATAGAAGGTTGCACAAGATCTGCCCATGGTAACGAGCCGAGTTTCTGATGCAGTTGTACCATGCCATCTACTGTGCCGGGAACGCCTGCCGCCAAATGGCCTAACAAACTGAGATTCGGAATAAGATTGCCTGCGCTATCCTGGTACATGGTTTCGGTAGCTTTGGCCGGGGCAGTTTCGCGGTAATCCAGCGAGCCGGTTTTGCCTGTATGGTCGCGGTAAACCAGGAAACCGCCGCCGCCAATATTGCCAGCTGCCGGGTAGCAAACTGCCAGCGCAAATTGAGTGGCAATGGCAGCATCATACGCATTTCCACCTTTCTGCAAAACAGCTTTTCCAATTTCAGATGCAGCCGGGTGAGCCGACACCACCATTGCTTTCGCGGTTATCTGTCCTGCACCAAGTGCTTTTTCCTGATCAATGTTGGAAGGTTTGCATTGGCTGAAAAGCACCAGTATGGCAAAAAGCGGTAATCTGAAGTATAGCTGTAAATTCTTCTTCATAGCAGAGCAATAATGTATAAACGCGGTAACGAAAGATAAGAAGTATAAAAAGAAAGGCTGCCATGAAAATCATGACAGCCTTAAAAAATTTGTGTTTTATCGTATTAGTTCATTCCTTTTTCGATCACGGCAACTGCTTCTTCTAAGTAAATATCTTTTTGCAGCGATTTTAAGAATTCTTTGTTGCGGGCCACTTTCGCTGTATCAGCTCCTAAGGCTTGCAGATCGCCTGGCAGACGAGAAACTTTCAGAACAGGTACTTCTTTCTGAGCTGCTTCGAAACGTTTTGCTTCCTGCTCGTTTTGCTTTTGCTCCGCAATAAACTTGCTTAACTGCAGCGAGCGAACCGTATTATCAGATTGCTTTTTCAGGCGTTGTCCGCTTTCTTTTATCAAATCGAAACTCTTGTTCTGAGCAATTCTGGTCTGGCTGTTTTTCTGGATCTGCGCAATGTTCAGTTTGCTGTTAGCCCATGGCTTATACTTTGCCGGTGCTATTTCATCAAACGGAAGCGGGTATTCCTGCTCTTTTTCGCCAAAATCCAAGAAACTGTAGGTGTCCGGAAGTATAACATCCGGTACAACGCCTCTTAACTGGGTGGTGCCACCGTTGATGCGGTAAAACTTCTGAGTTGTTAATTTAAGTGCACCAAATGGTTTATAGGCATCAAACTGAGAAGGCAGGGCTTCGTCGAGTTCAAAGAACTGCTGCACCGTACCTTTTCCGAAAGTTGGCGTTCCCATAATCACGGCACGTTTGTAATCCTGCATGGCAGCTGCCAGAATTTCGGAAGCTGAAGCGCTGTTAGAGTTTACAAGTATAACCAGCGGGCCGGCATACTGTACCTGCGGATCGCGGTCGTCTAACACCACAGCTTTGCCAGATGCCGTTTTTACCTGTACAATCGGGCCCTGCTCAATAAACAGACCTGCCATTTCTACGGCATCGCCTAAAGAACCCCCCCCGTTGTTACGCAGGTCAAGTACCAGGCCTTTCATGCCGGCAGCTTTCAGTTTTTCAACTTCTTTTTTTACATCGGCACCGCTGAAACGCCCATTCCTGTTCTCGAAATCAGCATAAAAACCAGGCAGTTTAATATACCCGATCTTCTGTTTATCGTCGATGATGGCTGATTGCGCGTAGGTTTCTTCAAACACGATCAGGTCGCGGATAATCGGAATAACTTTAGTTGAGCCATCCAGCTTTTTAACGGTCAGGCGTACTTCTGTTCCTTTCTTGCCACGGATCAATTGTATCGCATCATCAATGCGCATGCCTTCGATCAAAACCGGTTCGCCGGGGCCTTGTGCTACTTTCTGAATTGCGTCGCCTGGTTTCAGGTCGCCTTGTAAGTAAGATGGGCTACCCGGCACGATTTCCATTACTTTGATCTGGCCATCTTTTTCCTGCAACGAGGCACCAATACCTTCCAGCTTTCCTGTAAATTCTATATCGAAATCAGATTTGGCTTTAGGCGGAAAATAACCTGTGTGCGGGTCGTAAACATTCGCAATGGAGTTGATGTAGATGGCGCGGCGGTCTTCGCGGTTAATTTTGGAGAGCCTGTTGTAAAGGTCTTCGTAGGTTTTCTTTACTTTATCGCGTGCTTCTTTCTCCAGTGCCTCAGGCGTTTTCTTAGCAGCTTTCGGATCTTTGGCTAGTGCTTTTTCCTGCTCTTCCTGCATATCCGCCAAACGCACCAATGTCTGGTACTTCAGCTGCTTGCGCCAGGCTTCTTTCAGGGCTTCTTTATCTTTCGCGAAAGCCAGTTTTTCGCCATCCAGTTCGATGGTTTCTTCTTTCGTGAAATCAAATGGTTGGGCAAGAATCTCTTTGTAATACGCTTCAGATTCTTTTAAGCGCTGCTCCATAATAGCGGAAGCCACATCAAAAAGCTCGTAAGAACCTGCGCGCAGTTGGTCGTCTACAGCGGTTTCATACTTGCGGAGTTGCTCCACATCTGTTGCCAGTAAAAACTTTTTATTATAGTCTAAGCGCTCGAGGTATAATTTAAATACCTTTTTAGAAAACGAATCGTCTATTTTTTCGGGTTGATAATGGCCCGTGTTCAGGCCTTGCATCAGCGCCTTCAGCAGGATCTCATTTTTACCGGCCGGATCCGTTTTTTTCGTATAAAGTATAAAAGAGCCGGTCAGCAGAATTACTGCAAGAACTGACAATATTATTTTAAATCGGGTTGTCAATGATAGCATCTAATTAAGTAAGTTGAACTAAAGGTAATACGCAAAAGTGGTGCCGTAGATTGTGCAGAAGCAGGCATACAATGCAATATTTTGTAATGTAATACAAAAGCTTCCAAATATCAATACGCTGAAATTGCCGCTTGCCTGCACTATGGTTTGCAACAGCAGATCTGCGTATGGGTGTTATCTTATAACTGCAAGCAGGGCTTAATCGTTTCCGCAAGTTTGTAACCGGCCTTTAAAACAGACAAGCCTATCTCACAACAGGCAAAGCAGGCAGATGTTTTTTACCTCGCTTATCCCTGGTAACTTAACCTGGCTTAGTAATGTAGAGTGGATTAACAGTTATTCAGAAAGTATACTTTTGAACGCAGGAGTAAAAAAATGGAATAACTCTTTCCGTGTTTTAAAGTTTAACAACTAGACATACTCACACTTCTGCAACATGAGCAAAACCATCCTTTTTTTTGGCGATAGTTTAACGGCAGGCTACGGATTGCCAACCTCGCAGGCATATCCTGCTTTAATAGAAGAGCGCTTAAAAGAAAAGCAATATTCGTATAAAGTTATAAATGCAGGCCTGAGCGGCGATACAACTGCCGGAGGCGTTTACCGCATCGAGCGCTGGCTGCACGAGCCAATCGATATTTTTGTGCTGGCATTGGGGGCAAACGACGGCCTGCGCGGCATACCTACCCGCGAGACAAGTATAAACCTGCAAACGATCCTGGATAAAGTAAAGCGGCAACACCCGGAGGTAAAAATCATACTTTCGGGCCTCGAAATACCGGATATTGTGCCCGGCCGTTATGCAGCCGAATTCCGGAAACTTTTCAGGGAACTGGCACTCAAGAATAATATTTCGTTTATTCCTTTTTTGCTTGAAGGCGTGGCCGGCATGCGCCATTTAAATCTTCAGGATGGCATACACCCTAATGCCGCCGGCCAGAAATTACTGGCAGAGCATACCTGGAAAGTGCTGGAGGGGTTATTAAGCAAATAGCTTTAAAGTATAAAAAAGCAATAGTTTATACTTTAAAGCTATTTGGTAAAGCAGGTTAATCCATTTTTAGTTGCGTACGGAGTGCCGCTGTTTTATCGCGTTGTGCCTGCAGTTCTTTCATGGTACTGCGGGCCCACAAATTAAAGGGATGGGTATTGGCTTCCGTTACATCCTTCAGATTCGAATCATACTTGTCTAACGCATTATCCTGCATGTTAGCCACTGTTTTCCAGTAGGTGCGGTCAAACTCGGCAGGTTTGGTATTGCGCAGCTCGTCCAGGTCTTTTCTTTCCGCTTCTTCGGGTTGTTGCGGCAGGGTAATGTTATGTTCCCGGGCCAGTTGTGCCAGTTCTTTTTGCTTGGCTTCGTACCAGGTCATAAGTTGCTGGCCCTGTTGTTTTACATCATCGGTCATACCTTTTTCGGTAGCCAGTTTGCCCAACTCAACCTGAAGCATGTTATTGCGTGCTGCAAAAGCCATCAACTCCCGGCTGTTGTCGGTTAGGGTAGTATCTGATGCCGTTGTTTCGGAGGTTTCAGTTGAGGTGGTGGTTTCCTGTTCGTTTGTAGTGCCCGAATCGCAGGCTGAAAACCAGATGAAGCTGGTAAAAACCAGGCTTGCTGTTAAGACTCTTTTCATAGTGACGTGTTAGTTGGTACAAAAACTTATACCTAACCATACGAAACTAGCGCAAATTGTTTGCTGAGAAGGAGATAGATTGCTTATCCAGAATAGAAAGCAAGGTAGGCATCGAGAGCGGTTTGCGTATAAACCCAACCACTACATCATACTTTTTAGCACGCTCTGTATGTTCCTGTTCTTCTGAAGAAGTGAACATGGAGATAAGCGTTTTATGCTGCTGCGGGTACCCTAGTTCGTAGTATTGGTCCAGAAAATCAAATCCATCCAGGGTGGGCATACTGATATCGAGCAAGATCAGATCAGGAAAAGCAGCGTCTTTTGATTGTGTTATTTCTTTCAAAAAATCTAAGGCCTCAGGTACGCTGGTGCATACAGAAACCAGTGCACTGGCATTTGCATCTTCCAGAATAATCTGAGAAAATAAATTGTTGATTTGATCGTCATCAATAATAAGGATATGATTTACGCTGTGCATGTTCTGTTTCTATAACATAAGCTGCTTGGGGGTGCAAATTTAAATAGCTCAAATTTAAAAAAAGCAATATGCCTGAAAAATTGCACTAAAAATCTCAATAATTTTTAAAAACGTAATTCAATTATTAAAATTTATAAGTTTTTTACTTTTCAGACTATCTTAAATGCTAAAGTTATATTCTCAAGTTTAACTATTTTTTTCACAACTTCAAGTTATTGTGCCTAAGTATGCAAATATTTATATATTATTTTATAATGAAGGTGGTTTTTGCACAGATTTTCAGGTAGTAAAAATGCCCGGCCATCTAAAGATGACCGGGCATTTAAAATTAAATAAGAGCGGAAGCTTAATAATAGATATGCTCGCCTCTGTTGCTCTGGAAATGCTGCTCGAAATAACGGGCATCTTCGGCACTGTGCGGTCTGAAACCAACTACGATGTTACCTTCTTTAATACCAGATTCGTAAATCTTAGCTCTTTCTTCCGGAATACCAGCACCTACCAGTGCACCGATCAGGCCACCTGTAAGTCCGCCGGCACCAGCTCCTGCTAAACCTGCCGCTAACGGACCTGCTACTATAAGGCCAAGTCCAGGGATGGCGATAGAAGTACCAATGGCAGCCACTGCACCGATAATGGCACCAAGTGTACCACCAATAGCAGAACCAGCTCCGGCGCCTTCCAATGATTTATTGCCTAATTCAGTATCTTCGGTATCATCACCAAAGTGACGCTTACGTCCTTCATCAGACATTACTACGTTAATATCATCTTTGTCATAACCACGTGCACGAAGTTCAGTGTAAGCAAGCTCAGCACTTTCTCTGTCCTTGAACATGGCGGTCATCATTCCTGCGTTATCTGTGTTGTTTGTCATAGTTTTAAGCGTTATAGATATTGGTTGTTAGTTTAATTACACACCGCTTTACATGCTGGCATGTTGGATTATACTAACGCGAATAAACCTACATGGTTACGGCAGCTGCAGACAAGCTGGTATAACTATCCTGCAACAACCAAGGCTTATAACCTGCCGGATCAAACCTGAATTTTGCCAGACAGGCAAGTTCTAAAAGCTGAAAAGTATAAGCTTTAAGAGGAACTGCGAAAACAAGAAGGGCAGCGAGCAGCTGGGAAAGTATAAATTTTACTTGTGGAGTAAAACAAAGCAGCCTCTGGGTCAGGGAGGCTGTTTCGTTAATTATATACTTTAACTATAAAAATGAAATCCTGTAATTTCTTGAGTTGCTGAGGCCTGGATGCGCCGGCCAGCAGATTCTTTTTAGGTAAGGCCAGTGGTGTTGGCGTAGCAGAAGGCGGTATCTCGTTTATCATCTGGAGCAGGTAAGCAGATTTGATGGCGAATGCTGCTCCTTCCTGGCCGGCCTGCTTGCCGCTGATAACCCCGATCAAATTACCGCGCTCATCCAGTAAAGGACCACCGCTGTTACCCGGGTTTAACGGAATCGAGATCTGGTAAGCAGTCGTATCGCCTTCGAAACCGGAAGAGGAGCTAAGCGAGCCTTCGCCAAACACAACATCTTCGCGTGGGAAACCCAGTGTATAAACTGATTCTCCCAGATCTGCTTCCGACTTTTTAAAAGTATAAGGTAACTTGCCAAAGCCCGAAAAAGAAACATCTTCTACTTTCAGTATAGACAAATCACTTGTTTCGTCGCGGTATACTTCGCGTGCTTTATACTTGGCACCTGCTTTATTTTCGATCAGGATAGAGTCGGCGTTTTCTACCACATGCGAGCTGGTAACCAGGTAACCCTCTGCACTAATGGCAAAACCTGTTCCGCTGAATGCAGCAGGGCGCGGTGCTGGTTTTGTAGCGTCTGTGATATCGTTCAGTAAAGCAGTCTGCGCTTTTTTAAGTAGCTCAACTTCTCTTCTTAACTCAATATAACGGGCAGTTTGCTGCTGTACAGGTTTCTTTAATTGCTGTACCGTCCAGAGTGTACCGAAAACCGATAGCATGGAAACACTGGCAGCTACAGCCATGGTGCGGGTATGGCGCTTCAGGTAGGTTTTCCACATCGGAATAACACTGGCAGATTCGCGCACAGTTGCCACATCCATACTTGTGTGGATCGTATCCAGCTGTGCTTTAAGTGCGCTTCGTTTGCCATATTGCTGCATGGCCTGCAGCAGTTGCTTGTGCTCCTGCACCTGGCCGGCAAGCCGGAGGTCGGTACGCAGCAACGCCTCAAAAGAAGCACGTTCCTCTGAAGGCATATTGTTATTTAGGTAGCGTTCTATTTGCTCGTAAGCGCGATATTCTAACATTTCTGGTTTCTCCCGACTTTACTTTAAGTCTAAGATTATAAATAGCAGTACCTAGGCAATGGGCTTATAGGCAGTAAAAAAAATCTTTTTCAGGCGTTGCAGGCATTTATACTTCTGGTTTTTGGCTGTATCGGTATTGGTGTAGCCAAACTTTTCGGTAATGTCCTGCATGTTCTGTAAGCGGATGTAGAAGTCTTCGAGCAAGGTGCGGCAGGGTTCTCCTATTTCTTCCATCGCCGAGGCCATGGCATCAAACTGGTTTTCCTGTTCGTCGTGCGCTTCTGTATCTTCCAGTACCGGCAAAAAATCTTCTGAATCTTCTATCCGGCTGGCGTATCGTCCTTTTTCAGCAAGCTTTTTCAGCCACAGCCTTCTGCACACCGAGTATAAATATGTCTTTATCTGGCAGCTAAGTTCGAGGCTGTTGTCTTTTATCTTTTCATAAAAAACGATGATGCCTTCCTGGTACACATCTTTGGCTTCATCGTGGCTTCCGCTGTTGTTTAAAATAAAGAACGAGATCATCGGAAAATGGAGCTTGTACAGAAAAGAAAGCGCATGCTCCTCACCATTCCGGATTCCGGCTATGATCTCCTCATCTGTCTCGTACAAACTCTTCTTCATTCCACTCTGCTTTTTAATACGATTTACTGCATTTTGTAACCCAACGAAAAAATATTTTTTAAATTTTTAAAAAGGCGGGTTACCTTTTTCCGGTTCGGGTATAAACCACCAAAATCAGAAACTTAATCACAAACACAAAAATGAAAAATCTTTCTAAATTCGCTCTAGTTGCTTTCGCTCTTGTTACTTTCTCTGCTTGCAACTCTGAGCCAGCTGCTACTGAAACTGAAGCTACTACAACTGAAACTGAAACTACTGTAGAAGAAACTCCAATGGACGAAACTATGGTTGATTCTGCAACTACAACTACTACTACAGATTCTACTGTAACTGTACAGTAATTGTCGCTTCAGAACTACAGGATTTAACTTATAGTTCTAAAAACACATGAGAGGGCCCCGGTATAACACCGGGGCCCTCTTACTTTTTGCATAAACCATGTTTATACTTTGCAGTTGCCAGGTTTAAAATATGGCAACTGCAAAGTATAAATTATTTTCTGGCTGCTTTGCGTCTTTCCACTTCTCTTTGGATCAGGGTAAGCTCGCGGCTGCTTTGTCCGGCGATGGCCGTGTTTTCGTTGGCACGGCGCAGCAGGTAGGGCATTACGGCTTCTACCGGGCCGTATGGCACATACTTGGCGGCATTATAGCCCGCATTTGCCAGGTTATATGATAAGTTATCGCTCATGCCAAAGAGCTGTGCAAAGTATACACGCTCATCGCCGGGCGCAATATTGTGTTGCTTCATCAGCTCCATCAGGTGGTAGCAGCTGTTTTCGTTGTGCGTACCGGCGCAAATGGCAATACGGTCTATATGTTCCACGCAATAGCGAACGGCATTATCAAACAATTCATCCGAAGCTTTTTTAGATAAGTTGATCGGATCCTGGTAGCCTTGCTCGGAAGCACGCTTGCGCTCTTTTTCCATGTAAGCACCACGCACCAGTTTGCCACCCAGGTAGTAACCACCCTTTACAGCATTATCATAATCGCGTTTAATGGCATCCAGCCGGTCGTGGCGGTACAGTTGGTAGGTATTGTAAACAATGGCTTTCTCCTTATTATAGAGTTCCATCATTTCGTAGGTCAGGTTATCGATCGTTTCCTGGATCCAGCTTTCTTCAGCATCCACAAAAACGCGCACATTGGCTTCGTAGCAACGTTTGCAGATCGCGTTCACACGGTCGCGGCCACGCTCAAAAGCTGCCCGCTCGTCGGCGCTCAGTTCTTTGCGGTCCTGTACTTTCTCTAGGAGCTTAATATCAACCAGTCCGGTTACTTTAAATACCGAAAACGGAATATTTTTATTGCCACGGGCTTTTTCTACAGTGCGCAGCAATTCGTCGCGGGTAGCGTTATAACTTGCTTCGCTGCCTTCGCCTTCCACCGAATAATCAAGGATGGTTCCGATGTTATACTTGCCTAACTCCTGTATGGCGCGCTCGGATTCTGTGATGGTTTCGCCACCGCAAAAGTGGCTGAAGATGGTTGGCTTTACAATAAACTTTACCGGCAAATGCAGGTTTATAGCTGTATTAAGCAAGCCTCCGCCAATTTTTACGAAAGTGTTGCTGTTCATGGACTTAAACAGCCAATACATCTTGTATAATTCAGCGTTTGATTTAGATGAAAAAGCGACGGCAGTGTCGTCGAAAGAAACGTTTGTTCTGGGCTCCATGTACGTGTAACTTTGAGCTGGCAAAGATAATGTATCAGGCTAAGTTAACAACCACCAAAGCAGTATTGTTATTTGTCCATACCTTAACATAAATTAATAAAGCCTGCTATTTGCAGCTTAAAGTATAGTTGGCAAAAGATTATTTCAGATGAAGTTTACAGATCAGGATACCTATTTTACAAAGTTACAGGCAACTCAGGGCAAACCACTGCTAATTGCGGGGCCATGCAGCGCCGAAACAGAAGAACAGGTTATGCAAACGGCAGTTGCGCTGAAAAAACACAACATCCATTTGTTCCGGGCAGGCATCTGGAAACCCCGTTCGCGGCCAAACAGTTTTGAGGGAGTTGGTACTGTGGGGTTAGGCTGGCTGCGCCGTGTAAAAGATGAAACCGGCATACCCGTAACCACCGAAGTAGCCACAGGCAGGCACGTAGAAGAAGCGCTAAAGTATGGCATTGATGTACTCTGGATAGGGGCACGCACCACCGTAAATCCGTTTGCTGTGCAGGAAATAGCTGATGCGATGCAGGGCGTGCAGGTGCCCGTGATGATAAAAAATCCGGTAAACCCGGACCTGGCACTCTGGATCGGGGCCATAGAGCGTATTTACCAGGCTGGCATTAAAGACCTGGCTGCCATCCACCGTGGTTTTTCTTCTTATCAGAAATCAAAATACAGAAATACGCCTGTCTGGCAAATACCCATCGAGTTAAAAGCACTGTACCCGGGTTTGCCCATTATTGTTGATCCCAGCCATATTACAGGTTCCAGGGAATTGATTTTTCCGGTGTCGCAGAAGGCGCTTGACCTTGGTTTTGATGGCGTGATGATCGAAACACACCCGACACCAGACCTGGCACTGAGCGATGCCGCCCAACAGATTACACCAGATACATTCGGAAGTATACTTGGTAAACTGCAGGTGCGCAAAACAAATTATGATGATGCCGAGCTCGTAAACTTAGCCGAAAAGCTGCGGTTGCAAATAGATAGCGCTGACCACGACCTGATTGCCGCACTTGCAAAACGCATGGCGCTGGTAGAGCAGATAGGGGTATACAAAAAGCAAAACAACGTGCAGGTATTACAACTGGAGCGATGGAAAGAGATCTTTAAAACACGGGCCGATTGGGCACAGGATGCAGGTATAAAAGCAGCTTTTGTAGAAGAACTTTATAAACTGATCCACGTGGAATCTATCCGGATACAAACCGAAGTGATGAAGAAAGAAGTATAAATGAAAAAGAGAAGCTAATTAAGGCTTCTCTTTTTCATTTATACTTTAGTTATGGTTAGTTGCTTTCTTTTTCTTGTAGAAACGTGTTTCGAGCATCACCGCTAACATGGTTACCACACCCGCCCCCATCGATAAGGCAAGCTCCGACAACGTAAGTGCTGGTAACCCGAAAAATTTATCCAGGAACGGCGCATAAATGGCCGCTAACTGCAACCCAAATGTAAGTACAGCCATCAGTATAAACAACGGGTTTGAGCGGAACGAGAAAGGTGTGTACCCATACGCTCTCAGGCCAAAGGCATTTCCGATCTGCGCAAAACCTAAGGTTGCAAAGATCATCGTTTGCCAGCGCAAATCTTCCGGGTTAGTTGGGTCAAAGTATAAAATGCCCATCCCCAGCGTAATAATGGCAATCAACACACCAGACCAGGAAATATAGGCAATGTCTTTTTTGGAGAGCAACGCGCTGTCCGGGGAGCGTGGCGCTCGGTTCATGGTATCTGCCTCAGGTGGTTCGGTGCCCAGGCCTAATCCCATCAAGCCATCCGTTAGCAGGTTTAGCCAGAGCAATTGCAGGGGCGTTAAGGCAATAGGCATCCCGAGCAGTGGCGTACAAAGCATCACCAGCACTTTACCCAAATTTCCTCCCAACGAAAATTTCACGAACCTTATAAGGTTATCATAAATCACGCGGCCTTCTTCCACGGCAGCTACGATGGTGGCAAAGTTATCATCCAGCAATACCATATCGGATGCTTCTTTGGCTACATCGGTTCCGGTAATGCCCATGGCTACACCAATATTTGCTGTTTTGAGCGCAGGAGAATCGTTTACGCCATCACCCGTCATAGCTACAATATCTCCCTTTTTCTGGAGCATTTCCACAATCCGCAACTTATCTTCCGGCGATACGCGGGCGTAGATCGAAACACGCGAAACAACTTCTTCCAGTTCGGCTTCTGATAAGTTGTTGAGCATTTCGCCTGTGAGTGCTTCGGGGTTTTCGGTGATGCGGAGTTCGTGGGCAATGGCAGCCGCGGTCAGCGGATGATCGCCGGTAATCATGATCGGACGGATGCCCGCTGTACGGCAGGTAGCAACAGCAGATTTAACAGCAGCGCGCGGCGGATCAATAATACCTACCATGCCTGCAAACGTGAGTTTATCTTCTATACTATTACCATGGTTGGCAGGCTCCTGCAACTCCCGGAAAGCAAGGCCCAATACACGCATACCTTTCTGGGCAAGCTGATTATTTGTTTGCAGCAGCTGCTCGTGCCACTCCTCAGACAAAGGTTCAGTTTGCCCGTTTATCCATACTTTGTCAGCTATTTTCAGGAGGCTATCAACAGCGCCTTTGGTGCAGGCAAAGTATGAGGCTTGAGGGGTAAACTGTAGCGCATCAGACGGAAAAGCAGCAGTTACTTTGTGCACTGTGGTCATGCGCTTGCGGGTAGAGTCGAAGGGTTGTTCGTGCACGCGTGGCAACAGTTCTTCCAGTTTTTCTTTTTGCATGCCAGCCCGGTTCGCAGCTATCAAAAGTGCGCCTTCGGTAGGGTCCCCGATTATATCCGGCTCGCCGTCGCTGTTTGTAGAGAGCAGGCTATCGTTGCACAACATGCCAATGGCAAGTGCTAGATTCGCTTTCTGAGGGGCATTTATACTTTCCCCAGGTGTAAATTCGATCACTTCATCCTGCAGGTTGACGGTTGTAACGGTCATCCGGTTTTCTGTGAGCGTGCCGGTTTTATCGGAGCAAATGATGGTAACAGAACCCAATGTTTCAACGGCAGGAAGTTTGCGCATCAGGGCATGGCGCGTGAGCATGCGTTGGGCACCAATGGCCAGTGTAATGGTAACAACCGCCGGAAGCCCCTCCGGCACAACCGCCACCGCCAGACTCACTGCCGTCAGGAACATGTCTTCCAAAGGTTCGCCTGTCAGAACACCCAGGATCAACATCATGGCAGCTGCCACAAAACCAAGTATAGCTAGGAGTTTTCCGAGTTGGTCGAGCTTTTGTTGCAGCGGCGTTTGTTTGGTCTCCACTTCCTGCAGCAGGTCCGCGATTTTGCCAAGTTCGGTTTGCATACCTGTGCCCACTACCAGCGCCACGCCACGGCCATGTGCCACATTGGTACCTAAGTATACCATATTGGTGCGGTCGCCGATGGGCATGTCGGGTTTGGATAGGGCAGCGGTTTGCTTTTCAATGGCTTCTGATTCTCCGGTAAGGGCGGCTTCCTGTACCCGCAGGTTGGCGCTTTCGAGTACACGCATATCCGCCGGTACCACATTGCCAGCCTCCAGTAACACGATATCTCCCGGCACTAAATCGCGGGCCGATACTTCCTGCACACTGCCATTGCGCCTGGCCCTGACGGTAGGCACCACCATTCGTTTAAGGGCAGCCATCGCTTTTTCTGCGCGGTATTCCTGCACAAAACCCAGCACACCAAACAGCACCACAATAGCCATAATAGCGATCGTTTCCAGGTCTTTACCCAAAAAAGCAGAGATAACAGCCGCTGCAATCAGGATTAGCACCATGGTTTGCGTGAACTGCTCCCACAGCATGCGCAAAGGGTTTTTGCCGCCGCGGTCCAGTAACTCGTTGTGGCCGTAAATAGCCAGTCTTTTTTGTGCCTCCGAACTGCTGAGTCCGTTGTTACCGGAACCTAAACTTTCTTTGGTCGCTTCTGCGGACTGCGTGTGCCAGTTTTCCATGGAGTATGAATAGTTGTTTATACTTTGCTGGTGGTTGGTATTGGCTGCAAAGTAAGCGTTAGTCTTTAATTTATCTGCTTTTCGGAAGTAAAGTATACTTTGGCCTTACTACAAGGTTTCTTTTGTTGCACGGCCTCCCAAAGTGTATCTTTGTTTACTGCCGGCAAAGCAACTCATACTTTTTACAGCTCAGTATATATTGGCTTGCCCCTAAACAGGATCGATACAAAACGCAGCACATGAACCCACTATACATCGGAACCAATATTCTGCCCCAGCTGGCTGATTTTTTAAAGAATCGTGCGTTCAGCAAAATAGCCATACTTCTAGATGAAAATACGCTGCTGCACTGTTATCCGCAGTTAAAACCCTACTTGCCGGCGCATCATCTCATCCAGATAAAAAGCGGCGAAGCACATAAAACCCTGGCAACCTGCGAAACTATCTGGCAGCAGATGACAGACCTGAACCTTGACCGCTGGTCGGTGCTGGTAAACCTGGGCGGCGGCGTAATTGGCGATATGGGAGGTTTTTGTGCAGCCGTTTTTAAGCGCGGTTTATACTTTGTGCAGGTACCCACTACACTTTTAGCGCAGGTAGATGCCAGTGTAGGCGGCAAAACGGGTATAGATTTTCATGGGTTGAAAAACCACCTTGGCGTTTACAAAGAGCCCCAAGCCGTTTTTATTAACCCTGATTTTCTGAAGACATTACCGCAGCGCGAGCTAAAATCCGGTTACGCTGAAATTATAAAACACTGGCTGATTGCGGATGCAGCCACCTTTGAACAACAGCGTTTTGTCGGGTTATTTACAGAAAACTGGGAACAGTTGATCCGGCAATCGGTTACCATAAAATCTGAAGTGGTAAGCGCTGACCCACTCGAAGGCGGCTACCGCAAAGTGCTGAATTTCGGGCATACCGTAGGTCACGCCGTAGAAAGCTACCTGTTAGCTAAACCCGGCAGCGAAGTGTTGCACGGCGAAGCAGTAGCCGTTGGGATGCTGTGCGAAGGCTGGCTTTCAAAAGAAAAAGGATTGCTGACCGAAGAGGAGCTGTCTAAAATTGAGGTGTTTATTTTTTCGGTGTATGATAAGGTGAATCTTGCTTTTGATGACCTGAAACCCATCGTGCAACTCGCCCTTCAGGATAAAAAAAATACGAACGCCACCATTAACTGTACGTTGTTGCAGGGCATTGGCAAAGCCGTTTATGACCAGCCCGTTACCTTACCAGAAATAGAAGCTTCGCTCCGATACTATAATTTACTATGAGCAAAAATGTTACGATTACACACCCTACCGGCATCCTGAAAGGAAGTATACAGTTGCCAGCCTCCAAAAGCGAAGCGAACCGGGCCCTTATCATAGCTGCACTTTCGGGTGAGGAAGCGGAGATTCATAACTTATCGGAGGCAAACGATACACAACTGCTACAAAAACTCCTCAAAAGTGCTGACGAGACTATAGATGCCGAAGATGCAGGTACCGTGATGCGTTTCCTGACGGCTTATTACGCCATTACCGGCCAGAAAAAAACTTTGACCGGCACCGAGCGCATGTGCCAGCGGCCCATTAAAGTGTTGGTAGAAGCGCTCCGTGAGTTGGGCGCAAGTATAGATTACCTGAAAGAAGATGGTTATCCGCCACTTAAACTAAACGGTTTTACAAGCAACGGCAACGGCAAACTGAAAGTACGCAGCGACATCAGCAGCCAGTATATTTCCGCTTTATTAATGATCGGGCCTTTGCTGCCTACCGGCCTGGAACTGGAACTGGATGGAAAAATAAGCTCACGGCCCTACATTGAAATGACCTTGGCACTGATGCAACAATTCGGCGTAACTGCAGATTTTACAGAGAATATCATCCGGGTACCTGCGCAAAAGTATAAACCGGTAGTTTTTTCTGTTGAATCGGATTGGTCGGCGGCGAGTTATTGGTATAGCATGGTGGCACTGGCACGCGAAGCTGATATTACCTTGCTCGGCCTGAAAGAAGGCTCGTTGCAGGGAGATAACGCTATTGTAGAAATCATGAGCCGGCTTGGTGTTTATACGGAGTTTGTACCCAACGGAATCCGTCTCATAAAAGAGCATCAGGAAAAAAAAGTAGCCTTCGATTTTTCGGATTGTCCTGATCTTGCTCAAACTATTGTAGCGCTTTGTGCGGGCCTGGGCGTAACCCTCGAAATGACAGGCCTGGAAAGTCTGCGCATCAAAGAAACCGATCGCATTCAGGCCCTCCAGATCGAAGTGTTAAGTATGAATACCTCCCTCGAAGAAATTACACCGGGCGTTTTCAGGATGGAACCAGGCATTCTAACCAGCAAAGAGTTAACTTTCAGAACGTACCAGGACCACCGGATGGCAATGGCTTTTGCGCCGCTCGCCTTGCTGCAGCCCGTCACGATACAGGAGCCTGAAGTTGTGCGAAAATCTTATCCATCGTTCTGGAAAGACCTTGAAAAAGCTGGTTTCGATTTAATATTTGATGCTTAGAATTCAGCGGCAAGTATAAAACCAAAACAGGCCGCTTTCCTTAATGGGGAAGCGGCCTGTTTGTATAGGGGTGTGTTGGTGTTATTTGCTCAGGGCGATGGTGCCGTACTGGTTAAGGCTGTTGATCTGGGTAGTAGAAAGCACTTTGGTAAGTTCTGCCTGGAAACGGGTGTTTACTTCTTCCAGCTTTGACTCGGTCAGTTCCGCGTTGCCGGCACAAGTTGCCTTTAGGGCGGCTACTTCCTGCTGGTAGCTTTTGTTCAGATCCTTTAACTTGATGTATTCCATCTCGTTTAACTTCAGTTCGCTGATCAGGGCGCGGTCTACCTGCTTGTTTAAAAGCGCTACGGCTTTGTTAGTGTTGCTTCCAGCAGAAGCAGTGTTTACAGATAAGATCAGGGCAAGGGCAGCTACGAAAGTAAGGATCTGGTTCATATCGTGGTTTAGTTTTAGGTCTTGGTTTGTGTCTGTGTGCTAAACCTTATTCCCAACCACGTGCCAGAAAATCAAAAACCGCTTTAAAATACATTTAAAGCGGTTTTGTATGTGTGCCAGGTATCAAATCATCCCAATATGGGAAATACTATATAGTGATTTGGGAATTTTTAAGGATTGTTTAGTATTCTTTAGAAAACCGAACCAATTATTTTATACTTCAAGCCGGTTTCTCATTCCTCTAAAGTATAAATGTTAGGCTTTATACTTTCAACTCCGCTTTTATTTCTGTTAGCAAATCATTCAGATAAGCCGGCGCATACTGTAACCGGCTACCGTACCAGCTAAACATTTCGCCGTCCACAATTTTTATCAGCGCATCCGGACAAATCTCTTGAAACTCGGCGATATGTTTTTCCTTAAATGGGTAAGGCTCCGAAGATAAAAGTATAAGCTTCGGATTTGCAGCAGCAAGTTGCTCCGGGCTAATTTCAGGGTAGCGCTGTAAGTCTGAGAAAGCGTTTGTAAAACCACAACGTGCCAGCAAATGGTCGATTATGTTGTGGCTGCCAACGGCCATATAAGGATCTCGCCAGATAAAGTATGCAGCCCGGATAGGAGGGTTTGCAGTTTGGAGTGTGTCGAAACCCGATTTTATACTTTGGATTAGTTGCTGCGCTTTGGGGCTCGTACCGGTTAACCGGCCAACCTGTTCCATCATTTCGTAGGCATCTTTCAAAGTATAAATATCGCTCATCCATACTTTATACTTTGCCTGCAACGCTTCTATGCCTTCTTTGTAATTTTCTTCCTTGTTGCCGATGATCAGGTCGGGCTGTAGCTGCTCAATTTTATCGAAATGGAAATTCTTGGTACCGCCAATTTTTACTTTTTGTTTGGTCTGTTTTTTCGGGTGGATGCAGAATTTGGTAACGCCCACAATGCGGTCGCCTAAACCCAGTTCAAAAAGTAATTCGGTTTGGGAAGGCACCAGCGAAATAATACGCTGCGGCAAGTATGGCAACGTAAGCTGGTGGCCCATCTGGTCGGTAAAATCCACTTTCGGAAGGTTAGACATACTGCATTGGTTCTGAATAAAAGCTACTTATACTTCATAATAGCTTACTTATATTTTGAAGCTGTTTAGCATTTTAAAATATAAGTATTTGGGCTGCCCTTGCTGCGTGTTTTCACCAGCAAGCACTACAGGGTAAAGTATAGTTGTCGGTGAAAACACCAACAACGGCGGGTTAGGCTATCAGTACGTGATAATATCTTATACATACTTCATTTAAAACACAAAACCTCACAGGTTAAAAAAACGCTGTGAGGTTTTGTATTCAAAAGTATAAACCTTACTTCAGGTAACGGAAATCCTGGTTATCTTCAATCTTCAGGATGGTTTCGTAGATCAGCTTGATCACATTTTCCACGTCGTCTTTGTGCACGGTTTCTACGGTAGTGTGCATGTACTTTAGCGGAAGCGAAATCAGGGCAGAGGCTACACCGGAACCGGAGTAAGCAAATGCATCGGTATCGGTGCCGGTTGCACGCGAAACTGCCGCACGCTGGAACGGTATTTCTTTTTCTTTGGCGGTATTGATGATCAGATCGCGGACGTTGTTCTGAACCGCAGGGCCATAAGCAATAACAGGGCCTTTGCCACAATGGATATCGCCGCTTGTTTTCTTATCATACATCGGCGACTGCGTATCGTGGGTAACGTCGGTGATAATGGCTACATCCGGGTTAATGCGGTGTGCAATCATTTCAGCGCCACGCAGGCCAATTTCTTCCTGCACCGAGTTTACAATGTATAAACCAAAGGGCAGTTTATGTTTACGCTCCTGTAGTAAACGCGCCACTTCCGCAATCATAAAACCACCAATGCGGTTATCTAATGCACGCCCAACATAATAGCGGTCGTTCATAACGGTAAATTCATCTTCGAAAGTAGCCACGCAACCTACGTGAATGCCCATTTCTTCCACTTCTTCGCGGTTTTTCGCACCGCAATCCAGGAAAACGGTTTCGATGGTTGGCGCTTTATCCTGCTCTACTTTGCGTACGTGTATGGCCGGCCACCCAAAAACAGCTTTTACAATTCCTTTTGAAGTATAAATGTTAACACGTTTTGAGGGCGCGATGAGCGCATCAGAACCACCGTTTCGCTTTAAATAAATGTAACCTTCCGGCGTAATGTAATTTACAAACCACGAAATCTCATCTGCGTGCCCCTCAATCACTACTTTATACTTTGCTTCCGGGTTAATGACGCCGACTACGGTGCCATACGTATCTACAAAATACTCGTCGATGTAAGGTTTAATGTATTCCAGCCACAGTTTCTGACCTTCCGCCTCAAAGCCGGTAGGAGAGGAATTGTTGAGGTATTTATTTAGAAAATCAAAAGATTCTTGTCTCATGCTTGGAGTAATTAGAAATTAAAATTTAGAAATTAAAAATTATATAAACCAAATCTGGAAAGCCTATTTATACGCTCCTTTTCTAATTTCTAATTTTTAATTTCTAATTAAATTACAGCGGAATATTACCGTGCTTTTTGCGAGGCAGTGTAACAGCTTTGTTTTCCAGCATCTTAAAGGCTTTTATCAGCTTGGCTCTGGTTTCGGAAGGCGTAATTACTTCGTCTATAAAACCACGGTGCGCTGCGCGGTAAGGCGTTGCAAATTTCTCTTTGTATTCCTGTACTTTTTCGGCCAGTTTCGCAGCAGGGTCTTCGGCTTCAGCAATTTCACGCTTAAAGATAATTTCGGCTGCACCCTGCGCACCCATTACGGCAATCTCGGCAGTTGGCCAGGCATAGTTCATGTCGGCACCAATGTGCTTGGAGTTCATTACATCGTAGGCGCCACCATAGGCTTTACGCGTAATAACCGTAATGCGCGGAACAGTCGCCTCGCAGAAGGCATACAGCAGTTTAGCGCCGTTAGTGATAATACCGCGCCATTCCTGGTCAGTGCCCGGCAGGAAGCCCGGAACATCTTCCAGCACCAGCAACGGAATATTAAAGCAATCGCAGAAACGCACAAAACGGGCTGCTTTTGTACTGGCATTGATATCCAGTACGCCGGCCAATACAGCAGGCTGGTTGCCAACTATACCAATGCTGCGGCCTCCTAAACGGGCAAAACCTACTACAATGTTATCTCCAAAATTCTTGTGTACTTCAAAGAAAGTATCGGTATCAATGATGCCCTCAATAACCTCGCGGATATCGTATGGCTGGTTAGGGTTCTCAGGGATGATGGTATCCAGTACAGGCCGTGTTTCATCGCCTGATGATTCATAAGGAAGCGAAACCGGAAGCTCTTCGCAGTTCTGCGGAATGTAGCTAAGCAGTTTTTTAATGTAAGTGATACACTCTACCTCGTTGGCGCAAGAGAAGTGGGTAACGCCGCTTTTAGTGCTGTGTGTGCTGGCACCGCCCAGTTCTTCAGAGGTTACGTTTTCGTGTGTTACAGTTTTTACTACGTTCGGGCCGGTCACAAACATATACGAGGTATCTTCCACCATCATGATAAAGTCTGTAATAGCCGGAGAGTAAACTGCACCACCCGCGCATGGCCCCATGATAGCGGAAATCTGTGGGATTACGCCGGAAGCCAGTGTATTACGGTAGAAAATATCAGCGTAACCGCCCAACGATACCACGCCTTCCTGAATACGGGCTCCACCTGAATCATTCAGGCCGATAACCGGTGCACCGTTTTTCATGGCAAGCTCCATGATCTTTACGATCTTCTCGGCATGAGTCTCGGAAAGTGAGCCACCCAAAACCGTGAAATCCTGAGAGAAAACATAAACCATCCGGCCATTGATGGTGCCGTAACCGGTTACTACGCCATCGCCCAGGAAATACTGTTTGTCCAGACCAAAGTCTTTTGAGCGATGCATCACGAACTTGCCGATTTCCTCAAATGAGTTTTCGTCCATCAGCAAATGAATGCGTTCGCGTGCGGTCAGTTTCCCTTTTTTATGTTGGGCTGCAATACGGTCTTCGCCGCCGCCCAGTAAGGCTTCTGCATTTTTGCGCTCCAGTATTTCTTTCTGGCTCTGTCTGATTTCTCCTGCCATGTATAGTGTGTATTTTTATACTTCAGTTGCTATAAACAATTCAATCCCAAATTTATAAACTCTGCTCCGATTTAAAGTATAGTTAGCTGTTTTTTTGAATAGAAGTTATACTTTGATTTTCTGATCGGATTTGAAAGCGGTTGATTTAAACAAAAAAAGAAAGGCTACCCGTAATCGGGTAGCCTTTCTTTATACTTTAAAATTTACTTAGTCTTTCGATTTATCTGTATCCTTAGTTTTTGTAGACTCCGATTCTTCGATATCGTCAGAAACTTCCTTGGATTTTTTACCGGTATTTTTCTTTGATACAAAGGTCAGCTTTTCTTCGCCTTCTTTAAAATCTACCTGGATAACATCTCCCTGGTTCACTTCTGCCTTCAGAATTTCTTCTGCAATCGGATCTTCCACATACTTCTGGATCGCTCTGTTGAGAGGTCGTGCGCCATACTTTGGATCATATCCTTTTTCTGCTACAAAGTCTTTCGCTTTATCGGTCAGCTCAATTTTGTAACCAAGCGTTTCGATGCGCTTGAACAGTTTATTAAGCGACAGTTCGATGATTTTGTGCATATCTTCACGGCCAAGCGAGTTAAACACGATCACATCATCCAGACGGTTCAGGAACTCCGGAGAGAACGTTTTCTTCAACGCGCTGGCAATAGTGCTCTTCATGATGTCGTCCACATTGTCCTGCTTCGATTTAGACATGAAACCGATGCCGGCTCCAAAATCCTGCAGGTCGCGGGCACCGATGTTAGAGGTCATGATGATGATCGTATTCCGGAAGTCAACCTTGCGGCCAAGTCCGTCAGTTAAGATACCATCATCCAGCACTTGCAGTAACAGGTTGTATACATCCGGGTGCGCCTTCTCGATCTCATCCAGTAATACAACAGAGTATGGCTTACGGCGAATCTTCTCAGTCAGCTGGCCACCTTCTTCGTACCCAACATAACCCGGAGGCGCTCCCACCAAGCGAGACACACTGAATTTCTCCATGTACTCACTCATATCTATTCTTACCAGCGAATCTTCTTTATCGAACAGATAAGTAGCCAGTACTTTGGCAAGCTCTGTTTTACCAACACCCGTAGGACCTAAGAATACAAACGAACCAATTGGTTTTTTAGGGTCTTTCAGGCCAACACGCGTACGCTGAATAGCTTTTACCAACTGACCAATTGCTTTGTCCTGGCCAATTACTTTGCCTTTCAGCTCTTCGCCCATGTTCAGCAGTTTAACGCCTTCTTTCTGCGCGATACGTTTTACTGGTATACCTGTCATCATGGCAATAACTTCTGCCACATTTTCCTCTTTTACCGTATAGCGTTTTTTCTTGGTCTCTTCTTCCCAGCTTTTCTTCGCCGTTTCGAGCTGGTCTATCAGTTTTTTCTCCTTGTCACGTAGTTGGGCAGCCTCTTCATACTTCTGGCTTTTTACCACATGGTTTTTCTCGCCTTTGATGTTCTCGATCTGCTCTTCCAGCTTCAGGATATCTTCCGGAACGATGATGTTGTTGATATGTACGCGCGCACCAGCTTCATCTAAAATATCGATGGCTTTGTCTGGTAAGAAACGGTCGCTCATGTAGCGGTCGCTTAACTTCACACAAGCCTCAATTGCCTTATCGGTGTAGTTTACGTGGTGGTGGTCCTGGTACTTGTCTTTGATGTTGTGCAGGATCTCCATGGTTTCTTCCGGTGTGGTAGGGTCTACCATCACAATCTGGAAACGACGGGCAAGTGCACCATCTTTTTCGATGTACTGGCGATACTCATCCAGCGTAGTAGCCCCGATGCATTGGATTTCGCCACGGGCAAGGGCAGGCTTGAACATGTTGGATGCATCCAAAGAACCGGAAGCACCACCAGCGCCTACAATCGTGTGCAGCTCATCAATAAATAGGATCACATCCGGAGATTTTTCCAGCTCATTCATCACTGCTTTCATACGCTCTTCAAACTGGCCACGGTATTTTGTACCGGCTACTAAAGAGGCAAGATCAAGGGTTACTACACGCTTGTTAAACAGCACGCGGCTTACCTTTTTCTGGATAATGCGCAGGGCAAGGCCTTCAGCGATAGCAGTTTTACCAACGCCCGGTTCACCTATCAGGATCGGGTTGTTTTTCTTGCGGCGGCTTAGCACTTGGGCAACGCGCTCAATTTCTTTTTCGCGGCCCACAATCGGGTCAAGTTTGTCGTCTTCAGCCAGTTTGGTCAGGTCGCGGCCAAAATTATCGAGCACCGGAGTACGCGATTTTTCGCCAGCCTTTTTGCTAGCGCTGCTACCAGATCTGGAGGAAGAGGAACCAAATAACTTGTCAGAATCATCCGTATCATCGGTGTCTGACGATGCCAAAGGATTATTGCTATGATAATCCAAAGAGTCTCTTATTGCTTCGTAGTTCACGTTAAATTTCGCTAAGATTTGAGAAGAAATATTGTCTTCATCCCGGAGGATGGATAATAAGAGGTGCTCGGTACCAATGATGTCGCTCTTGAAGATTTTAGCCTCCAGGTACGTGATCTTGAGCACTTTCTCAGTCTGTTTTGTAAGCGGAATACTGCCTGTAATGTTACTGCTTTGCGAAGCTGTGTTTCGGGTAGCCTGTTCTAAAGCGTACTTTAATTCATCTACTGAAACTCCCAGCTTTTTGAGCAAAGAAATGGCGGTCCCTTCTCCTTCCCGAATCATGCCCAGCACCAGGTGTTCCGTGCCTATATAGTCATGTCCGAGCCGAATAGCTTCCTCACGGCTGAGCGAGATAACCTCTTTCACTCGGTTTGAGAATTTAGCTTCCATGTATACTTTTTAATTCTAAAGAAAATCTAATACTGGCTTATTATACCGGGTGATCGACTGATACCCGTTTCTGAAACAAACTGAAATGTACAAATGTTCAGCCTGTGTATGGCATTACTGTAAGTACATGATGGATGCTGGCCCCTGTGTAAATAACAAGTCAAGTATACTCAGATCAGGTACAAAATGTTTGCCAAAAACCTGCGTATAGGCTTTTACGTGCAAATTGTCAGGATTGATCTTGGGATGTAGCTTATTTCTGAGATCCAGCACATCTGCCGCTGCATCCGAAGTATAAAATTCGGTTAAAGCGAGCGGTTTGTTCAGTTTTAGTAATTTAAGATAAAGCCGCAACAAATCCATGTTCAAGTCAAATAAATATTTCGGCTGCTGCGCATAAACAGCCTGCAGGTAATCGCTGTAAAATTCAAAATACGGAGCCCGGCCGTACGCTGCCTGTATGGTGCGCCAGTGTATTTTCTGCCAGTTGTGGCTGTAATCAATTTCGATCTCGGTGATGCGGGTTTTCTGCTGGCTGTTGCCCTTCCGTATAGGGATGCTAAGCGGCTGCACGCCTTGCGCCGTTAAAATGTGGCAGCGGTTGCGGTAACTTTGCTTCGTATAATTTTCATGGGCTTCAAGTAGTATACCATCCGCTTGCAGCAGGTGCCGGAAGTATGTTTGTGGCGGGTTATAGTGTAGTTCGGTGAGGAGGATCACTTTTGCGAATTAAGAATTAGAAATTAAGAATTACGGATGAACGCGGAAAAGTCTTTAACCTACTTTGTTGCTGATTTATACTTTCAGCATCGTTATTAACCAGATGATGCGTCTGCAATACTAGTGAGGCTAATTTCTAATTCATAATTCATAATTTTTAATTCTGATTGGTTGTACCTTTACGCCGAACTTTTGTGTATGGCTAATTTATCTGGTATTCCGTTACATTATTACCCACTCTGGCTCTTGCTTAGCGGCTTATCGCGTTTGCCGCTGTCGGTTTTATACTTGCTTTCGGATGTTTTGTATGTGCTGGTTTATTATGTGATCGGCTACCGGAAAAAAGTAGTAAAGCAAAACCTGCGCAATGCCTTCCCCGAAAAAAGCGAAGCAGCCTTAAAGCAGATCCGGAAAGATTTTTACAGGCAATTTATGGATGTGGTGGTAGAAATACTGAAACTCCGCACCATGAACAAAACAGAAATGGAACGCCGTATTGTATTCGCGAACCAGGAATTGCTGGATGATTTTGTTCAGAAAGGCACGCCGGTTATTGCCATGGGTTCGCACTCCTGTAACTGGGAGTGGATTTTGTCGGCGGGCGCTGTGCAGTTTTCGTTTCCGGCAGAAGGCGTTTATAAACCGCTGAACAATGCTTTTTTTGAGCGCTACATGCTGGCAACACGCAGTAACCTGGGCGCGCGCTTAATCAAAATGAAAGAAACCTTGCGTGATTTTGCTGCCAACCGTCAGGTACCGCGCGTGGTTGCCATGCTTTCGGACCAAACCCCGATGCGCCACGAAATTACGTTCTGGACCACCTTTCTGCACCAGGATACCCCGTTTTACGAAGGCGCTGAAAAACTTGCCAAAAAGTTTAAATACCCTGTGCTGTTCCTGGATATAAAACGCACCAAAAGAGGATATTACACGCTAATGTTCGAGCAGATTACAGATGGCACCGATCCCGATTGCCCCGTTACCGAAATTTTTGCCCGTAAACTGGAAACCGCCATTCGCCGTGCGCCCGCCAATTACCTCTGGACCCACCGCCGCTGGAAACACAGCAAGAGTTAGAAAGTTAAAAAGTTGGGAAGTTAGAAAGAGATTGCAATTTTAAAGTATAGCTTTCGTTCTATGTTTTCTTGCTTAAATCTGCCACGCTAAGTATGCTTTATGATCCGGTTAACAAACTACAGGAAAAGCTATAACAATAACCTTGTACTTGCCCTACCTGACCTGAAACTGGAGTATAAGCTGTACTGGCTGAAAGGCGAGAACGGAATTGGTAAAACTACTCTGCTTAAATCTATTGCCGGCATTATTCCTTTTGAAGGAGAGATAACCGTTGATGAAGTAAGTATAAAACAGCACCCGATCCGCTACAGGCAACTTGTAAATTATGCAGAGGCCGAACCGGTTTATCCGGGCTTCCTGACGGGCAACGACCTGATCAGGTTTTACCAAAAAACGCGGCAAGCCGAACAGAAACAGGTAGATGAACTTATCGGGGTGTTCGGCATTGGCAGGTATAGCTCCGATAAGATAGGGACCTACTCCAGCGGGATGGCAAAAAAACTGGCACTGGTGCTGGCATTTACCGGAAATTCTAACGTGATTCTGCTCGATGAGCCTTTCATTACACTAGACCAGCAGGCCCAGCAAACCCTTAATTTTCTGATTGAAAAATACAGCAATGGTGGCACAACTTTCCTGATAAGTTCGCACCAGGCTTTTGTACAGCTCAACCCAATTACACTCCTGGTAGCCGATAAAACCATTCAAGTTCAGCCAATTTTATGCTAGGCATTGCTGCGCTGCTTTACCGGTTGCTGGTGGTTCAGTTCTACAAAGAGAACGGTGGTTTTTTCATGTTCATTTTCCTGGTGATGTTCGCAATCGTAGATCCAGGGCAGGTAGTGATTTACCATGCAGGGCTGATGCAACTTATCCTGAGTTCTGTTATCGGAATGGCATTGGGCATGGCGGCCTGGTTATTTTATGCCTATAAATGTTTGGCCTTTGTGCACCGTAACCTCGAAAAAGAAGAGAATAGCTTTTTGATAAATTTACAGGCATTTAGTGTAAAGCGGCAGTTGCTTTTACTTTTCGGTTGCCAGTTTATACTTTATTTGCCGGTGCTTATTTATGCTGGTTTCACGATAGGTATTGGCCTTAGAACAGGGCAGCTTAACAGTGTTGCCATACTTGTAGTTTACCTGATACTTATAACTATAGCAGCCATCTACTTATACTACCGAAAACTGAACAGTTACCACACAGCAAGTATAAACTTTACTATAAAACTTCCTTTCAGAATCGGGTTTGTAAAGCCGGCTGTTGTATACCCCGTTTTTTACATTTTGTATGAACGGAAGCTGGCGTGGCTGGCCCTGAAGGTGTTCTCGTTTTTTATTTTCTACCTGGTTTTTATACTGCACGAAGGTAATTTTTCGCTGGCATATTTCAGGCTTTTATTTCTGATCGTTACCATAACACATAGTATGGTGGTATACTTCAGCTTTGAGTTTACGGAAAAGCAGCTGGCCTTTACCCGAAACCTGCCAATAGCCAGAACAAACCGCTTTCTTTCTTACCTGCTAACGTCTGTACTTATACTTTTTCCTGAGTTCTGCTGGATGATCTCTTATACCGGAAGTATACTTTCGTTGCCTGATATGCTGCTTACGTTCAGTGCCGGTATAGGACAGTTGCTCCTCCTGGCTTCGGTTTTATACTTGCCTGGCATGCAACAGCAGCGCTTTACGTGGGTGGCCTGCTTTGTTTATTTTGCTTCAGCTATACTTTTGCCAAGTGGTATTTCAATTATTATACTTTCCGAACTCCTGCTGGCGCTTTTGATATTCTACCGGAGCTACTACAGATTCGAACTTAACACTTCCGGAAGTTAAAGTTAACTCAGAACTCAGAATTCAGAATTCAGAATTCGTAACTCAGAACTCTAAAGATATTGTTCCAGATCGCCGGCACCTTCGCGTAGTATTTCGAAGTTGTTGGCTGCATCCACTACCGTAGAGGCTATGTTGTTTCCATAACCGCCATCTATCACGGCATCTACCAGGTTTCTATACTTTTCGTAAATCAGTTCCGGGTCTGTGCTATACTCCAGTACTTCGTCTTCGTCGTGGATGGAGGTGGAGATGATCGGGTTGCCAAGTTCACGCACGAGTGCCAAAGCAATCTGGTTATCAGGCACACGAATACCGACCGTTTTCTTTTTGCTGCCTGCATAACGCGGCACCCGGCTACTTGCCTCCAGTATAAATGTGAACGGACCCGGCAGCGCTTTTTTCATCACTTTGTAGGTGGGCGTATCCAGCTTGGCATAATCCGAAATGTGGGTCAGGTCAGAGCAAATAAAAGACAAATTTACCTTGTCCGGTTTCACGCCTTTTATCTGGCAAACACGTTCCACGGCGCGCACATTATGTATATCGCAACCCAGGCCATAGATGGTATCGGTTGGGTAGATGATCACACCGCCGTTGCGAAGTATGGCCGCTGCTTCGCGTATCTTTTTTTCCTGCGGATTATCCGGATGTATCTGTATGAAAGTTGCGTTGCTCATGGGTTATGTTTTTCGATGAAAGCAAAAGTACTAAACGCATACTTGTTTAGGAGCTGTATCGTTTCAAAATGTAGCTGCCCTTGTCGCCTTCCGATCAGAGATTCCAAAGTATAAATTATCTCCCTTAACCTTTCACTTTTCGACACGCCAACTTTCTGCCGCATTAAAATTGTTAAGATGAGCGGGATATGTATTATTTTTGAATCCTGAAGTATAAGCGGCGGAACCCAAACTATAAACCGCGCCTTTAAGTTACCATGACCCAAGAATCAACCACACCCAAAAGAAAAAGAAAAGAAAAAGGCGTTATTCTGCCTGGCCTGATCGTTTTGTTCCTGCTACTGTTTGTGAGCTTTTCGTATTACGCATACCAGATCGTGTATACTTCTAACGTGGATACAAAGGAGAAGGAAGTCTTTGTACACATCCCGACGGGCGCAACTTATGAGCAGGCCATGGATTCTATTGAAGCATCCGGTGCTATTGTTGATCATCTGTCGCTGCGCTTTATGGCCAAGCTGATGGATTACAACAAACTGGTAAAACCGGGCCGCTACGAACTGAAACATGGCTGGAACAACCGCCAACTGATAGGCGTGCTGCGCCTCGGCGAGCAAACGCCGCTCAAGCTTACGTTTACCAACATCCGGTTACGCAGCCAACTGGCCGAAAAACTGGCCGCCGACCTGGAGCCAACACCCGCCCAGATTGATAGCTTGCTAAACGACCCGCAATACCTGGAAACGCTTGGCTTCGATACAACCACCATCGTAAGTATGTTTGTGCCGAACACCTACGAAGTATACTGGACCATTACCGCCCCGGAACTAATGCAGCGCATGAAAACCGAGTACGATAAATTCTGGACGGCAGAGCGAAAAGCTAAAGCCGAAAAACTGGGACTAACGCAGAAACAGGTATCCACGCTGGCTTCTATCGTGCAGGCCGAAACAATCAAGAACGACGAAAAACCGCGCGTAGCCGGTGTATACTTAAACCGTTTACAAAAAGGAATGCTGCTGCAAGCCGACCCGACCGTAGTGTTTGGTGTGGGTGATTTCACGATCAGACGGGTATTGAATGTGCACCTGCGCCACGACTCACCTTACAACACTTACAAGTATAAAGGTTTGCCGCCCGGCCCGATCAATGTGCCCAATATATCCAGCATTGATGCGGTATTGAACCCGGAATCGCATAAGTATATTTACTTCTGTGCGAAAGAAGATTTTTCGGGGTACCACAGTTTTGCCGTTACAGAAGCAGAGCACCTGGCCAACGCACGCCGTTACCGCAATGCCCTGACCGCACGTAACATCATGAAGTAAACTTGAGCGTATCACGAATCGCGATACATGTATCACGATTTTGAGTTATAGTAATAAGTCGTGTTACTTGATACGTGCTACCTGATACATTAATTAAATAAAGATTATGTTTGAATCAGAAATACAATTACGGGTTCGCTATGCCGAAACCGACCAGATGGGCTATGTATACTACGGCAATTACGGCGCTTATTATGAAGTAGCCCGTACCGAGGTTTTCAGGAAGCTGGGTATCAGTTACAAAGAGATGGAAGCGACCGGTACCATGATGCCGGTACTCGAGCTGAAGTGTAAATACATTCGCCCGGCCAAATACGACGACCTGCTGACCATCAAGCTCCTCCTGAAGAAAAAACCGCACGGCTCCCGTATATTATTTGAGTACGAAGTATACAACGAGGAAGGCACGCTGCTGAACGTAGGCGAAACAACCATGGTATTTGTAGATATGAAGTCCGGAAGGCCAACTGCCGTGCCGGAACTGATCCACCAGAAACTGGATTCATACTTTAGCGAATGAAGCTAAACCAGCAATATCTGAAGCGCCGTCGGGCGTACCGGAAGCTGATCGTGTTCCTGAAGCGCTGGCGTTTTAACAAAGGCCGGTCTTCGGTATACGAGGTGGCGGACGTACTGCTTGGGGAGCTGCGCCTGGATTCTATCACCAAGCGGGCTTCTTACATGGCCTTTAACTTTACGCTGGCTACTTTTCCTACCATTATATTCCTTTTCACGCTCATACCTTATATCCCGAGCGTGCTGTCGCTGGATCTGAGTGAGAGCATCCTAAATTTTCTCGCCGATTTTATGCCCGCCGAAATGTATACGGTGGCCTATACGACCATCGAGGATATTGTAAACAAACCGCGCGGGGGCCTGCTCTCGTTCGGTTTTTTGTTTGCGCTCATACTTTCCACCAATGGCATTATGTCGCTGATGGACGCCTTCGATAAAAAATACCATACCTTTTACAAGCGCACTTACATACGCAAGCGCCTGATTGCCACTATACTGACAGCGGCGCTTTCGCTTATACTTTTAACTGCGGTAGCGGCCATTTTTTTCGGACAGTGGATACTGGATGTGCTCGTTTTTTACGAAGTAGTCACCGAAAGTTATACCTATACTTTGATCGTGCTGTTGAAGTATGTGGCTATTATCCTGCTGTTCCTGCTTGCCACGTCGCTTATCTATTACTTTGTGCCTGCCATAGAAGACAAATGGCCTTTTATTTCGGCGGGCGCGGTGGTAGCTACGGTGCTTATCTTTTTAGTGTCGATGATCTTTTCGCTCTACATCAGCGCGTTCGATAGCTACAACAAATTTTACGGTTCGATGGGCGCTTTGATCGGTTTGATGATCTGGCTGGATTTTATTTCGATGATCCTGATCCTTGGCTTCGAGATCAATGTCAGCATCGATGCCGTAACCAAACGCCTTACCCGCCGCACCGTAGAAAAAGACCAGGCAAAAACGCTCAAAACTTAACACACAGAACCCGCAACAGGTAATAAGCTTTTACTATCTTCATACAAAAAGTGAACGTATGAGCCTGTTTAAAAACATTTCGCTGCAGGAGTTTCTGGAAGGAGCCTGGCACACATTTCTGCGCTACCCGCTGGTGCTGCTTTCGGCTATAACAGGCACTGTTGCTGCAATTGTTAAGGTAGAGATTCCGTATGAGCAGTTAAGCAAGTATGAATACCTGAACAAACTGATCATCGTTTCCGCCATCGGCCTGATTCTATTCTTCACCCTTGAGTTGCTGGCTGCAAAGTATAAACTCAGGTTCGCTAAGCGCGTCATGCTGTGGGTTTCCGGGTTGATTTTTCTGATCATCTACTATATTCTTCTTCCCACCGAACTTCAGGAAAAACACCAGATCAGGTTATTTCTGTTAGCGCTTGCTTTGCACCTGGCAGCGGCGTATGCCATGTTCTTTAACCACCGCGAAGAGAACGCATTCTGGCAATTCAACAAAGCCCTTTTCCTGCGCATACTTACCTCCGCACTTTACTCTGCTGTGTTGTTTGTAGGTCTGGCACTGGCCATACTTGCAATTGATAATCTGTTTGATGTTGACATAGACTCGGACCGGTACGGGCAATTATGGCTACTGCTGGTGGGCATTTTTAATACCTGGTTTTTTCTGGCCGGCGTGCCAACCGATGTGCGGCAACTCGAACAGGATACGCAATACCCGAAAAGCCTGAAAGTTTTTACCCAGTTTGTGTTGTTGCCGCTGGTTACACTTTACCTGGTTATTCTGTATGTGTACTTCGGCAAGATTGTGGTGCAGTGGGCATGGCCTAAAGGCTGGGTATCAGTGCTGGTGCTTTGCTTTTCGGTGGCCGGTATTTTATCGCTTTTATTAATTCATCCCATTCGCCACCAAACCGGAAACACCTGGATCCGGACATTCTCCAAATGGTTTTACCGGGCACTTTTTCCGCTCATCATACTTTTAATACTAGCCATCTGGCGCCGCGTTTCCGAATATGGCATTACCGAAGCGCGTTACATCGTAATGGCACTGGCGTTCTGGCTTTTCTGCACGGCTTTATACTTTCTGCTGAGCGCTCAAAAGAACATCAAATTTATACCTGTGACTTTAAGCCTGCTGGCTTTATTTGCTGCCTACGGACCTTTCAATGCATTCCAGGTATCGGAGCGGAGCCAGGTAAACCGGCTACAAACTATCCTGCAAAATAACAAGGTGCTGGTAAACGGAAGTATAGTGAAGGCCAATCAAAAAGTGCCTTTTAAAGCAGAGCAGGAGGTAAGTTCTATTATGCATTACCTGGAGCGCATGCATGGCTTCGAAAGTATAAAACCATGGTTTAAAATTGATCTGGACTCACTTCTTGCCCAACATGCAGATTCCCTGAAGCCGCACCGCATCTACGATTACAACCGCACTGCCCTGGTGATGGATGAAATGGGGCTAACATACGGGCTTTATCCCATAGCCAACCAAAATCTGGTGTACTTTAATGTAAAAGAGGAGCCGCAAAAAGTGTGGAATGTGAGCGGCTACGATTATATGATGGAAGTATACTTTACCGCCGATGGTAACTTCAAAAACCCGAATGCCCCGAACCCCATGAAGTATAAACTGGGCGCAGATTCGCTTTTTGTAACCTACCTGCCTGCCACGGAGCAGCTGCAGGTTATACTAGGCGATGATGAAGCAACATATATGTTAAACCAATTTTACCGCCAACTCCTGAAAGAACCAACACGTGAGATGCCTCAAAACCAACTGATGATACAGCTTGAAAGTGCTGGTTTTGAAGCCAACTTCCAAGTACAGCACCTTTCTGTTAACCGGAAAAAAGCCAGCTATACCCTCGAAAACCTGAATGGCAGACTGCTGATCCGAAAAAAGAAGTAAATTTTCTGCCTTATTGCCAACATGTTAGATAATAGTAGGGCTCTGAAGTATAAAAAAATTGTACTTCCGTTTTGATAATTGATAGCCACACCCTACTTTTGTAATCGTAATTGAGTACAGAGAGTTGGCAGAGTGGTCGAATGCGGCGGTCTTGAAAACCGTTGACTGTTACAGGTCCGGGGGTTCGAATCCCTCACTCTCTACAAAAGCAAAGCTGCAAAATCCGAAAGTCCGGAATTTGCAGCTTTTTTGTTTTAAGGCAGATTTATACTTTCAAGCGCATTTTTAAGTTTGAAAACCGGATTTATACTTTGAAATTGCAGCAAGCAAGTTGCTTTTTTACACTTTGCATAACGTTTTCGCATGTCACCTTCCAAATCAGAAATTGAAAGTATACTCAGCCAGGGCAAGAGAATCTGTATTATCGGCACCGGAGGTTTTGGCCGTGAAGTACTCTGCTGCCTGATGGATGTGATTAAGCATTACGGTTTAAAGATCGAGGATATTGCCTGCTTTATGGTGAGCGACGAAGATTACAAAGACACCAGCGTAATGGGACTGCCTATTTACCCCCGTTCCTCTTTTGACCCTGCGTTTTTCGCGGTAGTTGTAGCTGTTGGCAATCCACAGATCCGGAAAAGAGCGGTTGAGAATTTTCCGGCTAACACGCAGTACGTTACCGTGATTCATCCTACTGCCATACTTTCTGATTGGGTAGAGTTGGGCGAGGGCAGCATTGTAACCGCCGGAACGATCCTTACCTGTGCCATCAAAATTGGAAAGCACGCGCAGCTAAATCTGCACACCACCATTGGCCACGATTGCATCATCGGCGATTACTTTACCACAGCTCCGGCAGCTAACATCAGCGGCAATTGTACCATCGGGGAGTGTGTTTATTTCGGAACGAATGCAGCTGTGCGGCAAGGTATTAACATTTGCAGCAATGTTACGATCGGGATGGGTGCTATTGTGGTAAAACCGATTACAACACCGGGCGTGTATGTGGGCGTACCGGCGCATCCCCTCGAGAAAAACAAAACCAAAGTATAAACTGGTTTATACTTCAGAAGGCAGTACTAGCTAGCTTATAAAGTATAAACCTCAGCTCAATCCTAGTTTATAGAATAGGGCAGCGAATTTCCAAACCTGCCGTTGTTGGTGTTTTCACGACAGCTATACGTTAATACTTGCTGGTGAAAACACACAGCAAGGGTAACAAAAAGTTGTATTTTAAAAAAGTAAACGGCTTTAAATATAAACCCTCTGCTCGGTTCTATCTAATAGAATCGGGCAGAGGGTTTATACTTTGGTTGGTTCTGTTACTCGGTGGTGGTTGGCTGCAGCAGTGTGCTGGTTATAAACCGAAGTTGCGTTTCGGCTGCCTTGGCTTCGTATTGGATGTCGGTGAGGCGGTTGGCAGCAACCAGTTCGTTACGTTGTGCCTCGCGCAGTTCAATCGCTGTCAGCAAGCCCAAACGGTAGCGTTCCAGGGCAATGGCTGCGTTTTCCTGGGCAAGCTTCACATTCGATTCTTCGAGCTCCAACAGTTGCAGGCGGTTGCTGTATACATTGTAGGCACGCGCAATTTCGGATTGCAGCCTGTTTTGTTCGCGTTCAAATGCAAGTGTATTGGCTTGTATTGCCACTTTGGCATTCTGGGTCTGGCGTCTTATTTCAAAACCGTTAAAAATAGGCAGGTTCAGGCTGATGCCGTAGTTAAAGCCTGTAGACTCTCTGAAGTTAGTACCGATCTGCTGCCCGATAATAGCAGGGTTTTGTTCTGATTCGTTGCGAACGTAGCCACCTGTCAGGTTAACAAACGGTAACCGGAGGCCCTGCGCGCTACGAAGGTCTAACTGGGCAACTTCTCTGTTCAACTGGAAACGCTGCAAGGTAGGGTTGGCAGCCAGGCCTGTGTTTAGCTGTTCGTACTGGATAGACGGATCAACTACAATCGAATCGGTAGGTACAAAATCAGCTTCCGGGTTGCGGCCTAACAGTTGGTTCAGGTTGATCTTGGCATTTTTAAAAGCTTCCTGCTGCAGCAAAAACTCTGAGCGGTCGGTGTTATAATCTACCTGTGCTCTTAAAATTTCAACTTTTGCACTTACGCCCACATCAAATTGTGCCTGCGTTATACCTACCCGTTCTTCTGATATGGCAATAGCATCTTGGAGGGCAGAAATTTTACGCGCCTGTCTCACTACCTGGTAATACGAATCGGTGATGTCTGATAGCGTGGTTTCGATGGTGGCTTTGGTAAACAGTTTTCCTGATTTTTCGAGCGCCTTCAGCCTGTTATAGTTGATAAACATGCCCATCCCGTCAAAAATAGTCCAGTTCAGGTACACGCCACTAACCGTAGACTGGTTTGTCAGGTCGTTTATCTCGCGTGGTTCGTTCGAGCTGAATTGGTCACGGGTGTCGTTCTGGCTGAAATTCCGGGTAACGCGGCCCTCTATGGTTGGCAGAAAGCCCGCATTTCCAAGCGTGGCGTTGTTCTCGCTAAGTTGCTGTTCGGTTGTTACAACTTTTATATCGTAGTTGTTCTCTAATCCAATACGAATCGCCTCTTGCAGCGAAAGCTGTTCCTGACTATAGGATTTGCCTGGTAGGAGCAGTGCTGCCATTGCGAGCAGTACCATAACTTTTATCGAAGACATCAAATTTTCTGATTCTTAAAATTCGTAGCTGAAAAATTAGTTTAACTATTTGGTAACGGCTGAAGTATGGGTTGCATACTGTTCAACTTCTACCTTCTCATCTTCTGTTACATTGGCATGAGCTGATGAGAAGTATGAGTAAATAGCCGGAATAATATACAATGTAAGGCCAGTCGAGAAAAGAAGCCCGCCCACTACGGCTATACCCATTGAAACACGGCTTTCGGAACCTGCGCCCAAAGCTAATGCAATCGGTAAAGTACCCAGAATGGTTGCCAAACTCGTCATCAAAATCGGGCGGAAACGGGATACGGCAGAGTCGATGGCTGCATCATACTTGTTCAGGCCTTCCTGCTTGCGCTGGTTGGCAAACTCTACCAGCAAGATACCGTTTTTCGTAACCAGACCCACCAGCATGATCATACCGATCTGGCTGAAAATGTTAAGCGTCTGGCTATAGAACCAAAGGCTCAGCAAAGCACCAGCCAGGGCAAGCGGTACGGTAAAGAGGATGATGATCGGATCACGGAAACTTTCGAATTGTGCAGCCAGTGCCAGGTAAATAAGGCCAAGTGCCAGCGTGAAAGCAAACAGCAAACTGTTCGAGCTTTCAGAGAAATCTCTTGATTGCCCTGTTAAAGATGTCTGGAACGTTTCATCGAGCGTTTTATCGGCGATGGCGTCCATGGCTTCAATCCCGTCTCCGATCGTTTTCCCTTTGGCAAGCGAAGCACTGAAGGTAGCGGCTGCAAAACGGTTGAAACGGTAGATCTGCGGCATAGCGCTTTCTTCTTTCAACTCGATCAGGTTATCCAGCTGTATAAGCTCACCTGTGCTGCTTTTTACATAAAGGCTGCGCAGATCGAGTGGTTCGCTGCGGTTGGCGCGTTCTACCTGGCCGATGATCTGGTATTGCTTGCCGCCTTTTACAAAGTATCCGAAGCGTGATCCGCTCAGGCCAAGTTGCAAGGTTTGCGCTACATCCCGGATGTTTACACCCATCGATAAGGCTTTCTCACGATTGATCTCTACGCGCAGTTCTGGTTTGTTGAATTTTACGTTCACATCCACAAAGCTGAAGGTAGGGTCCTGCTTGGCTGCCTCTAAGAACTGGGGAACTACCTCGCGCAGCTTAGCCACACTCTGCGACTGCACGATATATTGTACCGGTTGTCCGGCTCCACGTCCGCCACCTAAGCCTTTATCACCGGAAGCAAACGCACGAGCACCCGGAATCTGGTTAACCAACCCTGGAAGCTTGTCTACAATTTCCTGCTGAGTTAGCTCTCGTTTATCGGCATCTACTAACCTTAGGCGGATAAAGCCGGAGTTAGCGTTACGCGTCATACTGGTCATACTGGCAATGCCGGGCACCGAATCGTTTACCAGCGTGGTCAGTTCGCGCATGTAATCATCCATAAACTCGAAAGAAGCACCTTCGGGGCCGGTTGCATTAATACGTAAACCGCTTCGGTCTTCATCCGGGCTAAGCTCTGATGGCATGGTTGTCATGAGGCCCCAGATGGTGGCAGCAGACAGCGCAACAAGTAAAAAAGCTACCCACCGTACCTGCATAAAGCTCTCCAAACTGCTGCGGTAGCCGTTTGTAAGGCCGTTAAAGAAAGGCTCTGTTTTGCGGTAAAACCAGTTAGGCTTCGAATGATGCTTCAGCATACGCGACGACATCATCGGTGTCATGGTGAGCGATACGAAGGCAGATATGATAACCGAACTGGCTACTACAATACCAAATTCTTTAAACAGGCGGCCAGTGGCATCTTCCAGGAACGCTACTGGCATAAATACCGCTGCCAGGGCAACAGTAGTGGATATAATGGCAAAGTATATTTCTTCCGAACCTTTTTTAGCAGCCTTTTTAGGATCCTGGCCATCTTCTATTCGAGCGTAAATATTCTCAAGCACTACAATCGCATCATCCACTACCAGACCAATGGCCAGCACTATACCCAGCAAGGTGAGCACGTTGATAGAGAAATCCATGAGGTACATGATAAAGAACGTACCTACCAGCGAAACCGGAATAGCGACAACCGGGATAAGGGTAGAACGCCAGTCGCGCAGGAACAGGAAGATGATGACAACCACGAGGCCAAAGGCGATAAAGAAAGTTTCCTGTACTTCGAAAAGCGATGCCCGGATATATTGCGAGTTATCGAAACCGATGATCAGTTCGATGTCCTGCGGAATGTCTTTTTTGATGTGCTCGAGGCGCTTGTAAAACTCATCGGCAATTTCGATCTGGTTAGAGCCCGGCTGCGGAATAATAACCACGCCCAACATCGGGATACCGTTAAAGCGCAGTACCGTTTTTTCGTTTTCAGGAGCCAGTTCAGCAAAGCCAATGTCCCGGAAACGGATCAGGCGGTCAGCATCCTGGCGTACGACCAGGTTATTAAATTGCTCTGGCGTAGAAATGCGGCCCATTGTTCTTACCGAAAGCTCGGTAGTGGCACCTTCTATACTTCCGGATGGCAGTTCTACGTTCTGGCGCGTCAGGGCTGTCTGTACTTCAACGGGTGTTACACGCAGGGCCGATAGTTTGTCGGGGTCCATGCGCAGGCGCATCGAGTAGCGTTTATCGCCCCAGATATCAATGGAGCTTACGCCGGGTATGGTTTGCAGCTGTTCCTTAAACACGTTAGTGGCCATATCGGAAAGCTCCAGCAGGTTACGCGTTTCGCTTTTGATGCCCAGCATCAGGATCGGGTTCGAGTCAGCATCTGCCTTGGCAATGGTAGGCGGGTCGGCATCGTCGGGCAGGTTACCCTGCGCACGGGACACGCGGTCGCGCACGTCGTTGGCGGCGGCTTCCAGGTCTACACCCAGGTTAAACTCAACGGTAATGTTGCTGCGACCTTCGCTACTGGACGAGGTAAGTGTCCGGATACCGGCAATACCGTTAATAGATTCTTCGAGCGGCTCTGTAATTTCAGACTCGATGGTTTCGGCGTTGGCCCCGGTGTAGGAAGTAGATACGTTTACGATAGGAGGGTCCACGCTCGGATACTCGCGCACACCCAGGAAGTTGATCCCGATAAGCCCGAATACGATGATCGTGATACTCATCACGATGGCCAGTACCGGGCGTTTTATACTTATATTGGATAAGCTTGCCATACTTTAATTTAAAATCAAATGAGTTGATTCTGCTGTCTCGGTTCTACGTTCTAACTGAAGTATACTTTATACTTTCAATCCGCCGTTTGTCATGTTATAAGGGTCGTTTTATACTTTGTAAGTATAAAATTATCAGGATGTTACAGGTGTTCATTGTATTACGCACACCGTGCCGTGCAGAGCCAGGTTTCAGAACGCTTTTGCGTAAACCGCTTCCTGTATTTAGTCTTTTGTCGTTTTTACCTTTCGGATGCTTAACACAGAACCCGGGCGAACCTGTAACACACCCGACTGAATGATGGTATCGCCAGGAGCAATGCCTTCTGTTATCTGGATCATGGTTTCAGAGCGCTGCCCGATTTTTACCATAACCGGTTCTGCTTTGCCGCCTTTCACTATAAATAGTTTGTGGCCTGTTGCCTCCGGTACAATCGCTTCGGTTGGTACAAGTATAGCTTCGGCTGTTTCTTTCAGGGTGAGTTCTGTTCTTACAAAAGCGCCAGGTTTTATTTCTTCGTTTGCGTTGGCATAAATAGCTCTTACCTGCAGCGTACGGGTGGTAGGGTCGATGTTTGGTTGTATCGCGTATACTTTGGCTTCCATCGTATTGGGGTTGCCTTCCGTAGAGAACGTGATCTTATCGCCTTCTTTTACCTGCTGGCTGTAACGGCCCGGTATTGCGAAATCTATTTTAATCGGGTTGATATCCACGATGCGGGCAATAGGTGTAGCGGCTGTTACGTAGCTGCCTTCGCTTACCTGGCGCAAACCAACCACACCATCAAAAGGGGCACGTACATAGGCTTTTGCTAACGAAGCTTTCATTGCCTGGATATCCGCAGTGGCGGTGGCCAGCTGGTTGCTAACCTGTTCGTACTCTTGTCTGCTGATGTATTCTTTTTCCAGGAGGGTGCGCTGGCGCTGTTCCATATCGCGATACAGGCGCTGGTTCGACTGCAGTTTCTGAAGCTGTGCCTGCATTTCCTGGTCGTTGATGGTGAGCAGCAACTGGCCTTTTTTAACTTTATTGCCTTCTTCAAAGTTGATCCCGGTTACGCGCCCCGAAATTTCGCTGCGCAGCTCTACTTCTTCGTTTGGAAGAACAGTACCGGTTGTGGTAATTTTATTCTGATAAGCCGACGGCGAAACTACATATACATCCACTGCAACTTTCTGAGCAAGGGGGCCTCCACCTCCGCCGCCGCCAGGGCCAGCTTTCGGACCTTCATCCTTCGAAAAAACTTTTGTAAAGAGCAGGTAACCAACCGCTGCCGCTGCAACGAGTATAAGGATAGTTTTTAGGGTTTTGTTCATCTATGTACTAACACCGTTGTTATAAGTTCTGGTAAGGCTTCCTGTTTGCAACAAGGCAAACAAGAGGAAGTTTAAAGTTACATCTTTCGTAATTACTATAAAATGTAATGGGCCTAAACTCTACGAATAAGCACTTTGTTAAGACAAACAACCTGCTTCGAGGTTTAATCCGTTTATAAATATTTCTTTCTGATGGCAGAGAAACAGGGTAAAAAGAATTTTTTTGAGGATGTGTATGAGGTGGTAAGGCTGATACCGGAAGGCCGCGTGACATCATATGGTGCAATTGCCAGTTACCTCGGCTCCAAGGGGTCGGCGCGCATGGTGGGCTGGGCGCTTATTGCATCGCAGCCGTTTACCGCTATTCCGGCGCACCGCGTAGTGAACAGAATCGGTATGCTGACCGGCAAACAGCATTTTGAAGCCGGCAATGCCATGCAGGAACGGCTCGAAAAAGAAGGGGTGAAAGTAGTAAAAGACCAGGTACAGGATTTCGAAAAGCTGTTCTGGGACCCGGCAAAGGAATTACTATAGAAAAAGCAGTACGCATAAAAAACAGCCCCCGAACTTAATCGAGGGCTGCTTATTTTAATATAAACTTAACCGAAGTGCTTACTGCATCGATACGCTAACTGATGCCCTCGTTTCGTCATAAAACAGATTAAGCGTTTTAGGCTTGGCTCCGGCAGGTAAACGATATGTGATTTCTGATGACTGTGTAGTAGACTCGGGCTCTGATGATAGGTAACTTCCAGAGTGTTGTGATATTGAGGTGTTATCCTCTAAAACCAACCGGAAATCAGATGGAGATACACCGATGGTATTCTCGCCAATTTTATTATTGTTGGTCAGGCTGATTTTAAAAGTTAATTCAGTGCCTTGTACGGTTCCATCCGGATCGGTCAGTTCGGTGGCGGTGCCTGGTAATATTTTAATGCTGGCTTCCTTCTTTTTGCCTAGAACAGCTGTTTCCGGTGTAAAAGTTACAGCATATGTTTTGGGCTCGTTTGCTACAGCTGCAGTTGTTTCGCTGGCTTGTTCGCTGTTTCCTGTTTCTGTAGTAGTTGTAGAAGTATCCGTTGTTTCGTCCTGTGTTTTAGAATCGCAGCTAAATAAGAACATAGCGGCTACAGTAGCACATAAGTAAAGGTTTTTTTTCATGGTTTAGGCTTGCAGTAAAGTATAAAAAATGATTTCAGATAAGGGTGCAAGCTATCATTACCTGCTTATTTATACAATATTTTACTATATTTTATTCATATACCGGGAAAATGCAAACTAAGGAAGTCGTAACTTATTACTTGCCAATTGATTTATACTTTTCGGCTTCTGAACCTGGGTTTGTAACCAGAGATACGAGCAGAAAATCGGGGCAAAGTATAATTCCGGTCTTGCTTCTCGCTTAAAATTGCTACCTTAAACCCGCTTTAAGGCTTTGGAAGTATAAACTTTGTATAACTTCTCATCCAACCCTGAGGCTTGACTTTAATTTAAAACGCACCTTTACTATGGCGCTTCTGATCTCTTTCCTGTTCACGTTTATACTTGCTTTTTCGCCGGTTTCTAAAGAGCAGAACCAATTTTTTAATGCCTTGCGCGCCCAGGATGGCAAAACGTATACCGGCACCGCCACTGTATCGCCGGCCCGCGAGAACCCGATTGCAGGCAAAGAGCTGAAGTTGTTTGTTAGCAAAGCTGCCAACGATTCTATCCGGATCGCTTTCTGGGTGGGCGATGATAAATCCCGGACCTTAATTGTGAAATTTAACAAGCAGCGCGGCCTATCCTTGCAGCACGACCACCGCCACGAAGACGGCACCCCCGACGCCATGGCGATGTATGGCGGAACAGCCACAGAAGCTGGAACTGCCCTAGCGCAAAGCTTCCCGGCTGATAGTTATACTTCGGAGCTTAGCCCACGCAACGCTACCAGCATTTGGGCGCTAAAACTATCCAAAGACAAGAAAAACTTTACTTACACGCTCACAAGTAATGATGTGCTGATGTACCAATTGGATTTTAAGATGGATTGAGTAATAAGCTATTTGTAACGGTTTGTGTATAGTGAATCTCCCACAGGGTATGCACCATACACAGTTTTATATTTCAAATTTCAACAGTTCTACATAAGGATTTCCAACCAAACCCAATAATTTTGCAAAAGCTGGCTCTGTCTTTAGTCCTTCTTGTTTTAGTCGTATGATTTCCGTTCTGAACTTATCATCTTTTAAATTCAAGACTTTATGTTCAACCAGCATATGCCTGTATGCATTTTGATTATTGGTCGGGCAATCTTGTCCAAAAATTTCTACTTCAAATTCTCCTGATCGAAAGGTTGCGACTGTTGATACTATGTTATTCCAAGTGTTTGTCCGAATTTCAAATTTGTCTTTGTCCGAGTACAAACTAGTAAGCGTTTTAGTAAATTCCTGGTGATTAGAACATTCACAAATAATATCTAAATCACTTTCTGGAAGGTCGATTCCGATTGGTATAGTTCCTGTCAATATTGGTCTGTAAGCTTGCAAATCCTCAAAAATTGAAAGTTGAGTCAATTCTATAAAGGCTTGTTGCTGACGCTTATTTCCTTCTTTAAGATATGCAATATTTGTAAAGTCTGTCGTCAATCTTTTTAAATTGTATATACCCGTCCGTTGTAATCAGTTTTAACTCATTGGGAATACTCTTTTAAATAAAGTTGGATAGGTCATAACAAAGCCAAAGTTATCAACTGGCAAATCGGCTTCAAAATTTCTAAAAACACCTTCGTACTTATATAAATTATTGGATATTTTAGTATAATATTGTTCTACTTTTTCATGCTTCCAATTTGTTAGATTAATGTAAAGAACAGTAATTTTAGTTCGTTTTATTAAAGAGTCACCCAGTCTTTTTATAGGTAGCGTATTAGTAATTGGGGATAATGAAATATCAATGTCAATACAGCCTTTTAATTCGGCTATTTCATTATTCTTCTCATCATACCACCTTTCATTAAGCCCAGATTTCAGGACTAATTTATCTTTAGTAAGTAATGATATCAAGCTAATCTCTTTGACTTTCCATTTTTGGTCAATGATTATATGATATTCAATTAAAATTGGTCTGTTATTCAAGATACCACTAACAAGACTTTTTATCTGAAAACCAGCTTTGGTATTATTAAACTTTAGTACCTCAATAGTTTGAGTACTTTCATCGTCTCTTTTCCAGATTAATATTTTTTCCTGTTGATTAGTGTCCATCTTTCTTTTTCAAATTACTCACAACGGTTAGTGTAAGCGGCGGCGGCCGTCGGCCGAGATGCCATTTACACAATGTTCTGTGTTGTTTTTTATATATTTTCAGGTTGAGTAAAGAAGCCTATAACTTCTTTATCATTACTCAAAAGGTGTTGAATATATTCATTCATTTCATCAGATGACATTATTGGTGATTCAAGTTGCAAAGAGCGGAATGTACCGTCCTTTTTCGTAGCAACTAACACAATCCTGCCTACTCGTAAATCAAACAGTCGCATATTTACCAATGCATAAGCATTTCGGTCTGCAGTTATAAATGACACAAAATCTATTTCATTCTTTTTGGTTTTAATAAAGCCTTGCCCAACATAATGAGGATGATTTCTTGAAGTGACACTAATATTTGTATGCGTGTATCTATTTGTATCTACCGTGTCAGTCAAAGCAACGATAGTAAAAAAAACTTCATTTGGCTTGTTTGGAATATACTTATCATTTATGTTATTCTTATTAACATAAAGAGAGTGATAAATAATTTTCTTGTTCTTAAGTTCAAAGCCTTTCCAGTCACCCGAATTTCCTAAACCGTTAAAAGTGCTATCTGCAAGATTGTAATCTGGCACGGGAAATACTCCTTCAATTATCGGTTTTCCTTTTACCCTCTTATTCTGATTGTCTGCTTTCCAATTTTTTAAACTCCATTTAGTAGAATCGCTTCTATTCTTACTATGGACCCTTTCCTTCTCAAGATTCCATTGAAATTGGTTGTTCTTTTTTTGAGCTATGCAATTAAAAGCCACAAATAGAATCAATAGATTTATTACTACTAATAATTTTTTCATATTAATTTAAATTACACACAACGGACTAGGCTTTACGGTGGTGGAACTGCCGTAAAGGTGTGGTTATGTTATAGTTTATTTTAAATAAGTTCTCTTGTTATCGTAGTTAACTTGTTCCCCACCACTTCTCTTAACTCTATCAGGAAGCTGCCTAGCTCTCTTCTTTTTCTTAACTCCGTGAGAGGGTATGACTTTTTGAACACCTCTGTCTTAATCACCAATACGAAATCAATCTTTAGTGATTTGTAGATTAGTATACCACCAAAGCAAAAAAAAACCAAAATCATAAATATAAAGTATCCTAACGCTTTTCCTCCTTGATAACCTAACTGAGTTTCTGACACAGCTATAGGATTGAAAATATCGCTGATGTAAAGCCCCGCTGCAATTAGTGTAATCCCCATAATCAGTACCGCAATATGGTTGTTTACTACTCTTCCTTTTTGAATCTGAAGCTCACCGATTTCTTGATAAGTTATCCTCCTATAGGGAAATTTGCTCCGTAAAAGCGCTATTCCAGTATCATCAATTCGAAATTCGGAGGTTTCGTATCTTCTCATGGTTTAAATTAAACATAACTATTGGCTAAACGTAATATACCTCACTTCCCAAAGTATAAATCCCAACCCCTACTTCCCCATCAAACCATTTCGAACACCAAGCTGTTGAGCAAGTATAAATTGCCGCTGTGGCAAGCGCTGTAGTTGCCGGACCACCAAACCCGATTATACTTAGTTTTAGGAAATGCTTTGCGATGTCTTTTAACGCAAGGTTACTTTTTACGCTTCATCAATCTTTTGTCAATCGACCAAAAGCCACTACCCTTTATTAACAGAAAAATACTTCCTAAAAGCATCGCCCAATCTGTTCTGCTACCATGCAGCAATTCCCAGAAACCTTTTTCCAGATAAACTTCAGATTTTGTTGTTGCAAATGCCACAAGCATAATAATAATCAAAGGAATGCTTGCCAATCTTGAAAGCAGGCCAATTAAAATTAACATACCGCAAATAATCTCAAATGCGCCAACAAAACTCCCTAAAAACTCAGGCGAAGGCAAGCCAATTTTCTCAAACCTGCCTGCTCCACGAATTGCTGGAAATAAAAGCTTCTGAATGCCTTCTGAAACAAACACAGCTCCCACAATTAAACGAATGATTATAGTAGTTCTTGAATTGTCTGTTTGTATTATTTTCTGAAACATATACTTTACTTATTATGTGTCTTTGAGTTAAGTGACTTTATAATAAAGTACTTTTTAGTTCATAATGAAGTCATATAGCTCGGCCTCATAATTTTCGTGCTTCATGCTGTCAGATATTTTTTTTGCCTTCAGTTTGTAACTGCCATTATGCATTAGATCTAAAATTAAGGGTGTTAATTTATCAATAGTTAGCTTATTTATTGGTAAGCCTTTGGGACCCAAACCACTTTTAAAAATTAAATTATTCCAGCCGTATTGGTCAAAAATGTGTGGTATGATCATCGTAACACAGCCACTTTTTAATCCGCTGTGCGTCGTTCCCGAACCACCGTGATGGATTATGGCATAACATTTTTCTAAAATCCAATCATAGGGCATTTGATCCGAGAAATAGAAGGAAGGCTGGTTTTCGTATTCGCTCAGTTGCACCAATCCACCAGCAGCGGTATTTATAATTGTAGGTATTTTAAGTTGCTCTAGTATAGAAAGAATGGTTTGAGTAGTCTTAACTGGGTTAGGACCAACCATACTTCCAAAGGTCAGGAAAAGTATTTTATTATTGTTTTTAAGGAATTGAATTAGTTTTTGGTCAGGTTGCCAATTTGTATTTTTGTTTCTTTCGTGATACCCTAAAACCTGCACATTTGTATTCCAATGACCAGGTCTTTTAAATAAAGTAGGCGATATGGTATAGGCTAACTTTTCTTCAGAAAGGGCTCTCTTAATTTGTTTTTTGGAAAATTCTGATGGCAATCGTTGCATACTTTTTTGGGCATCAAAAATTGTTTTTAGCAACCCAAAGTTTGCAAGCCGATACGTGAGCGTATTTATAAATTTCCCATAGTTTCCATTAAATCCAATATGCGCATTGCCCGCTACATAATGTATAAAGTATGGAACAGGGCTGATTAGAATCGTCTTTTTGCCTGTTTGCAAATGCCATAACAAAGGATAACTGCATTTCCCGTGATGAACAATGACGTCGGGATTTGCATGCTGAACGATATCAAATTGTTGCTGAACCAGAATTCTGTTTATCTCTGTCCCTTCTTTATAGAGTTTATAAATAGTTTTGAGCTTTTTTATTATACTACCCGAGCCACCCATCAGAACTTTTCCTTCTTCACTTTCAATCAGTTCAACCAATCTCGGGCTTAACGGATAATACGTACATTCATTTGGGATTAAGTTGCAGTATTGTTCAGGGAAAGCATATACAATGTCATGACCTTTTTCACTTAGCATTTGCCCAACAGCCAGAAAAGGCTCCATATCTCCGCGAGTCCCGATTGAGAGCAACAATATTTTCATGTGAGTGTGTTTATAGCTTTGGCTACTATATTATTATTCTTAATCTGGCAGATAGCTTATTCCAATAGCAGGAAGTAATGATACTAAGTTAAATATAGGAAAAGCTATGATTTATATAGGCTTATTAAATCTTATCTGTATCAAAGTTGTTAGGAGGGTATAAATTGCTGCTGGGGCAAGCACTGTAGTTGCCGGTCTAAAAGTATAAAGGGGCACGTGCGAAGCAGTTATAGAAAGTATACCTTTGTAACATGGAAGCAAAGTGGAGCCAGGCCAGTGCGCTGGATATGAAAGTATGGAACCTGCCGGAAGTACGGGGCATTACGCAAAACCGTGTGCTGCTGCATGTGGTGTTCTGGGTGGTGTACGTCGTGTTTTTCGGTTTGCTGTACGGCAGCTATATCGATGATTATTACAATGCCTTCGCGGTGGAGCTGGTCGAGTTGCCGTTTAAAATGACGCTGGTATACTTTAACATGTACTTCCTGATGCCGCAGTACTTGCTGCAGAAGCGCTACCTGGAGTTTGCCATTTACCTGGTGCTGCTAACCGTAGGCATCGGTATTCTGATGCAGTTTGTACTGTTTCCGCTCCTGATCCATCCGCTTTTCTGTCCGCCAACCTGCACTGAAGATAATTTAACGCTTTACCGCTTCGTCAAAAACATTGTGAACATCAATTACCTGGTAGCTATTACGGCTGTTATTGCGCTGCTCAAAAACTGGTATAGCCACCAGCAGGCCGCCCGCAACTTAACCCAGGACAAACTCGAAGCCGAACTCAAGTTCCTGAAAGCCCAGATCCATCCGCATTTCCTGTTCAATACGCTCAACAGTTTGTACTCGCTTACGCTCAAAAAATCGGATAACGCGCCGGAGGTGGTCTTAAAGCTTTCGGGGTTGATGGATTATATGCTCTATGATGCCAACGCCGCCAAAGTACCGCTGGATAAAGAACTGAGCTACATCAAAAACTACATTGCCCTGGAGCAGATACGATACGGTAGCCGCGTAGAAGTGCGTTTTACGGAAGCCGGAAGTATAGCCGGAAAACAAATTGCGCCGCTGCTGCTGCTGCCTTTCGTGGAGAATGCGTTTAAACACGGCGTTAGTACCGAAACAAAAGATGCCTGGATCCGCATCGATGTAAAAGTGCACGAAAACAAACTGGTGTTGCTGGTAGAAAACTGTAAATGCGCCGAGAAAGCCAGTGCCAGCTCCCGGGACATGGCATCCGGCATCGGACTTAAAAACCTGCGCCGCCGCCTTGAGTTGCTCTACGAAAACAGCTTTGTGTTGGAGATTGAAGACGAACCGGATAACTACGCTGCCCGTTTAGAAGTTGATTTGGGCGCATAAGTATTGATCTTATAAAAGTTGAACTTGACGCTTTAAACTTTGCCCTCGCTCGCCTCTGGCGAGTGTGCGTTACAGGTGGCGTCTCGCAACGTATAAAATCAAACATAAATAAAGTGGCCGGAGGCCTAAAGTAGCTCACACTCGCCAGAGGCGAGCGAGGGCAGTAAGTATAATGAACTTATCTGATCAACCTATGAAACTACGCTGCCTGCTTGTAGACGATGAACCGCTTGCGCTCGACGTGCTCGAAACGTTTATCAACCGCCTTGATAACCTGGAACTGGTGTGCCGCTGCAACAACGCCGTAGAAGCCTATAACTGCCTGCAAACCGAGCAGATCGATGTGATGTTTCTGGATATACAAATGCCAAAATTAACAGGTATAGATTTCCTGAAATCGTTGCAGAACCCGCCTAAAGTTATTTTTACCACTGCTTACCGCGATTATGCCATCGATAGCTACGAAGTAAACGCCGTGGATTACCTGCTCAAGCCCATCGCGTTCGATCGTTTTCTGAAAGCAATTTCCAAAGTATCGGCTACGGATAGAAATCATACTTCGGAACCGGCTTTGCCTGCGCCGACAACCGTCCCTGCGCCAGAATACAAAGACGCTTTTATTTACCTGAAAGCCGACAAGAAAATGGTAAAAGTGATGCTCTCGGAAATCCTCTACATCGAAAGCCTGAAAGATTATATCCGGGTTAAAACCGAAACAAAGGAGATCATCTCGTACCAAAAGATCAGCTTTTTAGAAGAGAAACTGCCCACTGATAAATTTCTGCGCATCCACCGTTCGTTCATCATTGCTTTGGATAAGATACAGGCTTTCTCGGCAACCGGCGTGGACATAGGCAAAACTGAAATCCCGATCGGGCGCTTCTACAAAAACGAAGCCCTGCAACTGCTTAATCAGAACAACCTTTTAGAAACGTAGATTCTGAAATTATGAATTAGAAATTAAAAATTAGAAATTGTATTAAGGTAAAAAGTAAAGGTTACCTTTTCTGCCATTGTTGGTGTTTTCACCAACAAGCTATACTTCTGCAATAAAACAACTGCCTAACTGCTTGCAGGTGAGAACACGCTGCAAGGGCACCTGACTTCAACTTGGCCTGAAGCCTACATCAAAGTATAAAACGAGCAATACAATTTTATACTTCCTGCAAAGTATAAGCTTCAAGCGTTTATCCTTATCTTGCTTCAAAAGTACAAAGTAAGCTTAATACCTTAACTTTCTAGCTTCCAAACGCTCTAACTATCTAATTCAAAAAGTGTATATCTCCAAAAAGAAGCTGTTTTATAGTATATCGGATGGGTTGCGCAAGTACCTCCACGAATACGACCGTGAAACAAAACTGCCGGTGCGCTACGAAAACCTGCTTCATTATTCCGATTCGTTTCCGTACTACGACAAAAAAGGGGAGGATACACTCTGGGAAACCGTAATGTATGATCAGGGTGTGCAGCAGGAATTAAGCATAGGCCTGGCCCGGATCTACGCACTCCTGAAAACAGATGGCGACACATCGGTAATGGAGCATTTATACGTGTCGCGCATCGATTTCTGTACCTTCGGGAATTCCAATCCGTTCCGGGTGCAGATCATGAACCAGCTGAACGACAACTACGATTATTTTTATGTGAAACGCGCCGATGCCTCACGTATGTATGGCCTCGAACTGGAGCATATCCTTTCGCCGAGCCGCATTAACTACTTAGTGGATGGCGATACGTTGATTGAGGAACACATTGCCGGCATACCCGGCGACGTGTTTATAAAAGATTACCTGAACCGCAAAAACGCAAACAAAGTAAGGATAGCCAAAGAGTTTGTAAAGTTTAACGAACGCTGTTTTGTGCGCCTGCTTGGCGATATGCGCTCGTACAACTATGTAATAGATGTTACCCCGGATTTTGAGGACGAACAATACCGCGTGCGCCCCATCGACTTCGACCAGCAATGCTACGAAGGCAAAAAGACCATGTACCTGCCCCAGTATTTCAAAGACAACAACGCCATCGTGGACCTGGTGCTCAAACTCCTGAAACCAGACACGGTAAAGCAATACCAGAACGAGGAACGCACCCTTATTTTCCGGAGGCTTAAACTGGCGCGCTACCGCCTCAAAGACCTGGTAGATTGCATGCGTTCCGATACCATTTCCACACCTGATAAAGTAGAGCAATTAAAGCAGGAACTTGCCCGTCACCACAACGCCCCCGAATTCCTGAAATGTACCTGTATGGGTGATATCGTTCGCCAGAACCTGAAATGTATACTTATAAAAGGCAGAATATAAAACCGGCTTAGTTTATACTTTACAGTGTTTCCAGGTTAGTGCGGGTGCGCTCGCTTTGCGGCAAATTTCCGGTATTGATGGTAGTTGCCGGCTCGAACATGAGTACTTCCGCTTCTTGGTCGGCAACGGGCCGGTGTTCTACGCCGCGTGGCACGATCAGGAACTCGCCCGGGTTTAGCGTAATCGTTTTATCGCGCAGCTCCATTTTAAAGCTACCCTTCACGACCAGAAAAAACTCATCCTCGTGTTCGTGGTGGTGCCACTCGAAAGGGCCCAGAAACTTGGCTAATTTTACTTGTTGCCCGTTCAGTTCCCCCACAATGCGCGGGTTCCAGTGGTCGTTTATCAAACCAAACTTCTCTTCCAGTTTTACTTTCTCTATTGTGTTATCTTTCATGATAAGAATCATTCTAAATAAATTTCTTTTTATTTGGACTCAGTCTAAATAGGTGGTATGTTTGTAGTATAAACAGAGAGCTAAGTTAGTGATTTAGATAAAATGAAGCAGAGCGTTACTCCCTTAACAGAAATTTTTACAACAGAAGCAGGTGCCGTTTACCAGTGCGACAAGCGTAACCGGTTGCTGTTGGCTTTTAAAGGAGAACTTACCGTTATCAAAGTAGAAGCTTTTCTGCGCCTCAAGCGCGTTGTAGATGCGATTGATCTGGAAAGTATGGCTGTAAGTACAAACCGCTCTTCTGACTTCGAAATTGTTTCTGTTTGCGGCTGCGACCGTTGCTATGTGCTTACGCTAACGGAGTTACATACGTTTAAAGAACTGCTGGCCGGCGCCCGTTTTGCCTTAGAATTGAATAGCATGTTGCACGAATGTCTGCGTGCACAACTAGCTTAATATAACTGTAATTGTTTTTTGTGAGTGAGTTAAAGCGCAGCCCCGGCTGTGCTTTTTTTATTTAGACTGCTTCCATATTTCTGCGTATACAGCCGGATTTACAACAAAAAGGTATACTTTGAGGTACTAAAAGGGAGGCCCTGCGCCTTACTTAGAATTGTATACTATCTAACACCCCATACAGATGAAAGACTTGTTAAGACTCAGAACATCTCTGACCGAAGAGATTGAGAGAACCTTGAACGAACAAATAAAAATGGAAGCAGAAGCATCGGCTACGTATCTGGCTATGTCGAGCTGGTGCGACCGTAATGGTTTTGATTGCAGTGCCGGTTACTTTAAAAAACAATCTGATGAAGAGCGCGAGCACATGCTGCGTTTGTTTAAGTATGTGTCGGATATGGGTGGCCGCGCCGTTTCGCCGGACGTAGTTGGCATCCAGACCGAGTTCGAATCGTTCAGAAGTACGTTTGAGCAGGCCTTGCAGCAGGAAATTGCCGTAACCCAATCGTTTAACCGCATTGCGGATAAGTGCCAGAAAGCAAAAGATTACGTGACGTTCCAGTTTCTGCAATGGTTCCTGAAAGAGCAGATCGAAGAAGAATATGTTGCCCGCCGCGCCCTCGAACTTTTCGAGGTAATCGGAGAAGAAGGTACCGGCCAGTACGAAATAGACAAGCGCGTTCCGAAAATAAAGTATGAGGATACGTACGAAGATTAATTTCTTCTGAACCAAAGTATAAAAAAAGCCCTGAGATTTATCTCAGGGCTTTTTTTATACTTTCAGTTTTATACTTTCAGTTTTATACTTTCAGTTTTATACTTTCAGTTTTATACTTTCAGTTTTATACTTTCAGTTTTATACTTTCAGTTTTATACTTTCAGTTTTATACTTTCAGTTTTATACTTTCAGTTTTATACTTTCAGTTTTATACTTTCAGTTTTATACTTTCAGTTTTATACTTTCAGTTTTATACTTTCAGTTTTATACTTTCAGTTTTATACTTTCAGTTTTATACTTTCAGTTTTATACTTTCAGTTTTATACTTTCAGTTATTCGTCTGATGTGGCCTGTGGAGCATTTTTCCGAAGGATGACATGCTCCTGAAAAGCACGTTCGGCCTGTTCTTCGGTTACGTGGTGCATCCAGTAATTATCCGGCTGAAAGCACATGACAGGTGCAAAATCGCAGCGGTCGGTGCACTCGGTTTTTACAACTTCTACCTTTCCTTTCAGGCCGGCTTCTTTTATACGGTCGCGCAGAAGTTTACCATTTTCTTTGCCGCCCTTTTTTTTGCACTTGCTGCCGGTGCAAACGTAAATCACTTTATCCGGAATATTAAAACCGCTTTTGCTCATAAAACCAAGTATACTTCTGCTTGCCGGTGTTTCAGCATCTGTTGCCAAACCTAAACGGGCAAGCACCTTATCCAATCCATTTCCCATACTGCCTATCTATACGTATGTAAGCCGGCTTGTACGTAAAACCAGCTATAAAAATACCCGATGCCAAAGGTACGCAGAAAATCAACTCCCGGTAAAGTATGCTTGGGAAGTATAAAAACCAGATCAGCCTGAAAACAGGAAATCCTGCCGGTACACGTGCGCCGGCAGGATTTCCCGAAGTATAAAAAGTATAGCTTATAAAGCTGGCTTTGGTGCCGGAAGCGGCTTACGAGGCAACTTCTTATCGCGCATAGCGGTGTGGTAAATAAACGAAGCTACAATAACCGAAGCCTGTTTCAGGTCATCAGCCTGCAGGCGGTCGTAGCTGTCCTGGTTGGTATGGTGCGTACGGGTGTCGTAATCGATCTCATCCTGGATAAACTGGAAGCCCGGCAAACCAACGGCATCAAACGAAAGGTGGTCGGTGCCGCCTGTGTTTTTTAGTGTAACGGTTTTTGCGCCCATCTCATGGAACGGAGCCAGCCATGCCTCAAAAGTTGGTGCTACCTGCTCGTTGCCCTGCGTGTAAATACCTCTGATTTTACCTGTCCCGTTATCCAGGTTATAGTAAGCCGAGAATTTTTCGTGGGCTTTGGTTAGTTTCATCGTAGCTGGGTCACCGAGGTTTTTCTTTACGTAGCCTCTTGAGCCGTGCAAGCCTTGTTCTTCAGCACCCCATAACGCAATACGAATGGTGCGTTTTGGTTTGATACCAGTGGCCTGAAGTATACGCATGGCTTCCATCATAACAGCCACACCTGCAGCGTTATCAGTTGCACCGGTAGAAGCGTGCCACGAGTCGATGTGCCCACCGATCAACACCACTTCGTCTTTCAGTTTACGGTCGGTGCCCGGTATTTCGGCCAGCACGTTGTAGCCTTTCAGGTCGCTGTCCAGGAATTTGGTTTTCGTCTCCAGTTCCAGTTCTACTTTCTGGCCGGCTTTCAGCAAACGTACCAAGCGGTTGTAATCTTCGGTACCCATTTCCAGTTCTGGCAAGGCCACAGGAGCATCTACGGCATACGGTGCGCCATTGCTGGTATAATGTGTGCCGTGCAAACCACCCCGTGAGCTAAGTACGGCTGCTGCGCCTTCTGCTTTCAGCATATCGCTTACTTTGGTGCGCAGTTGCATCATGGCAAGGTATTGCTCCCTGCGGCTGTTAGCGTTATTATTTTGCCCAGCCGGCGCTGCTACTGGCGGCTCTGCTATTTTAGCCAGATCTTCTTCAGCGTAGCGTTTTGCGTCTGCTTCAAACGTAGTGGTGGCTTCGCGTGGGTTAGATACAAGTACGATTTTGCCTTTCAGCTGGCCTTTATACTTGGCCAGGTCTTCTTCTTTCTCAACTGTAACCAGCATTGCCTCTCCTTTTTGCAGACCGTTGGTGCCCGGCGTCCAGGCTTTTGGCGTGGCAATCAGGTGTTGGTAGTATGGTGCCGTAATGGCTACATATGATTTCTCGAACTCCCAGCCCTTGCCAAATTCGCCCCATTCTTCCAGGCGGGCGTTTTTCAGTCCCCACTCAGTTAATTGCTTTTTAGTCCAGTTGTTGGCGCGGGCCAAGCCAGTAGAGCCGGAAAGGCGTGAACCGTTTACATCTGTCAGGTAGAAAGCCGTTTCCATTACTTTGGAGTTTTCAAGGCCTTCTTTTTTGATCTTGTTCACGATATCGAGGTTTACGGGCTCCTGTTGTGCCTGCGCCGTGTAGCCTACCTGCAGAAAAAGTGCAACAAGCAGTAACGATGTTTTTTTCATGATGATTTTGGTTTGTAGTAGGTGAGGTAATTATGTTGCTTTGGAGTGATTCGAGTTGTAAAGGTTTAATGCTGCTTCATAAAAGCAATTTCTCTGAAGTATAATGCTGCTCAGAAATGATTCTGTTTTCGATATTTCAAAACGTTAAAATGTACAGTAACTTCAGGAAAATTAAGAAAACGATTTAAAGTGGAGTAGCTGATATTCGTGTTTGAAATTTAACAAATCCATACTTCAACTACTATTAGTTGCCGGAAATAAATACATTGTATATAATTTAAACCTACAGGATTATCTTCAGTCTACAGATACAACTAAACTACTCCTTAAAACAATACATGAAACTAAACACTAAAACCACAGGCAGGCGCATGGCTTCTTCCTTGCTGTGCTTCTTGCTACTTGGCGGCGCACCGCAGGCAATAGCCCAAAAGGTACAGGATACCAACATCGGGTACCAGTCGCCGCCAAAAGTAATGGCCGATATTATTGAAGCCCCGGCTACGCCAGCGGTAAGTATAAATTCGAAAGGCGATTGGATGTTGCTGCTCGAAAGTGCCGGTTACCCGGGTATTGATGAAGTATCCGCACCGGAAAGCCGGTTGGCTGGTATTCGTATAAATCCGGCAACCAATGGCCAGAGCCGTGGCAACTACTACAATAACATCAAGCTAAAGCAGGTAAACGGTGGCCAGGAATTTGCGATTGCAGGCATGCCCCAGCAGGCAAAAATTTCTTACGTAACCTGGTCTCCTGACGAAAAATATGTTGCCTTTACTAATACCAAAGCCAATGGCATAGAGCTGTGGGTAGCAAGTATGGCCGACCGGAAAGCAACTAAACTAACCGATGCGGTTATAAATGATGCGTACTCCGGCAGCCCATTCGATTGGTTATCGGATAGCAAAGCCATGATTGTGAAGTTTGTGGATGAAAAGCGTGGCGAAATGCCAAAAGCCAGCACCACACCCGCCGGACCAACCATCCAGCAGAACATCGGCAAAACCAACCCGGCACGTACCTACCAGGATCTGCTGAAGAACCGTTCCGACGAAGCACTGTTCGATTTCTACATGCAGACCCAACTGAAACTGGTAAGTATAGATGGTACGCAGCAGAACGTGGGGCAGGCAGGTATTATCAAGAGTGTAGATGTATCGCCGGACGGACAGTATTTGCTGGTGCAGGCCCTGCAGAAACCGTACTCGTACCTGGTGCCGCATTACAACTTCCCGTATACCGTGCAGGTATGGGACAGAACCGGTAAAATGGTAAAGCAATTGGCCCAATTACCACTTGCCGAAGATATTCCGATCGCGTTTGATGCCGTAGCCAAAGGCCCGCGCAGCTACAACTGGCGCCCCGATAAAGCTGCAAGTCTGTACTGGGCTGAAGCGCAGGATGGAGGCGATGCCAACAAAGCCGTAGCCGAACGCGACCATGTTTATACTTTGGATGCTCCTTTCGCTGCAAAACCTACGAAGCTGGCAGGCACTAAGTACCGTTATGGCGGCATGCAGTGGGGAGATGGCATCGCTATTTTAAACGAGCGCTGGTGGAAAACCCGTACCGAACGTCGTTCACTGATCGATACGAGCAAGCCAAACAAAGCGGCTGTTCTATTGGTAGAGCGTTCTTCGGAGGATGGCTACAACGACCCAGGAAGCCCGGTGTTCACCAAAAACAAGTATGGCCGTAATGTGCTGTTAACCGATAAAAAAGGCCAGCATATGTACATGATCTCTGAAGGCGGCTCGCCGGAAGGCAACCGTCCGTACCTGAGCCAGGTGAACCTTAAAAACAAGAAAACAGATATCCTCTGGCGATCAGAAGCGCCTTATTACGAGCGCCCCGTAGATATCATCGACCTGGATAAAAAGCAGATCATCACCAGAAGAGAATCTGAGAACGACCCGCCAAACTACTTCCTCCGCGACCTGAACAAAAAGCAGCTGACGCAGGTAACCAAATTCCCGCATCCGGCTCCGCAACTGGAAGGCGTGCAAAAGGAAATGCTGCAGTATAAGCGTGCCGATGGCGTGAACCTGACAGCTGTTTTATACTTGCCGAAAGAGTTTAAGAAAGGCGATGCACCGCTGCCGATGCTGCTGTGGGCGTACCCGCGCGAGTTTAAAAATGCCGCCGCCGCCGGACAGGTAAAAAGCTCACCTTACGAGTTTACGCGTATTAACTCTGGTTCGCCGTTGTTCTGGGTAACGCAGGGCTATGCCGTACTCGACAGAACCGATATGCCTATTGTTGGGGAAGGCGATGCCCAGCCAAACGATACCTACAACGAGCAATTAGTTGCCAGCGCCAAAGCCGCCATCGATAAAGTGGTAAGTATGGGCGTAGTGGATGCAAAGCGCGTAGCGGTAGGAGGGCACTCGTACGGTGCGTTCATGACGGCAAATCTGCTGGCGCATTCTAACCTGTTTGCAGCCGGCATTGCCCGAAGTGGCGCTTACAACCGGACGTTAACCCCGTTTGGTTTTCAGCAGGAAGAGCGTACGTACTGGGAAGCCCCGGAAGTATACAACAGCATGTCGCCTTTCTCCAGCGCAAACAAGATCAAAACGCCGATTCTGCTGATACACGGTGAGGCTGATAACAACTCCGGCACGTTCCCGATCCAGAGCGAGCGTTTTTACAATGCGTTAAAAGGCCATGGTGCTACTACTCGCCTGGTTTTTTTACCTGCCGAATCGCATGGTTACAGAGCCAAAGAGTCTATCAACCACATGCTGTGGGAGATGAATAACTGGCTCGAAACGTACGTGAAAAACCGCCCGGTACAGTAAATATTTCTTCGGAGACAAAGTATAAAAAAAGCCGCAGCCATCGTGTCTGCGGCTTTTTTTATACTTTAAAATGTGCTTAAATTTCTTTTTTTGGATATACTTATTAATTCGGTAAATTCAATCCCGCTAATGCTGTAAACTCATGAAAAAATTAAAACGACTTACTTATTCGGCCATACTGGCTGCCTTCCTGCTAACTGGGTGTAACTCGTCGACCAATAATGCAACAGACACCACCACTGCCTCCGACGAAACCATAGGGCAGGGGATTGATGTGGCTAATATTGATACGACTGTAAACCCATGCGACGACTTCTATATGTACGCAAATGGTGGGTGGCTGAAGAATAACCCAATCCCGGCTGCTGAAAGTGCGTGGGGCTCTTTTAACGAACTGGCCGAGCGTAACAATGCCGTATTGCGCGAACTGCTGATGGAAGCGGCATCTAACGGTACAGCAGCCAAAGGTTCGGCTGCCCAACTGGTTGGCGATTTTTATGCGGCGGGGATGGATTCCGTAGCTGTTAACAAGGCTGGTATGGAACCGATCAAGCCGGAACTTGACAGAATTGCAGCTGTTGCCAGTACAAACGACTTAATGAAAGCCGTTGCTGAGCTGAAAACAAAAGGCGTTGGCGGGTTTTTTGGCATGTATATTTCGCAGGATGATAAAATAAGCACCCAGTATGCACTTTACCTGTCGCAGGGCGGACTTGGCTTGCCTGACCGGGATTATTACCTGAAAAACGACGAACGCTCTAAAACCATCCGAGCCGAGTATCAAAAACATTTGCAGCGCATGTTCCAGCTAATCGGGAATGACGCCGCAACTGCCGGCAAAAAAGCGCAGGCTGTACTGGCCATCGAAACAAAGCTGGCGAAAGCATCCAAAACGCGTGTAGAACTCCGCGATTCGCAGGCAAACTATAACAAAGTTACCGCACAGGCTTTTGCAGCGCAGTATCCGAACCTGAACGCAACCCAACTGTTGAGCGGCATAGGAGCACAGGGTGCAAAAGATATGATCGTTGGGCAGCCAGCTTTCTTTAAGGAACTGAACGCCATGCTGAAAAGCACTTCGCTGGATGACCTGAAAACCTATACACAGTGGCACATTGCGCGCTCTGCCGCCCCATACTTAAGCCAGAACTTTGTAGAAGAAAATTTCAGCTTTTATGGCAAGGTACTGAACGGGTCTAAAGAAATGCAGCCGCGCTGGAAACGTGTATTATATGCAACAGATGGTGCGGTTGGCGAATCGTTGGGGCAGTTGTATGTGCAGAAAACCTTCTCGCCGGAAGCAAAGGAAAAGGCACTGGAGATGGTGAAAAACCTGCAGGAGTCGTTTAAGGAACACGTACGCGACCTGGATTGGATGAGCGACGAGACCAAGAAACGTGCCCTCGAAAAGCTGGATGCTTTTGCCGTAAAAATCGGTTACCCGGATAAATGGAAAACCTACAAAGGCCTGGAAGCTGACCGGAACTCGTATGCAGCCAATGTGTTGCGCGCCAATCAGCATGCTTTTGAAGAAAGTGTAGCTAAACTGGGCAAACCTGTAGACAGAACAGAGTGGTTTATGTCGCCGCCAACAGTTAATGCCTACTACAACCCAAGCATGAACGAGATCGTGTTCCCGGCCGGTATTCTACAGCCTCCTTTCTTTGATCCGAAAGCAGATGATGCGGTAAACTACGGTGGAATGGGCGCAGTGATCGGTCACGAATTAACGCACGGTTTCGATGACCAGGGCGCGCAATACGATTTTGAAGGCAACCTGAAAGACTGGTGGACAAAAGATGACCTGGCTAAATTTACGGAGCGCGCCACTGCCGTTACAAAGCAATATGATGCCTACACGGTACTAGATAACCTGCACGTAAACGGTAAGCTGACCCTCGGCGAAAACATTGCTGACATAGGCGGTCTGAACATTGCGTACACAGCCTTGCAAAAAGCACTTGCCAAGAAAAACCCGGGCGAAATAGCCGGCTATACACCAGAGCAGCGTTTCTTCCTGGCATGGGCACAAATCTGGCGCATCAACATGCGCGACGAATCCCAAAACCAGCAGATCTTAACCGATCCGCACTCGCCGGGCCAGTTCCGTACTAACGGACCACTTGCCAACATGCCACAATTTTACAAAGCATTCGAGTGCAAAGATGGCCAGAAGATGATGCGCACCGAAGCAGAACGCATTAAGATCTGGTAACCCGGAATTTTATACTTTAAAACAGAAAGGCCACTCTTAATGCGGCCTTTCTGTTTTGATAAGGTTTTATACTTTGCTACAGCGCTATTCTTTCACCATCGTAATTTTGTGTGTGACCAGTTCTTTCGGCCATTTGGTGCCGTCTACAGGTTCTTCCGCAATTTTATCTACCACATCCAGGCCTTCCACTACTTCCCCAAAAACGGTATATTCGGTATCAAGGGAAGGTACGCCGCCAAGCGTCTGGTAAAGTTTGGCCTGCGCTGGCGTATACTGTATGCCATGCTGCGCTTCGTAAGCCCGTATTTCTGCTGCTGTGAGCGGCCCGCCCTGTACAATGTAAAAGTTATGCGACGATGATTCTTTATCAGGATTGCGTTCGTCGCCGTAGCGGGCCATGGCCAGCGCTCCTTTTTTGTGAATGTACCTGCGGTTAAACTCCTGCGGTATTTTATACGAGCCCTGTTTCATTTTACGGTTATCCGAGTCGCCGCCCTGTACAGCAAAGCCTTTCACGACGCGGTAAAATTCTCCTTCGTTGTAAAATCCGGCTTTGGTAAGCCTTACAAAATTTGCGCGGTGCAGCGGTGTATCTTTGTACAAACGCACTTTTATATCGCCGTGGCGCGTACTGATAACGGCCAGACTATCCGGGTGCTGCTTGGCGTAAGCCGTTAAAACATCGACAGCTGTTTCGGTGGTGAGCGGTTCTAAAGCAGGCACTTCCGCAATTACTTCTTTATGCCTGTCGTTGCTGTCCTGTTGGTTGCAGAAACTTAAAAGTAGCATACAAAGCAGGCATGCAGTATAAGTTAAAAGGTTCTTTTTCATATTTGAGTGCGTGAGTGACATCCTAAATGCCTGCAATCAAAAATTTATGCTTGCAGGTATACGTTTTAATTGCACAATTTTTTGATTTAAGCTGAAATGGTCAAATGTGCTTTATACGCTGAATTTGGCATGTCATTAATAAAAGCAAGTATAAAATATAAAATAAATGTTTTAACACAGGATAAAGTTGTGTCAAAATTCAAAATTTATTAAATAATTCATCCTGATAAATTAGTATATAAGCAAGATAATCTGTATAATTGAATTAGGTGAGCTTATAACAATAATATCGTTTAAATACAGTTAATACTTTAAACGAAATATACTGTTTCGTACGCCCTATTAAATCAAGTTTAAAGTTAGTTGAATACTAAGGGGCAACCGTCAGGTTGCCTTCTTTTTATTGTACCCGTTTATACTTGCAACGCTTTACACATCACGTAATCATTCATCCAGTAAGGCCCGATCGCGAAATCGTCTTCTTTATAGATACTATAGCCGCAGCGCTCGTAAAACTCCTTAGCTTTGTTGTAGCGGTTCACGTTCAGGCACAGGTCGGATGCGCCTCGTTTTGTAACTTCTTTTTCCACTGCTTCAAGCAATCGTTTGCCAAATCCTTTGCCCTGGCAGGAGGGCAGCAAGTATAGTTTGTTCAGTTTGTAAAGCTGCGCATCCATCTCAGAAAAAGAAGCAAAACCAACAGGAGTTTCCTGCTCATAGAGAAGTATGAATTGCTGTCCCTGCTGCATCTGAGTTGCTAGGGCTTCAGGCGTATAGATCACATCAAACATGTACGCTACCTGCTCTTTGCTGAGGATGCTGCTATAAGTGGCGCTCCAGGTGGCTTCGGCTAATTGTTCAATAACCGGAATATCAGTAGGTGTGGCGAAGCGGATCGTGGTTTCCATAGGTTAATTTTTTGCTGAACATGCAAGTTATAAGCTGTTGCCGTAAAAGCCAATCATCCGTAACTTTCTGCTTTCGTCAGAAGTTATACCTTTGCCAAACGTGCACCTCAAAAACCGAACTATATGAAAGCTATCTATCTTGAAAGTATAAACGCGCCTTTTACCCTCATCGAAAAAGAAAAACCTGTGGCCGGGCCCGGCGAAGCCATCGTTCAGGTAAAAGCTGCCGCCCTGAACCACCGCGACGTCTGGATACAGTACGGTCGTTATTTTACAAAAGAATACCCGGCCATACTTGGTTCGGATGGCGCCGGCATTGTAACCGAAGTAGGCGAAGGTGTGGATAAAAGCTGGATAGGCAAAGAAGTTTTGATAGACCCGTCTACGGATTGGGGCGATAACCCGGGCGCGCACAGCACCAATTATAAAGTATTGGGCATGCCGCAGGACGGCGCTTTTGCAGAATATGTAAAAGTACTGGCCAGCAACCTCCACGAGAAACCTGCGCATCTTAGTTTTGAAGAAGCCGCTGCGCTGCCCCTGGCAGGCGTTACGGCCTGGCGCGCTATGTTTACCAAATGCGGCCTTAAAGCCGGCGAAAAAGTGCTGATAACCGGAGCAGGCGGAGGCGTTGCACTGCTGGCGTTACAGTTTGCCGTAGCAGCCGGTGCCGAAGTATGGGTAACCAGCGGATCAGATGAAAAAATAGAAAAAGCAAAAGAACTGGGCGCTACCGGAGGCATTAATTATAAAACAGAGAACTGGGGCAAAACGCTGAAAAGTATGGCTGGCGGCTTTGATGTAAGTATAGATGGCGCAGCCGGCGAAGGCTTTGTGCAACTGGTTAAACTGGCAAACCCGGCTGGGCGCATCGGTATTTACGGCGGCACTACCGGCATGATCGGGCAGATAAACCCGGCCGAAATTTTCTGGAAACAACTGGCCATACATGGCAGCACGATGGGCACCAACCAGGATTTTGCTGAAATGGTAGCGTTTGTACGGGAGAAAAATGTGAAGCCGGTAGTGGATATCGTATTTCCTTTAGCGGAAACCGAGCAGGCAATGCGCTACATGGAAGCCGGCAAGCAGTTCGGGAAAATTGTAGTGAAGGTGGGCTAGTTTATACTTCCTGATAAAAGTATAAAGTATAAAAAAGGCCGCTGTTTTAAGTAACAGCGGCCTTTTTTATACTTCAGAATCCAGGTTTACTTATTCTCTTCCAGCAGGTTCATCAGGAAAGCGTATTGCAAGGCAGTTTCCTTGTAACGCTCGAAACGGCCGGAAGCACCGCCGTGGCCTGCTACCATGTTGGTGTTTAGTAACAGCATGTTGTTATCGGTCTTCATTTCACGCAGTTTGGCAACCCACTTAGCTGGTTCAAAATACTGTACCTGCGAGTCGTGGAGGCCGGTTGTTACCAGCATGTTCGGGTAGTCTTTTTTCTCCACGTTATCATAAGGCGAGTATGATTTCATGTAATCATAATACTCCTTGTTGGCCGGGTTGCCCCACTCATCAAACTCGCCGGTAGTTAACGGTATGCTGGTGTCCAGCATGGTAGTTACCACATCCACAAACGGTACGGCAGCCAGCACGCCTTTGTAAAGCTCCGGACGCATGTTCACGACAGCACCCATCAGCAAGCCGCCGGCGCTACCGCCCTGCGCAAATAATTTATCCGGGTTGGTATACTTCTGCTCGATCAGGAATTCGGAAACATCAACAAAATCGGTAAAGGTGTTTTTCTTCTTCAGCATTTTTCCGTCTTCGTACCATTGGCGGCCCATTTCCTGGCCCCCACGGATGTGGGCAATCGCGTAAACAAAGCCTCTGTCCAGCAAGCTAAGGCGCACCGAACTGAATCCCGGGTTTGTATTGCTGCCATAAGAGCCGTAAGCGTACTGCAGGGTAGGGTTGTTGCCATCCAGCTTCAGGCCTTTGCGGTATACTAAAGAAACCGGTATTTTGGTGCCATCATCGGCAGTGGCATAAATGCGTTTGGCTTCGTAATTCTCCGGGTTAAAATCACCCACAACTTCCTGGCGCTTCTTCAGCTCGCGCTGTTTGGTGGCCATGTTATAATCGTAGGTAGAGGCCGGCGTAGTTAGCGAGCTGTAGTCGAAGCGCAGTACCTGTGTATCAAAATCAGGGTTGATGCTGATGCCGGCCGTGTAGGCTTCATCCTCAAAGGAGATGTAATGGTCTGCTTTCGGGTCGTTCCATTTTTTAACGCGGATCTGCGTCAGGCCGTTTTTGCGTTCCTGCAGCGTTAAGTAATCCTTGAATATCTCGATGCCTTCCAGCAAGACATCTTCGCGGTGCGCAATTACATCTTTCCAGTTAGCTTTACCGGTTTTGGTAACAGGCGTTTGCATCAGCTTAAAGTTAGTGGCGCCATCTTTATTGGTAACGATGTAAAACTTATCGCCGAAATGATCTACGCTATACTCCAGGCCACGCTCACGGGGCTGCAACACTTTAAACGTGCCGTTTGGTGTGTTGGCATCCAGGAAACGGTACTCATTCGAAACAGTAGAGTTAGAACCGATGATGATGTACTTGTCTGATTTGGTTTTGTACACGAACGTGCTGAATGTTTCGTCTGCCTCGTGGTATACTTCTTTATCCTGGCTGGTTGGGGTGCCGAGCGTGTGCTTGTATATTTTGAAAGAACGCAGGGCAGGGTCTTTCATGGTATAGTATACCGTTTTGTTATCGTTTGCCCAAACGGCGCTTCCTGTTGTGTTCGGGATCTCGTCCTGCAGCAGGTTACCTGTGCGCAGATCCTTAAAACGGATGGTGTACTTGCGGCGGCTCACGGTATCTTCTCCAAAAGCAACCAGTTGGTTATTCGGGCTCACGTTCATGCCGGCAGCTGCATAATACTGTTTGCCTGCGGCACGCTCGTTCGCGTTAACCATAATCTCTTCAGAAGCCGTTAAAGTGCCTTTTTTACGGGCATAGATCGGGTATTCCTTGGCAGCTTCGAACCGGGTATAATACCAGTAACCATCCTCTTTGTAAGGCAACGATTCATCGTTTTGTTTGATACGGCCAACTATTTCATCGAACAGCTTTTTCTGTAAGCCTTCGGTGTGGCCCAGCATCTGCTGTGTATAAGCGTTCTCCGCGTTCAGGTAAGCAATTACTTCCGGGTTTTCGCGCTCGTTCAGCCAGTAATAATTATCGATGCGGGTATCGCCGTGTGCTGTTAGCTCTTTTGGTATTTTTTTAGCAACCGGCGGTTGTGGGGTTGTGCTTGTTTCGGGGGCTGTAGACGTTTGTTCGGTTGTAGCCGTAGCAGTGGTCGTATCTGATGTTTTGCAGCCGGTAGCTGCCAGAAGGCAAGCCGATAATAAAGTTACCGTGCTTTTTAACCTTGGTTTCGATTTTTCCATAGTTATTCTGATTAGTTGAAGCAAGCCGCTGTTCTTAAAAAATTATACTTGCAAATCTGCTCAATTTAAGCAAAAACCTACATAAATAAAATTTAAGTATAACTGTATGCATGCAGCGTAATTTTTACTAATTTGCTACAACCAAACAAACAAACACAATGGCTACACAACAAGAATTTGACAGTGCAGTAGAGCGCTCTAAAACATTAACGGAACGCCCAAGCAATGATATCCTTTTACAACTGTACGCACTTTTTAAGCAGGCGACAGAAGGAAACGTAAACACAGACCGCCCGGGCGGCTTCGACTTTAAGAACATTGCCAAGTGGGATGCCTGGAAAAAGTTGCAGGATAAGTCTCAGGATGAAGCAAGAGAAGAATATGTAAGTTTAGTGAACAAGCTGGCAGGCAACTAAGAGCTACGTACCGGATTTCTAAAGTATAAAATGCCGCTAATACCCATTTCAGGGTGTTAGCGGCATTTTTGTTTAAACAAGGATATAAATTAGGGTAATGAGGTTATAACATTGGTTTACAAGGTGTTATGGGTAATATTGGGTATTAATATTATAATATCAACTTATGTTTTTACATTATTGAGTCGTAAAAATCTTTTTCTGATTTTCCGGAAAAGGTGTTACGACACGAACCTATTTCTTACTTAAAACACTGTAAAACATGAAAAAAAATTACCCGCTCAGGGTGCTGGTCCTGTTGTTATGGCTGGTACCTATGGCTGTGTTTGGTCAGGTTACCGTTAGCGGTACCGTAAATGATGCCAGCTCCGGAGATGCTTTACCGGGTGTTAGTGTGGTAGTAACCGGCACTACCCTTGGTACCTCCACAGATGCACAGGGCCGCTACCAGCTCCAGATCCCGACAAGTACAGGCAGACTTCAGTTCTCATACCTGGGCTATGTAAACCAAACAGCAGATTTTAACGCTTCTACCACAACGCTTAATATTAAACTACAGGCAAGCACCACCAGCCTCGAAGAAGTAGTGGTAACAGGTCTGGCCACTTCCGTAAAACGATCTAACGCTGCCAACGCCGTTGCTTCCATCAGTACAAAAGAACTGGTAGGCACCACCAACCCGCAAACCATCGATGGGGCTATCAGCGGTAAAGTGATCGGGGCCAATATTGTAAACAACTCGGGTGCGCCGGGCGGTGGTATTTCTGTTAAGATGCGCGGTATCACTTCCATTTTCGGGAGCGCGGAGCCATTGTATGTGATTGATGGGGTGATTATGGATAACTCCTCTATTTCGTCTGGTCTGAACGCGGTAACTGCTGCAGCATCGGGTGGCAATACTTCGTCCCAGGATAATGCCTCGAACCGTATTGCCGACCTGAACCCGGATGATATCGCAAGTATGGAGTTCCTGAAAGGAGCTTCTGCAGCGGCTATTTACGGCTCTTTGGCTGCTGCCGGGGTGGTCGTGATCACCACAAAACGTGGTGCTGCTGGCAAAACAGAGATCAATTTCTCGCAGGATATCGGGATGGCCAAAGTATCGAATTTGCTGGGTGTGCGCGAATTTACAGAAGACCGGGTGCGCTCTACGTATGGCGAAGAACTGGTGCCCGTTTTTATAGCTGCCCGCAACGCCGGCAAACTATACGATTACGAAAAAGAGTTGTACAACAACACCGGCATGATCTATACCACCCGCCTGAACGTGAGTGGTGGTAACGAGAAAACTCGCTTCTTTGTAGGGGGCTTGCTGCAGGATGAAGAAGGGATTGTTAAAACGACCGGCTACGAAAAAAAATCAATTCGCTTTAACATCGACCATACGATCTCCAAGCTTTTTGATTTTAGTCTGAGCTCTAACTTTATCAATTCGTCCTCAGACCGCGGCCTGACCAACAATGACAACGCCGGTGTTTCTTTTGGCGTGGCGCTTACCTCAACGCCGGGCTTTGCTGACCTGTTTCCGGATGAAAATGGCATTTACCCACGTAACCCGTTCGGTGCATCCAACTTCTTGCAAACCCGCGACCTGATGACGAATAATGAACTGACGAACCGCTTTATAGGGGGCTTAACCCTGAACAGTTACCTGCAGGAGTCGGAGGGCTCATCCACCAAGCTTGTTATCAGAGCAGGCCTCGATTTCTTCAACCTGAAAACATTAGCCATTTTCCCGGGTGTGCTGCAGTTCCAGTCGAATAACAATGGTACAAACGGTGTATCCATCCAAGGGAACAACTACAACCTGAATACCAACTATGCGGCTTTCCTGGTAAACAACCTGAACCTGTCTGATAATACGGTAACGTTTACAACTACGGTAGGGGCAACCAGCGAAAACTTTAACCAGGACCTTGCCCTGAATGTGGCGACGCAACTAGTAGAAAACCAGACAAACCTGAACCAGGCCGGTGCAGTAAGCGCTTCCCAGACACGTATTATAGAGCGTAACAAGGGCTTGTTCTTCCAGGAGGAAGTAAACTACAAAGACCGCATCATTGCCACAGCCGGTCTGCGCCTGGATAAATCGTCTAACAACTCGGAGGTAAACAAATTCAATGCCTTTCCTAAATTCTCGCTGGCTGTTAACGTAGCTAACTTTGATTTCTGGCAACTGGATGCTGTCAGTAGCTTTAAGCTGCGTGCTGCCTACGGCGAAGCCGGTGGGTTCCCGCCGTTCGGAGCCAAGTATACTTCATTTCCGCTGTCAAATATCGGAGGCAACACAGGTATCCTGATCGGAGCCAGAAGAGGTAACCCGGACATACAGCAGGAACGCCAGAAAGAACTGGAAGCTGGTGTGGATATCGGGTTTTTCAACAACAAGATACTCCTGGAAGCAACCGTTTACAACAAGCAGGTTGAAGACCTTATTCTGTTTCAGAACACGCAATCTTCTTCTGGGTTTACCACGCGTGTAGTTAACGGAGGAGAGCTGCGCAACAAAGGACTGGAATTGGGCTTAAGCACGGTGCCAGTAGAAACGGCCGGTCTGAAATGGGATTCTAAAACAAGCTTCTGGCTGAACCGCTCCGAAATTACTGACCTGACCATTGATCCGTTTGCCTTGGGCGCGTTCGGCAACGGGTACGGTACGTTCTTTATCGAAGAAGGAAAATCTGCCACCCAGATTGTAGGCTCCAATGCCGATGGCGAGGTTGTAAAAATGGGAGATGCCACTCCGGACTTCCAGATGAATTTCCAGAACTTCTTTACCATCAAACAAAACCTGACATTCTCGTTTTTGCTGCACTGGAAAAAAGGCGGCCAGAACGTAAACCTGACACAATTGCTGTTTGATGCCAGCGGTACTTCTGCAGACTACGACGGAGACGACGATGGAGATGGCGTGATTAATGGACAGGACAGACTAGGTTCGGGCACTGCGGAAACATGGGTACAGGATGCCGGCTACCTGCGCCTGCGCGAAATCGGTATTTACTATTCTATTCCTAAAACAGCGCTTAGCTCCGTTTTCAAAAACCTGGTTCAGAATGTACGTATTGGCGCTTCGGCTAACAACCTGTTCGTTATTTCTGATTATGCTGGCTACGATCCGGAAGTATCGAACTTTGGCGGCAACGGCTTGTCTACGGGCGTGGATGTAACGCCGTTCCCGGCCTCCAAGCGTTATTTCTTCCATTTATCCTTTGGCTTTTAATTCTACTACTCCTCATGAGAAAATATAACAGAACCATCAGAAACCTAGTATGCCTGCTGGCGTTAAGCTTTGCTTTGCCTGCCTGCGAAATAGACGACATACCAGACCCGAACAGCGCTACGCTTGAAGATATTATGAACCAGCCAACCGTCGGGAAACTAAACAACCTGGTGGTAGGCTCTGAATCTGCGATGCGCAATAACCTGGGTAATTATTACGATGCGGTTAGTGTGATCGGGCGCGAAATTTACCGCTTGTCCGGTTCCGACCCACGCTTTACCACCGACTTGTTAGGTTTCCAGGAATCGCGCCTGGACCCGAACGTATTCTATATTACCAACCCGTGGAGTGCCCGCTATAGTGTTATTAAAAACCTGAATGTACTGATCGAAGTGCTTGAAAAAAGTGACCTGGTAAGTTCAGGTAAACTAACCGAAGCACAACGCAATGGCTACCTCGGTTTTGCTAAAACCATACAGGCTCATCAGCTGCTGCTTAACCTGAATATGACCCATGAAAACGGCATCCGCATCGATGTAAAAAATCCGGATAACCTGGGGCCGGTAGTTGGCCGTGCGCAATCCCTGACTACCATAGCTGGACTGTTGAATGAGGCGGACGGGCATCTGCGTAATGCCGGCGAAACCTTTTTGTTCCCGCTGTCGAGTGGCTATAACGGTTTTAACACACCGGCTACTTTCCTGGAGTTTAACAGAGGCCTTGCTGCACGTATAGCTGTGTACAGAGAAAACTGGAATGAAGCGCTAAGTTACCTGGATGATTCTTTTCTGGACCTGGCAGGCAATCTGAATACGGGCGTGTACCATGTTTTTGGAACCGGATCCGGCGACCAGCTTAACCCTGTTTTCTTTCCGCAGAATGCAGGCGGCGAAGTACGTCTGGCACACCCAAGCTACATTACTGGTACAGTTGCTTCCGATGATCGCCTTCAGAAAGTATCGAGACGTACATCTGCTGGTTCGCAGAATGGCTTGAGCAGCGAGTACGATGTGTTTGTGTATAAAACCAATACGGCACCTGTTCCGGTTATCCGGAACGAAGAGCTTATTTTAATTTATGCGGAGGCCAGCATACAAAACGGGGCGTTGCCACAAGCGGTTACAGCGCTAAACCGAATCCGTATAAGCCATGGACTTACCGCTTATACCGGACCAGTAACACGTCCTGCTTTGATAGATGAGATGTTGTACCAGCGCCGTTACTCTTTATACTTTGAAGGGCACCGCTGGATAGATATGCGCCGCTACAACAGACTAAACCAACTGCCGATCGACAGGCCAGCCGATGATGTCTGGACGCAGTTCCCGATTCCGTTCTCGGAAGGAGCTTAAGTTTTAAAGTATGATCTCCATCAAAAAAGGCGCTGTGAAGCGCCTTTTTTAGTTTCTTTTTTCTTTCCAGAAATGGCCGCAGTTGTAGCATTTATACTTCCGGCTAAAGAAGGGCAACGGAAAACCAAGCAACAGGTAACTCAGCGAAAAAACCGTTTTGTTATACTTTTCTTCGGCTACGTTATCAGACTCGCACACAGGACAGGTTTTGTTGGGGAGGTGTTCCTGCATCGGCGAAAGTTCCAACTCATCTGTTAATACAAACTCGCTAGTGCCGCCCTGTATATGGCCCAGAATTGCTTTGGCTTCCTCAGCATCAGCTTCGGTTACTTTTAGCTTTACGCCACCAACCGCCACCGAATAAAATGGCTGCGCGCCAATAATATGCTCATCCCCCAGGAAACAAAGTATACCTTCAGCCTCCAGCCGCCCTTTTATGATATGGGCTTCGGTTACTTCGTTAAAAGTGGCGATGGTTACAAACTGCTGGTTCATGAGGGGTGGAAGGGGTTACTGCTTTTTTGGTGGCAGGTTAAAGGCTACGGCTTCGTGCTCGAAATGCCCTTTATGTGAACCATCGCAAAATGGTTTGTTTTTAGAAAGACCGCAACGGCAAACAGACACCAGGTCTCTGCCGCCCAGGTCGTACACATTACCGTCTTTATCTACTATTTCGAAATCGCCTTCTATCCGAAGCGAGCCGTTGTTGTTTACTGTAAGTTTTGTAGTTGCCATGTTTTTTGAAAGTCTAATCTAAACAAATATAGGCATTCTTTAGCGTTTATACTTACATGTTATACTATAGGAGAAGATAGGCTTGGTCAGAAGTCTAGAATTAACTTCAGGATTTATACTTTGATTGGTATTTATCCTTTGCTAGCGTTGCTGGTCGCTTTGTTTGATTGAGAAGTTCTTGCTGTGTAGTTGGTTTTTTCGCCTCGCCGGCTAGGCCTCACTTTTCTCCTTGATGAGAAAAGTAAGCAAAAGAATCAAGACAATTCGAAACTCGCTGACGCTCAAACAGCGAATTGTCGAAGGGTGCACCTGGCTAAGGTCTAGTGCTCTTTACAGAAGTATAATTTATAATTCGTTTTGTGAATTGATTTATACTTTGCTGATCGAAGAAAAAACTTTTCCAGTTTTCGCCTTCAGCGCCTTGTGAATTTCCGGTGCGCAGCAGCCGTTTTATAGAGGGCCCCTACCCCCGGCAGGGAATGAACACAGCGCTGAAGGCGAAAACGCGGCCAGCGCGGCCGCCGAGCGCGAAAACCAACTATGCAATAATAGCTTTCCAATTAAGCCGAGAAAGAAACAATGCCAGCAAAGTATAAACCCACACATCCATCACGTCAGCAAAAGTACAAATCAATTCAAACTGGCACTTTGTGCAATGTTGAGCAGTTCATCGCCGGCATCAATATCATGCTGTAATTCCTCGTTCAGGTTTACCATAATGCGGATCGCTTTTAAACCGGGTACGCCCTGCATTTCTTCCAGATCGACAAACTCCACTTCCTGCGCCACATACCCTGCCGACTGCAAGAACTCGATGTAACGCATGTATTCCTGCATTTCTTTCGGCTGCGTGTACACAATAGCAATTTTACCGGGCTGGGTCAGGCGCTCTTCAGTGTCGCGAATGGTGGCTTTATCAATACGTTTTTTGATGATCTCGTAACGGATGTTATTAGCGCCGTCCACATCAAATTTCTTTTCATCCAGCCTGAACCTAATCGAAATCGGATCGCTGTGGGCCAGTATAAGCTGCGTGATTTCGAGCGGCAGTTTCAGGATGGCACGTAATTTTTGGATGCGGCGGGCAATTTCGCAGGTTAGCATCAGTTGCCAGAGGCGCATGTTTTTGAGATACAACGGCTCAAAGGTATTATGCTGTAGCAGCGAAGCACCAATGTAAATGTTATACTCAAACCCATCGGTGCGGTACTTCTCGAAGTAGTGCGGGAAAATCTGCTGCGCTTTCTCTTCCTCTCTGTCCAGGAACGAGGAGATGGTCTCGTTGATCATAAAGAGGCTTTCCTCATATGAGCGGCGCTTGTTGTACACTACTTTGTACGGGTTGTTAATAGCTGCCCGGTATACTTGTATGGCATCTGCGGCCGTCTGGTTGCGTTGCAGGAAATGCGGGAAAAGCGGCTCTACTTCCGTTCTCAGGAAATCAAGTACAACCGATTCCTCGCCCGACGTTAGCTCGTGCATGATGCTCTGCGAGAACTTGTCGATCTTGAAAATAAGCTCATCCAGAATTGTGAGCGGCAAATTGTCTTTGGCAGCAAGTATAACTTCTTTGGCCAGTACCAATTGTTCCAGCAAGTCGCCCTGTATGGCTTTATTTCGTTCTGTAGCCGAGCTTCTAATATCCGAAGAACCGTAAAGCGGGTAAATATCCTTGAACACGATCGGCTCTATTTCCGGGCTGGTATTGCGCTCCATTTTCTCGAGGAGGTTGGTGGCCGCCTGCGTGAAACGCCACTCTACAATCGGATGGATAGCGGTATACTTTTCCTTGATAATGTTCTGAACACTGCTGCGTAATTCCTCGAGGCTACGGTTAAGGGCAAGGGCAAAAAGCGGTAGTATTTCTTTTAACTTGATCGTAGACAACGCATTCAGTTCGCCCGGAATAGGAGAAGCCAGCTCCAGGAAACCAATTATTTTACCTTCGTACTGCAGCGGCGCGATGATCAGGTTACGAATGCCGGCTTCGAGCAAAGCCTGTTCCACGGGGGTAGGCTCCGGCAACACGTTCAGGTTTTCGACCACAATGGTTACGCCCCGCTCTATGATTGGTTCGTAAATAGAGCCTTTCAGGTCGTCCAGTTTCAGGCTGCAATCGTGGGTTAGCACCAGGCCGTTCCATATTTTACGGGCATAAGCCAGGTCAAAATCCTGGAGGGCAGGGCAGGAGGCAATACCCAATTGGATGCCGGGCAAGCCAAAGAGCACACGCAGTTTCTGCTGCAAACTCTGGAAACCTTCCGGTGTGCTCACTGCGTCTTCGTTTAAAAGATCATAGCGCAGTGAGGAGATCGTTTCTTCATTGGTTACATCCGTGAAATCGTAAATAGAGAAGCCGGAAAACTCGAAATTATCGGTTGGCAACTTGTTCATCCACAAATCCAGGTTGTTGTAGCGGTTTATCAGGTAATTGATTTCCTGGGCCGTCAGCTTTTTAAGTTCGCCTTTGGCCTTTACTTCCATAAACTTCAGGTCGATGGTGAGTTTATAATGGCGGTCAAGGGTCGTGAATTTATCTTTGATGGTAAAAATAAAGGGCTCATCAACGGTGAAGTTGGCGTTATAAAACTTATCAAGTATAAGCGTGTAGGCTGATAACGTCTGGCGGAAGAGTAGCGTTTGCAGGTCCAGGTTCAATTTTTCGGTATAATTATCGCCTCCCAGCAGGTGCAGTTCTTCCAGTTTTGGCGTTGAATAAAAGCTCTCGAACTGGAACGGTGCCACCACCGCTTTCAGGTCGTTTTCCCAGAGTGCTCCCGGAAAGATATCTTCCATCAGCAGGTCTACCAGATCAATGTTTTCGTCCAGCACTTTCATATCCGGAATTGGCAGCAGGAGCTCAGGCTTTTCATTTAATTGCGATACCAGTTTTTGCACCCGCGCTTTGTTGTAATTGGGCTCGGTTTTTAACTTTTTTTCCCAAAAGGCAATAAGCGGCGCCAGGCTGAACGTCGTTTTAAAAGGAAAAGTAGTAGCGCTTAGGATAACGGCATTCCTGTTGGTGATGGAAACAACCGACTCGTGGAAGCTGCTTCTGTTATGTACTGTCATGTGATGGCGATTAGAATGCTCCTGCTTAAATTGCGGCAGGTAAACAGATAATTAACTATTTAAACGCAAACAGGCTTTAAAAGATGAAGTATGACTACTAAAGGTTATGTAATTTTAACGCGATTGCTCTATTTTCTTTATTAAAGTATACTTCTTGTAAGTATAAATATACAACTGGCACAATATTTATACTTCGTGAAGCATTATTGTATAAACCTATTACTATGAAGAAGCTCAAAATTGCACTAAGTGTCTTGTTTTTAATTAGTTTAGTTAGCACCTCGCAGGCCCAATCGCAAAGCCAGCTTGAAAAAGACCTGGCCGAACTCCGTAGCTGGATGCGTACCCGCTCCGTGCAGGCCGACAGCGTGATTAAGAATGAGTGGCCAAACGTGAAGAAGGAGTATAAAAACCTGACTTATTCGTTGGATGGCCAGACCAAAAAGCTATCAGAAAAATCGAAGGCAGAGTATACGGACATAAAGCAGCAGTACCAGGAGTGGGAAGCCGAAAACGAGAAAGTGGAGACGGTAGACTTGGATGGCCACGAGCTGGAACGTTGGGAAAGAACTATGACCGGCACCACCAAAATCGACAAAATAAAAGCAGCTAAGCTACGCGATGCCTACATCAGTTTACTGGATTATACCCGTGAGCAGCGCCGCAACTGGAGCCTGAGAGACTGGGAATATGCCGAGTTTGTGTTCGGAGAGCTGAATGCGCGCAAAGCAGATGTTTTTGGTGAACTGACCAATAGCGACAAAATAAAGATTGCTGCCCTGCAGGTAGAGTTTGCCACCCTCAAAAAAAGCCGCGAGGCCAAAGATGCTTATGACAACCGGCGCAAAGCCAACTAACTCCTAACCTGAAGTATAAAAAAAGCCCGGCTATAAAGTATAGCCGGGCTTTTTTTATTTACTGTTAAATAGAGTTTTTGCCTTTTGTGCCGTTCGACGGGTCTTCGTCTGCCTGGCGGCCCTGGCGGCTTTTATCTTTGTCCTGGTCTGTTAAGTGGCGGTTCTCGCCCGGGTTTTTCTGGGTATTTTTTGCTTCAGGATTGTTTTTACGTTCGTCTTCCTGGTTGTGTCCTTTTGTCATAGCTTTCGGTTTTAAGTTTGTAGTAGTGGTTTACGGCTGAGGCGCAGGCAGGTTCAGAAGCGGCGTACGTGCAGTGTGTGTTATGATGTTGAAAACTGGTGGGTAAGTTCTGCTGTTCAAACCATTTGGTCTATCTTAAAAGGCGTACTTTTGTAAACGGCTTTTACTAAAAACACCTTACATTATGCACATTGCAATAGTTGGCAACATTGGCGCCGGCAAAACGACGTTGGCTACCAAACTGTCACAGCATTTTAAATGGGATCTTTACCTCGAATCTGTTGATAATAACCCTTACCTGAAAGATTTTTACGAAGACATGGAGCGCTGGGCGTTTCATTTGCAGGTATTTTTCCTGAACAGCCGTTTCTCGCAGGTGCAGCAGATACAGGCCAATGGCCGCAGCGTAATCCAGGACCGTACCATTTACGAAGACGCACACATTTTTGCCCAAAACCTGCACCAGTCCGGCATGATGAGCACCCGCGATTACGATAACTATTTCGCCTTATTTCAGTCGATGATCAGTATGGTAAAAGCGCCGGACCTGATTATTTACCTGAAAGCCGATTTGCCCAAACTGATCGGACAGATCGAAAAACGTAACCGCGATTACGAAAGCAGCATCAGTATCAATTATCTCCGCAACCTGAATGAGCATTACAATACCTGGATGGCAAGTTATAACCTGGGCAAGCAGCTGGTGATAGATGTAAACAACCTCGATTTTGTGGCCAACCCCGAAGACCTCGGTACCATTATAGAAAAAATTCAGGCAGAGCTGTACGGTTTGTTTTAACGTCAGTTAAACCTATACTTTCTGTTTTTGAAAGTATAAACGTAGAAGCTGTTTAGCGTTTTTAAACAAATAAATTTCTGCAGCCCTTGCTGTGTGTTTTCACCAGCAAGCACTAATCAGGTAAAGTATAGTTGTCGGTGAAAACACCAACAACGGCGGGTTTAGGCGCTATAATTGAAAACGCTAAACAGCTTTAAATTATACTTTCCGGAAAACAAAAAAGGCAACACGGATATGTGTTGCCTTTTTTGTTTCCGGAAAGTATGGCTTTATACTTATCCAGAAAAAAATGGGTAAAGTTGTGTAAAATTTTAATCCTTAATAAGTTATGAAAATATGGCCGTTTTAGGCTTTTATACTGATTTTGCTTTTGAAAAGCGCAATTTATACGGAACCTGTTTCCGGGTTAGTTGCGGTAAATACATAACCCTGTCGCTTGGTTTGTAGTATGTTATCTTTCTGAACTGTCTCATTTTCAATTTTTTAATGAACAAAAATGCTATGAAAAGCTTTTATGATTTTAACACCAACAGCCCTAGCGAGCGACAGGAGCGCTATCGGCAGTATCCGGAACTAAGCAGATTCCACATTGCACTACGTGAAGAAATGAGTGAGGAAGAATACCAGCTCTTTTACCAGTCAGAGAAAGAAGCAGTCAGGCGAACAAACCTAATTATACCCCAACGCGCACTTAAATGGAAAACAGCGTAACACCCCAATATTCCTGAAAAAGAGATCTTACCTTACGTTTGATCTCTTTTTTGTTTTTAAAGGGTTTATGCTGCCTGTTGCCGGTTGTGCTCTTTGAGCGGAGCGATGGCCTTAAACAACGTATAGATAAAGAACGATTTTACCAGTACGCCGCTTCCCATATTGGCTTCGGTAATACCTGCATAAGCCATGTAAGCAGAAAGTATAATATCCAGTACAAGTATACTAATGGCAGCGTACAAAGCAGGAACAGAAAAACGCCTGATCGCTATACTTAAGCCAATATAAACCGGACCGAGTATAAAACTGCCCAACCCGGTACCTAACGCCTGCAGGTAATCAATATCCCAGAAATAATTTAATAAGCCCAGCACCAGATTTAAAGCCCCCAGAAAAAGCATAAGCTGCCACGCGTTTCGCACGATCTGGTCGATATCGGTGGCGCTCCCTGCCAGTGGCTGGCCGTTACGTAATACTTCCAGTTGGTCGGCAAAACCCGATTTCAGTTTAAGTGAAAGTATACTTTGGTCGGGTAGGGTAAAGGTTCTGCCTTCTGTTAACTCCGCTTTATGATCTACCTTACCAATCAGCTCGTCGTTAAAATACACCTGCAGTTCTTTCCAGGTAAATTTACGCGTGATGACAAGTTTTTTCTGCTGTTCATCGTCCAGGAAATAAGTATATTGTGGCATAAAGTATAAAAAGTAAAGTATAAGTTAAAGTTGTTTCAGCACCAATTCGGCACCTTCTTCGCCCACCAGAGAGCCGATTGCAATGCCAATGCCGCTCAGCCGTATCGCGCAGCTCACTCTACCGGAAACCTGCTGCACAATGGTCGTTTTTTCGGGGCCGATGCCCATAATGCCGCACCAGCGGTGTTCTACTTCATAAGGTGTATCCGGAAGTATGATTTCCTGTAAAACCTGATCCAGGCGCTGTTGTACCAGGTCGGTCAGGCCAAATGTAGTGGTTTCTTCTGATGCAAAATCGAGGTTGCGGCCGCCTCCGAAAAGTACCCTGTCTCCGAAGTTACGGAAATAGTAATAGCCTCTGTCGAAGTGGAAAGTACCCTTTAATTTGAGTCCGGGGATGGGTTTGGTTATCAGTACCTGCGCGCGGGCCGGCACAATGGGCAGTTCGGGCAGCAACTGTTTGGCAAAGCCGTTGGTGGCTACCAAAGCAGTTTTAGCCTGAAGTATAAAATCCTTGTCTGTTACAGCAGTTATGTTGTTTCCATCATCGTGGAGTGCTTTTATTTCGAGGTTGTTCAGTATGATAACACCTAACGCCTGTACTTTCTGGGTAAGTGCCAGGATCATTTTGCCGGTATCGATCTGGCCTTCTGCCACGCACTCGATCAGGGTATCTACCTTCCGAAAGCCGAATTGCGCTATTTTATGATTGGCCGGGCGGTAAACTTCCGCTTCACCGATAATAGGTGCCAGGTGTCGGTTTAAATAGCCTAAACCTTCCATGGATTTCTGGTAAAGCTCCGGATCGTTTGCGAAAAGCTCGTAACCGCCCCAGGTCTGGTAATCCAAAGCTGTTTTACCTAAGTTCCGGATCAATCGTTGCAAGCCCAGCCAGCGGCGTTCCACTAACCCAAAAACTTCTTCTTCTGTATGATGGTCCAGATCGTCGAGCAGTTCGGAGGCGCTCCCGAAACTGGCAAAACCCGCGTTTTTAGAACTGGCACCGCTTGGCAGCAAACCCCGCTCTACCACCATTACTTTTAAACCTGGTTGCGTGGTTTTCAGGTGCAGGGCGGCGTTCAGGCCCACAATGCCGCTGCCAATAACCAGCACATCCAGGTTACTGAAATAAGTGTTTTTCTCCCAGAAGCTGAACTCCATACTTAGTTATCCTCTCTGAAATAAGGATGATCATACGTACGTGCCTCGGTTTCTTCGATCAGCTCAAAAGAAGTAAGCATGATCTCGCGCTCACCGTTGTTCAGGCCTTTCACAAAAATACCTTCGGGTGCTTCGTAAATAGCGTAGTTATGTGGCCCGAATGGGTACAGGTTATTGCTTTTCAGGATGGTGGCATGCGTCAGGTCTACTCTCTGGCCGTTCGCTAAAAGTGCCATGTATTTGCTTGTGTTCATATTTTTTCTAAAATCCGGTTCAAGATACTACTAATTTGGTCGGCATTGTGCATCACCATCAGGTGCTCGCCGCCGGGCACGCAAATGGTTTCGGGGTGTGGGTAAAGGGGAAGAATAAGGTCGCGGGTACCGTGTATTTGTACCAGCCCGGGCAACACTTCCTGCTGCGGCCAGGCCAGTAATTGCTGCAAGGCCCAGCGCAGAAACGTTTCATCAATATCCAGGATCGCCATTTTCAGGACGGTCCGTTCTGCTTTTGTATGTGCCCCGAACAGGAAAGGCGCTACCGGGTAAATGCTTTTCATGAGCGGAAAGGGCAGCCAGCGGTGCAGCCTGGTTTTACCTAAAACGCGGTAATATTGGGGCAGATGGTGGCGCGTAGCCATACTTGAAATGATGATCACTTTACGGCAAGCCAGTATTTTAGACAGCTCGATTGCTACCAAACCACCAAACGACAACCCGATAAGGATGGGATCAGGCTCTGTGATCTGCTCTTTCAGGCGCAATGCATATTCCTGAACGGGCTCGTCGGGGTGCAGAGGAGCAATCCAGCGGATGTGTTGTTTCCGGATATGTTCCGGTAGATCTAAAAACTGAAACATACGCCAGTCTGCGCCTAACCCGCTAATAAAGTATATCTTGCTCATGAAAAAGAAATACGCGCAGCACGCTGAAAAGGCTGGTTAAACTCAAGTATCAGAATTAGGTTCGGAGAGAAAGGTAAGTTACAGTTTACAAAAAGGCCGCTAACGAGAGCGGCCTTTGTTGTTTATTCGGAATCTTTGTGCTGTTTAAATTTATTCCGGAAGATATAATAAACCGGAATCCCGAGCGAAACAATGATGAGGCCCGGCCATGTAAACGCTGGTTTTTCGATGAGCAACACCACGCAGATACCGGAAGCCAGTACAATATAAAGGGCCGGTAAGATGGGGTAACCAAACGCTTTATACGGGCGTGGCAGATCCGGGCGCCTGATGCGAAGTACAAATACCCCGATAATAGTCAGGATATAAAACAGCATCACAGCAAAGATCACATAGTCCAGCAGGTCGCCGTACTTACCTGAAATACAAAGTATACATGCCCAAATACACTGCATCCAGAGCGCAAAAGCTGGTACGCCACTTTTATTTAAGCTAGCCATTTTCGGGAAGAACAGGCCGTCTTTGGCAATGGCATAGTATACCCGCGCACCCGAAAGCACCGCGCCATTAATACAGCCAAACGTAGACACCATGATCAGGATTGCGATGGCAATGGTTGCGCCCGGCCCACCGATAATTTCGGCAACGGCGGTGGCAACCCGGTCGTTCTCAGCGTTGGCAATGCCCAGTGCCATACTTCCCGTAGCACTATCCAGGCCGTGTATCGGCAGCACCAGCAGGTAAACCAGGTTAATAAGCAGGTAAATAACTGTTACGAGCACTGTGCCCAAAACCATACTTAATACAATGTTACGCTTTGGGTTAACAATTTCGTCGCCGGCAAAGCCGATGTTATTCCAGGCATCAGAAGAGAAAAGAGCGCCTACCATGGCCATAGCCAGTGCTGAGATCAGCATCGTGCCGGTTGGTACAGCGGTTTCAGATCCGCTTGCTCCCCAGAAATCAGTGAAGTTGGCTTGCACAGCCGTGTCGTTTATCCCGAAAAGCAAGCCAAAGATGATCAGTCCGAAAAGCGCTATCAGCTTGGTACTTCCGAAGATGTTCTGAATCAGTTTGCCTTCTTTTACACCTCTTGAGTTTACATAGGTCAGGAAGATCGTGATAAATATAGCCAGTAGCTGTACGCTGGTAAATTCGAAGCTTCCGATGTTCAGTAACACATTACTTTCACTGAACCATGGAATAAGCACGCCAGTGAAACGGGCAAAAGCAACGCCAACAGCTGCAATAATCCCTGTCTGGATTACCAGGAAAAGTGTCCAGCCATACAGGAAAGCCACCATTTTGTTAAAAGCCTCTTTCAGGTATACATACTGGCCGCCCACTTTCGGAAACATAGAGGAGAGCTCGCCATAGCTGATCGCCCCGACAATAGTGAGGAAGCCGGAAATGGCCCATACCAGCAGCATATAGCCCGGCGAAATGACCTGCCTCGAAATATCTGCAGTTACTATAAAAATACCCGACCCGATCATACCGCCTGTCACGATCATGATGGCATCAAAAAGGTTTATTTCGCGCTTAAAGCCCGTTTTCTGATTTTCTACTGGGGTTTCCTGTTGATGTGTTGATTGCATATACTAGTATTAGAGGCAGCTAATATAACTAAAAATACGGCTTTTACAGGTTTGCTGAGTTGCCATACTTTCGGATCGTAGCTATAATAAATTTTAAGTAGCTGAAACAGAGTGAAAAAGGAGGAGTTAGTCGAAAGCTGCCAGGCAGTTTGTCTTTAAACTCCGGCACTTTAACCTAAGATTACGGGTGTTGGTATAATAAACTAAACAGTACCTTGTATTACAAAGTACTATAGTATATCTTTGAATCATTAATCAGTCATAAACAACTAAAAAACTACTACTATGAAAATCATTGTTCTTTTATCCGCTTCATTATTAGGTTTTGGTATCGTTAGCAACGAATCAGTACAAGTTAAGCAACCTGCCGCTCCCCTACAGTATACTGATGTTAAACTGGAAGAACCTATGCTGCACGTAACACTGGATACAGTGGAGATTGTAGCCAGCAAGCCTGTAATTGCTGCCAACTATTAATACCACGCCCCGGCAGGCTTTCGGTAACTTATGGGGTTATAGCTCGCATTGCTCCAGCCACTTAACAGCAGTAGCCAGGTCAGTAAATTCTGCCAGTTGCAAGTGGGGGGCTGGCCTCGCTAAAAAGTCATGTTCCGAGAAATTCGTGATCATACTTTTAGAGTAGATGTGCGCCATACACCGGAGGCCTGCTGCCACTGCGGCAGGTACCCATTCAAATTCGAGCCAGTCGTTTGCTTCCTGCCAGTCGCCGGTGCTTTCAGATTTATCGTTTAAAAGTTTGGAGCAGGGATATATCCTCTGGAAATGAAGAAAAGTTCTGGATGCCTTTACCACATCATCAGCCGTAATGTTACCGTACCATTTTGCCAGCGTATAATCGTTCTCCTGCTGAAGTGTAAAATACACGTCGCCCATCGCTGTTTTAAGCGCTACAGGTTCTTCTAAGAACTGCTTCAGATGCATGGATTGTTTTCTGCGAGCCATCTATAGCAATAGGTTAGCTGATATTTAGGAATAAATAACAAATTTTTCTTTTCATAATTATACGTTTGTGATTTAATTCAGTCCTTTATTCTGTATAATTGCTGTTTAAATTAATGTTAGTGGTTGAAGTATAAGCCCTGTAAGCTGCGACCATAAAAAAGCACAGACAAAGGCTGCCTGTGCTTTTCCGGAAAAAATAACGCTTAGCTTACCGCACGATCAGTTTTTCAGTCAGTTTCTCTTTACCGTTCCGGATCATGATCAGGTACATGCCTTTGTTTAGGGTGCTCAGGTTCAGGGGATGCTCAATCGCTCCGGAAACATCATTCCAGGTTTTGCCTGCCACTTTTTTGCCTGTCATATCCACCACAGATAGTTCAACATCACTATTATCTGCTACTAGAAACTGCACCGTTGCTTCGCCGTTTTCGGTTGGGTTTGGATAAATCCGCACTCCTGCGCTTTTTCCTGGTGTTGTTCTGGCAGTGGCGGGTCTTGCGGTTAAGCTGGTTGCAATGTTAACGGTATAGTCTTCCACTTCGCCATAAGAGAAGGTTTCGCAGGAAGTCGGAGTTGCATTATACTTCATAGCCACACGCATTCTGGTTGCGCCCGTTAAAGCAGCAGCAGGTACTGTAAACGACCCGCTGATCGGCGTTACCGTTGTTCTGGTTCTGCTATACACCTGCTCACCTGTATCCGTAAAGTCGCCATCCTGGTTATAATCTATCCAAACGGCATAACCTTCGCTATACTTGGTGCCTGCCCAACCCGGCGTTATGGTAATGGTGTTAGAGGTGCTTTTGGTAAGGGTAGTAGTCAGGTTTGTATAGTTGCCATAGCCATTGTTGTTACCCGAAGTGCTGCTGATAGCGCCTAACGTTACTTTCTGTATCCATTCGTCTGAGGTGCTGTTTCCTTTGGAGGCGCAGTAGGTTGCTGGGGTTGGGGTAGTGGTACCGCCGGTGGTTTTTACGGTAGCCGTAGCTGAGTAAGCCGAGCTGCCGGTACTGCAATTTGCGCTCACCTGATACTCGTAGGTGGTGTTAAGTGCCAGGCCGGTTACGTTATAAGCATTGGTTGCGGACGTAAAATTAGACCAGGTAGTAGTGCCTTGTGCTCTTACCCGCATGCTGTAGGAAGTTGCACCTGAAACCGAACTCCAGTTAAGCGTGGCCGATGTGTTGGTAATAGCAGTAGCCGACAGGTTGGATGGCACCACGCAGGCAGTCTGTACAGGAGTTACCAGGGCCTCTCTAACGCCACCTGCTACAAATAAAGCACGCATTCTGTCTTTCTGACCAACCGAGAACATGTTCATACAGGCGTCATTGGTATAATCCATGTAGTTCATGAACATATCGCTGGAATTGTTGCAGGTTGGTTTCGGGAAAGTTGGGCAGCCGCCGTTCGATGTCTGCTGGGTGGGCGTATCGGCAACATAATCGTTTCCGCAACTGGCATCGCCCCAGATGTGGCGCAGGTTTAAGTAGTGGCCCACTTCGTGCGTGGCAGTGCGACCTTTATCGAACGGAGCAGAAAGGTACCCGACTCTACCGAAATATTGCGGGCCCACCACAACACCATCGGTAGCGGCGCTGCCACCCGGAAACTGCGCGTAACCCAATATGCCGCCTCCAATGTTACAAACCCAGATGTTCAGGTATCGTTTTGTATCCCACGGGTCTGTGCCGCCAGCCGAAGCTTTCTTCATAGCATCGTTTGTTCCCCAGGATGTTTTGGTAGAAGATTTTCGGGTAATGCCGTTAGTGGGCGCGCCTGTTGGCGTAATGGTAGCCAGCTTAAACTGCAGCTTTACATCCGAAGCAAGGCCGGCAAACATAGAAGGCACATTGCCTGCATCTGCATTTAACTTCCGGAAATCCTCGTTCAGCACATCAATCTGAGACTGGATCTGGGCATCGCTGATGTTTTCCTGGGTAGTTCTGTAAAGTACGTGTACCACCACATTTATCGTGGCCACTTCATCTACACCAACGGCGCTGGCTATGTTACCGGCTCCGGAAGTGCGGGCGTTCCTGTAATTGGTGGTTTGCTGCTCGATCTGCTGCATCCGCAAGGCCATGGCCGGGTCCTCTTTTTTCAGCCTTTCGAGGGTTTCCATGGTGTGGCAGGTGCGTTGCTCCTGGGCAAAAGCCGAGGAGATGGCAAGTGTTAAGAATAACGTAACGCTGAGTAAATGTTTAAGCATGTGGTACAAGGTAAAAGGTTAGGAATAGGTTTGAGTAATGTGATTTTTGAATCACGGATTTGCTGTTTTTCCGGATGAAATTCAGCGCGGTTTTACCCACTTATTCCCAGGATTTTACCATCTTCCACGGCAGTTGATACTGGTGTTTAACCATCAGTATGTCAATAAGATAGAAATGTTCAGGAAAGAATACATTCCAGTTTCAGAAGTATAAGCGGCCTGAACAGATGCGCAAAAGCAGCACATTTATACTTGCTTTCAGGAGTATTGATAAGCAGAAAGGAGAGAAGCTGGCAGCGGTTTTATACTTCAGCTAACAGAAAGGAAAGGCAAGTATAAACTGCTTTGGAAAACAGTTTATACTTGTACTGCTCATAAGTTATTCGATCACACGTAAGGCTTTTGCCTGGGCCGTTACCGGGTCAGATTCCTGCACATCGCCAATAAACCAGGCTTCTATTTCGTGCCCTTCGCGCAGGTTTTCAATTTTCATGGGTTTGCCCGTAGCAGTTTCTATCAACGTGTTCTGGTCGATCTTTATACTTGCGCGGGTATACTTTGCCTCTACACTGTCTAAAGGCGCGACCAGCAAGGTAGCAGACTCTTTGTTGTTTTTAGGTGAAGTGCGTTTAATGTTGGTCAGGTAGCCGTGCGCTTCCGGTATGGTATCGGGCATACGTTTGGGTTCTTCGCCACGGCAGCCCGCTGTAAGTATAGCCACTGAAAACGCTAAAGTAGCTATCAGGCGCAAATCGTTTCTGTAGGTCACTTATACTTCGGTTATGGATCGGTTTAAAAAATCATTAAAAGGCTTTACTTGCCTGTAATACGGTAAAATCTGTTCAGTAAAATCGGGGCTCAGTACCTCCTCGTCCGTAAAATAATGCAGCACCTGGTACCCGGTATAACGCAGCAATGCTGCCTCGGGATGGGTTTTAGGGTAGCCTTTGGGCATTAATTTAAGTTGTTTGGTGCGGTGGCCTCCAAAGCTGGCAGCAAAATCGGGCGCATCCAGCAGTTGCTGCAGCTCGCCGTTGCTGTAATCAATCTCTTCCCGGATAAGCGCCAGTTGCTTGGACTTCGGTTCTCTGATGCCACCGCCCACCCTCGATCTGTTGCCTGGTTCCAGCACAAATACATAATTGGCGTAGGCCGAGTGCCGCCCGCCCGGCGACATACCTGCACCAAAATGCCCTTTATACGGTGCTTCTCCTTTTTTGGAGAAATCATTTTTATTGATTCTGAAAATACATTCCGGGACGGTAACCTGGTGCAGCAGCGGATCAAAACCCTGGATCTGGCTGAGCAGATGGTCTACTAATTGAGCAAATTGTTCTTTAGCAGCTATATAAGACGGCCGGTTTGCATCCATCCACGCTTTGGAATTATGGCGTTGCAACTGCTCCAGAAAATGCATGATCACCCGAATATCCATCTGTTACTTTATCCTGATTTAAAATAAAGTAAGCAATATAACAGAAGTGACTTCGGAAACAAGAAAAACAGATTTCTATACTTTCAGAAGTAACAGAGGAAAGAGAAGTATAAACTTAGGCTACGCGCAGCACAGACTCATCCTGAAGTAAGGTGCGGATGGTTTCTTCTTCGTGGTAATAGCTCAGGAAATCGCCTTTCACGCAGGTAATGTGTTTAGGCTCATGCATCAGTACAAGTTTAAAACGCTTGCCAACCGTAATAAGGCCAATGCCCTGCTGCCTGCAAATGTTCTGCAAATGGCGTGCTAGCGAGTTGCAGCGAAAAGTTAGGCTACTGATCGACAGGCCCAGCCAGCGCTCGTTGGCAGGCGTGGCGCTTACTTCAGCCATCAGCTTCGAGATTCTATGGAAAAGGTATTTACGCTCTAAAAGGGAGTGAACAATAAAACCGGCAAAGGCAATGATAGGCGTAAGCCCGATCCCGAGCAGGCCCAGGCGCATTTCCCTGCATAAAAAAGCGGTACCCACCAGTAAAATAAGAAAGGTAAGCAATCGCCATTTGCTCAGGCCCCTTTTTTTGTGGCGGGTAAGCAGGAAAGACAGTTCGGAAGAAACGTTGGTGTTGATGGTGGCCACAAAAATATCGTCGCCGGAATCCTTATAAGAAAGTAAGCCGTCCGCTTTACCGCCAAGCCAATGGTGCTGATTTTTTGCCAGGCGTAAATTCCGGGTTTTGTAACGGTTATAATAAAAAGAATGAAGATGTTCGAAGGCGAAGTCCTCAATTTTACTTTCCTGTAAAGTAGCCATTTGTTAAGCTGTGCAAAGGAACAAGTTAAGCGTTGGCATAATGGCAGGAAATAAAAGTATAACAGCGTTAGCTTTAAGTTTCATAAAATGCCATTCGTTGCAGATCCGAAGAAGCAACCACACGAATGCCGATATAACAATACAATCTTAAAAGTTTACAAATATAGAATATGTAAAATATTATTACAATTTAATTATAAATTTATTTTAACTATATGTTGATGATAAGTTGTTTATACAAGTGTAGTTACAGGTTTTAAAGAATAGAAAAACACCTTTTACCGCCATTTTTGTTCTGACGGTCTGCACCCGTTGTTTGTCTGAATGCAGCGGGTTTATAGTGCAAGAATGCGTGAAAGTTATTTTAAGCTGATGCAATTTTTATAGATTTACAGAAGGCATTACAGCAACCGGTCTGTAGGCTATCCAAAACTGATCAAAGTAAACCAATGAGAAAGTATACTTTCCGCTTTTTTGTGCTGCTGCTTGTAGCGATTCTGCAACCCATAATGCAACAGGTTATAGCGCAAACGCCTAATAAACCATCATCTGCCCGGATTCTGCAGGACCTGAAAAAGCTGAATGTGCTGGGAACAGTGCTTTACATTGCAGCCCACCCGGATGATGAAAACACGCGCCTGATTGCCTACTTCGGTAACGAGCAGCATTACCGCACCGGTTACTTATCGGTTACGCGGGGCGATGGCGGCCAGAATCTCATTGGTCCTGAAATACGCGAAGGCCTGGGCATTATCCGGACGCAGGAGTTGTTGCAGGCCCGCCGCATTGATGGCGGACACCAGTTCTTTACCCGCGCCAACGACTTCGGCTTTTCCAAAAATCCACAGGAAACATTTACCATCTGGGATAAAGAACAGGTGCTGGCTGATATGGTCTGGGCAATCCGCAAGTTCAGGCCGGATGTGATGATCACGCGCTTTCCGCCAGATGAGCGGGCCGGACACGGACACCACACGGCTTCGGCTATACTTGCCGAAGAAGCATTTGAAGCAGCCGGCAACCCGAAACGATTTCCGGAACAATTAAAATATGTGGAAGTATGGCAGCCAAAACGCTTGCTTTGGAACACAGGTGTATGGTCGTTTAAAAGCCCCGAAGAGTTCGAGAAGTATGGCAAGACCCTGACCAAAATTGAAGTAGGCGGCTATAATCCTATCCTCGGAAAATCGTATGGCGAGGTGGCAGCCGAAAGCAGAAGCATGCACAAAAGCCAGGGCTTTGGCTCGACCGGCGCACGCGGCACTTCTATCGAGTACCTGCAACATATCAAAGGCGAGAAAGCGGACCAAAATCTTTTTGAAGGCATCAACACCACCTGGAGCAAAGTAAAAGGCGGCGAGCAGGTACAAAGGCTCATCCAAAAAGCCATTGCTACTTATAACCCCTCAGAGCCTGCTGCTGTTGTAGCCACTTTGCTGGATGCCCGCAAAGCACTGGATAAGTTGCCAGCCAGCAATTGGAAAACTGTAAAGCTCCAGGAAATTGATAAGGTGATACAACATGCGATGGGTTTGTACTTAGAAGTTACGGCTTCTGATTTTGCTGCCACGCCCGGAGAGCCAGTAAAACTAAATGTGGAAGCCATCAACCGGTCTGCGGTGCCGGCCAAACTGCAAAGTATAAAGTATAGCTTCGCCTCCCAGGATTCTGCCACCAACAAAGCGCTGTTGAATAACCAGCCACTCAAGTATAGTTTTACTACTACCATTCCTGCTACGATGCCGGCTTCGCAACCCTACTGGCTTCAGGAAAAAGGCACACTGGGCATGTTTGCCGTAGCCAGCCAGCAGAACGTGGGGCTTCCGGAAAACAAGCCGGCCGTGCAGGCAGAATTCATACTTCAGATTAGCGGCCAGAAGCTTAATATAACTGTGCCTGTTGTTTATAAAAGAACCGATCCGGTAGATGGCGAAGTATACCGCCCGTTTGTGGTAACGCCGCCGGTTTTTGTGGCTGCGAGCGAGCAGGTCTATATGTTTGCCACCCAGGAACCCAAGCCGGTGAATGTGCTGATCAAAGCCGGAAAAGAAAATGTAGCGGGCAATGTTGCGATTTCCTTACCGAAAGGCTGGCGCACCGAACCGGCTACCATTCCTTTTAATCTGAAAGCGAAAGGCGCGGAGCAGCAAGTACAATTCATGGTTTTTCCGCCGAAAGGCCAGCAGGAAGCTATTTTAAAAGTAATTGCCACAGTAGACGGTAAGACGTATGACAAAGGCATCAGCACCATCAGTTACGCGCACATCCCGGCCCAGACCACTTTTCCGGAGGCCACAGCCAAAGCAGTAAAACTTGACCTCGAAAAGAAAGGCGATAAGATTGGGTACATCATGGGGGCCGGCGACGAGATCCCGGTTTCGTTGCAGCAAATTGGCTATGAAGTTTCATTATTGAAAGATGCCGAAATCAACCCGAAAAGATTAAAGCAATTTGATGCCGTTATACTTGGCGTGCGGGCTTACAATACGGTGGATAGATTAAAGCATCACCAGCCTGCTTTAATGGAATACGTAAAAGAAGGCGGCAATTTGATTGTGCAGTACAATACCAACCACGACCTGGTTACAAACGAAATTGCTCCGTATTCGCTTAAATTATCCCGCGACAGGGTAACAGTGGAAGATAGTGAAGTGCGCTTTATAAAGCCAAACCATCCGGTATTAAATGCCCCGAACAAGATCACAAAGAAAGATTTTGAAGGCTGGGTGCAGGAGCGTGGTTTATACTTCCCGAACGAGTGGAGCCCTGAATTTGAAGCCATACTTTCGGCAAACGACCCGGGAGAGCCAGCGCGTAATGGGGGTTTACTGATAGCCAAGTATGGCAAAGGCAACTACATTTATACCGGTTATTCGTGGTTCAGGCAACTGCCGGCCGGCGTGCCTGGTGCTTACCGCCTGTTCGCGAATTTGATTTCGCTGGAGAAAAACAAAGAAAATGCCGGAACAGGCAGCGCCGAAAACTCAAGTATAAAATAAGACCTAACGTATTATGTATCGCGTAGCAAGTAGCACGACTGCAAAATAGACCGTGATATTTATCGTGATACCTGATACATGCTACGAAATACGTCACAAAACCATGAAAAAAAACGACTCCATTGATGCAGAAAACCCGTTGGATAAGCCTCCCTTTTTCAAAAGCTGGAAAGGCATGTACTGGCTCGTGCTTGGTAACCTGGCTTTCCTGATCATCATCTTCTACATTCTTACCAAAATCTACGAATGAGATTACTTGATTGGATCGTGCTGCTGGGCACGTTAGGCTTTATTGTGATCTATGGCGTAGCAAAAACCCGCGGCAGCAAAGATATTGAAGGCTACCTGAAAGGCGACAACAGCATGAAATGGTGGACCATCGGCTTGTCCATTATGGCGACGCAGGCCAGTGCCATTACGTTTCTTTCCACACCGGGGCAGGCCTACGAAGACGGGATGCGGTTCATTCAGTTCTATTTCGGTTTGCCGATTGCGATGGTTATCATCTCCGTAACCATCATCCCGATCTTTTACCGCCTGAATGTATTTACCGCTTACGAGTACCTCGAAACCCGCTTCGATTTGAAAACACGCTCGCTGGCTGCATTGCTTTTTCTGATACAACGTGGTTTGGCTGCTGGTATTACCATTTATGCGCCTGCTATTATACTTTCTACCATTCTGGGCTGGAACCTGACTGTTACCAATGTTTTTATCGGAACGCTGGTGATCATTTATACCATGTCGGGTGGCACGAAAGCGGTAAGCGTAACGCAAAAGCAGCAGATGGCAGTGATGATGGGCGGCATGATCCTGGCGGGTTGTATGGTGGTGTATTACCTCCCCGAAAGTATAAGTTTTGGCGATGCCGTATCCGTAGCTGGGAAAATGGGCAAGATGAACATCATCGATTTTTCCTGGGATTGGGAAACCAGCTGGGACGACCGTTATAATTTCTGGTCGGGGATAACGGGTGGCTGCTTTCTGATGCTATCCTACTTCGGCACAGACCAGAGCCAGGTGTCGCGTTATTTAGGCGGTAAATCTTTAGGTGAGAGTAGGCTGGGTTTGCTTTTTAACGGGCTTTTAAAGATACCGATGCAGTTCATGATTTTGTTTATAGGGGTGATGGTGTTCGTGTTTTACCAATTTAACGAGCCGCCTGTTTTCTTTAAAGAAGCCACCAAACAGAAAGTATACGCATCGCCCTACGCAGCCGAAATGCGCGAACTGGAAGCAAAACATCAAACCGTTTTCGCTGAAAAACAACTAGCCGTACATGGTTTAGCCGAAGCCCTCCGAACAGACGATGAAGCCGTTATCGCAGCCGCAGAAAGCAAAGTAACTACCCTTACAGCTACTACCAAAGGCGTTCGCGACGAAGCAAAAGCGCTTATCACCAAAGCACTGCCAAACGAAGAAACCCGCGATACGGATTATGTTTTTATTTCTTTTGTGATGAAGTACCTGCCGGTCGGGATGGTGGGGTTGTTATTGGCTGTAATTTTTTCGGCAGCGATGTCGTCTACTGCTTCAGAGCTAAATGCGCTGGCCTCCACAACAGTAGTGGATATTTACAAACGCTCTGTCAACAAGACCGGTGACCCTAAACATTACCTGAATGCCTCCAAAATGTTTACCGTTGCGTGGGGCGTGCTGGCTATACTTTTCGCTACGTTTGCTTCCATGCTCGATAACCTCATTCAGGCCGTCAATATCATCGGCTCTATCTTTTATGGAACCATACTTGGGATTTTCCTGGTGGCGTTTTACGTGAAACGTGTAAAAGGCAATGCTGTTTTTATGGCAGCTTTACTTGCCGAAGCGGTGGTTTTATACTGTTACTACTTCACGGATATCGCTTACCTGTGGTTTAATGTGATCGGGTGTGGGCTGGTTATACTTTTCGGATTGCTGCTGCAGCCTTTTGTGGGCAAGCGTTGACCTCCCCCTGCCCCCTCCTAAAAACAGGAGGGGGTGATGCTTGCAAAGCATTTCTCCTGCTAAAAGACTTTGTCTTTTACTTTTCCACAACTAATCCAGATATAGAATTTACTTTTTAGAACCACCCCCTCCTGTTTTTAGGAGGGGGCAGGGGGAGGTTTTACCTCGGTTTCTGACCCGCTACAATATAAATCAAACTACCTCCTGCCGATACGTATTCGCCTTTCTGCAGCTTCTGTTTCAGCGTTATTTTATTGTACAGCAGCTTTTGCCAGTAAGCATCAAACTTATCCTTGGTGCCGCCGCCGGCCATGTAATAGTTCAGGTTGTCCTGGTAATCGTAGCCCATTGCATCCGATTCAATCCATTGCAACATTTGCTCTACGCGCAGCATTTTTTCTTCGGTGTTGTAAGGCGGTATAATCGAAAGCGCTTTATCCGAAATCCATACTTTGGTGTTAATCAAACCGGCTTTTAAGTATAAATCCGGAATCACATCGCCTAAAGAGTTAAAGCCTTCGCCGAGCTGCTTTTTGCCTTTCTCGATGCGAAGCTTGATTTCGAGCACATCCAGCGTACTTTCCACGTCAAAATCTGTTTCGCCATACTTATCGAACATCAGGTTAGGCACCAGGTTATTTGGCTCCAGGGCAAGTACCCAGCCCCCCGGTTTTGTAACCCGGATCATCTCTTCAATTACGCGCTGCGGATTTTTAACATGGATCAGCAGCGTCTGGCAAAGCGTTAAATCAGCGGTTGCGTCGGGTAACGGAATATCAGTGGCGTTGCCGGTTTTAAAAACGTAGTTGATGTGGTTATGCTGGTACAAACTCTGTGCGCGCTGGCGGGCTTCTTCGATGTAGCCGGGCTCGTAATCCACGCCATACACGGTGGCACCAGCCGGCAGGTACTTCGAGAATTTAAAACCCATCATGCCCTTGCCGCAACCGATATCCACGAGCGTATTTAAATAAGGCAGGTGCAGGCGCTGGGCCAGTAGTTCGAGGTAGTCGTCGTTCCACCAATACTCGCGGGCTGGCCCCAAATGTTCTTCTGAGTGTTGTTTATCAGTTGTCTCTTCCAAAAAAATCAGGCTATTAAATAAAAAGAAAGCCTCTGGCTGAGCAGAGGCTTTTTATACGTTACAGGCTTTTAAAAGGCTCTACTTCGCGTTTTTCCAGCTGGCAATCATTTTATCGTTCAAGGCAACATAGTCTGCATTTTTAGCTTCCTGTGCCATGGCTTTCGATTTTTCAGCCGTTTTGATAGCTGTTTTGTAGTCTTTCAGTTTGGCTTCGATCTTAGCCTGCAGGTGTACGTTCCAGAATTTAGCGTCTGTTGCGTTTGCTTTCTTGATCCAGGCAAGTGCTTGCTTGGCATCTTTATCCGCTTCGAAATAATAAGAAGCAGCGGCAGCATAATCAGCAGGCTTCGCATCCTTGTTGTTTACTACTTTCTCCTGAATCTGCGCCATCACTTTGCTGTCCACATCCGTTTTCACGGTGAAAGCGGCAATCGTGTTATCCCACAGAATTTCTACATCGGCTGCATCCGCTTTCAGGTTCGCGAAATTGATCGTGAAAGATTCTGTTTCGCGTGGCGTTTGCTGTGGCTTTACTTTAAAACGAAGCTGGTCTTCTGCCTGCTTGTACTCGGCACCGCCATCACCCCAGTGCTTGGTGTTTTTGTGTAGTACAATGGTCCATTCGCTTTTACCCGGAATGCTGTAAAGCGCATATTCGCCGGATGGTACTTTATTTCCCTCGATGGTTACATCATCAGAAAATTTGATTTTAGTGGAAGCATTAGCACCTGTTCTCCAAAGTTTATCCATCGGCACGAGGTCGCCAAAAATCTCACGGCCTTTCATGGACGGGCGCGAATACTCTACTGTGATAGTAGATAAACCAACCGCCTGCTCAATTTTAGAAGCCGGGCTTCCGGCTGGCATTTTGATCTGCGCCTGGGCAGTAGCTGCACCCAGTATAAGTGTGGCCGAAAGGGCAAGGTTTAGGAATGTCTTTTTCATGGTTTGTTTTAATATCAGGTGTTTTTGAGAAAGTAATATTACAAAAAAACAAGGGTAAATTCTATACTTTAAAAAAGCATTAGCAAGTGCCTGCTTGTTTCGTTTTATACTTCCGGCACTACAACCGCTAAGGGCTAATTTAGTTCGAACTGAAGTTTAAGCAGGTTTGCGTAAATGCCTTCCGGGTTAGCCGACAGTTCATCATGCGAGCCTTCCTCTACAATTGCGCCGCCATCAATTACAAGTATCTTGTCTACTTTGCGGATGGTGGCCAGGCGGTGTGCGATCACAATAGTAGTACGGTTCTGCATCAGTTGGTGCATGGCCTGCTGTACCAGTTGCTCCGATTCAGAATCGAGGGCAGAAGTTGCTTCATCGAGTATAAGTATGGCCGGGTTTTTAAGTATGGCGCGGGCAATGGCCACACGCTGGCGCTGCCCACCCGATAGTTTTATGCCACGCTCGCCTACCAGCGTTTCCATCCCTTCCGGGAACGTCTGAATAAAATTCCAGGCGTTTGCCTGCTGGGCAGCAGCGGTAATTTCGGCTTCTGTTGCTTCCGGTCTGCCGTAGGCTATATTCTCGCGGATGGTTCCTCCAAACAAAAGCACTTCCTGGGGCACGATGCCAATATTGGCGCGCAAAGTAGTCAGATCAATGTCGCGGATATCTTTGCCATCTACCGTTATACTTCCGGCAGCTACATCATAAAAACGCATCAGCAGTTGCGCAATCGTAGATTTGCCGGCACCACTCGGGCCAACCAACGCTATTTTTTCGCCGGCGTTTATACTTAGGTTGATGTTGTTCAGAACAGCAATATCGGTGCGGGTAGGGTACGCGAAAGCCACATTTTTATAACTGATATTGCCAGCCAGTTTTGGGATCTCGTTTAAGGAGCGTAACGCTTTACTTGTGGTTTCTTCTTCTTCGTTCAGGATCTCTAGGATGCGTTCGGTGGCGCCCAAAGCAGATTGTACTTTGCCATACAGATCGCCTAAACCACCTACTGAAGCACCAATAAAGACAGTATAAATAATGAATGAGATCAGATCGCCGATGCTCAGATCGCCATTCTGCACGAGTGTAGCACCGTACCAGATTACCAAAATAATTCCGCCGAAAAGGCCGATGATGATGAACGTGATAAAAGCGCCGCGGTAATACGCCGTGGAAAGTGCTGTTTGTACGGCTCTGCCCAGAGATGCCTGGTAACGGCCTACTTCAAACATTTCGTTGGTAAACGCTTTCACCGTGTTAATGGCCTGCAGCGTTTCTTCAACAATTACGTTGGTGTTAGCCAGTTCGTCCTGTGTTTTTTTAGACAAGGCTTTTATTTTGCGGCCAAATACCAGCGCCAGCGCTACCAGCACCGGAAACGTAGCCAGCATAAACATCGACAGCTTGATCGAGGTCCACATGATAATGACGATGCCAACCAGCAGGGTAGTGGTTTGCCTGAAAAGCTCTGCCAGCGTAATCGACATGGCATCCTGTACCTGACCAATATCGGTGGTAATGCGGCTCGTGATTTCGCCTACTCGACGCTTCTCGTAAAATGAGATTGGCAGCTGTACAAATTTGCTGTACAGGTCTCTGCGAATATCAGCAATGGCGTTTTCGCTTACCTGCGCAAAAAAGTATACCCTGAAAAACGAGAAAACGCCCTGCAGCAGAATAATACCAAAAAGCCCCAGCGCAATCATGTTGATGTCTTCGAGGAACCAGCCGGACGCCTGTCCTGTAGAAGAATCTACGAGTTTACCGGTAAAGAGCGGGAACACCATAAAGGTCAGGCTCGAGAAAACCAGGAAGATCAGGCCGATAATGAATTTATACTTGTAAGGAAGTACGTAGCTGAAAATGCGAAGACTCCGGCGAAAGCTATCTTTACTGATCTTAGTTCTGCCTTCTGTATCTTCTGCTCCGCTACGTCCGAATCCGCGTTTTGCCATCTATGAAATCGTGTTTATACTTTGTACTGATGTGCTATACTGCTTTATAGCGGGGCACAGGCCGGTAATACCTTACTTACGGCATCCTGCGTGCCAGTTAAATCCTGCAAAGGTAAGCATTCCGCATGATTTTGCCTTGTTTCGCTTACTAAATGAAATGGGTATAAATAAGGATGTGGCTTGAATAGTTTTAAGCAAAGCATTCCTGACATGTATTACGCTCGAATTGCATCCAACCACCCCCGGCCCCTCCTTATCCAAGGCGGGGAGTTATACTTACTTCTTCAGATTGCATCCACTATAGTTAAGGCTAAAATCAGTTTAAGGCATGAATAGTAATTATGAAACTAATACTTAGCTAAAACAGAAGCAGACTCCCCGCCTTGGATAAGGAGGGGCCGGGGGTGGTTAGACCCGGTACAAGTCAAACTACAAGTTATTGATTTACACTTCTTCCCGCGCCAGTTCCAGGTCCGTGATCTTACCCGAAGAAATAGCCAGCAAGCCGGCAAACGTCAGGAAGCCGTTCAGGATCAGCACTTCGAAACCAAACTCGTAGCCCCACAGCCATTCCACCGAATTTTTGCTGACAATGTAAGTAAGGATAGGCGCTATCACACAAATAATAGGCACATACCGGTCGCGGACAGCTTTTTTAGTGTAAAGCCCAAAAGTATAAAGTCCCAGCAACGGCCCGTAAGTATAGCCAGCCACGGTAAATACGGCTGTAATTACGTTGTCATCGTTCAGGATATCAAAGGCAATAATAACCAGCACCATCACAATCGAAACGCCCATGTGCACAATGTAACGCATCCGTACCCGCTCGTGCTCGCTTCTGTTTTTGAAATCCAGGAAATCGACGCAGAAAGAGGTGGTAAGTGCTGTAAGAGCGGAGTCGGCGGAGGCGTAGGTGATGGCGATAATACCAAGTATAAATACGATGCCCAGGAATGGTGGAAAGTACTCCAGCGCCAGGAAAGGGTACACATCGTCGCCTTTAGCCGGTAGCGTTATACCCTTGGATTCGGCGTAAATATAGAGCAATGCGCCCAGCGTCAGGAACAGGATATTCACGAATACGAGGATGATACTGAACCAGAACATGTTCTTCTGTGCTTCGCCGATGTTTTTGCAGCTCAGGTTTTTCTGCATCATGTCCTGGTCAAGGCCCGTCATCACGATGGCGATGAAAGCACCGGAAAAGAATTGCTTCAGGAAATATTTATTGTCTTTCACATCCCAGAAAAATACCTGCGAATAATCGCTTGCCTGCACCTGGCTGATCAGCCCCTGGAAGCCCATGTTCAGTTCATCGGAAATAAGCCAGATGGTCGTAACCACCGCCACCAGCATGGCCGTAGTCTGGAAAGTATCAGTCCAGATAATGGTTTTCATGCCGCCCCGGAACGTATAAACCCAGATTAGCAGGATGGTGATGATAACCGAAACCGCAAACGGAACACCCAGCTCATCAAAAACAGCCAACTGCAGCACACCCGCCACCAGGAAAAGCCGGATAGAAGCGCCCAGCGTGCGGGCCAGCAAAAAGAAGGCAGCGCCGGTTTTATAAGACCAATACCCGAAGCGCTGCTCTAAATACGTATAAATCGAAACTAAATTAAGGCGATAATAGAGCGGCATCAGCACCGTAGCAATAACCAGGTAGCCCAGCAAATAGCCCAGAACAAGCTGTAAGTAAGAGAATTGTGCCACTTTCACCACACCCGGAATTGACACGAACGTAACGCCGGAAAGTGATGTACCGATCATTCCGAAGGCTACCACATACCACGGCGACTGCCTGTTTGCCAGGAAAAAGGTTTCAGAATCGGTGTTCTTACTGGTGAGGTAGGAAATAAAGATCAGGATACAGAAATAGCCTATAATGAGGCCAATGATCAGGGTTGAAGACATAGTGCAGTCAGTTCGTAAGCTGTGGCTACAAATATAACAATTCTATACTTCCAACACAGCGCGCTTTACGGCAGGTTATCGAGCAGCACCGGCTCCCCCACAGCAGGTATACGCAAGCCCTGCATAATGCCGGAAGCTGCAATTTGTTCGAGCAGCCGCACGGGTTCGCTGGCCGGCTCATCCGACAGATCATAGGTGCCGTAATGCATGGGAATAAAAGTGCCGCCGCGCAAATTATTGTAAGCTCGTACGGCTTCGTGCGGGTTTAAATGGCTTTTCTGCATCAGGAAAGCCGGTTTGTACGCGCCAACCGGCATCAGGCACACATCCATCGGCCCAAACAGACTTTCTATTTCTTCAAAGTGTGGCGCAAAAGCAGAATCTCCGGCAAAGTATAAAATCGTTTTTTCTGTTTTGATAATGAAACTTCCCCAAAGCACTTTGTTCATATCCAGCAGGGAACGGCGGTGCCAGTGCGAGGCAGGCATAAAGTATACTTCCACGCCGGCAGGCAACAAATCATATTGCTGGTACCAGCCGGCTTCCTGGTAAGGTATAAGCGGGTTAATGTCTCGCAAAAGATCGCCGGAATGGAGTGGCGCCAGCACTTTCAGGTTTGGGTTTTGGTTGAAAACCGTACGGATTGAGCGAACATCAAAATGGTCGCGGTGGGCATGGGAAAGCAGCAGGAAATCGATGTTTTGTAATTGCCTGGGTGGGCAGGGCAAGCCAACTCTGCGTTTTGTTAAGGGCAGGTCGTAAAAAATCGGGTCAGTCAGAAACGTTACACCATTCAGGCGGATAAAGAAACTGGAGTGCCCCAGCCAGACTACCATATCATCCTGCGACCGCAAAAAATCGGAGCCGGTCTGCAATTTGGGCACGTAGGTATCGCGCTTTTTTTCTTCGCGTTGCGGGTTTTTGGTTAACTGCCAGCGCAGCACATTCTTAAAATCAGGCTCGTATAGTTCTTCGCCGTTTGCAAAGTGGCCGTTTATCAGTTTGTTGCCACGGTAACCTGGCTTAATGGTTTGTAAGCGTTCGTTTTTAATGTGGCGTATGTGCGGAGTCTGTTGTTGCAAAATGTAAGAAAGTTGGTGCTGAGTTAATAAACAGTGATCTGCTGTATTAGGTTGGCAAAAAGTATAAACAGCAACGCAAGTATAACCGGAACAAGTATAAAAGTAAAAAACGCTTTCCGGTTTATGAAAAGCGTTTTATACTTTAAGATTGATAACGTACTTGCCTCTACAATATTTTACGCTTAGTAGCCAAAGGGGCTTGTCTGGTAACCTCCGTAGCCGGGGCCGTAAAAGCTGTTCCCAAACCCGGAGTTGCCATCGGTGTAACGGATGCCGCCGGTAACGGTAAAGTTTTCGGTTATTTTATAGGTTGCCCGGAAATCTGCGCCCATGCGGCCCGGGTTGTAAAAGCTGTTGGTCAGGTTAGCAGACGGAATGTTGGAGAAATCGCGCCAGATGTTACCGCTTAAAATAAGCCTGTCGCTGGCCAGGTAATCTACGCCGGCGCTCATAATGTAATGGCTGCTGGCGTTGTTGCGGTGCAGCATGGTAGTGCCTTCCGAAGTATAAACCGGCACATCGTGCGCCGAAACATACATATAAGTTAAACCCGCTCTCACCCGGAAACGATCGTTTAAATGATACCGCACCGAAGGCTCAATATAATTCGACATCCCGAACCAGCTGTTAAAGCTCGTGCCCGCCGACAAACCGTAATTAAGTTTCGGGCCCTGCCAGGCTGGTTTTGGTTTGATGGCTTCAGCAGCAACAGGTTGTGCAGTTACCTTTAGCGAATCGGGTGCAACGGGCAGCGCGGCGACATCCAGGCTTTGCTTGCCCTGCGCCATCGCATCACCAGACCACAAAAGCCCGACGGTAAGTATAAGTGTAAGTATGTTTTTCACGTTGAGATCGCTGATTTGTACGAAGTTATACTAAGGTACAGCTTAAGTGTTTTAATTGCAAACGCATAAACTCCTGTAAAGTGTATCTACAAAGTATAAACCAGCACGTTTTATTTCGCTTTCGCGCCAATCCAGCTAGTCCGGAAGGCTTCTATTTCCGGTGTTACGGCTTTGTTTATACTTTCGAACGTTACCAGTTGCAGCGTGTTTTCTTCATCAAGAATAAGGTTTGTAGTCCGGGTTTTTCCGTGGCGCACAAACGTAACCGAAACCGTATCGCCGGGCTTTTGCTTGCTCAGCGCTTTCTTCATTTCTTTTTCCGATCTGATCTTGCGGCTATTTATACTTTGAATAAGGTCATTGCGCTCGAGTCCGGCTTTGTAGGCTGCTGATGTTACAAACGTTCCCCAATCCAGCGTTGCGCCTTCTTTGCTATACTTGTAGTTCATCGGGCCAAGCGTTGGTATGCCCGGTTTTGCTTTGCGTAGCTCCAGGCCAGCCTGCGCTAAGAGCGAAGTATAATCCATCAGTTCACTGCCCAGAATACTTTTTTTGAAGAACGAAGCTGCCCATACTTTATCGCCGCTCACTTCTGCTAAGGTTTCTTCCAGGTTGGCTAGCGTGTACGGTTTTTCTGGTTTGCCATACTTCTTCCAGAGCGCCTGCATAAAGTTATCCAAGGTGGTGTTATACTTCTGGCGAAGCGTAAGATCCAGGCCAAGACCGGTTACTGCGCCATACACATAGTAGGAGGTAAACGTATTGTGGCGGTTGTTAGGGTCTACGGAACGGGCTGCATCCACGTAAGGCGCCTGCTTGCTCATTTCAGCTAAACTATGGTAGGTTGGGCCAGGTGATAAGAGCACATAATTCAGGTCGCCGGTCAGGTTGGAAGCGTATTTCTCGAGGTTTTGCAGGCCGGCGCGCGTATTGGCCAGGTCATCGAAATAACTTGTAAAACCTTCGGCCAGCCATAGTGCTTCCGACATATTGGCTGCCTGAAAATCAAACGGCTCTAGGCTGGCCGGGCGGATGCGTTCCACGTTCCAGGCATGGAAAAACTCATGCGATAGGGTGCCCAGCATACTGCTCATGCCGGTTGCTAAGGGTCTTGAGCTGGTAATATATGTTGAGTTGCGGTGTTCCATGCCATCGCCAACGGCTTGCGGCATGTAGCAGGCCAGAAATGTATAGCGGCCAAAATCAAACTTCGGAAGTTCTCCAAAAATTGCCTGCTGCTCGGCTACAATCTTTTTAGCTTGGCTTACATATTCTTCAAACTGTGCTTTTGTGCCGATGTGGTGCATGGCAATCTGTATTTTCTGGCCGTTTACGTCCCATTCTGCAAAGTCAAAAGCGCTCAACTCAGCGGGGCTATCCATCAGGTACTGAAAATCAGGTGCCGAATAGGTAGTGCCTTGTTCATGTTTTAGCTGCGTAGCTACCTGCCAGTTGCTGCCCTGTGGTACATTAAACGTTACTTTTGCGGGAGCTTTTTCGAGTTCGGGTGTGTACAGCAAGGTGGCCGGCATGTTCAGGTGCGCATGTGTTTCGTCTACACCCGCATAGGTGCCATCGGCATGATCAGCAAATAAAGTATAGGTAATGGTGGCGCTGCCTTTGTGGCCTGTAAGCTGCCATTCATTGGGCTCGGTGCGGTTAATAGCAAGCGTGTTTCCCTGGGCGTTGGTTGCTTTTACGTTGTAAACGTTTTTGCCGAACTCATGCAGGGCATAACGGCCAGGTGAGGAGCGGGGCATCAGTACCGTTAAGGTATCGGCTTTTAAACCTGTAAACGTAACCTTTACTTCGGCTTCGTGGTGCGCCGCATTCGGAAACGACAAGGTATAAGCGGATTGTTGCTGTGCGGTAGCAGCTTGTGTGAAAAGGGTAAGGCCGAGGCCAAGTATAAGGTGTAAGCTGGATTTCATGAGCAGTTAGCAGTTTGGAGTTTAAATATAGCGGTTTTTTATACTCCGATGCTGCCCGTTGCCAAATTTGATCTGATCCGTACTTTTATATTTTACAAAAAGCCTGTTTATACTTCTCCGTAAACTTTACTTTGCACCAACCCATTCAGGAAGGTATAACTATACTTTTCGTGGAGGTGCAGCTCGTTAAAATGAATCTGATAATCCGGAAGTTGCCTGGCTTTTACCTCACTTAAAGCACCGAAGAAAGTATACATACCTTTAATTATGGCCCGTTGCCACATCGGAGCTGACGTTTTTACCGGCCAGAAATCAGTGAACAACCAAAAACCGTTTGGCGCCAGCGCATACTTTAAGCGCGTCATTAACTGGTACAGCCTTTTTTCAGGGAACAGGTCTAGCAGGAAAGGCGTGATGATGATGCCAAATTGCTCGTGTGGCTGCAAGGTTTGTTCGGTGCCCAGCCGGAACGTAACATTTGCCTGATGCGATTGCCCATACTTTTGGAAACGTTGCCGCGCTTTTCGGAGCATTGCCGGCGAGGCTTCCAGGTACAGAATGCTAAGGTTTTTGCGTGTTGCCAGCAGTTGTTTCAGTAGCCAGCCGGTTCCGCCGCCAATCAGTAGTACGCTGCTATGATCGGGAATGTGCGGCAACAAGGCACCCTGCGCACGCTCCAGGTTGCTGCCAAAAATGAGATGGGCCAGCTGGTCGTAAAAAGCAGCAACCCGATCGAAGCCGCTATCGGTAAGTTTTGGCAAGGCAGCGTAGTTTTAAGAGTTCGGATTAAGTAAAATGCACGCAGAAGATTTCGTAAAACATCGCTTGAAAAAGGGTTATACCTGCAAAACGGTGGCTGTAAAGTATAAATCAGCGCTCATAATGCTCTTCTACGATGCCTTTCAGTTTTAAGAAAATGTAATCGGTTAGCTGCTTACGGATGCTTTCGGTGTTGCCTTTAAAGACTTCCCTGAACTCTTCGGCTTTGCCATCATATAAAAAGGAAACAAACATGGTACCTACCGGCTTTTCGGATGTTTCGGAACCGCCCGGGCCGGCCAGACCTGTGGTGGCCACATTGATATCGGCACCCAGCAACTTGTGCAGGCCCATAACCATCTCATTTGTTACCTGCTGCGATTCAGCAGTGTACAGGTCCAGAGTATCTTTTTTAACGCCCAGTAATTTGCTTTTCACTTCGGGTTGGTATACTACCATACTTCCTTTCAGCACATCGCTGCTGCCTTTGGCCCGCACAAATTCAGAAGCCAGCATGCCGGCCGTACAACTTTCGGCAAACGCAACGGTCAGGCCCTTATCTTTCAGTAACATCATCAACTCCGTTAACTCCGACTGGCTCATATATATTTGGTTTTAAAATACAGGGTATAAAATCAGACTAACTCATACTTTATTTGCGGGTCCCGGGTTTTGCAGAAGTGGCCACGAATCCAGTATACTGTAAACCGGGTGTGGAGAGGCCAGCTCAGATTGCCAAAGCGAAACTTCGTTAACAGGCAGCAAAAGCTGTTCAGGAGGCAGGACAGGGGCAAAAGCCGGGATATGTTTTTCTGATTTCCGGTAGCGGGCCAGTGTAACATGCGGGATGGCTTTTTGCTTTTCGGGTGGTTTGGGTGCAAGTGCAGTGGCCAGGTCATGTTGCAACTGCTCAAATAAACGGCTAACGTTAAAACGGGCCCATACCAACCGGGGGGTGCGGGCAGTGGGGCCGGGCTCCAGGCGCTCCAGCGAAAGTATAAAAGCCAGGTGCTGCTGCGTGATCGTTTTAATTTTTTCGCTGATGCCAGGGAGTTGATCCTGCGATACGTTTCCGATGAAGTATAGCGTCAGGTGCAGGTTAGCTGAAGGTACAAAACGTATCGCTGGGTGTGTAAAAGCCGTAAGCCTTGTCAGAAGGTTTTGTTTTATGCCTTCCGGGAGTGCTGCCGCCACAAATAACCGGATGCTGTCGTTTGTCATAAGTCAGAATAAAAGTATACGTTGCCACGTATAAAACGGAAGCGCCGCAGGCAGGTTAGGCCCATCCATAAACCAGAGATTAAAGTATGATCCGGAATATATATAAACGAATTTTAGCAGGTTTTACGCTCTTTACACTTGAGTTGCTGCTGGTGTGGGCGCTGTTCCTGGCCTGTGTGATCGGGTTCCTGTACCTGGGCCGCGAGGTGTTGCAAGGCGACCCCATTGGCCTGGACGAAGCGGCATTTGCATTTGCTGCCTCCCTGGAAAGCCCTGCCATGAACAGCTTCATCCGGTTCATTACTTTTTTTGCGTCGCAGCAATTCTTGATTCCGGCTGCGCTTTTGCTGATCGGTTATTTTCTGTTTGTGCGCAAACACCGCTGGTATACGCTTAAAGTACCGGTGGTAGCGCTGGGCAGCATTACACTTAACGTCGTACTGAAGTATTTTTTTGACCGGCCCAGGCCGCTGATGCCGTTGGTGCATGCATCCGGCCTGAGTTTTCCGAGTGGCCATTCTATGGTGGCAGCCTCTTTTTATGGTCTGATCATTTACTTGGTCTGGAAACATGTAAAACCTGCGGAGCTACGTTATTTGCTGGTGCTGTTGCTGGTTATGTTTGTGGCTGTTATCGGCTTCAGTCGTATTTATTTGCGGGTGCATTATGCTACCGATGTGCTGGCAGGTTTTTCAGCGGGATTTTTATGGGTGGTACTGGGTATCTGGTTTTTACGTAGGCTGGAGCGCTTTTCCCGCAAAGAGGTTTCGCCTGCTTTAACAGATGATCACTACAATTATTAATAAATTATTTAGCGACGTACTTGCAGATAATAAAAGATATTATACCTTTGCAATCCCAAACAATGAGGGTTTAAGCGTTTGGGAAACAAGTACTGCGTTTCGCGCACGTGGCGAAATTGGTAGACGTGCAGGTCTCAGAAGCCTGTGCCTTCGGGTGTGGGAGTTCGAGTCTCCCCGTGCGCACATTACTTACAAAAAGCCAGTCTACGGACTGGCTTTTCTGTTTTCAGGCCTTTCCGGACTTTAAAAATTATACGCCAAGTATAAACCAAAAGTAACCACCTTCCTGTATCTGCCACATTCCGGCAAGCTTCGATGTTAATTCAGTCTAAAATACTTATCTTGGTAAGCAACTATACTTCCCGGGCGGGGTCACTGCTCCAGGAAGGTTTGCGTACTCCGTCCATCGAAACTCAGCTTACTATGAAGTTTAAACGCTTGCTTACCCCCGGATTTATACTTGCGCTAAGTATAACCAATGCCTTTGCCCAGCAACCCGACGATATAGCTGCTGTGCGGCAAAAACTAAAACAGGAACGTGCTGCAACGGTGGCTTCTACTAAACTTACCTCCCCGGAGAAAGCAGATCGTTTACTTGAGTTAGGAGAGTGGAAGCAGGCCGAAGCGTTGTTAAAATCCACAGCTACACCGCAGGCAAAACTGGCAAAAGCAAAACTGGCTATACTTCAGAATGAGTTTAAGGAGGCTGAAAAACTGGTACAGGAGGTGCTGAAACAAAGCCCGAAACAGCGCGAAGCATTACTACTGAAAAGTAAACTGCAGATACAAGCCTGGGAACTTGAGAAAGCCAAAGTCACGGCAAACGGGTTACTGAAAACGAACGCTAAAGACGAAGCAGCGGCGCTGCTGGTAGGTAGAATACTGCTGCTGCAGAAAAAGTATGACGAAGCGCTTGCCTGGGCGCAACAAGTGCAAAGCTGGAATAAAAACAACGCCGATGCTTACCTGCTGGAGTCGGATGTGCATTTCTGGAACCAGAAACCTGAACTGGCCGAAAAACCGCTGATCACCAGCCTTACCCTGAACCCTTTTAACCCGGATGCACGCTTTAACTACGGGTATGCCATCTGGCGGCGCGTGGATGCCACCCAATTAAATGCGATGGCAGCGCAATGGGAACTGGCCCTGGAACTGAATCCGCTGCATTATGTAACACACTGGCATTGGGGTAACGGCCACACCAATTTAACCTACGCAGATTACGCCCAACCCGAAGATGAACAGGTACGCGAAGCCCTTAAAACTGCTGATAAACTTTTAAGCCAGAACAAGATAACCGATGCCTTAGCCACGGCCCAACAAACGCAGCAAAAATACCCAACTTCTGTGTTGCCGGCTATGCTGCGCGGCTCTGCTTATTACATTGCTTTTGATATGAACCGGCAGATGCGCCTGGATTCGGCACAAGCCATTTTCCGGAACATCCTTGCCAAGAAAAAACATTACGGCCCGGCGCACAACGCCTTGGCTGCCGTGATCAAACAAAAGCAACTGACTTACCTGCACAACTATGATTCGCTGCAACAAGTGGTTCAGAAAACGGTGATCAAAGACCCGGTTAATTTTGCGAAAGTGTTTCCGGACGTAACGTATTACCCGGGCAACGAAGTCCAGAAAATGGTATGGTCGCAGCTCTACGAAAGCATTGTATACTTCCCGTTTTTATCGAAGCAGGAAGAAGTTTTCGTGATTCCGCCGCTGCACATCGACCTGGCCATCGCTATGAAATCGCCTTATTTCAGGGGAGCAACTACTTTTGATAACCGCCAGTGGATGGATATACGGGGCGTAGGAAGCGGAGCCGCTGCGATTGAGTACGTGGTACGGGGCTCATACCTGGAGCGCAATGTGGTGTTGCATGAATATGTGCACCAGTTTCATGGGAGTGTGTTTACGGATGCAGAGAACCGTGCCGTACGCCGCCTGTACTACAACGCCATGAAGGAAAACCGCACGCTGGATTATTACTCTGCCAACAACGAACACGAGTACCTGGCGCAAACCTACCCGGCTTATTTCGAGCCTGTAAAAGTGCATCCGCTCAATCATAAGTCCATCAACACCACCGCCGACCTTAAAGCCAAAGACCCGGAACTTTATACTTTTCTGGATGAACTCGTGAAACGCCAGCGCGCATATTTAGCTGGCAACAAACAGGCGATGGCCAGCAACTGGGCAGAAGTATATGTAAACCTTTCGGGGCAGGCGCTCACCAAAAAAGACTTTGCGAAAGCAGCTGTTATGCTCGATACTGCCCTGCTCTGGGATGCAAAATACCAACCGGCCATGCTGGCGTACAGCGACGTGAAAACCAAAGAAGAAAAGTATGAGGAGGCGATGCAGTGGCTCACCAAAGCAAAAAGTATAAACCCGGAGTATGCCCCGATTTACGTAGCCGAAGCCAGCCTTGCGGAAGCTAAGTTTCAGAATGGAAAACTTACCCGGGACGAGGCAATCGCACAGCAGGCGGCACTTTACAAAAAAGCGCTTGAACTGGAAGACGATCTGTTGGTGCGGGCACAGGTAAGCCAGCGTTTCAGTGCATTTTATACTTCTAATGGCATGGTTCCGGAAGCAATTGCCATATCAGAAGCTTATTTTAAAGCCGCACCAACTGTATCTACGTACCTCCGCGACCGTCGCGACGATGCCCTTGCTTACGCCAGTTTCCTGAAAGGTACCACGCAGCAAAATGCACCGGAAGCGGAGCAGGCACTGGCCAAACTGGTTGCCCTGAAACCGCAAAACTATACTATTCGCCAGCAGTATGCCGATGTACTGGCAGCGCAGGGCAAGTATAAAGAAGCGCTTGCCACCCTCGAAGAAGCACAGCGCATTCTGGCAGCAGGGAATAACGCGCGGGCAGATTTCATGGTACGGATGGCAGCCTACCAGCTCACACTCGGAAACAAAGAAGCCGCCAAAGCTACCATTCAGCCCATATTAGACGGAAAAGCAATGCTCAGAGCAGAACATTATAAATTAGCGCAAGTGTACGCCGGAATAGGAGAACCCATGAAAGCTTCCGCTGAACTGATGAAACTGAAGCCGGTATCTGCAGCCGAAAAAGGCAATGTGCAACTGGCCCTGGGTACCCTAATGGAAGCAACTGGCGAATGGAAGCAGGCAAAAAAAGCCTATGAAAAAGCGCTGGAAATAAACCCTTACCAACTCGAAGCACGCCAGAACTTATATAAGCTACTGATGAGCAAAGGCAAAAAGAAAGAGGCCGCCAAGTATAAAGAGCAGGTACAGGCTTAAATAAAAATGGCAGTTATACTTTAGAAAGGTAGCTGCCATTTTTATTTATACTTATACTTGCGAAGCAAAATCATACTTCAAACCCAACATGAAACGACATTTTATACTTCAGTTAGTGGCTTCGCTTTTCCTGCTGAGCTTTTATTCCTGCCAGACGTCTGTTCCTGCTGCAAATAATAATACTACTGACAGCACTCAGGCAGGAACCACAACTATTTATGTGGTACGTCACGCTGAAAAAGATACTTCGGACAGCAAAAACCAGGACCCAAATCTATCGGAAGCTGGAAGAAAGCGGGCCAATGCGTTGCGCGATCTTTACGACCAGGAGGCTATTGCCGCTTTTTATGCCACCAAGTATGTACGTACCAGCCAAACCTTGCAACCACTGGCAGCTGTGAAAAAGATGGAGATCAGAACTTATGAAGGACACGACTTTGAAGGTCTGAAACAGCAGATCATGCAAAACCACAAAGGCAAAACGGTTTTTGTAGCCGGGCACTCGAATACCGTTCTATCAATTATTAAAGCATTTGGCGCTACACCACCTCGTGAGGAGATTAGAGATGAGGAGTACAGCTATATTTTTACGATAAAAGTTAGCCCGGAGAATACAGCCACTGTAGAAGAAGATACATTTGAAGCTGTTGCCAACCAATAAGTAAGTTAGAAAATACTAAGCTGCGTTTCCGGTTTCAGGATGCCTTCGTGGCGGAGCAGCCACTCTTTGCGCCATACTTTGCCAGCATAGCCGGTCAGGCTGCCATCGCTGCCAATAACGCGGTGGCAGGGCACAATAATGCATATTGGGTTGCGGCCGTTTGCACCGCCAACGGCACGTATCGCTTTCTCGCCGGACGTAGCGCGGGCCACATCCATATAAGACGCGGTTTTGCCAAACGGAATCGTTTTCAAGTTTTCCCATACCTGCTCCTGAAAGCTAGTACCTTTTGGGTTCAAGGTCAGTTGAAAGTTACGGCGACCGCCTGTAAAATATTCGTTTAGCTGCAACTGGCAGGCTTTTATACTTTCCGGAAGCTGTGTCTCAGGTGTTGGTTCAGTTATTGGCTGACTTTCTTCCACAAACAACACCGATGTTATACCTAAGTCAGTCGCTTTAATCTCGATCAGCCCGATCGGGGAAGTATAATGGGCCGTATAAAGTGCTTCTTTCATAAGTATATCGTACAAATTCCGGGTAAAAATAATTAGTGCTTAAAAACCAGGGTACCGGCCAGCAAATCGTGTAACGACTGTTTTTTGGCTGTAAAAAAAGCGACCAAATACCCAACCAAAAACGTAAGCCCGGATAACAGGCGGCCAAAATAACGTGCGCTTGCTTTGCCAAAAGAGAGGCGCTGCCCTTGCATATCGGTTACAAAAAGGCCCATTACTTGTTTGCCAAAAGTGGCCTGGTATGTAGAGCTTTCCATGAAAGAATAGTAGACCCACCCCAAAACCATACTGGTTAAGTTTAATTGCAGGCGCGTTTCCGGATCATCCATGTTGGGCATTTTCATGCCGAGCAGCAGCATAATAACCAACGTAACAAGGGCCATCAATATGCTATCGAGCAGCATGGCTATAAAACGTGCCCAAATCTGGGCGTAAGGGTGGGTAAGGGGGTTACTGTTTTCGGGTATCAAAAGCAAAAAGAGTTTTAGAACATGCTTAAATTTTATTTTTGCAGGCGAAAGTTGAACAGAAGAGGCTCCGGCAAAACAGTTTCAGCACTTCATAGCAGTGCTATGAGACGGAAAAGTATGAAGTCAGGTTCTTCTATGAGCAGCTTGCAACACAAAGTATAAATTATAATCGTGCTCTCGAGTAAAAGTTAAATCCGGTGGTATAAATATCGGAATAAAAAGGCAATAATAAAGCCGCTCTTTCCGGATTACAGTAGCGCTGCTGCTTACGCAGGCTCTGTTTTATACTTTGGATTTCGTGGCGGGTTTATACTTGGTTACCTTGTTTTTGATCGGATCCAGGCTCATCAGATACTTGTAAATTGCTTTCAGATCATCTTCGTGCATACCGGCATACATGCTCCACGGCATTACAGAATTAAAATCATCAGGGCCCATACCAGCTAACTTGGCAGGGTCGGCATAGGATTTAAATTTGCTGATGAATTCTTCTTCGGTCCAGTTTCCGATGCCGGTATCGCGGTGCGGTGTGATGTTGGAAGATTGCAGTGTAGCGCCGCTTGGTAACGTAAACTCAAAGCCGCCTGCCAGCATTTTTTCTTCCAGTAGTTTACCGTTTTTTTGAGGCGTATGGCAGTCGGCGCAGGCAGCTATCGTGAGCAGGTATTTGCCTTTATCCAGTTCGTCGTCCAGTACAGGTTCCATGTTTTGGGGCGTAGCGGGCATCGCACGAAGTATAATATTCTGGGGGAAATCTGCTTTTGAAGCAGGTACTTTATGCTTTACAGGCGTAAGCGTCCGGATATAAGAGATAATAGCGTATACATCCTCTTCCGACATCTGGCTGTAGGCTTTGTAAGGCATTACCGGGAAAAGTGGCTCACCTTCCCGGTTTACACCGGCTGTTATCGCCCTGAAAATTTCCCCGTCGGTCCAGTTGCCGATGCCTGTCTCTTTATCATTGGTGATGTTCTTTGCATAAAATACACCCGGAAAGCCCAGGTTGTGGTCAAACTTATCGCCGCCACGGCCTTCGGTTCCGGGAAGTGCCGGCCCTGAAAAACGGCTCCAGTCTCGGGTAGCGTGGCAATTGACGCAGGCGCTTACGTGGTTGGCTAAATACTCGCCTCGTTTAACAAGGGCAGGTGTTTTAGCGATGCGGATGACCGGCGCAGCGGCTACATCAGGAAGGGCGTAGCGGAAGTACAGGAAACCAGCAGCAGTAATGGTAAGCAAAACTACCAGCAGGATGCCGGCAGCTTTTAACAATTTTTTCATGGGCAATAAGGTTAGCTCGGATGCGGATACGTTGTTACGTAATATCTAAATATTGGTATATCAGATATTTGGCAATATTTATAAAAATTATGAAGAAAGCAATTCTGAGTAAGGCAGCAAAGTATAAAACAGGATTATAAGCATGCTTCTTTGGAAACTCAAGCCTGATGCATACTTCAGATGAAGCCAAATTACACTGCAAAAACGGCCTTAAAGGGAGATGAGTTTGTAAAGCCTAGCTTAAATAATGATACCAAAAATTTTTTTGATGCAACATTATTTTATGTAAAGCTGTCCAGCGTTGTCGCCAATACCTATACTTTCACTTACGGTTTTACTAGTAAGTGAAACATGCAACAGGTGTAGTGAGGACGATGCTTTTAAAAACAAACTTGCTTCATTAGCAGCAAGTGTAAAAGCGCATGCATGGCTACTTACTGTAAACAAAAACAGCCCGGCAGTTATGCCGGGCTGTTTTTGTTTGTCTTTATAAAGTGGTTGTTAATGCACCGCGTGGCTTTCAGGCTCAGAGAGTTGCGCTGCAATTTCCGGGCTGGTGGTAGCTACCAGACCGATTTCCGGTTGCGGGTTAAATTCGCCTTCCCAGCGGGCTACTACGGCCGTTGCCAGGCAGTTGCCGGTTACGTTAACAGAAGTACGGGCCATGTCCATCAGCTCATCAATACCAAGTATGGCAAACACCGGCCAGACAGGCAGGTTAAAAGAGGCAACCGTTCCTAAAAGTATAACCAACGATGCTCTTGGTACGCCGGCCACACCTTTACTGGTCAGCATCAGCGTAAATACCATTAATAATTGCTCTTGTATACTCAACTCGATGCCAGCAGCCTGGGCTACAAATACAGAAGCGAGTGCTAAGTATAAAGTAGTACCATCCAGGTTAAAGCTGTAACCTGTTGGCATTACGAAAGCTACAATTCTGCGCGGTACGCCCAGTTTTTCCATTTCTTCCATGGCGCGCGGTAAGGCAGCTTCGGAGCTGGTCGTAGCAAAAGCAATCGAAACCGGACCCGAAATAGCTTTCAGGAAGCGTTTAACCGGAACACGCGCAATTAGCGCAACCGGTAACAAAACAACCAGACAGAATACGATCAGGGCAATGTATAAAGTAGCCAGCAACTGGAACAGGTTAAGCAGAATACCAAAACCCATGTGCCCTACCGTATAAGCAATAGCGGCGCCTACACCAACCGGAGCAAAATACATGATGATGTTCGTGAACTTGAACATGGTTTCAGAAAGGCTTTCGCAGAAATCAAGCATCGGTTTCCGCTTTTTCTCTGACACCATGGCCAGGCCAATTGCAAACAACACACTAAATACCACGATTTGCAGTACCTGTCCTTCGGCAATGGATTTGGCAATATTTTCAGGGAAAACGTGCAGGATGATATCGGCAGCGCTTTGTTTTGGCGGCGCCACAATTTCTTCGTGGGCCACAATGGCGCTGGCATCAATTCCTTCGCCGGCTCTGGTCAGGTTTATGGCAGCCAGGCCAATAAAAAGGGCCAATGTGGTTACTACTTCAAAGTATACAATGGCTTTCCAACCCATACTTCCCACTTGTTTTAAGTTAGAGTGGCCGGCAATACCAACTACCAGTGTCGCAAAAATAAGCGGGGCAATAATTGTTTTGATCAGTTTCAGGAACACCTTACTGAGCACGTTGAGGCTGGTCGCAAATTCCGGAAAATCGTAGCCTATCTCCGTACCGATCACCATACTGATCAGGATCCAGGCAGTAAGCGAGCGCTTTTTGATGCCGTAAAAGATAAGCAGGCCAATGGCAAACCAGCGTGAGGCCATCAGGGCTTCGTTCGGGAGCGCCAGTAACTCATACTGTTGCAAAACAGTGAGCAACGCAGCTATTGTAATAGCAATCAGGGTAAGAATGGATAAGGTAGAATTCTTCATAAAAAGGATTTCTGTAAGAAGAGCAGCGGCGTGCGGCCCTGCTTTATATGGCAATCCAAAAGAACTAAACTGCTGCTAAAAACTGCAGAATAGGGTATTGCAACATAAAGGCAAACAAATATAAGCGCTTAAAATACATTGGCAATAGACAGTTAAATTAATTTTAAGCGGTATGCCGGCATTTCTTTCTTTTTCGGTGTTTTGTAAGGCGGTTCCTGAACTGCAGCTGTTTAGGTTCTTTCAAAAGAAAGTGGCAATTTAACGCTCTCAACTCATTTTATAGAGCTTTTATGCTGATATGGCGCATCGAGGTTTTGCACCTCAAACTAAAATATACCTGGAAGATTGCCCGCAACGCAACCGACGAGAAAATCAACTTTATGGTGCAGGTTACCGATGGCACCTTTAACGGTTTTGGCGAGGCTGCGCCCAACAGCCGCTACAACGAAACCCCGGAACTGCTGCTGCAGCAATACCAGGAACTGCTCGTGGCCGGGCTGGCAGCGGTCACAAGTATGGAAGCGCTGTTGGACCTGTTAGCAGAGAACCCGCCGGCCAATTCGCTGCGCTTTGCGATCGAATCGGCATACCTGCATTATTTTTGCCAGCACAAAGGCCTGGCGGTGCACGAGTTGCTCGGCCAGAAACCACCTAAACAGCAAACCACCTGCTTTTCACTGCCCATCATGGACCCGGACGAAGTTCAGGATTTTATACTGGACAATAACCTGCAGCGCTTCCGGTGCCTGAAAGTGAAAGTAAACAAGGAACAGGCGATGGCTTTGGTGGAACAGGTGCTCGAAGTAACCGATAAACCCATTGTAATAGATGGTAACGAAAGCTGGGAAGACCCTTACGAACTGCTCAATTTCCTGAACCGGCTCGATTCCAAACGCATTTTGTTTATTGAGCAGCCCATGCCGGCCGCGCTGGCCGATGCTTATATGCAGCTAAAAGACATCACGCCCATTCCGTTTGTAGCCGATGAATCTGTAACAGATAATGCCGATTTTGAATTGCTGAAGCTGCAGTTCCACGGGGTTAACCTTAAATTAATGAAAGCCGGAGGTTACCTGAACACCGTTCGCTTATTAAAAGAAGCCCGCACGCATGGCCTGATGGCGATGATCGGGTGCATGGTGGAAACCAGCCTGGGCATCTGGTCGGCGATGCAACTGAGTGCCTCTTTCGACTTTGCGGATCTGGACGGGTTTTTGATAGTGGAGGACGAGCCCTTCGGGCTGGTACGCGAACAGGATGGTTTCCTCTCGCTTAAGTAAAGTATAATTAACTGATTAAGAAACTAATTTCTCAATTTTTGTGTAATATGTTTGTACATTAAATGTATATACATATATTTGCACTATGATTGAGCTCAATACCTCAGGCATGAAGATAGAAGACGAAATAAAGCAGTCTGCATTTAAGAACGATTTTCAGAAAGCGCACATCAACCTGATTTATACTTCCGGTTGGTTGCAACTCTCGATGGCAGCGCTATTTAAGCCGTATGGCATTACGCTTCCGCAATATAATATACTCCGCATTCTGCGTGGCCAGCACCCGAAGCCAGCCACCATCAGTTTGCTGATAGACCGCATGCTGGATAAAACTTCCAACGCTTCGCGGATTGTAGATAAACTGGAAGCAAAAGACCTGGTAACGCGCAAGCAGTGCTCCGAAGACAGGCGCACTGTAGATGTGATGATCACGGAGAAAGGGCTGGCGCTGCTAACCCAGATGGAAGAAATTGAGCATGAAAGCCGGCGCGGCATTATGCACTTATCAGCCGACGAAGCAGCAGAGCTAAACCGTTTGCTCGATAAAATAAGAGATTAACCAAGTATAAAATTTAACATCAACCCTAGAATTCAATAACTAAATCAAATGAAAAAGATCGCAATTCTTGCCTCCTTAGCCAGCGTGCTTGTATTTTCGGCACAAGCATCTAATAACAACACAACTGCCGCTACCGAAGTAACCAAACCTGCAGCCGCACGTGGTTATAAAGTAGATGTTGCGAAAAGCGACGTTAAATGGCATGCTAAAAAAGTAACCGGCGAGCACATGGGCAATATCTCCCTGAAAAGCGGCGAACTGGATGTAGCTGGTAACAAAGTAAAAGGTGGCTCTTTTGTAATCGATATGAGCTCTATTACGTGCACCGATATCAAGGATGCAGAGTACAACGGCAAACTGATCGGCCACCTGAAAAACGATGACTTCTTCAGTGTAGATAAACACCCGACTGCTACTTTTAAGATCACAAGCCTGAAGCCAATTGCAAAAGCAGCGGCAGGTAAGCCAAACCACACTGTAACCGGCGATCTTACGATCAAAGGCATTACAAAACCAGTAACTTTCCCGGCAACTATCACGGTTAACAACGGTGTAGCCACTGCCAAAGCTGATGTTGTGATCGACCGCACCAAGTATGACATCAAGTATGCTTCTAAGAGCTTCTTCGACAGCATTGGCGACAAAGCTATCTACGATGATTTCACAGTATCTATTAACCTGACTGCCAAGCAGTAATCTGATTCAGATCAACAGGAGTTATTTCAGATCGCTCCGTACCTTAGTTGGTGCGGAGCGATTTTCGTTTAAACCGGGTTTACATTTATTTTTATACCTTTAGCTGCTAATTTCTAACTTATGAAGTATAGATTCTCAACACCTTTCAAGTATAAATTCATGCTGGTGCCGATGCTGTTTTTTATACTTGGTTGCTCCGAAAAACAGCCGGATGCGCAGCAGATAGTAGACGAAGCCATTGCCGTACATGGCGGCGAAAAGTATAAAAAAAGCGTGGTTTCGTTCCGGCTCCGCGACAGGCAGTACCGTGCCCTGCGCGATGGCGATGCCTTTGTTTACAGCCGCACATTCACGGACTCCACTGGCGCGCGCGTACATGATGTGTTGCAGAACAGCGGTTTCAGGAGAAGTATAAATGATACAACCGTAGCCGTGCCGGAGGATAAACAGAAAGCCTACAGCGCTTCCGTTAACGCGGTGGTATACTTTGCGCAGTTGCCCTACTATTTAAACGATGCGGCTGTTCAGAAAAAATACCTCGGCGAAACCACCATTGCCGGCGAGCCATACAATAAAGTAGAGGTAACTTTTCAGCAGGAAGGTGGAGGCGAAGGGTATGAAGATGTCTATGTATACTGGTTCCATCAAAAGCGCCATACCATGGATTACCTGGCTTATAGTTTTAAGGAAAATGGCGGCGGCTCACGTTTCCGGAAGGCGGTAAATGCAAGAGAAGTGGGTGGCATCCGTTTCCAGGATTACCTGAATTATACTTCGAAAACGCCTATCAAACTGGAAGAGTATGACAAAGCCTTCGAAGCCGGAAAGTTGGAGCAGGTTTCAGAAATAAATCTTGAGGAAGTTAAGGTAGGCGAAATCAATCCTTAGCCATCAGCCAGAAGTATAAATTAGATTTATTCAATCTCAAACTCTTTTGGAAGTGTAATGGGTAACGGTTTGTTGCGGTTGCTGATCTGCTCCAGGTAGCTGTCCAGGTCGGCTTTATACTCGAGGTGATAATCTTCGTGCAGGTTCTTTTTAATGAGCTGGATGGTACGCAGCAGCATACGCGCCGTGGAAGTATAAAATACCTTGTAAAAGCTATCGAACTGGCCGGTGTAGTTGCCGAAGATAATGCCTAACGTATACAGGTGCAGTTCTATTTCGGCCTTTGGGTCTTTGGTGATGCGCTTAAAACGGGCAATCTCCTTCACTACTTTACGCAGCGATTTGGCCAGTGCTTTTGTCAGGCTGCGGCCGGTTGCGTTTAGCAGCAGTTCGTGTATCGTATCCTGGCTTTGTTCCTGTAGTTCTTCCAGTGTGCGTTCGCCCAGTTCATACGAAAACATATCGTACAGTTCGGCGTCGCGGCGCACGGCTTTTAGCAGGAGCGTTTCCTTTTCCTTATCGCTAAGTTGTTTGATGGCTTTTTTAAAGGATGCGGAGGGTGCAGGCATCAGGCAAAGTATAAATTACAAAGTATAACTGCTGCAAAGGTACGTAATCTGATCTTTTTATGGTGAACTCCATCGTAGCGTAGCTGTTTTGGAAAGTATACTTTATGAATACAAAAAAGGCGCTGATAACTTCAGCGCCTTTTTTGTATCCTAAGTTTCTTACAGATTCTCGTCGAAATACTGGGTGATCTTTTTCATGAGGTGCACACGGTCTTTGCCGCGTACGTTGTGCGGATGGCCCGGGTAAACGAAATAATCCAGCAATACGCCTTCGTCTACGGCTTTCTTGAGGAAAGCCAGGCTGTGCTGCCAGACTACTACGTCATCCACCGTTCCGTGGATCATCAGCAGTTTGCCGTCCAAGTTTTTTACGTAGTTCAGCAGGTTTGCTTTTTCGTAGCCTTCCGGGTTTTGCTGCGGACTGTCCATGTAACGCTCTGTGTACATGATTTCGTAATATTTCCAGTCGATCACCGGGCCGCCGGCAACACCTACTTTAAACGTGCCTGGCGCGCGCAGCATGGCAGTTGTCGTCATAAAACCACCGAAGCTCCAGCCATGTATACCCAAGCGTGCGGCATCTACATACGGTAAGCCTTTCAGGTATTCCACGCCTTTTAGTTGGTCGGCCAATTCTACGGTGCCTAACTGGCGGAACGGAGCACTTTCGAACGCATGTCCACGACCCGTAGAGCCTCTCGAATCCATGGTGAACACGATGTAGCCTTTCTGCGCCATCAGGTGCATCCAAAGGTTAGCGCCGCCCAGCCAGTTGTTGGTTACCAGCTGTGCGTGCGGCCCGCCATACAAGTACACCACTACCGGGTACTTCTTGTTCTTATCGAAATTTGGAGGGGTGATGATGCGGGTATACAGGTCTGACCCGTCGTCGGCTTTAATCGCTGAGATAACTGTTTCGCCCAAAGTATAGCCGGCCACCGGGTTTTTAGCGTCTAGCAAGGTTTGCTTTACTTTTCCGTCGGTGCCTGTTATCCAGATTTTGCGTGGCGTAACCTGGCTGCTGAAATTATCAAGATAATATTTGCCTGTTGGGCTGAGGGTGGAGTTGTGCGTACCGCTTCCCTGGGAGATGCGCGTCGATTTGCCGGAGCTTAATTGTACTTTGTAAAAATGGCGTTCGAGCGGGCTTTCGGCAGTAGAGCTATAGTATAACGCCTTGCCATCTTTACTGAAACCCTGCACATCCGAAACCAGCCAGTCGCCGCTTGTAAGCTGGCGCAGTTGCTTGCCTGAGGTATCGTACAAGTATAAATGGTCGTAGCCGCTGCGCTCGCTTACCCAAACAAACTGGTTCGGGTTGTTGGGTACAAAGTATAAACCGTGCTCCGGCTCTACGTACTTTTCGTTTTTCTCTTCAAACAGCGTTTTTACAAAATTACCGGTTGCCGCATCGTACTGGTTCAGCTTCATGTGGTTCTGGTCGCGGTTCACGACGGCCACATAAATTTGCTTCTCGTCGGGGCTCCAGGTAATGTTGGTCAAATATTGTTCAGCCGGTTCGCCGGTTTTCAGGTACGTAGTTTTTTTCGTGTTGAGGTTGTACACGCCAACGGTTACATGGTGGCTTTTTCCGCCTGCCATCGGGTACTTAATGTTATTTAGCTTAGCCGGAAGTGGCGTAACATCTACCAGCGGGTAGTCGGTTACCATACTTTGGTCCATGCGGTAAAATGCCAGTTGCTTGCCCGTCGGCGACCAGAATGTACCTTTTGTGATGCCAAATTCAGAGCGGTGTGCTGCCTGACCGTTTACAATGCCTTCGTTTTGCTCGTTTGTGACAGCCACATCGTCGGCACCGGCAGCAGAAATATACAGGTTGTTGCCTTTGGTATAAGCCACGCGCTGGGCAGTCGGGTCGAGTTCCGTGTTTTCAGCATCAGCACTAAAAGAAGTTACCGTTTTAGCTTTTCCTGATTTCAGGTTGTAGTGGTATACTTTATTCTCAGCAACAAACACCATTGTGTTGGCATCGGCCCAGCTCATCTGCGGAAAGCTTTTCAGTTTAGTTGCTCCATTTGCTTCCAGTGCGCTACTCAGTTTAGTTAAGGCCAACAGATTTTCCTGTTTTGTAGATGTCGCTTTGCCACGTACCAGCACTTGCTCGCCGTTGCTTTGCTTCAGGTATACAAAATCATCCGTCCCCGGAATCCAGGAAAGCTGGCGCAGGTTTTCGGGTTGGAGTGCCGGGTTGATCACGGCATCTTCCATGGTTAGCATTTTGCCCTGGCTTTGTGCCTGCAAAGTAGTGGCCAAAAGTATAAACAGGAAAGCAAGCCGCTTAAAATAAGAAGGGGTAGTCATATAAAGTATAAAACTGGTTAAATAAATCGGACTATCAGCATGCAAGAAAGCAGTTAAATTTTTAACGAACAACCTCCCCCTAGCCCCTTCCTAAAGACAGGAGGGGGTAATAGCAGACTTTTAAATTAGCAATCTATTAACCATCTAACTCTAAAATTATTAGTAGCAAAGGGAAATAAACTCAAAAATCACCCCCTCCTGTTTTTAGGAGGGGGCTAGGGGGAGGTGGAATTATAAGCCCATACTTGCTGTTAAAACTAATACCCTGACCAGAAAAGACACGGCTGTTTATACTTTGGAAAGGGCTTCTGAAAATGCTTAAAAATGTGTAATTTTACAGAATGAATTGGGATACTGAGATTTTAATTAAAGAAGACATCGCGGTACTGGAAGCAACAACAGAACTGCGCAACCTGGTAGTATACAACGATGATGTGAACACGTTCGAACACGTGATTGCTACGCTTATAAAAGTATGCCGCCATACCCCTGAGCAAGCTGAGCAATGCACGATGTTGATCCATTACAAAGGCAAGTGCACTGTTAAAATAGGGTCTTACGACGAACTGGAAGGCATGTGTACATCGCTGCACGACAAAGATCTGTCTGCCAATATTGAGTAAGGAGGGTAAATGAATTTTCCGTCGAAACTGATCGAGAACGCCGTGGAAGAGCTGGCCAAGCTACCCGGTATAGGAAGAAAAACGGCCCTGCGCCTCGCGCTGCACCTACTGAAAGAAGAATCAGAGCAAACTTTCCTGCTGGCAGAAGCGATCATCAAAATGCGCGCAGAAGTAAAGCATTGCAAACAATGCCATAATATTTCGGATACCGATGTTTGCGATATCTGCACCAACCCGTTGCGCGAACGCAGCCTGCTGTGTGTGGTTAGCGATATCCGGGATGTGATTGCCATCGAAAATACAGGCCAGTACAAAGGCTTATATCATGTATTGGGTGGTGTTATTTCGCCGATTGATGGCGTTGGTCCGTCCGACCTGCACATCGAATCGTTGCTGGAGCGTTTACCTGGCTCCGAAGTAAGAGAAGTTTTGCTGGCCATCAGCCCGACCATGGAAGGCGATACCACCGCTTTTTACCTGACCCGCAAGCTACGCGACCAGCAGGTGCGCATTACCAGTATAGCGCGCGGCGTGCCGGTAGGCGGCGAACTGGAATACACCGATGAAATAACGCTGGGCCGAAGTATAGTGGAACGCACCGCTTACGGCAAAGTATAAATTTATACTTCAGGTTAACTGAAAAGGCTTTACCAGCAGGTAAAGCCTTTTTTATGTGCAAAGCCAACTCATTTAAACAGGCATTTCCTTTTTATTTATAATCCGAATAGCCAACTTACTTCGCTGAAACAACAGAGAACATAGCCCTTGCATTGTGTTCTCTGAAACATAATAAGTAAATTTGAGGCTAATTTTGAATACAATGCACCAGATAAACGAGGCAAAAACCATACTTTCTGATAGAATAGCGGCACTTTCCGAATCGGCAACTATAGCCATGGCCAAGAAAGGCCGCGAATTAACGGCTCAGGGACACGATGTTATTAATCTGAGCTTCGGAGAGCCCGATTTCCAGACGCCGGATTATATAAAAGAGGCAGCCAAACAAGCGCTGGACGAAGGTTTTACCTTTTATACGCCGGTAGCCGGGTACCCGGAGCTACGCCAGGAAATTGTAAACAAATTCAAGCGCGACAATAACCTCGATTTCAAACCGGAAAATATTGTGGTATCTACGGGTGCCAAGCAAAGTATAGCCAATGCGGTGATGTGTCTGGTTAACCCCGGCGATGAAGTCATTATTTTCTCGCCCTACTGGGTGTCGTACGAAGAGATCGTGAAACTGGCAGAAGGCAAATCAGTGTTGGTGCAGGGTACGCTGGAGAATGATTTTAAAGTTACCGCTGCCCAACTCGAAGAAGCCATCACGCCTCGCACAAAAGTGGTCATGTACTCGTCGCCCTGCAACCCGACAGGAGCCGTTTTCAGTGAAGAAGAACTGTTAGCCATAGCTAAAGTGCTGGAGAAATACCCGGATATCTACATCATCGCAGACGAAATTTACGAGTACATCAACTTTGAAGGCAGGCACGCCAGCATGGCTTCTTTTGATTTTATCCGCGACCGTGTGATCACCATCAACGGGTTTTCGAAAGGCTACGCCATGACCGGCTGGCGCGTGGGTTACCTGGCTGCACACAAAACCATTGCCGATGCCTGCGATAAAATGCAAAGTCAGATTACATCCGGTACGTGTTCAATCGCTCAGAAATCAGCTACGGCCGCATTAAAAGGCGGAAACGCCTCAGCCCTCGAAATGGCCGAAGCTTACCGCCGTCGCCGCGACCTGGTTTTAGACCTGATGCAGGATATTCCGGGACTAAAGACAAATGTACCAACCGGCGCTTTCTATATTTTTCCGGATGTGACGGCTTACTTTGGTAAAAGTTACGAAGGTAAAACCATTAACTCGGCGCTCGACCTGAGTATGTTCCTGCTGACCGATGCGTTGGTTGCGCTTGTAAGCGGCGAAGCGTTTGGAGCACCAACGTGCATCCGTTTTTCGTATGCCACCTCAGACGAGCGGTTGGTAGAGGCACTGCGCCGTATTAAAATTAGCCTGGCAAAGCTGCAATAATGAGTTCGACAAATTCCCTGGAAAATATATTCGCGGCTTTTAATAAGTTGCAGGTATTAGTAGTTGGTGATGTGATGATAGATTCCTATTTATGGGGGAAATCAACACGTATTTCGCCGGAGGCACCTGTCCCGATCGTTAACGTACTGAAGCGTGAAAACCGGTTGGGGGGCGCTGCCAACGTAGCCCTGAACGTGCAGGCGATGGGCGCTACGCCGTTACTTTGCTCTGTAGTAGGGGATGATGTGGATGGCGGTAATCTCCTGCGTTTGCTGGAAGAACGCAACCTGCCCACCGAAGGCATCGTGCAAAGCCCGGAACGCGTTACCACCATTAAACACCGCATTATAGCCGGTGCGCAGCAACTCCTGCGCATCGATTCTGAAATAGAGCACAACCTGGCTCCCCACGAAGAGCGCCACCTTGAAGAGCGTTTTATGCAGTTGCTGGATAAGGCCGATGTCGTGATCTTTGAAGATTATGACAAAGGTGTTTTCTCAAAGGCAAATATCGCCCGTTTCCTGGAGCTTGCCAATGCGCGCAACATCCCATCGGTTATCGACCCGAAAAAGAAAAATTTCCTGAGCTACAAAGGCTGTACGCTTTTCAAACCAAACCTGAAAGAGCTGAAAGAAGGCCTGAAAGTTGACTTTGCCGACGAAAACTTGCCTGCTTTTGAAGAAGCCGTTGCTCAGTTGCAGCAGCAACTACAGACGGAACAGGTATTGGTTACACTTTCGGAGCGCGGTGTTTTTGTAGCGGAAGGCGAGAAGAAAACATACATCGAAGCGCACCACCGTTCCATATCGGATGTGTCCGGGGCAGGCGATACCGTGATCAGTATTGCGGCGCTCTGTATGGCGTTGCGTACGCCACTGCCGTTTATGGCAGGCCTGAGCAACCTGGGTGGCGGCTTGGTTTGCGAGCAGGTGGGCGTCGTACCAATAGATAAGCAACGTTTGCTGGAAGAAGCGCAACGGATCAGCCTGGATAAAATGTATGCAGATCGAATCGTTTAAGCATTTTTTATACGACAGCAAGCTGGCTGTTTATGCCGCAATGCGGCGCATTACCTATGTGCTGGCGTTGCTTGCCCTGGGGCTGCTGGTGTATGCACATGGCGTAGAAGAAAGTGCCGCTGTATTAAGGTTGCTCTATTTTGGAATAGACGCCATCCTGGCAGTTTTCGTCATTATTTATTTTTTCAGGATACTTTATAGTTTCGATCGGCAACGGTTTCTGCAACGCACCTGGTTCGAGGGTATACTCATGCTCATTATTCTGATAAACCAGGTTTGCACGTACCTGCTGGGTTTCCCTATTATCTTCAATATCTTTGAAAGTATAGGTATCCCGTTATCGGTAGAGTTTTACCGGCTGCTGGTTACCTTATACATGCTGGTGCTGCTGATTGTGGAGTTGCTCGAAACAAAAGTGCATCTCAAAACCATCCAGATAAAGCCTTCCATAACCTTCCTGTTAAGCTTTGTTATACTTATTCTGATAGGCGCAATTTTATTTATGCTGCCTAAAATGACAACAGCGCCGGGTGGGCTTCCTTTTATTGATGCGCTCTTTATGGCTACCAGTGCTGGCTGCGTTACGGGGCTGGCTGTAGTAGACCCGGGTACTTATTTTACGTTTTCGGGGCAGATGGTACTGATTGTGCTCATCCAGATCGGAGGCCTTGGGATACTTACGTTTGCTACTTTTTTTGCGTCGCTTATGCGGCAGGGCATCGGAATAAAGCAACACGTTGCCATGCACGAACTTCTGGAAGGCGAGTCTTTGTTCTCAACCAAGCATCTGCTACGCAACCTTATATTGCTTACCTTAACCATAGAAGGTATTGGCGCTTTGATCATCTTTAACACCTGGGGGCCGGAAGCTCAATTTACGACTCTGGGTAACAAGATATTTTACTCGGTATTCCATGCCATTTCTGCTTTTTGCAATGCAGGTTTCTCCCTTTACCCGGCAGGCTTGTATACAGAACCGGTGCGATTCGCTTACATGCTGCATATTACGGTAGCTTTTCTGATCATATTCGGAGGCTTGGGTTTTCCGACTATCATTGATGTTTTTTCGCCTAAAGCAATGCGTGTACGCATGAAAACTCCCTGGAAAAACTGGAAACTATTATCCCGCATTGCCATTTATACTTCTGCCGCCCTGATTATCTTAGGTACGATCGGCTTTTTCTTGCTCGAGTATAACAACACACTAGCTGGTTTAAACTTCAGCGAAGCACTGGTTACTTCTTTTTTCCAGTCGGTGGTTACGCGTACAGCGGGCTTTAACACGGTAGATATTTCGGTTTTAAACACTCCAACGCTGTTGCTCTTTATTGTGCTGATGTTTATCGGTGCTTCGCCGGGCTCTACCGGGGGCGGTATCAAAACAACAACTTTTGTGGTATTATTACTGGCCGTGTCGGCTACGCTCCGCAACAAGCGTCACTTGGAAATAGGAAACCGGACCATTCCGCATTCGGTTGCATATAAAGCTTTTACAGTGTTTACGTTTGCGGTATTTGTGAACATTCTTTTCCTGTTTATACTTTCCATTTCAGATCCGAAGTTTACCATTATCCAGTTGGCTGTAGAGCAGGTTTCGGCATTTGCAACGGTTGGGCTAAGTACAGGTATTACGGCGGGTTTATCAGATGTAGGTAAAACGGTGATTATTCTTTCGATGTATCTGGGCAGGGTAGGGACCTTAACGCTTGCCTTTGCCCTAAGCACGCGTGCCGCTTCTACCGCTTACAAATACCCGGAAACAAACCTGCCTGTAGGTTAATATACTATAAAGTTGTTTAGTATTTTATAATGAGATTGTTTTCGCTGCTCTTGTTGGTGTTTTCACCAGCAAGCGCTAACAGGTTGTCGGTGAAAACACCAACAACGGCGGTTTTTCATTACAAGCGAAAACGCTAAACAGCTTTTATATCTTTACATTTCTAAACCAGAACGGCCAGCTTTACGAAGCTGGCCGTTCTGGTTTTTATACTTTGTTTTATACTTATACTTTGCCGCCGTACTCTTTTACGGTTTCGATAAAGCACTTTACTTTTTCAGGGTCCGTATCCGGGTACACACCGTGGCCAAGGTTGGCAATGTGCCGCTGCGGTCCGAATTGTTTCAGCATTTCGATGGTCTCTTTTTTGATGTTATCGAACGAGCTGTACAGCAGACATGGGTCCAAATTACCTTGTAAGGTCTTGTTCGGGCCAACTTGCTGGCGTGCAAAATCAATTCCGGTATTCCAGTCCAGGCCGATGGTTTGGCAGTTAAGCTTGCCCAGGTCTTCTAAAGCAAAGAAAGCGCCTTTGGCAAAAACAGTAACCGGTACTTCTGGCAGTGCATCGCAGATCTCAGCAATATAAGGCAAAGCAAACGCGCGGTATTGTGCCGGCGAAAGTATACCTGCCCAAGAATCAAATATCTGAATCAGGTTAGCGCCTGCTTCTACCTGCGCTCTTAAATAAGCAATGGTGGTATCCGTGATCATGCGGAGCAACTGGTGCGCCAGCTCCGGGTTTGTATACAACATAGCCCGCGCATGCGAGAACGTTTTAGAGCCGCTGCCTTCTACCATATAGGCTAATATAGTCCAGGGGGCGCCGGCAAAACCGATAAGCGGCACACGTCCGTTCAGGGCTCGTTTTGTAACTTTTATAGCATCCAGCACATAGTGCAGGTGTTCGTGCGGATCGGCAACGCGGAGGGTTTTAAGGTCTTCGGCAGAGCGGATGGTTTTCGGAAAAATAGGGCCGCGTTTCTCGATCATCTCGTAGGTACAACCCATTGCTTCGGGCACCACCAGGATATCAGAAAAAATAATGGCCGCATCTACATCCAGTAAATCAACAGGTTGTATGGTAACTTCTGCAGCCAGTTCCGGGGTTTCTACCAGTTCCTTAAAGCCACTCAGTTTCGCGCGAACAGCACGGTATTCAGGTAAAATACGGCCAGCCTGGCGCATCAGCCATACAGGAGTGCGCTCTACGGTCTCACCTTTGGCAGCTCTTAAAAGTAAATCGTTCTTCAGTTGCATGGTGCAAAGATAAGTTTTAATGTGCTAATTATTAAATGTGCTGATGTGGTTAATTGTTAAATAGTTAATTGTTGAAAAGCTAAATGGGTGAATGTTTATACTTTACTGATAAAAATGCAGTAGGTAAAGTATGAGAGAAGTACTAAATACGCATGTTATTCGAAGATCAGCCCTTAAGCAATTTAACAATCAACCAGCAACAATTCATACTTAGCGCTCGGTGAAGAACAAAGCAGTTAAGGCCGAAACTATAAAGTTAACCCCGATCGAAAGCGAAATAAAACCCATGATACGGGCCAGTGCAGCCAGCCCGGCTTTTCCCATAAAGCGCGTAAGCTGGTGCGAGAACCGGAGTATGATGTAGCTCAGCGTTGCCAGTAAAACGATCCCGATCAAAATCAGAAACATATCGAAGTAGGAGAGCGAGGTGGTAAACAAACCGATGCTGATAGCAATAGAACCCGGCCCCGAAAGCATGGGCATAGCCAGTGGCGTAAAAGAAATATCTTCTTTCAGCTGGCTTTCTTCTACCACATCCTGCGAAATTTTCTTTTTGTTCGCGCCTGGCGTCAGCATATCAAAACCGGCGCGCATAATCATTAAACCACCTGCAATGCGAAGATCGTGAATGCGGATTCCGAAGAAATTAAGCACATACTGCCCCGCCAGAAAAAACACTGCCAGAATGCCTACCATAAACAAACAGGCTTTCAGGGCTTGCTGGTTACGGTGTGCAGGCGTGTCGTCCTGGGTAAGGGTCAGGAAAACGGGCATCGCTCCGAACGGATTCACGACAGAAAATAAAGCGGTAAAAGTGGCAAGTATGATTTCCATGCAGCGGGGGTCAGAAAGTTGATCGAATCTTAAATATAGGTTTTGCAGCCGTAAATACAAAGTATAGCTGCGCAGTGCAGCAGGATCGTTTTTATACTTCAATTAAATAAAAGTCGGTTATCTTAAGTAATTCTCTTTTGTCTCCGGTCTTAATCCTTATTTTTGAGAAACGAAACAACCACCTTATTTCCGGATACATGAAAGGAGAAGTAAAGCTTGGCATATTGGGCGGCGGGCAACTGGGCCGTATGCTCCTGCAGGCCGCACTCGATTTTAATCTTTATACGTTGGTGTTAGACCCCGACGAAAACGCACCTTGCAAGAATATTTGCAACGAGTTTTTTACGGGCAGCTTCCGCGATTTCGATACGGTTTATAACTTCGGCAAGCACTGCCATATTCTTACCATCGAAATAGAGCACGTAAACTGCGACGCCCTGGAAAAGCTGGAGCAGGAAGGCGTAAAAGTATACCCCGATGCGCGCACCGTGCGTACCATTCAGGATAAAGGCTTACAGAAGGAGTTTTACAAACTGCACAGTATCCCTACTTCGGAGTTCAGAACACTGAAAAATAAGGTTGAACTGGAGCAACACACCGATTTCTTACCGGCATTCCAGAAGCTGCGCCGCGAAGGTTACGATGGCCGCGGTGTAACGAGGTTAACTTCAGAATCAGATTTCGGAAAAGCCTTTGAAGAACCAAGTATACTGGAAAAGCTGGTCGATTTTGAGAAGGAGATTTCTGTGATCGTGGCCCGTAACGCCAACGGCGAAGTAACGGCTTTCCCGGTGGTGGAACTGAGTTTTCATCCGGAGCATAATTTAGTGGATTCGTTGTTTGCGCCAGCCAATGTGCCGTATAAATTGCAACGCCACGCCATCGAAATTGCCACCCGCGTAATCGAAGCTTTTGGCATGGTAGGTATACTTGCCGTGGAAATGTTCCAGACCAAAGACGGCCAAATTTTAGTGAATGAAGTAGCGCCACGCCCGCACAACAGCGGCCACCATACGATCAAAGCAAATTATACTTCGCAGTACGAACAGCATCTGCGCGCCATCCTAAACCTGCCGCTTGGCTCCACCGAAATACAAAGTGCGGCCGTAATGCTGAACCTGCTGGGCGAGCCCGGTTTTGATGGCGAAGCTGCCTACGAAGGGTTACAGGAAGCACTAGCCGTGCCGGGAGTGTACATTCATTTATACGGTAAAAAGTATACCCGCCCCGCCCGTAAAATGGGGCATATAACCGTACTCGGGCAAAATATAGAAGAGGCGCAGCAACGAGCCGCGTCGGTTAAAGATGTTATCAAAGTAAAAGCATAAGTATGGCCGAAGAAACGACAACAAACCAGCCATTGGTTGGGATTATAATGGGCAGTCAGTCAGACCTGAAGGTGATGGAAGCTGCTGCGGAAGTGCTGGATGTATTGAAAGTGCCGTATGAACTGACCATTGTTTCGGCGCACCGCACCCCTCACCGCATGCTGGAATATGCCGAAAATGCGCGCAAACGTGGGTTGAAAGTAATTATTGCCGGAGCCGGTGGTGCTGCGCATTTGCCGGGTATGGTGGCTTCGCTTACAACCTTGCCTGTTATTGGTGTGCCTGTAAAATCAAGCAACTCGATTGATGGCTGGGATTCGGTATTATCTATACTGCAGATGCCGGGCGGTATACCGGTGGCTACCGTGGCCCTGAACGGCGCACAGAATGCCGGTATTTTGGCTGCACAAATTCTGGGTACATCCAGCGCCGCCGTTGCTGACCGACTCGAAAAGTATAAAATCAGCCTAAAAGATAAAGTACTGCGCTCGGTGGAAGAACTGAAGCGTGGCGATATGGATGTAGATTAACTATAAAACAGAAGAGGCAGCATGATTAAGTGCTGCCTCTTCTGTTTTATACGTTAAAATAAGCGCTGCTACTGGTGGGGTTGCAGCGTTATACTTTTGCTTAAGCCATCCAGTTTCTCCTGTTTCATTTTCAGGATAGTGCCATGGTTTTCTTTCATCGTTTTAAACTTCCCGAAGCTGGATAGCCGCAACTGCAGCGCTTTAAGTTTAAGTGTTGTTATTTTGCCTTTATCAGAGTTTGGCGAAAACCTCATCTTATTAAGCAGGAGCGGGTAGGTCTGCTTCGCAAACTTCATAAATAAACTAAAGTATTTGTTTGTGAAGGATTTGTCTGAAATGCAGCCGTAGTTTATGATAAGCTGATAAGGAACCAGCACTTCGAAGCATTTGGCCCGCTCCTTAAAGAAACGAAGGTAATACTCCCACTGCAGGCGGTCTTTCGGCATAAAGTGTTTAAATAGGAGCCTTTCGTCGTACCAGATATCATAGCCGGCTAATACCAGGGCATAGCACAATTCATAATCTCCGCCCGAGCTCAGGTTAGCTGCCACCCTGTCGCTTAACATGGGCCTGAAACCAGCTTCTATTACACCATTATAGGCCGATTTACGGACAACACACCCGGCGCCATATACAGCATTGCGCGGAACCTTGCCTGATACGTTTGCCTGTTTCCCGTTCGCAAAAAGGGGGAGTGCAGCAGCCCAGGCCGGTGGCTCTATTTCGTATACCAACTCTCCAAAACCACCAAGCGCGCCCACAGAAGGGTGTTCGAGCATGATGTTATAAGCTAGCTCCACGTATCCCGGGTTCAGCCAGTTATCATCATCACAAAATATAATAAATTCATATTTCGCTTTCTCGAGTGCCAGTTCGCGGGCAAATGTTAGCCCGGGCTTTGGTTGCTGGTACAGCGAGAAAGGAATATTGCTTTGATACTTGGCCCACTCCTGGCAGACTACCTCAGATGTATGATCAGTAGATGCATTATCAACAACGATCACTTCCCATGGGATAGACGCATGTACCTGTTGCTGTGAGATATAGCGTAATGTTTCCGGAAGGCGCGCAACGCCATTATAAGTGCAGATTATTACTGAAACGCCTAAAATCATACTTTATTAAAAGTTACTTTGAAGTATATTTTAGCTGTTTTCCAGAAGAGTAAGGGTGTTTTGTATAACCGGAGCGCCTGCTTTACCTGCGCATAAACGGCTTGTTTGTTTTTGGATCTGGACCAAAGCTGGCTGGCTGTTTTAAGTCCGTAGGCAGCATAATAACTTTTTGACCTGCGCAGGACCTCCTGTCGCTGGTTAAGTGGTAGGTACGTTTGTATCAAGTTGATAACATTGCTTATGTCTTCCAGGTTCTGGCCTGTCAGGTATTTGTTTTCTGTAATTGAGTTTGTGTGTTTCCGGTAATCGGCCAGAATTTCCGGAGTATACGCTACAGGATAATGCTTGGCAATGCGCACCCACATTTCCCAATCTTCGCCATATGTTAAGCCATAAAAAGATCCCAGCTTTTCGTATACTTCGCGTCGCACTACCTTAGCTACATATTGTGTCCGCTGCCTTTCCGCAATCTGCACGAGCCAGTTCTCTAAGATCCCGTCCTTTTGTATGATACGACCCTGATCATATATTCTGGCGCCATTTTCATCTACGCAGCTATAACGGCAAAAAGCTGCACCCGCTTCCGGGTATTGCTCAAAGAGGGATGTTATTTTTGCATAAAACCCTTCCCGTACTTTATCATCGCCATGTAACAGGTGTACCAACTGGCCCTGTGCCCGGTTAATACAGGTTTCGAAATTACGCAGGCTGCCTACGTTCTGTGGTTGTCTGTAGTATTTAATGCGGCCTTTGCCAATCTCGTTTACCAACGCTTCCACATCTGTATCGGTGCTGGCATCGTCCACTACCTCTATCTGCATCATATCTTCGGATATTTGCTGGCGAAGCAGGCAGTTGAGGGTCTGGGGCAGAAATATGGAACAGTTATATACAGGTATCATTACTGACCATAAGGGCCTTTCCCGATCGGAAGGAAGGGGCAGGATAGCAGGTGGCGAAGCAGGTATTCTTGTCATTGGTTTTTAGGCCTGTTCTTAAGGTACGGTTAGTAATATTACATGTGTTTTTATGCGTTACTGTTTGTTTTCTCTTGTACTTGTTGCGAGGGTACCGGGGCAGCAGGCTCATTTCTTATATAAGCCTGCTTATCTTCTGATGGTGTTTTAGCGGCTATCTTACAGGCATATGCCTGGCTGGCCCTGTAAGCCCCAGGGCTCTGCAGCATGCCAGCTAATTCTATCAGAACAAACTTTCTGGAAAGGGGTGCACGTGGCTTTAAAAAATTCCGGAAATGCCAAGTTCCTATCCAATCTAGTAAAAAAAATATCAGGATAGAAGACAATTTAATGTTCTTATTTTTAAAACATGTAATAAGGTAACAACCAAAGCTGCGGCCATTGTCTTTTATCTGTTTTTGAAGCTCAGGCAGATGCTGCCGGTGTGTATGCCAAACCAGCATGGCCGGGTCGTAAACAAAAGTATAGCCTTTACTGAGTAGCCTGAAAAACATCTCAATATCGCCGGCGCCACAGCTAGGCGTACCTACGTCCAGTGCCGTATCAAAAAGCCCTGTCTGTTGAAATATAGCACGCCTGAAAGCCATATTGACACCTATGCCAACGCTTCCGGACCGGAGCATCTGGCGATCTGACAAAGTTTTTCGGGATAGTTTTCTGTATGAAAAACCATGCCCCATACCACCATAACCAAACTCGAAAATGTGCTGTGCCCTGGTTTCTAGTTCTGCAGGAGCCACAAGGCCGGTAACAGCAGTTACGTCCGGGTCGGCTAAAGTTTTAGCTATTGCCTGTAGCCAGAATTTATCTACACAGGCATCATCATCCGTAAAGGCTACTATACTGTAGTTGGCTTCTGCAATACCGCGGTTGCGGGCCCAGTCCAACCCAGGGCGGTCTTCGCGCACATAACGTACTGGCATACCAGTTGTCAGTTCCAGGGTATCATTGTTAGAGGGTGCATTATCCACCACAATAATCTCGAAGGTCGGATACTCCAGAGTAAATAACGTATCCAGGCAACGCGCCAGAAACTGTGTACGATTACGCGTACAAACAATCACACTGATGCCTTCTGAAGTATGAGCGGCTGGTACAGAAGCCTGGACCGGCATAAACTGGCGGCGTTGTGCCTGATGCAAAAGACGATAGCCGATCTTATTTTTTATAACTTCCTCCAGGTGCTCCTTTGTTATTTGGTTAACCTGAGCGGTTGGAATCGTTATCCAGCCAAGTGGTAAACGGTTATAACGCACCAGTATATGGTAACTTTTGTAAGCCGCATCTACCTGTATCGCAGTCAGCCCCTCGCTCAGTTCAACTTCAAGTACTTTAGTTTGCATAAAGTATGTTTTGTGGTTGAGAATTCAGTTTGCTGCTATCTGCTGTTAATTTATCAAGGGCAAGCGCCTGCGATAGCTGCCAGCTATACCGATGCGCTAACTCGGCGCGTAGGTGCATGCCGCGCAAAGGCTCAGCGCCATGTTGTGGCGCAATAATGCCTATGAACTGGTCACCGTAACGTAAGTTGACCGTTGCAGGGCGTAGCTGGTCTACCTGTGCTTCTGCATTTTGCATGCCCTGGTCCAGGTTGATGTCCACTGCCGGAACAGGTATAAGTGGCTTTCTGTATTCCCGTATATAGTTACGGAGTTGTACCAGGTTCGGCAATTGGTCAGAAACGCCTTTCATATACCAGTAATACTGTAGTATTCTGGAGTACTTGTGCCATCTTTTCCGGGAGTTTATCTTCAGGAGGAGGTCAACCCAAGCTGCCAGTATAAAAGCAAACAGATTACCGATAGCAGGCACCCTGAAAACCAGCGTAAATAAGAGCCTGCGTACCCTGGCATGTCTTTTTGAATAGGACGCAAAGTATAAATTACGAACTAAATCAGGGTGTAAGCGGCCAAACTGCACATCGGCATTCCCTTCCTGGCGTTTGCGTGTAAGCGATCTGCTGAAGTCGGTTGCTTCGTCGCGGTGCACAGCCCAGGCATCCGTAGAGAAATAAAAATCTACCCCGGCTTTGATCAGCCTGACACCAAACTCGTAATCTTCGCGGCAACGCAGGGTTTCTTCGAAGCCGTTGAGCTGCTTGAAGACGGTGGCCGGTAAAGAGAAGTTACCGCTTAGCAAATCAGTATACATAAAACGGTAGCCTGGCTGCCGCATGGTATAAAACTTACTTTCCCACCATGATCTGAGCCGGGTAATATATTTGCCAGTAAGTTTGGTTGATTTGTAAGGCAGGTACCCGATTACAACCCGGTTAGGAATAGTATGCGCCAGTACATGTGCCTGCACCAGACCAGGACACGGCTCCAGGTCATCATCCAGAAAAATAAGTAGTGTGCCCTGGGCCACGGCTACGCCACGGTTTCGGGCAACAGATGGCCCCTGGTTAGTTAACTCGATCAGTTGTAGTTTATAGGGTACATCGAGGGCAGCAACAATGTCTTTGGTTTGGTTATTACAGCCATCTGCCACAACAATAACCTCCAGCAAGTGCATAGGATAATCCTGAACAGCAAGTCCGTTAAGTAACCTCCCCAAAGATTCCGGGCGATTATGGGTGGGTATGATAATGCTGACTTCCTGTTCGTTATACATGGGCTGCACGTGCTTTTAGCTTTTTTCTTGATTTAAAGTATAAACCTGGTCCGGCCAGGCAGCCTTTCAGTTCGGCAAGTATAAGGGGAGCAGGGATGGCGCCCGGGCGTTTTAACAATGCTTTTACAAGCGATTTTAGCTGGCTGTACCAAAACCAATTGAACGCAATTTTAAAAACGCCCCATTCTTTGTTTATAAGTAAGTGGCGGGTTAAGAGTGCATAAACACCTACGCCGTAGCCATACAAAGTAGATTCCAGTTCCTGCATGGATCTGCGGTGGCGGTGCCAGCTGAGTGCGGCCGGCTCGTATATGATCGTATAACCTGCTACTAATATTCGTGTAAATATCTCGTGGTCGCCGCCAGAGTGAGTAGGTGTTCCGGCATCCAGTGCTTCATCAAAAAAACCAACCTCGTGGCAGATACTTTTGCGCAGCGCCATGTTCGCGCCTGCCCCTATACGGCCGGTTGCCAGCGGGTTTAACGTATTTTCGGAGTGAAGTATGCGTCGGAAACCACGGCCAAAGGGTGTAAATTTTTCAAATGTTTCCTGGGCTTCTGTTTCTAATTCCAGTGGCATGGTTAAACCGGTTACACACTGCACTAACGGGTAACTGAAATTTAGCAGGATGGCTTTTAACCAGCCTGCATCGGGGGTGGCATCATCATCTGTAAAAGCCACAATTTCGTTTGACGCCTCACGCATGGCTCTGTTGCGGGCTACATTTAAACCTGGCCGGTCTTCGCGTACGTAACGTACGCGTGGGTAAGCGGCAACCAGCTTTTGCGTGGCATCCGTTGAGGGGCAGTTATCAATTATTAGAAATTCCTGGCCAAGATCAGGTAGGCGCATCAGGGCTTCCAGGCACCGTTCCAGATCATCGGGCCTGTCGCGGGTGCAAACAGCTATTGTAGCGCCAGGCAAAGTATAACCTGCCACAGCTTTTTCGTCCCAGTTTAAATAAGCATGCACCTGGCTTTGCCATAACGTATGGCTGACCGTATTTAAGATTTTAGATAGATTCTCCGTGATCTCTACTATGCCGTTTCGTACATCCAGTATAATTTTTCCTTCCGGGCGGCCTTTGTACCTCAGCAAAACAAAAGCCTTAGTATAATGCCCCGAAACAGAAACGTTTGGCGGTAGGTTTTCCAGTTCCAGATCAAGTACAGCTGTTGCCATGAAGTATAAAGTATAAATCGTTGTAAGTAGTTTGTTAAGTACGGAAGGTGTTAAACATCCAATACCATTTCTTTCTGCTCCAGGTGCACCGGGAATTGTGGCCGCACCGCTCCCCACCATTTACCAAACCATTGCAGGTCGCCACGGTAGTCTTCCATATCAAACGATACACACTCATTGAAATCCAGGAGGTGTGTGGCAGAGTCCTTCAGGAAATTCATACTTATATAGTAAGAACCATCGTTCAGGAAATTGCCCGGTATCGTACATTCACCTTCTAAAATGCCCGGTTTAAAGCAATTTACAATTGGCGAAAGCACATTAAAAACGCATTCGCCGGTATAAGAGAACAACAGAATACGAGCGCTGATATTGACATGTTCCTGCAGGTTCCAGAACTGGAACTTAAATGTAAGCGCCGTACGGATGTCGATCATGTCGTTCGGGTTGTTCAGGTGAGGAACAATCTCAACGCTTTTAACCCGGATGTTATCGTTGCCCGGTGCATTTTCGATGGTATCCCATTCCTGCTGCAGCCTGTGTTTCTGCACACTGGCTACATACTTGTTCACGATATCGTTTGCGGTTCCCCATTCCTTTACATTTCCGTTTTGTAACCAGAGCGCTTTGGTACAAAGGGTATTAACGGCCTGCATGCTGTGGCTCACAAAAAGTATGGTTCTGCCATCTGTTTGTGCAATCTCGTTCATCTTACCCAGGCACTTTTTCTGGAAATCATTATCACCCACGGCAAGCACTTCGTCCACAATCAGGATATCAGGCTCTAAGTGTGCCGCTACTGAAAAGGCCAGGCGAACATACATGCCTGATGAATAACGCTTTACAGGTGTGTCAATAAACTTCTCGATCCCGGAGAATGCTACGATCTCATCAAATTTTCTACGGATTTCGTCTCGGCTCATGCCCAGTGTATACCCGCTGATAAAGATGTTTTCTCTGCCTGTCAGTTCGTTATGGAAACCTGTTCCTACTTCGAGTAAACTGCTGACTTTGCCGTTCCCTCTTACAAAGCCTTGCGTGGGCCGCACAATGCGCGAAATAATTTTAAGCAGCGTAGATTTACCGGAGCCGTTGTTTCCGATAATCCCTAATACTTCGCCTTTCTTAACATCAAATGAAACATTGTTGAGTGCCCACAGGTCGTTGCCATCCATACCGTCTGCGTTTACGCCATGCCCCTGAAAAAAAGGCTCCTCTTTTTTCAGAATATTGGTAGATACCCAGCGTTGAAGATCCTGCCTGAACGAACCGGTTCCGATCGTACCCAAACGATACATTTTGGAGAGGTTCTGTACATCAATAATTATTTCAGACATGTTATTTATACGATATCAATTAAACTATCGCCCTTTTTATTGAACAGAAGCAACGATACAACCAGCACTAAAAATGAAAAAGCCAGGCTATAGAAAAGCATGTCGTAACTTACCACTCCTTCGCCCAGCAGGCTTAGCCGGAACAGTTCGAATAGCGGAGTGAGGGGATTCAGGTGTACAATCCAGCGAACATCTTCAGGCAGCGACAAGACAGGATAAATAACAGGTGTAGCAAACATCAACAACCTTGTGCCCAAACTCACGAAACCTGAGATATCCCGGTATTTAGCTGTGATCACTGAAAAAGCAAGCCCCAGGCCCAGGCTCATGGCGCCAACTGCCAGCACCACCACCGGTAAGGCCAACAGCCACGAACTGAAATTGGGCGAAAAGTCTTTGAAGGCCATGTAGTACCCGATCATCAGCAAAAGCAAAAAAAGCGAAATGCCGAACCGAATAAAACGGGTGCACATAATGGCAATGGGAACTACTAGCCTGGGGAAGTATACTTTGTTGAAAACCTGGGTATTATCCCTGAAAACATTGTTGGTGCCTCCGAACGAGTCGTTAAAAAAATTCCAGAGGATGATCCCCGAAAAATAAAAAAGCAGCGGCGGCAAAGAGCCTGTAGATAACCCGACCAGACGGCCGAAAATAAGCGCGTAAGTAACCAATGTTAAAACCGGTTGCAACAGCATCCAGGCCGGCCCAAGTATGGTTTGCTGGTAGTTAACCAGGAAATCGCGGCGTACCAGGCTGGAAAGCAAGTGCCGGTATGCCCAAATCTCAGTAAAGTGTGTACCCCAATAGCTCGACTGGTTTGATATCTCCCATTCCCACTTCTTCTTCTCCTCTGCTACCATACTTTACTTGTTTTGTTAAAAATAAGAAGATAAATTAATATTATAACAAGTTTTAATATTAAAAATATATTGGAATCAGAATATATACTTATTTAGTTGCTAGAAGGTTATGCTATACTTTGATTTAAGTTAAATGCATGCATCTACGATCTTCCTTAATAACCGGATGTAGTTATAAGATATTGCAGTTGATTTGGAAAAATAGAGGGTATCTGGTAGTAAGTAGGATTAGTGAGGTGTTGTAATAAAAAAGCTATCTTAAAACAAAAAGTCCCCTGCCAATTGCTCAGCAGGGGACTTTTTATACTTTATACTTTGCTACTGCTTATTTCGCAGTGCCGTCAACTTCTTCGTAGTCAACATCGGTTACACCGCCGTCGTTAGCTGCTGCACCTTGTGGGCCACCAGCCTGACCATTGCCAGTACCTTGTCCGTCAGCGCCTGGGGCACCTTGCGTGGCTGCGTACATCTCTTGCGATGCTGCGCTCCAGGCATTGTTCAGTGCTTCGGTTGCCGTGTCGATACCAGCGATGTCTTTGCTGCCATGTGCTGTTTTCAGCTGGGCAAGGGCACCTTCGATAGCTGTTTTGTTACCTTCCGATAACTTATCGCCATATTCTTTCAGCTGCTTTTCGGTCTGGAAGATCATCGAGTCGGCTGCGTTCAGCTTATCGATCTCTTCTTTCGCTTTCTTGTCAGCTTCAGCGTTAGCTTCTGCTTCCTGGCGCATTTTCTCGATTTCCTGCTCACTCAGGCCAGATGAAGCTTCGATACGGATTTTCTGCTCTTTACCGGTTGCTTTATCTTTAGCCGTTACGTGCAAAATACCGTTGGCATCTATGTCGAAAATTACTTCTACCTGCGGAACACCACGTGGTGCTGGCGGAAGACCGTCTAAGTGGAATCGGCCAATGGTGCGGTTATCGCGTGCCATCGGGCGCTCTCCCTGCAGTACGTGAATTTCTACAGAAGGCTGGTTATCCGATGCAGTAGAGAAGGTTTCTGACTTTTTGGTCGGGATCGTTGTGTTCGATTCGATCAACTTCGTCATCACGCCACCCATTGTTTCGATGCCCAGTGAAAGAGGTGTTACGTCCAGTAGAAGTACATCTTTTACTTCACCAGTTAATACACCACCTTGGATCGCAGCACCAATCGCAACAACTTCATCCGGGTTTACACCTTTAGAAGGCTTCTTGCCGAAGAACTTCTCCACTTCTTCCTGCACCCTCGGGATACGCGTGGAACCACCTACCAGGATCACTTCATCAATATCAGAAGTAGAAAGGCCGGCATCCTGAAGCGCTTTTTTACAAGGCTCCATCGATCTGCGGATCAAGTCATCAGCCAGCTGCTCAAATTTAGAACGGCTTAATCTGCGTACCAAGTGCTTTGGTATGCCATCAACCGGCATAATGTAGGGCAGGTTGATCTCTGTTTCGTTAGAAGAAGAAAGTTCGATCTTCGCTTTTTCAGCTGCTTCTTTTAAACGCTGCAGCGCCATTGGGTCTTTGCGCAGGTCGATGTTCTCGTCTTTTAAGAACTCTTCAGCTAGCCAGTTAATGATCTTCTGGTCAAAGTCATCACCACCTAAGTGAGTATCACCGTTCGTAGAAAGTACTTCGAACACGCCATCACCCAACTCAAGTATAGAAATATCGAATGTACCGCCACCTAAGTCGAATACCGCGATCTTCTGATCTTTGTGTTTTTTATCCAAACCGTAAGCAAGCGCTGCTGCTGTTGGCTCATTGATGATACGCTTTACTTCAAGGCCTGCAATTTGTCCGGCTTCTTTGGTTGCCTGGCGCTGTGCATCGTTAAAGTAAGCTGGTACGGTAATAACTGCTTCTGTAACTGTAGTGCCTAAGTAATCTTCTGCAGTAGCCTTCATTTTCTGAAGTACCATAGCCGAAATTTCCTGTGGCGTGTACTGGCGGTCGCCAATTTCTACGCGGATGGTGTTGTTACCACCTTGTACTACTTTGTAAGAAACCTGCTTTGATTCTTCGCTTACTTCGTTGTAGCTGTGGCCCATGAAGCGCTTGATAGAAGCAATTGTGTTTTGAGGATTTGTGATTGCCTGGCGTTTGGCAGGATCACCTACTTTACGCTCGCCGTTACCACCATCCAGGAATGCAACGATAGACGGAGTAGTTCTGCGGCCTTCGCTGTTAGGAATTACAACCGGCTCGTTACCTTCCATTACGGAAACACATGAGTTTGTTGTTCCTAAGTCAATACCAATTATTTTGCCCATTCTATAGCTTTATTTATAGTTTCTGATTTAAAATTTCAATCTGTTGTTTCCTCTATAACAAGCTATGTGCCAACGCCCGTATGGCCTTTATTTTATGTCATTCTGTCACGAGGTACAGGTATGCGTAAGTTTGTGTCTGACTTTTACCTGCAAAGCCAACCCGCCTGCGACATATTTACCTGAAGTATGAAAACGGAAAAACTATACCCTTGGGCTGAGGAGGTGGCGGATTTATACTTTGGCAACCGTATAGCAGCGCATTTTGCTATTCAGAAATTGTTTTGTTGGTAAGGGCGCTTTTGCCTGCATTCCTTAATGATGTCAGGTTATCTTGTACAGGTGGGTTTGGGGCAGTAAGGTATACCTCTTTTTTCCTGAAGTATGCTGCAAAGCCTCTGTTTACCCAGATCATATCTACTCCGTTTAAAGGCTGCTCGCCGCGTGCAATTATATCAGAGAAGTAAATGCTTTTAGGGATGGCAGGTAGAGGCGAAACATTACAAGTAGCACAGGCAGAGGAAGCCAGCGTTTTATAACGATGTTTTAAAGCCCTATCGTACGCATGCGCTTTGCCCGTCAGCAGGTCTGTGTAAGCAGTACTGATGTTATTATCGATATGGAAAAGGCTGAGCGCAAAAATAAGAAGCGTAAAAGCAGGGATCATCTTGGCTACACTCCGCTCTTGTGTAAAAGCGGCCTCATACTTACCAATAGCGACCTGCAAGGTATAAAACCACCCGATCAGGAAAAAGAAGTAGATCACGTTCTCCAGCCGCGGAGTTGCCCGCTCTCCCGTGGCCCATGAAAAAGCGAAGTTCATCAGAAAAACTGTTAGCAGGAAGTATAAAATCACCCAACTCAGTTTCACATCAAACAAGCTTTTATACTTTAAAGTACGCGCTAGCGGTAAGGCAAAGTATAATATGTAAATTACAGATGCGGCTAGTATTGGCAGCAGCCAGCGGTAAAACGATAACGCAGTCATGAAAGCAGCATAAACCGCCGACCAGACAAACCTGCCGCTATTCGGGTGATCGGTTTTACGCACAAAGTTACCGGGGGCAAGCACGGCAACGGAGCAGCACACCACACAAAGTATAAGCAGGAAAAGTAGGTGAGCGCGGTATTCTTTATTTTTAAAGTTAAAGGCAGTGATAAATGAAATGGTGGTAAATGTACTGATCAAAGCCATTTCGTTTGAGCCGATCATGGCTATGCAAAGTATGGCTGCCAACCCAATGTACATTTGTCTGGCTAGTCTGCTCTCTGACCTGAAAAAATGATAGAGAAATACCAGCAGCAGCAGTGCCATGATATTAGGCAGCTGGTAGGTTGCGTATGTCGAGAAAAAGTAAAAGCCTTCGGAAATGCTTGGTACCTGCAGCAAGTATAATGTAAAAATCATACTTCCAATTGCCAGCGTCTGTGTTCTTGTAAAGGCTTGTTTTGTAAAAGTCCGAAGTATAAAATACAGCGTACCACAAAATAAGAACAGAAGCAGAGCCGAGTAAATTTTATACGTTACCAGCCAGCCATCAATAATGGGGTTTATGCGGAAAATAGTGATGGTACTGAAGTATCTGCCAGTCCAGTTTAAATAATACTGTTGTAATACAGTCAGGTAATCCAGTTGCCGGTCGCGCACGGCAAAACTATAATCGTCGGCTGCAGGGTGGTTATAAAATGAGAGCAGAAAGAAGGGTACCAATGTGTAAATACCCAGTATTATTAATGCCAGGTAAGTATAATTCTGGATTTGGTTGTTCTGCTCAGGCAAAGGCAATGTTGGTTTTTTTTAACAGGAGAGAAGTATCAGGTAGAATTCTGAACGCTTCATTGTTCTATAAACTAAGTCGGTAAATAATCTTTTCGGAAAAGCTACTTACCGACTTAGGAATTACATCAATTTATTTAGCTGCCACTTTACCGGAAGTGATGTAAAAGTTATCGTCTACTTTAACGGTTGTGTTTTTCTTGATACCGTTCAGCTCTTTCCAGGTGGTGGTAGGTTCGAGCCAGGTTTCTTTTCCGTTTAAGAATACGCGTACCGGCATATCAAAACCAGTAACTACATTGCTCCATTTATATTTCAGTTTGCTGCCGTCCTGCTGGTACTCCAGTTTCGGAATGCGAACATCGCGCAGGTATTGGTCAAAAACAGGTTTTAAATTGTGTCCGATGTGCTGGCTCAGGTAGTCTTCTATCTGCTGGGTGGTAACGGTTTGGTGATAAAACTCTTTGCTGAGGCCCCGAAGTATAGAGCGCCACTTTTCATCGTCTTTGGTTAGCTGGCGCAGGTTGTGCAGCATGTTGGCGCCTTTCGGGTACATGTCGCCGGAGCCGGGCTGGTTTACATTATACGTCCCGATGATCGGGGCATCATTGCGGATGTTTCTGCGGATACCGATCACATACTCGCTGGCTGCTTTCTTACCGAAATGATAATCGACATACAGGTTTTCGGAATAGGTTGTGAAGCTCTCGTGTATCCACATATCGGCTGCATCTTTGTAGGTAATGTTGTTGGCAAACCATTCGTGTCCTGCTTCATGGATGATGATGTAATCGAACTTCATGCCCCAGCCCGAGCCACTCAGGTCGCGGCCCAGGTAGCCGTTTTTATACTTGTTGCCATACGTTACGGCGCTCTGGTGTTCCATGCCTAAATAAGGCACTTCTACCAATTTAAAGCCATCTTCATAAAACGGGTATGGCCCAAACCAATGCTCAAACGCCTTCAGCATAAGCGGCACTTGCTCAAATTGCTCTTTTGCCTTGCCTAGGTTATCGCGCAGCACATAATAACTGCAATCTAACTCGCCTTTTTCGCCTTTATACTTCTCCGAGAACGTTACATAATCACCGATGCTGATGTTAACGCCATAGTTATTGATCGGATTGACAACTGCCCAGTGGTAGGTTTTGGTGCCGTCGCTGTTCTGCACTACTTTACGCAACCTGCCATTCGAGACGTCCATCAGCTTTTCCGGAACAGTTACGCTGATCTTCATGCTGTCAGGTTCGTCGTACATGTGGTCTTTGCAGGGCCACCACAAACTGGCGCCATCGCCCTGGTTCGAGTTGGCTACAAAAGGGTTACCGTTCTGGTCGCGTTTCCAGGTGATGCCGCCGCTCCAGGGTGGGTTTTCGCTTACCTGCGGTTTGCCGCCGTAGTGTACTTCAACGGAATTTATACTTCCTTTCTGCTGCGTTTCTGATAACTGCACAAACCAGGCATTGCCATCCTGGCGTACTTGCTGCGGCTTGCCGTTCTGGGTTATTTTCTCGATGCGCATGGGTGGTTGCAAGTCGATCTGCAGCACCTGTTTGGGCTCGAGCACTTTATAATGGATTGTATTGGTGCCACGGATGGTGCTGTCGGCGGGGTTTACGCTTACCTGCAGGTTATAATGCGTCAGGTCCCACCAGGCGCGCTCGGGCGTGATGGAGCCGCGCAAGGTATCCTGCTTGGTAAACGTGCTGTTTTTTTGTGCCAGTGCGGGTGTGCAACAGAGCCACCCAAGTATAACAGCACCGGCAAGCGAGAAAGAAAGTTTCATAGTTTAAAGTTGATGTCTTGCTTCAAGTATAAATAATTACCTTCATAAATAATAATCCTGGGAAAGACATTAGACGAATGCCTGAAGAAGAATGATGAATCAGTAGTTTGGTTATACTTTATATCCGAGCTACAATACATCAACTAAAGGCTTTAACGCTTCGCGAAAGTATAATGTATGCAGAAAGTATACTTTCACGTTAAGTAACTTATAAAGTATACTTTTATAATGAGTCTGCAACCAAGCTATGGTTTCCGGACTCTTTTAAGCAAACGCCCCTTAAACTCTGACTATGATGCTGAAAACTGTTTTTACGATACTAACTGTTGTGCTGATGGCGCAATGTGGCGATGAAACTGCTACTTCTCAGGCGCAAAACGCGGATACACCTATGCAAACAAACGGACAGAATTTCGGGCAGGAAGTCCGGGTAGATCATCAGAATAAAGCCACCATCGGAAGCGGAGATGCTGCCCTCACCGTTACGTTTCAGGATTTGATCGATTCGCGCTGCCCTGAAAACGTGAACTGTATACAATATGGCAAAGCGGAGGTGACACTTTCGGCCACCAACCAGCAGGGCACCAACGAGCGCATAAAACTTTGCCTCGGCGATTGCCAGCAAGGCCAGGCCATCCGCGAAACCGACAGCGTAACCACATTTGTGGGCCAGACCAAGTATACTTTCACGCTAAAAAAAGTAGAGCCATACCCAGGTACCGAGCAGCAGGACGATACAAAAAAAGTACGTTTGGTTGTAGAAAAGCTGTAGCAACTTTAATCGCAGGCCCAGCGGTAGCTTGCAAGTATAAATCCTTAAAATTACTCCATTCTGCTTTCCGTTTTCACCTTTTACTTATGAAATTCTACTTCACGCTGTTGCTGGCGCTTGCTGCTTCTATGGTATTTGCGCAGGAAAAAACGATATCAGGTACGGTTGCTTCCGCTAAAAACGGAGAGGCCATACCGTATGTAAACATCGGTATCCGAAACAAAAATACAGGCACCATCTCAGCGGAAAACGGCAGCTATACTTTAAAACTTCAGCAGGAATTTTCAGAAGATACGCTCACATTTTCTGCCATAGGCTTTGAAGTACAAAAGGTGCCGGTAAAGCAACTGGCAACCCAACAATCCATAGCGCTAAAAGAAAAAACTACTAACCTGAAAGAGGTTGTTGTTACCAGTCGCAAAACGAGGCTAAAAAAGCTGGGCATTACCGGTCGCCTTCCGGGTGTTTGGGGAGCTCCAATGCAGAATGTTGATAAAGAAAGGGATGTTTACGAATATGCCAATTTAATACCTGTAAAAAAGTATCCTGTTGAGGTGCTATCAGCGCATTTTTACCTCGCCAGTTCTAAGTTAGATTCAGCTGTGTTCCGGGTAAACTTTTATAAGAACGCACAAGGCCAACCCGGAGAGCTGCTGGTAGAAAAAAGCATTGTACAGAAGCTCACTACCAAAGATGGTTGGGTAAAAGTAGATTTGGAGCCGCATCAGATTTATGCTTCTGAAGACTTTTTTCTGGGTATAGAATATTTGCCTGAAGAAGTACCAAACAGATTTGCCATTTTAATGGGTGGTAAGTTAGGAGGAACTACTTTTACCAGAAGCTCTAGTTTAGGTGTCTGGAAAGAAACAGTAATAGGAAGCCTTTCTGCTTACGTTACGGTAAGGCAATAAATAAACCAGCTGCCATACTTTGGCAGCTGGTTTAGCAGGTTTATACTTTGTCAGGCGCCGGGCGCACGGCTACTTTTACGCGCGGCTCTCTTGGTGCTTTCTTCTCGCGTGGGCGGCGCTCTTCGGTTCGTTTTATGTAAACTGCGGACGGACCTTTGTCGTCGCCTTTCCGGATCGTGAACAGTTCTTTATGTGCTTTTATTAATTGCAGCAACTGCCCGTAACCAAAGGTACGCGGGTCGAAACCAGGGTCAAGCTGGCGCAGGTTAATGCCCATGGTCCCTAAATGTGCCCAGCCATCCTCATCCGCCGACATGGCAAAGGCTTCTTTCAGTAACGGAATTGGATTTGGGCGCTGCTGTGCATTTTCGGTTGGTTTGTTGGCTGCCGCAATTTTCTCGTCGTCAATTTCATCTACCAGGTTTTCAGTGTAAATAAATACGTTGCAGGCATTTACGAAAGGCTTTGGCGTTTTGCGCTGCCCAATGCCCATTACAAAATTACCGGACTCGCGGATGCGGGTGGCCAGGCGGGTATAATCGCTATCCGAAGATACAATGCAGAAACCATCAACCAAACCACTGTGCAGCAGATCCATGGCATCAATTATAAGGGCACTGTCTGTTGCGTTTTTACCAACAGTATACCTGAATTGCTGGATAGGCTGGATGGCGTGGTTGTTCAGGCAATCTTTCCAGCCGTTCATTTGCGGGGTGGTCCAGTCGCCGTAAATGCGCCGGATGGTGAGGGTGCCATACTTGCCGGCCTCGGCCATAAGCTTAACAATCAGGCTGGGTTGGGCATTGTCGCCGTCTATGAGGAGGGCCATGCGCGAAGGTTTGTGCTCGCGGTGTGTGTGTTTCATTTGTTGGGTTTTAATGCCTACTTATACTTTGCTTTTTCGTTCTGGTTGTAATACATGATTTATACTTGGCCGTACAGCCCTTACCTTTTATATTTGAAATCCTGCGGAGCAAAGTATAAACACGTTAGCAGCAGCAGAATAACGGTAGCGGAAATTATATTTAAAATAACAGCAAAATAGGTCGGGAACTCAAACTATGAAAACATTAACCACACAACTATTTATACTTGCAATGATATGTATGGCAACAATCTCTACTACCAAAGCACAGGTTTATAAAAGCGAAGAGCCGCTGGCGCATACCTATTCCATTGTAGCCCGCGATGCCAAAACCGGCGAAATGGCGGTAGGCGTGCAGAGTCACTGGTTTTCGGTGGGTACGTCGGTGCCCTGGGCTGAGGCTGGTGTGGGCGTTGTTGCCACGCAATCGTTCACCAACAAATCATTTGGTCCGCGCGGGCTTGCTTTGCTGAAAGAAGGAAAATCGCCGGAACAAGCGCTCGCCATACTTTTGGCTGATGATCCGGGCAAAGAAGTGCGTCAGGTTGCCATACTGGATGCGCAGGGCAGGGTAGCGGTGCATACGGGCAAGCAATGCGTGCGGTATGCCGGGCACACCACTGGCCAGAATTTCTCGGTACAAGCCAACATGATGCTCACAGACAAAGTATGGCCCGCGATGGCCAAATCGTTTGAGCGGAGCGAAGGCCAACCCCTGGCAGAGCGTGTTTTGCTGGCCATGCAGGCAGCTGAGCGCGAAGGCGGCGATATCCGGGGCAAGCAATCGGCAGCCATGGTAGTGGTACCTGCCAAAGCTACCGGCCAGATCTGGAACGACAAAACCATTGACCTGCGCGTAGACGACCACGCTAAACCTTTGGACGAACTGGCCCGCCTCCTGAAAGTATACCGCGCCTACGAACACATGAACAAAGGCGACCTGGCTGTAGAAAAAGGGCAGATGCAGCAAGCCATGCAGGAATATGGAAAAGCCGAAGCCATGTTCCCCGAAAACCTCGAAATGAAATACTGGCACGCCATTACGTTGGCTAATAACAAGCAGGTAGAAGAAGCCACCAAACTGCTGCGCGAAGTATACAAGAAAGACGATAACTGGCGCGAACTCACCAGCCGCCTCCCGGAAGTTGGCCTGTTAACGGTTAACAAAAAAGACCTGGAAAAACTGCTGCAAGTTAAGTAGAGGTTGTCTGATTTCTTATTTTAGATAGAGAGATGTTAACTTTGGTAGGGACAGGTCGCGACCTGTCCAATCGTTCCCAATCACACGTTGTAAGTTCAGCCAGAATATTAATCAGGAATGATTTGATCGTGCACGATTCGGACAGGTCGCGACCTGTCCCTACGAAGAAATGATTTCTTACTTCAACTTTCTAACTTTCCCGAGCAGTTTATACTTTGGGTTTCTATCTTTGTGGGTAACCTGGTACAACTAAAACTACTGCTGTGTATAAAAGCCTTATTCGTCCGCTACTCTTCAAACTCGATCCTGAAAAAGTACATTATCTGACCGTGGATGCGGTTAAAACGGCTTATAGGCTCCCGTTCACAAAAGGCATTAGCCAAAGCATGTTCCAGGTGGTGGATAAGCGGCTGGAGCGAAAATTGTTTGGGCTCACCTTTCCCAACCCTGTTGGTTTGGCAGCAGGTTTTGACAAAGATGCGCGTCTGGTAGATGAGTTTGCGAACCTGGGCTTTGGCTTTATCGAGATCGGGACGCTAACCCCCAAACCACAGGCTGGGAACGATAAACCACGCCTGTTCCGGTTACCGCAGGACCAGGCCATTATCAACCGCATGGGCTTTAACAACGAGGGGGTAGATGCAGCAGTGGCCCGCCTGAAAGCCCGGAAAAGCACGATATTGGTTGGCGGCAACATCGGCAAAAATAAAGTAACGCCTAACGAAGAAGCTACCTTAGATTACCTGTATTGCTTTAAAGCGCTGTATGACGTAGTGGATTATTTTGTGGTGAATGTGAGTTCTCCGAATACCCCGGATTTGCGCGCGTTGCAGGAAAAAGAGCCATTGAAACAACTGTTGCTGGCGCTTCAGGAAGTGAACAGCAAAATGCCGCAACCCAAGCCTTTGCTGCTCAAAATTGCCCCGGACCTGAACGAAGCCCAGCTGGACGATATCATCGAAATAGCCATTGAAGCCAAACTGAGCGGTATCATAGCAACTAATACCACCATCAGCCGCGACGGACTTTACACGCCATCCAACGAAATAAAAGAGATAGGAGCGGGCGGCCTCAGCGGAAAACCACTGACCAAACATGCCACCGAAATTATCCGGTACCTACGCAAAGGCTTGCCGCAAAGTATAAAAATAATAGGCGTGGGCGGTATCATGACCGCAGAAGACGCCTTGGAAAAACTGGAAGCCGGCGCCGACCTGCTGCAACTTTATACCGGCTTCATCTACGAAGGACCAGCTCTTATTAGCCAGATCAACAAGAAACTACTCCAGCAATAAGTTGCTTTTATACTTGCTAGGCCACCAATCAAACTGATAAAAGCTCTTTCGGATTTCTTAATCCGAAAGTAAGGAGTTGGGGATTTCCAAATCCCCGCAAGCCGAATCAGCTTATAAGACCAACTTTAAAGTATGGAGTTTGGCTATACTTACTGAAGGTCAGAGTAGTACAGGAAAACTCCCCTCCTTGGATAAGGAGGGGCTGGGGGAGGTTCGACCCGGCATCGGTCAAGTATGGCAGGAAGTATAAACGCTATTCACAATAAAATCCAAAGCCCATTTATACTTGCAAACAAGCCCTATTCATACTACTGAAAGCAGGTTTATCGTTGGGTAAGCAGGCATAACACCACCCTGTATTTAGCGCGTAACAATTTGCCCCGAACCTACCACTGTTCTGTCTTAAATTTGTAAATTTGAAATCTTAATTTTTAGCAGAGGGTATGGCCAAGAACACTTACAGAGAAGATGCGCAGCAGGTAGGGCGGAAAAATGAAGTGCGTGGGCGTAATGAGCCGCGTAAAAGCAATACAGTAGCCGGAGAAAAACCAAAACCACAAAAAGATAAGAAAAAGTGGAATTTTAAACTTCCTAGTTTTTCGTTGCCTTCTTTTGAGCTGAAATTCATGAAGGACAGGCGCTTTAAGCTGTTTATCGGCTTCACGTTTCTGTTACTTTCCTTCTTTTTAACCATCGCTTTTGTATCCTATCTTTTTACAGGCCAGGCCGACCAGAGTGTAGTAGAATCAGTAAGCGGCACCGGCATTAAAGAATCCGGTCTCGAAGCCGAGAACTGGCTTGGACTGGTAGGTGCCTGGGTGTCGCATCTGTTTATATATGATTGGGTGGGCATAGGCGCTTTCTTTATCATTCCGGTCTTGTTTCTGGCTGGTTGCCGTATCGTGTTCAAGCGGGTTACTATTTCGATGTCGTATGTGCTGGGGCTTTGCAGCTTTAGTATGCTCTGGATAAGCCTGATCATGGGCTACAGCGTTTTCACGGCAGGTACTATCGACCGCCTTGGTTACTTAGGCGGCGGCATTGGTGTAGAAACAGCCATCTGGCTGAACAGCCTGATCGGGTGGGGCTCCTGGCTACTCCTGGGCTTTTTGCTGCTGATCTTTTTAGTCGGATTTTTCAATATCACCAACATCAACTGGGGCTCTAAAACAGAAGAGGAAGTTGAACCGGAGCCAGTTAGAGGCCGCAATTATGCCAGTGCCTCGTTAGGCGAAGTAGTGGGCGGCAGAAACGGCATCAACCACAACGCTGACCCAACAGCCTCGCTGGTGCAGGAAGAAGTACAGGAAGAATATTACGAAGAAGAAGAGGAAGTTTACCTGGAAGAAGCGGATAACGAAGAAGATTTTGAGCAGGCGCTTCAGATGGAACTCAGTACCATCACACCGGCGGATCCTGTTGCACCTGCCAGACCAGCCGCGCCAGCCCTGGAACTGGATATCGAACTGGAAGAAGAATTTCTGGAAGCGGAAGCAGAATTTGATACTGCCGAGGAGGAAGAAATTGTAGACCTACAGATTGCCAGAACGCCTGAGGAAGCCGCAGCCGCCGTTTTATCCACTGAAAACTACGACCCAACCTTAGACCTGTCGCGCTACCAGTACCCAACCATCGAGTTGCTGAACGATTATGGTGCCAGCAAAGTATCAGTGAGCAAAGAAGAGCTCGAAGCCAACAAAGACAAGATCGTTGAAACGCTGGGTAACTACAACATCGGCATCGCAAGTATAAAAGCCACCATCGGGCCAACTGTAACGCTCTATGAAATTGTGCCGGATGCCGGCGTACGTATCTCCAAAATTAAAAATCTGGAAGACGATATCGCGCTTAGCTTGGCAGCTTTGGGAATTCGTATCATTGCGCCCATTCCGGGGAAAGGTACGATTGGTATTGAAGTACCGAATGCTAAAAAGGAAATGGTGTCGATCCGGTCTATTCTGGCTACCGACAAGTTCCTGAAAAGCGACATGGACCTTCCGATTGCTTTTGGTAAAACCATCACCAACGAAGTATTTATAACCGACCTTGCCAAAATGCCCCACTTGCTGATGGCAGGTGCTACAGGCCAGGGTAAATCCGTTGGTCTGAACATCATACTTACATCCTTATTATACAAGCGCCATCCGTCGCAGCTGAAATTTGTACTAGTCGATCCTAAGAAAGTAGAATTATCGCTGTTTAATAAGATTGAGCGCCACTTTTTAGCCAAACTGCCCGACAGCGAAGAAGCCATCATCACCGATACCAAAAAGGTAGTGAACACACTGAACTCGCTTTGTATGGAAATGGATATGCGCTACGACCTGCTGAAAGACGCCGGTTGCCGCAACCTGAAAGAGTATAACCGCAAGTTTGTAGAGCGCCAGCTTAACCCGAAGAAAGGCCACAAGTTTATGCCTTTTATTGTGTTGGTAATTGATGAGCTCGCCGACCTGATGATGACCGCCGGCAAGGAAGTGGAAACACCAATTGCCCGTCTGGCGCAGCTGGCCCGTGCCATTGGTATACACTTGGTTGTGGCCACGCAGCGCCCTTCGGTGAACGTTATTACTGGTATCATAAAGGCCAACTTCCCGGCGCGTATCTCTTTTAAAGTAACGTCTAAGATCGACTCCAGAACGATTCTGGATGCCGGTGGTGCCGACCAGTTAATTGGGCAGGGCGATATGCTGTTCTCGATTGGCTCTGATATTGTGCGCATCCAGTGCGCGTTTGTGGATACTCCGGAAGTAGACCGCATCTGTGATTTTATCGGCGAGCAGCAAGGCTACAACGATGCGTATTTGCTGCCTGAGTTTGTAGGGGATGAAAGCGGAAGCGAAAAAGCAGATTTCGACCCAAGCTCTAGAGACCCCTTGTTTGAAGAAGCCGCCCGTATTATTGTGCAGCACCAGCAGGGTAGTACCTCCCTGTTGCAGCGCCGCCTGAAGCTGGGCTATAACCGCGCAGGCCGTTTAATTGATCAATTGGAGTCGGCTGGCGTAGTGGGCCAGTTTGAGGGCAGCAAAGCACGCGAAGTTTTAATTCGGGACGAATACAGTTTGGAACAGTTATTGAATGCCATCAGCTAAAGACTAAACTGTAACTAGAAATGAAAAAGTTATTCTCACTTATACTTTCCCTGCTGCTGGTTGTAACAGTGGCGCATGCGCAGAAAGACCCGGAGGCTACCAAAATACTGAACACCATGAGCCAGAAGTACAAGGCCATGAAAGCGTTTAAGGCCAACTTCTCGCAGACAATGGAAAACACCTCATCTAAGAGCAAAGAGACCATGGAAGGTACCATTACCGTGAGCGGACCAAAGTATAAATTAGCAGTAAGCGGTCAGGAAATTATCAGCGATGGCAAACTGCTCTGGACTTACTTGAAAGACGTGAACGAAGTAACCATTACCGAAAACGATGCCGAAGCCGAAGCCATGGCCCCCAGCAAAATTTTCGAGATGTATAAAAAAGGCTATAAATATGCCTATGCCGGCACCGAAACCCGCGCCGGCGAAAAAGTAGACGTCATTGAAATGGCACCGGAAGACCGCAGCAACCCAATCTTTAAAGTGCGTTTATACATCGGCCAGAAAGATAAAGCGCTTAAAAGCTGGCAGATGTTCCGTAACAACGGCAGCCGCTATACTTACGCCATCAAAGATTTCCAGGCAAACCCTGCCCTTGCCTCAGATGCGTTTACTTTCAACAAAGCAAAGTATAAAGGCGTGAGCGTAGTGGACCTAAGATAATACCTGTTTCCTATTCACAAGTGAAGGCTGTCCCCTGGGGCAGCCTTTTTTTATGTCTGCATCTTTATATAAAGTCCCCAGAAGGATTTTCAGGATGAATAGATTGATAGGCCTTTAATTGATGCTGCCGCAAGTTTTAGCGCAGCGGTAACTTGTGGTTGTGTATTGCAGAAGTTTTCAACTTCTTTGCTTTGTAAAAGCAAATATGGTAATGGCCTATACTTTGGTAGCGGTTTTTGAAGAATGAAAATGGCCTTTCCCGTTCTGTCATCCTGAAAGGATCTTGTGTGTTACTTGCAACTCATTACTAAGATCCTTTCAGGATGACAAAATCGAATAACCGTTTCTGCACGAGTATTTTTCTGCTGGCGCAGAAAGTAAGTTATAAACTTACATCATACACAACCACACGTTACCGCTACGCTCAAACTTGCGGCAGCATTGGTGTAGAACCCAGATGGGCTTATTCAGCCTGTAAACACGTGGGTAGAGGCCTATATAAAGATGCAGACAATTGCGCTTAAAACCATACTTTTGTAAAATCAACCTCCTACAACTTTCCATGACAAGAGCACAACTTTTCGAGCAGATCCTGAAAAAGAAGTCTTACCTCTGCATTGGCCTCGACACCGATCCGAAAAAACTGCCGCAACACCTGCTGGATTTCGAAGACCCCGTTTTTGAGTTTAACCGCCAGATAATAGAAGCGACCGCCGATTTGTGTGTGGCCTATAAGCCTAATATTGCCTTTTATGAAGCGCAGGGCCCGAAAGGTTGGGTAAGCCTCGAAAAAACACTGGAAGTAATTCCGCAGGATATTTTTACGATAGCCGATGCCAAACGCGGCGACATTGGGAACACCTCCGAACTCTACGCGCGCGCCTTTTTTGAAAGTATGGATTTTGATTCTGTAACGGTGGCGCCTTACATGGGAGCAGATTCTGTGAAGCCTTTTCTGGTAAAGGATGGCAAGTGGGTTATACTTTTGGCGCTTACCTCTAACCCGGGCAGCCAGGATTTCCAGATGCTGAAACTGGCCGACGGCAGCGAGGAATATCTGTTTGAACAGGTACTGAGAACCAGCGCCACCTGGGCAAATTCTGACCAGATGATGTATGTAGTAGGCGCTACGCAAGGCGAATTTATAGAACGTGTGCGTGCCATCGTACCCGACCATTTCCTGTTGGTACCGGGTGTAGGCGCACAGGGCGGCAGCCTGGAAGAAATCTCACGTCTCGGCCTGAACCAGCAATGCGGCCTGCTCATCAACTCTTCCAGAGCCATTATCTACGCCTCCTCCGGAGAAGACTTCGCTGAGAAAGCAAGAGAAGCCGCGCTGGAAGTGCAACGTGAGATGGAAGGGTATTTGGAGAAGTATGTGGGGTAAAAGACTCAGTATATAGTGCAGATAAGCGTATGTTCACGTTTATCCAGAAGTTGGGGCAAATTCAAATTATGAGAGTAATTTTTAGCTTTATGTTTCTGGTGTTGTTAGGTTGTTCATTTCCAATGAGTGAATATGAAGCCAATGAGCGATTAGAAAAGTTTTCCCTGAAACTTATCGAGAAACCAAACTTTGTAGAGAACAGAAGAGACTTGACGCACTTAGATTACTATGAGAACATAGAACTTCTATTGACTGATACTGAGTATGCTAATCTTCAGGGTCAGATAAAAAAGTCTCACGGCTTTACCAACCTTGATAACTATTACGAAGGACTTGAAGAGTTTAAGGCTAAGTCATGGACCTATGGGGAAATATTTGGTCAAAGCCACCTTTCCAGCAAAGAAGTTATTGTTGAGCCAGATGTAATAGAATTAGCATATTACCATAAGTTTCATTCAGGCAGTTGGGTAGAGAAAATAAATGACTACACAAAGCAGCTTGAATATTATAAGGAAGGGAGTGGCACGGATGGAGGAAACATCAACATATTGCAGAAAGAAAAAAAGCTCTTCTATTACCTGCAAAATGATTAGAACTATCCCCAACACCACCTTTACGGTAGCTTCGCCACCGCAAAGCCCAATCCGTTAGCCTACACATGCATCAAAATTGACTTAAAGTATAAATATGAACAACAACGATATATTACGCCGGCTCCGCTATACATTTGATTTCAACGACCCGAAGTTGCTGGAGCTGTTTAAGTCTGGTGGGGAGCAGGTAACGCGTGCCGAGCTTATTGAGTGGATGAAAAAGGAAGACGAGCCGGAATTTAAGGAAATGAGCGACCTACACCTGGCGGCTTTCCTGAACGGGTTGATAAACGAAAAACGCGGTAAAAAAGAAGGCGAGCAGCCCAAGCCTGAAAGTAAACTGAACAACAACATTATACTTCGGAAGCTCAAAATAGCCCTCAACCTGATAGACGAGGATATACTTAATATTCTGGAACTGGTAAGATTTCGGTTGAGCAAGCACGAACTGAGCGCTTTTTTCCGTAAACCCGACCACCAACATTACCGCCCCTTGCAAGACCAGATCCTGCGCAATTTTCTGCATGGCCTGCAACTAAAGTACCAGCCGGAGCCGCGTAAGTAAAGCTTTTTAAATCCGGCAAAATGCACGTAACTTCCTACAACGTGTCTGTACCATGAAAGAAGATTTCCTCCATTACATCTGGCAACATCAGTATTTTGATAAAACGGCACTGTGCACCACAGATGGAGAGGCAATTCAGGTACTGAAAACAGGTTTTTACCACACCAACGCCGGGCCCGATTTTAAGGAAGCCTTAATTCGGATTGGCGATGTGGAGTGGTCGGGGAGCGTGGAGGTGCACATTAATGCCTCAGACTGGCTGCAGCACCGGCACCAGACAGACAGAAAGTATGATCAGGTCATTCTGCATGTAGTTTGGCAAGCTGATGAAAGTATACGTCGCACCAACGGTTCGGCAGTTCCTACACTGGAACTGAAAGATAGGATTCAGCCCGGCATGCTGGCAAAGTATGAGCAACTGCAACAGGCTGTTACCACTATTCCGTGTGCCGCTTTCTGGCCTGCTGTTCCGGAGTTAACCAAAACAAGTATGCTGGCCCGCGCCCTCACCGAACGGCTCGAATTGAAAGCAAATGACGTATTGGCGGTGCATCAGCAACTGAACAACGACTGGGAACAAACCGCCTATTTTATACTTTGCCGGAGCTTCGGATTTAAGATAAACCAGGCGGCAATGGAGCAACTGGCCAAAGCTTTGCCATGGCAGGTTATCCGGAAGCACCAGCAAAGCCAGTTTCAGCTGGAAGCGCTTTTGTTCGGACAGGCCGGTTACTTAGAAAATCCTGTGGATGATTACGCCGGGCAATTGGCAAAAGAATATACGTTCCTGAGCCACAAGTATAAACTACGCGAAACAGCTTTGCAGCGGCACCATTGGAACTTCCTCAGGATGCGCCCTGCCAATTTCCCGACGGTACGGTTGGCGCAACTGGCTGCAACCTTGTATCAGCAACAAACTTTTTTTACCAAACTGCTGGAAACACAAAGTATAAAAACCTACGAATCATACTTTACAACGCCTGTTTCAGCCTACTGGCAGCAGCATTATGATTTCGGCAAACCTTTAAAAACACCACAGTTACAGATCGGCAAAAGCAGCGTCCAAAACTTAATTGTAAATGTAACGGTGCCGTTGCTAGCCGCATACGCTACTTATAACAAAGATTATACTTACCTCGAAAAAGCGATTTCCCTGCTCGAGCATGTAAAAGAAGCCTCCAATAACATAACCCGTTTGTATGAGGCACTTGGCTGGCGTGCAACCTCCGCTGCTGATAACCAGGCTGCACTCGGTTTATACAAGCTTTACTGCGAACCAGTAAACTGCCTGCAATGCGCAGTAGGCAACAAAATCCTGAAAAATAATACCGCCCTGTGAGTTTACTGGTAACACTTTTTAACATAGCCATACTTTCCGGGCTGGTGTGGTGGATGCAACGGCAGCGCTGGGCAGAACAACTGCGGCCATACTTTTATCCGGCGCTGGGGCTTAAACTTTTGTGCGGTTTGTTGCTGGGCCTTTTATACTTTGAATACTATGGCGGCGGAGATACGGTGGCATATCATCAGGGTTCTCTGAAATTAACGGCCTTGGCCTACCAGGATTTTAAAGCATACGCGGAGCTGATTTTCCTGAACCAGTTTCCGGATGAGCCGTTTCGCGCTGAAATTCCTTTTTCACGTTTCCCGGATTTTAGTAATTCTTTTTTCCTGATAAAGCTGCTGAGTGTACTTAATTTACTGACAGATAGCTCTTATTACCTCGGCGGTTTATACTTTTCATTATTTAGTTTTTGGGGAAGCGGTAGGCTGGCTGCAACATTAATCATACTTCAGCGAAAGTATAAAACGGCTGCTACAGTTGCTTTTTTGCTATTCCCGTCGGTTATGTTCTGGAGTTCAGGTTTATCCAAAGATGCCTTGCTGTTCGGGAGTGTTTGTTGGATTGTTGCAGTCGTTTTGAAAACGGCAAATGGTTATCGCGCATCAAAAACAGATTTTATACTTTTGCTGCCGATGCTGTATTTGCTCTACAAAGTGAAGTTTTTTGTGGCGATGCTGCTTTTGCCGTTGCTTTTCGTGTACCTCAGCCTAAAAGTGATTGCAAAAAACTACCCGTTGCTTAAGCCCGAAAGAAGACAGGTTTATATATTTATACTTTTATTACTGCTCTTTATTCCGGCTGCAGCGTTGTTCTTTGATATGTACATGGATGGCTTTTTTTACAGCAACCTGGTTACAACACATGATGCATTGTTAGCCAGATCGCAGCACACCATTTTTATTCAGTATAACTTGTTGGAGCCTACCTTGCAAAGTTTTATACTGAACGCCCCAGAAGCAGTTCTAAGTGCTGTTTACCGGCCGTTTATCTGGGAATCTGACAATGCATTGCAAATCCTTTCAGGAATAGAGAATCTTGTTTTACTTATGCTAACATTGGTAAGTATAAGAGCAGGTCTTACAACAAAGCGATGCAGGATAAGCCCTGAGTATGTCCTTTTTGGCTTTATTGTAATTCTGTTTGCTGCTATTTTTGGGCTGAGTACGCCTAATTTCGGTTCGCTGAGCCGTTACAGGATTCTGTTCTTACCCTTCCTTATTTACCTGTTCATGCAGAACACCTTTATACTTTCAATACTGTATAAACTGAAGGCTATGTTGCCAAAGCGTTATTTTTAAACTCTGCAGCTTCTTCGTACCTTTGCCCCTTAATTCAGATACGTCATGCAAAATCCAGTGATCATACTTGGTGCCCAGAACCTGGGTACGGCAGCTTTAGATATATTTAACAGTAACAGCGTAGTGGTGTATTGTTTTCTTGATGATAATACAACCCTGCAGCAGGAAGAAATCAACAACGTGGCGGTGATGAGCAAGACCGAAGACGGCGAATTCCTGAAGCTGATCGGGAAGAAGTGCGATGTGTTTGTAGCCGTAGAAGATTCTGCTGCCCGCAAAGGACTCATCAACATGCTGAAAGAAGAGTATAAAGTGGTGCCGGTAAATGCTATCCATAAATTCAGTGCAGTATCAGAACACGCCTGGCTGGGCCACGGCATCATGATTGGCGCAGGCGCGATCATCAACAACAATGCAAAGATCGGTGATAATTGTATTATTGGCGCACGTGCACTGGTAGATACCAAAGCCGAGATCGCTGATTTTGTGCAGATCGGAGCCGGTGCGGTTATAAACCCTGAAGTAATAGTAGAGGAGGGTGCCTTTATCGGAACAGGCGCCGTGATTGTTTCCGGCGTGAAGATCGGTAAAAATGCACGCGTAGGCGCGGGCGCTGTTGTTGTAGCCAATGTACCTGCCAAGGCAACTGTTTTCGGAAACCCGGCAGCTCCTATCAAGTAAACTTTTATACTTGCCTTTGCTGTTTTAAAACTGACAAAAGTCATTGTAAGTTATAAATTCAGAAAGTTATTTTGAATTAGAAAGGAGAGATAATCTTTATCTTTTTAATACTTAGCAACTAGCAATCAACAATCAATCTAAAACACTAAGCTGAAACTTAGCAGTTATGAACCAACCCTACAGCATACTTTTATACTACTGCTACACCCCGATAGCAGATCCGGAAGCGTTCCGGGAAGAACATCATCTACTTTGCCTGGAGCTTAATCTGCTCGGCCGCATCATCGTTTCCAAAGAGGGCCTAAACGGTACCGTTTCCGGCCTGAAAGAAGATTGCGAAAAGTATATGCAGCTGATGCACGCCGACCCGCGTTTCGCTAAGATCGATTTTAAAGTGGATGCCTCGGATAAGCACGCTTTTGCCAAACTGCATGTGCGCACCAAAGCCGAAATTGTACACTCCGGCTTGCTGCACATCGACCCGAACGTACGTACCGGTGTACATCTTTCGCCTACCGAGTTTAAGGAAATGAAAGACCGCGAAGACGTGGTAGTACTGGATGTGCGCTCAGAGTATGAATACAGCGTAGGCCGGTTTAAAAATGCGGTTACACTCGATATCGAGAATTTCAGGGAGTTTCCGGAGCAGATAGATGCGCTGAAAGAAAAGTATAAAGACAAGAAAATACTAACCTACTGCACCGGCGGCATTAAGTGCGAAAAAGCAAGCGCGTTTTTACTGGATCAGGGCTTTGAGAACGTATACCAGCTACACGGCGGTATTATAAAGTATGGCAAAGAGGCCCAGGGCGAAGATTTTGAAGGCAAATGCTATGTCTTTGATAACCGCGTGGCCGTAGATGTAAATCAGGTAAATCCGAAAGTGATCTCGGAATGCTACGTTTGCAAAACCAAATCCGACAGAATGGTAAACTGCGCCAACCCGGTTTGCAACCTGCATGTGCCTATCTGCGAAAGCTGCGGCCACGAAATGGAAGGTGCCTGCTCTGCCGAATGTAAAGATCACCCGGAAAAACGCCCTTACGACGGCACGGGTTATTACCAGAAAGAACTGAACGGCTACAACCCGCTGAAAGGATTTAACCGACGCAAAACTACCGGCGTTTCGGCTTAAAATAATTAACACAAGTATAAGAAGCGTGTGCTCCTAAGGCCACGCTTTTATTTTTTATACGTATGTTGCTTTCTTGTATCACGCAACATCAGCACAACTAAACAGAAAGATATGGCGATTCCAGCATCAGAATTAATACTGAACGAAGACGGTACCATTTACCACCTTAACCTGTTGCCAGAACAGATTTCCGATACCATTATTACTGTGGGAGATCCGGATAGGGTAGCAAAAGTAAGTAAGTACTTTGATGAAATTGAAGTAGAAGTTGCCAAGCGCGAGTTTGTCACGCACACCGGTTATTATAAAGGCAAACGCCTGACTGTTATTTCGACGGGAATGGGTACCGATAATATCGATATCCTGATGAACGAACTGGATGCACTGGTTAACATTGATTTTGTATCCAGGGAAGTAAATGAAGAAAAGATATCGCTTAAAATAGTGCGCATTGGTACGTCGGGTGCGCTCCAGACTTCTGTGCCATTGGGTAGCCACCTAGCATCGCATACTTCTATTGGCCTGGATACCCTGATGGAATTCTACCCACTGCCGCAAACAGAGCAGGAACAAAGTATAACCAAAGCCTTACAACAAGATTTGGGCATTGGTTTTCAGCCGTATTGCGTGAGTGGTTCCGAAAGCCTGATCAAAAAAATAGGGTATGATATGATTCCGGGAAACACCCTGACCTGCCCTGGTTTTTATGCACCGCAGGGCCGCTTGTTGCGTGCCGGCGTTCGGATAGAGGAGTTGTTGCAGAAATACCATAACTTCCGCCACAACGATTATAAACTGACAAATTTCGAAATGGAAACGGCTGGCTACTACAGCATGGGCCGCTTGCTGGGCCACGAAATGTTATCGCTGAATGCAATGGTAGTAAACCGGATTACGCAGGAATTTGCGACCGATGCCGATGATATTATTGATGACCTGATCGTGAAAGTGCTCGACAGGATTTAGTAAAAGCAAGTATAGAGTTCTTTAAAAGAACTCTATACTTATAATTGAAATGATCGGAACAGAGCAGCCCGCCTTTAAAGTTATATGCGATTGGTCTACAGTCCAGACGGTCGTATCTACACGTTTCTGTTCTCCGTCGGCCGTCTGAAACGTAATTTCTACTTTGCCCCTGTACGCGTTGCCCAACGATGCCGCCCTGTTCAGGTCCCAGACACGCTTCTTGCGGGCCTCCGCATCTTCCAGTACATCTTCGTTACTAAAATTGAAAAAAGGGATTTCTTCTTTCTCTACCAGGGGTATTCTGTTGGTTGTAGTATCCATAATGCTAAGTTTGATATGAAACCCATTTGCCACAAAGTATACTTTTACTTTAACCGGAAATGGTACTTGTTTTACGTTATAACAACTATTTCAGTATAAAATGGTTTGCAGGTTCGTGTCAGAAAGCTGCTAGTGTTCAGTAAATCAGGAAGGTACCTGAAAAGAAAAGAGCAAGTATAAACTACCTGCTCTTCTATGTGGTGCGGAGTCGGGTTAGAAATCCGGCAAGTGGCATACGTTGTCTTTTAGTTAAAGAAACTCAATTCCCAGAATAGCAGCAATCGGAAGTGCGCACCCTGCTTTAAGTGTAATAAACAGGTCATCAACTGTCCAGATAGTGGTAGCAACTTTCTTATCCTGGCCATCAGAGGTCTGAAACGTAATTTCTACTTTACCATGATAAGCATTTCCAAGTAGAGTGGCCCGGTTCAGATCCCAGCGGCGTTTGCTCCTCGACTGAGCATCCGTTAAAACATCTTCTGATCGGAAGCGAAGTCCCGGAATCTGCTCTTTAGCTACTAATAGGGTGGTATTGGCTAGCGTTTCCATAAACAGTTATTGGTTATATTGTGCTACGGAATATAGAAACTCTGAAATACAAATACAATAAGCCACCTGATAATAGACAATAATTTATAATTTTTGGAGGAATTCTAACGTATCCACGCCATCGGCATAGTCCCAGACCATTGGGCATTGGGCGTTGCCGAAGGGAATGCTGCCTTCGAACCAGCCATGCGCCGATACCACGCATTGTGTTTTGTCTTTTACTGAATTTAATTTCTGACGCAGATCCTGATGCGACGAAAACGTTTCGTAAAACAGCACCGAAATAGGTGAAACAAGATTCTCGCTTGGTGTTACCAGCATAAAGCCGTTATCATAATGCGGCACAGCATTTACCAGAAGTATGGATTTGTTGTAATCGTAGTTATTCTGGTATTTGTGATGATCCAGCAAACTCTGGCGGTGCTGGTTTGCTTCAAAAAAAGCATCAAACTTGTAACCTTCCGGCACAAACACTTTAGACACATTGCGGCAACCCAGGCCATAATACCTGAAAATATCTTCGCCCAACTTCGTGAGCTCTTCTTTTTCTTCGTGTCCGGTTAAGATGCCGATGCTGCTGCGGTTCTTGCGGATAATGTGCGGCCGGCTGGCAAAGTAATACTCAAAGTAACGGGCGGTGTTGTCGGAGCCGGTGGCAATAATGGCATCGGCATCTTTCAGCAGCTCGGCAAATTCTATACTTGGCGCAAAAGCAGGCTCAATCGCGATCAGCATATTAGCCAGCTTTTTAATCAGGGGCTCGTCTGATGTGCTCAGTTTTGCCAGTAGGTTATGGCCACTTATCAGTACCGCTAAAAAATCGTGGAAACCGACCATGGGTATATTGCCGGCCATCACTACGCCAACCTTTTTCGGCGAAATTTGTTTAAGGTGATAAGGATAGAGCCATTCGCGCAGGTACTGTTCATCCAGCATCAGCGCGATGCCTTTCAGCGCAAAGGTTACATTGGCTTCATCAAACCAGGGGTTACGCCCAGCTGCCAGTCGTGCCCAGTCCTGAAGTTCCTCTTCGGAGAGGTTTTGGAGTTGTTTGCCAAGTTCTATAAAAGCTTCTATTCTGTTTTCTAATGTCATGGCGCTGTGTGGCTTTAAAATTTATTTGATGCGGATGCTTAATGTTTCTAATTTTGCAGCAAATTCAGAAACAAGAAGTACAAAAGTATAAAAAATATACAGGAGATACGATTATGGCTATCATGATAACGGATGAGTGCATTAACTGCGGAGCCTGCGAACCAGAGTGCCCGAACACTGCCATTTACGAAGGCGGCGCGGAATGGACCTGGGGCGGCGGTACGGAGTTAAAAGAAGTAGAAATTGACGGTGGTGAGATTATCCCCGGCGATGCACCACAGACACCGGTTTCAGACGAATTTTATTATATAGTTTCAGATAAGTGCACCGAGTGCATGGGCTTCCATGAAGAGCCGCAGTGCGCTGCCGTTTGCCCTGTGGATTGCTGCGTGGACGATCCGGATTACCGCGAAACCGAAGAAGAATTATTATCCAAAAAAAGCTGGCTTCACCAGGAAGCATAAGTTTAATACACCAAAGTATAAAAGCCTGCCCAATTCACGTGGCAGGCTTTTTAATTTAACCTCAGCCCAAAAAAAGATGGAAGGCTTACTGCACCAAGGCAAAACATTCGAGAAGATCAGTTACCCTAACAAAGATGTAAAGAGCAGGGGGTTCGAGAACTGCACTTTTAAGCTCTGCGATTTTTCGGGGAGCAACTTTGCCGGCACGCGTTTCACAGACTGCACATTTATGGGCTGTAACCTGGCGCTGCTGAAGCTGAATAACGTAACCCTGAATAACTGTGTGTTTAAAGAATGTAAACTAACCGGTATAAATTTCAGCGAGTGCGAAGATGTGTTCTTTACCGTGCAGTTCGAAAATTGTATCCTGGATTATGCCGTTTTCATGAACCGGAAAATGGCTAAAACCAAGTTCATTTATACTTCCCTCAAGAGTGTAGACTTCACAAATGCCAACCTGACCAGCGCCCTGTTTGATAACACCGATCTGGAGCGTGCCGTTTTTAATTATACCAACCTCTCCGGCGCAGACTTTTCTACTGCCTATAATTTTATCATCGACCCGGAAATAAATACTATCAAAAATGCAAAGTTTTCGGGTTACGGCCTGCAGGGGCTGCTGGCAAAGTATGAATTGGTGATTGTGTAAAACTGCCTTGGTTCCGCATACTTTGATAACCCTATCCTAAAATCTGCTAATCCTATCAATCTTAGTCTTTTTTCGCTATTTTTGCTCTTTGCACAAACACCGGAAATTATAGTCTACGATGTCGATTTCAACAAAATATAACCCCAAAGAGGTAGAACAGAAGTGGTACGATAGCTGGATGCAGCGCGGCTTCTTCCGCTCTACACCTAACCCGAACAAAGAGCCTTATACAGTTGTAATTCCGCCGCCAAACGTAACAGGCGTGCTGCACATGGGCCATATGCTCAACAATACCATCCAGGATATCCTGATCCGGAGGGCGCGTATGCAGGGCAAAGAAGCTTGTTGGGTACCGGGTACCGACCACGCTTCGATTGCAACCGAAGCAAAAGTGGTGGCGATGCTGAAAGAGCGCGGCATCGAGAAAAAAGATATTTCCAGAGAAGAATTCCTGAAATACGCCTGGGAGTGGAAAGAGAAGTATGGCGGTATTATACTGGACCAGCTGAAAAAACTGGGTGCTTCCTGCGACTGGGACCGTACCCGTTTCACGATGGAAGAGGACCTGAGCGCAGCCGTGATCGAGGTATTTGTGGATCTGTACCGCAAAGGCCAGATTTACCGTGGCGTACGTATGGTAAACTGGGACCCGCTGGGTGGCACCGCGCTTTCGGATGAAGAAGTGATCCCGAAGGATACCATGGCCAAAATGTACCACCTGAAGTATGAACTGGTTGGTGATGATGCAGAAGGTGGTTTCTTAACCGTTGCTACCTCGCGCCCAGAAACCATTATGGCTGACGTGGCTGTAGCCGTTAACCCGAACGACGAACGCTACAAGCATTTGCACGGCAAACAGGTGCGTATTCCGTTGTTGGGCAAGGTAATTCCGATTATAGTAGACGAGTATGTAAGTATAGAATTTGGTACCGGTGCGCTAAAAGTAACGCCAGCCCACGACCTGAACGACTACGAACTCGGGCAGAAGCATAACCTACCTATTATTGATATCCTGAATGACAACGGTACATTAAACGAACTGGCGCAACTGTATGTAGGCCAGGATCGTTTTGCAGCCCGCCGTAACATTGTAAAAGACCTGCAGGAAGCCGGCTACCTGGTTAAAATAGATGAGTACCCAAGTATCGTGCAGACCTCTGAGCGAACCGGTGCTGTAATCGAGCCGCGTTTGTCGATGCAGTGGTTCTGTAAGATGGATAAAATGGCCTTGCCTGCGCTGGAAGCCGTAATGAACGACGACATCCGCCTGTATCCGCCGAAGTTCAAGAACATGTACCGCTCCTGGATGGATAATATCCGCGACTGGTGTATTTCGCGCCAGCTGTGGTGGGGACAACGCATACCTGCTTATTATTTGCCGGATGGCTCGTTTGTGGTAGCAACTACCGATGCTGAAGCACTGGAAATTGCCCGTAAGAAAACCGAAAATCCTGATCTGCAATTAACTGATCTGCGCCAGGACGAAGACGTACTGGATACCTGGTTCTCGTCGTGGTTGTGGCCTATTTCGGTTTTTGACGGCTTTAAAGACCCTGATAACAAAGACATACTTTACTATTACCCAACCAATGACCTGGTAACCGCTCCTGAAATTCTGTTCTTCTGGGTAGCACGTATGATCATGGCTGGTTTTGAATTCCGGAACGAGATGCCATTCCGTAATGTGTACCTGACCGGTATTGTACGTGATGCACAGGGCCGTAAAATGTCTAAATCGCTGGGCAACTCACCGGACCCGCTGGACCTAATCGAGCAATACGGTGCTGATGGCGTGCGTGCCGGTATGTTGTTCAGTTCGCCGGCTGGTAACGATTTGCTTTTTGATGAGAAACTGGTAGAGCAGGGCCGTAATTTCAGCAACAAGATCTGGAACGCTTTCAGATTGATTAAAGGATGGGAAGTAGACGAAAACCTGCCTTGCCCGAACGAAACGGCTATCCAGTGGTTTGATGCGCGCTTTAACGAAGCCTTCATTCAGCTGGAAGACCATTTTGAGAAGTTCCGTATTTCGGATGCTTTGCTGGCGGTGTACAAACTGGTGTGGGACGATTTCTGCTCGAACTACCTGGAGATGATCAAACCGGCGTACCAGCAACCAATCGATGCGCGCACAATAGAAGCTACTGTTGGCTTCCTGGAGAACGTGCTGAAGGTGTTGCATCCGTTTATGCCGTTTATCACAGAAGAGATCTGGCACGAACTGAAAACCCGCAAAGACAAGGAATTCCTGATCGTGGCAGCCTGGCCTAAAAAAGATAAGCTGGATAAAGCGATTACGGAGCAAATGGAAGCCGTCCTGAATATTGTAGGCGCGATCCGTAACATCCGGAACTCTAAAAATATTCCGCAGACCAAGCAACTCGATCTTTCGATCAAAATTGTAAGCGATAATAAGTATGACGCGTTCCTGAGCATCATCACCAAACTGGCCAACGTAAAGGAAATCAGCTTTGTGCAGGATAGCCTGGATGGTGCGATCAGTTTTGTAGAAGCCGGCGATGAGTTCTTTATACCAATGGAAGGTAATATTGACGTGGCAGCCGAGCGCGAGCGTTTAACCAAGGAGCTGGAGTATACCAAAGGTTTCCTAATCTCGGTAGCGAAAAAGCTAAGCAACGAGCGTTTTGTAAGCGGCGCACCCGAAGCAGTTATTACGAACGAGCGCAAAAAGCAAGCCGACGCTGAAGCCAAGATCAAAGCAATAGAGCAAAGTCTGGCTACTTTATAATCAGATTTATACTTTCAAAAAAGGCCGCTCTCTTTCGGGAGCGGCCTTTTTTTATACTTTATACTTTCGGGTTCAGAGAATACAATTTATACTTTTTAATTGTTATACTTGGCTGGCTACTTTATACTTTGCAACAGCTGTTCAACTTCTTTTTCGTAGCGTGGAAGCACATCATCCAGCCCTTCTTTTTTACCTGAATACCCAATCTGTACTTGCCTGTTCTCGATTTTATACTTTAATAAACCTTGTTCGGCCTCGGTCAGGTAATATAGTTTAATTGGGTTTGATTTTGTGGCTATCACGTAGGTCCGGAAAGTGAAGTTGTTTTTTATGTGCAGCTGTGTTGGCGGGCGGTTCTCGAGGTAGCGTTGCGTCACGACTGTATCCAGGTTTATGGTGCTTTCGATCTGGTGCAGCGCTTTTATGTCTCCATCCGGAAAAATCCAGCTTGTAATCTCATGGTTACCAGCTTTTTTAGAAGTATGATTTGCTTTTGCAAGATCTAGGGAGGCAGCTAGCTGCAGCAGTTGCAGATCTGCTGTAACGGTTTCAAAAGAAGGATTGGTCGTAGCATTATCATCTATAATATACCTGCTGTTTTTCTGAAGGATAGCATAATCTTTTTCAATATCCTGCTGCAGGAGAAGCGTATCCGTACCCATCAGATAAAACGGGAAGAGTAGTAAGAGTAAAGTATAGAGCATCAGCTTAAAGTATAGTGTGTACTATCAGAACTCAAATTTCGTGCTACTTTAACTCAAAAACTACTTTCACGGAAGTTGTAACAGGTATAGTTTGCGGAAATTCGAATAAACTCATACTTGATTGCCCTCTTATAACAACTTCATTCAGCGTTTCACTTTGCCGATAGTTTATAAAGATCGGATCTGTATCTTCGGTATCTGCTACTTTTACCACACGCTTTATTTGTCTGTTGGCAGCTTTTGCCATTATATCAGCTTTTGCCCACGCTACTTTAATTGCTTTTTCCAGCACTTCTGAAGTATGTTTATCGATAGCCGAGGACATAAAACTGCTCCTGAAACCAGTAAATCCTTCTTTAATTAAGCGTGCCTGTACTTCTGTAAACTGACTCAGGTTTTTTAGCATGAAGGTTATGTTCTGATTTCCATAAAAATACTCTTCCTTATTTCGATTCATATAATCCTGTCTTTTACTTACAGAAAACAATGAGTATTTAACATCAGAAGTAGGAATCTGAAGATCTTTTAACAGCTTTACCATTTTATCTTCAAGCCTTTTGTGCTGCTGGTATACTTTATCTACACTTGATGAATCTGTGGAGTTAATGTCTACAAAGAACTTAACCTGGTCGGCAGGAACATCTATACTTGCTTGCCCAAGTACAACAATACGGTTTTCGGGTGATGGGTTTTGAGCTTTTACAGCAAAGCATAGCAGGAATAAGAAAAGGGTAAGGTTTACTTTCATAAAGTTGGTTTACAATTTAGAATGATCGATTACAGTCCAGGTTATACTTCCGTTACTCACGTTATACTTTAAAAGCAAGTTGCCGCCGTTGTGGCCGTCTTCGTAATAAGCCAGCGCGTAGTTGCCGTTCAGGATGTGGCTTTTACGGATAGCCATCGTGCCACCCATTGTTCCTTTCACCGGAATAAGTGTGCTTTGGTTTCGGGTAAGGTCTTTTTTAAGATCAGTTTCCGGGTTTTGCAGGCCTTTGCGTTGCAGTTTTTTGATCTCACTTTGGGTAAGGCTGCCCATCTTATTTACAGAAATTTCTTCTGTCGGCGGAACTAAAGTCATCGTGTCCGGAGGTAAAATCATACTTTCCAGTGAGTCTTCAGCTTCCTTTCTTGCAGTTAATTCTTCAACTTTTGTGTCGGCCATGGCTAAACGACTTTCCGCTTCAGTTTTCTGAAAGTATAAATAAACAGCAGCCAGCAACGAAACAGCCGCTATGATCCAGGGAAGTATGGTTTTCATGGTATCAGGTTAGTTTATACTTGCACGTATACTTTAGCTAAGGTAAAAAAGATAAACATGGCATCATCAGGTTAAAAAATAAAGCCTGCTCCGTTTACTGAAGCAGGCTTTAAAAGTATAAAAGCAAAGTCTTTCGTTTTTTATCCGAAGTCCTTTTTCAAAAATTAAATGGTTGTGTTTACATCGAAGTTTTCGAGGTAATCGGCTACGCGGCGTACAAACATGCCACCCAAAGAGCCATCCACTACACGGTGGTCGTAAGAGTGCGACAGGTACATGAAATGACGAATACCGATCAGATCGCCGTCCGGTGTTTCAATAACAGCTGGCTTCTTTTTGATCGCGCCAACGGCCATAATTGCCACTTGTGGCTGCATGATAATTGGTGTGCCCATCACGTTTCCGAAAGAGCCTACGTTCGAAACCGTATAGGTACCGCCAGCCAGATCGTCCGGTGTCAGTTTGTTGATACGGCCACGGTTAGCCAAATCGTTCACTTTTTTGGTCAGGCCGTTCAGGTTCAGTTGGTCTGCGTTTTTGATGTTCGGCACGATCAGGTTACCGCTTGGCAACGCTACGGCCATACCAATGTTGATATCTTTGTGACGGATAATGGTACCACCATCCACTGACACGTTGATCATCGGGAAATCTTTGATCGCTTTGGCAATCGCATCAATAAAGAGCGGCGTAAAGGTCAGGTTCTCGCCTTCGCGCTTCTTGTATACATCTTTCCACTTGTTTCTCCAGTTCACCAGGTTGGTTACATCGGCTTCTACAAAAGAAGTAACGTGCGGAGAAATGCGTTTGCTGTCCACCATACGGTCAGCGATCATTTTACGCATGCGGTCCATTTCGATCAGCTCCACATTACCGCCATATGAGGCAGCTGGTTTAACAGCTGGCGCAGAGGCCTGTGGTTGCGCAGCAGGAGCAGGTGTAACAGCTGGTTTAGCTTGCGGGGCAGGTGTTGCACCTGCTCCTGCTGCCGGAGCGGCAGCTTGCTGAGGTGCATTTTTACGGCCATCCACGTACGCCATAATATCTTTTTTAGACACACGGCCTTCGCTGCCGGTACCTGGCACAAACTCCAGTTCCTGCATCGATATACCTTCTTCGCGGGCAATGTTCAGTACCAGCGGAGAATAGAAACGACCTGTAGCTGGCTGGTCAAGTTTGGCAACCGAAGAAGAAGCATTAGAAGCAGTTGTTTCCTGCTGAGGTGCAGCTTCCGGAGCCGGCGCAGCAGCCTGTGCCGTAGCGGCAGGAGCAGCAGTATCTTCGCCGTTGGTAGAGATAATGGCAATCGTAGCGCCAACAGCAACTACATCACCTTCCTGCACCAGAATTTCCTTTAGCACACCACCCTGAATAGCAGGTACTTCTGTGTCTACTTTATCCGTAGCTACTTCCAGTACCGACTCGTCCTGCTCGATGGTATCACCCACATTCTTGAGCCATTTCAGAACGGTACCTTCCATGATACTCTCGCCCATTTTGGGCATAACCATTTCTACAAGTGCCATATTTTTTATTGCTTTCTGAGATATTAGATTTTAGACGTTAGATTTCAGACAAAACCAGCTTGTGGCAGGAGGTAGTTATACTTCTCTTTTCATTATAAAAAGACAAAGTTTACAAGCTAAAATCTATATACTATAAGTCTATTTTAGACAAAGTTAATGATTTTAGCCTATTCCTCAACGCTTGCCAGTAAAGTTTGCCTGATCAGGTTAAGGGCCACCATGGCCGTATATTCGATATTTAATTTGCGGTCTTTATTATAATGTATAAGCTTCGCGACTGTTTTGCCTTTAAAAGCACAGGCCACCCAAATCGTACCGACCGGTTTTTCGGGCGTTCCGCCGCCAGGTCCGGCAATGCCGCTGGTTGCTACGCCAACGTCGGTGTTAAATTTAAGGCATACATTTTCGGCCATTTCGCGCACGGTAGCTTCGCTTACGGCACCATGCTGTAGTAAGGTTTCTTTTTTTACGTTGAGCTCCCGTATTTTTACTTCGTTGTGGTAGGCAATTATACTTCCCTGAAAGTAGGCAGAGCTGCCGGCTATACTTGTAAGCTTATGTGCCAGGTAACCGCCCGTACAACTTTCGGCGGTGGCGATAGTCAGGTTACGGTCTTTTAAAAGTATACCGATCGCTTCTTCCAACGGAATCTCACCAATGGCAAAAATGTAGCCTGGGATGATGTGCTGAAGCTTTTTAACTTCGTTGTCGAGTTCCTGCTCCAGTATAGTGGCTTCATCACCCTGGCCGGTTAAGCGCAGGCGCACCCCGCTCAGGCTGGGCAAATAAGCGAGTTTAATATGAGGCGGCAGGTTGGTTTCCCAGTCTTCGATGCGCTCGGCAAGTATGGATTCGGCAATGCCGGTGGTCTGGATAACTTTATGAATAATCTCGGGCGTTTTAAAATAGGCTTTCAGCTTCGGAAGTATAAGTTCTGTCATCATCAGCTTCATCTCAAACGGCACGCCGGGCATCGACACAAAAACTTTTCCGTCTTCCTCGAACCACATACCTGGTGCCGTGCCAATGGCATTGCGGATGGGGGTGCAGCTCTCCGGTAAAAAGGCTTGTTGCCGGTTCAGTTCGGTTATATCGATGTTACGTTTCCTGAAAATAGCGCTGATATCAGCCAGCGAAGGCTCGTGCAACTTAAGAGAAGTATGGAAATAGGAGGTAAGTACCGTTTTTGTCAGGTCGTCTTTGGTGGGGCCAAGTCCGCCGGTAATCAAGATAATGTCAGCGCGGGTGCGGGCATCGTTCAGGGTACTTATAATGTGGGCCTCATTATCAGAAACAGATGTAATCTGCTGTACTCTTATGCCTAGTTTTGTTAGTTCAGCGCCCATCCAGGCCGAGTTGGTATCTACTACCTGCCCGTACAGGAGCTCGTCTCCGATGGTGATTATTTCAGCAAGAACTGTTTTCATATATTTGGTCTGATTTATGCGTAAGGGAAACTACTTAAAAGTAAAGATGTTCTGTTGATATGAAAAAAATACTTTATACTTCTTTAATTGCTTTAGCTGTTAGCACATCAGCGTGTACGGTTGCCGAGGTGCAACGCACCATGGATGGCGTACTGGCAGGAACCGGTACAGGCGTGCCCGTTACCAAAACAGAAGTAGCTAACGGCCTGAAGCAAGCGCTGGAGATCGGCATAAAGAACGGAGCAGCGCAGGCCTCTCAGGTAGATGGGTATCATAAAAATTCGCTTATCCGTATTCCGTTTCCGGAAGATGTAAAGAAAGTAGAAAATACCCTGCGCCAGATCGGTTTGGGCAGCGAGGTTGATAAGTTTGTACTTACCCTGAACCGCGGTGCCGAAGATGCTGCCAAAAGTGCCGTTCCTATTTTTGTGAGTGCCATCAAGCAACTGACCATAGCTGATGCCTGGGCCATCCTGAAAGGCGACCGCGATGCGGCTACCCAATACCTGAAACGCACTACTTCGCAGCAATTATACACAGCTTTTAACCCCGTAATGGTGAAATCTTTAGAGAAAACGAATGCCACCCGTTACTATGCTGACCTGGTAAACCGCTACAACAAAATTCCGTTGGTGCAGAAAGTGAACCCTGACCTGGATGATTACGCCACGCAACGCGCCATTGACGGTTTATTTACGTTGGTAGCGCAGGAAGAAGCCCAGATCCGTGAAAATCCGGTGGCCCGCACCACAGAGTTACTCCGTCGGGTTTTTGGAAACAATAATCAATCGTAAAAAAGTATAATTATACCCTGCATAAGCGCCCGCTTTACTTTTGTGTAGAGCGGGCGCTTTTTTTATAACATAAAGCCTTAATTAGAAGTACAATAAACCAATTTTAAGCATCTGTGCACCGCTATCTATACTTTGTAACTATGGAAAACACACCATTCGCTTATACCACCATCACAAAAGAAAGTGACCTGAATAGCCTGATTGAAGAAGTGGGCGATGCCCGGATTGTTATGTTAGGTGAAGCCTCACATGGTACTTCGGAGTATTATACCTGGCGCACGGCCATCACCAAAAAACTAATGCAGGAAAAGGGTTTCAACTTTGTAGCTGTGGAAGGCGACTGGCCGGAGTGTTATACAATAAACCGCTTTATTAAAGGATATGCCGATTCGGGGACTAAGATTGCCGATGTGCTGCAGGTATATAAACGCTGGCCTACCTGGATGTGGGCAAACTGGGAAACAGCCGCTTTAGTTGAATGGCTCCGCGATTTTAACCATATCCGTAACGGTGCCGAAAAGGTAGGTTTTTATGGCCTGGATGTGTATAGTTTATGGGAGTCGCTGGAACAGATCGTGAACTACCTGGACCGAACAGATGGCAAAGCAGCCGATGCTGCCCGGATAGCAATCAATTGTTTCGAACCGTTTAACCGCGACCCTCAAACGTATGCGCATGCCACCGCTTTTGTGCCTACTGATTGTGAAAAAGAAGTAATTGACATGTTGCAACGCGTGCAGCGCCACCCGCCTGTTACCGGCGACCATGAATTTGATTTTAACACGGAGCAGAATGCGCTGGTAGCCGTGAATGCCGAAAAATATTACCGGGCCATGGTTAAGGGCGGGTCAGACTCGTGGAACGTGCGCGACAGCCACATGATGGAAACCCTGGACCGCTTACTTGATTTACATGGACCGGACTCGAAAGCTATTGTATGGGAGCATAATACGCACATCGGCGATGCCCGCGCTACCGATATGGCGGACGATGGCATGTATAATATCGGACAGCTTGCCCGCGAAAAGTATGGCCACGACCAAGTGAAGCTGATTGGCTTCGGGAGCTACCAGGGCACCGTAATAGCCGGAAAATCGTGGGGTGCTACGATGCAGAAAATGGACGTGCCGCCTGCCCGCAAAGGAAGCTGGGAAGAATTGCTGCATCGTATCAACTCAGAAGATAAACTGGTATTCTCTAAAGATTTGAAAGACGTACCTGAACTGCAGACACACATCGGCCACCGTGCCATCGGTGTGGTATACGATCCTAAATTTGAGCAGTACGGTAACTATGTGCCAACCCTGATACCGGAACGCTACGATGCCTTTTTATACTTTGATGAGACCGAAGCCGTGCATCCACTGCATTTTAAAACAAAATCCGGGCAGCAACCGGACTTGTATCCCTGGGCATACTGATAAGTTAAATCTTAATAGCCTAGCCTCGTTGCACCAGGTAAAATATGTAGGCTGCATAGATCAGCAGAAAAAGTACGCCGTTCCAGCGGTCGATGGCATTCTTTTTTCCGATAGGCATGGCGATAATGAGCAATGTGCTTGCAAAAATCATCATCAGGATGTCGGTATTGCTAATGGTGCTGAAGGGGAGCGGATTGATAACAGCACTTATACCTAATATCCAGAGCAAATTAAAAATATTAGAGCCGATTACATTGCCTACCGCTATATCGATATTGCGTTTATAAGCAGCTATGGCAGAAGTTACCAGTTCAGGTAATGATGTGCCGATAGCCACAATGGTTAAGCCGATAAATGACTCGCTCAAGCCAAATGATTGTGCTATTTCTACGGCACCATCTACTACCCACTTGCCTCCTAAAAACAGCGCAGTAACACCAAGTACAATATAGATTACAGCCTTCATCACTGGCATTACCGGAGAGCTATCATCTACAATTTCATCATCATGGTTGGTTTTAGCTACGTTGTAGATATAAGCCATGAACATGATAAAGAAGGCCAACAGGATAAAGCCATCTGCGCGGCTGATAAAGAGCTGATCTGTGTCGGTGAAGATAGTGGCATTTGCCAGAAAGCCTACCAGTAAGGTAGCGATAAGCGAAAAAGGTATTTCTGTCAGGATGGTGTTGCGCTTGATGGGCAGCGGGCAGATAATGGCCGCCACACCAAGTATAAGCAACAGGTTGGCTACATTACTGCCAAACACGTTACCGATTGCTATAGCTGACTGCCCCTGCATACTTGCCAGAATGTTCACGATCAGTTCCGGCATAGATGTTCCAAAGGAAACAATCGTGAGCGCAACGACCATATCCGATATGTTGTACCGCTTCGCAATAGACGATGCGCCGGATACCAGGATATCAGCACCTTTTATGAGCAATACAAAACCGATAACGAATAAGATATATGTCAGCATAGTATGATAGCAGTTTTAATTCTGGTACTGTAGAGAAAGCAATTTAACGCTATTGCATCCTTATAAAGGAAGAAGCCACTCCAGGGTCGGAGAGTGGCTTCTTCTTTTACGTATAGTTTAGATTAAATTATGCCATTGTGTGGTAAACAGCCTGTACGTCGTCGTCTTCTTCGATACGCTCGATCAGGTTCTCGATTTCTTCTTCCTGTTCTTCGGTTAATTCGGTTCTGGTGTTCGGGATGCGTTGCAGCTCGGCACTGATTACGTTCAAACCTTTTTCTTCCAGGGCTTTCTGCATCATTCCGAAATCGGTGAAAGCAGTTTCCACAATAATTTCGCCTTCGTGCTCGTAAATATCTTCGGCACCGAAGTCGATCAGTTCGAGCTCCAGTTCTTCAATGTTTGCGCCTTCCGGAGCGATCTTAAAGATACCTTTGCGCGTGAAAATAAAATCCAGAGAGCCGGTTTTGCCAACTGCACCGCCTGCCCGCGAAAAGTATACACGCATGTTAGCCACGGTACGGTTAATATTATCGGTAGCCGTTTCTACAAGTATGGCGATGCCGTATGGGCCGTAGCCTTCGTATACAACTTCTTCGTAATCTTTTTCATCTTTAGACGAGGCACGCTTGATAGCCGCTTCCACTCTGTCTTTGGGCATGTTAACGCCTTTGGCGTTCTGCATGGCCGTGCGCAGGCGGGCATTCGAATCCGGGTTAGGGCCGCCTTCTTTAACAGCAATTACGATCTCTTTGCCAAGGCGCGTAAAGGCCTTCGACATCTTATCCCAACGTTTAAATTTACGGGCTTTTCTAAATTCAAATGCGCGTCCCATGGATTGTCTGGTTTAATGAATGTGCTGCAAAGTTAAGCAGCCTGTACGTAAATTGGTAGTATAGCCGCTAAAAACGTTCTTAAAACCGGGTATCATTTTTTGATCCGGGCAACGTACTGCTCATACTTTTTAAAGTATAAAGTATAAATTCCTGGCTTTATTCTGATTAAGCTCTTCAGTTACAGGGTACTTACTTTCTGACTGAAGTATGGAAATCGGTTATGCGGAGCTGATGATCGCAGAAGCTGTACTCGTGGGCAATGTTGGAGCCTACTATAACTAACCTGTCTTGCTTATTCTGGTTGATATGCTCCTGGTACCAACTGATTCCTTCCTGATCCAGGTTAGTAGTGGGCTCATCTAAAAGCAGGAGGGAGGAATCGGAATAAATGGCAAGGCCCAGTTTCAGGCGCTGCTTCATCCCCGACGAAAAATCTTTAACGAATTTGTTTTTCGCTTTCTGCAAACCCATCCGGTCAATGAGCTGCTCATGCGACAGGTTTTGGCGCAAGGGTTTAAACCGGCTATGGAAACCGATCATTTCCAATAGTGTAAATTCTTCTACCAGCTCCAGGTACGGGGCTGTTAAAGAAAGTTGCCGGTAAGCAGTTTCGGGGGTGATGGTGGTGCCGGCTGAAGTATAAATCAGTTCGCCTTCGCTTAAAAGGTTATAACCTGCCAGCACTGTAAGAAGTGTTGATTTTCCGGAACCGTTATGGCCAAGTATAGCATAAGATGCACCCTGCTCAAAAGTATAAGTCAGGTTCCGGAAAATCCACTCGTAATTATAGCGTTTACCTAAGTTTTTTAGGTTAATCTGCATCTCTGGATAAGTAGCTCTTAATAATGCCCCGGCCCGAGTTACGGATAAAGTTGGTTACTTCGTCGCGTTCGCGGCTTGGCGGCAACTCCAGTTCTATAGTATCAAGCGCCTGCGTATTGTTCAGGCTGCTCATAAACAGGATGCGGTATATCTGCTGGATTTCGTTTATCTGATCGCTTACAAACCCACGTCGGCGCAAACCAACCGAATTAATGCCTGCATAAGAAAGCGGCTCGCGTGCTGATTTGATGAACGGAGGAACGTCTTTCAATACTTTTGATCCGCCAGAAATAAAGGCATGTGCGCCAATTTTTACGAACTGGTGTACGGCACTGGTCGCGCTGATGATGGCATAATCACCAACTTCTACGTGGCCGGCCATCTGTACTGCGTTGCCGATAATACAGCTATTGCCAACCATACAGTCGTGGGCTACGTGCGCATACGCCATTACCAGGCAGTTGGCACCTACCACAGTTTTCATTTTATCAATAGTACCTCGGCTTACGGTTACAAACTCCCGGATTACGGTGTTATCGCCGATGTAAGCCGTTGTTACTTCGCCGGCAAATTTCAGATCCTGTGGTACCGAAGAGATAACGGCTCCCGGAAAAATCTTAACGTTCTTTCCGATACGGGCGCCTTCCATGATCACGGCATTAGAGCCAATCCAGGTGCCTTCCCCGATTTCTACATTTTTATGGATAGTTACAAATGGCTCTACCACTACATTCTGGGCAATTTTAGCCTCCGGATGAATATATGCTAAGGGCTGGTTCATACGTTTTTCTTTACTATACTTGCTGACATTTCTGCTTCCATTACCAACTGCCCGGCTACAAAAGCCTGACCAGACATCTTGGCAATACCACGTTTTACGGGTGCCAGCAATTCACATTTAAATATTATAGTATCTCCTGGAATAACTTTGCGTCTGAACCGGCATCTGTCTATTCCTAAAAAGTAAGTCCAGTAATCGTCCGGGTTATCTACTGTGCTCAGTACAAGTATACCGCCGGTCTGGGCCATCGCTTCAATCTGGATCACGCCTGGCAGCACGGGGTTGCCCGGAAAATGGCCCTGAAAAAATGGCTCGTTCATGGTAATGTTTTTAATGCCCGTTACCGAAGTTTCGTCTAAATGGATGATCTTATCGATCAGCAGGAACGGGTAACGGTGCGGAAGCATTGCTGAGATCTGGTTAATATCCAGTACAGCTTTCTTTTTTGGGTCGTAGGTAGGCACGTTTTTAATGGCGGCCTCCGTGATCAGCTTCTTTACCTTTTTAGCGAACGCAATGTTGGCGGCATGGCCCGGGCGGGCGGCTAAAATCTGTCCTTTAATCGGCATGCCGATCAGGGCCAGATCACCGATCAGGTCAAGTAATTTATGGCGTGCCGGCTCGTTTTTGTAGCGCAGCTCGGTGTTGTTAAGTATACCTTCGGCCTGTACTTCTATTTTTGGCTTCTTCAGAAGGTCGGATAAGTAGTTTAGTTCTTCATCCTGCACAACGCGGTCTACAATTACAATCGCATTGTCCACGTCGCCGCCTTTTATCAGATTTTGCTTATACAATGCTTCCAGCTCATGCAGGAAAACAAAGGTACGGCAAGGGGCAATCTCTTCTATAAACTGATCAAAGTGAGTGAGGGATGCATGCTGGCTGCCTAAAACAGGCGAGTTGTAATCCACCATGACCGTCAGGCGGTAGTTATCAAGTGGAAGAGCGGCAATCTCCACACCGCGTTTTTCATCTTTAAAGCTGATACCGTTCGGGATCTCGAAGTAATTGCGCATGGCTTTCTGCTCTTCCAGGCCTACGCTAAGTAGCGCCTGTACAAAGTCGATAGCAGAGCCATCCATGATAGGAGGTTCCGGGCCGTCCAGTTCGATCAAAACGTTATCGATCTGTAAGCCAACCAGCGCGGCAAGCGTGTGCTCCACCGTATGTACGCGGGCTCCGTTCTGCTCCAGGGTAGTGCCCCTCGAAAGGTCTACTACGTTATCTACATCCGCGTTTACAACAGGCTGCCCGGGCAGGTCGATGCGCTGAAATTTATAACCATGATGCGTTGGCGCAGGCTTAAATGTCATGTTAGACACAACGCCAGTATGCAAGCCTATTCCCGAAACGGTAACCGGGGCCTTTATGGTATGCTGTTTATCGTTCATTCACCTATCAATAGTCGTGGTCTTGCCTGTTTACAACAAGCGCATAAGCGCTGCCGGGTGCCTGGCAAATGGGCCGGTTGTTAGCGTATTACAGCCGTAAACTTAATATTTTAAATAAGCAGCTGCTATTTTTATTTTAACTAAGTTTAACTAACAGGCTTATAAAGTCTTAGGATTTGTCTTTCAGGTTTTCGAGCTCGCGTTGCAATTCCGGTAGTTTACGGAATACGGTCATGGCGCGCAGGTTCTGTTTGTAGTCGAAAGCAGGAGAGCCCTGGATAATGGTACCGGATTCTTTTACAGATTTCGAAACGCCGGACTGGGCGCCAACGGTGGTTTTATCAGCAATAGAGATATGGCCTACTATGCCTACCTGGCCTGCTATTACACATTGGTTGCCAATTTTGGTAGACCCTGAAATGCCCGCTTGCGCAGCAATTACAGTATCCGTTCCAATCTCAACATTATGCGCGATCTGTACCAGGTTATCTATTTTAGAACCTCTCCTGATGATAGTAGAGCCCATGGTGGCGCAATCGATCGTGGTGTTGGCACCGATGGATACATGATCTTCCAGGAGTACATTGCCTATCTGCGGAATGGCTTTGTAGCTGCCGTCCGGTTGCGGTGCAAAGCCGAAGCCATCGCTGCCCAGCACGGCGCCGGCATGTATGGTGCAATGGCTGCCTACAACGGTATTGGTATATAGTTTAGCGCCCGCAAAAATGGTGGTATTAGCACCTATCTGCACGTTATCGCCGATGTATACCTGCGGAAAAATGCGTACGTTTTCGCCTATTTTGCAATTATTACCGATGTAAGAAAAAGCGCCACGGTAATGGCCACTGCCAATCTGGCTGCCTGTACCTATAAAGCAAGGCTCTTCCACACCTGTTTTAGAGGCCAGCAAAGCTGTCTGGTAATACTGCAGCAATACAGAAAAGCTGGTGTAAGGGTCTGCCACACGGATAAGCGTAGGTGCAACCGGTTTTTTCAGCTCCAGTTTATCAGAAACAATGATCGCACTTGCCTGCGTGGTATATAAAAAAGGTTCGTATTTAGCATTAGATAAAAAAGCCAATGCTCCTTGTCTGGCCTCTTCTATTTTGGCTAAAGTGCTGACCTTAGCATTGCTATCTCCTTCAATCGTGCCCTGCAGCAAGTCAGCTATCTGTTGAACAGTAAATTCCATAATGTAAAATTAGAGCAAAAACTTAAAAACGCTACTCCGTTGGGGGCGCAAACTTACTAAAAACTTACCATTCCCGAAACCACATACGCTTGCCATACTTTTAAAGCGCTAGGTATTGGCAAGTATAAGATGCGTTTAAAAGGTAATTTTCAGGTTTTTCCGAAGTACCATAAACTAAAGTATAAATCAGATCAATGTGCTACTTCTTTCGGATAGCACACATAATATTTTTCTACTTTATGGCCCAGCGCCCGGATATTAGGCAGATCAGAAGCTTCGGCCACATCTATTACATAGCCGGATTTTGTCAGCATATCAATAGTCTGGCCTTCGGCATCATAGGCGTTGTTGCTTATTTTCCCATCGATCATCAGGTATTTTACTTCTGCTTCCGGGATGTTGAACTGCTCCTGCACCAGCTCGCTGATGCCCAATAGCATTTCTTGGTCGATGGGTCTGGTGGAGATAATCACTTTAAAAAGGCGGCGGTTCAGGATGCTGTTGGCCAGCAAAGAAAGTATAACGTCCGGATGCGAGGCCCACTCTTTTATAGCGCTCCAGATATCATGGTCGTCGAGGTTTACAAAGCGCTGCAGAATAGTATGGTCATTCTCAAAATCTTTTATACTGACATCAGCCGCCAGAAAGAACTGCAGGCAAGGGCTGGCTGGTACCGTTATACCTTGCTGCAATAACTGGCGGGCGCGTTGTACCACACGTAATACCATGTTTTCGGCGCTGATAACGGTTTTGTGTAAGTATACCTGCCAGTACATCAAGCGGCGGCTAACCAGGAAGTTCTCGATGCTGTAGACACCTTTTTCTTCTACTACCAGCTTGTCGTTGGCCACATCCAGCATTTTAATGATGCGGTCTGCACCAATCTTGCCTTCGTACACGCCGGTATAAAAGCTGTCGCGGTTCAGGTAATCGAGGCGGTCCACATCCAGTTGGCTCGATACCAGCTGGTGAAAGAAATTACGTTCGTAGGTGCCTTTAAAGATCTGAATGGCCAGGCTTAACCTGCCGTTAAATTCCTTGTTCAGCATGTGCATCAGGTGCAGCGAAAGTTCTTCGTGGTGCACTTCCTTAAAAATAGCGGTTTCCAGCGCATGCGAGAACGGGCCGTGGCCCACGTCGTGCAAAAGTATGGCGATCAGCGAAGCTTCATATTCAGCGTCAGAAATTACATTATCCTTACTTCGGAGTGTTTGCAAAGCCGTGTTCATGAGGTGCATAGCCCCAAGCGCATGATGGAAACGCGTATGCAAGGCACCCGGATATACCATTTCGGTAAGGCCCAATTGCTTGATGCGGCGCAGACGCTGAAAGTATGGATGATCGATTACATCGAAAATAAGATCGGACGGAACGGTAATAAAACCGTAAACAGGGTCGTTGAAGATTTTTTTCTTATTCACTAAACCAGAGGTTTAACAGTTAAATTGGTTTCCGGGTAAAGACTGGTGCTGTATTTGCGGGCTGCCAGCTTAATCAGTTACATAATCTATCGTATGATAGCAGATGGCTGGCCTTTTTCGTAAGTTTCAAGTATAAAATTAAAAACAAACCCGTTTCGCACGCTTTAGCCTCTTAACAACCAACGATAAAACTATGCAAAGATACAGTATTTTATGGGCCGATGATGAAATCGACCTGCTCAAGCCACACATCCTTTTCCTGACTGATAAAGGCTACGACATCACCCCGGTAAACAGTGGTGCCGATGCTATCGAAAAATTTCAGGAACAAAGCTATGATGTGGTTTTTTTAGATGAGAACATGCCCGGCATCAGTGGCCTGGAAACGCTGGCCGAACTCAAAACCATTCGCCCGGCAGTGCCCGTAATTATGATCACCAAAAGCGAGGAAGAGCATATTATGGAGGAGGCCATCGGCTCCAAAATAACAGATTACCTCATCAAGCCCCTCAACCCGAACCAGATCCTGCTTTCCGTTAAAAAAGTATTGGATAACAAACGCCTTGTTTCCGAGAAAACGAATATGAGCTACCAGCGCGATTTCCGTACGCTGGGCATGGCTTTTGGCGAGCGCCTGAGCCCCGCCGAGTGGACCGATATTTACAAAAAACTGGTGTACTGGGAGCTGGAGATCGACGAGACCGAAAACAAAAGTATGGCCGACGTCATCAACATGCAGAAAGATGAGGCAAACTCGAATTTTGCAAAGTTTGTGATGGAGAACTACGAGGAATGGGTAAACAACGAAAGCGATGAAGCGCCGCTTATGTCGCACCAGTTGTTTAAGGAGCGTGTTTTCCCGATGATGAAGGAATCGGATAAGCCGGTATACTTTATTTTAATTGATAACCTGCGCTACGACCAGTGGAAAGTGCTGGAGCCGATCATCTCAGACTACTTTAATGTAGATAACGAGGAAATGTTCTATTCCATACTTCCGACCACAACGGCGTACGCCCGTAATGCCATTTTTTCGGGTATGCTGCCCAGTGATATCGCGAAGAAGTTTCCGAACCTGTGGGTATCTGACGATGACGACGAAGGCAAGAACCTGAACGAATCGGAGTTCCTGGATAGAATGATGCAGCAGAACCGCATCAGCGAAAAGTATAGCTATCACAAAATTACAAACCCGGCTGCCGGCAAAGACCTGTTAGGCAAATTCAGTAACCTGGATAACAACAAACTGAACGTGATTGTCTATAACTTTGTGGATATGCTCTCGCATGCCCGCACCGATAGCAACATGGTGCGCGAGCTAGCCCCCGACGAATCGGCTTACCGTTCTATTACGCGTTCGTGGTTCATGCACTCGCCTTTATTTGAAACCCTTAAGCTCATCGCTGAGAAAAAAGGACGTGTTATCATCACCACAGACCACGGTACGATCCGGGTAAAGAAACCATTTAAAATTATTGGCGACCGCAACACTAACACCAACCTGCGCTATAAGCATGGTAAAAACCTGGGTTACACCGATAAGGATGTGTTCACGGTTAAAAAGCCCGAACGATTTTTCTTGCCAAAAGCCAATGTTTCTACTACGTTTGTGTTTGCGATAGAAGATTATTTTTTCGCCTATCCGAATAATTACAATTACTATGTGAACTACTACAAGGATACCTTCCAGCACGGGGGCATATCGTTGGAGGAAGTGATCATTCCGTTTGTAACACTTTCACCTAAAAATGTATAAAACAGGAGTAGAAAAAGCACGTTTACAGATGTCGTCGTTGGAAGATTTGCCAGCGGCGGCTTCTGTGCTTTTAGGCATGGCCAAAGAGCAGCCGGTTATACTTTTCGAGGGGCCGATGGGAGCCGGAAAAACGACGCTCATCAAGGAATTCTGCCGCCAGATGGGCGTAAAAGAGAATGTCAGCAGCCCCACGTTTGCGCTTGTAAACGAATACGAAACAACGGAAAGGAAACTAATTTATCATTTTGATTTTTATAGAATAAGAAATGAGCGGGAAGCACTCGATATCGGCACACTGGAGTATTTTGATTCCGGGCGTATGTGTCTGATCGAGTGGCCCTCGCTGGTGCCTGGTTTGTTGCCGGAGCATTACTTGCTTGTAACTTTACAGCCCGCACCCGAAAGTGAGGTGCGCACCATGACCATTAATCAGGTTTAGTATGACGAAGAGCTTAACTGCAGAGTTGGGGAGATTAGCAGCCAGCCAGGCGCTATATCCAAAAGAGTCGATGCTGGCCATTGATGAACGTAAGCACAGCCTGTTTATCGGTATTCCAAAAGAATCATCTTTTCAGGAAAACAGGATCGGGCTCACACCTGATGCAGTAAAACAACTCATCGACCACGGCCATACCATCTGGATCGAGACAGGTGCCGGAGAGCCATCCAAATACTCGGACCACGAATACTCGGAGGCAGGGGCTAAAGTGGTTTATGCTACCCCGGAAGTATACGAGGCCGATATCATACTTAAAATTGCCCCGCCTACTTACGACGAGATTGCCTACCTCAAGCCTGGCCAGACTTTAATTTCTGCGTTGCACTTCGGCAACCTGACGTCCGATTACATCAATGCGCTGCTTAAGAAAAAGATAAACGCTATTTCGTTTGAGCTGATACGTGATAAATCGGATTCGAAACCGGTTGTACGTGCCATGAGCGAAATTGCAGGCAGCACCGTTATGCTGATCGCAGCGCATTACATGAGCAGCAGCGAAGATGGCAAAGGTATGATACTAGGCGGCATAACCGGCGTACCACCATCCAAAGTAGTTATACTTGGGGCCGGCACCGTAGCCGAATATGCGGCGCGCGCTGCACTGGGTTTAGGGGCAGAAGTAAAAGTATTTGACAATCATATCTATAAATTACGCCGGCTGAAGCATAACATCGGCGCACAGCTTTTTACCTCCACATTAGATAAAGCCGTACTCTACAACGAAATAAAGCAGGCTGATGTGGTAATTGGCGCACTGGTGGCCGAAGACAGTGTGATGCCTTGTATGGTTGAAGAAGCTGTGGTAAGCCAGATGGCAGCTGGTTCGGTTATTATTGATGTATGCATCGACCAGGGGGGCTGTTTTGAAACGTCAGAGCTTACCTCGCATAGCCGCCCGATCTACCGCAAGTATGATATCATTCATTATTGCGTACCTAACATTGCATCGCGGGTGCCGCGTACAGCATCCAACGCATTAAGTAATATCTTCACGCCCATCTTCACCGAAATTTCAAAGTATGGCGGCATCAACGAAGTGCTGTTCACAAATGAGCATTATCGCAACGGTGTATATATTTACCGCGGCAGCCTCACCAACAGTACCATCGCTAAAAAATTCGGGATGCGTTACAAAGAGTTAGGGTTGATGATCGCCGTCAGAAATTAAAAAAACAATCAAAATAAAGTTTAAAACCCGCTACTAAGGCGGGTTTTAAACTTTACGGGGCTTCGGGAACGCTTAGCTGCTTTTGCATACAAACGCTGTTTTCTACATTTTCATACTGTCCGTAATTGGGCATGCGTATGTAGCCGCTTTTAGTATAAAGCGCGATGGCTTCAGGTTGCGCCATGCCGGTTTCCAGTATCAACTTACTAAATTGTAGTTCAGTTGCCCAGCTTTCCAGTTCGGTTAGTATTTTGCCTGCTATGCCCTGGCCACGATAGCCCGGGCGAACAAACATTCTTTTAACTTCGCCAACGCCGGATTCGTGCATTTTTACAGCACCACAGCCCACTGCCACATCATCTAAATAAGCAACTACCGTATTTTTTATCGTATCCAGTTTATTATACTGTGCATAAAAAGAGTAGTCCTCGCCATCCCTTACCTTCAGGTCTTGGTCAAGCGAAACAACTAACTCCTTAAAGTCAGGATCAGAAGCGTCGGTTCTTTTAATTTTCAGCATGGGTAAGGTTGATATAAGTATGATTTATACTTCGGCAGCGAGCAATAACACCTTCCAGGCAGCGAGTACCTGATTTTCTTCCAGCAACTTCTTCCCTAACTCTTCAAGCTCTTTTCTTAAAGCTTCAGGGTCATTATTATACTTGGCTAGGAGCTGGGCTACCTGTGGGTCTGTTTTGTAAGCATTAACTTCATCCGGGGCAGGTATAACTTCAGTGTTGCCTAAGCGGCCCAGGTTGTTACCCGTCAGAATGGAGCTGTTCCGGATAAAAGCCGGCAGCTGGTCTACGCCGATGCCTTTGTTGCGTACGGGCTTCGGAAGTTCGAAAATAGCGTCTCCGTTGGCTCTCAGGTAATAATCGCCGCCCATTCTGGCCACGGCATCCAGCTTAAAAGGATCAATTTTACCGGCGGCATCCAGTATACTTTCCTGCACATGTATAAGTAAAACTTCACATATTATAAGATTTCCGGCGCCACCTTCGTTACCTAAACTGATAACCTCGTTTACCTTGCATTCGAACGCCACAGGAGCTTCCAGTACGCGCGGAGCTTTTACCAGTTCTGATTTTTGTGGGGTAAGGCCGGATTTTACGAACTCATTTACGCCAAAATCGTATTCGGTGCTGGCCAAAGACATTTGTTCTACTATAACATGGTTGGCAATGTTGATAACCACTTCGTTCGTCTGGAGCACGTTTTCCAGGGTATGCTTGGTGGTGTTATCGCGCACGCGTCGGGCAGGCGAGAAAACAAGTATAGGCGGGTTGGCACTGAATACATTAAAAAAGCTGAACGGGCTGAGGTTAACGTTGCCGTCAGTATCTGTAGTGCTGGCAAATGCAATAGGCCTGGGCGCAATGGCACCAAGCAGGAGCGCATGTACATCGGCTGTGCTGGCTTCTTTCGGGTTAATTGTTTTCATGGTGATCAGGATACAGCGCCTTTAAAGTACAGGCATCAGGTAAATTAAAAAAATAGTTAAACGAATCGTAAACAAAAAGCGCACAAGTATAGTAAAGGTCAAATATTGTGACTGGCTGTTACTTCTTAAAATCCGGATGTAACAGCAGCCATATGTGCACCGGCTGCAAAACTACAAAACCGGCAGGCAATTACACATAACTTACCAGGTAAACAAACAGGCTATCTTAAATCAACTTTCTTATGATCTGCGATTACTGCTGATAAGTATAACATATAGTATAAAGCTGTGAATACGGCATATTTTGGTAAACAATTAAAGTATAAAATACAGGATCCATTCAGCAAATTCCTGTATAGCAAGCACCTCTTCAAAATTCAAGATTAATTTAACCCTTAGGCCCCACGGTGGTAAAAATGAGACAATCCTTCTTATTCCTTCTTATTCTACTTGTATCTGCTTCGTGCAGCAACAGAAACCTTGCTTATTTCAGTGATCTTCGCCAGCAAGGCGAGTACAAAGAGCAAATCACAAACGAGAATGAACCCAAAATACAACCCGACGACCTGCTGAGCATCTCTATCAGCAGCCTTAGCCCTGAAGCAACTGCTGTATTTAACAGAGGCGTACAAACCCAGATAAGCAGTTCGAATGCAAGCAGCCATCGTAACATTGATGACGGTTATCTGGTAGACAAAGAAGGTTTTATAGATTTTCCGGTAATCGGGAAAATGAAGATGGCCGGACTTACAAAGGCGCAGGCCAGAGATAAGATCGTAAAAGAACTGCAGCAGTACCTGAAACGCCCAACAGCTAACATCCGCTTCCTGAATTTCAGGGTAACGGTAGTAGGAGAAGTAGGACGCCCGTCTACGTTCACTATTCCTTCTGAGAAAATTAACGTATTAGAAGCGTTGGGCATGGCCGGCGACATGACTGCTTATGGTAAGCGCGATAACGTACTTATAATACGGGAAGAAGGTGGTGTTCGTAAAATGGCCCGCCTGAACCTGAACTCGAAAGAGACCTTTAACTCACCCTACTTTTACCTGCAGCAAAACGATGTGATCTATGTGCAGCCAAACTCAACAAAAGCAACGCAGGCAACAACAGATTTGCGCTTTGCCACGCTTTTTATCGGACTTACATCAACTGTAGCACTCATTATTTCAAGATTATATTAATAAGTAACCCTTTATATGGTTGATAAAACAATGCTTCTGGTAGAATCAGAAGAAACAAATTTTAAAACGACGCTCCTTAAATACCTCCGGAACTGGTATTGGTTTGTGATAACCACCGTTCTGTGCTTGATAGGCGCATACCTATACCTGCAGTATACCACGCCGGAATATATGGTTAGCAGCACTATCCTGATCAAGGACAACAACAGCGAAAGAAGCAGCTCGAAAGATGTTGACCTGAGCGCTACCGAACTCATCAAGTACGACAAGAACATCGAAAATGAGCTGGCCGTACTAAAATCAAGAGGGCTGATGCAGCTTGTGCTGGATGACTTAGCCTTGAATACCAGTTATTATGTGGAAGGACAGTACATCAACGAAGAGATCTACGGAGACCAGTTACCTGTTCGCGTAATTGTAAACAAGCTGTTGCCTTCCGCTTACGGGCAGGAGATATCGCTGTACATCAACAATAGCAACAGCTTTAGCCTCGAAGACGAGTTTGGTGTAAAGACCTACAACTTCGGTAAAAGCATTACCACACCGTACGGTACCTTTACAGTAGTAGCGGCTCCGAAAGGCTATGCCAACAACTTCGAGAAAATAATCGTGAAGTTCGTGGACACCGAAAAAATGGCGAGCTGGTATGCCAGCAAACTGCAGGTAGCTGTGATGAACAAAAACTCAAGCGTTATCATGCTGTCTATTACGGACCCGGTGCAGCAAAAAGGGATCGATGTAATCAACAAACTGATCGAGTTTTATAACAAAGAAGCTATTGCCGATAAAAAAGCAACGGCAGCCAACAGCCTTCAGTTTCTGGATGGCCGCTTAAAATACCTGATCAGGGAACTGACGGATGTGGAAGGCAATGTGGAGCGTTATAAAATGCAGTACGATGTAACCGATGTAAACTCAGAAGCGCAGTTATACTTAGAGAAATCAACGGATTACAACAGGCAGTTGTCTGAGTGGAACGCCCAGTTATCGGTGTTGCAGACCATTGAAACCTACCTGACCAAAGACCGCAATAACACCAAACTGGTGCCCAGCTCACTCAATATCCAGGATGCAACGCTTCAGGATCTGATCAAGAAGTACAACGAGCTGCACATGGAGCGCGAAACACTTCTGCGAACGATGCAGGCCAATCACCCGCTTGTTCAGAACATAAACGACCAGTTAGGTAACCTGCACAGCAACATCCTGGAAAACCTTCGCAACATTAAAAAAGGCTTACAGATTAACCGCGATAACCTCCAGAACAACTATGCACAGGTACAGTCTAAAAAGCAACTGGTGCCATCCATAGAGCGCGAGTTACTTGAGATTAACCGACAGCAGGGCACTAAAGAAGGCCTGTATTTATACTTGCTTCAGAAACGCGAAGAATCGGCTTTATCGCTGGCGGCAAACGTAAACAGTACCCGCTTACTGGATAAGGCTATGGCCTCGCCGAACCCGGTTACGCCACGCAAACCGCTTATTTACCTGCTTGCTTTTCTGGCAGGTATGATTCTGCCAGCCGCAGTGGTTAACATAAAAGGCATGCTGAATGATAAAGTACAGCACAAGGCCGATATTAATGCACTTACTAAAACGCCTATACTTGGGGAGCTATCGCATAACCATACCGGCGAAGCTTTTGTGGTAACCAGCAATAACCGAAGCCCGGTGGCAGAGTTGTTCAGGCTGGTGCGTGCCAACCTGCAGTTTGCAGCCGTAGGCAACGAGAACAAAGTAATGCTGGTAACATCCAGTATGAGCGGCGAGGGTAAAACCTTTTTCAGCTTGAACATTGCTGCCAGCTTGGTGCTTACCGGTAAAAAAGTAGTGGTGCTCGAGTTTGACCTTAGGCGGCCAGGCCTGTTGAAGAGCGTTGGCTTAACCAGCAATTATGGTATCAGCAACTACCTGATCTCGGAAAATCCTTCGATTGATGATGCACTTATCGCGTTGGATAACATGCCGGGACTTTACCTGGTGGGAGCAGGCCCGATTCCGCCAAACCCGTCGGAGATGATGATCCACCACCGCGTGGAAACGCTGATAAACGAACTGAAGACCATGTTTGATTATGTAGTGATCGATACGGCCCCGATCGGGCAGGTAGCCGATGCACTGGCGCTAGCTCCTTACATCGATTCCAGTATCTATATCGTCAGGTATAATTATACTTCGAAAGACCAGATTCAGATCATCGACGATATCTACAGAAACAAAAAACTGAAACACCCGATGCTTGTGCTCAACGATGCTAAAAAGCAGAATGGCTACGGATACGGCTATGGCTACGGCTACAGCGAAGAACCGGAAACCTGGAGCACAAAACTAAGAAAGAAAGCGAAAGTATAAGCTCGCTTTCTATAACTTATACTTTGCAGGATCATGTACCGACAGTTGCCCTGCTGCGTGCATGATTCTGTTCAGGTATCTCTGGTTGGAGATACTGCCCAAGCTTAACTTTTACGCCCTTTTTCTAATTCCCTGATGGAAGTCCCTCATCTCAAAACAAAAATTATCAGTGGTATTTTCTGGAATATAACCCAGCTTGCGGTAAACAAAATGTTTGCCTTTATCATAAAGCTTGTACTGGCCAGATTGCTTTTTCCTGAAGAATTTGGTCTGGTGGGAATGGCAGTTGTATTTACCACTTTTATTCAGGTTTTCAATGATCTGGGTCTGGGTGGAGCACTGGTACAACGCAAAGACGAAGACCTGAGAGAAGCGCATTACCATACTGCTTTCTGGACCGGCATTGCCTGGTCGGTCGTTATTTATCTGATTATTACTTTTATTGTAGCACCGCTTGCTGCCATGTTCTACGGAGAGCCGTTGCTGCGCAGCGTGATACCTGTATTAAGTATAGGCGTACTGGCCAGTCCTATTAACCTGGTGCACAGAGCGCAGCTAACAAAGCAGATGAATTTCAAGAAGCTTGCTTTTATTAACAATGCCCCTGTTATTTTTTCCGGAGTGGTTTCCATTACGCTGGCTTTTATGGGCTTTGGTGTATGGTCTCTGGTATTTAACTCAGTGGCTGCCTTTGTGGTAGCTATGCCGCTTTATTTTATGGCTACCCACTGGATGCCTAAATTTATCTGGGAGAAAGAAGCCTTTAATGACATCTTTGGTTTTGGTATGTTTACTACCGGTAGCAGTGTAGTGAATGTGGTAGTAGCTAATATTGATTATTTGTTGATCGGTAAGTTATTGAGCGCTGCCGCACTAGGTAAGTATACGCTCGCTTTTGTGCTGACAGATACCTTCCGGAATAAAATGACTACCATGATAAACCGCGTGATGTACCCGGTTTACGGCAAAAAGCAAGGCAACCCAAAAGCGCTGCGGAACTTCTATTTTAAAGTTGTAAAGTATAATAGTATCTGTATTTACCCGGTCATGCTGTTCCTTATCATACTTGGGGAGCCTTTTGTCATTAATGTTTTCGGGGAGAAGTGGATAGAAGCAGTTGGCCCGTTAAAGATTCTGGCCTTTTCTGTGATGATCCATATACTTGTTAACAGCCACGCCATCCTTATCAGAGGGCTCGGTAAAGCCCGCCTCGAAATGCGGATCCAGTTTCTGAAAGCAGCTTTATACGTGCCTACCATTGCAGCTGGTATTTATTTCTACGGAACAGAAGGAGCCGCCTGGGCTTACGTTTTCAACAAGGTGCTGGAAGTTATAATTGCCCAGTATTACCTTAAAAAGCTGGTCGATATTACACCGCTAGACCTTTTCATGACCATGCGCCCGCCTTTACTGGCAAGCATTGTTACGTTTGCGATCACGTATATGCTCTATGTCCTGGGGCTGCATTATATCTTATGCACCCTTGTACTCGGTATCACTTTCGGGGCTATCATCTGGCTATCCATGAAAGCGGAGTTGCTGGAGAATATTACCAGTATTAAGAACATGCGCAAAAAAGTAAGCCCGGTGGCCTAAATAAACTCATTAGCTGCAAAGTATAGCTTCGCTTAAAATTTTAAAAACATGACTTTAGTAACGGTTGTAATTCCCTGCCATAACTGCGAAAAATGGATTGCAAGAGCAGTTAACAGCGTCCTGGCCCAAACACATCAACAGTTTAATATTATACTTGTTGAAAACAACTCCACGGATAGCACGCTGCAGGTTTTAAAGCAACTGGAGGAGGAACACCCCGGCGTTATCCGTGTGTACATCGAAACTAAAAAAGGCGCCTGTGCCGCCCGTAACTTAGGCATATCCAAAGCAACAGGCGAGTGGGTACAGTTACTGGATGCCGATGATGAGCTTTTGCCTCAGAAAATAGAAAAGCAACTGGCGCTTGCCCAAAGCCAGCAGGCCGATGTTGTGATCGGGAATTATGTCAGGTATAACCAGACTATAACCGGCGAAACCTACAAAGTAAAGATACTGGCTGATAAAGACCCCTGGGCTGGCCTCATCAAATCTAAATTAGGTATTACCAGCGCCAACCTCTGGCGTCGGGAAAGCTTGTTAAAAGTAAATGGTTTGGATGAAGCCAAGCCATCTTCGCAGGAGTATGATCTGATGTTCAGGTTGTTGCAGGCGGGTGCGGTGTTTACGGTAAGCGATGCGTTCGATACCATTATTTACAAACAGCCGGAATCGGTTTCGAAGACAAGCGATGCTGCCAAAACCACGCGTATACTTTTGGGCAGGTATAACCTCCGGATAGAAATACTAAAAGCGCTGCAGGAAAAAGGCCTTCTAAAGCATGCTTATAAACAAGAGCTGTACAAAGCATTATACGCCATTCTGATGTCGGTTAGCGAGGTTGATATGCCCTTGTTCAAAGAAAAAATGCGTGAGTTTAACTTTAAAGAGCTTGGCCTTAAAAACAGATTACGTATTTACCAGCACTTTATCCAGTATAACCCGAAGCGGAAATATTCGCGTTCCAACTTGCTGCTTAACCTCACAGAATTCAACTTTTTTGCGCTCAAACACATCCATTTACTAAAATATTAAACGTAAGGTCGGCTTTTCTCTCCTGAGTTTCGTATGCTGACTGTTACCTATATATTTTAAACTCTATATGAGTCTTGATACACCATTCGTTTCTGTTATAATTCCAACTTACCGCGACTGGGGCAGGTTGGCAGTTTGCCTGAAGGCGCTGGCCGACCAAACCTACCCGGCAGACGCTTTTGAAGTGATTGTGGTAAACAACGACCCGAAAAACCGCGTGCCTGATAATTATACTTTGCAGCCTAATGTACAGGTACTGACAGAGGCTAAAACAGGTTCTTATGCAGCACGAAACCTGGGCTTAAGTATAGCCAAAGGCGAAGTGATCGGTTTCACGGATTCGGATTGTATTCCAGCCGTTAACTGGATCGAAGCAGCTGTTTCATACTTTAAAGCCAACCCGACTTTTGACAGGATAGGAGGAAAGGTAGAGTTATTTATAGCCGGCAAAAAACATACGCTGGCAGAAGCTTACGAAGTGGTATACGCTTTCCGGCAGGAAGATAATGTATCCAGGAGCACATCGGTTACGGCCAATATGTTTACCAAACGCAAGGTATTTGATGCAGTGGGCCCGTTTAATGCGGATATGTTTTCGGGTGGCGACTTTGAATGGGGGATGCGTGCCGGTGCCAAAAATTACAGGATCGGGTTTAGTGCCGATGTTGTTGTGAAGCATCCTGCGCGCCGGGAACTGAAGCAGCTCATCAACAAGATCAAGCGTGTGGCGGAAGGAAAAGCAAACGAGGGTACCCGCAGCCAGCAACCTGTTAAACGTTTCCTGGAGTTTTTGTACGAAGCCCGCCCGCCGGTAAACGAACTAAAGCAGATATATGCGCGGGGTAGCGCGTTAAGCTTTGCTCAAAAGATGCAGGTATTTATACTTCGCTACCGGATACGGGTACAGCGCGCGTACGAAGAAATGAAAATCTATAATGGCGCAAAGCCTTTCAGAGATATTGTAACATCTTAACATACCGTAAACGGGCAAATCTTGTGTGGAACTATACTTTGGCTCAATGAAAATATAGTTCTGCTAAAGTACAATATACGTGTGTTTAATATTATTTAATTTTAATCAGAATTACACTATTTAATTATCGTTAAGTGCCTTATTCAGCTTAATTTAATAGGTTGTAACACAAAAGAGAGTATATGGCTTAATAGCCTTTGTTTTAACTTTTTAAGGGAAAGTTTATAATTCAAATTGGGCCTTAACCTGTTAAAATGCTGTACTGCTTAACTAAATGTTGTAAGTCTACTTAAACTTTAGCTTTATGTTAAAACTTTTAGGAAACCTTGTTAGTACCATCACCAAAACTGGAAATGTAAAATATCATTCAAAATTCTCTGACCGGATCAGAAACAGGCACCGGCAGTTTTGGGAGGCAGCAGATGCTGAAATTGTTCGGAACACATTATTGCATGCACACGATCCGATCGAGAAATGGAAAGATGCAGAAAACTGGCAACGGAAGCTAAGCAACAAGTATAACTCCAGAGAGTTTGCCAAAAAGCATGGCTGCAAAGTAGCGGAACTGTATTGGAAAGGCAGAAACATAAACGAACTGCCTTTCGATAAATTACCTGATCATTACGTTATCCGGCCCACGATCGGGCATTCGTGCCAGCTTGTTTTCCTGATGAGCGGTACAACCAACCTGATGGATAAAAAAACGTACAGCCACTCCGAGATTGCAGCTTTGCTAAAAGAACAGGTTGCCAAAAATCCATACCTGGAGTTTCTGGTAGAAGAGTTTATCAGAACGGAAGATGGCGAGTACAGAATTCCGAAGGATTATAAATTTTATATGTTTTCCGGCCAGATTGCCCGTATTGAGGTAATCAACCGTATAAGCTCAAGCGAAGGCAGAACCAGCCTTTACAACGAGCATTGGGAGCAAATGGTAAACATTGGTAAGAAATATGGCCAGAACGCCGTTTACGAAGAGCCACCCCAGTGCCTGCCTGAACTGATAGAACAAGCAAAGACCCTGAGCAAGGCTTATGATATTTTTGTGAGGATAGATTTTTACGCTACCGATAAAGGAGCTGTATTCGGAGAGTTTACCCCGACACCTGGTGTAGGCAAATTTTTTACGAACGAAGCCGATGCCATGTTTGAAGGGTACTGGGCCAGGTACTGTAAAAATAAAATCTAACAACCATTTTTACGTTCGAATAGCAGATGCCAGACAATTTACTTGCTGATACCTTTCTTATATAAATCATTGCGGCCTGGCACCCAGAAGCCAGGCCGGTAAAAAACCTGCCCTAAACTATCATCAGCCTTTACGCCCGATTTTATTATGAATACTAACCACCCTGGCTTTACAGTTATTATCCCGGTGCATAATAAACTGCCGCACCTGGAGCGATCCATTCATTCCGTGCTCAACCAAACATATGCGGACGTTGAGCTTATACTTGTAGATGACGCTTCTACAGACGGCTCAACTGAGAAACTGGCAACATTTAACGATCCAAGGGTAAAAAAATTCAGGAGGGATGTGCCCGGACCGGGCGGGTATGCTGCCCGTAACGTAGGCATACACCATGCTACCAAGGAGTGGATCTGTTTTCTGGATGCCGATGATGAATGGGAATTAAATCTGTTGGAGACCTTGGCAGCTGAAATTAACAAGGACCAGGAGCTCGAAACCATTTGCTGGGGTTGGTATTTGACAACAGGCCAGAACAAAGTATTGAACCCGTATTCAGCCCAGAATAAGCAGGTAGCATCCAGAACCATAACGCTGGTTGATTTTCTGATCGGGCCGCAACAAATCTGGACCGGTGCCGTGGCATTTAAGAAATCGTTAATAATAAAAGCAGGTGGTTTTCCGGAACAGGGCTTTAAGCGTGGTGGCGATATGGATACCTGGACCAGGTGCTTGTGGTATAGCAAGAAAAGTATCTGGCTGAATAAAGCGATGTCGTACTACTACCTGGATTCTGTAAACATGGTAACGCAGCATACCGGCCGTAACATCGATTTTATTTTCTCGCCTTTTCTGGAGAGTCTGCTGCAAAAAGGCGACCCTGAAGTGAAAGAAGCCATCCATAATTACCGGAACCGGTATTTATACATTATGCTGAACGGGCAGGTATACGAGGGCAAAGGTATAAACTACGGTGTCCTGAAAAAGATGTATCTTAACAAACAGGCGGTGTGGCTAACGGCTAAGCTACACTTAAATAAACTGCGCCTCGCCGTAAAAGCCTGATCGTCTGAACTTATAAATCTGGGTAGTATAAAACATCTTTAGCATTACTTTCAGTTAAATATGTTACCGTTTACATCGTCAGACTAAATAAAAATTACGTCATTGCATACTGGCTGGTCCAGAACCGTACAAACAGTTAATAGGAACTGCTCCAATTAAATTAAAATGGTAAGAGAATATTTGGCTCAGACAGGACCTGAGATTGTGCTTGAGAACAGAAGAAAAATGCAGCTCGACTGGGGCTTCATTTTAACTATCCTGGCTGTGGCAAGTACGTTTTTAGGCAACTCGCTGGTGAGGCTGGATCTTGGCATTTTTACCTTGTACCCGCTGCGTTTACTTGGCTTTATGGGCGTGTTTTACATGCTCATTAACCAGAAGTGGGATGACCCTTTTCTGTCGTTTACCTCCAAGTTTATCTTCTTTATGATGATACTGGGGTTTATCAGTATTTTCTGGGCGCCCGACACAGTACTGGCTATTAAAGAATTTGGGGTACTGCAAACAGGCCTAACCTTAACCTGGCTCCTAACCAAGTACATTAACACTGAAAAGCGCGTGGAGCTGGTCTTGCTGATCTGGGTGCTGGGAGCCATACTTGTAAACATGATCGGGCTTTGGGAAGTTGTAAACCAGAAATTCCTGATCGTGGAGAAAATGGGCGGCAAACTGGAAAGGGAAATCGAACGAATCGGGGCACTGGCACCACGTTCTATCTTTGTAAACCAGAACAATTATGCATTCTTTAATGCGATAACAGCACCGGTGCTGCTTGGTATGTTCGTTAAGAAAACACGCCCGTTGTGGCATTATTTAGTTACCGGCTTTAGCTTGGCGCTCAGTGTTTATCTGCTTATCAGCTCCTACTCCAGGGCTGCGATGGGAGGTTTTGCACTGGCACTAATCTTTTTTGCTGTCTTCACATTCTTTACTAAAAGTAATCATAAGATAAGTGTACTGAAGTTACTGGGCATTGCTGCTATAGCTATTGCACTGATCGTGGCAGTAAATACCTCATTACTGGATGTGATTACGAATAAACTAGACATGGTAGTCGAGAAAAATAACCAGCGCACCGATGAGAGTCGGGCAGATATCTATGCCGAAAACCTGGCGCTTGTAGCAAATAACCTTGGCATAGGCATGGGCCCGGGCTCGTCTTACGATAAAGTTGATAACCTGCCACCGCATAATTTTTTCCTGCAAATATTGGTAGAATACGGGCTTGTAACTGTATTGGGTTTTCTTTGGATCTTTTATAGGGTATTTAAAAGATACGGCTTGTATAAACAAGTTATGCCGGATGCTTTGCCCTATATCTTACGAGCTTCCATACTTGCTTTTCCGTTAATGAGCATCGGACCAAGCTCTATTGTAGGCGAGGGTATCTTCTGGTTATGGTTCGGATTTATCATTGCCTATAGCTCCATTATGCTGCGCAAATACTGCAGTGTATTGCCCCCAAAGGAGATTGATTAAAATGTAAAGAATTAAATCTCAGGTATATCTGCCTAGGCTCAAACTAAATTATAACATGAAGAAAATCTGCTTTTTTCCGGGCACGCTTGCGCTTGGGGGCATTGGAAAGCTATTTGTTAACCTGATCGAAGAATATGCAGCTCGCAACATAGCTGTTGACGTTTTCCTGACAAAAAAAGAAGGCGAATTTCTAGACCAGATTCCGGCCAATGTACGCATTATCGAGGGCAAGGGCCGTGCCCTTACCAGCATCCCGAAGTTTATTAAGTATCTGAATGCTGAACGCCCCGATGCTGTGATTTCTGCACGGGAGTTCCTTAATATCGTGAACATTGCTTGCTGCGCGTGTTCTTCGGCTCCGACGCTACCGGTCGTGTCGCTGCACACTAACCAAACTGCTCAGAACTTTTACACCAACACTGATAAGAGCCTCTACTCCAATTCTTACTTTATCAGAATGGCCAGGATGCTCTACAAGAAGCCGAAAAAGATCATTGCCGTATCGGGTGGCGTGGCCGATGACTTTGCTATGCGGATGGGGGTGCCGCGCCAGAAGATCGAGGTGATCTACAATCCGGTTTATAAAGAGTATGTAGAAGAAGCCGCGCCTGTTAACCAAACCTTCCAGACTTTCACTAAAGATGGGCGCAGATTCATAGTAGGTGTAGGCCGCTTTGCCCTGCAAAAGGACTTCAGCACCCTGCTTAAAGCCTTCCACCTGGTAAGGAAAACCGATGACATTACGTTGATCTTATTAGGAGAAGGCCCCTTGCGGCAGGAGCTTGAAGCAGAAATAAAATCGTTAGGCTTAACTGAAAATGTTTTGCTGCTGGGCTTTGTTGATAACCCGTTATATTACATAAAGCGGGCAGCAGCCATTGCCGTTTCCTCCAAGTTTGAAGGTTTTGGGAATATAATTGTAGAGGCATTAGGTGTAGGAACGCCAGTTGTTTCTACTGATTGCCCGAGCGGGCCGAGCGAGATTCTGGAAAATGGCAAGTATGGAAAACTGGTACCAGTAGGAGATCCGCAGGCTATGGCCACTGCTATAGTAGAAACACTCCACGAAACCCATAATCCGGCTGCCCTAATTGCCCGCGCACGGGATTTTGCTGTTCCTAAAATTGCGGACGAGTACCTGGCTTATATTTACAGCAATTAAAGAATCGCTTCATAAAGAAAAAATGCCTGCAACGTTAACGTTGCAGGCATTTTTTCTTTATGAGCATTTGTTAGTTAATGTACTAAGAGGTTTTTGCTGTCTACTGAAATAAGGGATGTAGTTGGATGGTTTAAATAAGATTCGAGTTCATGGGTTTTGTAAACATTTAAAGCCGTTTTAGCGAGAGGTAAAAATCCTTCCAGTTTAACGCCTCTTATCTCTTTGTATTCCCATTCTTTCTGGCCGTTAGCATAAGGTAACATCCATAAAAAGCCTTTTTTCAGGTTTTTGCCATCCTTCGAAGTATAATTCCAGATATCTACGCCAGCCTTATCGCCAATTTTAGCCAGGCTACTCCATCCGTTCAGGTTTTTTATACTATACGTCCAGGCTCTGGAGCGCTTCAGTTCGTACGGCTGGCGGCCTTCTTCATCAAACTGCTTATCAATTCTCTTTAGGGTAGTGTTGGTAAGGTATTTTCTGGCCAGTGGTTTGTTCCCCGAAAACATAGCGTAAGTAACAACCTGCAGGTCGTAAAATGTACCGATATTATTTGGTTCTTTTACGCCATCTTTGCCGACCTCGCTGGTCAGCATCCAGTTTACAAATTGCCCGAACCAGTTTTGCAGCGCTTTCTGGTTGGCTGCTGTCCACGCTTCCGAGCCTTGCAATAATTGCACACCATCAATTAACCGGGTAAAATGCTGGGTATCTATCAAACCAATCGCACGCCCGTCGTTCACTCCCCTGATCGACTGGCCAAAGTTCAGGTTCGGATTCATTTTAGTTTCGGCGTCTATAAAGAAAATGCATAACAGGTCAGCCGCTTTTTTAGCGTATTGTTCTCTGCCGGTAAAGTAATAGGCAAGGCCCAGTGTTTCTACATCTCTGCTGATATTTACCACATGCTTCTGATCCTTTACACTATTTACTTCCGGATTGGTCTTGCCGTCCTTATTAATATAAGGTAGTCCATCAGCCGTATAAGGGTTTGGCCACCAGTAAGGCGCCAGGCTCATATAATCGTTCTTGCTGCCGCTTGGAGGCGTAAGGGCTTTATCGGTAATGGTATACGGTTTTTTTTGCAGGATCTTATCTGCTTTAAAGATTAGCTCGTTAACAGCAACCTGGTGCGCTAAACTGCCGCGCTCCACCTTCAGCTTATTTTGCAGCAGTTGTTCGCCATTAAGTATAAAGGTTTCGGGTATGGCCTGTGCAGAAGCTGCCGGGAAGTATAAAAGTTGTAACAGAATAAAAAAGGGTACTATCTGAAGTATAAATTTCATATTATATTTTTGGGCTTATGCGTTGGGTCTGAATAAGTATACATACTTACAGAAACAAAACGCTTGTACTGCTTTATTTAGTCTCAAAACAAAACTTACAAAACTAAAAAACTGCTTCAGTAAAGCAGAAATACCTATACTCTATACAGCGCTTATAGTTATAAGTATAGCTCCTCTGTAAAGTTTCAGGCTTCAAAAGTATGTGCCTGTAGGTCAGCAAAAAAAGTAAGCAAATTTTGTGCGCAATTACAGAACAAAATATGCACAACATAAGTAAGGGTATACCTATACTACACCACCTGAATTTTTTTTATAAAAGATAGGTTTATAAAGAGTTTGCAGCCTATAAGAGCAATTACCAAACCAAACCGATCAGTACCTTACTAACAGTCTTTTAAAGTAAGAACGTGTGCTGTGCCCAAAATTTAAAGTTAATAACGATTAAGTAATCAAAGAATGAGAAAAACTTCTACTCCTGGTTTCAGGCAGTTGATACGTGTAACAGGCAGCCTCGCACTGTCTTTAAGCTTCCTGCTGTTTTTTACGATCAACGCACAGGCCGCAGGCAAAAAAACTGCTTCGCTTTGGCAATCAACTCAAACAGAATTCCTGGCATCACAGGCCTGGGCCGCGCCGCTGCTGGCTGTAGCCGGCGAGGAAATACGAATCAACTTTCAGCCATCCACTTCGTCGGTTCCTACAGGGTATAAAGCTGATACGGGCTTACCTTATGATGCCGGCCGTGGCTATGGCTGGATCGATCCGGTTACAAAAGCACCCGCTGATTTAACGCCTAACACCCGCATACGCTCTGGTTCTGATGCACTTCAGTTAAAGACCATTGTGCAGATGCAGGATAATACCAAAGGCCAGGTATACGGCACCTGGGAATACGCAGTGGCTAATGGTACTTATACGGTAACAGTAAGTGTAGGCGACCCTAGTTACTATGACAGCAAACACCAGGTAAACGTGGAAGGTGTAACAGCTATTACTGGTTTTGTGCCAACCTCCTCATTAAAGTATAAAACTGCAACGGTAGAGGTACAGGTGCAGGATGGTAAACTAACAGTGGATGCCAACGGCGGTACCAATACTAAAATGAACTACATTTCGATCACTTCTCAGGCAGATGAACCTGAAGTGCCACCAACCACTGGCAAAGAAGAGCTTGTTAACTTCCAGACAGCTGCTTCGGCTACGCCAACAGGGTATAAAGCTGATACGGGATCACCGTACGATGCTGCACGCGGTTTCGGCTGGATCGACCCGGTAACAAAAGCACCTGCCGATTTAACACCTAATACCCGTTTGCGCACAGGTTCTGATGCGCTTCAGTTAAGGACCATTGTGCAGATGCAGGACAATACCAAAGGCCAGGTGTACGGCACCTGGGAGCATGCCGTTTTAAATGGCACCTACCGTGTTACTGTCAGCGTAGGCGACCCTAGTTATTACGACAGCAAGCACCAGATAAACGTGGAAGGCGTAACAGCCATCTCCGGATTTGTACCAACATCTGCTTCGAAGTATAGATCTGCTACGGTGGATGTACAGGTGCAGGACGGCAAACTAACAGTGGATGCCAACGGCGGTACCAATACCAAGATGAATTATATCACCTTTACGCCGATATCAACGGAAGCAGATGTAACACCACCTGCGGTTACAATGAATGTTTCGGGTAATTTGCAATCGCCGGGTGTATATAACACGGAAGCACAGGTAGCCATCGCTGCCACGGATGTTAGTGGATCTGGTGTTGCCAAGATCGAGTACAGCGTTAACAATGGCGCTTACACGGCTTATACTTCTCCGGTGAAATTTACACAGATCGGAAGCTATACTGTAAAAGCGCGGGCCACTGATAATGCCGGTAACCAGGCTGTTAAAGAAGCCAGCTTCAGTGTTGCCGCAGCAACAAAATCGAATACGTACCTGGTGTTGCAGAACATGGATGGCTTCCTGGCAAGCGATGTGCTTACGTTCTCTAATATCCAGATTCCATGGAGACGTACCAACGATGACGGTACCTTTACGCCATACAACGAAAACCACAACAAAGTACGCCTGCGCCTTTATAACAAAGGAATAGGTACCCTGATGGTGAACAACCTGACTTTATCTGATGCAACTGCCTGGAAAATTGAGCTGCTTAATGGCGCAGCGTACGATCCTGCTACGGCAAAACCATTCTCCATCAGCTCGAAAGGCTATGCAGAACTGGTAGTTGAGTTTATAGCAAAAGACCAGGCAACACGTGTAAAAGTTGTACCGGGCACCCTGCGCATCTCATCCAACGATGACCTGGCTCCAGAAAAAGAAGTGAAACTGTATGGCCTGTGGCAGAAAGAAGGCGAAGGCAATTCGGAGCCCTGGGCTCAGGAGATCATCAATGCATTCGGGTTTAAGACAAGGGTTGGTTTCAACTCAAATGATGGCGCGTCGGATGGTAGAACGATCATTGCTAACTCCGATGAAGTAAACGTTTCATACTTCCTGCAGGCCGATCCAAGCAAGCCGGTGCGTGTGGTACAGATGGCAGCTTACCACGGTTGCTGCTCCTCCAGAGAAACACTGCAACGCTTTGATAAAGCAAGTGGTGCAATCACTACCGTTGTAACGCATAATGCGCTGGATGGCCAGTCGCTGTTGCCAAGACGGAATGGCTCTACTACTGCCGTTGCCGAAGCCTCTTTTACACCAACAGCTGCATTTGGCTTTAAGGTAACAAGCAATTACACAGACAGAACCAAGAACTCGGAAGGCAGATTAGGCGGGCGTGTATGGAAAGCCATTGATGCCAACGGAAACATAATTCCGAACACCTTTATTTTAGGGATGGATTATCTGGGTACTACATACACCAACTATGATTACCAGGATAACATTTACTACATCACCAATGTGAAGCCTGATGGCGGACCAGCCTTCTATTCTGAGTTGGTTGCAACACCTTCTGCGTTAACATTCGATGCCCAGACTATTGGCGGCAACCAGACTATAACAGTACCGCTTAAAAATGCCGGGCAAACTTATGCTACCGGAAGCGATCCTGCTATACAAGTAAAAAGTGTGGCATTGGTAGGCCCGGATGCAAACGACTTTAAATTGGGTACTTTCACTGCGACAACGCTCCCGGTACAAGGCACCATGAACCTGAATGTGAGCTTTAACCCAGCTACAAAAGGGTTGAAAAATGCTGCCTTGCTGGTTTATCATAACAACAGCGAGTCGCCGTTACGCATACCGTTGTATGGCATCGCAAACGAAAGTGGTACCACTACAACCATTGTAAAACGCATCAAAGGTGCGGCCGATGCAAACGTAACCATTGCGGGTAAAGTATGGGAAGCGGATATTAACTATAGAAAAGGCTCCATTAAACTGGATCAGCAGCTGGTAGCTTCACCGATTGCAGCAACAGATGAAGATGTGCTTTATCAGACCTACTTATCGGCGGCGGCTAACCTGGCCGAAACACGCTATGATATTCCGGTAGCCAACGGCACGTACCTGGTACGCATGCACCTGGTAGAGAACTTCTTTTCGGATGCAGGCAAGCGCGTGGTAAGTATAACCGCCGAAAATGTGCGCAAGATCACGAACCTGGATGTCTTCAGTGAAGTAGGTTACCGGACAGCGCTGGTGAAGGATATGGAAGTAACTGTGACCGATGGAATGCTTAACTTCAAATTTAACCCAACCGAAAACCGCGTAGCCATTGCAGGCCTGGAATTGTACCGTACTACAACAAGCAGTGCCTTAACTTCGCAAGAAAATTTGCAGTCTTTTGCTAAAACTATTGAAAGTGGCAAAGCACTGCAGGTTTATCCTAACCCATTGAGCGGTAATGTATTAAATGTGAATCTTGCAGGGTTCGAAGCCCAGGAAAATATCACCATTCAGTTGTATGATCTGTCCGGACGCTTAGTAAGGTCAGAAAATGTAAACGCTAACGGGCAAGGCACGTATAACTCCCCGATTTCACTTGGTAATACATTACGTAAGGGTTTATATATTATAAAGGCTAGTGCAGCTTCAGGCAGTGCCCGAACTAAACTTATACTTGAGTAAAGGTCTTTAATTGTTCAACCGGCTTACGTAAGCAATATAGCATAACAAGGGGTAGCCACTTAACAGGCTACCCATGTTATGTTTAAGTGCAGTATGAGAAGCTGATCAGATTAATTTTCCTTTTGCTTTTATAAGATCTTTTACCCGCTTTCGAGAGAAAGTAAAAAGTACACTTTATGCCACAACCTCTACTACCCAACCCAATTGCTTTAAAAAAACGTACCAGTTCAGCCTCAGACCTGGTAAAACGGCACACACGTTTATCCGGTGCCATTTATACTTTAGTTCTGCTGATGCTACAGGTGCTCTTGCTGCCTGTAACTGCTAATGCGCAGGGCTGTCCGTCTATCAGTACATTGCCTTGCAGCAGTGTAGAAGTAGCCTTACCCTATAACCTTACCTTTGGCGGGAATGTAGATGGTACCATGGCCGATAAAAATGGTGCCGGTACAGGTTTTACCATGGTGGCCGATTATTCAGGCACGCGCCTGGCAGCAGATGGCGCTGTTGTAAACCCATCGGTGCCGGGCCATGTGCCTTCTAAACTTACAATTGGCAACGGCAAACTGCAAGTGGTAACCAATAAAGGCATTGCCTGGGTTGGTAACGACAATCAACTGAATGCCATGGGAGTTGGTGTACGCACCAATCAGAATCTCCAGATCGAAACTACACTGGAAAACCCTTTTTCAGGAACCCAGAGCCAGCAGGCTGGTCTGTGGTTCGGTTTAAGCGATAAAACCTTCGTGAAACTGGTAGTGGTAGATAATAAAATTGAAATGCGCCGCGAGGTAAACAATGTATCCAGCACAACGTCCGGCACATCTAACCCCGATCAGCGTGCAACTGCTGCTATTTCGGGCCTGAGCTCCCGTGTTGTTCGTTTAAGGTTAGTAGTTAATGCCAATGCAGGCACTGTTGAAGGCTTTTATTCTTTTGATGGCGCTACTTACACCAATGTAGGCGCTAACTACAGTACACGCACCCTGAGCATAGCAGGAACCGGTCTTGTAAATGCGTCAGCTTATGCCGGTATCTTTGCCACGCACCGTAATGCCTCTTCAGCTGTAACCTATACATTTGATGGCTTCTCAGTTAAGTCACTTACACCACCTGCAGAGCCTACCACTGCTTTGATAAAGAATGTTACCGCTACTACATCAAGCCCGTACGCCTTAAGCAAACTGACCGTTGGCACACTTACCTATACTGACCGTACTTCTAAAGTAACCAGTGTGCCCGATCAGTATAAGGATGCAGACTTTATTCGCACGCCAAATGCAGATAAATTCAACACAAGTACCTCGTTGCTTAAATTTGAGCTGACACAACCAGCTACCGTTTACATTGCCTACGACCCACGCGCAACCGTACTACCAGCCTGGTTATCTACCTGGCAGAAAACAAGCGATCGTATTGGCATTGAGGACAGCAAAATTTCCTACCTCGAAGTATACAGAAAAGCCTTTGACGCCGGACAGGTACAGATAGGGGCTAACCTGGCAAGCCCGGGCAAAGGCCCTCAGACAAACTACATGGTGTTGGCAAAAGTAGCCGGCAACCAGCCACCGGTAGCCAATGCAGGCCCGGATAAAAACGTTAGTTTACCAACCAACACTGTCACGCTAAACGGCGAGGGCACGGATTCGGACGGAACAATAGAAAGTTACACCTGGAGCCAGGTAAGCGGACCAAATACAGCTACTTTCAGCAGTAAAACAGTTCAGGCTCCGGTGGTAAGCAACCTGGTATCTGGCAAGTATATTTTCAGTCTTGTGGTGAAAGACAATTCGACAGCTAGCAGTGCGCCGGACGAAGTTGCCGTTAATGTAACAGCTCCTTCTGCATCAGCTTGTTCCCCAATCAGTACTTTGGCCTGCAGCCAGTTACAGGTACAGTTACCTTATACTTTATCGTTTTCCTCTAATGTCGAAAATACGTTAGGAGATAAAAATGGCACAGGTACAGGCTTTACAATGGTAGCCGATTATTCCGGCTCGCGTTTAGCCGAGGATGGAGCTGTCTCTAACCCACAAGTGCCAGGTTATGAGCCTTCCCGCATCACACTAAGCGCAGGTAAGTTACAGCTGGCAACCAATAAGGGAATTAGTTGGCTGACAAACAACAACCAGATAAATGCATTAGGTGTTGGCGTAACTACCAATGGCATCATTCAGGTAGAAACATCGCTTGTAAACCCTTATGCTGGCACAGCAGGTCAGCAGGCTGGTGTCTGGCTTGGTCTGGATGATAAAACTTATGTAAAACTGGTAGTGACAGGTGGTAAAGTAGAGCTTCGCCGCGAGGTGAAAGATGCTTCCAGTTCTGCATCAGCGGCCACAAACCCTGACCAGCGCATTACCAGCACTATTGCCGGCCTGAATGCAAACACAGTATACTTACGCCTGGTGCTTGATGAAAACGCCGGAACGGTAGAAGGCTTTTACTCGCTGGATGGCAACATGTTCTCCAACGTAGGTGCAACGTACAGCACCCGTACCTTAAGTATAGCCGGTACTGGTTTGGCTGGCGCATCGGCTTACGCAGGTATTCTGGCAACGCATCGTAACGGAACATCTTCGGTAACTTATTCTTTTGATGATTTCTCGGTAACAAGCGGGGTTTCTGCTGAAGAGCTGCGCCCTTATGTAACAGTTGTTCGTCCTGAAAATGGAAAAACCGGCGTTGCCCTGGATCAGTCTATCTCAGTAGATCTGCAGTACCCGAGCGGTAAATCAATTGACGGCAGCACTGTTAACCCTGGCACCGTAAAACTTTATACTATTATAAACGGAAGTAAAGCCGAAGTTTTTGGTACAGCTGTAAACACAACCGCTGCCGGCGATGCCATTACGCTTACTGCTACCCTGGAGCCTACTTCAACCTACGAATTTGAAATTTCAGACAGAGTAAAGGATCTGAATGGCTATAGAATGATTCCGTTTACATCACGGTTTACGACAGCACAGGCACCTGTTGGTACACCTAATGGCTTCGAAGGTGTTTCGTTTACAGAAGTTAAGCTAATCGACAGCAGCCTGGGCCATTACGGCATCACAACTTTGGTTATTGGTCCGGACAGAAGGTTATATGCTGCCACATCCGGCGGTATAATTGAGCGCTGGGATATTAAAGCAGACGGCACCCTCGAAAACCGTGTAACGATGGCACCTTTCGGTAACACGCCACGCCTGCTTATTGGCTTGCGCTTCGATCCTGCTTCTACCAGCTCCAACCTGATTTTATGGGCTAGCCATTCTTCCGGTGAGTTTTATTCTGTTCCGGAATGGTCCAGTAAAGTTTCCAGGATTAATGTGAGCAACCCGAACGATGTGAAGGTACAGGATGTGCTTGTAAATCTGCCACGCTCGTTTAAAGACCACTCTGTTAACTCGATTGATTTCGGACCGGATGGCGCTTTATACTTTGCAATGGGTAGTAACACAGCCATGGGTGCCGCAGATGCAGCATGGGGACAGCGCTCCGAAAAATTACTGAATGCAGCTGTACTAAGGCTGGATGTAAGCAGCGTACTTAACGGGACACTGCCATTGGATGTGAAGACAGAAGAAGGCGGAAACTATAACCCGTATGCTGCTAATGCACCGCTAACCCTGTATGCAACCGGCATCCGTAATGCGTATGACCTGGTATGGCACTCGAACGGGCAACTGTATGTACCAACCAACGGATCTGCTGCAGGTGGTAACATCCCAGGTTTGCAAAACGGGGCCAAATGGTCGAATGGCCAGACATATACCGGCCCAACCATAGAAGCCATCAACGATGCACGCGATACACAGAATGATTACCTGTTCAGGGTAGAAAAAGGCGGTTACTATGGCCACCCGAATACGCTGCGCAACGAGTACATCATGCTGGGTGGTAACCCGACTTCCGGTATCGACCCGGGAGAAGTTGTGTGGTCTGAAAACGGTATTGTGAAAGGATACCCGGTTGGCACACCGGCAGAACCAAATTTCAGAGGCTGGTCTTATGATTTTGGTACAAACATTTCGCCTAACGGTGTGATCGAATACAAAAGCAACGCCTTTGGCGGTAAACTGAAAGGGAAGCTTTTTGTATGCCGTTTCAGTGGAGGAGACGACCTGATTGTAATGGAGCCGGGCGGAACGAGCAAAGACATTGTGCGCGCTACCGAGGGTATCAGAATACCAGGTTTACGCCGGCCATTCTCTAACCCGCTTGATATAATTGAAGATGTAGAGACAGGTAATTTATACTTAACAGAATACACAGAAGGTAACGGACCTGGCGTACCAAGTATCGTTTTACTTAGAGCAGACGTACCAGCCACGGCACAAAGCCAGCAGCAACTGGATGTTGTAGAAAGCTTACCTGAGAAAGTGCAGGCTGCCGATAAACTGGTTATTTATCCAAACCCGGCAGAAGGTGAGAAGCTGTTTGTTACCTTAAATGGTTTTGAGGCAAACGAAGAAGTAGAGCTAAGTATAGTAGATGCAACCGGCACCCAGATCTACAGCAAAACTGTGAAAGCGGATAGCAAAGGCGCTTCTAATGCAGAAGTTAACTTCAATCAGCAGGTAAGAGCGGGTCTGTACATTGTGCGTGCAAAATCAGCTTCAGCAATCGAAACTAAAAAGCTGATCGTTAAATAAGTTATACTTCGCCAGGCCTTTGCAAGGCTTGTTGCAAAGTATAACATCTACTTACAAAGTATAAAAGGCTACTGTTACCTGAAAAGGGCAGTAGCCTTTTTAATTTATACAAGGGGTAACTGCCAAGTGCCTATTGTTTACTAAAGCGGACCAGCATCCCATACTTTACAGATTCTCATTCGGTTCTGTAGAGCATTTTAGCAGGCAGTGTATCTATAGTTCTAGCTCGTATATAACCTGCTTCCTGTTTTTAAGCATGCGACTGGGTAATATTGTGTATTTGTAAGTATAAATTATAACTTAACTGTTTTCTACTGAATGCTGTGCAAATTTTTATCTTAAAAATGATTGTTATCAGCAAGCTCCCGTATAAAAGTCTATTCAAATCGGAAGCGGCATCTGGCCCTCCGGCTGCCGGCAGGTCCGGCCATAACAAATCCATACTTCCTGCCTGTTTTAGGTAGCCTGCTATATGCTTTAGACCATCTAAAAAAGGGAGTACCAATTAAAGTCAGCAGGAATGTTAACTAAATATAGGTGTACTGCTGCACAAGAGTAGAAAAAACAGAAGAAAGAATAGCTTAAGCGACTTAAACCTAATGCAAGATGGAAAAAAACTTTACGCTTGATTTAAACAGACCGGTATTTCTGAGAGATAGGCTTATAAAATGGGCGGGTATTATGCTGCTCTTAATTATGGGCTTACAGGCCGGTAACATACTATTTGCTGAAAAAGCTGGTAATTTATTTTCGTTGAAGCAAGCTGCTACTCCTATAGCAGCCATACCAGGCAGTGATATTGCCATCTGCAGTCCTGGCGATCTCTATGGTGAAAACGGCCTGAACCAATCCTTTAATCCCGGTTTCGTTGCCCAGGAATCAGCCACCTCAGCTACTACAATCAGTTGGGGAACTGCTGCCAGCCAGCCTTATAATGTAAGTGAGGCACAAGGCGAAGTGGTAAATGGAAAATTGTATAGTTTCGGAGGGTTCGATAGCCAGAAAACAGGTTTTACGCCAACAAGTCGTGCATACGTATTTGATCCGGCGGCCAATACCTGGAAAGCCCTGGCTGCCATGCCCCCAATGAACAGTACCAATTATGGCGGCGTAACACATGCTGGTTTTGCAACCGATGGCAAGGATATTTATTTTGCCGGAGGTTATACTTCTAATGCCACAGGTACAGGCCAGATTTTCGGATCAAAGGAAGCCTGGAAATATATTGTAGCTGAAAACCGTTATGTGCGTCTGCCAAATCTGCCGATTCAGATTGCGGCCGGGCAGATGGAATATTTGAACGGCAAACTCCACCATATAGGCGGGACCAACCTTTCGCGCACACAGGATCTGGGCAACCATTATGTACTTGATCTGAGCAACACCAGTGCCGGCTGGAAAACACTGGCACCAGTGCCGAATGCAAGGCAACACGCCGGCTCGGCAGTATTAGGCGGAAAGATCTATTACATTGGTGGCCAGACCGGCCATGATAGTAAACTGGTGGCTCAAAAATATGTGCATAGTTATAACCCAAGCACCAACACCTGGACACGTGTAGCAGACCTTCCGGTGCCAAGTGGCGCAACCGGCCGTGGGCACATATCATCTGCAGTAGTGGTGTATAACAACCGCATTTTAGTTTTAGCCGGCGAAACAGTTTTTAATGCCGGCTATACCAACATGGTATCTGCTTATTCACCATCCACCAACACCTGGGAAAACCTAACACCTATGCCTGTTGCCCGCTATTCCGGAGTGGCAGCTTATATCAATGGCAATTTATATTATACAGGCGGTTCCAAAACAAGAACTACCTACAAAGGAAAAATCACCGAAACAACTTCGCCGGATCCAACTACAGATCTGCTATCCGGTGTATCTGCAACCAGCAGCCGTAGCTATACTTTAGCTAAACTGGCAACCGGAGCTGCTACCTACACCGACAGAACGTATAAAATTACCAATGTGCCTTCTTTACTTTCCGGGGCAGAATACATCCGTACACCAAATGATGATAAGTCCAGCACAGCGGCATCGCTTGTAACGGTTAAGCTTAGTAAAAAAGCTACCTTATATGCCGCTTACGATCCACGTGCCACAGCAAGGCCATCCTGGTTATCAACCTGGACAAAGCGCACCGAAAGGTTAGGAGTGGAGGATTCCAAAATTTCATACTTAGACCTGTATAGTAAAACCTACGAAGCCGGAACCATTACTTTTGGCGGCAATATGGCTTCGCCGGCAGCAGGTTCTCAGACCAACTACATTATTATAGCAAAAGCAACCACTACAGCAACCGAGGAAGAGCCTGCCCCTGAAGACCCACCGGTAATGGCAGGTTCAGGTGATGCTAAAATTAATTTCCAGACCTCATCCAGTGGTTCTGTTTCAGGTTACCTGGCAGATACAGGCCAGCCGTTTGATACCAACCGTGGCTATGGCTGGGTTAACCCAAGTACAAAAGCACCGGTAAACTTATCTGCAAACATGCGTTTGCGTTCAGGTACAACCGATCTGAGACTCCGAACTTTGGTGCAGATGCAGGACAATACGAACGGGCAGGTACCGGGCACCTGGGAATATGTAATTCCGAACGGTACTTATAATGTAGGCGTGAGCGTAGGCGATCCGAACTATTACGATAGCAGCCACCGCATTAATGTAGAGGGTAAAACTGCCATCTCAGGCTTTGTTCCTTCGTCTCAAACCAAGTTCAGAGCAGCTACGGTTCAGGTACAGGTAAGCGACGGCCGACTGACCATAGATGCAGCCGGTGGCACCAATACCAAGCTAAACTATGTAACAATTGCGTCTGCAACGCCAACTGCGGCCAGCACCAATGGCTTCCTTGTTCTCGAGAACATGGATAAATTCCCGGCAGCAGACCAACTGACGTTCTCAAAAATACAAACGCCATGGAGACGTACAAGCCCGTCGGTAACGCCTTACAATGCCAACCACGATAAAGTAAGACTGCGCCTGCATAACAAAGGCACGGGTGCGCTTAAAATAAACGGATTATCCTTATCTAATACAGCACTTTGGAAAATCAGCGCACTAAACGGAGCGGCTTACAGCAGCAGTGCGCTCCCGTTAACGATTAACTCGAAAGCATATGCAGAACTGGAAATTGAGTTTATTGCCAAAGACCAGGCAACACGTGTAAAAGTGCTGCAGGGCTCACTCCGTATATCATCTAACGACAGCGAAGCACCGGAAAAAGATGTAACTCTGTATGGCTTGTGGCAGCTGAAAGGCGAAGGCAGTTCGGAGCCGTGGGCAAATGAGATCATAAGCGCGTTCGGGTTTAAAACGAGAGTTGGCTTTAACTCCAACGATGGCACCTCTGATGGAAAAACCATTGTAGCTAATTCAGACGAAATTATATCAGCTTACTTTGTACGGGCAAACCCAAGCTTGCCGGTGCGTGTGGTGCAGATGGCTGCCTACCACGGTTGCTGTTCATCCACGGAAACGATACAGTGGCACGCCAAAGGAAGTACAACCAACACCACCATCTTCTCTCACAACCCGCTGGATGGCCAGTCGCTTTTACCAAGAAAAAGTGGTTCTTCAACTGTTGTGGCAGAAGGTTCTTTTTCACCTTCCGGCGCTTTTGGCCTGAAAATGCAGAAATCTTATACCGACAGGACCAAGAATTATGACGGAAGAATTGCAGTGCGTATCTGGAAAGCGAAAGATGCAAGCGGCAGAGTAATTCCGAATGCTTACCTGATGGGTATGGATTACTTAGGGACGACTTATACCAACTACGATTACCAGGATAACATCTATTTTGTAAGTAACATTAAACCTGAAACCGGGCCTGCACACTATTCAGAATTGAGTGCCACGCCTTCAGCCTTTACCTTTAATACACTTGCTGTAGGCGCAAATCAGGTAAAAGCCATTTCGCTTAAGAACCTGGGCAAATCTTACACAAGTGGCAGCGATCCGAGTGTGCAGATCAGTAGCATCCAGATAGCAGGGCCAAATGCAAGCGACTTCACGGCAGGATCTCCAGGTACAACTACGCTTGGCGTGCAAAGTACGACCAGCATCAATGTAACCTTTAAACCTGGCAGCCCGGGACTTAAAAATGCGGTGTTGCTGGTATACTATAATAATGCCGGTTCGCCGCTACGCGTACCGCTCTACGGTATAGCCCAGAATGGAAGTACAACCTTCTCATTAGCGAAGCGCATCAAAGGTGCAGCCAACTCGAATGTTACTATTGCAGGTAAAGTATGGGAAGCGGATATTAACTATAGAAAAGGCTCCATTAAACTGGATAAGCAAATTGTTGCCGGGCCAATTGCAGCAACTGATGAAGATGTGCTTTACCAGACCTACTTATCTGCAGCAGCTAACCTGGCCGAAACCCGCTACGATATTCCGGTGGCAAATGGCAATTACCGTGTACGCATGCACCTCGTGGAAAACTACTTTAATGCAAGCGGGTCACGTGTATTTAGTGTAACTGCTGAGGGCAAATTAGCTGTACCGTATGTTGATATTTTCAGTGAAGTAGGATACCGCTCAGCGTACGTGAAAGACATAGCAGTTACTGTAACAGATGGTGTCATGAACTTCCGTTTCAACCCGACCGCAGACCGTGTTGCCATAGCCGGACTTGAAATTTATAAAGTGAATGGCACAAATCCGGCAGCTGTGCAGCAGGCATATAGCAGTATACTGGATGCCCCGGTTACCAGAAACTTACAAGTATATCCTAATCCGGCGCAGGGCAAGGAAGTGAACCTTGCTTTGGAAGGATTTGAAGCACAGGAAAAAGTTTCTGTTCAGGTATTCGATATGGCTGGCCGTGTCGTACAAACAATTGAAATAATAACAGATGAACTGGGTGCTTATAACGCCAGCCTCCAGTTAAGCAATAGTTTACAAGGCGGCATTTATCTTATCAAGGCAAGCGCTGCTTCTGGCGGTTCCAGTACCAAACTAATTCTGGAGTAATATAGCAGCCGGGAGCTCATTTCTGGAAAGCCTCCGGCTGCTATACTTTTCTGAAAACTAACATTTAAACTTATAAAGTAGACGTTAACGGCATACAATTCCGGATGCATTACTGTGCCAGTTATGGAGCATAGTCTGATGAAAAAGCAAACAGGCTTTTAGCAGATTTCCTTAACACACTCCAAATCAAAGCCCAATGGAAACAAACATTACAACCTTTCGCTTACTAACCAGAAAAATTTCAGCTATATGGCATGGCCATACTTTAATGGCTGGTCTGGTTGCCGCACTTTATCTTTTACCTGCTCCAGCAGCAACTGCACAAAGCTGTAGTCCTATCAGTACCCTGCCATGTTCTCAGTTACAGGTTGCTGTTCCTTTTAATTTCCCGTTTACAAGCCATATTTCCGCTTCCGTAACCGATAGAAACGGCATAGGGACCGGCTTTAAAATGATTGCGTCTTACTCTGGTACAAGGCTGGCAACAGATGGTAAACCTGTATCTTCGGGCGTGCCAGGCTACGACCGTTCCAAATTAAGATTAGCAAATGGCAGACTGCAGATCACGACAAATAAGGGCATCGCATTTCAGAGAAATAACAACCAGATAAATACCCTGGGGGTGCGCGTAGATTCCAGAACTGCACTGATGGTAGAAGCCACCATTGTTAGCCCTTATTATGGCACGCAAAGCCAGCAGGCAGGAATATGGTTTGGCCTGAATGATAAAACGTTCCTGAAATTAGTGGTAGTAGGCAATAAACTGGAGTTCAGGAAAGAACTGAATGATGTATCGAGCACTGCCACGGGTAATGCTAACCCGGACGCCCGTATAACCGGTGTTATTTCCGGACTTAATACCAAGTTGGTGAGGTTACGAATGATCATAAATCCGGCTACAAACAAAGCCGAAGCATTTTACTCCACTGATGGCACTAATTATACAAATGTAGGAGCGGCTTATACTTCCCCGGCGGTAAGTATACAAGGTATGGGAATTACCAGCAGTACCGCCTATACGGGCATATTTGCCACTCACCGGAATGCATCTACACCTGTTACGTATTCTTTCGAAAATTTCAGTGTTAAAAAAGCGCCTGCACCATCTTTAAGACCGTATGTTACTACTGTACGCCCTGCCAACGGCGAAACCAATGTAGCGCTCGATAAATCTGTATCTGTTGATATGGCATTCCCAAGCGGTAAATCCATAAATGGCAATACAGTAAACACAGCAAACGTTAAGCTTTACCGGAAAACCAGCACAGGCCGCACTGAAATACTGGGTACTTCTGTTAATGCCACTGCCGGCGGAGATGCCATCACACTTTCTGCTACGCTACAATCTTCTGTTACGTATGAATTTGAGATCACAGATCGGGTAAAAGACTTAAATGGGTATGCCATGATCCCGTTTAAATCAACGTTTAAAACAACATCCGATGCATTACCTAAGCCACCTGCAAACTTAGAAGGGGTTGCATTTGAAGATAAAGTGTTAATTACCAACAGTTTTGGGACTGATGGATTTACAACGCTGGTGATCGGTCCGGATCACAGGTTATATGCAACCACCTCTGGCGGTAAGATTGAACGCTGGGATATAAATGCAGATGGAACACTTAAAAACCATGTAAGTATTGCACCGTTCGGAACGACGCGTCGTCTGCTGATCGGACTGCGCTTTGATCCGAAAGCTACTGCCAGTAACCTTATTGCGTGGGTAAGCCACTCTTCCGGCGAGTTCAGCAATGCACCTGAATGGTCTGGTAGAATATCAAGAGTAAACCTGACAAACCCATCAAGCCCGGCGCTGAAAACGTATATCGTTAATTTGCCGCGCTCTCATAAAGACCATGCTACCAACTCCATAGATTTTGGTCCGGATGGTGCTTTATACTTTACACAAGGTAGTAATACGGCCATGGGGGCTGCAGATGCTTCGTGGGGCAACCGCTCCGAAAAATTGCTGGCCGCTGCTGTTCTCCGCCTTGATATTGGTTTGGCTGAACAACGTACCTTACCTATAGATGTTAAAACAAGTGAAGGCGGTACGTATAACCCATATGCCAGTGGGGCACCGCTTACCATTTATGCTACCGGAGTTAGGAACGCGTATGACCTGGTATGGCACTCGAACGGGCAATTATATGTGCCAACCAATGGCTCTGCAGCAGGCGGTAATACGCCGCAACTAGATTATGGTTCCAAATGGTCTAACGGGCAAATTTATACAGGCTCTACTATACCAGCCATGACGGATGTGCGTGATTCGCAGAACGATTATCTGTTCCGGGTAGTGAAAGGCGGCTACTATGGCCATCCCAACCCACTGCGTAACGAATACATTCTGAATGGCGGTAACCCGACTACAAATAACGACCCTGGCGAAGTAACCTGGGAAGTTGACGGAGTAATGTATGGCTATAAAGTGGGCACGCCCAAGGAGCCCAATTACAGAGGCTGGTCTTTCGACTTTGGCTTGAATATGTCGCCGAATGGCATCCTGGAGTACAAAAGCAGTACGTTTGGTGGTAAGCTAAAAGGCAAGATGCTGGTTTGCCGTTTCAGTGGAGGCGATGATCTGATCATACTGGAGCCATCAGCTACCACGAAAGAAATTTACAGAGCCACAGAAGGTATAAAGATACCTGGTTTCAGGAGGCCATATGCCAACCCGCTCGATATTGTGGAAGACCGTGTAAACGGCAACCTGTACATGTCAGAGTATTTTGATGGCAACGGCGATGGTAGACCACAGATCACCCTGCTCAAAGTAAAAGAAGGCACATCTGCTCTGAGCAGTGCAATAACCACTAATATGGAGGCCATCGTACCCGAAAACAGAATGCTGGTATATCCGAACCCGGCAGAAGGCAGCGATTTTTCTGTTAGCTTAACGGGTTTTGCCCCTAACGAAAACGTAGAAATAAGTATAACCGACCCAGCAGGCAGGATAGTGCACCAGCTGCAAGTGCAGACAACCAGCCAGGGCACACTTGAAACCGTGATCGCAACTGATTTTGCTGCAGACCGTGGCATTTATATAGTGAGAGCGCAATCAGAGTCGGCAAGCGAAGTCAGGAAATTAATGATTAATTAAGTATACCTTTTTAACACGTATATGCTAACAGCCAGCCTCCTCCAGGCTGGCTGTTAGCATATAAGAGGCCATCTGTTTAACATAACTTTTACTTATACTTCGCCAGCTTTGCAGCGCTATGTTATGGTACTGTTATGGAGTTTTTATGAACTTTCTGATGTATGTGTTTACTATTTTAAACAGAGTTTAAAAAGTATAAACCTTCGTTCCGCATTTACGTTATTAGCCTGAGTTCCGAATATTGTGAAAACCTAATAGAAGCTTGTCAAGAAGACATAAACCCATACTCAAGTCCTTTTCAGAAGGATGAAAGTATACTTTAAGACATCGTTTCTAAGTTAAATAAAAGTATCCTTTACAAAAAGGAGGCTTTAAAGTCCAAAAGTTAATAAGCGTATTTTATGAAAGTGTTATTTGTTTTCGAGTTTGGTTTGTTGCACTACAGACTTCCTATTCTGGAAAGAATAGCGGCAGATGCCAGTGTGGAGAAGTTGGATATCATGCATACGCTGGATCATTCAAATAAAGAATATGGTTTTACAGAACTTAAAGTTAAGACCAAAACTTTCTGGAAATTTAAACTCATACCTGAAGTAAATAACCTTCTCGATAAGTATGATGTCATCGTGTTTTCGTTTAATCTATGGCGGCCAAGCTGGTTTTATGCGCTGGGCAAACCCCGCAAAGCCAAATATATTTTATGGGGACAAGGTTTTGGCAGAGGCAAGAATTACCTGGTAGCACAGCTGGTGAGAATATACTTTGCCAAGTGGGCTGATGCGCTTATTTTTTATACGCCAACCGAGTGCGCTAGATTTACAAAGCACGGTATACCACGCGAAAAAATGTTCGTTGCCCAGAATACCCTGCACATTTCAAATGCAGCACCTACAACAGATTCTGCTAAAACTGATCTGCTGTATGTTGGCCGTATCCAGAAAAGAAAAGGACTAGACGATCTGCTGCGTGCCTTTGCCATGGTAAAGAACGAGATACCTGACGCAGTAACGATCCGGGTAGTAGGCGATGCTATTAACCCGGAAGATAAAACCGAATTGCAGCACCTGACAGCAGAACTTGGATTAGAGCAACGCGTTACATTTGAGCCGGGTGTTTTCGATGATGAAGCCCTGAAAGAAAAGTTTGCCAACTCCATTGCGTACGTTTCTCCTAACCACGTAGGGCTGGGCGTCGTGCACAGTTTTGCCTACGGTGTTCCGGTTATCACAAACAAAACGCGCAAGCATGCTCCCGAATTTGAGTATTGCAACGATGAGAACAGCGTGTTATACGAAGGCGAATTAAAAGAACTGGCAGCTTCTATCAAGCTGCTTTGCAACAACCCGACTTTGCAGAAACAGCTGGGCCAAGCAGCCTACCAATACTATGATAATAACCTGCGCGTACATAACATGGTAAACGGTTTCCTGGATTCGTTTCACTATGCATTAAATGAAAAGAGTGTTTCTGTTTAAGACTATTAGCGGTTAAAGCTTTTTCATATTTATACCTACCTCTACTTATTAATTATAAGGATACGCTAATAATTACATGAAAATATTATATATACATCAATATTTCAAAACTCCTCAGCAACCTGGAGGAACTAGATCCTACTGGTTTGCAAAAGAGCTTATAGAAAACGGGCATGAAGTTGTAATGCTAACTTCTAGCCCTACCCAAGAAAACTTTATTGAAAAGAAAACAATAGACGGTATTCAGGTAATTTATGTAAGAAATTATTACAGCAACTACATGGGGATTTTTGAGCGGCTATGGGCCTTTATAAAATTCATGCTTGCATCTACCTGGATTGGCCTCTTCCAGAAAGATATTGACTTAGTGTATGCAACTTCTACACCGCTCTCTGTAGGCGTTCCAGCCTTAATCTTAAAAAAGCTAAAAGGTATAAAATATATTTTCGAGGTAAGAGATCTGTGGCCTGAAGTGCCGATACAGATGGGGGCTATCAAAAATAAATGGATTATAAGGTTTCTTAGGTTATTTGAGAAAACAATCTACGATAATGCTACTCACGTTGTGGCTCTTTCGCCGGGTATGCAGGATGGCGTTATTGCAGCCGGAACATTACCCGATAAAGTAACGATGATTCCTAACATGTCTAAAAAAGATGAGTTTTTTAAGCGCCCTAAGAATGCTGCAATAGCGGAAGAGTTTGGTATAAACCTCAATAATTTCAATGCCGTACATTTTGGATCGATGGGTATTGCAAACGGACTAAATTATATTATTGATGCTGCAGAGCAACTGAAACTAAACAAGGCCGATCATATCAATATTATTTTCTTGGGTATAGGCAAAACTCAGGAAGAGTTAATGGATAGGTGCACAGAGAAAGGGTTGGACAATGTTAAGTTTCTGGGTCGCCACCCAATGGAGACCGTTTCAGAAGTGGTTAATATTTGTGACGCTTCTATCATATCGTTTCAGGATATTCCAATTCTGTATACAAATTCCCCTAATAAATTATTTGACTCTTTATCGGCCGAAATGCCCCTGATCGTAAACTCAGCAGGCTGGACCAAAGATATCGTAGAACAGCACGCATGTGGAATATATGTAGATCCTCATAAACCTCAGGAACTTGCCGAAGCGCTGGTTAACCTGTCCGTAAATCCGGAATGGGTAAAAGAAATGTCAAAAAATTCCAGAAAGTTAGCCGAAGAGGTATATGACAAAACTATACTTTGTAAGCAGTTCGTTAAAGTAATAGAAAATAGAAATGTACAAAAATCTGTTGAAGCGGTTTATTGATTTCGTGCTTGCTTTAGGAGCTTTTATCCTATTTTCGCCCGTTTTTCTGATTTTAACCTTGTTTTTATACTTTGCAAATCAGGGCAAGCCATTTTTCTTTCAGCCGCGTCCTGGCAAAGGCGGAAGAATCTTCAGGGTGATAAAATTTAAAACCATGAACGATCTGACAGACGAAAACGGCCAGCTCTTGCCAAACGAAATGCGGATCACGCCTATTGGTAATTTTATCCGTAAAACATCACTCGACGAAATACCACAATTGCTGAATGTACTGAAAGGCGATATGAGCCTGGTAGGGCCGAGGCCTTTGCTGGTACAGTACCTGCCGCTTTACAACGAAGTACAGGCGCGCCGCCACGAAGTGCGTCCCGGCATAACAGGCTGGGCACAGGTAAACGGACGGAATGCCATCAGTTGGGATAAGAAATTTGAGTATGATGTGTGGTACGTAGATAACCAATCTTTCTGGCTCGATATAAAGATCTTATATAAAACGGTCCTGAAAGTCATACGCCCGGAAGGTATAAACATGAGTGAGAACGTTACCATGCCTCCGTTCAGAGGATAGAAGTATAAAATTACTAATCTGACTGGGCATACTTGTGGTAAGGTTAGTTTAGTTAATAACAAAGCATAAACAGTGTAACATACACTGGCTATCAGCAGCAAAGCAAGGCCTGAACCAGGTAGCCCGAAAAGTGGAATCCAAACCGGTACGTGTTGCTCAAAAATATTAACTCATCATTATAAAAACTTATAGTTATGTACTTATACGGCGCCAGTGGGCATGCAAAAGTTGTGATCGATATTCTGGAAAGTGAAGCTATACAAGTTTCAGGAGTGTTCGACGATAACCCTGATCTCAAGGAGGTAGGAAGTATCAAAGTTTTAGGAAAGTACGAAGGGCAGGAACTGAACGAGCCCGTAATTATAAGTATCGGCGATAACCGCACCCGTGCTACCCTGGCGCAGCAACTGCCGGTAACTTTTGGCTCGGCTATCCATCAGTCGGTTTTTATATCGCCGAATGCCGAAGTTAAAAAAGAAGGTTCTGTTATATCGAACGGAGCTTTCATTCAGGCTTATGCTAAAGTGGGCAAGCATGTTATTGTTGGGATGCGCGCCCTGATCTGCCATGATAGTGTTGTAGGGGATTATACCCATATATCGCCGGGATCTATACTTTGTGGAGGCGTGCACGTGGGAGAAGGTACCCAAATAGGAGCCGGTGCAGTAGTTATCCCGAATATCAAAATAGGGAAGTGGTGCAAAATAGGAGCGGGCTCCGTAATCGTAAAAGATGTTCCTGATTACTCTACAGTTGTAGGTAACCCAGGTAGAATTATAAAAACTAACCAAGATGAATTCAAAAATATGGCTCTCGTCTCCGCACATGGGGAACAACGAGTTTAACTTCGTAAAAGAAGCATTTGATACCAACTGGATCGCGCCGCTAGGCCCGAATGTAGACGGCTTCGAAAAAGACCTTGAAACTTTTCTGGGAAATGAGGTACACGTTGCAGCGCTAAGTTCTGGCACAGCTGCCTTGCATCTGGCTTTGATCATACTTGGTGTGAAAGCAGGTGACGAAGTAATCTGCCAGTCCATGACCTTTTCTGCTTCGGCCAACCCGATTGCGTACCAGGGCGCATTGCCTGTTTTTGTTGATAGTGAAGACCGCACCTGGAACATGTCGCCGGAGTTGCTGGAGGTAGCCATCCAGGACCGTATCAGCAATGGTAAAAAGCCGAAAGCAATTATTGTGGTGCACTTATATGGCATGCCTGCCGAGATGGACCGCATCATGGAAATTGCGAAACGCTATGAGATCCCTGTGGTGGAAGATGCCGCCGAAGCGCTTGGCTCTACTTATAAAGGCCAGGCCCTGGGGACATTCGGAGATATGGCCATACTTTCGTTTAACGGAAATAAGATCATTACCACCTCAGGTGGTGGCGCATTGGTTTCGGCTAACGAAGCATGGATCAAAAAAGCACGTTTCCTGGCTACGCAGGCCCGCGATAACGCGCCGCATTACCAGCACTCCGAAATCGGCTACAACTACCGCATGAGTAATATTTGTGCCGGTATAGGCCGTGGCCAGATGGAAGTGCTAAAAGACCGTGTGGAAAAACGCCGCGCTAATTTCGATTTTTATAAAAAGGCCTTTGCTGCCAACACAGATATCTCTTTTGCTGATGAGCCTTCTGAAGCTTATTATTCCAACAGGTGGTTATCGACAGTTCTGGTAGAGGAAACAAACGGCGTAAGCCGCGAAAGTATACGCCTGGCCCTTGAAAAAGAGAACATCGAATGCCGGCCGCTCTGGAAACCGATGCACCTGCAGCCTGTATTTGCAAACGCACCCTATTACGGCGACGGAACAAGCGAAAAACTATTCGAGAAAGGGCTTTGCCTGCCATCAGGTTCTAACTTAACAGAGGATGAACTCCACAAAGTAGCAACTCATATTCAAGAATGTTTTAAAGTAAGTGCCGATCCGGTAGTTTAATACTTTATAACAGACCATAAAAGCCCGTATGGTAAGCGCTAAAATTAGCGTTTGCCATACGGGCTTTTGCTTTATAATATCGTATGAGAATTAACGCATAAAAGTAGCATATAAAGCCTCTTTTTTTGTCCCCTTTCAGGCTGGTTAGCAACGCAAAGCAGCGTTGAAATTTTGCATCATAGAAAGGGGTTTTTCTGATAAAAAAAATTGTGCTTCTATAGAGAAACGGCCTTTTTAAATAAACTATAACGAATTCAATACTTATTTAATATATAGTTGGTTTAATATATATAATTTCTATGCATAATATAAAAACTTAAGAAAGAGCTGACTATGTTTTTTTGAAATAATCAAATAGTAGATTTGATTACATTTATGGTAAGTATAAAATTAGAATGGAATTAGTAAAGGAAACGGAAGGAAGTGGGTAAAATTGCACTGAAATTTAACACTAAATTAACATGCATCTGATTGTAAAATAGTGAGTATTAGTAATTTAAAATATTAACAAGATTTTTGCAAACAATTTATCAGATAACTCCGTTAAGACCACTATCTAAACAGAGACTGCATACCTGACTCTCTCAAAATTTACGATGTAATCATGAAACTTTTTTTACTCAATAGATCTCTACCTAAGTGGATAATACTGCTGATTGACCAGATCATTTCCAGCTGGGCGTTTATCCTATCCTTCTTGTTAATAAAGCAATTCGAGTTTGAAACCATTCTGCGTGGCCACTTCTTTATCTACATTGGTTTATACTGTCTTTCTTCTGTAACTATTTTTTATCTGATGCGCCTGCACACTGGCCTGATCAGATACTCTAGTATACAGGATGTGTACAGAATATTTACCGCTGTACTGGCATGTAGCTTATTCTACAGTGCGCTGGTTGGTTTCCTGGTATCGCCTGTTTACCACATCGAGTCTGTTAATATCTATGTTGTTCTTATCCTGAACTTCTTTATATCAGCCTCTTTGCTTACGATGGTACGCATCGGTGCTAAAAGCCTGTTCTATTTCCTGAAGCGTAACAACACAACCGAAGTAAAAGAGACTGTATTGATTTACGGTTCTGATAGCTACTCGATGCTGGTAAAGCAAGCGCTTGAAACAAGCGGAATGGGCAAGTTCATTATCGCTGGTTTTGTGGATACCAACCTGAACATGGTAAACAAAGAGATAGACCAGGTTAGGGTATATGCAGCCAATAAGATCGAAAGCCTGCAAGCCAGAATGCAGATTGATAAACTGGTAGTGCTGAGCGAAGACTTACAGTCTGATGCTAAAAAGAAAGTGATTGAGAAGTGTATAGAGTTGGGTATAAAGGTTTTAACTGTTCCGCCAACCGACCAGTGGATGTCCGGGCAGTTACGCATGAACCAGATCAAAGATCTTAAAATTGAAGATCTGCTGCAAAGACCTCCGATTGTGATCGAGAACAGCAAAATATCAAATGACATTTCTGGCAAGCGTGTGCTGGTAACAGGTGGTGCAGGTTCTATTGGTTCAGAGATTGTAAGACAGATATTAGGTTACGGCCCTGAGATGGTGATTATCTGCGACCAGGCAGAGTCTCCGTTACACGAATTACAGCTGGAAATTGAAGAAGAATACCCGGATGCAAACATCAAGCTTTACGTAGGCGACATTCAGAATTTTAACAGAATGTACTCTATGTTTAAGTCTTACTCGCCTCAGATTGTTTACCACGCGGCTGCCTACAAGCACGTACCAATGATGGAAAACAATCCGTGCGAAGCCATCATGACAAACGTATTAGGTACTAAAAACCTGGCCGATCTGTCGATGAGTTTTGATGTAGAGAAGTTTGTGATGATCTCAACTGATAAAGCGGTTAACCCAACCAACATCATGGGGGCATCCAAGCGTATCGCCGAGATTTACATCCAATCGCTTAACACCATCAACCCAGCTGATCTGAATAACAATTCGCTTAGCCAGAGTTTGTTGCCAGAAACCAAGTTTATCACTACCCGCTTTGGTAACGTGCTGGGTTCTAATGGCTCTGTTATTCCAAGATTCCGTTCGCAGATTGAAAAAGGCGGACCAATTACCGTAACGCACCCGGATATCACACGTTATTTCATGACAATACCGGAAGCGGTGCAACTGGTACTGGAAGCAGGCACGATGGGTAACGGTGGCGAGATCTTTATTTTTGATATGGGTGAGCCGGTTAAGATTGTAGACCTGGCCCGTAAGATGGTAAAACTGGCAGGCTTAACGCCAGATGTAGATATCGAGATTGTATACTCTGGCCTAAGACCAGGTGAGAAATTATACGAAGAACTGCTGAACGAAGAAGAAAAAACAATTCCGACACACCACAGCAAGATCAAAATTTCGAAAGTAAGACAGTACCCTTACGACCAGGTTGTATCTGATATTAACGAACTGGTTGCCCTGAACAAGAATGGCGACGACCTGAAAATCGTTTCTAAAATGAAGAAGATCGTACCGGAGTTCTTGAGCAAAAACTCGCGCTTCGAGAAGCTTGATTCCGTAGCGAATTAATAAGGATTTACCTCCTAACAAAAAAGCCGGCAAGTATACTTGCCGGCTTTTTTGTTATGTTGAAAGTATAAAATTAAAGTGCAGGCAGCACTTTGCCTTTCACTTCTCCAAAACCAATCCGGATGCCGTTGCGCTCGCCGTGGCCACGCATAATAACGGTATCATCGTCGTTTATAAATTTGCGCTCCGAGCCATCTGCTAACGTAATAGGCTCCGTACCGCGCCAAGTAAGCTCCATCATAGACCCAAAGCTGCCTTTCTCTGGTCCACTGATTGTACCTGACGCATACATATCACCAACTTGGATGTTACAACCGTTGCTGCTCTGGTGAGTTAGCTGCTGCACCATGTTCCAGTACATATACTTGTAATTGGAGTTGCAGATGGTTTGTGGCTCGCCTTGTTCCGGCTTCAAAAGTACTTCCAGGTTAATATCATAGTTGTGGCTGCCTGTGTATTCTAAGTATGGAAGCGGTTTAGGATCCTGCACCTGGCCTTTCACTTTAAAGGGTTCCAGCGCATCCAGCGTAACTACCCACGGCGAAACGGAAGAGGCAAAACTCTTCGCCAGGAACGGCCCAAGCGGCACATATTCCCAGGTTTGCAGATCTCTCGCCGACCAGTCGTTGAACAGCACTAAGCCAAAGATATAATCTTCGGCTTCGTCTGTAGTTATACTTTCGCCGAGCCTGGTTTCTTTGCCAGTGATGAACGCAACTTCCAATTCAAAATCCAGCAGGCGGCACGGGCCAAAAACAGGTGCATCGGCATCAGCAGCTTTGCTCTGGCCGTTTGGTCTGCGGATATCCGTACCCGAAATAACAATAGAAGATGCCCGCCCATGGTAACCGATCGGAATGTGTTTCCAGTTAGGCGAAAGTGCATTTTTCGGGTCGCGGATCATGGTGCCGATATTCACGGCATGGTCCAGGCTCGAATAAAAGTCGGTGTAGTTCTGTACTTTAACCGGCATCAGCATCTGCGCTTCGCTCATTTTTACCAGGCATACATCGATCAACTCGCTGTTGCCGCTGATTTCGGTATTGTCGTTGCGCAGCAGTTCGGAAACGCGGTTGCGTACGGCACGCCAGATCGGTTTGCCCAGCGCGATAAAATCGTTTAAGTACGGCCTGTGAAAAATATTCGGGTCCAGGTCGATCAGCTCAAAGAAATTACGCCGGCCTAATTCGCACATATCCAGTACATAATCGCCGATGGCCACACCTACGCGCGGGTCTTTGTTTTCGGTCTGAAAAATACCAAAAGGCAGGTTCTGAATCGGGAAATCGCTTTGCGGATCTATTTCTATCCAGGAATGGAGGGTGGGGTCGTTCGCTTTGATCATAGTTCTCTGAAAAAGGTTTGCTACACAAATATAGCCTTTTCAGAAAGCTTCGGAAAGTATAAAGTAGAATGAGTAGGAGAGAAGCTATTAAAAGTATGGCCATACTTCCAAAGTATAAATCCTGTTTGCTATCATTTTATACTTTGGGGTAAATGATAGCAAAGTATAAAATGCAGAAAAGGCGTTAACCCAAGTATGAGCCAACGCCTTTTTTATACTTTAATGTATGATGCTATGCCAACGGCGTCATATTGATCGCTTCAACGGCTTTAATTTCGGGCACAGCTTTCAGCACAGATTGTTCTACACCGGCCTTCAGCGTCATGGCAGACATGGGGCACGTACCGCAAGCACCTAAAAGCTCGAGTCGCAAAACCATATCGTCTGTTACTTCCAGTACCTTAACGTTGCCGCCATCTGCCTCCAGGTAAGGCCTGATCTGGTCGAGGGCACCTTCGATGCGTAACAGAAATTGTGGATCGATGTTCGTAACTGTCGTCATTTGTTTCTAGCTTTTAATTTCTACGGGTTGCGTTTTGGCGATAGTGGCGTTGCGCACAGAAACCTGTTGCGCCACAGCTTGTGCCAGTTCTTTGAAAACACGCCCCGCCGGAGAATCGTTCTGTAAAATAACCGGGCTGCCGGCATCACCGCTTTCGCGTATACTTTGCACCAAAGGTACCTGGCCTAAAAACGGCACTTCATACTTCTCTGCCAGGGCTATACCGCCACCTTCCCCGAAAATATAATACTTGTTATCCGGAAGCTCAGCAGGAGTAAAATACGCCATATTTTCGACAACGCCTAAAACAGGTACGTTAATCTGTGGCTGACGGAACATTTGCAGGCCTTTCATGGCATCGGCCAAAGCTACTTTTTGTGGCGTCGTAACAATAACGGCACCCGTAACCGGCAACGATTGTACCATGGTTAAATGTATGTCTGATGTTCCGGGAGGTAAATCCAGGAGCAGGTAATCCAGTTCGCCCCAATCCACATCCGAAATAAACTGGCGTAAAGCTGAACTGGCCATCGGGCCACGCCAGATCACAGCGCCATCCGGAGGGGTAAGGAAGCCGATCGACATCATTTTAACACCATACTTCTCTACCGGTACAATGTAGTTTTTGCCGTGGTCGCCTTGCACCATGCCCGGTCTTTCCTGCTCTACGCCAAACATGGTAGGCATAGATGGCCCTGAAATATCAGCATCAATTAACCCGACGCGCGCGCCTGTTTGTGCCAGTGCAACCGCCAAGTTAGCCGTAACCGTAGATTTGCCCACGCCACCTTTGCCGGAAGCGATAGCCAGAATATTTTTAACACCGTTTACCACACCCGAATTATCGCCACGGCCCGATGTTACGCGCGAAGTCATGTTCACGGTAACGTCAGCTTCTTTATCAACCATGGTATGGATGGCCGTAATGCAGGCGTTGCGGATAAGGTCTTTAAGCGGGCATGCTGGTGTGGTCAGGATAACGGTAAAGCTTACATTTTTACCATCCACCTGTACATCCTCGATCATATTAAGCGTTACCAGATCTTTGCCAAGGTCCGGCTCCTCTACATAGCTGAGGGCTTTCAGTATATTTTCTCTTGTAATTGCCATAAGTATAATGCGAATCGCGGAGCAAAGATACGAACAAAAAATTTCTTATCTCAGAAGGCCGCCGCCTTTGATGGTTAAACAAGCAAGTATAACTTTAAGTTTGTTTAGTATAAGGTAACACAATAGCAGGTTATAAATTAAGCAAGTATAAAAGTATGAGCTGTTTTCGTACAGCAAACAATCAGCAATTACACTTATCTTTGTAGCCCCTTACGTTTAGCGCCATGTCCCTTATCCCCAAAGAAACCGTTGACCAGATACTTGCCCAGGCCGATATTACGGAAGTGGTAGGCGATTTTGTGTCTTTGAAGAAAAAGGGACAGAACATGTGGGCCTGCTGCCCATTCCATCACGAAAAATCACCTTCCTTCTCGGTTTCTCCGGCCAAAGGTATTTATAAGTGTTTTGGTTGTGGCAAAGCTGGTAACTCGGTGCAGTTTATCATGGATGTGGAGGGTACCAGCTTTCCGGAGGCCTTAAAATACCTGGCCAAAAAGTATGGCATCGAGATTCCGGAAGAAAAACCGACGGCAGAGTATACCCAGCAGCAAAGCGAGCGCGACAGTTTATACATTGTTTCTGATTTTGCGAGCAAGCATTTTCATAACCGCTTGCTGCACCACGAGCAGGGCAACATCGGGCAATCCTACTTAAAACAACGCGGCCTGAGTGCGCAAACCATACAGAAATTTGAGTTGGGCTATAGCCTCGATGAATGGACCGACCTGACAGATATAGCGCTTAAAGCAGGCTATCAGCAGAAGTTCCTGGAGGCAACGGGTCTTACCATAGCCAAAGAAGACGGCAAAAAGTATGACCGTTTCCGGGCACGTGTCATGTTTCCGATCCACAACCTGTCGGGGCGCGTGGTAGGCTTCGGAGCGCGTACACTAAAATCAAACGACAAGAAAAGCCCGAAATACCTGAACTCCCCCGAGTCGGATATTTACCACAAAAGCAGCGTACTCTACGGCCTTTTTCAGGCTAGGCAGGCCATCCGGATGCAGGATATGTGTTATATGGTGGAAGGGTATCTGGATGTACTTTCCCTGCATCAGGGCGGCATCGAGAACGTAGTTTCTTCGTCGGGTACCTCGCTTACCGAAGGGCAGATCAAGCTGATTTCGCGTTATACCCAGAATATTACGGTACTATACGACGGCGATGCAGCAGGTATAAAAGCCTCCTTGCGCGGCATCGACCTGATCCTGGAAAATGGCCTGAACGTGAATGTGGTTACGTTTCCGGAAGGCGAAGATCCGGACTCCTACATCCACAAAGTTGGCGATACAGCTTTTAAAAAGTATGTACAGGAGCAGGCCCAGGACTTTATTTCTTTCAAAACCAGCCTTTACGCCTCCGAAACCAAGCACAACCCGGTCAAAAAAGCCGAGGCTATCCGCGAAATCGTTACCTCTATCTCTAAAATTCCGGACTCAATCAAGCGTACGGTATTCTTTAGAAGCTGCAGCCTTATTTTTGATATTGACGAGCAGGTACTTATTTCAGAGTACAACAAAATGCAGCTGCAGGAGCGCCAGCCCACCCGTACCGGCAGTCCTGCAACAGATGCAGCTGCTACCTCGGAACCTGCACCTGCTCCCGACAAACCGGTAACGGACAACGATCTTTTAAAGCGCTACGAACGCGAAATTGTACGGATGCTGCTGCATTACCCGGATTCTCTGTTGGATGAAGGCATCACGACCAGCCAATACATGTTGCAGGAACTTGATGATATTGAGTTTGTAACGCCGCTTTATATCCAGATAATCGAGTTCGTAAAACAGAAGCTGAGCCAAGGTGTGCTGCCGGTTGCCGATGATTTTATCAACTACCCGAAGGAAGAGATCAGAACCGAAGCAATTTCGCTGCTTTCGGAACCCTACGAGCTCAGCCACAACTGGGAAACCCACGAAATTTTTGTACCTAGGGAAACCGATTTGTTGCCTTACGGGGCAGAACGCGCTGTGCTGCGGTTAAAATGGCGCAATGCAGATATTTTACTTAAAGCCGAACGCGAAAAACTACGCCTTGTATCAGACCCGGCTGAAGTAGACCGTGTGCTCAATACCATTCTCGCTTTAAATACTTATTACAAAGAGCTGGGCAATATGCTGGGCATTGTCGTGAACAGGTAATTTATACTTCAGCACTAATTTTTAAAGTATAATGCTGTATATAATTTGTGCTTGTATTAAGTTATTTGTCTTCCTGCGTTATTCTTCAATCCCCCTATAACGCTTCCTCACATAAACTGTTAGCCAAATAAAGCGGCAATGCGCCGGAATCTTTGTAATTTTGTGGCAATTTAGAAAAAAGCACATTTGCCTGTGTGCGTTGCTGAAACCGCACAGGCTTAATTATACTTGTATGGAAACCAATACAACTGAAAATGCCAGACCGTTAGATTCTATCGAATCAGCGATTGAAGCGATACGAGAAGGAAAAGTAATTATAGTGGTAGACGATGACGACCGCGAAAATGAAGGCGACTTTGTTTGTGCTGCCGAAATGATCACACCCGAGATCGTCAACTTTATGGCTACACACGGCCGTGGCCTGATTTGCACGCCGCTTACAGAGGAGCGCTGCGATGAGCTTGGCCTCGAACTGATGGTAGGGCGAAATACAGCCCTGCATGCCACGCCTTTCACAGTTTCTGTTGACCTGATCGGGCACGGTTGTACCACCGGTATTTCTGCTTCGGACCGTTCTAAAACAATACAGGCGTTGGTTGATCCCAACACAGATCCGCACTCACTAGGCAAGCCGGGCCATATCTTCCCGCTTAAAGCGAAGAAAGAAGGCGTTTTACGTAGAGCCGGCCACACCGAAGCAGCTGTAGACTTAGCACAATTAGCTGGACTTGCTCCGGCCGGCGTGCTGGTTGAGATCATGAACGAAGATGGTACCATGGCCCGCCTGCCGGACCTGTTTAAAGTAGCCGAGCGTTTCGATCTGAAGCTGATCTCAATTAAAGACCTGATCGCGTACCGTTTGCAGAAAGAAAGCCTGATCGAGCGTGAAATTGCCGTGCAGTTACCAACCGATTTTGGCGTTTTTGATTTGTATGCCTTTACGCAGCGCAGCAACGGCGCCAAGCATTTAGCACTGGTAAAAGGCACCTGGGAGCCAGGAGAACCGGTTCTGGTACGCGTACATTCTTCATGCGTAACAGGTGATATCTTCGGATCCTGCCGTTGCGATTGCGGACCACAATTACACGGTGCCATGCAGATGATCGAGCAGGAAGGCAAAGGCGTCATCGTATACATGAACCAGGAAGGGCGTGGCATCGGCCTCATCAATAAACTGAAAGCCTACAAGTTGCAGGAGCAGGGTATGGATACCGTAGAAGCGAACCTGGAACTTGGTTTTGGTATGGATGAGCGCGATTATGGCGTTGGTGCCCAGATTCTGCGTGACCTTGGCGTAAATAAAATGCGACTGATCTCGAACAACCCGAAAAAACGTTCCGGCCTGATGGGCTATGGCCTGGAAGTAGTGGAACGTGTTCCGATCGAGATCAACCCAAACGAGCATAACCAGAAGTACCTGACCACGAAGCGCGATAAGCTCGGACACCAGATTTTGGGAGACATGAGAGCCGAGTAATTCAGTTAAAAATTTTCTCAAAAAGCCCGGGGCAGCGATCAAGCTGTTTCGGGCTTTTTTTATGATAGTACAAGTATAAATAGTAGCTACTTTATTTTATATTTTATCGTATTATAAGTATAATATTTGTGTTGTGAGTATATAAGTATAGGGTTTGCAACTTATAAAGTGGGGCTAATTTATGGATATTAACAGAAGGTGGAAGTTGCTGGGAATGTGTCTGATGCTTTTGCTCACATGCAGTATTTATAAAACAAGTGCGCAGGCCCGAACAGAAATTGATGTGCAGGAGTGGGCGGAAGGAACTGTGTTTTTACTTTCAGGCGATACGGTTAAAGGGCCAGTTACCTTTTACCGCACCCAGGAAGTGTTAAACGTGCATCATGCTGATGGAAGTATGAGCACTTATACGCCGGTTACAGTTTCACACTTCATTTTAAAAAGTATGCCTGAAGGCTTTCAATATACTTTTGTGTCGCTGCCCTGGGACCTGGGCAAACCTAATTCCGATTTTAAAAAGCCTACTTTTTTTGAGCAGTTAAACAATGGCCCTGTTACCTTAGTGATGCGGGAAAACTATGTAAAGCGCGATATGAACAACTATTATTCAGGCCGCTATGCCTATTATCACCCTAACTATTATGGCTTGCCCAATAACATGTGGATGGATGAAGTAAGGGAACTCTACTATGCCCTGCTACCGGACGGCGATATTTTGGAACTCCGGAATCTGCGCAAAGACCTGCAAGAGCTTTTCGGGAAAAAGGCCGGGCAGGTAAAAGCCTTCGCTAAAAAAAATAACCTGCAATACGACCGCCCTAACGAAGTGGTAAGAATTGTTAACTATTTCAATTCACTTCATTCTAAAGGTCACGTAGCTTCAGAATAGCATACGAAAGCAGCAGAAAAAGCCCGATATAACCTATAGCCGGAAGCGTAGCCCAGATCGGCGAAAGCAACTCGGTGGGTGATGTAAGCTGGTCAATCAGTTTCTGGCCGGGCATCGGCGATAAACTTCCCAACACCTTCATCGGGAAATATTTATCAACCTCATCGGGCAAACTGTAATGTATGAGCGGCTCTACAATTTTTGCGTACGCGATAAAGGCAATAATAGCCAGCCCGCTTTTCCTGATCAGGAAACCCGAAAGCATAGCCAGTGCCATATAACCCGTGGCCTGCACAAAATAATAGCTCAGAAAATCAATCTGCCCCAGTATGGCTTCGCCGGTTTTAACGCTGCTGTATAGCAATCCAAAGTATAAACCCAACGCCAGCAAGTATAACGTACTGATTGCCGCTAACCCAAGTACCACGTAGAATTTTGCCAATACCAGATCTGCCCGCGAAAGACCGCTGATAACCTGTTGCCGCAAAGTCCGGAACGTATATTCATCTGTAATAAGCACGATGATCAATATACCCAGCAGCAAATTGAAGTAAGATGCTACATAAGTAATAGTTTGCCAGATGTTGGGGAAACGGTACACATCGGAGCCGATGGCAGATCCGTTTATACTAAAATTGCTGGCCGCATAAAGTACCAGTAAAAGCAAGCCGGTAAAAATACCAAGTATAACCCAGGCCGTGCGGTAAGGGAGTATTTTTCGGAGCTCAATCCGGAGTAAGTTCATCAGGCGTTGTTTTTTGTGATTTCTAGGAATTGCGCTTCGAGGCTCTTGCGGCGCACCACCAACTGCGAAAGCACAATTTGCTGGGCAAACATATCGCGGTTCAGGTCGGCGCTGGTGTAATTCTCTTGCAACGTAACGGCAATGCACTCTTTTTCGGAAGCAAAGCTGGTTACGTAGGGCAAATGTTCGAGCAACTGCAGGGCGCGGCCAGCCTCATCAGTGCTAATAAGCACCTGTTCGGTTTTTGCCAGAATGTTGGTAACAGGCCCGTTTACTTTTAACTTACCGGCTTGCAGTACCGCTACGTGCGTGCATACTTTCTCGACCTCATCCAGTAAATGACTAGCCAGTATAATAGTTTTGCCCTGTGCCGCTATCCGAAGTATAAGGTCGCGCACTTCGGCAATTCCCTGCGGGTCGAGGCCGTTAGTGGGTTCATCCAGTACCAAAACTTCGGGGTTTGCGAGCATAGCAGCAGCCAGTGCGAGCCGTTGTTTCATGCCCAGCGAAAAACCACTGAATGCAGAATGGCTGCGTGTGCCCAAGCCTACCAGATCCAGCATTTCGTTTATACTGGCTGGGTCAGCGCCTTTGATGGAAGCATACAATCGCAGGTTCTGGCTGGCCGAAAGGTAGGGGTAAAAGTTCGGGGTTTCGAGCAGGGCACCAATACGGCGTTTTGTGTCGCGGCTAACCGGTTTTCCGAACCAGGTAAAGCTGCCACTGCTTGGGTTTATCACATCCAGCACCATACCCAGCGTAGTAGTTTTGCCGCTTCCGTTCGGGCCAAGCAGGCCATATATACTACCGGCCTCTACTTGCAGCGTCAGGTTATCAACTGCCTGCAGGCTGCCATACTTTTTAGAAAGGTGCTGTATATCTAATACAATTGCCACAGATGTTTGTGTTAAAAAGTTATGGACGAAGTAAACCGTTTGATCAAAGTATAAAGTTACTCTGGCCAGCTTGTTCTTCTTGACTCAGCCTAAGCAAATATAGCTTTTTTATTTAAAGCCGATGAAGCTAAAGCGCAAGGACAAAGTATAAGCGGGAAAACCCACATTCATACTGAGCATTGTGGAAACCATTATACAATGCCAACTTACGAAGTATAAAATCCTGGCTGTTTGTGATATGCTACTGTGCTGTGTTATTCTTCGTGAAATCAAAGTTATAAGTAAAGCCAGCTTGCAGTAAGTGGTTGCGCTCAAACACCAGGCCGTTCGCCCGTTGCACAATCTGGTGCATGTAGCCTACTTCAGCTGTAGCGGCTTTACTGAACCGGTACCCAAAGGCAAATGCAAGCCTGTTCTGGTCGAAAATGTTTTGCTGTACGTTTTCCCCGAAGTTTACAAAGATTTCGTTGGAGGCAGTAAGGTAAGGGTAGGCCTGTGTGGTGTTTTCGGCAGCAGAAAGCGGCAAAGTAGCCCGCACCATGTAACGCGAGCGGTTAGTATAAGTATGTTTTTGCCCGCCTTCTGGTTTTACCCAGCGTTGCTCCTGGCGGTAGCGGTGAGTAAGCTCAAATATTGAGAGACTGTTTTTTAACTGCAGCTGCTGGTAAAGCCGGTTTTCGTGGGTAATGGCTGCTGCAGGATAATCGCCGAACGGATGCGTTTTGGCATATACATAGCCTGCGGTCAGCATTGCATTATCCGTCAGAAAATAATTGATGCCGTTCCGAACTAAAAGCTGCATTGGGTTCTTCAGAAAATCAGCGCGGCGGTACTGAACCTCGGTATGGAGCCCCCATTTACTTGTAATTTTATGGTCGCCGTTGTAAGCAAGCCACACATTTCGGTTATAATCCTGGAGACGTTTGGCCGGTGCTTGTGCCTGAACCTGGCCCTGGCCCGAAAATGCAATAGAATGTAAAAAAATCGTCGTTAAAAGTACGAAAAAACGCATGCTATTAAACTTTACCATACTTCAAATATAAAGTATAATGTTTAAACGGGTATATTTATTCAACCACATTTAGTTAGCTTTTATGCCAGAACCACGCTACCAACAAGTAGAAGAAACCATGAGCGCTGCCAGAGCTAATGTGTATGCCATACTTTTTCTGGTGCCTATTTTTATACTTTATGTGCCGCCTTATCTTATTTTGTGGCAGGAGCAATTTGCGTTGGATAACCTGAAAGCGGCCGTAAAACTTTATAAAACACTGCTTTTATTTTCGCCGGTTGTGCTGGTTGGTGTGCTTGTTTTCGGGGTGATACTACATGAATTATTACATGGTTTAACCTGGGCGGCGTTCTGCAAAAACGGGCTAAAATCTATTTCCTACGGCATCCACTGGAAACTGCTGACGCCCTATTGCCATTGCAAAGAAATGCTGCCTCTGCGGGCCTACATGCTAGGCGGCGCTATGCCCGGCCTGATAATGGGTTTGCTGCCAGCGCTGCTGGGGCTTGCTTTCGGAAATATTATACTTTTGCTGTTAGGCTTGTTTTTCTCGTTTGCAGCAGGCGGCGACTTACTGATACTCTGGATGCTGCGCAAGTATAAACCCGAAGATAGAGTGCAGGATCATCCCGATAAAATTGGCTGTTATGTGTTTGTGAAGGAAAGTTGAAGTATGAAAGTGTAGTTGTTAAGAAGTTTAATAATTTTACTAAATCAGCCAAATCAAAATATGCTAATGAATTTAAAAACTTGCTTTCTGATTTTTACACTAACATTATTTTTCAATACTTGCTTTGCTCAAATCAGTCTCCAAGACTTAAATTCACTTCATAATGCGGCAAGTTATACTGGTAGTAAAAATGAATTAATTGAAGTTTTTTCAAAGAATGTAAGATACCCAAAGGCAGCTTTTTCGGCTAAAAAAATAAGTACAATAATAGGTGTGTTAAAAATCTCCAGGAGTGGTGATATTATTGAAACAGGCGCCTTAAACAAGGCAGATGAAGTTTTTGTAAATGAATTTAACCGGGTTGCCAAAACGACTAAAGGCAAGTGGAAAGTAACCAATGATTCTGCAGAACATTTTTACGCTGTAATTCCTATCCAGTTTAACTTACATGAAGCAGGGTATGATTTATCAACTGAGAAGATGCCTTCTTTTTTTCAGGATGTAGTGGTGATTACTGCTGTTGGTGCCTCTGGAGCATTTCAGCAATTATATGAGAAAAAAGAAGGTGCACTTGCAATGAAAGTAAATGAGTTGGTTCAGAAAGAAGCTTATACAGAAGCAATAATTCCGATGACTGAACTTTTTAATCTTCAGCCTTTCCATACCGGTTACTATGAACCACTTATAAGTTTACTAAACAAAGCAGGTAAATCGACTGATTATGAATACTATTTGAGACTGAAAAATATGCTCAGAAACTAACTAAAATATAAAATTGCCTTTAAATACAGGCACATCATCCAAACTAAGCAACCCATACTTCCATAAACCAGAAAAGCCACTGCAATGGCAGTGGCTTTTCTGGTTTAGCTTAAGTTATACTTAGGCAATGGTTAAGAAAAGCTCTTCCTTGTTGCGTCGTACTTTTTTAGCAGTTGCCAGGAAATCAGTTTCGGTATTGCGGTAACCCAGCGGCATCATTGTTACACTTCTTAAGCCTTTTTCTTTCAGGTTAAGCAGCTCATCTACACCAGCCGGATCAAAGCCTTCCATAGGCGTAGCATCCACACCTTGTTCGGCGGCTGCGGCAAGGGCAGTACCCAAAGCGATATAGGCCTGGCGGGCTGCCCATTCATACTTTTGCTCCTGCGTACGGCTCACCACAGAGCCCATTAAACTGCCTTTAAAATCAGCCAACGTCTCTACCGGAACGCCACGTACAGTTGCAATATTCTGCATATAAGCATCCACCTGCGCTTCGGTCACATCATCCCAGGCTGCAAAAATAAGCAGGTGCGATGCTTCCACAATTTGCGGTTGGTTATAAGCTACTTTCTGAATCTGCTTGCGCAGTTCAATATCCTCTACTACTAAAATAGTATAAGGCTGCAGCCCCATCGAAGAAGCCGACAAACGGGTTGCTTCCAGAATGTAGTCTACTTTTTCCTGTGGTACTTGTTCGCCAGTCATGCGTTTGGTGGCGTATCTCCAGTTTAAATTTTCTAAAAGGCTCATATTTTAGGGATAATTGTTGTTACCTATACAATTAATGTATGTACATGCAAATATAAACAATAACTGCTTACGCTATTAATAAGTTTCAGGAATTTTTTTGTGAGGCTTTTAATACCTGTACATAAAGTATAAATGCCACCTGATTTAGTGGCATTTATACTTTTAATAACTTAAGACTTACAGCGGCAGCTTTACATTTTGCATCAGTCTGCCAACCGGGTACATGTTATGAGTTGGTTCGTAGTGCGGCGAGTTGCGGTAAACAAAATCGAGTTGGGCGCGGCCGTTCTTGGCAAATTCTGGTTCTGCTTTTTTACGGGCCTCCAGTTGCTCGCGCAGCTCCGGGTTTTGCTTCAGAATGTCGGCTGCCAGGTCTTCGAATACATAACTCGAAAAATACTCTTTCTGCATCAGAATAGAGTCGAAGAAGTTCCAGGCGAAGTAGGAGTCGATAGCCTGCGGCTCAAGTGTTTCCACTAAAAAGCGGTTAGCCTCCTGGTTCAGGTATACCACGTAATCGCCTTTTAAAAACTGGCGTGCCATACTTCGCTTTTCCACTTTGATATCCGAATGAATGTAGTGGCCTTCGTACGCGCGCGGACTGGTTTTATAGTCGGTAATGTAGTACGTATCAACCGTCACGGTGGTGTCGCGGATCAGTTGCTGCATTTCTACTTTATTTGTTTTCAGGCGATCGATCACTTCGTGCCAGGCGTACGGAATAATGTAGGCAACCGGTTTTTGTACGGTAGTGGTAGGGTTGAAGGAGTTGTAGTAATTGATGTTTTTGCTGTAAGGCGCTTTACGATCATAGTATAAACGCTCGGTGCCGCTTACTTCGCTGGTTTTATACTTGGCCGCATATCCCAGGAAAGGAATTTTATCAACTTTGGTCGTATCGAGTTTCCAGTTGAGGTGGAAATCCTGTTGCTGCAAGGTTTCCTTTTTGGCCTGCGCGCGCAGTCTGCCAATTTCGTCGGCATCACGGTGAACCGTTTCGATCATGTTTTCCATCAGCTTATAGGTAGCCTGCACGCGCTGGTCGAAGGGCTTGAGCATGTGCGTTTCCGGCACAAAACCGATGGTATTGTAAAGGGCCGTGTAGCCCGTTGCATAGCGCGGCGATTCCATAAACCCTTCAATGCCTTTGTCGGGCGTTTCGGCAATAGTGTTCATGTAGGGCACCATCGGGAATTTGGCCTGCTGCATGCCTTTATACAGTGTGGGCACCATTTTGCCGGTCAGGTACTTGGCCAGTGTCGGGTTCAGTTTGTTGTGCTGCGTGGCAATCAATGTCATCACGTGCTGGTAATCAGCTCCGTTCGACGTATGGTTATCCATGAACACATCCGGGTCCCAATCTCTGAAAATAAGGTGGAACAGTTTGGCGTTGCGCGAGTCGGTTTTTATGTAATCGCGGTTCAGGTCGAGGTTGCGGGCATTGCCCCGGAAACCGTATGTTTCGGGCCCGTTCTGGTTGGTACGTGTGTGGCTGTTTCGGTTTAGCGCGCCGCCAATGTTGTATACCGGAATAATAGCCAGCACCACATTATCGAGTTGTTTGCGCTTGTTTTTATCCTGCAGGTAATCGCGGGCAAGCATCATGGTCGCGTCAATGCCTTCGGGCTCGCCAGGGTGGATGCCGTTCTGGATCAGTAGTACGCGTTTGTTTTTTGTTTTGATGGATGCCGGGTCGAAATCCTTATCCGTGGAAACAATAACCAGGTGCAGCAAGCGCCCCGAATCGGTGTAACCGTAAGGTACCATTTTTACTTCGTCGTAAGCCTTGTCGAAGCTTTTGTACCAGTTGATGGCTTCTTCGTAAGTGGCGGTCTGGTTGCCGTTTCCTTTTTCGTAGGGTGTTTTAAGGTCTGTTTTATCAGGCGCACCCGTAAAGAGGAGAGAGGCCAGAAGCAGTGTTTTCAGCATAATAAGTTGCGTGGTGATGTAGCTGTAATAATAAGGATTTATAGCCAGAAAAGTAAAACTGCAGCAAAACGTAGCATTAAAAACAGGTTTTTAAAGTATAAACTTGCCCTTGCTGTGTGTTTTCACCAGCAAGCATAGAAGGGTGAAGTATAGTTGTCGGATATAACACCAACAACGACAGGTTCAGGTTATATTATTCAGAACACGAGGCAGTTTCAAAGTATAAATCCGATATAATATAGTATAGAATGGCCTTTCCACCCTCGCTTGCGTCCCGCGAGTGTGCGTTACCTGTGGCGTCCCGCCACGTTTGTGATAAACATGCAGCTAAAGCAGCCAGAGGCCGATGGTAGCTTACACTCGCGGGACGCAAGCGAGGGCGATTAGCAAATCCGGAAGAGACAAAGCAAGTTGTTGGTCAGAAGACGCAACAACGGCGCATAAAATCCCTAAGTTGATGGCATTGGGGATTGGGGTGGGTTAATCGCGACTTAAGTAGAATTGTTGCCAATCAAAAAGCCCGGACCTTGCAGCCCGGGCTTCTGTTTATACTTTCAGAAATAGTTATCTGTACTTGTTGCGGTCTTTTTCGCTCCGGAAAAAATTATAATCCAGGCTATACTTGCCGGGGCCGATAAAGAGCAGCGAGAAAAACACAATCGCCGCTTCCAGGGCATGCGAATAGCCGCCAAACCCATCGCCGCCAAAAGCGTGTTTTGCCGCAGCCACCAGCATCGTTATAAAAAGTAAGAAACAGGCCGGCCTGAAAAGCAAACCCAGCATCAGCAGCAAGCCACCCACCGTCTCAGCAAAAGCAGCCATAAAGCCCCAGAACATAGGTGCAAACCCGACCCCGAACAATTCCATGCTTTGCCCGATCATTTCCCAACGCGGTGCACCGCCCATCATTTTGGGCCAGCCATGTAGTATAAACATAAAGCCAATGCCAACCCGTAACAGCAATAAACCTGTGTTTTTGGCAGCGTAGCGATGTCTGATTATCATCATAAAAGCAAGTATACTGTTTTGTTGCAATATCACAAAATGTTAATATACCAAAATGCCTTCTACAAGGGTATTGGCTGGTACATCGGCAGGCTTTAACTTGTGTAACCTATGCTTGGGTAGTTGCGCGGTATCAAGTATAAACGAAAAGCCGGCCTCTTCCGAAACTGCTACAAAAATGCCCTCGCCCAAGCCAACAAAACTGATCGGGTAGCGGGCCTGCACCTCGCCATACTTGGAGCCAATGCCAATGCCGGCTGCTGTTTTGTAAGCCGGACTATTAACTGCAATGCGCCATACCTTGCAATCCGGTTCGCAGGTTTGTTCTATTACAATGCCTTTGCTTTCGGTTTCAGGGCGGAGTACATAGGCAGTGGCTTCCGTGCCTTCCTGTAGCAGAACGGTATCTTTTATGGTAAAACCTGCCGGAATATTGCTACGGATTTCGGTAACGGGCCTCCCGATTTTTATACTTCCGGCGCGGCCTTTTGCCAGTATAAATTCCAAAGGATCTGGCTCAGGTTTTATACTTTCTTCGGCCACCATTTCTTCTGGTTGTGGGGTGGTGGCTGTGGTATTTTCTGATTCGCTTTCGGAAAGGCAGGCGGCCATGCCCACACCCAGCAAAATAGCGTAGCCTATGTTCTTGAGCATGTTATGGTTTTCATCTTTTTATTTTAAGGTTAAACCTTGATGTGCAGTGGCAGGTTGTCGTATCTTAGCACGAAATCTTTATTCGTTTATTTTATTATCCCTCACATAAAAATAATAGAATGGCAAAACCATTGATCTTAGTTTCGAACGACGACGGCATAACGGCTCCCGGCATACGCATGCTGGTAGAAGTGGCCATGCGCATAGGAGAAGTTGTAGTTGTAGCGCCGGATAGTCCGCAGTCGGGAATGGGGCACGCCATTACCATCGGCAATACGCTGCGCCTCGATAAATCCATTGCTTTTGCTGACCTGGGTGTGGAAGCCTACGAATGCTCCGGCACACCTGCCGACTGTGTGAAACTGGCAAAATATTATGTACTGAAAGACCGCACACCGGATTTAGTTGTGAGCGGCATTAACCACGGTTCTAACTCCAGTATCAGCGTTTTATATTCCGGTACGATGTCGGCTGCCATTGAAGCTGCGATAGAAGGCTTGCCAGCGATTGGTTTCTCACTTTGCGATTACGGCCACGACGCTGATTTTTCGCATATCCCAGATTATGTAGAGCAGATCATCCGCCAGGCGCTGGAGCATAAAATACCAAGCAATACCACGCTTAACGTAAACTTCCCGAAGAAAAGCAACGAGCCGATTAAAGGTATAAAAGTATGCAGGCAGGCACACGCCAAATGGCAGGAAGAGTTTGACGAGCGCCTCGACCCGAACAACCGCCGCTATTTCTGGATGACGGGCAGCTTCGTGAACTTCGATAAAGGAGAAGATACGGACGAGTGGGCATTGGTAAACAATTACATATCGGTAGTGCCCTGCCAGTACGACCTGACCGCCCACCACGCCATTGTGCGTTTAAATGAATGGAATTTTTAACGTATAAAAAAGCCCCGGCAAGTATAGCCGGGGCTTTTTTATGAATACCGGTAGACCACTTTAACTACCGTAGTTTGGCGATTGCTGGCCTGCTAAGTTGGGGTTAGCAATAATTTCACTTTGTGGTATGGGCCATACCCATTCTCTTGCATCTGGTGGTAACGTACAGGAAGCTTCATCTGGAGCAGAGCAATCCACTCTGACCAGATTTCTTGTAGTTCGCTTCAGGTCAAACCATCTGTGGCCTTCCCCGATAAGCTCCTTCCGGCGCTCCAGCTCAATAGCATTGAGTAGTGGCTGGCCCGTTAATACAACAGGTACATAATTGCTTATTCTGGCAGCGCGTAATGTGTTCAGATCTTGTGAAGCACCTGCTGCGTTAGATCCTGCGCGTGCTCTTGCTTCTGCGCGGATCAGGTACATTTCAGCTACACGCAAAACTTTAAAATTAACAAGGTTATCGCGCGCTGTACCTCTGCCAATGTATTTACTGAATACTAATCTTGGAGTTCCTCTGAATGCAATCTCCCTGAAATAAGTAGGATACCGGACATCCGTATTTTCTGAGTAAGCTTCCACAACTTCAGAGGAGGGTGCATACGAATTGCGGTTGCCACTTGCGAAGTATAAATTCTGAGCCGGGCTGCCTTCTCCCGCATTAAAAGCGATAGACCATAAAACCTCAGCGTTGGAAGCATCCGTCCAGATCGTAGGGAAAGTTTCGCGGGAGGCAAGCGGCACAGCATCTATTACAAGCGAGGCATAGCGCTCTGCTTCAGTATAGTTTCCGGCATATAAATTTACCCTGGCCAGGATGCCTCTAACTGCAGTCAGGTCGATACGAGATTTGCTTGCGGCAGTATTGATAGGCGCGTTCACATCCTGTAACAATTCTTCGGCTTGCTCCAGATCTGCAAAAATCCTGTCATAGGTCTCTTTAACAGTTAGCCTGGATGGTAGTTCTTCATAATCAGTTGTTGTAACGTAAGGAATACCTAACTCACTTGAATTACGCTCAAAAGCTACTCCCCAGTACCTTAGAATATCGAAATGTACAAAACCGCGTATCGCCAGCGCCTGCCCTTTAATGCTGTTAACACGTTGAGGGTCTTCTGTTGCCAGGGCATCAATGTTGTTTAGTACTACGTTTGCCTGGTTTACGACTGAATATGTTGCCAGCCAGGTCTGATCGATTAAGGAGTTATCAGCTGCGTAAAACCAATCAGTCAGAACAGTGTAGTTAGCTAATGATTCACCGGTTTCTACAAAGTTATCAGCCATAGCATCCGGCATTTGGGAGTAGGAGCCCGGGCCATTGTTGTTGGTACTGAAATAGCCACTTTGTCGGAATCGTGCATAGGCACCGGTTAGTGCAAATTCGTAATCCTCTAACGTGTTAAAAAGATCTTGCCTCTCTTTTGCATACTCAGGCTGTACATCAAGTACATCATCACAGGACGAAACGCCCACTGTGCTGCTTAGTATGAATGCTATTAAGATATGTTTGATTTTCATTTTTTTATCTCCTTATGATTAGAAGCCGACATTTAAACCAAAAGTTATTGTTCGTAAGGCCGGATATTGCGCGCCAACCAACGTACCAGTTGCTATTTCCGGATCAAAGCCCTTAAAATCTGTCCAGGTTTTTAAGTTCTGGCCCTGAGCAAACACCCTAATGTTCTCGATCTTCAATCTGGATGTTAGTGTCTTTGGTAAAGTATATGAGATATTGACGTTACGGAGACGCAGGAAATTGCCACTTTCAATAAATCGGGTAGTTTCAGGATTGAAAGCATTAAAGGGGCTTGGGATATCGGTAACATCTCCCGGGTTTTGCCATTCGCGCAGCAAATCTCTCGATAAGTTATCAAAGAGGTAATTCGGGTTTTCAATATTTGCGCGGTCGTTATTATAGATTTCGTTTCCTCTTACAAAGCTAAAGAATGCATCTACCGTTATTCCTTTGTAACTAAGAGCGGTACCAAAGCCGCCGAAGAATGGTGCTTCTGCAGAACCGGCTATTACTCTGTCGTTCGGGTCATACACATTGGTTTCTTCGCCGTTCTGATTCAGGTAAAGCGCATCTCCATTATCAGGGTCAACGCCTGCATAACGAACCAGGAAGTATGAATTAAGCGACTCGCCAACCCTGTTAATGAAAAGGCCGTCTTCAATCTGGTTTTGCTCTCCTACTAGCTTCGTGATTTCGTTTTTGTTATAAGTTAAGCTGACATTGGCACTCCACGTAAAATCAGTAGACTCGACAATATCCCCTTCAAGGCTAAATTCGAAACCTCTGTTGCGCAGCTCACCAACATTCGAAATTAAAGACTCAAAGCCAGATGTTCTGGATAATTGCCTGTCTAGGAACAGGTCAGAAGTTATACTATTGTAAAACTCTGCTGTAGCTCCTAAACGGCCGTTAAAGAAAGTGAACTCCAGGCCTGTATTAAAGGTGGTTTTTCTTTCCCATTGCAGGGTTGGATTAGGCAGGTTTGTAAGCACAAGACCGCTTACGCCACCATAAACTGAACGGGTATATAGCTCTCTGGAAGCAAAATCATCGGTTATTGACTGGTTGCCCGATGAGCCATAGCTGATCTTGAATTTACCTTGATTAAGGAAACCACTCTGAAGATTAGAGAAAAATACTTCGTCCGTGAATATCCAGCTCAGGCCAACCGCTCCAAAATTTGCGTATCTTCTGTCTGCACCAAAGCGCGACGAGCCATCTCGTCTGGCACCAAGTGTTAAGAAATAACGGTTTTTGAAGCCATAATTGATATCAGCAAAGTATGATAACAACGCGTTTTCTGTTCCTGAACCATTTACAGCCGGTATAAATCCGTTATCAGCACTTCCGGGGGTTATGCCTGCTTCGTTTTCGAAAGGCCCTCTTAAGCCGTAACCTGTAAACCCGAAGTTATTTACAGTGCCTTTTACTACTTCGTTAAATAATGCTACAGTTAACGTATGGTCTTCGTTAAAAGAAGTGGAATAGGAAACAGAAGTTGTTCCGGTATACCTGAATCGTTTTAGATAGGAGCGGGCCAGGCTACCAGCACGGCCTACTGCAATCTGGCCGCTATAAGTTGTCGGGTCTATAAAGGTGAAGAACTCGTTCGATGTAAAATCTCCGCCCCAGCTTGTGCGTAAGCTCAAGCCTTCTAAGAATGGTGCCTTGTAGTTAACAAAAATGTTACCTATGCCCCGCATCTGCTGTCGTTCGCGTCGGTTCTCTAAAAGTTCCTGTAAGGCGTTGGGCTGTCCGGATGTGATTACGGTATAATTTCCTTCATCATCGTAGGGCGTTTCGTACGGGTTTGTCCAGCGGATGGCGTTTAGCGGGCTTCCAATAAAGGCATCGTTTTCGGTAGTGTTGTTAAATTCAGAATAACCGAAAGTAGAATTAATGCCAAAATCAAAATTGCCGGCAGAAGACTCTACATTTGCGCGGGCAGTATATCTGTTCAACTCAGTATTCCTGACAATACCAGACTGGTTAAATACAGAGCCAGATAAGAAGAAAGTAGTTTTATCAGAGCCACCTGAAGCGCTTAGCGTATGATTTTGGGTTTTTCCTGTTCTAAAGAAAACATCTTCCCAACTAGTGTTTACCTGGCTTAGTTCTGCAACATCCGCATCAGACCAGTCATAAGGGTTTCCGTTTCTTACTTCGTAATCCAGCTTTTCTGCAGAGCTCATAACTTCCAGTTTGTTATCAGGAGCGTTTGAGAATCCGAATTGGGTGTCGTAAGTTATAAGTGTTTTACCGGTTCGTCCTCTTTTAGTAGTAATTACAATCACACCGTTAGCACCTCTTGAGCCATAAATAGAAGTAGAAGCTGCATCTTTTAAAACGGAAATGCTTTCAAAATCCTGTGGGTTTAAGGTGGCAAAGTCTGCAGCAGTAATTTGTACGCCATCCATAATATAGAGGGGATCACTATCACCAAGTATAGAACCTCGCCCACGGATGATCACATTGGCAGCAGCGCCTGGCTGCCCGGATTGTGCCTGAATTAAAAGCCCGGGGGCTCTTCCCTGGAGTGCCTGGTCAAATGAGCCGATCGGTACCTGGCTTATTTCTGCTGATTTTACAGTTGAGATAGAGCCTGAAACCTCCCGTTGGTTCTGAACAGTATAACCTGTTACCACCACTTCCTCTAACTGCCTTTGGTCCGGAGCGAGTTGCACATTTATACTTGTGCGGCCGCCAACAGGTATTTCCTGAGCTGTCATGCCAATAAACCGGAACACGAGCGTAGCATTGGGTTGTACCGTCAGGCTGAACTCTCCGTTAGCTCCTGTGGTAATTCCGTTGGTAGTCCCTTTTTCCAGCACGGTAACTCCGGGTAACGCACTCCCATCGGAGGTGCTTGTAACCCTGCCCGTTACAGTCTGGGTTTGTGCCCATACGCTTCCTATAAGCGCAAAACACAAGATTATACTTAAGAGTAAAATCTTTTTCATTGGTTGTGTGGGTTTTAAATTTAGTGAAGTGGGTAAAGCCTGTAGCGTAATGTATCAAACTCTTACCTGCTAAGAATTTGGCAGGAACCGTAGGGCAGGAAGACCATGGAGGGAAATACTGTCTTCCTTAAATAGTAAAATAAAATGTAGATAAAGTTATCATATCCTTTATACTTTAAGCTTATAGAGGAGGTTTCGTTCCGGAAAATTTATTAGTACAGGAAAATAAGGTGTAAACCGTTCTGAATAAGAAGTCTATGCTTTTTTGACTACTACATTTACAGCTACAAAGCCGTGCCCTTCTTTCAGGTTATCGGTCCAGCCCAGTTTCAGCAACTCCCTCCTGATAAAATGATTAAGTAAACCGTGCGCCACCAGTATGGTGTTTTGGTTGGTTTGTGCATCCTGGGCAAGCAGCAGGGCACACCTTCGGGCACGCTGGCGGGCTTGCTTAAAACTTTCGATGCCGCGTTTATTAAAGCCCAGAAACCACAATACGCGTGCAAGCACCAACCAGAGCTTAATAGGCAGGCGCAGCCAGGGCAGTGGAGCTATTTTACGTTCAAACTCCCTGAATTCGGGGCTGGCAACCAGTGTTACCTGCTCCCCAAAAATAGCCTTCGCCGTTAACTGAGACCTTATTAAAGAACTGCAATATACTTTGGTGATGTGCTGATAAGGAATGGACTCGTGCTGCAAGACAAACGCTTCTACAGCGGCGGCATCGTAGTCATTAATATAGGTGCGGGCAGTGCTGGCACTAAACCAGCCTTGGTCAGGTACCAGCGGCCGGGCATGGCGGATCAGGAAAATTCGAAGTTCAGAGGCTTGTTCTTCCACGCACAGGGCATTTTTTTATTCGGGGAAGTATACGCAGAAACCGGCGTGGCAACTAACCGGCAAGCAGATCAGCGAAAATAGTTTGTTTGATGGTTTCCCATTCGGGTTTTAAAATGCTGTAATAAATGGTATCGCGCCTTCTGCCGTCGTGCATCAAGGTATGGCTCCTGAGTATACCTTCTTCGGTGGCACCCACTTTCAGCATGGCCTTGCGGGAGCGCAGGTTCAGCACATCGGTTTTAAGTTCGGCACGCTCAAACTGCAGCGTCTCAAAAACATACGAAAACAAAAGAAATTTACAGATCCTGTTCAGGCCGCTGCCCTGGCAGGCTTTGCCCAGAAAAGTAGAACCGATCTCGAGGCGCTTATCCTGCTCCGAAATATGCAGAAAACCGGTGCTGCCTACTACTTTACCGGATTGCTTTTCCACTATCACAAACGTATAGCGCTGGCGCTGCAAGCGGTTTTCAGAAACAGATTTGCCCCATTCTAACAGCTGCTGCGGGTTATTTATACTTGTAACGGTATGCTGCCAAAGCGATTGGTCTAAAGCTATACTTTCCAGATCAGCTAAATCGTGCATCCGGAAGGGGCGAAGCAAAACGGCAGGATGTTCTAAAATGATGTCTTTTTCAAAAACGAAGGCAGCCATATAACACAAGAGAAACGCTGAAATAAGTAAAACATTTTAGTACGAAGAAAGCCAGTGAACAGCCTTTTTAAATTAATCCAAAATTTTTGGGCCAAGAAGTATCAGAAGCCATAACCCTTGCTAAACATACTACGTTTTAGCTTACATTACTACGAAATTGAATAATAATTAGAATTTTATAGTTTTTCCCGGAAAGTACACCATATCATCCAACTAAATTAAATAAGGCAAGGCACTTACAACTGTAGCGCTGCCTTTTTAAAGAAGCATCAGAATTAAGAATAGAACGAACTATCGGACAAACTTTACAAAACATAATCTCATGGAAGCACATCATCCTTCAAAGATCTTAATGACTACTGACACCGTTGGCGGTGTATGGAATTATTCGCTGGAGCTTATCCGGGCACTGGCACCTTTCGGCACCAAAGTAGCCCTGGCTACCATGGGCGCACCGCTCAGCGAGGAACAAAGGCAGCAGGCAGAAGAAATAGGAACCGTTACCCTGCATGAAAGCAAGTATAAACTGGAGTGGATGGATAACCCCTGGGAGGATGTGGAAAAGGCCGGCGAATGGCTGCTGCAGTTAAAGCAGGAAGTACAGCCCGACATCGTGCACCTGAACAACATGGTGCATGGCAGCCTGAACTGGGGCGTGCCGGTAGTGGTGGTGGTGCATTCGTGTGTGATGTCGTGGTGGCGCGCCGTGAAAGGAGAAGAAGCCCCGAAAGAATGGGGCACCTACCGTGAAATGGTAACCAAAGGACTGCAGGCAGCCAATATGGTGGTGGCCCCTACGCAGGCGCTTATGAGCCAGGCGGAAGAACTTTACGGACCATTTAAAGCCCGTACTGTAATTTACAACGGCCGCGGGCAGCATAGTTTCCAGTTCGGTAAAAAAGAGCCGTTCGTGTTTAGCATAGGCCGCGTCTGGGACGAAGCTAAAAATATTTCAACGCTGGCGCATATTGCTTCGGACCTTAGCTGGCCGGTGTACATTGCCGGAGACGACAAGCACCCTGTAACAGGCCAGACCATGGACCTGGAGAACGTACATTTTCTGGGTCAGCTTTCCGAAAAAGAAGTTTCCGATTGGTTATCCCGGGCATCTATTTATGCATTGCCTGCCAAGTATGAGCCATTTGGTTTAACAGTGCTGGAGGCAGCCATGTCAGGGTGCGCGCTGGTGGTGGGCAAAACAGATACGCTGGCCGAAGTATGGGGCAACGCCGCCAAGTATGTAAACCCGAACGATGCAGACGAAATACGGGACACGATTAACAACCTGATCGAAGATGAGTTCAGCCGCAATATCATGGCTTGCCGCTCCGTAAAACGCTCGCATGGCTATACTTCTGACCCGATGGTGCAGGACTACGACCACGTGTACCGCCAACTGATGCGTACCGCCGTTACCGCGTAATCAATAAAATTAGTGAGGGCCAGAAAGTATAAACTGGGTTAGAACAACTCAGTTTATACTTCCTGGCCTTTTGCTTTTCTATCCTTTAAAGTCTCTATCAGGTATAAAACCTGGATTGCTACTGCTGTCATTTTCCGGAGGCAGCAATTGAAATAGAAATTGCTTAACTAAAAAGAATCTTGGTGATGGCAGGTGCAGCGGTAACGTTTTGTGCTGTATACTTGCAGCGTTTTTAAAAGTATAAAAAGTATGAAACACGAACCTCTGCCCTGGAAAACACTGAAATCGGAACTGGTAGTGGATGAGAAGTGGTACAGACTGCGCCGCGACCATGTAGAATTACCAAATGGTATGGTGCTGGATGATTATTATGTGAGCGTTCGGCCTGATGTGGTGCTTACTTTTCCGGTTACGGCCGACGGGCAGGTTATTTTTGTGCGGCAATACAAACACGCTGCGGCAAATATCTTTACAGAACTGCCCGGCGGTGTAATTGATGAAGGCGAAACAAACCCAGCCGAAGCTGCCGGCCGCGAGTTGCTGGAAGAAACCGGTTATACTTCCGAAAGTATGGAATTGCTGCTCGAAGTGATCGATAACCCTACCAAAGACACCAACAAGATTTATTTCTACCTGGCGCGCAACTGCCACAAAATTGCTGAACAGGACCTGGACGAATCTGAAAGTATAGAAGTGCTGCAGGTGCCGCTTGCCGAAGTAGAAAGTATGGTGCTGCAGGGTAAAATAAATGTGTCGGGTTCGGTGGCACTTTGCCTGCTGGCGCTCACTAAATTAAACGCCACTAAACACGAAAGTATCCATTAAAAAAACCAACGGCCATCTATAAGTTAGATGGCCGTTGGTGTAAATGTATCACAATGCTTTCCAGACGGTGGCGGCTACCACAGGCGTACCGTTCCAGCATAACGTATAGCCGGCTCCATTTGGCACTACACTAAAGTTAGCGTGAAGCTGCAAAGTGCCTATTAACTGTTCTGGCGTTGCTGTAACAGCAGCGCCAGAAAAACCGGTTCGTACCAGGCGCCTTTGCCAGGCTTCGTTGCGCTCGTGCCGCTCTACACGCTCACTTCCTTCACAGGAAATAACATTGATGATCTCTCTGCCAAAAAACTCCTGCTCAATTACGCGGCGCTCCGGCAACTCAGCGGGCAGTAAGGTATCCAGCACATCAAAAACAGTATAGTAATGGCGCAACGATTCGCGCAGGCGTGGCATAAACTGTAGTTTGTTGTGTTCAGAATCCGGTTCTGTTAAGGTAAAAACGGCAGGCTTTAAAGCAGCAATCTGTTTCAGAACGCGGTCGCGCTGGTCTGGTAAAGCTACCAGTTGGTCCGGGATATGGTGCAGGGTGAAAGCTGAATTCACAACAAGCGTTTCGTCAACATCAAATACCAGCTCCTGCAGGTTCACAGCTTCCAAAGGTGCCGCCAGGAAAGTATAACTGAAATTAAGGCCAAGTGCCTGCGCATGATGTGCCAGGCGATCGCCGGTTTCGCGCAGCCTCAGACCCGGATCCTCGCCTGCAGCCGGAATATCGATACCGGTTAGTTTTATAGTCAGGTCAGCGTCTTTTCTTTCAGCCAGCCTATCGAGCAAGTGCAGCCATTGCAGGCCACTGCCAATCCCCAGGTCCAGGATGTGGATGTTGGTAGCCTGTGCAGTTGCTTCGTAAATAGTGAGGTTCGAGAACAGGTGGCCGAACGTAACCAATGGTGTCTGTTTGATAAAAACGCCAAAAGCGGAGATCATATCGGTTACGCCATAAGTACTGCTGTACAGGTTGCCGGAGTGGTTGGTATCTGATTGCAGGCAGGCACTAAAAGCACGCGCAAAAGCCAATGCAATGCGTTCCTGGGCCGTACCATTATCCGAAGTAAAGTTGGTTAAAGCCAGCAGGGCCGCTTCTTTTTCGGCCTCTGTTCCGTTTAAAAATGCCTCACCAGTTGTTAAAATGTGTTTCAGCGAAGCGTTCTCCCAGCTATGTTCCGGGGCAAGTATGGCTTTTAATTGCTGGTGCAGGTAATCCTGGTGCTGCTTGGGGCCGACAGTTATGCGCAACGCGGATGTATCCTGAGTAGCGCGGACGTGTATGCCGTTTCGGGCAAGTTGTTCAAAAAGAGGAGCAGCAGGCAGGCCGGCATCCATCAACAGAAAATTACCTTCGGATGGCCACCAATGCACACCCAGCTCCGTTAAAATATGCTGCAAATGTGCCTTACCGATAGCAGATTGTTCCAGGGTATACGCCAGGTGCTCCTGGTCTTCGAGTGCGGCAAGGGCGGCCACCTGGGCAAGATGGTTTACATTAAAGGGTTGTTTTACCTGTTTTACTTTAGAGAGTAGTTCTTTTTGAGCCAGCATATACCCAACCCGCAAAGAGGCAATACCATACGCTTTGGAGAAAGTGCGCAGTATAACCAGGTTTGGATACTGTGGTAAATAAGGCAGCGCAGAAACAAAATCCGGCGCTGTTACATATTCGGTATAAGCCTCGTCCAGAACCACAGTTACATGCGGTGGCAATGCGTGCAGCAGGTATTGGAGTTCTTCTTTTTTAAGGTAATTGCCGGTTGGGTTGTTGGGGTTGGCTATAAAACAGATTCTGGTTGTTTCGTTTACTTTGCTGCAAATGCCTTCCACATCAAAACCAAAGTTGCTCGTAAGCGGGGCCACCGTAAATTGGATTCCGAGGGCTTTGGCTTCCAGCTCATACAGGGGGTAAGTTGGGGCCACGGTCAGTATACTGCTTGTTGCAAATGGCTGGCAAAAGGTGCGTACCAAAAGCGAGATCAGTTCGGCAGAACCACTCCCGACCAGTACCTGGTCTGACGCCAGGTGGAGGTGCTGGGCTAGGGCACTGCACAGCACCTCAGCATCCGGAGCCGGATAGCTGTGCAGTTGTGCTAAAGCATTTCCAATAGAAGTAGTTACACGCGGCGAAATACCAAACAGGTTTTCGTTGGCGGCAGCGGTAAAAGTTGTAAAGTTTGTTTGAGACATCAGGTAGAGGAGTTAAATCATGCGGAATATAAAATTAAATTATAGATATACTTAGTTATAAGCAATCATTCAGGTTCTGCAAAGATCTCGTTCTTCCTAAATAGCTGGAAACTAGGAAGTATACTTTTATAAATTTTATCGATAAGTAGAAGGATGTATATACATTCTTAGATAATTCGAATACAAAATTAAGAATCAGCTCTAAAATAAGGGCAAACTTGTTCTGGGTAAAATTGAAAAGCGAAGCAGGCATAAAAGATATACTTAAGCCGCCAGCATACCCGGTATGAGTATAAAAATCAGGGATAGTATAGAGGCTGCCGGAGTAAGAAAAAGACTGGAATAGAAATTTATGAAACTGAAAGCACACCTGGTAATGTTACTTCACAAACGGGAGCATTAAATTTAAAATGCTTCTTTTGAAATAGGATTTTTTGTGTTTAGTATAATTAAGGCCCCGGCAGCAACGCCGGGGTTTTTCTATGAGGGCCTACCTGTAATGCCGCATGATGGTATAAGGAAAAGGTGCCCACCAGGCGGATTTTATACCCATCTCTTTTAAGCCCGCATTTACCCAGTAGTTACAGTTTTTGAGTACATAGTAACGGCCATTTGCTTCGTAAAAACTATCATAATCGGTGTAGCTGGCATCCGGAATATATACAAACCGGCTATTTTCCTGCCGGAAAGAATTTTTGATGTAGGCAATCAGCTTTTTGTACTGTGCCTGCGATACCATAAACGGGCGCTGCTTTTTAGTTGGGGCCAGGGGTTTAGGAATGTACTCTACGTGCATGGCTGTGGTGCCCGGCCAGAAAGCGGCATACAGGGCCACATGCAGTTTAAGGTCGCCCCACTCCGGCGTTTCGATAAAAAAGCGGCGGTTGCCCCAGCCAAAAGCCACATGCGTAAAGCTGCTGTCGGCTTTCGGAAAGTGCTGGAGCGGCAGCAAGGTACGCCAATCTATAAAAGGAGTTTTAACAGGCACAACCAGTTCGGTGTGTACACCGTTGGAGGTTACAAAAAGCTGAACAGAATCTGGTAAGGCTGTATGTGGCCGGGCCAGTACCTGGGTAAAAGGTGCGCTGAAAAATAAACAGAACAGCAAGCCATAAATGCGGTTTTCAGCTTTGTTTGTAAGAAACCGTTGCCAGCAGGGCTTACCTGTTTTTGAGATCATAACTACCTATACGCGGTTTCGGGGTGAAGTATAAAAGTACGGTTTGCCGCTTTATCAGACTTAAAAGTATAAAAAAGCATTTTGTGCTGCTAAAATAACGTTGCAGCCACCTTATACTTAAGAAACAGACCGTGCGGTTACAACGCGCCTAGCATCTAAGTATAAATTCAGTATTTTTGAATTGTTAGTTCTTTTACGTTTAAAAGGTCAGACGCAAATTTTACCTCAACAGCACTACTATGATACACACCCTGAAGCGCTCGGTCGCTTTTATACTTGTGATGCTTTGCATACAGGTTTCCTGGGCACAACAGCAATTACAGACACCCGCTCAGTTTCTGGGTTATGAATTAGGCGAAGAATTTACACCGCACAGCCGCCTGCTCGATTATGTGCAGCACGTAGCCACGCAGATGCCCGGCAAAGTAAAACTGCAGCAGTACGGCAAAACCTACGAAGGCAGGCCGCTGATGCTGGCGTATGTGGCCTCCGAAGAAAACCTGCCGCGCCTGGAGCAGATCCGGGAAAATAACCTGAAACAAGCCAGCATTCAGAACGGGCAAATACAAGGAAACCAGCCTGTCATTACCTGGATGAGCTATAACGTGCACGGCAACGAATCGGTTAGTTCTGAATCGGTGATGCAGGTGTTGTATGATTTGGTTGATCCGAAGAATACCCAGAGCCAGGAGTGGCTGAAAAATACCGTTGTACTGCTGGACCCCTGCGTGAACCCGGACGGGCGCGAGCGTTATGTGCAGTGGTACAAGCAGGCATCCAACCGGGGCGGCAATGCCTCGCCGTTTGCCTGGGAGCATTACGAGCCTTGGCCAGGCGGCAGGCCAAACCATTATTACTTCGACCTGAACCGCGACTGGGCCTGGCAAACACAAGTAGAATCAAAACAACGCCTGGCCGTTTACAACAACTGGTTGCCGCAGGTGCACGCCGATTTCCATGAGATGGGAGTGGATGCTCCGTATTATTTTTCGCCTGCAGCCAAGCCGTTCCACGAAAGTATAACGCCGTTCCAGCGCCAGTTCCAGAATACCATCGGCGATTATAACCGTTCTTACTTCGATAAAAATAACTGGCTGTATTTTACCCGCGAGAGCTTCGATCTGTTTTACCCGAGTTACGGCGATACCTGGCCAACCTTTAACGGTGCCATCGGCATGACCTACGAACAAGGCGGATCAGGCCGGGCCGGACTGGCTTATGCCAAATCAGATGGCGATACGTTAACATTAACCGACCGTATTGCCCACCACGTAGCCGCCAGCAAAGCCACCATCCAGGCCTCCTCTGAAAAAGCAGATCAGCTGAAAACAGAATTCCGGAAGTACTACGATAACAACCTCAAAAAACCGGGCGGCGACTACAAAGCGTTCGTTATTAAAGCAACACCTGCCACTACCGGCAATGTAAAAGCCCTGACCGAATACCTCAGCAAACAAGGCATTAAATACGGCTATGCGGGCAAACGCACCTCAGCACGCGGCTTTAACTACGCAACCGGCAAAAACGGAAGTATAAAAGTAGAGCCAAACGATGTCGTGATCAGTATGTACCAGCCAAAATCGACGTTGGTGAAAGTGTTGTTCGAGCCGAAATCGGCGCTGGAAGATTCGCTGACTTACGATATTACTTCCTGGGCGATGCCGTATGCGTTTGGCCTGGAAGCATACGCCTTAACGTCACGCATGGAGCCCGGCAGCGAACAACCTGCTGCAACCACCTCCAAAAGTATAACCACCGAGCGCCCGTATGCTTACCTGTCGCGCTGGAACAGTTTGTCTGACCTTACTTTTTTAACGGAGCTAATGCAGCAGAATATAAAAGTGCGCATGGCTGAAAATCCTTTTGAAACAGATGGACAAACCTACGAGGCCGGCACATTGATCATTACCCGAACCGGCAACGAAAAACTAGGCGCTAAACTGGACGAAATGGTGCGTGCTGCTGCGCAGAAACACAACGTAGAACTGGCAGCAACCACGACAGGTTTTGTAACCAGCGGCAACGACCTGGGCTCGGGTAGCGTGCGTTACCTCAAAATGCCGAAAGTAGCGTTACTGGCCGGCGAAGGAATCTCATCTAACGCCTTCGGGGAAGTATGGCATTACTTCGAGCAGCAGATAAATTACCCGGTTACGGTACTTAACACATCCTATTTCAGTACGGTACCACTTACCGAATTTGATGTACTTATACTTCCGTCTGGTTCTTATGGCCGCGTGTTAAACGACGATATGCTGGAGAAAGTAAAAACCTGGGTACGCGCGGGTGGCAAACTGATCGCGATGGAAAGTGCGGCGGCTTTTCTGGCCGGTAAAAAAGATTTCAACCTGAAACGTAAAGGAGAGGAAGCCCCGGCAACCAGCAAAAAAGAAGAAAAAGAGAATATGTACGATTACCTGAAAGCCTACGGCGACCGCGAGCGCGATGTCCTGCACGGCGAAGTACAGGGCAGTATTTTCAAGGTTAACCTGGACCGCACCCACCCGCTGGCTTTTGGCTACGGCGATACCTATTATGCCTTGGTGCGATCTTCCAATACATTTGATTTTATGAAGGAAGGCTGGAACGTAGGTGTGCTTAAAAAGGATAACTATACGTCGGGTTTTGTAGGCCAGCGCGTCCGCGAGAAACTGCAGGATGCTTTAATTCTGGGATCGCAGGAACTTGGCCGCGGCCAGGTGGTGTACATGGCTGATAACCCGCTTTTCAGAGGCTTCTGGCACAGCGGCAAACTGCTGTTCGGAAACGCCGTTTTTCTGGTCGGGCAGTAAAATTTATACTTTAAAAAGGCGCTTTCATACTTTGGTTTGGAAGCGCCTTTTTTGTTTTTATTCAATAGATGGAGCAGGGTTTTTTTAAGTATAAATCTCTACCTTCATTTATAAGTTACCAAGTCTATACTTCAGAATTAAAGAGAAATGCAAAACCGAAAACCGTACCGTATATTTCTGGCGCTGGCCTGCCTGGTGGTGGCTGGCATGAGTTTATACAAAATACTAGGAGGAGATTATACGTGGGTAGATGTGGTGCTGATGGTGGCCGGTCTTATTTTCGGGATTTTATACTTTATCAGATTACGGAAGGAAGTATAACGGAAACGGCAACTGGTTGTAACTAAAAAACCTGTTATCTTTTTTCTTTTCAGATAAAGATAACAGGTTTTCCAACTTTTAGCCTAAGTACCAATTATACGTAGGCGCAGGTTGTATTGTTATTTTTAGTATTGATCTTTAGGCCGGATCTACGTCCGTAACCACGCGGGTAGCTTTAAAGTCGGGCATCAGTTTCAGGTTAAAAATGGTCTGTGCAATTTGCCCTTTCGCCGATTTCAGGTTCATGTTTTCGCGCGGAAGCTTGATGTGGATCTCCTGCAGAAACATATTCCTGATCCTGAAAATATAAGGTACTTCCGGCCCTAGAACCTGCTGTTTGCCAAGCCGGTCGGTCAGGTCTTTCGCCAGCACAATGGCGGCATTTTCGGCGGTACGTTCGTCGGCGTGTTTTACCGTTATCCGGATCATCCGCACAAATGGCGGGTAGCTAAAACGCAGGCGTTCCTCAATTTCGTGCTCGTACAAACCCAGGTAATCGTTGTGGATTACCTTCCGGAAAATAGGCTGCTGCGGGTCGCGGGTCTGGATAACCACACTGCCTGCCTTGCTTTTACGCCCCGCCCGTCCGCTTACCTGCACAAATAACTGGTACGCCCGCTCGTGCGCCCTGAAATCCGGGAAGTTGATGATCGTATCGGCATTCAGAATTCCAACTAAACTTACATTCTCGAAATCGAGGCCTTTGGTCACCATTTGCGTGCCTACCAGCACATTGGTTTTGCCGTTCTCAAAATCCGCGATGATCTGCTGGTAACTGTTCTTCTTTTTGGTGGTATCGAGATCCATGCGCTGCACTTCGGCGTTGGGTAGCAACAGCTTTAATTCGTCTTCTACCTTCTCCGTACCAAAGCCCATACTTTTAAGGGTGGTGGCACCGCAGGCCGGGCAGTCGTGGGGCATCTGCTCGTGGTAGCCGCAATAGTGGCAGCGCAGCTCGTTGTTATACTTGTGATAGGATAAACTAACGGCGCAATTCTTACATTTCGGAATCCAGGAGCATTCGTCGCAGCTTATAAAAGGCGCATAACCGCGGCGGTTCTGGAAAAGGATAACCTGTTCGTTTCGCTGCAAACGTTCTTCCATGGCCGTGAGCAGTTTGCCAGAAAAGTGGCTGTGCATGGTTTTGCGCAGTTGCTCTTCGCGGATGTTTACCAGTTCGGTTTCCGGGAGTTGCGCTTCGCCGAACCGTTGGTGCATGTTTACCAGCCCCCAGCGGTTGGTTTGGCAATTATAATAGGTTTCGATGGAAGGCGTGGCCGAGCCGAGCAGCGTTTTGGCGCTTTGCAAATGAGCCATCATCAAAGCAGTTTCGCGGGCATTGTAGCGTGGAGCTGGGTCGTATTGCTTGTAGCTGGGCTCGTGCTCTTCATCAATAATAACCAGCGACAGATCATGAAACGGCAGAAAAACCGCAGACCGTACGCCCACCACCACCTGGAACCTGCCCGCCAGAATTCCCTGCCATACTTCGGCGCGCTCGTTATCTGAGAACTTGGAATGATATACGCCCAGCTTATCACCAAACACTTTAATTAACCGGGTAACGATCTGGGCAGTCAGCGCAATTTCGGGGAGCAAGTATAAAATTTGTCCGCCGCCTTCCAGCGCGTGTTTTATCAGGTCGATGTATACTTCGGTTTTGCCGCTGCCGGTTATGCCGTGTAGCAACACGGTATCTTTTTCCTTGAAAAGCCCCAGAATTTCGTCTTTCGCTTTGAGCTGGTATTCTGATAAAACCATCGGCAGTTGCTTCGGTTCGTTATCCAGCGGAAAGCGCGACACGATCTGATCGAACTGCTCGAGTACGCCTTTTTTTACCAGCGTATTGATAGACGAAGCCGACAAATGCGAGTTAGTTGTCAGGGCACTTTTTTCGATGCCTTTGTAGTTCAGGTTGATGTCCTGGTGTACGGGTACTTTCTGGAGGTAACTGAGCAGTACATCAAGTTGTTTGGGCTGCGGCGCGAGCTGGTTAAATAGCTCTTCCAGCATCCCTTCTTCCTGCACAAAATGCTCCGTCAGCCGAATTTTTTTTACCACTTTGGGAGCAAACTTATCGCTGATCTGCTCAAAAATAATGATGGCCTCTTTCTGGATCAGCGACTTGATATACTTGTGGTAGCTTTTGCCTTGCAGTAAGGTGGCAATTTCGGTAAAGGTAAGCGCGGGATTGTTTTGCAGCGCGAAAATGATCTTTTCTTCCTGTGGGGCAAGTATAAGTTCGTCTTCTTCGGGGTTGTAATGCGGGTGAAGCTGTATGCGCGACTCGCTGCTCAGTTTAAGCGCGGAAGGCAAAGCAGCATTGATCACCTCGCCGAGCGTGCACATATAATAATCGGCAATCCATTTAAAAAGCCGGAGCTGCGGCGCTGTTACAATCGGGGTATCATCGAGCACATCCAGAATATACTTGGCCTGGTAATCGGGAGGGGCATTTTCGTGAATATCAGCTACGATGCAGCTTAACACTTTTTTGGCGCCGAACTGCACAATTACCCGCACACCCACCAACACGTCGTCGTTCATCTCGAACGGAATGCGGTAAGTATACAACTTGGGCAAAGGCAGCGGCAGAATAACGTCCGCAAACAGCGTAACGCGCTCTGTAGCCGGCTCTGGCGGGTAATTAAAATTAAGCAGTTCTGACAAGGGAATTTATACTTTAAACGAAAGTACAAAGGTCGTAAAAAATGCGGATTGTTTGCCAGCGAAGTAGAGAAGAGTTACCCGTGGAGGTTTATACTTTACCGGATAATATCCAACCGCATCTGGTACAGATCGAAGCCTTTTGCCCAGAAATCCTGCTCGGTTTTTTCTAAGGTAAAGCCCATTTTCTGATAGAATTTATAGACGTGCTGGCTGGTACGCACATAAAGTATGCGCACGGGTGTAGTGGTTCTAATGTGATTGATTCTGTATTGCGTGAGCGCTTTGCCAATGCCTTTCCCCTGAAAATCCGGGTGGATGATGTCCCAGGAAAGGCGCGCTTCGGTTTGGCCGGCAAAATAATTTAGGCCTCCGCACCCGATGATCTTCCCCTCAAGTTCAACTACAAAATAATCTTCCAGGTGCTCAGCAAGGTATAAAATGAAATCCTGCTTTTCAGAGGCAGCAAAGTATAAAGGCGTGTTAAGATCGAGCAGTTCGAGTAGCTGGGCTTTATCGGCAGGGGAGTAGTATCTGATCATGTTGTACTAAAAACTATTCAGCAACCGGCTGTTTTTCCAATGCTTTTCTGTCCCATTTCGCCAGGTTAGCAGCGGTTTCGTAGGTGCTTTGCAGGAAATCGGAAAGTATAGCTGTGGGGTTTTCTGAGTTCTGAACAGCCTCGTACGGAAGTATAAACTCACCCAGCGCTGTGTGGTAATAAGCAGCTTCAGGTTTAACAGCAGCAGTTTTGTAGCCTTCCGGCTCGGGGTAAATATAGGTATAGAAAGCCGCAAACGGCACCGCCTCGCTGCCCGGCCAAAAACCACAGCTGCATACTTCATGCGAGTAGGCTTCTTGGGCCACCCAATCCGGTAGGTTGGGTACGCCACCAGGGTGTGCCGGGGCGGTTTTACCAGAGAAGCGGGAAACGGCCAAATCAAAGCTTCCCCAGAAAAAATGTACCGGGCTGCATTTGCCTGTAAATTTAACCCTGAATTGCTGCATAACATCTTGTGCCAGTAACAGGGCTTTGTGCAGGTTTTCCACCTGTTTTGGGTGGTACGTAGCATGGGTATAATCTTCCTCGAAAGGGATTGGATGCTCGAGTTCGTTTGGCATGGTGTTCAGGCTTACTTCAATTCCTAACTCCTGCAGGGCACTTATTACTTTGTGGTAAAAATCCGCCACGGCCATACTTTCCAAGACAAAAGTGTGGCTCTTTCCTGTACTTGTGGTTATGTTCAACTGATGGCTTACCAAATCAAAATCTACCTGAAAATACCCTTTTCCTGCTGGCAAAGTAGATGTGGTAAGTCCGGTTGGCGTTACCAGCAAAGTTACGTGCCAGGAGTGGTTGAGCCAGGGTAATTTCGCAAGCTTTATTTTACCGATGATCTGCGTCCAGAGGTGCAGCGTTTCGTACGTTGCTTTTGCATCGGCGTAAGAAAGTGCGGGCCAGGTATTTTGCATAAGGTATGGTTAAAGGTATCCACTTCGCTTCACGAACTACAAGTAAAAATCCTGCTGTTTATACTTCCTTACAATAACCTGAAATGCAGAAACTGATCGGATAGATCATAATCGAACTTACGAACATAACCAGTAGGGTGGTTATGATGATCATTCTGCTGCTTAGCTGCCTTTGCTTAACCACAGCATAGACCAGGTAAAAAAGTATGGCTGAAATGAGAAGGGGTAAGGTAAAAGTACCTAGCTGCAGCGATTGGCTTACACGCCCTTCATCGTTCAGGTTAATAAAGTTGAGCCCGGCCGCCATTACCCGCATATACAGGCAGGTTAACAAAAACGGAAAAAGTAGAAAAGCTTTACCTGACTTCAGGAGGTAGTAAATAATTACAGCCTGCAATAGCGTAACAAGCGGCCCTGCAATGGATACCAGATTTGCATGAGAAGCGGCTCCATACTTACCAGCCAACGGGTAACTCGAGTTCAGCGTCATGGCCATGTTGTTGCCCAGAAGCTCGCCGGTTAGCCAATGCGAAAACTCATGCAACAGCCAGGTAAAAGCTACCGCTAAAATTGTAAGTAGTATATAGTTTATACCTACCTGTTGTTGCAAATGCATATTCTTCAGCGTTGGGCTTTGCATGAGTTTAATAACGTATGGGTGAAGTATAAAGCAAGATCTGTTTTTTGTAAAAGGGGCTCTCAGAAACAACTACATTGACCTTACTGATTAGTAACTGTCCAAAAAGGTTACACGCTATACTATATTTCAACTTCAAAGATAAACTGGCCATCTTTTATGGTGCCAATTTTATTGCCACTGCAAGCGTACAAATTGCAATTCACAACAGCCCAAACTTTTATCATTCTAGTCTCCGGATCTATGGAAGTGTCATTTTTAAGTTCTTCTATTTTTATTACTTCAAATGAACTCCATTTCTGATTTCCATTTGCAGTTGAGAAACAATCATCTTTTGTATTGCCTTCAATTGTAAATCCTTCATAGATGGTATTCTCACTTGTTCTGATTATTTTTTTTCCAATATCAAACAGGGCTTTTTTATTTTGAAATGTATCGTGAATAGAAAAAGCAGGAGAAGAAATTTTTAAAGAGGTTATCACATCTTTCTCCCATTTATTAGAAATATAAAAATTTCTTTGTTGAATGGATTTGTCATCTGTTACACACCAAAAGCTTCCACGGCCATATTGGATATCAGAATTATAATTAGAACTTAGCCATTTTATATTTTGATTTAAAACCTGACCTTTAAACTGAATACTGGTATGCTCTTTTAATTTTGTAATGTCATACTTAACAGAAGGGTCTACCTTTTCCTGTTCACAGCTTATGTTCAGTAAAGCCGTAAGTGTTACTAAAAGAAGTAATAAGTTTTTCATATTCAGGGGTTTAAATTTAATTCGGATTATATTAAAGTAGGCTTATTAATAATTATCGAAATAATTAGGTGTTTTAAGTTACATCAATCCTGTTCGGCAATCTGCTTTACTATAGCAAGTGCTTTTGGTAATGTATCCTGAAAGTATTCTTTAAACTCTTCGGAGGTGTACATTTCGCAGCGCAGAGTTGTTATGCCGTTGTTTTCGGTTAAGAAGTAGCTTTCTGTGGCGCCTTTCCAATCCTGTACTTCTTCTACACTGTTTTTAATTTCGCCCTGGTGCTCAAAAATCATCTGCTCATTTGCTTTCATCTTTTTGATGGTGCCGAACATGCCGTCTCCGCCCGGTGATAAAAAGCGTATTTTACTGCCTTCCTGCCAATCGCTTTCAGCGTAAGAACCTTCCGTGAACACAGCGGTCCATTTTCTGTAATTTTCGTCTTTCCACAAAGCCTCCCATACTTTTTCTTTGGGCGCGTTGATGTTGATAGCGAGCTGGAAAGTTTCCATAGCGATAGCGATTTAAGAAGAAGATGATTGTCTTAAAAATCAGCAGTTTGCTGCGAGTAAAACGGTTAAAAGTTAAGCTAATTAAGGTAAAATTCCGGAAACATCTACTATGGGTTAAATAAATTAATACAGAACTTTCGCTAAATAATTAAATTTAAAAGTATGCAAAGCTGCGTTTATACTTTCCGGAACAGTAAGGCCAGAATTCGCGGCATAGTAGTGCGGTCATCTTCATCAAAATATTCCTGCACGTTCTCTATTCTGAAGCCAGCCTGGGCTGCTGCTTGCATAAAATCCGAAAGATGATGCAGGTAACACGTTAAGACTTGTATGCCTTCCGCCGTTTCGAACCTGGCTTTAGAGTCGGTGTATTGTTTAAAAGGATGCAGCTCGCCCACATAAAGGTAACCGCCGGGAGCAAGAGCGCTTGCTGCTTTCCGGAAAATGGCGTTCAGGTCTTCGATGTGCTCCAGTACCAGGCTAAACGTAACCAGGTGGTAGGCCTGCTTCACAAAGTCCCAGTGCTGTGTTATATCAGCCTGAATAAATTCTGTAGTAGCAGCGTTCAGTTTCTCTTTTGCTTTGCGCAGCATTTCCTCCGAAAAATCTACTGCTGTAAGCGAAGCTGCTCTGGTTTGCAGCCACTCTGTATTTTTTCCGGTTCCGCAGCCAATCTCAAGGCAGGTATCAAACGGTATACTTTCCAGCATAACGCGTATGGCAACAGCTTCCAGGTCGCGGGTTTTGTTTTGGTTGATATCGTATTGCGCTGCCCAGTTGTTATAAGCGTTTCTTACATCCATCACTTTTCTAAACTTTATTTCAGAATAAACTTTACGTTGATGTTCGCAGCCAGCTCAATCTTATGAAAGTCGATATTCGGAGTTTCATCCTTCTTCATAGCAGCACCACTTACACCGTAAGCTGTAACAACCACTTCATTCAGCATTCCCTGAGATTGATAAGACCGCTGTCTGAATTCCGTATCTGTGATATGGATAGCCGGGCCAACGGTTTGCTTCAGCGGTTTGGTAAGGGCAAGGGCTTTTGTGCGGGCGTTTTCAGCTGCTTTAGACCGAAGTATGTTCTTGATTCCTTCCACATCCGAATGGTCCACGCGGTCGATGGAGGTGTTGGATATGTCCAGGCTTTCGAGCTGCCCGAATACCTTGCCGGCCGTTACGGCATCGCTTACTTTCAGGATGTATTGTTTTGATTTCAGGACTTCTTTGCCTTTCAGGAAATAGGTTTTAAAGTTACTGGCCATATCACTGGTGGTCAGGTTTTTTTCGATGTTGATGCCCAGGTCCTTCAGCGCTTTTGCCATCTTAATTTCCTGCGCTTCCACGGATGTTTTGTCTTTGGTATCTTTCTCTGAGAGCAGGATTTTGATGTAGATCTCGTTTGGCGTTACCAACGTGTCGGCGCTGCCAGTTACTTCGAGGTAAGGCTGGTCGAGGAAGTTTTTAGATTGGGCACTAGCCGCCAGCGTGGCTAGCAAAAGGAATGCGGTCAGGGTAAGTTTGTTCATAAGGTATGCTGATAGGTTTTAAAGTGGAGTTGAGGACTATAGGTAGTAACTGTATTTATACTTTGCTTATTTTCGCTGAGGCCATTAAAAGCGATAGGGAAAGTATGGCCCGAGCACAGTTGTTAACGCATCCACGGACAAATTTATACTTCTATACCATTATACTTCATCCATTGGTTTACCGTCTGCATCCAATATTTCAGGAATTCCGGGCTGAGGAATTGATTCGAAAAATCATTGAACCGTTGTACATGGATGCCGGTATAGTGTAGCCAGATGGCCAAGCCGCCATACGGAATCAGCCTTTTTTCTTCTGCCGAAATGGGAGTAACTAACTCATACCCTTTATAGAAACTTTCCCGCTTGCTTTCAAAGTTTTCCTTGTTCGATTCGTTTCTGTAGAGCGTCATCAGGCTATAGGCCATATCTAAAAACAGCCAGCCGTTCCCGCAGTTATCAAAGTCGAAAATCGTGATGTCAGTGCCGTTCCTGATCTTCATATTTTCATACCAAAGGTCCAGGTGAACGATGCCGTAGCGCAACGCAGCCGCATCAGCTTGCTCAAACACAGCTAAAACTTTGGCATCGGCCCGTTCAAAATACTGCATTTCCTCGGAGGGCGCGTCGAAGTGATTTCTGGCTTCCTGCAAGGCCCAGCTAACCAGGCTGGCCGCGTTATAGGCTTTTCTGTGGATTGGCTTGTTTACGGTGAGCTGGTGCATTTTTGCCATCGCTGTGCCCAGTTGGTAACTCACTTCTTCCGACGGAACCCGGATCGTTTCACCATCGGCATAGGAAAACAAAACAGCAAAACGATCTCCTTCCGGCGCTTTCAGTTGGTTGATGTACTTCCCTTCGCGGTCCCTGATCGGGTATGCAACCGAAATCCCATGTTCGGTTAAGAAATTTAAAAGGGTTAGCTCCTCGGTAATTTCGCTTTCGGTTCGCCAGCCGTGGTAATACACCCGAAGTACAAATTTAGCAGTGGATGTGCTGAGTAAGTACGTGTGGTTGATGCCTGTTTTCAGGATCTTACAAGTAGCATTTTCACCAAAACTATACTGAAGCACAAAAAACGCCGCCAGGTAATCAGGTGAAAGTATGGAGCTGATAACAGGGGCGTGGTTCATTTTTTAATTGTATTTAACGGATTGGTATAGCAGATGGCAAGGCGTCAGCCGAAGCATGACTGCTATACTTTGTTGGGTGTTTTTTTTATTTTCACTTCCTTCCAAGCATCAAAGTCTTCTAGGGAAAAGTCGCTTTTATCTGATAAAGATTCCCTTGAACTTTCTTCAACATCTGGAAAAGAGATATGCTTAAGCCCTGAGGCCTTCTTTAGAAGAAGTTGTACAGCAGTATACAAGTCAAGAGCTATCTGTTGTGATACTCCTTTACCTTCATGAACAAGTTTGTTTCTTGCTTGTCTGGCAGGGTATAGCTTTGAAATTATACCTTCATCCAATATTCCATTTTGGTACATAATTTCTTGTTTTACTGAGGTACTCCACGTTCTGCTATCATTTTTAAGTGACTTAATTCTTCCAGAAATTGGGTCTTTAGGATGATATTTCGTGTCTATTAAATAAAAATTATTCCATACAAAATCTATCAATTGTTCAACAGTAATCCATAAGTTAGATAATACTAAGTCCCAATTTCGGTATGTTATTTCTGTTACCCCCCTCACTAAAAACTTGGGAGTTAAATTATTTATTTTAGAAAGTATATTATTACCTGCACCTATTGTTTTATGGAATTCGCTAACAGTTATGTAATTTGGATTAGAAAGAATGATGCTATCCATATTACTTGCGACCTTCATTCTTAGCTTTGAATGTAAGTGAGTAGAGGCACTATTTCCAAAATCTACAGGCCATATGAAGCTTTGTTTATGAAGCTTCCCATTAACTATGTCTCTTCTATCTACCGCTTCACAATAAATTCCTCCAAGTAATATTTTACAGAATAAGTTGTTAAAAAAGTCAACTGCTTTTTCCTTCTCAGAGAACGTACTGAATTTAGGTATAGCCAGTGCACCATCATAGCAGATGATTAAATCAAAATCAAATGAGTCTATTGGCGAAGAGCTAACAATTTTGCATAACTTCCCATGGTTGTATGTATTAGAATTGATTTCTTCTAACTCAACCTTGAGTGGTTCTTCATTATCGGGTACAATTAGAGTAAAAGGAGTAAGGTATGTTACCCAGCTTGGACTATTAAAATGTTCTTTTCGTTTCTCTTTATCCATCTTATTTTAATTTCACCCAACGGTGTTCGTGCAGCCGATGGGCGAGGCGGAGCCGAGCATAAAGGCTGAACTTTGTTGGCGGAGTTTGTTTTTCTGGTTTATCATCTACCTTATTGACAGGAGCGAAAAATCCATTCTTTTCCTGACTTGGTTTTGATCTTTACTTTAGACTTCTTCCTAAATTCATCACTTGAAATTTCTGACAACTGATATGGCTTTAGAAATCTGAACCCCATATCAGGATAAGAGAGTTGAAATTCATTATCGTTTATTCTTCTTAATAATGCTATTCGTGATGAATATGCTGCGGAATCTTCAATGGTTTCTGAGGAGTCCTTCCATACATAGACCGTAACTTTTTTCCCTTGTTCCAGAATTTGATTGACTACTGTATCCATGCTGGTAAAGGAAACAACAAGAGCATCTGGTGCCTCCTCTCCATCTGAAACAAGTTCTACTCTAATGTTACTAACACATGTATAATTGTCTTTTTGAATGGCTTGACCTCCACCTACCCTTTCCTTTGAAGCAGCAACATTCCCCTTTTTTTTACAGCACATGAGGGATGTAACAAAAGTAAAAGCCATCGTAATTATTATGATATTCCTCATGCTATGAGAACTTCTTAACTTTGGTTTTATTAGTCATTACAATCACCGCCAACTACTAGATAAGCGAAAACATACGCTTTACCTACTAAAAACAGCGGATTATGCGTATGTTTTCGCCTTGTAATTTACTTCACTAAAGCCTTGTCTACTCGGGTGGGAGTGTCTTCTCCGCTTACCACGCCCTGGGAAGCCAGCGCGATCAGTTTTACCATGTGCGTCATGTGGTCCATGTCGAGGTTCTCGAACTCGTCTTTCACAGTGTGGTAGGTTTTATCCAGGTCTATCTGCACCGAACTGATAGTATGCGCCGGAACACCTAAGCGGGCCAAAGTCGCGTTGTCGGAACGGTAAAAAAGGTTTTGCTCCGGGTACGGGTCCGGGTGGATGGCGTAGGTAGAGCCGGCCAGTCGTTTCTGCATCAGAGCACCTAGCGAAGACCGCTCGAAGCCAGTTAAGTACGCGCTGTTCGGACCGAATTTAGCTGTTTTGCCCACCATTTCGATGTTAAACATGGCTACCAGCTGGTCGGGGTTAAGCTGCTCCGAAAAATATTTAGAGCCGTAACCGCCAATCTCTTCAGACGTGAAAGCCACAAAAAGAAGCGTACGCTCCGGTTGGCCTTGCTTTTTGTAATAATCTGCCAGCATCATCATGGCCGTGGTGCCCGAAGCATCATCGTCGGCGCCGTTGGCAATGCTGTCGCCATCTATAGCGTGGCCAATGCCGATGTGGTCGTAGTGGCCCGAGAAAACAACGTACTCATTTTTACGCTTGCCCTCGATCATGCCGGCCACGTTGGTAAGCGGCAACTTTTCGATCTTGTTCTCTACTTCGAGGTTGTACTTTTTAGCTGAAGGCTGGTCGGTAAGTATAAACACGCGGTTGCTAGTGCTTTTGCCAAGTTCCTGCTTCACGCTGCCGCGGCCAATATAACCCTGGTAGCTTTTAAAGAACTCGGTGTGTTTGGGATGCACCAGTACCAGGGCATCATTTTTAGCAGCATTCAGCTGGCCCAGGCTTTTTCGGAAATCATCGTTCTCACCGATCATCACCACCTGGCGCTTGCCGTCGTTTTTCCATTCCAGCTCTTTGCTTTCGGTTATCGCAAAAATATTTTCTTTGGCTATTTTCTTGCCATTCAGTTTGGCTTCGTGCTCGGTTGGCGTGATGCGGTAAACATGGAAAGTCTGTTTAAAATCGGTGCCGCCGGCAAGTGGTTGCAGGCCGATGCGGGTAAATTCTGCGGAAATAAAATCGGCTGCTTTCTCGATGCCGGGCGTAAACGAGGCGCGGCCTTCCATGTCATCGGCGCTGAGGGTGCGCATTAGGCGGGTGGTTTCCTGCTGAGAGATGGTATTTATACTTTGTGCCGAAACAGCGCTGCTGAAACTTAAGGCAAGCGCGGCAAGCAAAATTCTTTTTTGCATAGTAAGGTGTAAATAAAGTTAGTTGTATGAGCTTTTAATGTATAGAAAACTCAATATACTTAAACTTTATAAAACCACATTGCAAATTTGATCAGAAGGGAAAGATAAAAAATAACCTGCTTGCCTGGGTGCCACAAGAGCAGCCACGGCTTCGGATTTATACTTGCACTTACCTGAATCTGCGCCCGGGATTTTTATAGGTTGCTACGGGTTTGCTCACACCTTTTAAAAGTATGATTTCCTGGGGTGTAAGCTCGCGGTACTGGCCGGGTTGCAACTCGTTTAGCGCCAGCGGCCCGATGGCCGGACGGATCAGGCGGAGCGTGGGATAACCGACAGCGGCCGTCATGCGGCGCACCTGGCGGTTCATGCCCTGCGATATCTTTATTTCGAGCCAGCTGGTGGGTTTATTAGCCCGGAACCGGATAGGCGTAGAGCGTTCCCATACTTCAGGTTCGTCTATCAGTTTTACTTTGGCGGGCGCGGTTTTTACATCTTTTACAAGTACACCGTTGCGCAGTTGCCTAAGTGCTTCTTCGGTTGGTTCGCCTTCTACCTGCACCCAATACGTTTTTTTGATCTTGAATTTCGGGTCCGATAAGCGGTGCTGCAACGCTTTGTCGTCAGTCAGTAAAACCAGGCCTTCGCTGTCGTAATCGAGCCGGCCGACAGGGTAAATGTTGGGCACTTTTACAAAATCTTTGAGCGTGGCGCGGCCGGTTTCGTCAGTAAACTGCGTCAGCACTTCGTAGGGTTTATTTAAGATCAGGTAAGGCAAGGGAGTTGGAAGTTAGAGGTAAGAGTTTGGAAAGTTAGAAGGTTAGGAAGTTACAGAAGTTAAAAAGTTAGTTTAAGTTAGAAAGTTTTATAGGTTTGAACTTAAAAATCATACTTTATTTTTAAAAGCGATTTTTTGGAGATGAAGTCTACTTTTCGACTTCTTACTTCCCAGACTCTTACTTCCCAAACTTCTCAAACTTCTCAAACTCCGGCAATAATAACGAATGCACCAGTGAGTCTTCGTTTACGCCGTTCACTACGTAATGTCCGCGCAGGTTGCCTTCCAGGGTAAAACCGAATTTCTGCAGTAACTTCAGCGAGGGCTCATTATAACTTGCCACCATTGCCTCGATGCGGTAAAGCTGCATCCGCTCGAACCCAAAAGCAAGTATGGGAGCCAGGGCTTCGCTCATAATGCCTTTGTTTTTTGAACTGTCGTCTAATAAATGGTAGCCAATTTCGGCGCGCCGGTGGTGCCGCACCCACGTATGAAAATCGCAGCGGCCCAGTACTTTCTGATCTGTTTTGTCAAGTATCCGGAAGTTCTTGAAAGTATAATAATAAGAGCTGATGCCCTTGCGGAATTTCTTCTTTTCAGCATCCAGAATGTCCTGCGACGCAAACCCCATGTAAGTAATTATTTCCTCGTCGCTACATTCCGTAAAAAGCTCGTGCATCAGTTTTGGTGTCAGCTCACTTAAAAGCAGGCGTTCGGTTTCGATAACGATGGACTCGGCGCTGGTCAGTTTCATAGTTTTTATTTTGATAAAAGAGGCTTATGACAAATACTTTCAACTCATACTTCTGTTGGACATTTTGATCACTTAGTTACAGCAGAAAGTGCCTTGCAGATGCTTCGTATTAAAGATTCGCAGGTATATTTCGGATTTGCTCCAAAGCTCCCACTGCCGCAAGTTTAACGAAGTGTAACTTGTGGCTATGAATGGTGCAAGTTTTTAACTTGCTTTCTGCAAGAGCAGAAAAATATACTTCGGCAAGACTTTGAAAAATGAGTCTTAGCCAAAGTATAAGCCATAGCAGCCATTGCTTTTGCAAAGCAAAGAAGTTGAAAACTTCTGCCATACTCAACCACAAGTTACGCTGTCGCTAAACTTGCGGTAGCAATCTTCGGTTGAGGGCATCGGGGCGTTTCAGTTTTTCCTTCGTCAAAAAATCCTTTGTCGTAAAAATTAATAGCTGCCGTTATACTTCCGGATAAACCATTCTATACTTACAAAGGCCAGCAGCACAAAGAAAAGCCATTTCAAGTCAATCACATCGGTCAGTTCTTCTGCGCTGTAAATAACAGGTTTATGGTCGGCTTTCAGGATGTCGGTTTGCAGCTGCGCCAGCGTACCCGGAAAGTATAAACTGCTCCCCGAATTGGCTCCCAGCTGATACAACAGGTTATGATCGGCCACGGCGTTCAGGGCCTCCAGCTGCAGTTCTTCCACTATAAATTCGCCTTTGTCCTGTTGTAAGGTTCCGTCCAGGCGCGCGCTGGCTGTATAGGTATAACGGCCGCCCGGCAACGTACCGATGTTTACACCAGATTGGTTTTCGCCATTGGCAAAGTTGAAGTTGCGGGTTGTGCCAGCAACATCGGTAATAGTCAGGGCTATATTTTGACCGTACACCGGCTCGAGTGCTTCGTTGTATACTTCGGCGTTAAAGCGTATTTCTTCGGTACTGGTATATTCATCCTGAACAGGGTATACATTCAATCGTTTTTTATTGCGCGGCGCATTTAATAATTGAATGAGGTTGGTGATGAGCTGGTCGTATACTTCCGGCGTTTTGTGTTCAGCGGCTTCGCTTAACCGCCATTGCCACGTGCCGGATGCCAGCAGAACAGCATTCCGTTTATCACCGGATGTATGTACCGTCAGCAACGGTTTTTTGGTTTGCACGCGCCCTACCTGCTGGTAAAGTATAATTTCGGAGTTGCCGGCAATGCGGTAATCGCCGAAAGGCACCAGGGCAGGCGGGTACTGCGGCATCCGCTCATCAGCCTGCTCAGGCAACTGAAATCCTTTGAAAGCCGGGTTAATTGCGCCTGTTACCTCATCTGTCTGGCCATTGCTGGTAATGGCCAGGCCAAGTCGCAAATTGTTAAAAGCAACCAAATCGCTCTGCGGACCAATAATGTATAGTGCCGGCAAGTTTTTATTTCGTACCAGGTTCAGTACAGCTTCTGCGCCGCCTGTTCGTCCGGGGAGCTGGTGCAGCACGGCTACATCATAATTCTGTTGTTTAAGCAGGGTGAGGCCGGGTATAAAAAGGTCGGTTTCGTAGTTTTCGTTTGATTCGATGGCGGCGCGCATTGCTTTGATATCGGGATGAGGCGCGGCGGCGGCAACCAGTATTTTTATCTTGCCTTTCACCACATCGATGTAGGCATGTTTGGTGTTGTTGAGTTTGGTAAACTCATCGGGCCTGGCCAGAATTTCGACTTCGTAATGGCGTTTGCCCAGCCCGGCAGCCATCACCTGAAACGCGACCGGCTGCACCGGTTGGTTTGGCTTAAGCATTATACTTTTCCGCTGGATGATGTTGCCGTTTTCCTTTAACACCACCGTTGCGGTTGCGCCGCCAAAACCCACGTGCTGTACTTCGGCCTCCAACGGAAAACGTGTGCCGCTGTAGTTTACTTTGTTGTAGCGCAGCGAGGCAAGTATAATGTCTTTTTTCGGGATCGTATCGCCAACAGCCACCGGGTACAAGGTATGTGTGTAGCCGCTTTGCGCAGGCGAAATGCCCTGGTTTACAATGCCATCCGAAAGCAACACCACGCCCGCTAAGTTTTCCTGCACAAATTCTTCCTGCACCGACATGAGCAGCTGGCTCAGATTGGAGGTTTGCCCGGTAAAAGTAACCTGGTTTAGGTTGGTTGGGTTTTCATCGGGTTGCAGTAACCTGACTTGTGTGTCAAAGTTTTCGGTTTGCAGTTTGGTAAGTATACTTTGCAGGCCTTCCTGGGTTTGCCGCAACTGCACCGAATCTGTAAAAAGCGAAACAGACCGTGAGTTATCAATCGCAAAAACTACAAGCGGCTTTTTGGTGGTGTTTTTTAAGTAGCGCACCAGCGGGCCCAGCAACAGAAAAGCCACTATACTTACTACCACAAAACGCAGCGCCGCCAAGCCGTAATTTATACTTGCCGGCCAGGGCGATTTTTTGCTGTAAAGTAACCACGCATACAGCGCACCAGCTAGCAGGCAGGCTAAGATCAGCCACGGCGAAGTTGTCGTTATAAGTCGGAAACTGTTCAAGCCTGTTGTCTATGAAGTATAAATTCTGAGTTATGAATGCTTGTACGGCTGATCGCGGAAAGGTACGTTGCCAAATTTGATTTTTGTGTCGAGCAGATCAATGTATCTGAAATTACCGGATGCTATTACTTCGTGTTCGGTAGCGCTGACCGTAATCATTTCGGTGCCAAACCAGTTATTAAGTGCCCTGAAAAATGTTTTGCCTGATTCCAGAACTGTACGATTACCATCTTCGGATTTGATGCGCATTCCTTCTTTCTGCAAGAATGCTACAACCCAGCTTGCTGCTAATGCCGGATCATTGATTTCTGAAATAAAATAATCGTGCCTGCGCGTCGAATAAGCAAAAGCAACTGCGTTGAGCAAAGGAATCAGGAAGTATAAATAGACAAAAGAAGTAAGGTATTCTGTAAACGATTTCTCTCTTTCCAAAGCTAAGTAAAAACCAACAATCATCACCGAAAGCAGGCTAAAAAGCAACCCAAAATACAGTAGAAAAGCTTTAAAAGACGGCTTGTACGGTATTGTTTCGACTTTCATATAGATAGAGAAAGTAACTGGTGAAAACTAATTTGAATCAAGATAAAACAAAAAGACCAATGCTGCTAACGATCCCGTTACAGCATTGGTCTTTTTCGAATTAAGAATTTTCACGAACTCAGAACTCGCGCCTCATAACTCAGAACTCAATTAAGTCAGCATACCGCCATCAACCTGCAGCACCTGGCCTGTAATGTACGCCGATTCGTCGGAGGCCAGGAACAGGGCAGCTTTTGCCACATCGTCCGGGGTTCCGCCGCGTTTCAACGGAATGGCTTTTCTCCATTCTTCCACCACTTTCTGGTCCAGTTCGCCGGTCATTTCGGTTTCGATAAAGCCCGGTGCAATGGCGTTGCTGCGGATATTGCGTGAGCCCAGCTCCAGCGCTACCGATTTTGTAAAGCCGATAATACCAGCCTTGGAAGCGGCATAGTTGGCCTGGCCTGCATTTCCTTTAATACCAACTACCGAAGTCATGTTGATGATAGAGCCATATTTGGCGCGCATCATGTGCTTGGTAGCGGCTTTAGTCAGGTTGAAAACAGATTTCAGGTTGGTGTTGATCACGGCATCCCACTGGTCTTCGGACATGCGCATCAGCAAACCGTCGCGGGTAATACCGGCGTTGTTTACAACGATATCGATCTTGCCAAATTCAGCTACTACATCGTCTACCAGCTTTTCGGCCTGTGCCATATCCGAGGCATCGGAACGGAACCCTTTGGCTTTGCCGCCATTGGCTGCCAGTTCCTGCTCCAGGGCCTGTCCTTTTTCTACACTTGATAAGTAGGTAAATGCTACCTGGGCGCCGGCCTCTACAAATTTTTGAGCGATGGCGCGCCCTATACCTTTAGATGCTCCCGTTACCAGAGCTACTTTTCCTTCTAATGCTTTCATAGGTGCCAAAGTTATAAAAGATTTGGATATATGGCAGCACCAGCGGCGTATTGCATGTTTTAGAAGTATAAAGTTGCTGATAGTTAAGCGTTTATACTTTTCTTGAAAACAGAATAATCCTACCAAATTATAAACGCTAAAATAGTATTTATACTATTATTAGGCTTGTGAAATAGGTGCAACAGATTAGTAATCTGAATATTGTGCCAGATTCTATTTTTATTTCTAATGGTTAAAGTATAATTTCGCAGCTTCGCAAAAATAAAAGTAACCGGTAATGTTCAAACGTACCAAAGGACTCGTTCTCCTGATCGCGCTATCGCTTTTTTTGGTGGTAACTGCCGCCCAAACCCTGGATTTTAAACCTGCTTATACTTCCCTAGAAGCAAAAAAGCCTGTTAAACCGGAAAAACCGGCGCCTGTAGCTGTACCTGTTGTATATGGTATTTCCACGGATTCGCTGGAGATTGTAGACGGGGAAGTAGAGCGCGGGCAAACCGTTTCCGAGATCCTGACAAAGTATAATATTTCGCCCACCACAATCAGCGAACTGGCTCAAAAATCGAAAGAGGTGTTTAGTTTAAGACGCATCAATTCCGGCCGTAACTACACCATCCTGCACCTCCGCGACTCCGCGCAAACGGCCCAGTATTTTATTTACGAGCCTTCCGAAGTAGAGTATGTGATCTATGATCTGCGTGGCGAACTGGCCGTTACAAAAGAAACCCGCCAGATCGATACGGTAACGCGCACGCTTTCCGGCGAAATAAAAAGCTCTTTGTTCGAGTCGATGGTAGAAGCAGGTGGCTCTCCGCAATTGGTAAATATGTTTGCCGATATCTACGCCTGGCGCCTCGACCTGAACCGCATCCAGCCCGGCGATAAGTTTAAACTGATTTACGAAGAGCAGGAAGTGAACGGGCGGCGCATTGGTTTTGGTAAACTGAAGGCAGCATTTTTTGAGCACGAAGGCGATTCTATTTACGCGATTGCTTTTGAGCAGGGCAACAGCACCGGCTACTTCGACCAGCACGGCAACAGTCTGAAAAAAGCCTTTCTGCGCGAGCCATTGGAGTATAGCCGGGTAAGTTCACGTTTTACGAGCCGCCGTTTTCATCCGGTACAAAAGCGCTACAAGCCACACCTGGGTACTGATTTCGCTGCCCGCCGTGGCACACCCATCCGTACGGTAGGCGATGGCGTGGTACAGGAAGCAGGGTATACCAGTGGCAACGGTTATTACGTAAAAATCAAGCACAACAAAACTTATACAACCCAGTACCTGCACATGACCAAATATGCGAAAGGCATGCGCCCCGGGGCCCGCGTTAAACAAGGCCAAACGATCGGGTATGTGGGCAGCACGGGTCTGGCAACCGGCCCGCATCTGTGCTACCGTTTTTGGAAAAATGGCCGTCAAGTAGATGCCCTGCGCGTAAAACTACCGTCTGCCGACCCAATCGCTAAAAAGCATAAGGAAGCGTTCGCTGCAGTAAAAAACGAAGTGGTTCAAACTTTTATAGCGCTGAATGAAAACGGCGCCACGCAGCCCTTACTGGCCAGCAAAAAAGCACCTGAAAAATCAGAAGGGTAGACAGATAAAAGTATAAAATATAAGTATAAACAGGATAAGCTGTCGGAGGAATCTGGCAGCTTATCCTGTTTATAAAGGTTATCAGAATAGAAATTGCCAAAAGAAAAACGTAGCCTTGCAACCTGAAGCCTGCAAAAGGTATCTTCCTGTTACACCTGGTACTTCAGCCTGTCTAAATGCCCGAAAGAATTATTTTTTGCTTTGTACTGCTTATCCTGCTTTTCAGTAACGTGGCTGTTTTCGCTCAATCCAAAGATATGTTGGCGGGTACTGTGCTGCAGCCAGATGGTAAAAAAGTAATTCCGGGGGCAGTGGTTACGCATCTCCGGGATGGGAAAAGTATACTGGCAAATGAGCAAGGCAGGTTTCTGATAAAAGCTGCAACCGGGGATTCGGTGTTGTTCCGGGCTATTGGGTATAAGCCTTTGTTGTATGTCCGGAGCGCCCCTTTAAAACAAGGCGAATTGGTACAAGTTGTGTTGCAACTGGATACAGTGATGCTGCGGGAAGTAGAAGTAATAGCGCTTCCCTCTTTGCGTGAACTTCAGCAAGTAAAGTATGAGCCGCGCAGTAACGTGAAAAATCCGGGGTACATACCGCCGCCTGAGCCGAAACCAATTTTGCCTACCCCTGCAGCTGGCAGCCCGATCGGGGCGCTCTACAATGTACTTTCAAAAGAAGCAAAAGAATTAAAGAAGCTCAAAAAACTACAAACCCAGCAAAAAGCCGACGAACAAGAGAAGGCACAGGAAGAATACAATAAGTTTTTTAAAGACAGCAAAGGCTTCCAGTAACCGGCATTTATACGTGCCTTAATTACACAGCTTTTTCAAATACACATCGGCATCTTTCAGTCCCAGCGTTTTCGCTTTCGACCAATCTGAGCAGGCAGCTGCTTTTTCGTTCAGGTTATAGCTGGGTGCGCCCCGGTTATAATACGCTTCGGCATAAGCTGCATCCAGCGCAATGGCTTTGGTATAATCTGTAATGGCGCCACGGTAATCCCTTAAACCATAACGGGCCAGGCCGCGGTTGTTATAAGTGCGGGCATCTTTCGGGTTGAGTTCGGCGGCTTTGTTAAAATCAAGGAGGGCGCTTCGGTAATCTTTCAGGTTATAGCGGGAAAGGCCACGGCTAAACCAAGCTTCGCTATACTTAGGGTCGAGGGCAAGCGCTTTAGTGAAATCTTCGATAGCACTGCGGTAATCCAACAGGCGGTCTTTGGCTACGCCCCGGTTAGTCAGTGTTTTTACGTGGTCAGGGTCTGTTTTCAGTACTTGGTTGTAGGCCTTAATGGCTTCGGTGTACTTGCCGGCCTTAAATTTAGCATTGCCCTGCAGGAAAAAATCCTTGGCGGTAGTCTGGGCCGAAACAGAAAAAGAAACGCAGAGATAAAGTATAAACGGTAAAAGTTTTTTCATGCAAACGGGGCTAAAAGTTTACTTGGAGGGTGCAAAAATCAGAAAGCCAAGGCTATGATAAAAGTGTTACAGTAACTTTTGTGTGATTTTGCAGAATGTATTTTATTTTATCTTGCTATAGTGCCAGTATATTGCTTTGCCTGCCGGTTTTGTGAAGTGGGGATTATCGCTTAATTTTGCTTCGCAACTTAAAAAAGAGACTATGGCTTTAAAATATGATTTAGTAGTGCTTGGTAGTGGCCCGGGCGGTTACGTGGCAGCAATCCGTGCCTCACAGCTAGGTTTAAAAGTAGGTGTGATCGAGCGCGAGTCGTTGGGCGGTATCTGCCTGAACTGGGGTTGTATTCCTACCAAAGCCTTGCTAAAAAGCGCAAACGTTTTCGAATATATCAACCATGCTGCTGATTATGGCATTACGGTAGGCGATGCTTCCGTAGATTTTAACGCTGTTGTAAAACGCAGCCGTGGCGTAGCCGATGGCATGAGCAAAGGCATCCAGTTCCTGTTCCGCAAAAACAAGATCGATGCGATTATGGGGAACGGAAAGCTGGTAGGCAAAGGCAAAGTAGAAGTAACTGACGCCGAAGGTAAAAAAGACATTGTAGAAGCAGACCATATCATCTTGGCAACAGGTGCCCGTTCGCGCGAGCTGCCTAACCTGCCGATCGATGGCAAGAAAATAATCGGTTACCGCCAGGCGATGGTGCTCGAGAAGCGTCCGGAAAGTATGGTAGTAGTTGGTTCAGGTGCGATCGGAGTGGAGTTTGCTTACTTCTATGCCACAATGGGTACCAAAGTTACGATCGTGGAATACATGCCGAACATCGTGCCGGTAGAAGACGAAGAAGTATCGCGCCAGTTATCCAAGTCGTTCCGAAAGGCTGGCATCAACATCATGACCGAAGCATCGGTGGAGGCTGTGGATACAAGCAGCGATCTGTGCAAAGTAACTGTTAAAACTGCCAAAGGCGACCAGATTCTGGAGGCAGAAGTAGTGTTGTCAGCAGTTGGTATCCAGACGAACCTGGAGAATATCGGTCTTGAAGAACTGGGCATTAACGTGGATCGTGGCCGGGTATTGGTAGACGAGTTCTACAAAACAAACGTGGAAGGTGTGTACGCGATCGGCGATATCGTGCCGGGCCCGGCGCTGGCGCACGTAGCATCAGCGGAAGGCATTATTTGCGTGGAAGCGATTACAGGACACAATCCGGAGCCGTTAAACTATGGCAACATACCGGGCTGTACGTATTGCTCGCCTGAGATAGCTTCGGTTGGTTTGACTGAGAAAGCGGCCAAAGAGCAGGGCATTGAAATTAAAGTAGGCAAGTTTCCGTTCTCGGCATCTGGTAAGGCAAGTGCGGCCGGTGCAAAAGACGGTTTCGTGAAAGTGATCTTTGATGCCAAGTATGGCGAGTTCCTGGGCGCGCACATGATCGGTGCCAACGTAACCGAGATGATTGCGGAAGTGGTTGTTGCCCGTAAACTGGAAACGACCGGCCACGAGATCATCAAAGCCGTGCATCCGCACCCAACCATGAGTGAGGCTATTATGGAAGCGGCCGCTGCTGCTTACGGCGAAGTAATTCACTTGTAACGTATAAAATCAAAGTATAAAAAAGGTTTGGCTGGTACCCGGTCAAACCTTTTTTGTTTTCAGGATACTTGTTCTGTATGCTGCTTAAACTAATCCGGGTTCCGGGTGTCTGTAACAGTAGCGGCAAAGACCTGGTAAAGTTTAAAGTATAAATATGCCAGGCGATTGAGTTTTTTCCTTCAGAATAAAAAAAACTATACTTTCTTTGAGTAAATTACATCCTTTAGTAGTAGGTACGGAAGCGTGCTTATACCTTTGCGAAGGTAATTTCAGGCAAAGGGCGGCAAACCTACTGCTTTTCAGGAGCGTAATTATACTTATAAAAATGCGGTTTATACTTGGTACCCTGTAAGAGACCTGAACTTAATACAAACTGAATCTCTTTTAATAAAGAAACCTGATTTACAAGGGCGTGTTCTCTCATGTACCGGTGAGTTTTGTAATCATACTTTTACAAACAAAATATGGCCCACAAAGGCAAGATCAAATTTGTAAGCAAAGACAAAAGCTTATTTTTCCCGACACTCCGTAAGCGTGTAGACGCCTACTTCGAAGAAAACAACATTCCTAAAACTGGCAACACCACCATGGTTGTAAAAAGCGTCGTGCTTATACTTGCCTATGTGTTGCCGTTTATCTTTTTGCTGGTTTTCACGCCGGCTTTTCCTGCCAGTATGATCTTGTGGTTTATTATGGGCCTGGGCATTGCCGGAATTGGCATGAGCGTGATGCACGATGCCAACCACGGGGCTTACTCGCCGAGCAGAAAAGTGAACGACCTGATGGGTTATACCTTGAACCTGGCTGGCGGCTCTGCCTTTAACTGGAAGCTACAGCACAACATACTGCACCATACGTACACCAACGTCATCGAAATGGATGAGGATATACAGGACAGGCTGGTGCTGCGTTTTAACCCGCATACCAAGGTTAAATTCTTTCATAAAATACAGTGGTTATATGCTTTCTTGTTTTATGGTTTGCTGACCCTGTATTGGGTCCTTGCCAAAGATTTTGTTCAGTATTTCCTGTTCCTGAAAAATGGCGTTAACCCGAACTCGCCGCAGCAGAACAGAACTTTTATGATGAAGCTGATCGCTATGAAAGTGCTTTACTTCTTCACCATTTTTGTTGTGCCTACTGTGTTTTTCGGTATTCCTTTTCTGCAGATTTTGTTAGGTTTCCTGTTGATGCACTTTGTAGCCGGGATTATCCTGACGGTGGTTTTCCAGTTAGCGCATACGGTAGAGGGCACCAGCCACCCGAGGCCAAATGAGCACGGCACCATCGAGAACGACTGGGCAATCCATCAGTTAAATACAACGGTTAATTTCTCGCGTAATAACAAGTTTATTTCGTGGTATGTAGGCGGCCTGAATTACCAGATCGAGCACCACCTTTTCCCGCGCATCTGCCACGTACATTACCCGGCCATTTCGGGTATCGTAAAAGAAACTGCCGAAGAATTTAACATCCCGTACATGGAAAACGAGACGTTCGGGCAGGCTGTAAAGTCGCATATTAACACGTTGCGCCGTTTCGGTAAATTACCTAACATGAACGAAGCCATCGGGTAAGTTCATACTTTATTTATCATAAAAAGCCGGCTGCAGAAGTTTATACTTTAGTAGCCGGCTTTTTTGTGGTTTATACTTTATGGAACCTTCTAAAGTAACTTTAACTTGGGAATTGGTTAATTTATGTCTTTGCTGGCGTAGCTTCTTTCTGGCTTAATAGAGATGTTCTTGTGGTATAATTGGCTTTTTCGCTCCAAGTCCGCTGGGACTCGTTCTCGGGCATCGCGCTGTTTACTTGAAGCTTGCCGGGGGTAGGGGCCCTCTATTCGCTGCGCTGCGGGCTGCCACTGGCGTGGCACCGCAACAATTAAAAGGCGCTCAACCCAAGAACTGGGATAGGTTTTTCTACCAAAGTATTAATTATACTTCTGCTACAAGCATTAGACATTGGCCAGGTGCATATTGCCGACAATTCGCTGTTTGAGCGTCAGCGAGTTTCGAATTGTCTTGATTCTTTTGCTTACTTTTCTCATCAAGGAGAAAAGTGAGGCCCAGCCGGCGAGGCGAAAAAACCAGCTATAAAACAAATGCTTTCTAAGCTAAGAAAGGAATTGCAACGCCATAAACATATCCTAAGCTTAAGTTAAAGTATAACTTTAAAACATCCAACAGCATAAGCTAAGCATCCTCAGAAGTATAAATAGGATATAGCGAAACTTAAAGTTATCTTTGTAACTAATTACCCCTCTTTTGTCCCCTATAGAACCATAGTTCTGTTTAAAGGGTTGATGAAGATACGGACAGAAAACTGGCGTCAGGTAGTACATCAGCAATGTTCTTCATCGTAAACAAGCAGCCTTAAAAACAACAGGCTGCAAATCAACAAAATCAATTAATGACATTCGAAAATTTAAACCTGATTGAGCCTATCTTAAACGCTCTTCAAACCGAAGGATATACCAAACCAACTCCAATACAGGCACAGGCCATTCCTTACATATTGCAACAACGCGACATTTTAGGTTGCGCCCAGACAGGCACTGGTAAAACAGCCGCCTTCTCTATTCCGATCATTCAGTTATTACACGCGCAGCCTGTTAAAGGCAACCGCAACATCCGGGCTTTAATTTTAACGCCAACCCGCGAGCTGGCCATCCAGATCGGCGAAAGCTTGGCGGCTTACGGCAAGAACACCGGCCTGAAACACACCGTTATTTTTGGTGGTGTATCGCAGCATGCGCAAACACAAGCTTTGCGTGCCGGCGTGGATATACTGGTAGCTACGCCGGGCCGTTTGCTCGATCTGATGAACCAACGCTTTATACACCTGCAGCACCTGCAATTGTTTGTGCTGGATGAAGCAGACCGTATGCTGGACATGGGTTTTGTGAACGATGTACGCAAAGTGCTGAAAGTGTTGCCTGAGAAAAAACAATCGCTGTTCTTCTCGGCTACGATGGCACCTGAAATTATGAAACTGGCTGATACGATCCTGGTGAACCCGGCGAAAGTAGAAGTGACGCCAGCAGCCACAACCGTTAACTCGATTAAGCAAGCGGTATATTACGTTAAGAAATCAGACAAGAAAAGCCTCCTGATCCACTTACTGAAAGAAGGCTCTATAGACCGTGTCCTGATCTTTACACGCACCAAGCACGGCGCCGACCGCGTAGCAAAAGATGTGAATAATGCGGGTATGCAGGCCGAAGCCATCCATGGCAACAAGTCGCAGAATGCACGCGTTAGGGCTCTCGAAAACTTTAAAAGCAGCCGTACCCGTGTATTAGTTGCCACAGATATTGCCGCACGCGGAATTGATGTAGACGACCTGGCACACGTTATTAACTACGAACTGCCAAACGAGCCGGAAACGTATGTACACCGTATTGGCCGTACAGGTCGTGCAGGTGCATCGGGTACAGCACTTTCTTTCTGCGATGCAGAGGAAACTTCTTATTTAATCTCAATCCAGAAACTGATCTCCAAGTCGGTTCCGGTAATTGATAACCACCCGTACCCGATGACGGCAAAAGATTTTGCAGCAGCAGCTTCTACCGTGAAAGAGAAAAAACGCGGTGGCGGTAATGGCGGCCGAGGCAACTGGGGCAACAAACCAAGAACCGAAGGCAGCAGCAATGGCAACAGAAATGCGAGCACCGGCAGAAGTTCTTCAAACGGAAACAGAAGCACAGGAAGCAGCAACAATGGCGAGCGCCGCTGGAGCAACAAACCAAAACCTAGCGTTGCTTAATTACTAGCAACCTACTAACCATAAAAAAGGCTACTCTATAAATGAGTAGCCTTTTTTCGTTTAGGATGTTAAACCTTACAATTGGTGTTATCTGTTATCTTTATCTTTATAGCCTTCGTAGCGTTTTCTGTCTTTTTTCTTGTCTTTTTTACGGCCAACTGCGCCACCAACTACGGTACCTGCGGCTGCACCAACTACGGCACCACTGGTACCACCAACAGCTGCTCCGGTTGCAGCACCTGCCGCGCCACCTATTGCAGCCCCTTTTGCTTTTCTGCTCCAGCCATCACTGGCACAACTGCCCAGTATAAAAACTGTAAGCATCATTGTTATGGATAATTTTATATTTTTCATAGTCTTATCTGATTAGTGTGATTCTGTAAGAATACGGAAAATTAAACGTGGAAGTTGTGTTAAGCAGGTTTTGCAGCTGTATAGTCAGGTTTATAAACTTTTTTATTATTGAATTGTTAATATGAGTTTATTATTATAATGCAAATTTCTGTAACCTGCATAGGTATGGTTTCGGAATGAAGAACAGCAACATAGAAAGTATAAAAAAGGTTAACGTATAAACTGTTGTTCTGGACAGATATAAACAAATCGGAAGCAGCAGCGTATTCCCTCTCTTTTATTACCTTTGAAAATATAGTAGCTTTAATCTGATGCTTAATATCCGCATACTTCCCTGTTCCGAATCCGACCTTTATACGTTACAAGATATTGCCATAAACGCCTACGGCGATCATTACCTGCATCTGTGGCATGATGGCGGCGCGTGGTACATGGAAAAATGTTTTAGCGATGCTACCCTGAAAAGCGAACTGCAGGACGATACCGCAGCGTTCTTTTTTATCTATGCTGATCAGGAACTGGTGGGTTACCTGAAACTTAACCTCAACAAAGCGCTGAAAGGGTTTGATGCAAAAGATTGCCTCGAACTGGAACGCATTTACTTAGTTAAGACCGCTACTGCAAAAGGGATAGGCGCAGAAGTGCTTAGCTTTACGAAAGCATACGCAGAGGCCCGGCAAAATAAGCTGATCTGGCTCAAAGCTATGGACACAAGCCAGAATGCCATCGATTTTTATACCCAGCATGGGTTCAGGCATTACAGCACCCACCAACTTGATTTTGAGCAAATGAAGCAGGAATACCGGGGCATGGTCATCATGAAACTCGAGCTGTAACCGTATTTATACTTTCATACTTTTCTCAGATCAGGAATTATAATGCCAACTATTCCGGATGTTGGTTGTTACCTCATCGTGCTGTTACGTTTCCTGAAAATCGGGTAAACCTTCTGGGTTATACTTGCGGTGCAAATTGCCGGATACAAAAAGCTAATCAAAGTATACATGATAGAGCCAACATTGGATGTATTGATTGTGGGCGGCGGACCGATTGGGCTGGCTTGTGGCATCGAAGCGCAAAAGGCTGGTTTATCGTACCTGGTAGTGGAAAAAGGCTGCCTGGTTAATTCGCTTTTCAATTACCCGCTCAACATGACGTTTTTCTCTACCGCCGACAGGCTGGAGATTGGCGGCCATCCGTTTCCTTCGATCCATGCCAAGCCAAACCGTGCCGAAGCCCTGGAATATTACCGTCGCGTAGCCGATGCCAAAGCACTAAGTATAAATTTGTTTGAGGAAGTAGAATCTGTTTCAGAAAGCGAGCAGTTTTATACGATAACTACAAGTAAAGCTACCTACCGGGCGCGGCATATTGTGTTGGCTACCGGCTTTTATGATATCCCGAATATGCTGGGCGTGCCCGGAGAGGAGTTGCCTAAAGTAAAGCATTATTATTACGATCCGCATTTTTATTATAAGCAGAAAGTGGTGGTGATCGGGGCAAATAATTCGGCGGCCGATGTGGCCCTGGAAACCTGGCGGAAAGGGGCGGATGTAACGATGGTAGTACGCGAACCGCAACTTGGCAACATAAAATACTGGACCAAACCCGACCTCGAAAACCGGATATCAGAAGGAAGTATAAAAGCCTACTTCAGCGCGCACCTCAGCGAAATAAGAGAACTGGAAGTGGATATCCAGTCACCAGCAGGAAAAGTAACCATAGCCAATGATTTTGTAATGGCCATGACGGGTTATAAACCAAACTTTAACTTGCTGCAGAAAGTGGGCGTTACTTTATCTGCTGATAACCGCATGCACCCAACGTTTAACCCGGACACCATGGAAACAAACAAAACCGGCGTTTACCTGGCGGGCGTAGTATGCGGCGGCATGGATACCCACAGCTGGTTTATCGAAAACTCCAGGGAACATGCCGTAAAAATTATGCATCATATCAGCACCAACGTATAAATTTATACTTTAACGATGCTGTTCTGGCGGGCACGGCTTACCAAGTATACACCAGCAAAAATGAGGAGTGCATATAGGCCTTTTTCCAGCGTAAACACATCTTTGCCAAAACCCACCGCAATAAAAATAGCCAGCAAGGGTTGCAAATACATGTAAATACCCACCAGCGACGGACTCGCAAATTTTAAAGCCCAGGCATTGAGCAGGTAAGTCAGAAACGTAACAGCCAGCACCATAAACAGCAACGCCAACCACACAAACGTAGGAAACGAAGTATAATCCGGGGTTTGCAGCTGTTGATACCCAAACGGAATAACCACCACAGCCCCCACGGCAAAAATGCGGCTCACAATAGTAATGGCTTTATACTTTAACATCAGCGGTTTTACCAGCACCAGGTAAATGCCGTAACTGATCGCGTTCAGGATAATGAGTAAGTCGCCGAGCCAGTGGCCGGTTGTGCTGCTGCTTGCCGAGTTGTTGATCAGAAGAAACGCACCTAAACATGCCACGCCAATGCCCGTTACTTTGCGCCAGCCAACGCGCTCTTTCAGAAGTATAGCCGAGAAAACTACCACAGCCACCGGGCCCACGATCATCAAAAGTGCCGCATTGATAGGCGCCGTTAAATTAAGTCCGCCAAAAAAGCAAAGCTGGTTAATGGCAATGCCCGTCAGGCCGCAAAGGACAGACCGCATATTATCGCTCCAGCCCACAATTTTTTCCTTTACCAGGAGCTTCGAGAGTATCCCAAAAAACAGCGCCGCCGACACCACCCGGATCATGATCAGGCCGAACGGACCGATATATTCCGGCATTACTTCTTTGGCCACACTAAAATTGGCTGCGTAGATCAGGGCAACCAGAAAGAGCGAGGCGTGTACCTGTATTTGTTTACTCATGGGTACAAAAGTAGTATGTTTTTATGGAGTGCCGTATAAGTACCAAAATCAATTTGTAATCCATTTGTAAAGTATAAAATGAACCAACTCCCCCTCACAGTCAGAAGGTCGATAGAACTGATGGGCCTTTTCTTTTTAGGCTGGATAATTGTGCTGGCAAGCGACCTGCTGGCTCCGCTGCTGATGGCTTTTTTTATCAGTATCATGTTGCTGCCGCTGTATCGGTTCCTGGTGAGACGAAAGCTGCCCGACGGGCTGGCAATTGGCGTTAGTTTATTGTTAATGGCTGTGGTAGTGGGGCTTATCGTCTGGTTTTTTTCGTCCCAGATCAGCAGCCTGATTACGGATTTCCCGGTGATACAGAAAAACGTGACCAACCACTTAACGGCCCTGAGCAGTTGGGTAAGTACTAAAACTCCTTTCTCTACACAGGAGCAGTTGCAAATTATAAATGACCAGAGCAGCAAGGTACTGAACTATGCCGGCGGTATGCTGAGCGGCGCTGCTACCTCGGTAACGGGCATCTTTATTTTCCTGGGATTATTGCCTATCTATATCTTCCTGATGCTTTTTTACAAGAACCTGTTGCTGCGTTTCGTCTTTTTCTGGTTCCCGACCGAAAACCACGAAAAGGTGGAAGAAGGCATGCGCGAAATGGAAGTCATCATTAAAAGTTACCTGTTCGGGTTGCTTATCCAGGTGTCGTACATGACGGTTTTGCTGGGCGGTATACTGCTGATATTAGGTATAAAGCATGCATTGCTGATCGGGGTTATTTTCGCTTTCCTGAACCTGATTCCATACGTAGGGGCTTTGCTCGGCAACCTGATTGGTGTGTTGCTTACGCTGGCTTCGTCTCCAGAATTAGGGCCTATTTTTATTGTGTTGGGTACGATCACGGCTGTTCAGTTTCTGGATAACAACATTCTGATGCCGCGCATTGTAGGTTCCAAAGTAAAGATAAATGCGCTGGCTACAATCGTGGGCGTGCTGGTGGGCGGCGAGCTGGCCGGTATTTCTGGTATGTTCTTATCGCTGCCGATTATTGCAGTGCTGAAAGTGGTGTTCGACCGAAGTGAGCAGTTTAAGCAATGGGGCGTTTTATTCGGGGAAGAAAGGCCTAACCGCAGCCCGATGGAAGTACCTGCCCTGCGGGAAAAAGACGAAGTTGTGCAAGACCAACTGGAGCGCGAAAACGAAATTGACCCGACCGATCGCTCCTCAAAAGTATAAAGAAGGGAATCAAGTAAGCGTTACCACTTTCAGTACAAATAGGTAACTTTGTTTGAACGGATACCTGAGAAAGCCCATTACAAAACAAATGAACCACCCGAATATACCGCTTGCCGAGCGCATGCGCCCCCACAACTTAGATCAGTATTACGGCCAGCAGCATTTGGTTGGCCCGACCGGTATTTTACGGCGCTACATCGAAGGCGGCGTGATACCAAGTATGATTTTGTGGGGCCCGCCCGGCGTTGGCAAAACCACCCTCGGTAATATCATCGCGAACCAGATGAAGGTACCGTTTGTGGCCCTCAGTGCGATAAATGCAGGCGTAAAAGATATTCGGGATGTAATAGATCAGGCCAAGAAACGGCAGGGCACCGTGCTGTTTATAGATGAGATTCATCGTTTTAACAAATCGCAGCAGGACGCGTTGCTTGGCGCAGTAGAAAAAGGGACCGTTACCTTAGTGGGCGCTACCACCGAGAATCCTTCCTTCGAAGTGATCTCCGCTTTGCTCTCGCGTTGCCAGGTATACATTCTGAAACACCTCAGCAAAACCGAACTGATCGAGCTGGTAGATAAAGCGCTGGCCCAGGACGAATGGATGCGCCACCGCAACGTGCGCGTGCAGGAGTATGAAGCGTTGCTAACTATTTCGGGAGGCGATGCGCGTAAACTTCTGAACCTGCTCGAGATTGTGGCCGAAGGGGTGAAAGGCGAGGAAGTAGTGGTTACAAATGAGCTGGTAAAACAGGTAGCGCAGCAGAACATTGTGATGTACGATAAGTCGGGGGAGATGCACTACGATCTGGTTTCGGCTTTCATCAAATCCATCCGCGGCTCCGATCCGAATGCAGCTGTTTATTGGCTGGCCCGCATGATCGAAGGTGGCGAAGATCCTAAATTTATTGCCCGCCGGTTGCTGATTGCCTCCTCCGAAGACATTGGCCTGGCCAATGCCAATGCCCTGCTGATGGCTACGTCATGTTTCCAGGCAGTGCAGATGATCGGGTACCCCGAAGCGGAAATTATACTTTCGCAGTGTACGGTTTACCTGGCCACATCACCCAAAAGCAACGCTTCTTACAAAGCCATCAAACAGGCCCGGCAACTGGTGCAGCAAACCGGTAATTTGCCTGTGCCGCTCCACCTGCGCAACGCGCCAACCAAACTGATGAAAGAAATAGGCTACGGCAACGATTACAAGTATGCCCACGACTACGAAGGTAATTTTGTGCAACAGGAGTTTATGCCCGATGGCCTTAGCAGCACCGCTCTCTACAAACCCGGCCAGAACGGCCGCGAAACCGAAATGCTCAAACAACTGCAAGGCCAGTGGGGCAAAAAGTATGGATACTAAAAGAGTTATGAGTTACGAGTTCTGAGTGTCGATTTTCCTGCCGTTGTTGGTGTTTTCACTAACAACTATACTTTCATCTGCAAGCGCACCGTAATTTCATAATCTGAGTTAAGGTCTGAAAGTATAAATGCTGTTTCTATTAGTCTGTTTACATAAATCCATACTTTGTTAACTTTCTAACGCTTTAACTTCCAAACTTTCTAACTCAAAACAAGCTTTGTCTATGAAAAAGGTTCGTTAGTCGAATACACCTGCAACGATTGAACTATACAACCTAAATTTGTTTATTATAGTACCACGGGCGCTTTTTCCCGGTGAGTAACCCTTTGTACCTTAACCCAAAACTATATGTTAAATTTTCTGAAGTATGTGCTGGCTACTATTATTGGCCTTCTCATATTCTTATTTATCACGATGCTGCTCCTGATCGGGATTGCTGCCAGCTCCAGTTCTTCCGACGAAATTACGGTAACCAATGGCTCTGTGCTTGAACTGAAATTTGACAAAGCCATTTCGGAGCGCGAACCCGAAAATCCGTTTGGCGAACTTGGTTTCTCGTTCGGTTCTTTCACCAGCACCGATGGCCTTGATCAGATAAAAGCCACTATCCGCAAAGCCAAAAACGACGAGAACATCGAAGGTATTTTCCTGAACATGGGCATGATAGATGCCGGTATGGGCAAGCTCGAAGAAATTCGTAACGAGCTGATCGACTTTAAAAAGTCTGGCAAGTTCATCGTTTCGTACGGCGACATGACAACTGAAAAAGGCTATTACCTGGCTTCTGTAGCTGATAAAATCTACCTGAACCCACTGGGCGCTTTGGAGTTTAACGGCATGAGCTCGGAAGTATACTTCTTCAAAAACATGCTGGAGAAGCTCGATATCAAACCGCAGATTTTTAAAGTAGGCGATTACAAAAGTGCGGTAGAGCCTTTCTTTTTAGATAAAATGAGCGAAGCTAACCGGGAGCAGGTAACCTCTTTCCTGAATTCGATCAACGATTACCAGCTGCAGAACATCGCCAAAACCCGCAAACTGAATTACGAAGAACTGAAAAAAGTGTCTTCTGAAATGCTGGTGCGTACGCCCGAAGATGCTAAAAAGTATAAACTGATAACTGATGTCGGTTACTACGACCAGGCACTGGATTACATCAAAGCCAAAGCGGGTATAGCCAAAGACAAAAAACTGGAACTGATATCGTTCAGCAAGTATAAAAAAGCAAAAGGAGAATCAGAAGGCAACAGCTCTAAAAACCGCATCGCTGTAATTTATGCCGAAGGCGACATTGTGGATGGCGAAGGCGGAGAAGATAACATAGGCGGCATGCGCTACGCAGAAGCGATCAGACAGGCCCGTTTAGATGATAAAGTAAAAGCTGTTGTGTTGCGTATCAGTTCGCCGGGCGGCAGTGCCCTGGCATCGGATGTAATGTGGCGCGAAATCCAGTTAACTAAAAAAGTGAAGCCTATTATCGCTTCTATGTCTGATGTGGCGGCATCCGGCGGATATTACATGGCGATGGGCTGCGATACCATAGTGGCACACCCCAACACCATTACCGGAAGTATAGGCGTATTTGGTGTGATCCCGAATATACAGGGCTTCCTGAACAACAAACTGGGCATTACCGTGGATAACGTAAGTACCGGCAAGTATTCGGATGTGCCTACCATTTCGCGCCCAATGACCGCATTGGAGGGGCAAGTGATCCAGAACCAGATCGACCAGATCTACGAGACCTTTACCAGCAAAGCAGCGCAAGGCCGCGGCATGACCCAGGATAAACTGAAAACGCTGGCATCCGGCCGTGTTTGGTCTGGCGCCGAAGCCAAAGAGCGCAACCTGATCGACCTGTACGGTGGCCTTGAAAAAGCGATTGAAGTTGCCGCAGCTGCTGCCAACATCAAAGACGATTACCGTATCAAGGAGCTTCCGCGCCGTAAATCTTTCTTCGAAGAAATGTTTGGTGCCAGTGGCTCGCAGGTAAAAGAGCAAGCTGTGAAAGCAGAACTTGGTCAGTTGTACCCATACTACAAACTCTACAAAAAAGTAGAAAATATGAGCGGCGTACAGGCACGCTTGCCTTACGAACTGACCATCCAATAAGTATAAACTTTGTCCTGGCTCTGGCTGAGCCATACTTTCAAAACAAAAACTGCCGCAGCTGTCAAAGAGCTGCGGCAGTTTTTGTTTTATAGCCGCGCTATTTTTCGCAACTTGCCGGTGTTAAACAGAAAAGCATAAACCATGATGCAGCAACTACAGGATACAGCCGCCTACATACAAAGCCAGACAGATAATTTTGAGCCGGAATTCGGGATCATACTGGGTACAGGCCTGGGCGCACTCGTAAATGAAATCGAAATAAAGTATAGCTTGTCTTACAGCGATATTCCGGATTTTCCGGTTTCTACGGTAGAGAGCCACTCGGGCAGGTTGATCCTGGGTTTACTGGCTGGCCGTAACGTGATCGTGATGCAGGGCCGCTTTCATTACTACGAAGGCTATACCATGGAGCAGGTTGTTTTTCCGGTACGCGTGATGAAGTTGCTGGGCGTTAAGAAACTGTTTGTATCGAATGCCGCCGGTGGCCTGAACCCCGCTTTCAATACCTCCGACCTGATGGTACTGACCGACCACATTAACCTGCAGCCAGGCAACCCGCTTATCGGCAAGAACCTGGACGAAATGGGGCCGCGTTTCCCGGATATGAGCGATGTATACGACGAGCATATGATCCGGCAGGCGATGGTAATTGCCGAAGATGCTGACTTTGATCTGCGCGAAGGTGTGTACGTAAGTGTGCCCGGCCCGATGCTCGAAACAAAAGCAGAATACAAGTACCTGACTATTATCGGGGCAGATGCCGTTGGCATGTCTACGGTGCCGGAAGTAATTGCGGCGCGCCACATGAATATGCCTGTTTTTGCTGTTTCAGTGATAACCGATATGTGTACGCCGGACCGTATAAAGAAAGTAAAGCTATCTGATATTCTGGAGGCAGCCGCCATCGCCGAACCCCGCATGACCATGCTGATCCGCGAGCTGATCAAGCTGCAATAAACGGCTTCTGATTAAGCGCATTTTAGCTGCCCTTGCTGCGTGTTTTCACCAGCAAGCACTAAAAGACAGAAGTATAGTTGTCGGTGAAAACACCAACAACGACGGGTATGAAGTATAAAAAAAGGCTGTACGTTACTGTACAGCCTTTTTTTATACTTTTACATTAACCTCTTTGTGCTTGCTGGTGAAAACACGCAGCAAGGGAGCTAAATTAATTTCCTTGAAAAATCTAAACAACTTAGTTTGGAAATTGATTACCCAGCATCTCAACCAAGTATAACTTTTACCTTGTCAGGATCACTCTTTTCCGGTCGAGGGCGATGTTCGTAAAAATGCCGATACCGCCCTGCACCGAAGACCTGATCAGCGATGGCTGTGCAAACGGGTTGCCATTTGCATCTTTTGCTTCGTCTACGGAGTTCAGGTATTCGTAATAAGCGGGCTCCAGGTGGAACAGCGAAACGATCAATGTATCGCCTTCTTCATAATCATAAGCAGAGCCCACGCTTATTCTTTTGCCATTGGTGAGGTTATCGTTTAAGTTAAAGTCGCGGTCTGATCCGGAAGAAAGGCTGTCGCGGTGGGTCATGTACCGGTAATAATTCACAGCATTCGGATCGTCCTGGAAGCTCATCAGCAAATATGCTTTGTTTTTGTCGTTAAACTTCCATTCAACCGCTTCGATAGGCACTACCGGTAGCACTTTTGTAAAACCTGATAATTTGCGCCCCGCAGCATCTGTTACCCGCAGTTCAAATACATCGCCTGGTTTGGTACTTACAATATCACGGGAAGAATGGGTAAAATAACGGCCACTCGCTTCGTGCAGAACCGGCCGGTAAGTTAAATTTAGCGGGCGTCCATTTTTAAGGATGGTAACCTGCGCGCTCGGAACCAGCGGGGGCACAGGCGCATCAAAATAGCCGGAACTTTCAAGTACGGTTGCCCTGTAGGGCTCGCCGGGCACCAGGTAGCATTCCACTACCAGTTGGGGCGTATGGTTGGGTAAATCTACGTCAATATCTTTTTCAAGATTGCAGCTACAAAGCAAAAGCAGGCCCAGCAAGTATAAAATCTGCTTCATCAAAATTTAAAGTTATAGGTTACCGATGGTATGACTGGGAAAAGAGACACTTGTTTAGCCTGAAAGCCGGTGATGCGTTCTTCGTTCTGCGGGTCTTCTTTGGCCTGCTCGAAGTACACAAAGTAGGGGTTGCGGCGGTTATAGGCATTGTAGGCACTAAAGGTCAGGTCAGCCTCACCGCGTTTTGGCTTAAGCTTTAACACCAGCCCAAGATCTAATCTATGATAGGAGGCAAGCCGGAAACCATTGCGTTCCGTAAAAATAGGGACGATGGTAGGCGATTTACCTTCCACATCCTGAAAAGGAAAACGAGCGACCGGCAAAGAAAAAGCATTGCCGGTGCCGTATACGAAAGCGCCTGTCAGGCTGATGCGTTTGTTTAACTGGTGCAGCACAACCAGGTTGATGTCGTGGCGGCGGTCATAGCGAGTCGGGAAACGGTTTCCATTGTTGATGCCTTCAAAGGTGCGGTATGTCCAGGAGAGGGTATAACCCAGCCAGCCGGTTGTGCGGCCTTTGATTTTTTCGAAGTAAATCTCGTTACCGTAGCTTTCCCCTTTCCCGAACAGGAATTCCTGTTCAATGTTATCGTTCACAAAGAGGTTGGCTCCATCCCGGAAATCGATCTGACGGCGCATCCATTTATAGTATACTTCGTTTGTAACCAGGAATTTGCCGTCTGCAAACAGCTTGCTTATACCCGCGGCTACCTGCTGCGAGCGCTGTGGTTTAACGTAACCCGTAGATGGATACCAGACGTCGGTAGGCAGCGAAGCACCCGAGTTGGCAACCAAATGGACGTACTGCATCATATTGGCATAGCTAGCCTTTATACTTACAGTTTCGGATAGGTTATACTTGGCAGAGGCGCGCGGTTCCAAGGCTGTAAACAGTTTGCCGTTGTTCACGAAACCTGAAAAACGCAGGCCATAGTTAAGCGAGAGGAACGGGCTCACTTCAAAATCATCGGAAGCATACACGCCAAATTCGGTGCCTTCGTAATCGGAGCCGGCGCTAAAATCCTGGTCCGGGTTTTCTGCAGAATTAAAGTTTAACCGGCCTACTGTAAAGCTGTGCTGTATGGCCTTAGCCCCAAACCTGACCGTATGGCCGCCATCCAGAAATAGATCGAAATTGCTTTCCAGGGTATAATCGAGGATGTCGGACGTAAGCGAAACATTGAAAACATCGAGCTTGTTATCAACCGTGTATTTGTAACCGGTCGTGCTGAGCATGGTATTGGCATACAATCTATCCGAAAATTTATGTTGCCAGCGCAACGAGGCCATCGTGTTTCCCCATTCAAAGCCAAAGGCAAAATCATCATCGCTGAAACTAAAAAAATCTCGCCCGTAGTAGCCGCTGAAGTATAAATTGTCTTTGTCGCTGAGCTTATAATTTAACTTGGCATTGAAATCGTAGAAATAATAATCCGGAATAGGGCTGTAGTCTTCTTTGTCTTCGCTGATGCGGTTGAACTGGCGTGTAAAAACATCCACATACGTGCGCCTGCCCGAAAGTATAAACGAGGATTTGTCTTTCACCAAAGGGCCTTCTACGGTTAGCCGCGATGAAATAAGCCCTAAACCACCCGAAACTACCAGGCTGTCCTTGTTTCCTTCCCGCAGTTTTACATCTACCACCGAAGAAAGCCTGCCGCCGAATTCCGCCGGAAAACCTGCTTTGTACAGTTCTACATCTTCTACCGCATCGGGGTTAAACACACTAAAAAAGCCAAACAAATGCGAAGGGTTGTAAATAACGGCATCGTCGAGCAAAACGAGGTTCTGGTCCGAACTGCCGCCGCGCACATACAAACCCGATGCGCCTTCGCCACCGGATTGTACGCCGGGCTTCAGCTGCAATGTTTTAATCAGATCCACTTCCCCGAAAAGGGCCGGCAATAGTTTGGCTTCGCGCGAGCTCAGGCGCTCTACGCTCATGCGGTTATCGTTTAATTTTTGCGTGAGGGAGTTGGTTTCGACTTCTACTTCCTGCAACTGGTTGCTGGCTGGTTGCAGGCTCAGGTTCTGGCGTTGTGCATTGCTGCTTACCGTAATGGTACGCGCAAGCGGCTCAAACCCAATATACGTTACCTGCAAGGTATGATCACCAGCTGGCAGGTTTACACTATAGGCACCCACCTGGTTGGTTATACTTCCTGCCTGCAAACCGGGCACCGCTACCGTTGCGCCCACCAGTGCCTCGCCGGTGGTTGCAGAGGTAACAGTTCCGCTGATGCGGTACGTAGTCTGGGCAAGCGCCGGACGCTGGACTGCACACACCAGCAAAAGCCACGCTAACAGGTGCAGCACATACACTGAATAAGACTTTTTAGAGATGAGTTGCAGCAAAATCAGAATAAAAGTATAATGGGTTAACCCTTGTGCAGATAAACACTGCTGGTCAGGGTATTGTTTAAGCTAAGGAATGGTAATAAAGTAAACAAAGCACCAAGTATACTTACGGTTTAGTGGGAAAGGTTAGTTTGCCCTATCCGCTGCTAAATATACTTTTATCAACGCACACTTTTCTGTAAACCCTCAGATTTATACTTCCCTGCTTGTGTATACTTACTTGTTTAACCAGGCAGCCTGTAATTGTTTTTGTGCCGGCGTAGCAGCCGGGTTTATTTCCAGTACATGCGGTGCCTGGCGCTCTATACGCGTTACTCTTCCTTTCAGCTTCTTCTTTTTGAGGCGGCCTTTGCTGTTTTTACGTTCAACTGTGATCGTGATCTTCTCGCCCGGGGTCATGGCCTGCAGCTCTTCCCCGATCAGGGTGGTTACATTTTCCAGGGTAATATCCTTTTTGTTTAACTGCAGCAGCACATCGCCTTCTTTAAAACCCATGCGTTTACCGAAGGCATCCATTTCCGATACATCCTCAATTATAATTTTAGTGTTATCCTGATTGAGGCCAGGTGTAAAACCGCCGTAAGAGATAGCTGTTGCGTTTGCAACCGGCTCGTATCGTATCCCCACTTTCCAGAACGCCTCTTTTAACGGAAGCGGCTCATTGCCTTCCACGTACCGCGCAAAAAAAGTACGGATCTCGGGGTAAGTGATCTCAGCGATCTTATCAAAAAGCTCGTCGTCTTTAAAGGCTTTCTGTTTGCCGTATATTTTGGAAAGGTCCAGCATCAGGTCGCGCAGGCCGTACTTGCCACCAGACTTTTCGCGTAGTTCAATATCTAAAACCAACCCGATTAAAGCGCCTTTCTGGTACACGTTGCCATATTCTTTTTCATAGGTATCGAGTACGTTGGCGCTCATTTCAGTAAAAGGCAGGGTATCGTTGTAGCTGGTTTTGGCTGTTATAATATGCTCGCGCAACTTGCCCAGGTATTCGTTCAGGCCGTACAGGTTTTCGTAAATCTGTACGTGGCTGGCAAAATACTCGGTTACGCCTTCGTAAAGCCACAAATGCTTCGACATTTTAGGGGTGATGTAATCGAAGTTACCGATCTCCTCGGAATGTATGTTAAGTGGGGTTACGATATGGAAAAACTCGTGCGCGGCCACATCGCGAATGGTACTGCTAAACTGCGATGCCGGCATTTCCGGTAAAAAGTATACCGAAGAATACGAATGCTCCAGTGCCCCGAACGAACCGGATTTGCCTACTTTTTCGGGTACGTAGATCAGGAAAGCATACTTTTCGACGGGCAGCGTGCCACCGAGATATTTACGTTGCGCTTCCAGGATATCCTGTATGTTGGCAGCAATAGGGCCGGAAGTAACACGCCCGGACGGCGAGTAAACTGAAACCAGCACTTTGGTTTTGCCCATATCCAAGACAGTTGTATCCGGTTTGTTATACATGAGAGGCGAGTCGGCCAGATCCATGTAATTAGAGGCCATGTAGGTATCGGAGGTGGCGGTGCTGGTAGTGGCAATAAGCGGAGTGGAGCCGTAAAAGCCCTGCGGTTTGGTAATGGTCAGCTCGTAAGGCAGCTGTTTCATATCAGAAAAATAGCCGATAAAGCCGAACGTGTTCAGAAGGAAGTTCTTGCCTTCTTCGATGTTGGTGCCGCCCGGTTCAAAAACCACATCTTCGCGTTTCTGGGCATCAAAGGTATCGTCGGTCCAGTACGTGATCTTATCCAGTTTGGTGGCATTGCTGATCTGCCAGCGGTTGGTGTCCAGCTTTTTAACCGGAAGCGGCTGTCCGTTTTTATCGAGCGCAGTAAAAGCAGTTACAAACTTCCCGAAATCTGAAACGGAATAAGTGCCGGGCACAATTTTGGGCATGTTGTATACAATTTCCGGTTGGCTGATTGCCGGTGCTTTTAACGTAACCTGTAGCCTGTCGTCTTTTACGTTGGTCAGGTTCAGGTGGAAACTATACTTCTGAGTGGCAGTTTGCTGCGCTATGACTGGAGTGAGCAAGTATGAATTCAGGCTAAGCGCTAGCAGTAAAAGTGCTTTTGATAAGGTCATGGAGCGTGGTTATGATGATCAACTCTTGTAACAAGTATTAAGCCAGCAGGCGCTAGTACTCCTGCCTGCAAAACCCTGTAGCAACTTGTTTATACTTTAAAGGTAACGGCTAAGGCTATAAACTGTGCTGCTTTTCGACAAGCGACGCTTTTTTGTAGATAAACAAGTTAGCAGGGCTGTATGCAAAATAACTTCGCACGCCACCGGACTGAAAAATATAACCCGATCTACCCTTGTTTATAGCGTATAAACGGAAACCTTAAATGTACTGCTGTATAACTTTGGACAATTGCTGCGCCGGCATAGCTCCCGACTGCCGCCATACTTGCTGGCCCTTATGGAAAAGTATAAACGTAGGTACACCCTGCACCCGGAACTGGTTTGCCGCTGCTTGGTTTGTATCGATGTTCACTTTCACAATTTTCAGCTTGCCGTTATAGGCATCGGCCAGTTGCTGTACTACCGGATTCATGGCTTTGCAGGGGCCGCACCAGTCCGCATAAAAATCAACTAAAACCGGCATGCCCGGGCTGTTTATAATTTCTGTAAACGATTTCTTAGCCATAACTTCTTGTCTGCTTCTGAGGTGTTGTTACCTATACGTACGTGTATTCCTGCTTTTGGTGATAATGCGTTGCGGGTGCTTGAATAGGCCTGCGTTTATACTTCCAGAAATAAAAAAGGAACAAGTTTATTTTAAATATAAAATATCATATATTTAGGAGTTTATAACTATTTAGCCAGACAATACATGTCAAAATTTGAAACAACGCAGGGCGGGCAAATTGACCTAAGCCTTGCCGCCGAATGGACAGCCAATTACAGAAGAGAGAATGCAGCTAACGAAGGCCTTGTAGGAGATACGAAAGCACATTTCTTTGGCCGCGACATTATCCAACAGATACTGGATCAGGAAAATTGTGCCGGAATTACAATGTGTCATGCATTAGACGAAACGGGTGCTAAAAAACTTATACTAGTGGGTACTACTGAGGATGGCGTTTCTATGGAAGATGGCATTATCGCAGATTTTGCTCGCCCATGCCCTCCGAGTTGTGCATCAGGTGCATTGCTTAACGGCTTAGACTAAGTGTGCTGACCTATTATAACCTTTTAATGGATATTGCCATTTACAGCGTTGTTATACCGCTGTTGGCTGGTATCTATTTCATTAGATATAACAATATCATTATAAGAGTGATGCTTGGGCTTGCCGTATGGGGTATCATCTCTGAGTGCATGTCTTCTTATACCGCTAACAAAGGAATCACTAATTACTGGATCTCTCATATATTTGTGATCCTGGAGTACTGTTTTCTGGCAGCAGCTTACTATTATACTTTCGCTGGGCGGCTTAAAAAGGTAGTTTTATACTCATTGCCTGTTTTTCTGGCCTTTTCCGTTCTAAACCTATTTATATTTAATACCATTGAAGGTATAAATTCTTACGGGCGTGTGCTAGAAAGTGTATTTCTTATTGTGTTTGCGATTGCCTATTTCAACAAAAGGTTTTTGCTGCTCGATAAGCAGTCTTTAGAGCATGATCCTATGTTCCTGTTAAGTGCAGGTGTCATCTTTTACTTTGCCGGTAATGTTACTGCCTACTCGCTTTTCGAGCAGCTGTTAAAAGAATCTTATGACCTGGCGCGCATTTGCCTGGTCTTCGTTTTCCTGACAAATATTTTTTTCTATTGCGTACAGGCGCTGGTTATCTACAGAGCTGCCAGATCATGAGTGCTTCCTTGCTACCGCTCTTTATACTGACGCCTGTTATGCTGGTGCTGGCACTTGGTATTGTGGTGTTTGTTGTTCGTTACCAGAAGCGGCTTTTAGCACACCAGGAGCAGGTACGTGTGTTGCAGCAAGTAAAGCAACTGCAGTTACTCGAAGCTGTGATCGAGGCCCAGGAAACCGAACGACGCCGCCTGGCACAAGACCTGCACGACGAAGTAGGAGGGATGCTGGTACTGGCCAAGTTGCAGCTCACGCAGGTGTTGCCGTCCGGTACTTTGCACGAAGGTAGCGTAGCGGCTTCCGAAAATGTAAAAAATACGCTCGAGGAAGTGATCAGCAGCGTCAGAAGAATTTCACATGATCTGATGCCGGTTATACTCGAAAAAATGGGCCTGTGGCATGCATTGGAAGCCTTACGGCGAGCGGTGCCAAAAGATGCCAACCTGGAAATTATACTTGGGATAGAGACTGACATAAAGCGCTTGCAACCAAATCAGGAACTGCTTTTATACAGGATTATACAGGAGTTATTCAGCAACACCATCAAACATGCGCTGGCCGATAAAATTGAAATCACAGCAAGGCAAATCGGGAATAAGATATCCTTAGTTTACCAGGATAACGGCCTGGGTTTCAACTACAGCCAGTTGCAGAAAAGCAAAAATACAGCCGTGGGTATTGGCCTGATGAACCTGCAAAGCCGCGTCGCTTTATTGAATGGTGAGCTTAACTTTTTTTCTGAGCCCGGTGCCGGAACTAAAGCAGAAATTATAGTTCCAATCCTACAATAAAATTGTAAGTTTGTGTAACAACTTTAGACCAGTTTCTCATGGAGTTTCTGCCATTTACCCTTGCGCTTGCCGATGATCACACACTTTTCAGAAAAGGGATTGTCGAAATACTGAAATTATACCCCGAAGTAACACTTGTTGCCGAAGCTGTAAACGGCGCACGGCTGCTCGAAAAGATCGAAAACAAAATGCCTGACATTGTTATGCTCGATCTGGAGATGCCTGAAATGGATGGGATTGCCACGGCCCGTTACCTGCTCATTAAATATCCGCAGGTAAAAGTACTTATTATGTCGATGTACGGCGAAGAAACGCTGGTTGAGAAACTCCTGGAAGAAGGCGTACACGGTTACCTGCTTAAAAGCGCCGAACCTGCAGAGTTAAGACAAGCCTTACAGGCACTAAAACGTGGCGAAAAGCTAAATTATAAACTGGCACATAATCCATACTTGCTTTAACAGGCAGGAGGGCTTCCCAATACTATAACAGTAGCTGCCCAAAAGTATAGCCAATATGAAGCTATACTTTTAGGCAGTATAATTTAATTCCTTACCAACGGGTTGTCTCCATACCAGTTCGTTATCCGCTCCTGTCTATTCTTTTAAGCGTTCTTATACTACCAAGAAGTTAACTGCCTGCTTTACTTGTTAACTATTTCAAATATTTTTTAAAAAATATATTTGAAATATGCTATAAATATTCTAAATAGCCTATATTTTTATAACTTACTTATAATAAAATTAATTTTTTATTGAAGTGAAGTTTAAACACTATATAATAGTATCTTAATGTTTTGATGCGGAAAGCAACTGGCAGCATGAAAATACAAAAGCATTTATTTAGGATCGGTTACCTGACGTTTTTCCTTTTCTGGATCTGCCTTTCCCAAAGTTATGCCCAGAAAGCCAGTAGTGCTACCAAGGCTAACGTAGTGCAGGACTCTGTAGAGAAAGATACAGAGAACTCGCAGCAGGCATTCGAGAAACTTAACCAGTTTGTAGAGCAGCCGGTTCGCAACTCCGCCGACCTGGAAATTGACGGTTTGATTGTAGACGAGACCATCACAAAGATTGGCCGTGATTTTTACCAGATTTTTAGCATGCAATGGGAGGCCCCTGTCACAGCTAAAAACTTTACGATCCTGATAAAAGAGAAGCCTGCACGCGGAAACGGTGCCATCATTACCGTATCGCTGAATGATACCGATCTGTTTGAGCAAAACCTGCAGCCGCGTTATGATATTATAGAAGAACTTGCCATTTATGCTACAGGTGTTATTTACGAGGCTTTAGTGAACGACCAGATAAGCAGGCAACTGGAAGCCGAAGGCAAAAATGCCCGTGAAGTATTTTAAAAACAGCTACTTAAAATTATACTTGCCATGAAAAAGTTTGTTTACCTGTTACTGGCCATTGTTTTATACTTGTTACCTGGGGCAGAAAGTGCACAAGCACAGGATTTTACTTACCAACCTAAAAACCCTGCTTTTGGTGGCGAAACATTTAACTACCAGTGGATGCAAAGTTCGGCTACATCGCAGGATAAACTGAAAGACCCGAATGCTGTAACCGGCGGCGCTGCCTCCCGCGACCCTTTAGCCGATTTTGAACAAAACCTGAACCGCCAGATCCTGAGCCAGCTTTCCAGGCAACTAGTTACCTCCCAGTTTGGTGAAGGCGCGCTGGAGCCGGGCAGCTATGTGATCGGTAACTATGAGATTGAAGTAACGGAAGGGTCAGGTGGTGTGAACATTGTAATTGTAGATACCGGCACGGGCAACCAGACAACCGTAACGGTTCCATTCTTTTAATTTGTGCCTAGATTTTTACTTGCCTCTTCCTAATACCCTGTATACCTGCCCTTTCTCATGGTAAATCCTTTTTCTGGTAAAACGAATACATTTATACTTTTAGCTTTTGTAGCAACTTTATTTGGTTGTGCACCCTTTATGAGCCAGCCGGTACAAACTTCACGGGCATCGCTTGGCGTGGCGGCACCCGGTAACGAAGATCTGGTAAATCTGCCGGCGCCTCAGCAAAAAGTAGTAGCTGCTGTCTACAAATTTCGCGACCAGACCGGCCAGTATAAACCATCTGCTAACGGGGCCAGCTGGTCTACAGCCGTTACGCAGGGTACCACTACCATCTTGCTTAAATCGCTGGAAGAGTCTGGTTGGTTTACGCCGATAGAGCGCGAGAACCTGGGCAACCTCCTGAACGAACGCAAAATTATACGCTCTACAAGAGCAGAAGCCGAAGCCATGACAGGTAAAAAAGAGCCGGGTTTGCCTTCGCTGCTTTTTGCCGGGATCATTTTGGAGGGTGGGATTATTTCGTATGATGCCAATGTGATAACTGGTGGTGCCGGTTTGCGTTATTTTGGCGCAGGTGGCTCAGGCCAGTACCGCGAAGATAAAGTAACCGTTTACCTGCGTGCCATCTCAACGGGAACAGGCGAAATCCTGAAAACAGTTTATACTTCCAAAACCATACTTTCCCAGACAGTGGATGTGGGCCTTTTCAGGTATGTTAAGTTCAAGCGGTTGTTAGAGGCTGAAGCAGGTTTTACCTATAACGAGCCTTCCGAGATTGCGGTGAAGGAAGCCATTGATAAAGCTGTGCAAAGTATGGTAGTGGAAGGCATACAGGCAGGCTTCTGGCGCTTAAAGGACCCGAAAGATGCTGAACACCCGATCATCAAAGAATATCAGCAGGAAAAAGTAGATATTGCCAACACAGATATACACGGCCATTTGTCTGCTGCACGCCGTGGCAGAGTTGGTTTAAGCGTGGCAGCAGGTGGCCTTCGCTACAACGGCGACTATTCCAAACCGCAGGTGGCCCCGATGGGAGAAGCGGGCATCCGGTTTAATACAGGCAGCAACTTAGCCTTTGATATTCGGGTAGGGGCCGGAGAACTGGCTACTTTCCGTTCTTTTAAAAACAGGATTGCTTTTTCGGAGCTGAACCTTAATTATAACCTGTTTCCAAAATACCGCTACACGCCATTCATTCAGGCAGGTGCAGGCATGCTATCCGGTGGTAAAACATTTGGTGATATTTCCTTCTCGAACCTGGAGCCTTATGTAAAAGCCGGTCTTGGTTTCGAATACCTGGCAACTAAACGCCTGGGCCTGGAGGCTGTGGTTTCGAGTTCATACTTGTTCAGCGATAAGCTGGATGGGGTAGAGAGAGGCCGCTTTAATGATTATTACTGGGGCGGGAAAATCGGGATTACCTACTACCTGGGTTTATTTAAATAAGCTGCAATTCATACTTGTAAAACGACAAAGGCCGGATCTTCCGGCCTTTGTCGTTTTATGCCTGTTTCAGAAAGTTGGCAGGAGGTCGCTTGGCTTTCTGTACAGGAGAATATCCTTAAAATGTTTAATTACCTGACTACCATTTAAGTGTAAATCCGTATTCAAAGAGAAATACAAAAATTTACTTATCAACCCTAAAGTACCAGCTATGAAAAAGAACATACTAATTGCAACAGGTTTATTATTGTTTTCGGGTGCAGCCATTGCGCAAAATAACACCAATTCAATCAGCCAGAGTGGAGACGAAAACAAAGCTGAGGTGACACAGCAAGGCGAAACAGGTGCCATGTCATCGGATAACACTGCTGAAGTAACGCAGCTTGGCACCGCCAACGAAGCTGTCGTAAATCAGAGCAACGGCTCAAGCGATAATTCAGCAACTACTATCCAGATAGGTTTGGATAACAGCTCACAGCAAGAGCAATCAGATGAAAGCAGCGGGAACGTAGCTTTGATTGTGCAGGTAGGGCAGCTAAACAAGGCCAGCCATACACAGGTCGATGGAAGCACCGACAACTATGCTGTCATTACACAGATTGGTAATAACAATGATGCCACGCAGCACCAGTCAGGATTAACAGATGGAAACTTAGCCGTTGTAACTCAAACAGGAAATGATAATACAGCCGAACAGCATCAACTCAATTCCACTTCCCTAAACAACGCCTCCATTTCCCAGACCGGAGATTTTAATGATGGTTACCAAAGACAGGAAAATGCTGACGGTGGTAATATCGCGATACTTATTCAGGAAGGAAATTATAATCAATCAAGACAGATTCAGGAGGGAACGAATCATACTTCAACGGTTACCCAGCTAGGTACTAAACACAATGCCAGCATTAACCAGGCCGGCCAAAATAACTCCGTAACCATAACGCAGAAAAACAACTAATAAAGTTGCCGCATCAGTTTATTGCCCCAGATTTATAAGTGGGGGGCTGATGCGGCGCTTAGTTAAATGCAACGCACCCTAAACTAGATAAACTATGTTTCAACCTTTTACTTCTTGTCGCTATGAAAAACAATGTAACCTTAAGCGCGGCATTTCTGCTGCTAACTGGCAATGCTGTTGCCCAGAACAACACTAATATAGTAGAGCAGGATGGTGGAAACCTTATTGTGCAGATTGAGCAGATAGGCCGGTATAACAACACTGTTATTACTCAGTTGCCAGATGAATCCGGGTATTACGGAGGCTCAGACGACAATCTGGCTAACGTGATGCAGGATGGAGATTTTAACAAAGTGTCAATAGATCAGTCTGCTTCAGCCCGTGATAATGTGGCTACAATTAAACAGGCAGGTAATTTTAATGAGGCTGATCAATACCAGGGAGGGGAAAGTGGAAAAAATATAGCTACTATAGAACAAAAAGGAAATAACAACCAGGCAGTACAGCGGCAGGGCGGCTTCGGGTATGGGAACGAAGCTTACTTAACACAGCAGGGCTCCGGAAATAAAGCCGAACAGGTACAGGTAGCCGAGACAGTAGGAAACTATATGCGCATTTCGCAAAAGGGCGACGATAATACGGCGCTCCAAAACCAATATTTTTCCTTTAATGATGAAGCAATTATTCTGCAGGAAGGCGATGATAACTTCGGGAAGCAGGAACAGGTTTCTTATACGGGTTATAATAAAGCTACCTTAAACCAGGACGGTTGCAGAAACACATCAACACAGGTTCAAACTGGAGATAAGCTTATTTCCCATGTAATCCAGACGGGCAACGATAATACTTCCATGGTCACTCAAACAGGCGCACATCATACTTCCTTAGCAGAGCAAATCGGAAATAACAACAGTATCCTCATCACGCAAGGCAACAATTAAGTTTTAGATTCAGTTGATCTGGTTACTAAAAACCCAGGAGCATATTTTGCAGACAAAATATGCTCCTGGGTTTTTAATAGATTATGGGTGTAATTTAAAGAAGATAATGTTTGATGATGGAATTATAAATTGGTATATTTTAATATAAGTAATTGGTATATAGGGTTTTATATTTAAATTTACCTTTAAAGTATAATTAATAATAAAATTATTTAAAATTAATTTACTATTTTATAATAATGTTTGAAAAAGTTTGTATATTTACAATGTAAATCATCTTAAACTATTTCAACCAATCAAAATGAAAAAGAATCTATTCTTTGCTGCAGCCTTCATGCTATTTGCAGGAGCAGCTTATGCTCAAGGCAATACAGGTACTGCAACTCAAACAGGAAATGACAATGATGCGTTGATAACGCAGGTAGGTAAGAACAACACTGCTTCGACTACTCAGGTTAGAAACGGAAATACTGCTATGCAAAACCAGGATGGTGTAAATAACGCAGCAAGAATTAACCAGAATTCTTCTTATGACACCCCTCCAAATACGAATGACCACACGCAGATACAGGTAGGTAATAATAACTCAGCAGTTGCTGATGTTTATAACAGTGATAATTACGGTTTCCAGGAGCAGGATGGTAACAATAACGCTTCTCAGATTCTGCAGGCTGGCTTAGGTAATAATACTAAAAGTATAGCCACAACCTACCAGGAAGGTAACAACAACATCGCTTTTATAGAGCAAAGAGGTGGTGGCCGTAATACTGCTGCTATCGATCAGATAGGTAATTCAAACGAAGCTTATGTGAAGCAAGACGGAAACAGAAACGATGCTGATGTTGATCAGGATGGTAATGGTAACAATCTTGGTTCTGGAAAGTGGTCTGCTGCTGATCTAGGAGTAAGACAAACTGGTAGCGATAACTATGCTAAAGTTGACCAGTTTGGGAATGATAACAATGCACTTGTTAGCCAGGATGGTAATTTCAATGATGGTATTGTAATACAGAGTGGCAACATGAACGAAGGTATTATTTCTCAGACAGGTGCTAGCCATCTGAGCACGATCACCCAGAACGGTAACCATAATACTGCTACTGTTACACAGAGCAACAACTAATATATTTCAATAAGCCGGGCTTGCGCCGTATTTACCCTTGTGGTATTAATTACGGGTAAGTCCGGCTGATTTGGGTAAGTACTATCTCCATCTAGTTAGTGAATCAGAATAAAAAAGTTATTATTCTGATAAAAAAACCAACTATCAATACGCTCTTTTTCTGTTGCTGTATTTTATCTATCAGCGGAGTTTTCTTTCCATTTCCTTTCTTTAAGACTTACGCTTACTTGTTATAGCAATGGTTATAACAATTTTAAGAAAAAACTTAAGTATAAAATCTTAAATCAAACCAAAATGAAAAAAAATCTATTCTTTGCTGCAGCTTTCATGCTGTTCGCTGGCGCAGCTGTTGCTCAAGGTAACACAAACACAGTAAACCAGTCTGGTACAAACCATAATGCAGAAGTAGCGCAAACTGGCGCAAGAAACTATTCTGCTGTTGATCAGACGAATGATAATAACAACGCAATTGTTGATCAGCTTGGTACTGATAACAAATCTGAGATCGTTCAGATCCAGGGTGCCTACAATAACGAAGCTACCGTTGATCAGGAAGGTGCCAGTAACATAGCTTATCAGCAGCAGGGTGGCAATGCAACAAGCAACGTTGCCGATGTAATGCAAGTAGGTGATAACAATAATGCTTTGCAAAGCCAGGTTATCAATAGCGGGAACAACGAGGCCTTTATTGGGCAGTTCGGAGATAACAACAGAGCATCACAATACCAGGAGGCAAGTTCAGATTACAACCTTGCTGAGATCGTTCAGGATGGTACCCGCAACTTAGCTAATCAGGATCAGTCTGATGTAAGCGGTTCTAACCAGGCTTATATCGACCAGACCGGCGATCGTAACGATGCTGCTCAGGAGCAAACCAATGTTTCTCTTGGTAACATGGCTACAGTTACGCAGGAAGGTTACTGGAACTACGGCTTCCAGTATCAGAGAGGCATCTCTGCTCTTAACGAAGCTACAATCACTCAGACCGGAGATATAAACGATGCCTATCAGTACCAGGAATTGATTAGTCTTGCTAACGTAGCTACTATCACGCAGACTGGTGATTATAACTATGCCCGTCAGGAGCAGAGCTCATTAAGTGGTCTGTTCAATGAAGCTACTATTACGCAGACTGGTGATAGCAACAGAGGCTTCCAGACGCAAAGAAACGGTGGTGACCTGACTGCTACGTTAACCCAGGATGGCAATAGCAACTTGTCTTATCAAACGCAGACTGGCACAAGCCATGTTTCTACTGTAACCCAGACAGGTTCGTTTAACACATCTACTGTAACACAAGGAAACTAATTTCTTTGCTTATAATCCGGGCCTGCTCCGTAATAAGTGCCTTTGGTATTTACTACAGAGAAGGCTCAGGTTATTTAAAACAAGCTTCGCAATAAAGTATACCACTTTTGCCCGATCCAGACAATATTTTTCTCTGCAACATCATCTACACCAGTTACTTTATACTTACAGCAGCTTTGTTGATGAAGTATAACTTAAAGCAAAAAGCTATATCACCCTTAACTTATAACTAATCATGAAAAAGAATTTATTTTTCGCTGCTGCCTTTGTACTTGTTTCAGGAGCCGCTTTTGCACAGGGTAACCAAAACATCGTAACACAAACCGGAACTGCTAACGAAGCAACTGTAAGCCAGACTGGTGCAGCAAACGTTTCGGAAATAATCCAGACAGGTAATCTGAACACTGCTGAAATAGAGCAAATTGGCGACGATAACATTGCTTACCAGACGCAGGCGGGCGGTGTAAACGGTGGAGCAGAGGGCAATATTGCTTTAATAGAGCAAGGTGTTGGAGCTGCTGCATCTAATAATTATGCAGAGCAGAGCCAGCAGGATAATAGCTATGATAACTTAGTTTCCATTTCTCAGACAGGATCTGAAAACGCTGCCTTTCAGTATCAGGGGTTAGGGTCATGGGATAACGTGGCTGTAACATCACAAGCTGGGGTTGGCAATGACGCCCAGCAATACCAAAGCAACCTGAGCCAGCAAAACATACTTTCTATTGAGCAAACTGGCGACAGAAACATCGCCGGCCAGGAGCAGACTGACAGAAGTGCCTTTAACGTGGCTGGTATTGTTCAGACAGGTAACAGAAATCAGGCTTCTCAGCAGCAGTTCCTGGATGCTTACGAAAACATTGCTGAAATTACGCAGTCAGGTGACCGCAACTACGCAGAGCAGCAGCAGGCTATCGGCGAGTCTAACATCGCTACTGCTGTACAGACAGGCAATGGTAACTATACTGAGCAGTTTCAGCAGTATGGCGATATGAATAATGCCTCTATCACACAAACAGGTAATACGAACTACGCTGGCCAATTACAGTCAGGTGATAGCCACAGATCTACGGTTACACAAACAGGTAATGGTAACAGTGTGTTATCATTGCAGTATAACTAATACCAGGAGTTTACTAAGTAGCGCCGGGGCACATGTTATTTTAAAGGCTGCATATCTTAAAGTAGTTATGAAAAATGACAGGTTCTGCTTTGGTTACTTATTTAAAACAACTGAAGTATAACATTTTACAAAATCTGGGGTAAAAGAAGTAATTGCTTTTACCCCAGATTTTATTTAAATTAAAATCTGTAAAAACAAAGAACTATGAAAGCCTTCTACAGCCTCTTACTTTTACTCGGTCTGTGTTTCACTGAAACGAAGGCCCAGAGCAGTTCTTCTGAAGATGTGCTTTTAAAACAGGTGAATAACGAGAGTTCGTATATCCGCCAGGAAGCTACCTCTGTTACAGAGCAAAATCAAACTATCAGGCAACAGACCGGTTCCAATGCAGCTATTCTTTCGCAAAGAGGGGCAAATAACCATGTTATCGTACAGCAGCTAGGAGCGGCTAATACGCTTAACCTGACGCAGCAAGGAAATGGCAACTCCTACGAAGGATACTTTATAGGCTCTAATAACCAAAGCAATGTGCTGCAGGATGGTAACAACAACCGCCTGGTACAGGATATACTTTCCGATAACCAGAAAATACAGGTATCGCAGCTTGGAAACAACAACGAGCTGATCCAGATCGAAAACAGCGCCACAGCCGTACCTGTTCAGATTACACAGCAAGGTAACGGCATGAACATTACCATTCAGAATGGTCACATCAACAACTAACCGGAGGCCTCAGTTTTTTATTTCTTCTACTATTCCGACACTTTTTTAGCTTTTTGCAGATAATATTTAAAATATATGGTTGGATAACTATATATTGGTTATCTTGCTATACCGAGTTGTCTTAGAATTTACGTTATTTATACTTTCTTTGGCTGCCTGATCAGGTTGGCTTTTTTACGATTATGTTCTTTAAACTTTGGCCCATGTTTAAAACAGCTTTGCCTTTCAAGCTTGTTTCTTTTTTATTGCTTTTTGGCATTTTAGTTTCCTGCAACGAAGATACCGTCGAACCGATGGGCGAAGGATCTATAGCCGGAACGGTGATTACCGCAGAAACAGGAGAGCCCATCCCGGCAGCAAGTATAACCACCACACCAGCCACTACAGCCATTGTAACAGATGCTGCCGGTAAATTTTTACTGGATGGCATACCCGGCGGCGACTACAATGTGAGCGCTAAAAAGAATGGCTATAAAACCGAAGCTGTAAGTGTAGCTGTAATGGATGGCAAGCAAAAGCAGATCACGATTGTATTAGGGCGCTCAAAAGATACCAACAGCGTACCAAACCTGCCAGCCAAACCATCGCCGGCAGTAGATGCAACCAACCAGCCAACCACTGTAACGCTTAAGTGGCAAGGCACCGACCCGGACAAAGACCCGCTTACCTACGATGTGTTTTTGTACGAGCCGGGCGCAACGCAAAAAAAAAAATTAGCCGAGGGCCTAACTGATACCAGCTTTGTAGCCACCGACCTGAAGTACGGTACTTTATACTTATGGCAGGTTGTGGCAACAGATGAAATTGGCGGCTTAACTAATGGCCCGGTATGGAGCTTCTCTACTTTGCCGTTGCCAGATACCCGCTACTTATTCGCGCGCGCTGTGGATGGCAACTATGATATTTACAGCTCCACCGGCACCGAGGCTGGTATATTTAAATTAACGTCTTCTTTTGCCCGCGAATGGTGGCCGGTTATCAGCCCGCGCCGCGATAAAATAGCGTATTCATCAAATGTAACCCTGGATCCTCAGATCTGGATCATGAGCCGTAATGGTGCCGATAAGCGCCAGATCACAACGGTACCGGTAGCGGGTTATCACAACTTAGGTATTGGTTTTGCCTGGTCTCCGGATGGTGGCTATCTGGTGTATGCGAACTATGATAACCTGTACCGCATCGATAGCGACGGAGCAAACCTGCGTCTGTTGGCAAAAGCACCTGCCAACCGCCACTTCCGAATGATCGACTGGTCTGCTCAAACTAACAGAATAGTAGTACAAACGATCGGTTCCAACATAAACGATTCTGAAATTTATACGATGAATGCCGATGGCTCTGATATGAAACTGGTGGTAAACAACCTGCCAGGCCGCATCGAAAGCCCGTCTTATTCTATAGATGGAAACAGCATTGTGTACACCCGCGATATTGATGGATTTGAATCAAAGGAAGGACGACAGCTGAATGCGCATATCTTTGTTCAGAAGCTGGATGGCTCCGGTGTAATTGATATTTCGGCTAACAAACCGGCCGGTACCAACGACCTTTACCCACGTTTTTCTCCGGATGGCTCCAAGATTATTTTCGTGAATACCTCAAACGATGGTATCAGCCAAATGGATATCTGGATGGTAGATGCGCTGGATGGCAAGAACCGCGTGAAACTTTTCTCGAACGCCTCGATGCCGGAGTGGAAATAACAACTAACGCATTTTGAAGTATAAAACAGAAAAGCCGCTGGAAAGCGGCTTTTCTGTTTTATACTTCGTTTTATACTTCGTTTTATACTTCGTTTTATACTTCGTTTTATACTTCGTTTTATACTTCGTTTTATACTTCGTTTTATACTTCGTTTTATACTTCGTTTTATACTTCGTTTTATACTTCGTTTTATACTTTTCTGCAGTTATCCTACGGTTTTCAGGTAGCGCACCACCCAGATCGCGATAAGTGTAATACCGCAGGCAATGTAACCCACCCAGTTAAAATGCTGCAATTGCCCGCTGGCAGATTCGGTTACGATAAGGCCGGCAGCAAAAGAACCGATACCCGCACTCAACTGCTGCACCGAAGAGTTGATACTCATGAAACTGCCTCTTAAGCGAGGCGTAACACTGGATGTGATAAGCGACATGGCGGGTACAAAACGCGCCCCAAAAAACACAAAGAACACCGTAGAAACCATCAAAACTATATAATGCTCTATAGCCGGCAGGTTTGTGATAACCAATATGGCCGGAATAGAACCCAGTGCTGCAAAAATAAAGACGCGTTGCTTGCCATACTTATCTGCTAAACGGCCTGCCCATTGCGATGTGAAAACAGTTGCCAAACCACCAAACAGGTAAATGTAACTCAGTTCAGCTTCCGTAAACCCAACGTTGGCAACCATGTACGGGCTCAGAAACGGAATCACGAAAAAGCCAGCCATGGTTAGCGTAATGGTAAGGGTAGAGGCCCACAGCAGGTTTTTATTCTGAAGCATTTCCCGAAGTATAACAAAGCCTTTCTCGCCGGTAGCGCTGGATAAGTGGCCACGCATAGTTGGCAGATATTTGACCGCAAACAGCAACACCAGAAAACTAAGTCCGGCCAGCAGGAAAAACGGTGCATGCCACGAGGTTGTGCTGGCCAGGTATAAACCAATCGGAATGCCGCCAATAGAAGCCACCGAAAAAGCAGCCATAACTTTACCTGTTGCCGCACCGCGCCTGCTTTCCGGAATGGCATCGCCAATCACAGCTAAAACCAGGGCCCCAAGCAAACCACCAAAACCACCGGCAATAATACGGGCCAGCATCAGCAAACCAAACGTAGGCGCCAGGGCACACGCCAGCGTACCCAAACTAAAACCTAAGTATAAAGCCAGCAACGCATGTTTCCTGTCGAAGCGGTCGATGAAAAGGGAGCCGGCAAAGCCAGCAATAGCGGCACTAAACGTATAAGCAGACACCAGCAACCCAAACTCTTTCGGGGTGATGTTGAAAACGCGCATAAGCTGTGGGCCAAGCGGCATCATAATAACAAAGTCCATGACGTGGGTGAAGTTGATGGCTGCCAGCACAAAAATGAGCAGCCCTTCCCGGATCTGTACTTTCGGCACGATTGCATCGTGTTCTATATTCATAAAGAGTAGGTATAAACAATTTGAAGATTGCAAAAGTATAAACTTTATACTTAGCGAAAGGTTTCTTTCTCAGGAAGAAGACAACCGCATTCAGAAAATAAAGGGGCAAATAGTGCAGGTATGGCCAGGCAGAAAACGGATTTAATTTGTGAGTTATGTGGCAGAGAAGTTGATAGCCTGTCGCGCCACCACCTAGTTCCCCGCGAGGAAGGCGGCCGTTATGGTGCCACCGCAGAACTCTGCCAGCCCTGCCATAGCACCATCCATTTAGTGATGACCAACCAGGAACTTGCCACTTTATATAACTCGGTAGATGCGCTGCAAAAAGCGGAGCCGCTCCAGAAATACCTCAGGTGGGTAAAAAATAAACGCCTCGAACGGATTGCCAACCGAAGAGGCAGACGAAACCGTTAAAGTAGCCTGATCCGAAGTATAAATTTTAGAACTCGAAGGTAGTTTTTTGCTGACGCAGCTTTAGTACCAGGTCGGTTTTATACTGTAGCAAGCTTTGCTCCAGGCCGGCAGGGTAGGTATGCGGATTTACAAAACGGCGTATACTTTCGTGCAACTGGCTTATTTCTTCTTTCACTTTCTTTTTTATACTGATCAGGTCCGGCGAAGTATAAACCAACTTTCCAGCTTTAAAAACAGGCACAAGCAAATCAGAATAAGGCATTTGAGCAGCCAGTTTTTTGCGACGTGTAATATCCAGCGGGTCAACGATCTCGAAATCTCCGGTTGGCAATGGCTCTGCTTCGTTAAAGATCATATCTGCTACGGCGGTTCCGTTCTCACTTAAAAAGCGCCTTACCTGCAAAATGCCTGGTGTAGATGTTTTGGCGAGTTGCTCGGAAAGCTTGATCTTATAATCCCAGTTGCCCGCTGCGTTGCGCAAAGCTGCCAGTTTATATACGCCGCCCAAGGCTGGCTGGTCGAAGGCTGTTACCATCTTGGTGCCTACGCCCCATACATTTATTTTAGCGCCTTCTTGTTTCAGGCTCGTGATCAGGTGTTCATCCAGGTCGTTGCTGGCTACAATGTTGGTATAAGTAAAACCGGCTGCATCCAGCAACTTACGGGCTTCAACGCTCAGGTAAGTCAGGTCCCCGGAATCGAGGCGGATGCCGTTCAGTTTGAAACCCGTTTCTTTTAGTTTGATTGCTGTATTGATGGCATGTTGCACGCCCTGCAAGGTATTGTATGTATCCACCAGGAAAACAGAATCCACAGGAAAAGCCTCGCCATAGGCCCTGAATGCTTCTTCTTCGGTGGCAAAAGCCTGTACCCAACTATGCGCGTGTGTTCCTTTAACGGGGATATCATATAACTTGCCGGCGAGCAGATTAGATGTACCCGAAGCGCCACCGATAAACGCTGCGCGCGCAGCCGCCAACGACCCATCTATACCTTGCGCCCTTCGCATTCCGAACTCTACAACAGCATCGCCTTTAGCTGCATCCGTAATGCGGGCCGCTTTGGTAGCGATCAGGGTCTGGAAATTAAGGATGGTAAGCAGCGGTGTTTCGATGAGTTGGGCCTGCAGCAACGGACCGGTAACACGTACAAGCGGTTCGTTCGGGAACACAACGGTACCTTCCGGAATGGCATCTACGGTGCAGCTAAATTCCATTTCGCGGAGATAATCCAGGAACGCTTTTTCAAACAAAGGGCCGTTGTTTGCATCTTTCAGGCTCCCGAGATAAGCAAGGTCTTCTTCCCTGAATCGCAGTTCTTCCAGGTAATCAATTACATGTTCCAGGCCGGCAGCTACCGTATAACCTCCCTGAAATGGATTTTTGCGAAAGTATAAATGGAACACAGCTTCCTGCTCGGCCATGCCTTCGCGCCAATACCCATAGGCCATCGTAAGTTGGTAGAGGTCGGTGAGCAACGAAAGCGAAGTGGCATAAATATCCTGGAGTTTCATAATGCTGATGTAAGTTTCTGGTTACGCGGGCCGGTAAAAGATGGTTAAAAAGTATGGCAAGTATAAGTATAAATCGAGGCACAGATAATAATCGCTTTTAAAACTGGTAAGTGTTTAGCCGTATTTTTACCTTTAGCGCCACTATGAAAAGAAAGTTTATACCTTTTGCTGACATAAAAACTAACAAAGCCATTGTAGTGGATAGTACCCACCCGAATGGTTTTATGCTGTCTCACTGGCGTGGTGCCCCAACTCCGGCTGCCGTCCGCGACGATACCAGTGCTGCCATTGTACTCAACGCCATCCGGTTACAATTACCCGAACTTGAGCTGCCATTTGTAACGGCCAATCATTTTGATATAGATGGTTTTATCGGTGTCTGGAGTTTGCTAAACCCGGAGCTTGCGTTGGAGCACGAAGAAATGTTGCGGCAGATGGCCCTGATCGGCGATTTCAGGGAGCTGGACCTGAACCACCCGCTGGCCGGCGAAGCCCTGAAACTGGTGTGCTGGATCAATGCAAAAGAGCGCGAGTTGTTTTACCCGCCTTTTGGAGCGGAAACGCTGCCCGAAGCCGAAGTTATACTTTGCGCCCAGAAATTCAGTTACTTTTTAAGAGAGTTTAACAACGTACTGCAAGACCCGGATTGGGAACGTGGCGCCTGGGAAGACGAAGTGGCCAGTGTGTTGCTCGGCTACCGCGATATGTACAAACCCGAAACCAAGCTGAGCCGCTTCCCGGAAATTGGCCTGATCGTTATCGAAACGCCGCATCCGCTGCATTATTACGCGTTATTCAGCCGTACGCAGGGTTTTGATATGGTGCTGATGTGTTACGACCAGAACAAGTATGAACTGGAATATAAGTATACCACCTGGGTAGACATTGCCACGCGGCCTACTTTGCCCCGTTTACCCATGGCCCAACTTGCAGCCCGGCTCAACCAACTGGAAACATCCGGCCGTACCTGGACCTTTGAAAACGTAACCGAAACCGGGCCACTGCTGCGCCTGGATGGGGCCAACCTGAACCGGGAAGAAGCCTATAACAACCCGACAGAGCGCGAAATTTATACTTCCTCGATACCAGTTTCCACGTTAAAAGAAATAATTGTAACTTACTACAGGCAGGCCTACCAGCACCTAAAGCCAAAGTATAACTGGACCTGGAAAGAAATTAAAGCGCTCAGCAAAGTGGCTGATTAACGCGTAGGCCAGACTTACAGGTGCTGCCCTTATCACGCTAAATACGACATCACTCAACCTTAAAACCATGAAAAAGATACTTTGCCCTACAGATTTCTCCGATACATCAGAAAAGGCAGTAGCCTATGCCGTTGCGATAGCACAGCAGGCAGGCGCGCACCTTTTATTGCTGCATGTCGTGCACTTACCGATTGTGGATACATCTGAAACGGCACTTGTTGCAAGCGAGCTGTTAAGCGAACAAATGCGCTTCGCAGAAAACAAACTAAGTGCCATGTGCAGCCAGATAAACAGTGTTGTAGGGGCAACTGATTCAGCAGGCTTTACCTGCGACTATGTAGTGAAAGAAGCGCTGTTAACCGATGTGGCCAGGCACCTTACCAAAGAGCAGGGTTATGACCTGATTGTTATGGGAACCACCGGCTGTGATAATACCGTAGAAGAACTGCTAATCGGGAGCAATACCGAGGCAGTGATGGAAGAGGTAAAAAGCCCCGTTTTATCTGTACCGACCACTGCCGTAATGCCTCCCGTTTTTAGAAAGATAATTTACGCTTCAGATTATGACCAGGAAGACAAATTAGCCATTGCTGAAGTAATAAAATTAGGCAGTTTGTTTAACGCCGACATTGATGTGGTACATGTTATAAAAGAAGCGGATGAAACCATAGAGGAAAAGGACGCCGCTGTTTTAAATGACCTTCACGAGTCATTTCCGGGGGTGCCGCTTAGCTTCCAGGTTGTGGTAAACAAACGCCGGGACGATGGCCTGCGCGATTATTACAGCAAAGCCAATGGCAATATGATGGTGGTTTTGAGACGGGAGAAGGGCTTTCTAAAAGAATTGTTCTCTCAGAGCCTGGCCGAAAAATTAACTTACCAAGCAGAGGTTCCGCTTTTGGTTTTGCACGGTAAAAAATAGACGTTACACAAAAAAGCCTCCTGTAGTAAAGGAGGCTTTTTTTATCTCACCATGTTCTCATCAAAAATATGAGCGAGGTCTTTGCTGCAAACATCGCAGTTGTAGCGGCCAAAATATTCGATAGCGCGGTGTATGGATATATTCCGGAAAGTGCCCTTGCCTTTACAGGAAACTAAGTTGGGGCAATCATTCTTTACATGGAACACATCTTCTGTTTTGCTTCCATCACATATCCAGACGCGCTGCTTGTCCAACTCTTCCGGAATGATAAAAAAGACAGGCGCTGGTCTTAATGTTACCGTATCAACTTCAGCCTGAAGCGTATCAGTAATTAATTCCTCCGCATTTTCAGCCTTCAATTCTGATTCCTGATTACAGGAAAACAAAAGTATGGTTAGGCCTAAAAGTATGCGTTGCACTGCAGTAAGTATAGAAAGTCGTTGGTTCATGTAGCAAGTATGATTGGATAGCATCAGCAAGTATACGTTAGCTGCAGGTTTTATCTGCGCGCCTGCTATACTTTTGGATCGCCTGTGCTTCTGTTATAGTGAGGGTATTGGTTTTGCAGCGTTTTAATACGGAGCAGTCCTTTTTTAAATGGTAAACAGTTGAGCCGGTGCTTTCGCATAGATATACCTGGCGTTTGGTTGCGCCGGCAGGTAGTGGTGCATTAGCCCGTTCGGCTTTTTCGGCGGCTGCCTGTTTACCTGAGCGCTTATCTTTGCGGTAATCCCAGGGTGGGGTAGGGTTAGGCTGTTGCCAAAGCCCGCGTTTAAATCTGCGCGCATCCGCCTCCAGGTTTTCCAGGTTCTTGTCTTTGGAGTAGGCTTTGTAGTGCCAGGCATAGCCGTTGCGTATTAATTCTTCGTTCAGGCTTCGGCCATCCTGAAGTATAATCGTGCCAACAGTGCGCCCATACCGATCGGTGTTGTGTGAAATAAGCCTAACAGACTTGCCAAAAACCAGATCAGAAGCGAACTGCTTTGCCTTTTGGCCATAATCCTGCGTTTTTTCGGGCGCATCCACGCCATACAAGCGTACGGTTACTGTTTTGCCTTTTTGCAGAAGTTCAATGGTGTCGCCGTCTTTTACAGCTACAACTTTATCACCGGCTGTGGTAGCGGGCTTTTGATCATCTGATGGAAGCGTAGGCTCAACTGTTTCCGGATCGGTTTCCTGTTCTGCTACAGGTGGTTGGGCTTGCTGCTCAATGGAGCGCTGCCTGTCCCTGAATTGCTCCTGCGCCGATTTCTGGTCTTTCTTTCCGCAGGATAAAACACTTAAAAGTATAAGTATACGTGCAAATTTGCCGGTAAGAAAACGCATACAACGTGTTAGTAAAGTTCAGATTCTAATACAGGTTGAGTTTTGGTAGGCTGATCAACCGCATCAGCAGCTAAAGGTAATGTAAATTTAAACGTACTCCCATTCCTGAATTTACTTTCTACAGAAATAAAGCCCCCATTCTGCTCGATAAATTCTTTACACAAAGCCAGGCCCAGGCCGCTTCCTTTCTCATTGGCGGTGCCGCTACTGCTGTAGTTACGCGCTACAAAAAGCTTATCTATTACATCATGCTGTATGCCAACACCTTCATCTGTAACAGAGAGCTCGAGGTAACCAGGTATACGCACAGAATTTAAAGAAATAGCGCCGCCTGTATAACTAAATTTTATAGCGTTCGAGATCAGGTTCCGGAAAACGATCTTTGTGGTTTCAGGGTCTGCGGTTACTACATCTGCTTCGTCGATGTTATTGTGAAGCGTAATACTTTTTTGCTGTGCCTGTGGCTGCAGCAGGTGTAAAGTTTCCTGCGCCAGGGTATGCGCGGTTACATTTTTAGGCCTGAAAGCAATGCCACGCATCTGGGTTTTTGCCCACACCAGCAGGTTGTCGAGCAGCCAAAGGGCGTTTTGCTGGCTTGTTTCCAGTTTGGCTAGCAGCATCTTAAATTTATCTTCCGGTACAGAGCCGGTTGCGGCAATATGCAAAAGTCCTTTTAACGATACCAGCGGTCCTTTCAAATCGTGGGCTATCACAGAGAACAGCCTGTCTTTTACGGTGTTCAGTTTTTCAAGCTCTTCTTTCTGGTCGTTCAGAAGTTTGGCCTGATCCGTTAACTCGGCTTTCTGCTGGCTCAGAATAACACTGTTGTGCATCAGCAACTGGTTAATGCCATGTAAATGCTGGCGGCTTCTGAAGAATACGAATGCTGCCATACACGCTATTAATAAGAGCGCAAGTATACATACCTGGATAATGGTATTTCGCTCTAACTGCTGGTTTTTAAGGCGGCGTTCTACTTTAAGAAGCTGGTTTTCCTGTTCTGCTTTCTCGTTTCGGTAAGTTAGCTGTAGTTCTGTAATCTTTAAATCAATAGCCGCATTATGAACGCTGTCTTTGTACTGGCTATGTAAGGTAAGGTACTCGTGTGCTTTCCTGTAATCGCCTTTTTCAAGGTAAATATCATTCAGAATCATCGCCGCAATCTGGATCTCATCCTTAGAGTTCAGCTCCTTTAAAATCCGCAGGTTCTCTAAGGCATATTGCAGCGCTTTGTCGTATTGCTTTCCGGTAAAATTGGCAACCGCTAAACCACTCAGCGAATAAGCAACATCCAGGTAATTGTTTGAGTTGGTAGCCAGTTCCAGTGCCCTGTTATGCTGCGTAATCGCTGTTTTCCATTCGCCGCGCTCAGAGTGTATAAAGCCGAGGTTGTTGGCACTCATTACAATGCCCTGCTCATTTTTAACGAGGGTATATAAGCGACTGCCCTCTTTTAAATAAAACAAGGCTTTATCGCTCTGGCCGAGCAATTGATAGGAGCTGCCTAGGTTTATAATCGCACGGGCAACGGAAGCTGTATCTTTTATAGCACGCGCTATTTCCAGAGATTTATTATAGTACTCGATCGATTTAGGAATATCATTTCTGATGTCGAAGATATTGGCGATGTTATTATAGTTGGTACTCATCCCGGTAGAGTCACCGATAGCCTCGCTTATTCTCAGGGATTTATAATAGTAACTGGTTGCTTTGCTATAGTTGCCATACAAATCATATGCTACGCCTATGCTGTTAAACGCCGACGATAAAGCAGTGCTGTCGCCATTTTGCTTGGCGAGCTCTTTTGCTTTTTTAGCATAACCCAATGATTGTTCGAACGAGATATTTCGGTACTCTTTAGACAGCTTGATGTAAAGCTCAATCTGTTCTTCGGGCGTGGTGGCAGTTTTTAACTGAGCTTCCAATCCCTTGATCTTCGGGTTTTGGGCAAGCGCAACGAAAGAAAGAAAAAAGAAACCTAAATAAAGGAAGAATTTCATGTAATGGTTCTATTATTAAAATGCAGCAGTAGCATTTATCCTGATCTTCGTAAAATTTATACTTTGTGACTAAGTATTTTAGCTCAGTGCAAAGTATAAATAGATTTTTGATTGAATTGATCTGTAACAGGCAAATTAAATGAGCTCTGCTGCTACCGCTTCCAATGCAATGGCTTCGTGTGTAAGAGTAAGCGGTAAGGTAAAATAAAAGGTACTGCCAATGCCAGCCTCACTTTCTACCCAGATGGTGCCGCCGTTCTGTTGGACAAACTCTTTACATAGTGTTAAGCCGAGCCCGCTTCCTTTTTCGTTGGCAGTGCCGTTGCTGGAATAGTTTGTATTACTGAAAAGTTTCGCAAGCACTTCTTTTTTTATGCCTATGCCTGTATCCTTTACTGAAACTAACAACATCTCACCCTGTTGCTGGGCAGCCAGTGTTACGCTTTCCCCGGATTTGCAGAACTTGATGGCATTTGAGATCAGGTTCCGGAAGATCAGCTTTACGGTCTCCGTATCAACCAGCACGATTGTATCTTCCGAAATGGTATTAACAAGACTGATGCCTTTTTGCTGCGCTTGAGGCTGTAAAAGTATAATGTTTTCCTGAGCCAGATCGTATAAACTAGATTCGACTGCCACAAACGAAAAGCCCTGCATCTGTGATTTAGCCCAAACCAATAAATTATCTAAAAGCCAAAGCGCATTTTGCTGGCTAGTGGCCAGTGTGCTCATAAAACTTTTGAACTTAGCTTCCGGCACAGCGCCCATAGCAGCTAGTTTTAAAAGACCTTGCAACGAAGCAAGTGGCCCTTTCAGGTCGTGGGCTATAACTGAGAAGAGGCGGTCTTTCACGGCGTGCAGGCGTTCGAGCTCCTGCTTCTGAACCTGTAACAAGGTTGCCTGCTTTGTTAACGCTTCTTTCTGGCTGCTTAACGTATTGCTGTTTTCAAGTAGTAACCTGTTAACCAGATGCAGGCGTTGCTTGCCCCTGAAAAAAACAAAAGCGGCTACAAGCGCAGTTAGTAAAAGAACAATGATGAAGATCTGAATAACTTTATTCCGCTCCAGTTGCTCGTCTTTTAAATTACGCTCGGCCTTTAAAAGTAGGTTCTCTTTCTCGGCATGCGTTTTTTCGTAAGCAAGCTGCAGTTGGTGCATTTCAGCATTGATAGCGCTATTCTGGATGCTGTCTTTGTACTGTAAATGCATTACCAGATAGGTATGTGCTTTTTTAAAATCGCCTATTTTTGTATAAAGTACATTAAGGTTAGTGGCCGCCTGGTTTATTTCGCTCAGTGCATTCAGGTCACTTGCTATTTTAAGCGATCTTTGAGCCAGCGGCAAAGCCTCAGCATAATTCTTCCCATCAATATAAGCCAGTACCAGGTTGTTTAAAGATAGTGCATCATCTAACCCGGATCCGGTTTTTGCAGCTATTTTTAAGGCATGCTGGTGGTAAGGTATGGCTTTCTTCCAATCTCCTTTCAGTCTGTAAATTGTCCCGGTAATGTTCAGTGTATTGAAAAGGGTATTTTCTGCTTTAATTAATTCTTTTAAGGCAATGGACTTTTTTGCAAAGTAAAGCGCATCCTCATACTTTTTTAGTTTCAGGTAGAGCTCACCAAGGTTATGATAAGTACGGGCTATATCTGCTGTGTCGCCGAGTGCTGCAGAAATCCGGATAGATTTATTGTAAAGTTTGATAGCACTCTCCGGGTCGCCGCTTTGGTTCAGAATGATAGCTACGTTGTTGTAACTGGAGCTCATTCCAACAGAATCACCGATCCGTTCTCTCAGGTCGAGGGATTTATAGAGGTACCTGGAGGCTTCACGCATATTGCCGGAAACATGGTAAGCGATGCCCATTCTATTATAAGCCAGCGCCAATCCGTTTTTATTATCGTGCTGCGAAGCCAGCTTCATAGCTTTGATGCTATAGGCTAACGACCGGGTAGGAGAACCTGGAAGAGACGCTTTACTGATATCGCATAAAAGGTTGATCTGCTCTTCCGGATCGGTAGTCCGTTGGAGCATTTTTTGCAATTCTGTTATACGATTGGGTTGAGCGCCGACTTGAAAAACAACAAAAAGACAGCTTATAAACAGCAGGAATTTCATCAACTAAAAATTATACTCAAATATACTGAAAATTGTAGTCTAATTCCTATTAATTTAAATAGAACATGTTGCTAATCACGCACTAAAGAATCTATATTGTAAAACCTGAATTGAATTAAATAGAGATGATAATTGAAGCTTCTTTTTAATGTTATAACAGTAAATTTTAAAGAAATTGCTTTTTTCTAATCTCAGAATAGTAAAAGTTTTATTAAAGAAGGTCGGGAAGCTGCCGGGTATAAATAATGAAGATGGTATATATAGGTTTTTTTGTATGTTTTTAGGTGATACAGGCTGGATTATCTGAAGTTTAGTATAAAATTAAGGCAATTTAAAATTTATGGTTCTGGTAAGGGGCGCTTAAGCTGTAACTACCGTCACTTTACTGATTCCTCCATGAATTTTTTGCACTTTTATTTGTGTGCTTATACGTTCCTTCAGCGCTTCAACGTGCGAAATAATCCCGATCATCTTGCCGCCGGCCTGCAGATTTTCCAAAGTGGAGATGGCAGCATCCAGTGTTTCAGCATCCAGTGTACCAAAGCCTTCATCAATAAACAGCGAATTGATCTGCGTACGGCGACCGGCCAGGTCAGAGAGGCCCAGTGCCAGTGCCAGGCTTACCAGAAAGCTTTCGCCACCTGAGAGGGTATTCATCGGCCGGATCGTTTCAGCCTGGTATGTATCTACCATGGTAAGTTCCAGGTCTTCGGTAGGCGATTTTAAGATGCGGTAACGATCGTTTAGTTTAGCCAGGTGTTTGTTTGCCAGCTCTACCAATCTCGCCAATGTAAGCCCTTGCGCAAACCGACTGAATTTGTTACCATCTGCCGAACCGATCAGGTCTGATAACTGGCTCCAGCGGTTGCAGGTAAGTTGCTGATTTTGCAGTTGCCCGGCCAGTTCCTTGTTTTTTTCGCGTTGCGCTGTGTCTTGTTCCAGTAACTGTTTATAGCGTGCCCGTTGCCCGATCAGTTCGTGTTGCTGCTCTTGTTGGCTTAAGTATAATTTCTGAAGTTCATCGCTTCCAGCGTTGGTCAGGTTTTTGGCCTGGGTTATTTTCAGTTCCTGCTGTACATCCGAAAGGCTTTTGCGCAATTCCGTTAAATTCTTCTCGGTATGGGCTTTCTGGTTTGCCAGGCGGTCGGCTTCGTCGCGTTCCAGCAGCATCATACTGAGCGCCTCTATGGTTTCGATGCCCTGTTGGTTCAGAACAAGCAACAGGCCTTCGGTCAGGTTATCCAGCACCGATTTGTTTTGCTGTTGCGCTGTGCTGCATTCCTGGTGGCGCTGCTTACAGGCTTGTAATTGTTGCTGTTTGCGCAACTGGTTAGCACGCGCTTCTTCGGCCTGTGTTGCCAGAAGCCGGAGTACGTGTTGTGCTGCCTGGCGCTCCTGTTGCGGGTCTTTCTCCCCGAACAAAGTGCTGCGCTCTTCTTTTAATGCAAGCAGTTGGGCATGTGCTGATTTTATACTTTCCTGCTGTGCCTGTAGGGCTTGTTTCTTTTCTTTGAGGTTTATATCCAGGTTTTTAACTTCCTGGTTTAAGGTGATGTATTTTTCGCGCATTTCATCAAGCGCTTGCTGTTTCTGGGTGTAAGCAAGTGCCAGTTGCTCCAGTTGCAGTGGCAGTTGCATACGCTTCTCAGCAGTATAAAGCAGCCCGTAGTTCGCCACAAAAGATGCAGCCATTTCCGAATGATTGCGTTGCTGTTCCTGGTCGTCGCCTAATTTTGCAGCCAGCTTTTGGAGTTGCGTAGCTGTATACTTTTCGGACTGTTGCAATTGGTTATACTTTGCCTGCGCCTGTATTTGCAATTCGCGTAACTCCTGTAACTGTTGGTTTATACTTTCAATTTCTTTGCTGCCTGCACGCGCCTGTTCGAGTGCCTGCATTAATTGCCCGTGCACGTCATTTTGTTGCTGCAACATAGCTGCAAGCATCGCCACATCAGCTATTGTTATACTTTCCGGTAAGCTGATCTGGGTAAAGTTATCCAGTAAAACCGTGCTGCTGGCCTGTGTTTCAGAAAGCGTTTCGGTAGCCAACTGGTGCTTCTGGGTTAGCGTGTTCAGTTGGAGTTGCAGCGCCTGAAATTCCTGTTGCAAGGTTAAGACAAGTTGCTGCTGTGCATCGCGTTTCTGTTCATCCTCCGAAAGTGTCAAAGTATAATTCTCATCAGCATAGGGGTGGTGCTCAGAGCCGCAAAGCGGGCATGGTTCCGAAGGCTTCAGCGTATGGCGTGCCTGTTCAAATTCCTGAATGCGCTGCTGCAAGGTCACCAGTTTCTGCAGATCAATTAATCTTTCTGAAGCTGCATTTAACGTTTGATTATTTATTTCAAGCTGATCCGTAAGCTGGGCTTTTTCCAGATCATACGTTACAAGTTGCTGCTGCAGGGTTTCCTGTTTCTGTTGTAACACGGCGTGCTGCTTTGTCAGATCAAGGGCGCGCTCGGTCCGGGCTACGGCCAGAGGTTGTTCCTGTGCCTGTTGCTGCAATTCGTTAATCGTTCTTGTTGAAAGTATGGTTTGTAATTGCGTTACCTTTTCTTGTTTCTGGCTGGTAAGTAGTGCTTGCTGCAGGTGTTGTTGTTCCTGGTTTTGAGCCAGTTGCTGCAGCGCATTTTTATCTTCCTGACTTTGTGTGTCGAGTTCCTTAATTTCCTGTTGTGTACGTAATATCTGCCCTTCTACTTCCTGAAGGTCGCGTACCATCTGGCGGAACTCAGGTAAATTCTCTTTTAAATCCTGTAGACGCTGGTTGTCGGCAAGCCAGTTTTTAAGTGTGGTAGCCTCCAGTTTTAATGCTTCCAGTTCAGTCTGTTTGCTTTCCAGAAGTTTTTCGTCCTGCTTTATATTTGCCTCAAACGCTACGTAAGCCGTTCTCTCTTTTTGGTAAGTTTCCTGAACAGATTGTTTCTGATGATCGAGTTTAATGACTTTATCAAGCAACGGTTCCAGGTTTTGTACAGCTTCTTCCTGTTGCTGATGTGCTTTTCCGGCTTCTATCGCTATCAGTCCGGCTTGCTCCAGTTCCGTTTCCAGTACCGGTATCTGGTTCGTTAACAAACCTAGCTGGTTTTCTACATCAGAAAGTCTGCCATGCGCGTGCTTTATTTCCGTGAGTTCGGGCACATATTGGTTGGCACGCTCGTGTTGCTGCAGCTTCTGGAAATCAGGTTTTAACTGTTCCAGTTTTTGTTCCTGTTCCTGCAAAGCTGCGGTGTGCTGCCGGGCTTTATCCTGCAGTTGAGCTACCTGTTGCAGCCATTGCATCTGTTCCTGCAAAGCTGTTATTTCCTGCTGAAGTATACTTTCCTGCTGGGTAAGGTCGGTTATACTTTGCTCGTAGGCCAGGCGGTCTTCTTCCGGCAGCAACTTGCAATCCTGAAGCAGACGCGCCAGGTCATCGCGTTTCTGGCGTTCGGCACGGGCTTTTTCGTACGCAAACCGGGATATATCTGAGTAGATACCGGTGTCGGTAATTTTTTCCAGCAGGCTGCTGCGCTCATTGGCATTTGCCTTCAGGAAACGTGCAAAATCGCCCTGCGACAACATCACCGAACGCAAAAACTGGCTGTAATCCAACCCGCAGATCTCGGCTACTTTATCGGGTACCTGGCTTGGTTTCAGGTCGAAGGGTTTGTCATCTTCCAGGTCGCAGAGTTCCATGTGTACAGCCTGCATTTTGCCTTCGGCTTTGCCGCGGCTGCGCCGTATCTGCCACTTGCTGCGGTAGCGTTTGCCATTGGCTTCAAACTCCACTTCCGAAGTACTCTCCGAAGTATGGCGTGTCATCAGTTCCAGTGGTTTTTCGTTGTTATGGCGATGGGCCATGCCGTATAATCCTACCGTTATCGCATCCAGAATGGTGGTTTTACCGGCTCCGGTCGGACCCGTGATCGCAAATAAACCGGCATCGGCCAGCGGACTCTGGTCGAAACGGATTTCATGCTGGCCCTTCAGCGAGTTCAGGTTCTGGAAACGTACGGCGAGGATTTTCATCTTTATACTTTGTGCTTCAACTTTTATACTTTCTAACTTTCTTTTTCCTGCCCCATCAGCTCCATCAGCTCTGCAAACGTAGCCTCCAGTTCACTGTGGTCGCTGTCCGGGAATGTGCTTTGGCAGCGTTTCAGGAACACATCTTTCTCAAGCAAAGTATGGAGGTCAGCCTCGGGTTGCACGTGCTGTTCCAGGGCTTCGCGGGCTGCTTTGATAATGGGCGGACGATGAATAAGCAATTGCAGTTCAGGTTTCAGAGCCAGCAGTTCTTCAAGCTGTCGGTTGAGGTCGGGGAGGGGCGCATCCAATTCTAGTTGCAGTTCGGCCCAGGCAGGCAACGTGTAGGCGCTGTTATCATAGCCGGCAAGCTGTAGTTTTACTTTGTCCAGGTCGCCTTTGAAACGAACTAATTTTCTGCAACACGGTATTTCCAGTTCACGCAGATCAGTCAGTTCGTTTTGCTCGAAATCAAGTATAAACACCACTTTTGTGTCGGTTACTTCGCTAAAGCTAAGCGGAATAGGCGAACCGGAATACCGGATGTGGTGGGTATTGTTTACTTTCTGCGGACGGTGCAAGTGGCCAAGCGCTACATAATCAAACTCCTCCGGAAACTGCGCCGCCCCGATCTGGCCTAAATTGCCCACGTGTATTTCTTTTTCCCAATCGGAGGCAGTGCCGCCGGCTGCAAACAAATGCCCCATCGCCACCACCGGGATCTGCGCTTGTTTATACTTTTGGATGTGCGGCACAAAGGCTGCATAATGGTCTGCAATGCCTTGTTTTATACGGTTCTCGCGCTCTTCCGCACTTTCGCCGGGTATAGATAACCGCACGTCGCGGTCGCGGAGGAAAGGCACGGCGCACACCACCAGTTCCAGTTCACCCTCTTTACTGCGCAGTTCTAAAAGTTCATCCAGAATATCAGGTGTGGCGCCACCAACTACTTTTATGTTAAAGCAATCAAGCAGTTCTTTGGGTGCATTTAAAGTGGAAACAGAATCGTGGTTACCGCCTGTAATAATGATGTGGCGGCAGCAGGTAGCGCATACTTTACGAAGGAAATCATAGTATAATTTAAGCGCGGTATTGGATGGCGCGCCGTTGTCAAACACATCGCCGGCCATCAGCAGCACATCCACTTTTTCGTGTTGGATGGTGTCTAAAAGCCAGTTTAAAAAGTGTTGGTGTTCCTCGGTGCGTTCGAGGTTAACAAGGCGCTGGCCCAGGTGCCAGTCCGAAGTATGAAGTATGCGCATGTCCCGATTCCTTTTCTCCTGTTCCGCACTAAGTTACGGCAGGGCCGGCGCACATTGCAAGTGCTGCCATCAGGTTTTACTAAAAAAATAAAGCGACCGGAAAATCAGGCTCCCAGCCGCTTTAGAAAGTATAAATGTATGGTAAAGCAGGTACTACTGCTTTGTTGCTTTTTCGTGCGGAATACCGGCTTCTTTCAGTTCCTGGTAAGCGCCGATGTTATAGATGTGCTTAAATCCGGCTTCTTTCATAAGTTCGGCTGCTTTGCCGCTTCTGTTGCCGCTGGCGCAATACAGGTAATAGGTTTTGTCTTTGTTCCAGGTCTGGATTTCTTTGGCAAATGCACCGCTCCTGAAATCAGAATTAACAGCGCCATCCAGGTGCCCCTCCGAAAACTCTTCCGGCGTGCGCACATCTACCAGCATGGCTTTCCGGTTCAGTTCTTTTTGTTTAAAAGCAGTGGGCGTAAGTGTTTTAACTGTTGCAGGTTGCTTATCCTGAGCCGTGCAGCTAAGTATAAAAAAGCTGGCCAGTAACGTAAAAAATATGTTTTTCATGGTCTTGTAAGTATAACGAAATCAGAAGTGAAATTTATACTTCAGATGCAAGTATAAGCTACCTTAAAACCGATTGCAACCATTTATGCAATTAATGATATTGGTGATGGTGGTATCGGTAAGGTAATAATGGATGTTTTTGCCGACGCGTTGGGTATCTACAATGCCTTTGTCGCGCATGTTGGTAAGGTGGTGCGATAACAACGATTGCTCGATGGCCAGCACGTGCTGCATTTCGGTAACGGTAAGGCGCTGCTGCTGTTCCAGTAAATCGATAATGCTGATGCGTACCGGGTGGGCCACACACTTTAAAACATACGCTGCCCGCTCCAATTTCTTCTGTTCTACCCGAACGTGTAATGTACCCATCTTGCCTTTTTAATCAATTTTGCATAAACATGAAGACTTATTCATGTGATAGCAACAGTACAATAATTAGGAGCAGGGAGTTCCGGAGAAGTATAAAGTAATCAGTTAAATGTATAACCCTGTAAAAACAAAACGCCGGACTAAGCCGGCGTTCCATCTTGGTTTACTAGGTACTACAGGTATATATAAAAAGAAGCGAAACGTGCTTCAGAAGTTTACATAGTGGCTGCCGGTTGCATGCTGCCGGCATGTGCGCTAATATTTACGCCCAGACCTTGCGCAATTGCCATTCCTAACCCAATATCTGCACGGAAGAAGTGGCATAACTGGCGGTTGATAATTTCGTCGCGTTTCGGACCGGCAATACCGCTCATCGCCCCGATAATATTTGATACAGTTGCAGCTTTTTCGTCAGTAGTCATCAAACGGTACAGGTCGCCGGGCTGCGTGTAGTGGTCGTCTTCGCCGGGTGCATTTCTGTCGTACCAATCAGCTACCACATTGCCTAAGTTCTGAGCCGGCTCTTTGTAAGCTTCATCTGCCCGGATATTATCGAAACTGTTCGGGAAGTAGTTCGGGTTGCTGCCACCATTTCCGTCCATACGCATGGCGCCATCGCGTTGGTAATTGTTCACTGCAAAAGGGCAACGGTTAACCGGAATCTGCTCGTAGTTGGCGCCCAGTCTGTAGCGTTGCGCATCGGTATAACCCAATATGCGGCCCTGCAACATTTTATCCGGCGAAAAACCGATGCCATCCACTAAGTGTGCCGGTGCAAAAGCAGCCTGCTCTACGTGTGCAAAGTAATTATCCGGAATGTGGTTCAGCTCCAGTTCGCCTACTTCGATCAGCGGGAAATCTTTCTGCGACCATACTTTAGTTACATCAAACGGATTCCATTTATAAGTAGCAGCTTCGGCTTCCGTCATGATCTGTACTTTCAGCGTCCATTTCGGGAAATCACCGCGGTCAATCGCTTCCACTAAGTCGCGCTGTGCCTGGTCTGCATCAACGCCTTTCATCTGGCCGGCTTCCGCATCGCTGAAGTTTTTAATGCCCTGCTGCGTTTTAAAGTGGAATTTTACGAAATGCCGCTCGTTGTCTTTGTTGATGAACGCAAACGTGTGGCTGCCAAAACCGTGCATGTGGCGGTAAGAAACCGGCGTACCACGGTCGCTCATCAAAATCATGACCTGGTGCAGGCTTTCCGGGTTCAGCGACCAGAAATCCCACATCATCGTGGCGCTTTTGGTGTTGGTGCGCGGGTCGCGTTTCTGGGTATGAATAAAGTCCGGGAATTTCTTTGGGTCTTTGATAAAGAAAACCGGCGTGTTGTTTCCTACAATATCCCAGTTGCCATCCTCGGTATAAAATTTAAGGGCAAAGCCACGTGGGTCGCGTTCGCTGTCGGCGCTGCCTTTTTCGCCGCCTACCGTAGAGAAACGCAGAAATACATCCGTCTGCTTCCCGATCTCACTAAAAACCTTGGCTTTGGTATACTTGGTAATATCATGTGTTACCGTGAATTTACCGTAAGCGCCTGTTCCTTTGGCATGCACCACGCGCTCTGGTATGCGTTCGCGGTTAAAATGAGCGAGCTTTTCGTGCAGTATAAAATCTTCTAAAAGAATCGGGCCGCGCGGTCCGGCGGTGAGGCTGTTTTCGTGTTCGTAGTATGGTTTGCCGGAGGCAGTAGTCAGTTTCTGGATGTTATTTTGCTCGCTCATGGCTTTTCGTTTTGATTTCTGTTTTAAGATGAATCAAAAGTACAGCAAAGCGTTTTATAGTTCAAATTGATAATTTTTATACTATGATAGCTTTAAACTATAAAGTATACGTATAGCTTATCCGAAGTATAAAACAGCCCCAAGCGAAGCCAAGGAAACGATAATCCAAAGTATAAATCCAAGCCAGAAGGAGGTACTGTTTATACTTTTGATGCTGGCAGCATTTATACTTGCCCCAATCAGAAACAAACTTAACAGCAGTCCTTTTTTAGCCAGCACAAGTATAAAAGGTGCCATTTGCTGCGCCACAGGCAGAAACGTAACCAGCACCGACGCCAGTATAAACAAAAGTATAAACGCCGGGAGCTTAGCCCGGGCCGCATCATTTTTAAACAGGAAACCAGATACAATAACCATCGGCACAATCCAGAGCGCGCGCGTAAGTTTGAGGGTGGTTGCCAGTTGCAAAGCTTCATCGCCGTAACGCGCCGCCGCACCTACCACCGAACTGGTATCGTGTATGGCGATGGCCGCCCAGATACCAAACTGCTCCTGCGACAAATCCAGTGCCTGCCCCACCACCGGGAAAACGAAAAGTGCTACCGCATTCAGAATAAAAACAATGGCCAGCGAAACCGAAATTTCCTGCGGTTCGGCTTTAATGGCCGGCGCCACAGCTGCAATGGCGCTGCCGCCACAAATAGCCGTGCCCGCCGAAATAAGATGTGTAAGTTTTGGCCCGATACCGAGCAACCTGCCAAGTATAAAACCAACTACCAGCGTGCCCACCAGTGAAATCGAAGTATAAGCCAGTCCGCTGAGCCCGGTTTCTGCGGCTTGGTACAGGTTAATGCCAAACCCAAGCCCCACCACCGAAACTTTTAAGCTCAGGCTGGCTGCTTTACCGGTTTGTTTGGTAAATGGGTTGCCCAGCGCCAGGCCTACCACCAAACCCGCCAGCAACGCCATGGCCGAACCAATAAAAGGTATGAAAAGTATACCTGCGATCAGAAGTATGAAAATGATTTTCTGAAAAACCGGCGGAAGATTTAGAAATGAAACTGGCATCCGCCAAAAGTATGGAAAAGGTTTTTAATTTGATGATTGGATTTGCAGGAGTTAATGGTTCGGGGTTGCTGCCAGCATCGTTAATTTTTCAACTCGCCGGCCAGGTCTTATTTTTACTTGCTGAACTTACCACCCCGCCTGCGGCACCCCTCCTTGAAAAAAGGAGGGGAGTTGGTTTAGCCAAAGCTATCTGCTCTTAGTTGAAGTATAATTTATACTTTCTGTAAAGTATAAATCGGCTGATCAAATAAAAAACTTATCCCAGTTCTTGGGTTGAGCGCCTTGTGAGTTTCCGGTGCGCAGCAGCCGTTTTTTAGAGGGCCCCTACCCCCGGCAGGGAATGAACACAGCGCGATGCCCGAGAACGAGTCCCAGCGGACTTGGAGCGAAAAAGCCAACCATACAACTTATACTTTAAAAGTTAAAAAGACATAAGCTACGCGCAAAGTATAACCCCTTATTTATCCTGATTTTCAGCAATATTAAAGTCCAACCTCTAGCGAATATTAGCCAGGTTGATTATATTTGATTTACTGACTAAACCAAACAGGAAATTTCAACTCCAACCGAAACGAAACAATCCCTAAACTAATCTTAATCCCGAACGAATGAAGAAAATCTTAACCATTGCAGCCTGTCTGGCACTTGGTGCAGGCAATGTAATGGCGCAGGAGACTTTTCCGCGCAACGGCGTGTACGACGAACGCTCCGGCCTGGTCGCTTTCACAAACGCCACCATCCACACCGATTATAAAACCACAGTAACCAATGCCACCCTGCTGATCCGCAACGGCAAAGTGGAAGCTGTAGGCAAAAGCGTAAAAATTCCGGCTGGCGCTGTGGTAGTAGATGCCAAAGGCAAACACATTTACCCGGGCCTCGTGGATATGTACACCAGCTACGGCTTACCCGAAGTTAAAGCCGAGCGCGTAGGTTACGGCTCTGCCCCGCAACCGGAAACTGCCAAGCAAGGTGCCTTTAACTGGAACCAGGCCATCCGCCCAGAAACCAATGCAGTAGAGCTTTTCAAGGTAGATAAAAAAGAAGCCGAAGAGTTGCGCAAACTTGGTTTCGGAACGGTACTGGCTGTGCACCGCGATGGCATTGCACGTGGTACGGCATCGTTGGTAACGCTGGCCGGTAAACGCGAAAACGAAGTGGTGCTGAAAGACCGTGCCGCCGCCGCATTATCATTCGACAGAGGGTCATCCAAGCAGGATTACCCGAACTCGCTGATGGGTGCTGTTGCCTTGTTGCGCCAGACGTACCTGGATGCGCAATGGAACGAGAAAAACGCTGCCCGCGAGCAGAATATCTCCCTCAAAGCCTTCACTGAAGCCAATAAATTTCCGCAGATATTTGAAGTAACTGAAAAGCTGAATGTAATGCGTGCCGATAAAGTAGGCGACGAGTTTGGTAAGCAGTATATCATTAAAGGTGCCGGCGACGAGTACCAGATGATCAAGGAAATAAAAGAGACAAAAGCCCCGCTTATAGTAACGGTTAATTATCCGGATGCCTACAATGTAGAAGATCCGTATGATGCGCGCCGTGTATCGTTGGCGGAGATGAAGCACTGGGAAATGGCCCCTGCCAACGCTGCTATGCTGCACAACGCCGGTGTTACATTTGCCTTTTCTTCAGCCGATCTGAAAGATAAAAAAGACTTTTTACCTAACATCCGCAAAGCGATAAAGTATGGCTTGCCGCAGGAAGAAGCCTTAAAAGCCCTGACTGCAACGCCCGCTAAATTACTGCAGGCCGATAACATGGTAGGCAGCCTGAACGAAGGCATGCTGGCCAACTTCATCATCACGTCTGGTAACCTGTTTGCCGATAACAACCTGATTCTGGAAAACTGGGTGCAGGGCGAGCGCTACAAAGTAACCGATGTGCCTGCTGATTACCGCGGTGTTTATACCTTGAAAATCGGGCAGCAGCCGGACCGTAAACTGATGATTGCCGGAACCGCCGAAAAACCGGAGCTGAAAGTAATTGCCCAGGATACCGTGAAAGGAAATATCAGCTTTAAAGGCAACCTGGTAACGCTATCGTTTGCGCAGGATAAAAAGAACAAGCAAAGTATACGCCTGAGCGGTTGGTACGATGCCCAGAAAATGCAGGGCGAAGGCCAGTTGCCGGATGCCACAACCGTTAAATGGTCAGCGGCTTTATCAGAAGCCATGACCGACAAAGCCAAAAAAGACTCTGCTAAAGTTGCCGACAAAATTGCGCTGGGCGAAATGATCTATCCTTTTGCTGCGTACGGCCAGGCGGCCATGCCAAAGCAGGAAGCCATCCTCATCAAAAACGCCACCGTCTGGACAAACGAGAAGGACGGTAAACTGGAGAATGCCGATGTACTTTTAAAGAACGGTAAAATTGCTAAAGTTGGTAAAAACCTGTCGGAGTCCGGGGCACGTGTAATTGACGGAACAGGCAAGCACGTAACGCCAGGTATTATTGATGAACACTCGCATATTGCCCTTGATGGTGTAAATGAAGGCACCCAGGCTGTAACGTCAGAAGTGCGCATGCAGGATGTGGTGAACCACGAAGACATTAATATTTACCGCCAGCTTGCCGGTGGTGTAACTACTTCACAATTATTACACGGTTCTGCTAACCCGGTGGGTGGCCAGTCGGCTATTATTAAATTGCGCTGGGGCAAAAACCCGCAGGAGTTGTTAGTAGAAGGCGCTGACCAGTACATCAAATTTGCCTTAGGCGAAAACGTAAAACACTCTAACCGTAGCAATTTGCACAGCATCCGCTATCCGCAATCCAGAATGGGTGTGGAGCAGGTGTATGTAGATGCCTTTACAAGAGCGAAAGAGTACGACAAAGCCTGGAAAAGCTACAACAAATTATCGAAGCGCCAGCAAGGCAAAACAGCAGCCCCGCGCCGCGACCTGGAGCTGGAAGCACTCGCTGAGATCCTGAACGGAAAACGCTTTATCACTTGCCACTCTTATGTACAGTCAGAGATCAACATGATGATGAAAGTAGCTGACCAGATGGGCTTTAAAGTGAACACGTTCACGCACATCCTGGAAGGATACAAAGTAGCGGACAAAATGAAAGAACACGGTGCCGGCGGCTCAACCTTCGGAGACTGGTGGGCTTACAAAATGGAAGTGAAAGACGCGATTCCGCAGAACGCCAGCATCATGCACGAACAAGGCGTGGTAACCGCCATTAACTCGGATGATGCGGAAATGGCCCGCCGCCTGAACCAGGAAGCTGCCAAAAGCGTGAAGTATGCCGGTATGAGCGAAGAGGAAGCCCTGAAAATGGTAACCCTGAACCCAGCCAAATTACTGCACCTCGATAACCGCATGGGAAGCCTGAAGCCGGGTAAAGATGCCGACGTGGTACTTTGGAACAACCACCCGCTTTCGATTTATGCCAAGCCTGAAAAAACGTTTGTGGATGGCATTGCTTACTACGACCTGGAGCGCGACGAGCAACTGCGCCAGGACATGGAAAAAGAGCGCGTGCGTTTGATCCAGAAGATGCTGACTTCCAAAGCTGGTGGTGCCAGAACGCAGACGCCAGTTACCAGAAGAACCACAGTAGAGCATTGCGAGGAAGTAGAGCACTCTGAAGAAGATGCCTACCTGGCTTACTAAATAATTGTTGGTTGATGATTGCTTGTTGTTGAACACAGTTCACAGAATAAACAGCAATCTCAAGTATAAACTGATTCAAAATCATGAAAATAACAAAAAGATATATTGCCGCTTTTGCCGCCTTGCTTCTGAGCGTACCTGCCTGGGCGCAGGTACCGGCTCCGGCTGCCAAGCAAAGCAAACCGGTGTTGCTGAAAGGTGCTACGTTGCACGTGGGCAATGGCACGGTGGTAGAAAATGCCGCTGTCGGCTTCGATAACGGAAAAATAACCTATGCCGGCCCGCAAAGTGGCGCTAACCTGAACGGCTACGAAGTAGTGGATGTAACAGGACAGCACATTTACCCGGGTCTGATCCATACTAACTCCAGCCTCGGCCTGAACGAAATTGAAAGCGTACGAGCTACTATCGACTGGCGCGAAGTAGGTGATTTTAACCCGAACGTGCGTTCTGTGGTAGCATACAATACGGATTCAGATATCATCCCGACGATACGGGCAAACGGTGTTCTGATGACGCAGCTTACCCCGATCGGTGGTACAGTTTCCGGTTCATCGTCTATCGTACAGCTGGACGCCTGGAACTGGGAAGATGCGATTGTGAAAGCCGACGAAGGCCTGCACCTGAACTGGCCAGCGATGCTTATCGAAACCGGCAATGCTACACCAGACCCAAGGTTAAGAGGCCGTGCTGAAGCTCGTGAAGAGACCCTGAACCAGCTGGCAAAACTACTGCGCGATGGCGCTGTGTACAAAAGTGGCAAACACGACTCCGAAAACCTGAAACTGGCGGCGATGGCTGGTCTGTTTGATGGCACCAAAAAGCTCTACATTCACGCAAATTATGGCAAAGAGATCATCGAAGCTGTTAATTTTGTGAAGCCTTACGGTATAAAGGATATCGTAATTGTAGGTGCCCGTGATGCCATGGCCGTGGTGGATTTCCTGAAAGCGAATAACCTGTCTGTAATCTACTCTGGTGTGCACGCGTTGCCGGGCCGCTCCGAAGACGATGTGGACATGCCATACAAAACGCCTTATTTATTGCACAAAGCGGGCGTGCCGTTTGCACTGGATTATGACCTGAGTATCCACGGTATCCGTAACCTGCCGTTTATTGCCGGTACAGCTGCTGCTTATGGTTTGGATAAAGAACAGGCACTGGCTTCGGTTTCGTTGAACGCCGCTAAAATTCTGGGCATCGAAAAGCAGGCTGGTTCTGTGGAAGTAGGCAAAGATGCTACACTCGTAGTGTCGGCAGGTGACCTGCTGGATATGCGTACCAATAACGTTACGTCCGCTTTTATCCAGGGCCGCAAAATCGACCTGAACAACAAGCAGAAATTCCTGTACGACAAGTTCGATAACAAGTATAAGATCGACACAAAAGGTGTTGTGAACTAGGTTATATACTTTCTTATATTCTAAAAGAGCTGCTCTAACCGGGCAGCTCTTTTTTTTGTGTTTTGTGCAGTGAATCAAAGTATAAACCCAAAGAAAGTTACTGCAGCAAGAAGCTGTATAAGCTTCTAAAGTGAAATTGTTTTGGATGCCCTTGCTGCGTGTTTTCACCAGCAAGCACTAAAAGGTTCATGTATAGTTGCTGATGAAAACACCAACAACGGTGGGTTTTGTTACTATAAGCAAGAAAGCCAGTTAGCTTCTAAGTATAAAAGGATACTTCAATTCATTGAGGGGAAGGAAGCAGAAATGTTAACAGCTTGCATACTTTAACCCGCTCAACAGAAGTATGAATAAAAAAATCCCCCACACCTTTGCAGGCACAGGGGATTCACCAAACACTAACACAACTTATAAATTCTTCATTTTTGCTTCCACACTATCATAATTACCCTGTTGGATATTTACATTTGATAGTAGCAACATTGCAAAACTTGTTACTAAAGTATAAAATCCGGATTTGCTGTGCTAACAATATAGACAGACACCCGAAGTAACTCGACCAAGTTCAGACCTTGCTTTTTAACTGCTCAAAACCCTCGACCAAATGCAGGTAATCCTTACAAAAAGTATAAGATCAACGGTAACTCGCCACCAGATTTCAGAGTTTAAAAGATATAATGGAAGCGCTGCTCTGGGTTTATCGGGAAGCTGATTTAGGTTAACTTTACCTTTAAATTTAACACTGTAACCATGGAAACTGAAGTATATGATGTGCTCGTGATTGGGGGTGGCCAGGCAGGTCTGGCCATGGGCTACCACTTACAGAAAGCAAACTTAAACTTTGTGATTTTAGATGCAGGTAACGCCCTGGGAGAGAGCTGGCGCAAGCGATATGAATCGTTGCGGCTCTTTACGCCATCGCGCTACAATGGCCTGGCCGGTCTGCCTTTTCCGGGCACAAAAGATCGCTTTCCGGGGAAGAACGAAGTAGCCGACTACCTGCAGGAATATGCCCGCCATTTTAACTTACCTGTTTTGCTGCAGCAGCGTGCCGAAGAAGTATACAATGAAGCAGGCCAGCCGGATATTTTTACTGTACGAACAACGGCTAACCTGTTTTACGCCCGGCAGGTAGTAGTGTGCACGGGCGCTTTTCATCAGCCTAAAATACCAGCTTTTGCAGACCGCATAAACCCCGCCGTACAACAACTACACACAAGCCAGTACCAGACCCCGGCGCAATTACAACCCGGAAAAGTGGCTGTGGTGGGAGGAGGCAATTCCGGTGTGCAAGTGGCAGAGGAGCTGGTGCAGGCTGGCCGCGAAGTATACTTCTCTTTCCGGGGAAAACTGAAAAGCCAGGCCAATACCCCATTTTCGATGCAGTTGCTTTTTGCGAGCGGCCTGATGCATGCCGGCAAGTATAGCTGGGTAGGAAGTGCGGTTTACAGAAGGCCGGAAGCCATTATGAGCACTAACCTGAAAAGACTTTTTTCGCAGCCGAATATTAAACAGGTGGGTGCGGCTTTGCAGGTAGTTTCGGGTGGCCTGGTATGCGAAAAAGAGGCGTTAACAGATGTGGCAGCTATCATCTGGGCAACTGGCTTTAAATCTGATTTTAGCTGGATAAAATTGCCGGTAGTGGATATGATGGGCACGCCTGTGCACCAGCGTGGCATTACCAAAGTGCCGGGCTTATACTTTCTGGGTTTACCCTGGTTGCATAGCCGAAGTTCGGGTTTGCTGGGAGGTGTTTCGCGAGATGCTGCTTTCCTGGCTTCAGCAATAAAAAAACAGCACCAACAGCCGTATTCTAAAGCTGGAGTGGCACAGTTTGCCTAACGTTATGGCCTTTTACCCGTTTATAGAGATAGTTTACAATCAGCATATAAAAACTACACCTATGGAAAGAAACGAGCAGTATAACAACGACCAATACAACAGACGAAACCGTAACAGTAACCAAAACGAGGAAATGAACAACGCAAGTGGACGCTACAGATCTGGCGGCAACTACTACGGCATGTCTGATGCCCACGAAGCAAACCACAACGTGCGGCATACCAAAGGAGATAATTACAGCCAGAGCGCACCGGGCCCGGTAGGCGGGTACGGCGCCAGTAGCTACCGTGGCACCGAACAAGGCCAGTCTTACAGCAACCGTAACAGCGATAATTACAATGCCGGCTCGGGCTACTACCAGGGCAACAGCAATCGCCAGCACGAACATTACCGCTATGGCGACCCAAATGCTTACATGCAGGGGCAGCGCAATACACAATCCGGCCGTTCGGGCAACTCTGGTTACGACTACAACGAAGAAAGAGGCTATGGCACCACCGGCCAGCATTACAGTGGCAATTACCAGTCAGGCAACAATTCGGGGAACCAGTCTGACAACCGGTATAGCCGCCAGGACAACAGCTACCAGATGGATGGCGAAGGCCGACGCTACAACGAGTTTGCACGTGATGAGCAGCGCAGCTATAACCCCGGTAACATAGATATGTATCAGGGCCGCGATGATTTTAATTACAGCAGATCGGATAACGACTACGGTAGTAACCGCCGCGATAAGGGCAACCAGTATTTTGAAGGCGGATTTGATAACGATGATATCCGTTATGGTAATGCTGAAATACGCAATAGCAACAGCAGCCGCAATCAGAACCAGAACCGTACTTCCAGCCGCCGTTCCGGCCCGGATTACTCAGCTGATTCTCCGATAAGCGGGTTTGGCCAAAGCGACCTGAGAGGATAAGTATACTTTCTGTATAAATAAGAAAAGCCTGTAGCGTTTGTTACAGGCTTTTCAATTACAGAGAATAAATAGATTCTTTTTTTATCCGTTCAAGTATAAAGACACACAAAACACACTAATGAAAATATCAAGACTATACTTTCTGTTTATGTTGCTGCTGCTCGGTTCGGGATGCACACTTCAAAACAAAACGCTCAGCACAACCAACTCCACCCTTGTAGATTCTTACTGGTTACTGCTCTCGGTGGAAGGTGAAGATTTGCAGGGGCCAACCGATACCCGAACGGCTTACATCAGATTTGAAGCAAACGAGAACGATATTAATGGTTTTACCGGCTGCAACCGCTTTTTCGGGAAGTATGCGCTGACAGATTCAACTGTAAAACTGACTAACATTGGCTCTACCCGGATGGCATGCCCTAACAACCAACTCGAAAGCAAATTCCTGAGTGTATTGGAGCGTGCCACCTCGTATACAACAGCAGGCGATGTACTCACTTTTTACGCAGCGGGCAAAGCAATTGCTACCTTCCGGGCCGGCCAGCAGCAGGACCAGGAAATAATTAACCGCGTAAATCCACCAGGCAACAATTAAGCAGCAAGCAACATCAAACCTAAGCTGGGTTTATACTTTGCAAAGTATACTTAACTGGTTTTCAGGAGGAGTTCGTTAAACTTTTCGAGCAGGGCAATGTACTTGCGTTGCAATAGCACAAGTTCGCTTTCGTGTTCTGCCGGAGAGGATAGTTGCGGTTTTGGCGCTTCGTCCGGTTCGCTGTCGAAAGGCAGCTGCAGGTTGTTGATGACTTGTGCCTGTGGCAACGGCGGTTCTTTTTTTACACTTTTACTCAGATGCGGGAATTCCTGTGAGAAATCGTGGTGAATGACTTCGCCTAGCCGAAGTATAAAACTGTACGGTATACTGGATTCTTTAAATTTATTATAGAGCGTTTTACGGCTAACTCCCACTTTTTCGGCTACAATGCCAATTGCTACGCCACTTGCTTTGATGGCTTCTTTTATAATTTCTCCCCGGTGTGCAGTTGCTTTCATCACGTTACCAGCTTAATTTGTGTAATACTGTTGCAAGTATACAAAATCAGGTAATATACAGGTAGATGTTGTGTATAAATTGCTGCTTTTGTGGATAAATTTTCGGACTGTTTGTAAAGGACGGGCTGCAATTATTACTCAAAAACTGGGAGCTGCACATTTTTTATACTTTGCGCTGCAGTTGACAGGAAATTATACTTCAACCATTATGTGCAAATTGGTGCTAACATGCAGAAAAGCAGCTTAACAAGTCATTTGAAAGTATAAACAGCGTCAAAATCAAAGTATAAAAAAGGCCGCTTACTTAGTTAAAGTAGGCGGCCTTTTTAATTTGAAAGTATAAACCTCTAGCTCTGTAACGGATGGTGCAGCACGACAATGGAGCGACCGCTTACGTTAATGGTTTCGGTATACGGAATGCTCTCTTCTTCAATGCGGTTCTCGCTTGTATCCAAGATCTTGGTCCAGTTGGTGCCATACTTTTTAGGCGGCAGTTTATACTCTAATGGCTCGTGGTAGGCGTTAAAGATCACATAAAAGCTGTCGTCCATGATAGGTTCGCCGGTTGCCGTTTTAGTACGCAGGCCGCGCCCGTTCAGGTAAACAGCCAGCGATTTGGCATAATCGTGGTCCCAGTGTTCATCGGTCATTTCAGTGCCTTCCGGCAAAAACCAGGCAATATCTTCCAGGCCAACGCCTTTTATCGGCAACCCCTGAAACCAGCGGTGACGGCAGAACACCGGATGGTCTTTGCGCAGTTTTATCAGCTTACGGGTAAACTCCAGCAGTTCCTTATCAGCTTCCTCCCAGTTTAACCACGAAATTTCGTTGTCCTGGCAGTAGGCGTTGTTGTTCCCTTTCTGCGTTCTGCTGATCTCGTCTCCGGCTACCAGCATCGGCACGCCCTGCGATAAAAATAAGGTAGTTAGTAAATTACGCTTCTGTTGCTGGCGCAGCTTGTTTATTTCCTCATCATCGGTAGGGCCTTCCACGCCACAGTTCCAAGAGCGGTTATGGCTTTCGCCGTCGTTGTTATCTTCGCCGTTTTCAATATTATGCTTCTCGTTGTACGATACCAGGTCGTTTAGTGTGAAACCGTCGTGCGCAGTGATAAAGTTTATACTTGCGGTCGGCCTTCTGTAGTCGTCTTTATACAGATCTGAGCTTCCGGTGAAGCGCTCGGCAAACTCAGCCAGCATACTATCGGCGCCGCGCCAGTAATCCCGGATACAATCCCGGTACTTGCCGTTCCACTCGGTCCAGCCTGCCGGGAAGTTGCCCACCTGGTAGCCGCCTTCGCCAATATCCCAGGGTTCAGCAATTAATTTTACCTGCGATATAACAGGGTCCTGGTTAATAATATCGAAGAACGATCCCAGTTTATCCACGCCATGCAGCTCGCGGGCAAGTGTAGAAGCCAGATCAAAACGGAAACCATCCACGTGCATCTCCAGGATCCAATAGCGCAAACTATCCATGATCAACCGGAGCACATTGGGCATGGTCGTGTTCAGGGTATTGCCGGTGCCGGTATAATCCATGTAGAAGCGCTTGTCGTCTTCCGTCAGTCTATAATAAGAGGCATTGTCTATCCCTTTAAAAGACAGCGTCGGGCCCATGTGGTTGCCTTCGCCGGTGTGGTTATACACTACATCCAGTATCACTTCGATGCCTGCTTTGTGTAGCGCCTTCACCATTTCCTTGAACTCGGTTACCTGCCCGCCCATGGTACCGCTACTCGAATACCGCACATCCGGCGCAAAAAAGCCAATTGAATTATAGCCCCAGTAATTGGTCAAGCCTTTTTCAACGAGGTAGCGGTCTGTGATAAAATGGTGCACCGGCATCAGCTCGATGGCTGTAATACCCAGTTCTTTTAAATAATTGATCGTAACCGGATGGCCAAGTGCAGCATAGGTTCCCCTGATTTCCTCGGGTATATCCGGGTGTTGTTTGGTGAAGCCTTTTACGTGCGTCTCGTAAATTATACTTTTATGGTAAGGAATTTTAGGCGACGTATCCTGCTGCCAATCAAAGCTCGGATCGATTACGACGGATTTCGGAATATAAGGTGCGCTGTCGGTTTCGCTGAAACTCGAATCTTCGTCTTCGTGGCCTACTTCGTATCCAAAAAGCGAGTCGTGCCAATCTATAGTGCCGGATATGGCTTTGGCATAAGGGTCGAGTAAAAGTTTGTTGGGGTTAAAGCGGTGCCCGTTTTCCGGTTCGTAAGGCCCGTGTACCCGGTAGCCATACAGTTGGCCGGGTTTCATATCAGGGACATAGGCGTGCCATACCTGGTGCGTGCGCTCTGTTAATTTTACACTAACCGAAGCGTTATTTTCCTCTTCAGAAGAAAAAAAACATAGCTCCACATCGGTTGCATTTTCGGCGTGCAGGGCAAAGTTAACACCTTTGCCATCGTATGTAGCGCCTAAAGGGTAGGGGCTGCCTGGGTAAACAGTCATTTTGTTCATAGCGGTTGCCCGGTTATAGCGGGTTTTGAGAAAGTATAAAGCTTAAAATCTTACACGTTTACGTGTAAAAACTAAAAACAGACCAGCCTGCGTACGCGATAAGTATAACTTAAAGCAACAGGTGGTTATGCTGTGGGTTTTTACTCAGGTAATTGGCTGCGGCAGGGCAGGTTGCCTTTACCTTCAGGTTGTTGTCGGATGCGTAACGCATGCCTGCTTCCATTAATACGCCAACCAGGCCTTGCCCGCGTGCCGACTGCGGCACAAAAGTATGCGTAAAGTCGATCTGGTCCGGCGATGGAGTGGCATAGGCCAGTTCAGCTTCTTCGTTATCCAGTTTAATTGTAAACTGCTGATATTTAGTGTCGTGTTCTACGTTATGTGCCATCTTTTTTTTAACTTGAAATACGTAGCGCGCGAAACGATGTTTGCTAGGGCCATCATTCAAAATCCTGTACAGGCTGTTTCGCTTTACGGTCACTGCAAACATCACATAGAACCATAACCGGAAAGTATACTTTTGCTCAATCTGTTAAGTATAAATACATGCCTTAAATAGGTATAACCAATTGTTTGTGAGTTAGGTATAATATCAGTTAGCTAAAACTTAATCCGATGGCAGAACTGCTTGAATTGTCTGTTGTATATGATACCAAATTCATGTCGATGACGTATTGCGAGAACAACAAACTGCTTTGGGGCAAGTGGATCGGCGCTATTCCGAGCGATATCTTAAGAAAGGAAATGCTCCATACCTGCGATTTCTTACTTGAAAAGAAGGTAGAACTCATTCTTACAGATTATTCCAGGTTACAGCCTCCCAATATGTCGGACCAGGTCTGGATTGCAGAAAATACCACCAGGAGATTAATAAACAGCGCCATCAGAAGAATAGCTTCCATTCAATCTTTCGATCTGATACAACAACAGGTAATGGACTCCATTATTACAAGAAGCTACAAAATAGATAGTATTCCCTGGGTTGTTCAGAATTTTATTTCCGTGGAGCCTGCCATCCACTGGCTCCTGACCGGCGAAGATATTTCGTAGCAAACTAATAACTTTATACTTTCATTTCAGTTCGTCCAGCAGGCTTTGCAGGTCCAGGGGGCGGGTATACATTTCCAGGGAGCCATCCGGTTTTTGTGGCCATGCTTCTTTCTGCCTGTCCCAGTATAATTCTACGCCATTCTGATCAGGGTCGGATAGGTAAAGCGCCTCTGAAACGCCGTGGTCTGAGGCGCCATCCAACGGATATTTTGCATCAACAAGGCGCTTAAAAATAACTGCCAGGTCTTTGCGGGTGGGGTAAAGTATAGCAGTATGGAAAAGCCCTGCGCTACGGACCGATGCCGGCTGTGCACCTTTGCTGTACCAGGTATTCAGGCCGATGTGGTGGTGGTAGCCTCCCGCCGAAATAAAAGCGGCATCGGTGCCATACATGGTGGTCAGTTCGAAACCCAGCAGGTCGCAGTAAAAGGCAAGGGCACGGTTAAGATCGGCTACTTTTAAATGCACGTGCCCGATCTGTGTTAAGGCCGGTACGGTATAGGGTGCTTTCTCCATAAAAACAAAGTATAAAAAGTATAAACATCGGGGCATGCTCCGGGGTTATCTACGGTTAAAGTATAAATAGGGTGGTTTTAGCTGCTCTGTCAGCTGTAATGCCACTTTTTATACTTGCTCTGGCTTCTGTTTAAAGTACATTTTTTAAACTTACAGAAGCTGGGATGTACAGGATGGCAGTAATTTAATTAGTTTTGCCGCTTATATGACAAACTTGACCGGACACGGAAAGAAGTATTCGCCTTACATAACCCTTACGCGGGAAGCTTGGGCGGCATACGGAGAAAGTTGGGAAGTGCCAGCCCTAAAGCAGGATATCTGGGAAAGCCACGCACTAAACGAGCCCCTTACCCTGCAGGAGATACAGGAAGTATACCTGCCGCTTTCTCACTTTCTGGATATCTACATTGCCAATGCCCGCAAGCTGCACGAAGAATCGAGCCGGTTCCTGGATAGCAGGGTGCGCAAAATGCCCTACGTTATTGGCATTGCAGGAAGCGTGGCCGCCGGCAAAAGCACCACTGCGCGCGTCTTGCAAAAGCTTTTATCGGAGCTGCCGGGTGCGCCTAAAGTAGAGCTGGTTACAACAGATGGTTTCCTGTTTCCGAACAAAGTGTTGCAGACCAATAACGCCATGAACCGCAAAGGCTTTCCGGAAAGTTATGATATCAGGAGCCTGATCCGTTTCCTGGCCGATCTCAAATCCGGGAAGAAAAAAATTGTAGTGCCTACCTATTCGCATCTAGAGTATGATGTGCTGCCTGGCCAGGGGCAAACCCTCGAATCGCCGGATATTGTAATAGTGGAAGGCGTAAATGTATTGCAGGTGCGGCCAACGCAGGGCCAGAAGGACCCGGCCATTTTCGTTTCTGATTTCTTTGATTTTTCGATCTACGTACACGCCGACGAGCGCCATTTGCAGCAATGGTACATCGAGCGGTTCGAGTCGTTGCGCCAGACGGCGTTTCAGGACCCGCTGTCATACTTCCATCGGTATGCGGCCATGTCAGAAGATGAAACAGTTGCGTTCGCGGTCAAGATCTGGACTGAGATCAACAAGCCCAATCTCGAAAAAAATATACTGCCGACCCGTTACCGCGCCAACCTGATACTGGAAAAAGACGCCAGCCACCAGATCAAAACCATCAGCATCCGGAAAACTTAAGCGCCGGTTTATACTTTAAAAATAGTTCGTTGCGCCCCAAATATAGATTACCGGTTTATACTTCGTTTAAGCGGCGTAAGCAGTTGTTCGAGCCCGTTGATCTTTATTTCGTAGATGGTGGCCAGTTGCATCCCAAGCTTGCCGGCCGGAAAACCCTTCTGACTAAACCACTCCAGGTACGAAACCGGCAGATTGCAAAGCACCGTATCTTTATACTTGCCAAAAGGCATTTTCATGGTAACTAGGCTTTTCAGTATTTCCGGGTCGGGTCTGTTGGCTTCCATGGTTAAGCTTTTAACATCGAGATGTGATCGATGCCGTCTTCATCGTATACTTCGCTGCACTGCTCAAACCCGAACTGCTCGTAAAATTTCTTAGCATACAGCTGCGCACCAATCTTGATCGGGCCTTCCCCGAAAATGCGGTAACATTCGGTTATTGCAAAGGCTACTAATTGCTTGCCTATACCTGTGCCACGCACCGCACCGCTGCTGATAATACGCCCGATGGACATCTGCTCATAGGCCAAACCTGGCGGCACCAAGCGGGCAGTTGCGACAATCCCGTTGTTTTGGTAAAAGGCGATGTGGTAGCATTGCTGGTCTTTGTTATCCAGATCCAGGAAAACACAGGTTTGCTCTACCACAAAAACTTCGCTCCGTAGTCTTAAAATATCGTAAAGTTCGTGGTTCGAGAGTTCTTCAAAGCTTTTGGAAACTATGGTTAAGCTCATAAATGGAGGCGGTAAATAGGGTAAGTAATGAAATAAAGCAAGCTTACAGGTTTTGTAAAGTTACCACGCAGCCTGTAGGTATCAAAACGCAGGCACTTTTTCTGGTTATGAAATTATATCAAACTGTGTTTTAAGAGTAATAACTTAATTATCAGTGCTATACTTGATGTGCAAACTGTGCGTTATACATTACTTGGATAACCTAAAGCCGTTAATACTTTTGTCAGCGACGCTTAAAAGTAGGTATAGTTTGCTCAAGAGCACAGCTTGTTTAAAAGTCTCCGGATAATTCCTGCATAAATTATCTTTAAATTAGTGGACGTATTACGGCAGTATCTTTTGTGCTGGTTTATCGTTACAATTCTACACCTGAAACAGCAGGTTAAATTCACCTCAATTATAAAAAACAGCCACAGGCTTTATGAGTAATTCAAATTTGGCAGCAGCGAGGCCCTCCTCTGATACTGTGTATAGTATTTTGGATGGCGGAGGTGAAATGGGAGCGAGGATGCGTGCTTATGATTGGGATGCTCATCCGTTAGGTTCTCCTGATAACTGGCCGCAAAGTCTTAAAATTAATATCAGGCTCCTGTTAAACTCAGGTTTTCCTATGTTTTTCTGGTGGTCTGAGGATTTGTACATGTTCCACAACGATGCCTATCTGCCTGCGCTTGGCAAAAAGCACCCGAAAGCACTCGGTGCGAAGGCAAACGAGATGTGGGCCGAAGTATGGAACGAACTGGGCTTGCTGGTGGAAAAAGTAATCAAAAATGGCCAGACTGTATATGAAGAGGCATTACGCCTTGTTTTGCAGCGAAAAGGCTTTCTGGAAGAAACCTACTGGACTTTTTCGTACAGCCCGGCTTACAACGATGCCGGAAAAATTGAGGGTGTTTTCTGTGCCTGCTTCGAGGTAACCAAATCGGTAGTTACCCAGCGCAGGTTAAAAACCATGAAGGATATTTCGGATACCATGGCGCAGGTAAAGACGCAGGAACAAGCCTGCGAAACCGCCTGCATCGTTTTACGTGATAACCAGGCGGATATTCCTTTTGGTTTGATCTATCTGCTTAACAGCGATGGGACAGAAGCCAGGCTGATGGGCCAGACGGGTACAAAGTTGCCACCAGCCAATGCCCTTAAAATAGACATCGGCAGTTCCGTAGCAGAGGATATGTGGCAACTGAATAAGGTTTTCATAGAACGCCAGCCTATCCTGCTCGAATCCATGCATACCCGCTATACTTCTGTTTCAGAACACGACGAGAACAATGAAACTGTGGAGCAGGCAGTAATACTTCCCATTCTGAGGCCAGGCCAGAACCAGGTGATCGGCTTTTTTATTGCAGGCTTAAATGCAAATCAGGAATATAATACTGATTATTTAAACTTTTATTCTCTGCTGGTAGGCCAGGTAGCTACCGCCATTACAAACGCACAGGATAAACAGGAAATAGCCCGTCAGCAAATGTTCCTGACAGAGCTGTTTCTGCAGGCACCCGTTGCGATCGGGATTATGAGGGGGCCTTTGCACATTATTGAACTGGCAAACCCCAATATTTGCAGGCTATGGGGTCGCCAGTCCGAAGATGTACTCCGAAAACCGGTAATGGATGCTTTGCCCGAATTGCGGGACCAGGGTATAAAAGAATTACTGGATGGCGTGCTGGCATCAGGTAAACCGTATATCAATAACGAGCTGCCCGTTACGCTCGAGCATGAAGGCGTGCTGCAGCAAATGTATTTTAACATTGTTTACCATCCGCTCCGCGATGCAGAAGGGGTGATTTCCGGGGTAATTGCCATCGCCATTAATGTAACGGAACAGGTAACTACCCGCCACAAAATCGAAAAAATGAATACCGAGTTGCTGGCGACCAACGCCGACCTTGATAATTTCGTTTACTCTGCCTCCCACGACCTGAAAGCGCCTATTTCGAACATCGAAGGGCTGATGAGAGAGTTGGTAGAATACCTGCCGGCCTCAACATTAGAGCAGGAGGTGGTACAAAAGCTATTAGAACTGATCCATTCGTCTGTCGATCGTTTTAAGCGCGCTGTTACCGACCTGACCGAAGTGGCCAAGATACAACGCGAAGCAGGCGAAGATGTAGCTGCTATTAACCTGGCTGATGTGGTAAACGAAGTAATACTAGATTTCGAAACCATTGCTAACACATCAAATGCCGTTATCCATTTAGACATGGAGCCGGGCGTTGCGATTCAGTTTTCAGCAAAAAACAGCAGAAGTATTGTTTATAACCTGATCAGCAATGCGTTAAAGTATAAATCGCCGGACCGACAACCTGAAATTACCGTAAAAACCGAGACCAGGCCTGGCTTTGTAGTTTTAACAGTAGCCGATAATGGACTCGGTATTGACATGGCTGATAAAAATAAAATATTTTCGATGTTCAAACGCCTGCACGATCACGTAGAAGGGTCTGGGATCGGTTTGTATATTGTAAAAAGGATTGTGGAGAACGCAGGCGGTAAAATTGAAGTAGAAAGCGAACTGGGCCACGGTACCACGTTCCGGATATACTTTAAAAGATAACTAGTTGCAAGTGCAAGAGAGAACAATCAGAAGGAGCGACATGAGAAAAATAGCATCTATTTTACTTATAGATGATGATGATGCAACAAACTTCATCAATAAATTACTGATTAACAGGTTAAGTATAACTAATGAGCTTTTAGTGGCTAAAAACGGCAAAGACGCTCTGAAGCTGCTGGAAGATTGTGCCTCAAACAAAAGCCTTATCCCGGATCTTATTCTGCTGGATATAAACATGCCTGTGTTGGATGGTTTCGGTTTTCTGAACGCTTTTCAGGATATGGATTGCCCTGGCAAAGAAGATACCCTGATTGCGGTGCTGAGTACTTCACTTAACCCCAAGGACCTGGAGCGGGTACAAAAGGCCGGTGTCCAGGTTTTCCTGAACAAGCCACTTACCAAAGAATCGCTTATAGACTTAGTAACGACTTATATGGGGTAAGCTCCCGTTTATACTTTCAGGAAGCTGTAGGTATAAGCTATACTTGCAGGTAGGTGTTCGTGAAGTATAAAGTCAGCTCAAACTATAAATTCATACCTTGTACAAAAAGAAAAAGCCCTTGCAACATTAGCTGCAAGGGCTTTTATACTTTAAACCAGCTTTTTTATTTTTTTGAAGCCGGTTTAGGAGCAGCGAAACCACGATCACGCATCAGCGCATCTATTTTGGCGTCGCGGCCACGGAACAGTCTGTAAGCTTCGGCTGGGTCCATGGAGTTGCGTGGCGCAAACAGGTATTTTACCAGGCGGGCTGCCACTTCTTTATCGTAGTAACCGCCCGGCGCTGCTTCAAACGCTTCAGATGCATCCGAAGTAAGCACATCGGCCCACATGTAACCGTAATAAGCGGTAGCATAACCTTCGCCTGAGAACACGTGCCCGAAGTGCGGCGAACGATGGCGCATCACCACTTCTTTTGGCATCTTCATGGCTGCCAGTGTTTCTCTTTCAAACTTATCAGCATCCATGTTCGTTGGGTCAGCTAAATGGAATTTCATATCCATCAGGGCAGAAGCCAGGTATTCTGTTGTTTCGAAGCCCTGGTTAAACGTAGCCGCTTTGTTGATCTTGGCAACCAGTGCAGCCGGCATAACTTCGCCTGTTTTGTGGTGCTTCAGGAACTGGTTGATCACTTTATCAGTCGATAACCAGCGCTCCAGTAACTGGCTCTGGAACTCGGTGTAATCTCTTACGCCACCGTTCAGGGTTGGGTACTTTACGTTAGACGACAGGAAGTGCAGCGCGTGGCCAAACTCATGGAAAAACGTGGTTGCATCATCCCAGGAAACCAGAACAGGCTCGCCCGGAGCAGGCTTCACGAAGTTTGAGTTGTTTGAGGCCAGCACGGTTTTCTTCCCATCAAATGTGGTATGGCTGCGATAGGCATTTGCCCATGCGCCGGAGCGCTTGCCCTGGCGTGCAAACGGATCCAAATACCAAAGCCCGATGTGCTCGCCGGTTGTTTTATCAGTTACTTCCCATACTTTCACATCCTCCTGGTAAACCGGAACCGTACCTTCGGCAACCGGCGTGAATTTAAAGTTGAACAACTCGCCTGCTGTATAGAACATGGCCTGTGTCAGGTTGCCCAGTTCCAGGTACTGTTTTACTTCATCAGAGTTGAGATCATACTTTTGCTTGCGTACTTTCTCGGCATAATAGCGGTAATCCCAGGGTTCGATCGTGATCTTGGTTTTACTGGTAGCGTTCGCAATTTTCTGCATATCGGCTACTTCCTCTTTTACGCGGGCCGTAGCGGCGGGCCAAACGGCCATCATCAGCTCCATGGCAGCTTCCGGGGTTTTAGCCATACGGTTTTGCAAACGCCATTCCGCATAGTTTTTATAGCCCATCAGCTTCACGCGCTCGTTGCGCAGCTGCAGTATTTTGGCAATGTTGGCATTATTATCATGCTCATCGCCGTTATCGCCGCGCGAGTAATAGGTTTTCCATACTTTCTCACGCAGCGCACGCTCATCCGAATAGATCAGGAACTGGTCCATGCTGGAGCGCGTGTTGGTTACGGCGTACTTGCCTTCCTGGCCACGGTCTGCAGCAGCTTTGGCGGCCGCTTTTACAAAAGACTCCGGCAAACCGCTCAGCTGGTCTTTGGTCAGGTAGGTTACATATTTTTCTTCATCTGCTAAGGTGTTGTTACCGAAGGCAGTGTACAGCGACGAAAGCTCTTTGTTGATAGCGGCATAGCGTTGTTTGGCAGCAGCATCCAGATCAGCGCCTTCCATGGCAAAGCCTTCGTATACCAGTTGCACCACGCGTTGCTGATCGGCTGGCAACGGGTTTTTCTGGGAGTTTTCGTAAACGGTTTTGATGCGCTGGAATAACTTTTCGTTCTGGTTTATTTTAGAAGAGAACTCAGATATCTTAGGTGCCATCTCTGCCTGAATTGCTCTGAACTCAGGTGTAGACATGTTGCTGCCCCATATACCGTAGTAAGTAAACGCTCTGCCCAGTTCTTCGCCTGCTTTTTCCATCGCCTCTATCGTGTTTTCGAATGTAGCAGGAGCCGGGTTGTTGGCAATTGCTTCAATCTCGGCCAGGTTCATGGCCATCCCTTTTTCCATCGCTGGTTTCAGGTCGGCGAGGTTCATTTTATCGAAAGCAGGAACGCCTCCGTATGGGCCGGTCCACTCAGCCAGCAACAGGTTATCTATCTTTTTTTCTGTCTGCATGGCAGTTTCTGTCTGGGTAGGAGTTTGTGTGGGCTGCACCGAAGTACAGCTTGCCAAAGCCAGTACCATCAGGATACCTGATTTTTTGCCGGCTTTTATCATCTGATCTTTCATAAATAGGGTTAAATAATTAAAAAGATACCGCTTTATGTAATTGGTAGCCCAAGATACTAAAAAATAGGTAAACCGGATTTTGGTACCTTGCTGGTAAGGTATAAAGTTGCTGACTTATACTATAAAACAAGTATGTCTGAAGTATAAAAAACAAAACCCCTGCAAATACGATCTGCAAGGGTTTAAAAGAAGCCCGGAACAGGCTTATGTCGTTTGTTTGGCTTTAACTGTTTTGGTTCTCAGGTATACCTGGAACTCAGAGCCTTTGCCTGGTTTGCTGGTTACTTTTATTTTGCCGCCCGCATTCTCGATAATCTTCTTTACCAGGTATAAACCGATGCCGGTGCCTTCCACCTCTTTTTTGTAGCGGGTGTAGGGCGTAAAGATCGCTTCTTTCTTTTCGGGTGCGATGCCTATGCCGTTATCTTTTACAGAGATCAGCACGTAGCCTTTCTTATGCTCGGTTTTGATAAAGATTTCCGGTGCGCGGTCAGGTGATTTATAATTGATGGCGTTGATGAGCAGGTTATAAAGTATACTTCGCAGGTTTTTGCGCGAGAACTTAATTTCAGGTACGCCAATACTTATATCGATAACAGCTTTGGATTGGTTGATCTTATCCTTTACGGTCATCTCAACTTCTTTAAAGATGTTCTCGAAAACAACTACCTCCTGCACATCTTTATAATTGCCTTCTATCTTGGCTATATCCGAGAGTTCATCAATTATTTTCCGCATCGATTTTACGGAATCGCCCAGCATCGCGGCAATTTCCTTGTGTTCATCATCGTAAACGCCATGCTTTTCTGTAAGGTCTTCTGCTGTTTTTACCAGCAAAGTCACCAGGCCTTCGATGTTGGCGAGGGGGGCTTTCAGGTCATGGGAAACCGAATAAATAAATGTTTCGTGCGAGGCATTTAGTTTTTCCAGTTCCCGCAGGTTTTTCATGCGGCCCGAAATATCGATAAAGGTGATGATAACGCCGTTGGTGCGGTTTTCCTTTTTGATGATATAAGGAATGATGTTCATTTGAAACCACCTTTTATCATCTGTCTGGATTTCTTTTTCGAAGATCTCGCCTGCTTTTATTACTTCCTTTATATTCTCGAGAATGGTGGAGTAGCGGATGTGATCAACCATCTCGGCCATGTGTTTGCCCACATCCGATGGCGAGAAGCTGAACTGCTTCATGGCCGGAGGAGTAAACTTGCGGAGAATCAGGTCAGCATCAACAAAAAGCTGTGGAATAATAGTATTTGTAAAATAGTTTTCCAGCTCATCATTCAACTCAATAAGTTTTGTAATTTGCTGTATACTTCCTTTTTCTGGCTGAGCCATTTTAGAGCGGTCGAACGGTGAAAATATGACGCTTTATACTTTACTTGCTGCTGCCTGGCCAGAGGTTTTATACTTTATAAAAGTAAACCTGAGCAAATTTCGGAAATGGTAGCGGTAAGCAGCGTTCGGGCTTGGTTATTTTGGTAGTTGCCGGTTAAGGGCGCAGTCAAAACAGGTTCTGGCGCTTAGTAACGGAACAGGATGTTAGTGCCGTTGCGGATCCACTTTTCAAAAAAAGCGTTATCGTTAAACTCACCTGTCAGTAACTCAAAGCCTGGCTGTTTTTCGTTTTCGCGTGATCCCATAAAAGTTTGCAGCGAATCCTGGTTGTTAGGCTCCCAATCCATTCCTTTTTTAAGCGCGATACATAAATATTCGTGTGTGGTGGTATCTACTATGTATTTTCTGTTCATCTTATTGCTGCTGTACTGGTTAATTTAAAATTTATACTTGGAGCCCTTTCAGGATGGGCTATACACAACTAAAAAAGCCTTACAAAAAGTAAGGCTTTTTTAGTATGCTGGTATATTAAAACTAAGAGCGCTTTACATTAACGGCGTTTAGTCCTTTTTTGCCTTCCTGCAAATCAAACGTTACTTCGTCGTTTTCTCTGATCTCGTCTACTAGGCCAGAAGCGTGTACGAAATATTCCTGATCTGAATTTGTTTCTTTGATAAAACCGAACCCTTTCAGGTCGTTAAAGAATTTTACTGTTCCGTTATTCATGTTGTTTTGTTTATTATACACCTACTACATATGTGTAGGGGTATTTGTTCCTTATTTTTTACAATATACAATTAAAATTTTACAAAAATGCTTTTAAATTGATTCAGCTATGATTTAGCTGAAGTATAAATCCCTACTTTTAGATGGCTGCTTACTTTTTTCCGGAGAGCTGACTTTAGGCATTGAAATTGCAGCAGGCAATTGGCAAAGGCAGTTGTCTATATAAAATAGTTTTATACTATACCTGTTGGCAGCATCTGCATTAAGCTTATTTTTTACATTTATTTCGATCCGGTTTATGGAGACACGCAACACCCGAGACAAGCAAAGTATACAGCACCTCATTAACCAGATACTCCCGGCGCTGGCACAAACTGTACACCAGCATATACAACCTGTTATCCCGATGTTCGAGAATTTTGTGCTGGAGCAAGTAGTGGATACCTGGACCAAAGACCCTGCCTCGGATTTAGACGATGAGATAAGTATAGAAAAAGGAAACGTACAACAGGTTGGGCTGCGCCTGAAGCTGGAAAGCTTTAATAAACCGGGCGCTGAACCTTTTGATGTAACTAAAAATATGCTCTTTAAACTGGAGTACAGCAGCTACACCGTAGGGCCCGATAAAAATTCGCCGTGGCTCGAAAAGGTATACCAGCAACGCTGGGAAAAGTATGAGTACGAAGAAATTGCTGAACAATGGACCGAAGAACTGATCGACTCCATTTCGGCGCAATTGGTAAAGTAAGCACTGTTATACTTGCTGTGGCTTTAATATATAATTTTGCCTCACTTCCTTTTTATAAAGAAGCCCTGTAAGAAAAATCTTACAGGGCTTCTTGTTTTAAGTTACTTATACTAATTAATCATTCAGGATAAACTACCCTGTTATTTTACAGCAGCTGTCGGGTTTGCCTGCATCATAACAGAGATCTTCTCGATGTTAGCCTGCTTTGCCAGTTGGTTGTAGCGGGCAATATCGTTGTTGATCAGGTTGGTCATTTTTGCTTTGGACTTTTGCCATGCTGCTGTTAACTCCGCTAATCTTTCCTGCTGCGATCTGGTAACGTAAGGAATATCAGTGTCCAAATCATCTTTCAGGTACAGGAAGTGGGCACTCAGTTTACTTTCGAAGTTCAGGAAATCGTTATTTGATTTCGATCTGTTTTGTACCAGTTCCTCTTCCCAGGCAGTTAGCTTTTTGATCAGATCTTTACCGGCTATTGTTAAGCTAGCCTTTGTTTTATCTTCTTCAATCAGCTCCACAAGGGCACTTACCTGGTCTTTTACTTTGCGCATGTGCAATACAGAATTATGAATATCGCGCACACCATCTTCGAGCGCGATCAGCACTTTTTCCTGCTCTGCAAAATCTGCAGGGGTTGCTTTTAAACGTGGGTCGGCTAGTGTTTTAAACGAAACCAGTTTTTCCGTATTTCCAGCTTTCAGACGTGCCTGGTAGGTGCCCGGTGCTGCTTTATGGCCGTTGTAACTGTTTGGCATAAAGGCCGTCGGAACGCCCGGTAACGTAGCATAGCGCATATCCCACACAAAGCGGTTCAGGCCGGCTCTGGTGCTCAGGACCGGGTCAGGAGAGGGGCTGCCAGGATAAGCTGTGAATTTTGGGTCTGGCTTGCTGCTATACTTCCGGATTACATTTCCTTTCTGGTCCAGTATTTCCAGCGTTACCAAGCTATCTTTTGGTGTACCGGCCGGCAACTGGTAATACAGGACAATACCCGTGGATGGATTGGTGCCGGGCTGGTCCGGTTTTTTATCTTCCGGATCTTCTATTCTATCCAGTGCACTGCCTCCTGAAACACGGTAGCCATCTTCCGGCTGGAACAACACCAGGTCTTTAGGATTGAGCTTTTCGTTGTAACCACGCACCATATTCAAGTCATCCAGAATCCAGAAAGAGCGGCCCTGGGTGGCTGCAATCAGGTCACCCTGGTGTACTTTTAAATCCGCGATTGGCGTGATCGGCAGGTTCAACTGGAAATTGGTCCAGTCCTTACCACCGTTATAAGAGATGTACAAGCCCGTTTCGGTGCCCGCATAAAGCAAATCTTTGCGCTGCGTATCTTCGCGCACTACTCTTGTAAAGGCATCAGCCGGAATACCATTTGTTATTTTTTTCCAGGATTTGCCATAGTCGGTTGTTTTGTAAATGGATGGCCTGAAGTCGTTGAATTTATAACGGGTGGTGGCAATGTACGCAGTAGCCTTATCGTGCGGCGAAACCTCGATGCTGTTCACCAGCGTTTCTTCCATACCTTTTGGTGTAACATTGGTCCAGGTTTTGCCGCCGTCGCGTGTAATGTGAACCAGGCCATCATCGCTACCGGTCCACAAAACACCTTTTTCAAGTGTAGATTCTATCATATAGGCAATGGTGCCATAGTTTTCGCCACCGGCTCCTTCGTTTGTGAAAGGTGCACCACTGATCACCATTTTAGATGAATCCTGGCGGGTGAGGTCTTTTGAAAGTACGGCCCAGGTTTTGCCAAGATCGTTGGTCTTGAAAACGACGTTGCCACCGTGGTAAAAGGTATTAGGTTCGTGGGCGGAATAGATGATCGGGGCATTCCAGTTGAAGCGGTACTTCATATTCTTAGGCGTCATGCCCAGGTATAAAACCGGCGATACCATGATAGACTTGCGCAGGTTGGTTTGCGTATCGTGCATATCGATGTTGCCCTGGTAGCTGCCACCCACTACAATGCGCGGATCATCCGGATTAAAAGCCAGGAATGCACTTTCGCCGCCTGCAGTTTCGCCCCAGTTACGTTCATCTATACTTCTGCCGCCCGTGTTTCTGCTGGCAATCCGTACGGTTGTATTATCCTGCTGACCAGCGTACAAATTATAAGGGAACAGGTTATCGGCATTTACACGATAGAATTGCGCGGTAGGCTGGTTGTTCTGGGTGGTCCAGGAGGAGCTGCCATTAAAGCTGATCGCTGCGCCACCATCATTCGCCACCACCATGTTTTCGCTGTTTTTCGGGTTAATCCACAGCTCGTGGTAATCGCCGTGCGTACCCGAAATCTCCTTCCATGTTTTACCACCGTCTGTCGATTTTAAGCCGGGCGCATTGAGTACGTACACGGTGTTTTCGTTTTGCGGATCAGCGAAAACCTCGATGTAATACCAGGCGCGTTGCGTGAGCCGGTGGTCTTTACTGACGCGGTTCCATTTTTCGCCGCCGTCTTCGCTTACAAAAAGACCGCCCTGCTCTTTGTATGTATCACTTTCGATAACAGCGTATACTTTGTTTGAGTTGGCCCTTGATACGGAAACACCAATTTTACCGAGTTCTTTCGGCAAGCCTTTCTCCAGCTTTTTCCAGGTCTCGCCACCATCCGTGGATTTGTATAAACCGCTTCCTTTGCCGCCACTGATCACCTGCCACGGCGTGCGGCGGTGGTCCCACATACTGGCATACAGAATGCGCGGGTTGTTCATATCCATTTTAATATCCGCGCAGCCGGTATTCTCATCTACATACAGCGTATTTTTCCAGGTTTTACCGCCGTCCGTAGATTTGTAAACGCCGCGCTCTTTGGAGGGCCCGTGCAAGGCACCCTGGGCAGCTACGTATACAATGTCCGGGTTCTGGGGATGTATGTTGATGCCCGCAATGTGGCGCGTCATATCCAGGCCAAGTTTGTTCCAGGTTTTGCCTGCATCCGTAGATTTGTACACGCCATCGCCATGCGAGGTCATCACGCCGCGCGGCGCATGTTCGCCCATGCCTACGTACACCATATTGGGGTCAGATTCTGAGACGGCTACTGCGCCAACCGAACTGGTTTTAAAGTATGAATCCGAAATATTGAACCAGCTTTGGCCGGCATCTTCTGTTTTCCAGACACCGCCGCCCACTGTACCCATGTAATAGATAAGCGGATTGCCTACCACACCGGTGGCCGTTACAGATCGCCCGCCTCTGGATGGCCCTACATTACGCCACTTTACCGGGCTTAAATACTTGTCCGGGCTGTTTACCTGCTCTGATTTGGCAACAGCTTGTTTTCCTGTATTTCTCTTCTGAGCCACAGCGCCACCCGAAACTGACAGGGCGAATAACAGAAAGTATAAAGGTCTTTTCATATGATGAAGGATTATTAAATCGTAAGACGTTGGGAGAAGTAGGCAACAATGAAACAGTTATCAGCTGCTGGAAAGCAGAGATGTATACTTTGTAAAGTATGTTTTCAGGGAAGAGGAGCAAAAAAGAAAAAAGCCTGTTATACTTAAAAAGTATAACAGGCTGTGGTTTAAAGTTAGTTTACAGAGGAAGTAGCATTTGATTGGGGTTTTGACTCTTTTAAAGTAATGGCGTCAATGCCCTTCTCTTTTACTTTCTTGTTCAACTGCGGTACATCCTGGGCTTTAACTTGCTTTAACAAGTTCAGCTGCTCATCAATTTTACCGGTTACTTCGTTCTTGAACTCCACTGATTGTGTGGTTGGTCTGTAGTCGCCGGCGCTTACCTGCGAGGCCAGGTTAGCCAGTTTGTTGTTCAAGCGGATCGGGAAGTTAAGCGGATCCTGGCCACTGCGGTTCTTGGTCTGATATAAGGCTTCCTCAATCGAAGTGATCTTTTTATCAATTGCATTAGCCGTTTCTATAACATCCTTGTGGTTATCCTGGCCTTTCAGGTTGCTTTTCAACGTGTTGATCTGGCTGCGGATGGTACGGATTTCCTTGATAGCATCGTGCGTTTCGGTTAGTTTATCGCGCGTCTCCATCAGGAAGGTGAACTGTGCCTGCAGATCTTCCGGCGTAGAAGAGGAGCGAGGATCTTTCAGGATAGCGAAACTGGTTTCCTGGCTGTCTTTGCCAACGGTCAGTTTCGCTTTGTAATTACCAGGTAAAGCTCGCGGGCCTCTCGTGTTTCCACCCCACATAATCAGGCCATCAAACGTGCTTGCTTCCGGATAGTACATATCCCACACAAAACGGTTCATTCCTTTTTTTACATCCAGCTTTGTTTTTCTGTCTTTTGAGTTGCTGGCGTAGCTGCGGATCAGTTTACCGCTCTGGTCCATGATCTCGAGCGTAACATTGGTGGTAGTGTCTGGCTTTTGCTGCATGTAGTAATGCACCATCACGCCACCCGGATGGTTCTGGCCTTCCAGTTTCATGTTAGGTCCGCCCCATCCGCTTGGTGCGCCCATTTTGTACGAATCCATTGGCTTGTACAAATGGAATTTACTTTCGGCGGCAGCTTTGTTTAACTGGTGCAGCGGAGTCAGGTCATCAATAATCCAGAAGCTACGGCCCTGCGTGGCTGCGATCAGGTTATCGTTTTTAATGGTCAGGTCTGTGATAGGCGTAATCGGCAGGTTCATCTGGAACGGTTGCCAGTTTTTGCCATCGTTAAACGATACATACATGCCATACTCGGTACCTGCATACAGCAGGCCGTTACGCTTAGGGTCTACACGCACGACGCGGGTAAAATGGTTCTCCGGAATGCCGTCTGTTATTTTATCCCAGGTTTTGCCATAGTCGGTTGTCTTGTATAAGTATGGCCTGAAATCACCGGATTTATACATGGTTGCCGCCACATACGCCGTGCCTTTTATACTTGGGTGCGCGTCGATGCTGTTGATCATCATCCATTCCGGCATCTTCTTCGGCGTTACGTTTGTCCAGTTCTTGCCGCCATCGCGGGTTACGTGGATTAAACCGTCATCAGATCCGGTCCAGATAACGCCAGCTTCCGCAGGAGACTCGTTGATGGCGAAGATTGTTCCGTAATATTCCACACTGGTGTTATCCTGTGTGATCGGTCCACCTGAAGAGCCTAATTTAGACTTATCGTTGCGGGTCAGGTCCGGGCTGATGGTTTGCCAGGAGTGGCCGTTGTTGGTTGTAAAGTGAACGTGGTTAGATGTTGTGTACAGCTTCTTCGGATCGTGCGGGGAATACATGATCGGGAAGTTCCACTGGAATCTATACTTCATGCTTTCGGCACCGGCACCCATCGGGTTATCAGGCCATACGTTTACGGTGCGTTGCTGTCCGGTTTTGTGATTCACACTTTCCAGGAAGCCGCCATAGTTGCCACCAAATACCAGGTCCGGGTCTTCAGGGCTAACAGCTATGTGCGCACTCTCGGAACCTGCTGTTACTTCCCAGTCGCGTTCGCCTATACTTCTGCCGTCGGTACGGTGCGCTATTCTTACTGTGGTGTTATCCTGCTGCGCGCCGTAAATACGGTACGGGAAATGGTTATCTGTTACAACGCGGTAAAACTGGGCAGTTGGCTGGTTCATGTAGGTGCTCCAGTTCATGCCGCCGTCCGTACTTACCTGGGCACCACCATCATCGGCAATTACCATGCGGTTCGGGTCTTCGGGTGCAATCCAGAGGTCGTGGTGGTCGCCGTGCGGAGCGTTAAAGGTTTCGAATGTTTTGCCGCCATCCTTGCTGCGGTGGTAGGCTACGTTCATCACGTATACCTGGTCTTCGTTTTTCGGATCGGCATAAATACGGGTATAGTACCAGGCGCGCTGGCGCAGGTTGCGGTCGTCGTTTATTTTCTGCCAGCTTACGCCACCGTTATCAGACCGGAACAAGCCGCCGTCTTCTGCTTCCACCATCGCAAAAACACGCTCAGAATTAACAGGCGAAACTGTTACACCGATAATACCCAGCGTGCCTTTTGGCAAGCCTTCGTTGCGTGATATTTCTTTCCAGTTATCGCCGCCATCCGTACTTTTCCAGAGGCCGGAACCCGGGCCACCCGAAGAGAAACTATAAGGCGTGCGTCGTGCATTCCAGGTGCTGGCAAATAAAACACGTGAATTGGATGGGTCGATGATCAGATCAACCGCGCCGGCATCTTTGTTGGCAAATAAGGTGCGTTTCCACGTTTTACCGCCGTCTGTACTTTTAAATACACCGCGCTCTTCCCCTGATTTATAAATATCACCGATGGCGGCAACATATACAATGTCCGGGTTTTTGGAGTCGATGCGGATGCGGCCAATGTGTTTGGAATCTTTCAGACCAACGTGTTGCCAGGTTTTACCGGCATCCACTGATTTCCAGATTCCGAAGCCAGAAGATACGTTGCCGCGCAGGGTTTGCTCGCCTTCGCCTACATATATAATATTAGGGTCTGATTCGCTTACGGCAATGGCTCCGATCGAACCGCCGAAATAGCCATCCGAGATATTCTCCCAGGTAGCGCCGCCATCTGTTGTGCGCCAGACGCCGCCGCCGGTCGCACCCATATAATAGAGGTTGGGTTTACCGGGTACACCTGTCGCACTACCAGCGCGCCCGCCCCTGAACGGACCAATAGATCGCCAGTTTAGGCCATTATACAGTTCAGGTGAATAAGCATGTTCAGCCTTTTTGCTTTTAGCTTTTTGCTGTGCTTCACTAGGCGGGCCTGCCAGTAAGAGTGCGAGCCCTAAGCCTAGCATAAATGTTGGCTTCAGAGTGCCTGGTAAATTTTTCATCATGAAGTGTTCGTTAAAAAGGTGAAGAATTTTGATTGCTATTCCTTACTCTTTGAAAGTATAAAAGCGAAGAGTTTCGTTGAATAATTAAAAAATTTTAATCTGATTTACTAATTATATATAGTAAATGCAAATGCCTCTATAAATATTTTTTCAGAATTAATTGGAGTTTATAAATAATTATCTATGTATAAACCAATATTATCCGGGAGTAGGAAGTAGGTTATTTATTTTTTATAATTATTCAATCATAGCGGATGGATAATCGATGTCTGACCTTTGATTGAGTTCTCTTGTTTAAAAGTATAGATTAAATGCTGGCTTCCGGTTGAGAAGTTCAGCCAGTTCGTAAAGCCGTTTTAAAAAGTAAAAGGAGCCCGACGATTATTGGATAGTGATGCCCCTGGTGCAAATCACGCCAGAATCGATTTTAAGTTTTAACTGACTGATAGTAAGTTGCTGCCAAGTTTCGTGTCACTGGATGAAAGTATGAAGGCAAATGTTTTATACTTTTTATTTGTGAATGATAAAGATAAGTAGCGTGTTTTTGCACTTATATATAAAGTATACATACAGCTTAGAATAAGATTACCCATACGCCTGGCTTACATATTTGCTTGCCTGTTTATATATTTTTGAAGCTGAATCAGTGTAGTGCTTATTAAATAAATATTGTATTTATTTAATAACAGAGAAGGTGTGCCCAACCTTTGTTGATAGCGTTTTTTGTGTTTTAGCGGTTTTTTATGGCAATGTGTTCGTGTGTCATACTTCTGTCTGGCAGTTTATAAGCATTGCTTACCGGCCGTTTTTTTAGGATCTGATTTTTTAAGTGCATAAGCAGTTGGGTCTGAAAAGTCCAATTAACAGAAACCAGTCTTTGCCTTTTAGATTTCGTCAAAATCTTCTTTTAACCTTACAACATGTTGTTTTATGAAGCACACTTTACTACTCTTTTTCCTCTGCTGCTCCACTTTAGCCAATGTGATGGCGCAGGGGCGCACTATCTCCGGTAAGGTAACAGGCAGCGAGGACAATTCGGCCCTCGTAGGCGTAAGTGTTATCCTGAAAGGTACTACTACCGGTATAACAACTGGCGTAGATGGTGACTTTCAACTGAACGTGCCTGCAGAAGGAGGAACACTGATGTTTAAGTATATCGGTTATCAGCCATTGGAACTGCCCATCGGAAACCAGACCGTGATTAATGCACGCATGGTGCTGGACACAAAAACGCTGCAGGAAGTGGTTATAACGGGCTACGGCGAACAGGACAGAAAAACCCTGACCAGTGCGCAGACTTCAGTTAGCGCAAAAGCGATTGAGAACCTGCCTACTGCCGGCACCGATCAGCTGCTGCAAGGCAGGGCTTCGGGTGTGCAGGTAAGCTCCAACTCAGGTACGCCGGGTGGTGGGGTTAGCGTGCGTATCCGGGGTACATCTTCCATTAACGGCTCCAGCGACCCTTTGTATGTAGTGGATGGTATTCCGATCCAGGCAAATAACTTATCCGGCGTAGGCGTTGGGGGCGGTACAACCAGCCCGATTGCAGACATTAACCCGGCCGATATCGAGTCGATGGAAATTCTGAAAGATGCCTCGGCTACCGCTATTTACGGTGCGCGGGCTGCGAACGGTGTCGTACTGATCACAACCAAGCGGGGTGGCAACAGAAAGGCCAAGATCAACTTTGGTTATTATTACGGAACACAGGAAGCGGCCAGGCTGCCCGATGTAGTAGATGGTCCTACCAACGAATTACTGCAGAACGAAGCAGCAACCAATAACTGGATAGATTCTTACGGAAGTATAACCGCGCTTAACCCCAAAGGCGAGCCTTTTAAATTGCCGTATGCCAACCCGGCAGCGGCAATTAATACTGATTGGTCGGATGCTATTTTCCGGACAGGTATCATCCAGAATTATGACATAGGTGTAAGCGGCGGCAATGAAAACATACAGTACCTCGTTTCTGCCAATAACTTCGATCAGGAAGGTATCCTGAAAGCTATCGACTTTAACAGGAAGACGGCACGTATCAACCTCGATTTTTTCCCGGTTGATAAGTTAAAAGTTGGGACCAGTATGTTGTATGCGAATACAAAACGTAACCGCCTGCGTAACGATGACTCTATTTTCGGAGCTGTTCCGGGTGCGTTCTCTATCCCGACCAACCTGCCTTACTATAACCCGGATGGGTCTTATACCAAGTTCAGTATTTTCGAGAACCCGCTTGCCGCTGTTGAGCAAGGCTACCATAAGATGAATACAGACCGCTTTTTAGGAAGCGTTTATGGAGAGTATGAAATTTTACAGGGCCTGCGTTTACGCTCCAGTTTTAGCATCGACTTTACGAACCTCCGCGAAAACCTGTATGATAATTCATTTCTGAATAATGGTGTCGGCACCAATGGGTACGGCCAATCCATATCAGCGACAGATAATAACTGGATCCAGGAAAACGTGCTAAGCTACCAGTTCGGAAATGAAAGCCATGATTTTAACGTACTGGTTGGTACTACCCTGCAGGAATCTGTTTTTGACAGAACGATCGCTACTGGTACCCAATTCCCTAGCAACGATTTTAAGAAAGTAATTTCGGCTGCGGTGCAGAATGCAAGCGCTGAAGCCACAAGCTGGGGTATTGCGTCATTGTTTACACGTATAAATTATGACTACAAAGACCGTTATGTAGCCACTGTCAATGTCCGCAGAGATGCTTCCTCACGCTTCAGTGAAGATAACCGATGGGGCACTTTCCCTTCGCTGGCCTTAGGTTGGGTTGTTTCAGAAGAACCTTTCTTTAAAGGAATGGAATCAAGAGTTAACAGTCTGAAAGTACGTGCCAGCTACGGCTTAACCGGTAACCAGAGTGGTATCGCTAACTTCCAGTCGTTGGGTACCTGGTCTGCTACGTCGTACGCTGACCTGCCAGGCATAAGCCCGTTTCAATTGGCAAATCCAGATCTGAAATGGGAAACAACGGCCCAGTTTAACGTAGGGGTAGATGTAGGCTTGTTCAAGGATAGGTTAAGCATCACAGCAGATTATTATACGAAGAATACAACTGACCTTTTGTTAGCAGTTCCGCTTCCGAAGACCTCTGGTTTCAGCTCGCAGGTGCAGAACTTTGGCGAACTGCAAAATAAAGGGGTAGAGCTGGGTATTAATGTAGCAGCTATCCAGAAAGAGGATTTCAACTGGAATATCAACTTTAATATTGCCGGCAACCGAAACAAAATGACCAAGCTTGCCGCGCCATTCAACGTGTACAACCGCGATATTTTCAGGTACGAAGAAGGTTACCCGATGTACTCTTTCTACTTCCATGAGCAGACTGGTGTAGACCCGCAAACAGGTGCTCCGATCTTTGCGGATGTGAACGGAGACGATACATTTGACCCGAACGTAGACCGTAAAATTGTAGGCGATGCCAATCCGGATTTCTTTGGAGGTTTAACCAACACGATCAACTATAAGAACTTCGACCTTTCGTTCTTCTTCCAGTATTCTTACGGAAACGAGCAGCTAAACTGGAACCGCTTTTTCGGAGAGCACGGTGGCACTCGTAACTTCGGATTTATGGGCAGCCAGCTGGACAGATGGCAGAAACCAGGTGATAACACCATGATCCCTAGAATGAGCCAGGCTAACTATGCCGCCAACCTGCGCCCATCCCGCTTCCTGGAAGATGGCTCTTATGCCAGGTTAAAGAATATTACCTTAGGCTACACACTTCCTTCTTCTATCATCAGCAAAGTAGGGCTTTCGTCAGTTAGGGTTTATTTGTCCGGCCAGAATGTGCTGACCTTCACGGATTACTCAGGTCTTGATCCGGAAATTACAGCTACCGCTTCTAACGCTTTAACACAAGGCATCGAGTTTTACAGCGTGCCGCAGCCGAGAGTGTTTATGGGTGGTTTTAATGTTACGTTCTAATTTTAAATGCTGAATATCATGAAAAAACATATATATAAGCCCGCAGCAGTAAAGAACAGGTTATCACTGCGTCGTGTCCTGGATGCCTTGCAGGTTAAAAAAGGGTTAGCGTATACGTTGCTGGCCGGCTCGCTGCTTTTTGCAACCAGTTGTGATTTAGTCCTTGACCAGGAACCTCAAACTGAAGTGAAGGAAGAAATAGCCATAACAGATATTAAAGGTGCACAGGCAGCACTTGCCGGTATGTTTAACCAGTTGCAGTCAGGCGATTATTACGGGCGTAACATCCAGATTATGTCTGATATATCTTCGGACCAGGCGCAAAGCGTTGGCACCTGGGATTTTTACCGCGAAATGGATACGTATGTGATTGACAAGGGTAATATCGAGAATGGTAACTTATGGTTGCGGGCATACCAGGCCATCAATATTGCGAACCATATCATCGAAAAAGTACCGGCCATTGCCAGTATAAATCAGGCGGATAAAGATAATATTGTAGGGCAGGCACATTTTATAAGAGGACTGGTATACTTTGACCTGGCTAAAGTATATGGCGGCGTACCGGGTGTGGTTGGTACACTGGGTGTTCCGCTTGTGTTACAACCTTCCAAGGTCGTAAATGAATCTTTTTTCCCAGCGAGAGCTACATTAGATGCCACTTATGCGCAGGCAGAAACTGATATATTAGAGGGCTTGCGCCTGATGCCGGAAACACAGAAATCAGGATCTGCTACCATATCTCAGGGTGTAAAAGGGTCGGCCAGAGCACTGTTATCCAGGTTATACTTATTTACAAATAAACCTGCCGAAGTTATAAAGTATGCCGATGAGGTTATTGTAGATAACAAGTATAAACTTGTTGGAAGTTACAGCAGTATTTTCGCAAACGATTTTACATCAGAAGCCATATTGGAGCTCGATTTTAACAATGTAGACCAGAGTGGTATTCGTAACTGGTATTTTCCGTCTACGAGTGGTGGCAGGGGAGATGTGGCAGCGCATACGCCTTTTTACCAGGAAATTTCTGCTAACCCGAATGATGAGCGCGGTAAAATGTTTGCGCTTAACGCTACATCCAATGTGTATTATCCTTTAAAGTATAGCAGGGCAGGTAATATTGATAACATCCAGATTATCCGGTTAGGGGAAATATACCTGAACCGTGCCGAAGCGAAAGCGCTGACAAATGACCTGAGCGGTGCGCTCGAAGACCTGAACACGATAAGAGTGCGTGCCGGTATAGAAGCGATTACTACCCTGCCTGGCAAGAATGAGTTGTTACAGCTTATCTGGAAAGAGCGCAGCTTTGAGCTTGCGTATGAGGGCCACAGCTTCTTCGACCTTGTACGAACCGGACAGGCGTTAACCAAACTTACTAACCTGGTCCGCAGAAATGGCCCTACGATTAGCCTTCAAAACCCTGGCCGCCAGGTTTTCCCGATACCGGCTTTTGATATTGATGCCAACAAAAACCTGGAGCAGAACGAAGCTTACAGGTAAAAATTAGAAAATGGTAGTGTACTACTAATTAATGGATTGTTTGTTTTATAGGTGTGTGTTTAAAAGAACCGGGATTATTCCCGGTTTTTTTATGCGGTAACGGGAAGGGTAGAAGTATGAATTTTATACTTTGGGGTGATGGGATATGAGGTGAAAAGAGATGCGTTTTTATCGGAGGAGTTAGTAGAGAAAGAACAGATTTGTTGGAGGGAATCAGGAATATTAGATTCAATAGACTACTTCCTCTTATACCTTAATTGTAATGAATACTCAGCCATATTTAATCTAGAAGAGTTTTAAATGAAAGAACCGGGTAACACTGGTTTTTTCATTTATTTACTTCCAATATAAAAATAGTTAGTATATTATTCCCCTTATATTTGAGACCTTTATCAACACTCTCTATTCTGACTAGAAGAGATGTAAAATGCATATTGTTTTTTACAAAAAATGAACTCTTTGAAAACAGAGAATCTAATCATTATAACTAACAGTTTCCTTAAGCTGAATAGCTTAATTGAATCAATGATAATGCGAAAATAAAAGCTAGACATGAGTATAACTCCGAATTTTGAAGTAACAAGTTTAATCAAACCACTAGTAGATGGGTTTAAAGCTATTAATAATGAATGGAATAATTTTTTTGAAATAGGTCTAACCGACTATTTGCATTCACAGACAGGTAAATATTATTTAACAAATACCTTTTTACATAGAAATGAAAAAGTAAAGTTCAAAGATATTTATTATCCGATTAAAGCTACCTACAAGAAGTTGACAACGGATTTTCACGAATTAGAGGACTTATTTGAAGAATATAGTAATATAACAATTATTGGTTCAGCAGGAAGTGGTAAAACTACCCTAACAAAACACATCTTCTTGCAAACAATTTATGATAAGAATAGAATTCCTATTCTTATTGAACTCAGAAACCTAAATGAGTATCAAGGTGATTTTGAAAAATTAATTTCTGAAAAGATATTGAAGTCCAAGGTTAAACCAAGCGACACAATTTTCAAAAGAACACTGGAAAGTGGCAAGTTTTTATTTTTGTTAGATGGTTATGACGAGATTTTTTCAGATAAAAAACAAGAAATTAATCGTCAAATAGAACTGTTTGTAGATGCATATTCAAACAATAAGTTTCTAATAACAACAAGACCAGGAAGTGGCATAGAGAATTTTCCTAGATTTTATGATTTCAAAGTTCGCTCTCTAGATGACAAAGATGTAACAGGGTTCATATCGAAAATCGTAGATGAAGGAGAACGGAAAGATAGAATAAAGAAAATTGTACTTGACCCAAAAAATCAAAACTATTATGAGTTTTTGAGAAATCCACTGCTATTATCCATGTTCATCATGGCCTTTGAGAACCATCCTGAAATTCCCAAAAGGAAAAGTGCATTTTACAGAAACGTATTTGATACTTTATACTCACGGCATGATGGTATTACAAAGAATAGTTTTCCAAGAGAAAAAATAACAAAACTACAAAGAGATGATTTCGAAGATATACTATCCATCTTTTCATATCTAACTATTATAGAAGGTCAGTACTCATTTACCAATGAGTATCTTACTGATGTTTTAGATAAAGTAAAGTCATCAACTGAATACAATTATGTAGTTGAAGATTTGATTTATGATTTAAGAACTTCAATTTCTATAATAATTCTTGATGGTTTCGAGTATTTTTTTCCTCATCGCTCAATGCAAGAGTATTTCACTGCTCTTTTCATCAATAATCTCCCAACAGATAAAAAACATAAAGCGTACAAAAACCTATCAACTGTATTAGAAGAATCAAGTACAGATTACAGTTTCAACTTCTGGAGTCTGTGTTTTGAAATGGATGAAACTGTGTTTATATCACATTTCCTGATACCGCAGTTAAAGAGAATCTACAAGCAACTTGAGCATAAAACAGATGTAGAGCTCTTAATTGCTTACTTTAAGATAGTAAGCCCTACAATTTTAGAGTCTGATTTTGACAAGAAAAAGCAAGGAAATTTAAGGATATTCCGCCATTCAAATTTTCAAAACGCCATACTTGAGTTTTGCGAAGTGTATGAATATAACGAAATATGGCTCTTCCCAGAAACAACTGGATGCAATAAAAGATTGCTAGAAATCTTAACGGAAAGAAATAAGGGAATTGAAAGCAAAAAGCCAGGGTTTGGATTCAGCTCTATCGTAAATGATGAAGAAGTGATAAAAGTTCTTATCTCCAATGGAATTCTATTAAAAATAGAAACTATCAAAAATAAAATCAATGACAAGATAGTAGAGTGGGATTTGGCAGTCAAAAGAAAGAAATCGAGTATAGACGATTTATTGAATTTATAAGTTACTGCCCACAGTAATGTCTACCCAAATAGCTTATCTTCATTCATGTTATTACTTTATCTAGCCAAGCGAAATATTATGTATATATTCTGCTTGGCTAGATAAAGTAACAATTTTTAATATTAAACTGTTTTTCCGTCCCCTGTACCGTCCCCTAAAAACAAAAAAGCCCTTGCAAGTTATTAACTTACAAGGGCTTTTATACTTTGTTTGTACCTTGGGCCGGAGTCGAACCGGCACGAGTGTAACCTCACAGGTGTTTGAGACCAGCGCGTCTACCAATTCCGCCACCAAGGCATTAATCCCTCCTGAACGTCTATCAGGATTGGGTTGCAAACTTAGATAATGTTTCCTGAATTCGCAATAAATATTTTTTCTTTAAATAGTAAGTTTTTACCTGCTGCAGTGCCTGGTCTTTGGTAATGCCGTGCAGCTCGGGGTAGCGTTGCAGCACCGGAAGTATGTCTGCTTCCAGTTGTGCCTGCATACCAATGGTTTGCTCGCTTACCTGCTTCAAAATGGCTGCATCAAAGTCGAACTCCAGTTCCATCAGCGCCTCGTTCAGCTCCATCACTTCCATCAGAAAATCCGAAGGCAATTCGTTTTTTCCGCCTTCTTCCAGCAGGCCGTGCTCCTTCAGGATATACTGCATCCGCAGATCAGCATCAGACAGCGTGCGGTAGGCGTTGGTGTTAAGCGTGGAAAGCTGCAAAATTTCGGCCTGCTTTTCCTGTGGCTCGTTGGCAAAAAAATCGGGATGGTACTGGCGGCTCAGCTGGTAATACTGCTGCTTTATGGCTTTCTCATCCGGCAGAAAACTTTCCGGGATAGTATAAAACTCGAAGTAGTTGCGCATTAACGTATAATTTCAGTTCTGTGAGCCCTGCCTTACAAGCGGCCCCCTACATAGCAAAGGTACACCAAAATGAGATGCTTTGTTGTGCCAACGTGTAACTTAAGGCTTTTCAGGGCTACTCTGAAGCGTTTAAAAAGGCAGCAGCAAAGTATAAACTACACCAATGTGCAGATTTATACTATGCTGCCAGTTATAGAACGTGCTACTTCAGTAGCGCGATGCCCGCGGTGTTGCCCTGCTGGGTTGCCAGGTCGAGGGCCGTAAGGCCGCGTTCGTCTTTCATGGTTTTGTCGGCGCCGTTTTTAAGCAGTAAGGCCAGCAGCTCGTTGCGGCCAAACATGCTGGCAAACATAAGCGCCGTGCCGCCGTTGCCGCTCTGCAGGTTCACATTGGCCCCATTCCGGATAAGTAAGGCTGCCAGGTCAGTATAGCCTTTAAAAGCTGTTCCCATTAAAGCAGTGTTGCCCGAAGCATCCTGTTGGTTTACATTTGCGCCCGCTTCTAAAAGTATGGTTGTCGCCTCCTGGTGGCCACCATATACGGCCAGTATCAAAGGGGTAAAGCCGCGCGCGTCTGCAGCATTCACATCTGCGTTTTTTTGTAGGTGTTGCCTGATGGCTGTTACATCGCCCGCGCGTGCTGCAGCCATTAAATTATCAGATTGGGCAAAAAGTGCGGTAGGTAAAAGCAGTAGTAAAATATTCAGGAAAAGAGATCTCATGGAAGTATAAATAAGTATAAATTTAAGTTTGATTACTGAGCGGAAGTATGGAAAAGCCGCCCGACAGCCTGCAGCAATTGTTCACGCGATGCGCCTTCTGTCGTTCTTAGAGCGCCGGCAGGCCTGCGTACCAGCCTGTCGAGGGTAGCTTTGGTAATGGCTGCTACCGTTTCGGGTTGGGTTGCAAGGGGATGCTTCTGTAATTCGCTGCCGATCACATCTTCAAAAAAAGCTTTTAAGGCGTTGATCGCTTCGGCCACCGGCAATTCCTGTAGCCATGCTGCAAACTTTACGGCCTCTTCGGTTACAATATCTTCCACTACTGCAATGGCAGCCTGGCGTGCTTCCTGCGCCGCCTGTGTACGGCTGCTGATCTGGTCTATATTAACCAGCGTCGTGTTTGCCAGTTGTCCGGCAGCAGGGGCTATTCCCTGTGGCACCGACAGATCGAGGAGTACGCGTTTGGCAGCTGTTTGCCCGAACTGCCCAGGCTGCAATAATTCGCCGCCACCCACACAACTCACTACCACATCATACCTGGCCAGCTGCTCGCCTAGTTGCTCGTAAGGGATCTGCTGCACGTTTAATTCTTGGGCCAGTTGGGTTGCTTTGGCAGAGGTGCGGTTGGTCAGGGTAATGTCTTTAAATCCGAACGAAGCAGCGTAACGGGCAATGTCGGTTCCCATCTGGCCGGTCCCGATGATGAGGATGCGCTTGTTCCCAAAATCTTTTCGGGGATAAAAATCTGTCAGGCGTTCCAGTGCGGCATAACCTACAGAAGTGGTTCCTGCCCGGAAATCGGTTTCGTTGTGTACGCGCTTGTGCGTCCTGAAAAGTGTTTGCAGCGCCTGGTGCAGCAACGGGCTTCCCATTTTTAAAGCGTTGGTCAGTTGGTAGCTTTCCTTAAACTGCGTGATGATCTGCCTGTCGCCGGTAACCTGAGAACGCAGGCCAAGGCCTACTTCCAACAGGTAATGCAACGTGCTTTCGCTGTAGCTGTAATGTATAAAGCGCGGCGCAAAGGCTTCGGGGTTTGGTATGCGCTTAAAACGTAGCAGCCTTTCCTGTATCATGCCCGGGGAGGCGTGGGTTGTTTCAAAGTATACTTCGGTGCGGTTGCAGGTAGTTACCACCATAACGCCCTCTACCAACTGCGCTTCTTTCAGCTCCTGCATAAAAGCGGTTGTTTCGGCTTTGCTCAGTTGCAGTGCCTGCCGCCATTCGAGTGTAGCTGTTTGGTGCGAGATAGAAATAACCTGTAACGTGCTCATATAAATTGGAAAGTGCGTGCTGATGAAAGTATAAATATGTGTTGGGAGAGAAGTATAAGTATAGGCAGGCTAGGTGGCCGGCCCGCCTATATTTTTACTGCCGGGTTACCAGCTTGTTTACTTCCGCTTTGTTCAGCTTCAGTGCCTTTATAAGGCGGTTGCCATAATCAGCATCAGCCTGGTAAAAATAGCTTGCCATTTTGTTTACTATTTCCTTGTTCTGGATCTGCCCCAGGTCGCCTGCCAGGTTATTGATCAGGTGCTTCTTGTCGGTTTCGGAAAGAGAGCGGTACAGCTCGCCAGCCTGCGCAAAATTGTTTTGCTTTGTGATCACGCGCTGCATCGTTTCTGCATCTATCTTGCTCACAGCGTAGGCATACTGCTTGTTATCAGTGTAAGTGCCCTGCTTGGTAACACTTGGCTCGTAGTTGATATTGGAGTTTTTGCCACGGTTGCTGAACGCGCCATTCTGGTTGTTGCTGTTTACTTCTACCTTCGGAGCATTAACACCAATGCGCTGGAAATTTGCACCCAACCTGTAACGCTGTGTATCGAAGTATGAGAACACACGGCCCTGCAGCAATTTATCTTCGGATGGCTCGATGCCCGGCACAAGGGTGGCCGGCGAGAATGCTGCCTGCTCTACTTCCTCAAAAAAGTTGCCCGGTATGCGGTTAAGTGTCATTTTGCCGACTTTCATACTTGGCGCAACTGCTTCCGGCCATATTTTGGTAGGGTCCAGCGGGTTGAAATCGAACTTATCCAGGTCTTCCGGCTTCAGCAGCTGTACTGAAAGCTCCCAAGCCGGGAAATTTCCTTTGCTGATCTGTTCGTACAGATCGGCGGTGGCGTGGGAATGGTCTTTGCCCTGCACCGCACTGGCTTCAGCAGCTGTCAGGCTCTTCACACCCTGCAACGATTTCCAGTTATACTTCACGTAAGTAACTTCGCCTTGTGCATTTACCCATTTAAATGCGTGCACGCCAAAGCCATCCATCTGGCGGTAACTGGCCGGTGTACCCAGGTTAGAGTACAGGTAAGTCAGCATGTTGGTAGATTCCGGCTGGTGCGATAAGAAATCGAACACACGGGCCTGGTCCTGCTTGTTATAAACAGGCGATGGTTTAAAAGAGTGTACCATATCCGGAAATTTCATGGCATCTCGGATAAAGAACACGGGCAGGTTGTTGCCTACCAGGTCGTAGTTGCCTTGGTCGGTGTAGAATTTCACAGCAAAACCGCGCGGGTCGCGCAGCGTTTCCGGAGAGCCCTGCTCGTGCACAACAGTTGAGAAACGTACAAAAAGCGGTGTTTTTTTACCTTTCGTATTGAACAAAGAAGCCACTGTATACTTTGAGAAGTCGCCGTAGCTTTCGAACTCGCCGTGGGCGCCGGCGCCGCGTGCATGTACTACCCGCTCAGGTATGCGTTCCCTGTCAAAGGCAGCAAGTTTTTCAATCAGATGAACATCTTCCAGTAATACCGGACCGTTTTCGCCGGCAGTTTTAGAGCTTTGGTTGTTGCCAACCGGTGCGCCTGTGTTGGTGGTTAATGGCTTCTGCTGTGCAAAAGTCATGTTACCGGTTGCCAACAAGGTAACTCCCAGAATAAGTACTTTTTTAACCATGTTTAGGATGTATTTGAATGTTTTACATCACAAAATTGATCTCTAAAGTCACATAAATCAAATTGATAATTATTATTATGATATAGTGTTAATCTATAATATGTAGTATGCTGTTAAGCTTCAGTCTGTTATTTTAAGGGAAGGGGTATGTTTTTTTAAAGTATAAAAGTATATATAAGCTTAAATCAAAGTATAAACTGATGAGCTGCACAAAGCAAAGCGCCTGCACTTTTTCAAACGCAGGCGCTTTGCTTAAAAAGAGGTTATTTATACTTGTCTGTAAGACCAGGTTTCCGGTTTGGCTGCAAAAAGTGATTTGGTTGCCGGCCATACCTGCCCGAATAATTCGGATCTGCGGTATTGGTTCAGGTGCTCTTCAGAGTCCCAGAGGCTATAGGTGCTGTAAACGTTTGGCTGGTTGAAGTCCTGTAATAATTCTACGTGGTTGCAACCGTCAAAGGCTTTTATTTTGTCTTTGGAGCTTTCGAAAATAGCCAGAAACTCGTCGGTTTTCTCTGCCAGAAACGTCATCCGGACAATGCGTATTAACATAAGTTTGAATTTTGAATAACTGAATTTTCAGTAATTGAATAAGTCTAAGCTGTTAAACAGGCACTATATAAATGCCTACCAAAGCGTAAAGTATAAAACAGCAGCAAAGGTATGATTTTAAGAAATATGATTCAGTTATTCAAAATTCAGTTATTCAAAATTCAGTTATTCAAAATTCAACCCTTAACTCCCCGGGTAAAAGCGTATCTCAACCGGCGAATCAAAGCCCAGGTGCAGCGCTTCCGCAGCATTTCCTGAATTAATGCCGATGCAAAGTAATCCCTGGCTGTTGTAAATACAGCAGAAATCGCCTTCGTTTACCTGTTTGTAGTTCGGCTGAATGTTGCTGATGGTTTCGCGCGAGAAATGGATCGTAAACGTACGGCCATGTGCAATCGTGTCAATGCTGTCGCGGGTAATGTTGGTGATCAGGTTACCGAAACGATCCACATAAATAACGTGGCCGGTAATGGCGTGGTCGCTTAAGCGCAACTGCCGGTTCAGTAATTGTTTAAACTCGTGTGTGCGTTCGCCCAGTACATCCAGGTCGCCACCGTTTGCCAGGAAAACGGCCGCTGCGGCCAGTAAATCTTTCGCCGGGAATGACATCTGCGGGAACTCCGTTTTCAGGTTAATCACCACTTCCGGTTGTCCGTCTGTTAAAAGCGAAAGCAGGCCATTGTCGGCCAGCAAAAAGTAGTGGCCTTTATACTTTGCAGCCAGGAAACCGCCGTCTTTTCTACTCTGCGTATCCACTGCCAGCAGGTGCACGGTGCCTTCCGGAAAATCGCGGTAAACGGCCCCGAAAACATATTCTGCCTGCGCAATGTTAAAGGGTTCGATGCCATGTGAAATATCGATGATCTGAGCCTGAGCATCTTGCGAAATAATTCGGGCTTTTACGGCAGCCACATAGTGATCTGTGTACCCAAAATCCGACAGAAACGTAATTACAGCCATATTTGCGAACTATAATATTGATAGTTTTGTAATATTAACAGAAATTCCTTAATTAAGAAAAATAGTACCAACCGACCCTTTATATATAAATCATTTGGTAGAGAAAGTAATAACCTTAGAGAACATCTCTCTGATTGATTTTCTGGGGACAGAGAATCAGAACATCAAACAACTGGCCGCCGCTTTCCCAAGCAGCAAAATCATATCCCGCGGAAACGAAATCAAAATTCAGGGCCAGACGCCGGAAATAACTAAAATTCATGAACTCTTTTCGTCGCTGATCGATCATTACCACAAGTTTGGGAAGATTACGGAGAACAGTGTAAATAGATATCTTTCTGCAGATGCTTTTACCGACGAGGAAGTGATCGCCACTTCGCCGGACGTTATTGTATATGGCAGCAAAGGTGGCATCATCAAAGCCCGGACTCCTAATCAGCAGAAACTGATCGATGCGGTAGAGAAGAATGACCTGACATTTGCGCTGGGGCCTGCCGGTACCGGTAAAACTTATGTATCGGTTGCAATGGCGGTGCGTGCACTCAAAAACAAAGAGGTCAGAAAGATCATTATATCGCGCCCGGTAGTGGAAGCTGGCGAAAGCCTTGGGTTTTTGCCCGGTGATATGAAAGAGAAAGTGGACCCGTATCTGCGCCCGATCTATGATGCGCTGGAAGATATGATCCCGATCGAAAAACTGAAATTTTACCAGGAAAACAAGATCATCGAGATTGCGCCGCTTGCCTACATGCGCGGCCGTACTTTGAACAATGCGTTCGTGCTTTTGGATGAAGCCCAGAACACCACGCCAGCCCAGATGAAGATGTTTCTGACCCGTATGGGGCCGAACGCCAAAGTAATGGTAAACGGCGACTGGACCCAGATCGATTTGCCGCGTAACCAACGCTCCGGTCTAATGGAAGCCCTGAACATACTCCGGAATGTAAAAGGAGTAGGCGTGGTAGAGATGACAGCAGATGATGTGGTGCGCCACCGTCTGGTAAAAGAGATCGTGAATGCCTATACCAAACTGGAAGAAGAGCGCCGTGCTGCCAAGGAAGAAGCTTTGGCGGAGAACGGCGAAGCCAGAGAGCACCGCCCGTTTAACCGTAACAGATAACAGCTTGTAATTTTTGCAGAAGATGATACAGGTGATCAGAGCAGAGCAGGAATACGACCTCCGGAAAGCGTTCAGCATTCGGGAGCGGGTTTTTGTGCACGAGCAACAGGTGCCACCCGATGCCGAACACGACGAACACGAACCAGTCGCGAAACATTACCTGGCTACTTTTGATGGTGAACCCTGCGGGGCTGCCCGCTGGCGCAAGACCGATGCCGGCGTAAAGCTGGAGCGGTTTGCTGTACTTCCGGAGTTTCGGAACAAGAAAATAGGGGAGCAGGTGCTGAAGGCTGTATTAGCAGATGTAAAGCAAGCGCATCCGCAGGAAAAAGTATACCTGAATGCGCAACTGCCGGCTGTTAATTTTTACAAGCGCAACGGCTTTGCGGCAGAAGGCGACCTGTTTGTGGAGTGCGACATAGAACATTATAAAATGACCTATAAAAGCTGATGCTGCGGTGGGCGCCATTTCCGTTTGTTCGGATAACGCTTAGTTTTATAGCAGGCATCCTGGTGTATTTAATTTCGGGCAAGGAGTTCAGTTACAGTACTGAGCTCCTTGCTTTTTTTGTGGGAGTATACATTATACTTTTTATACTTTCCAGAAAGCTCAAATCTGCATCAATTACAAGTTTAACAGGTATAGTTGGAATATTATGTTTTGTAGCAGGTGGTGTATGGGTAACACATTTTAAAACCGAAAGCCACCGAGCTGACCATTTGCTGCATTTAAAGACTTCGCCGGCTTATTACATGGGCGTGGTGGATAGTTACGTGTTGCAAAAACCCGGCTACCAGACCACGGTGCTGCAACTGGAGCAAGTACAGATAAAGGGGCAATGGCAGCCGGTACGTGGCAAAGTGCAACTGTCTGTTCCTCACGATTCGGGCAGCGAATATGAGCTGCGGTATGGCGACAGGCTGCTGGTAAAAGGTGCCCCGCAAAAAGTAGAAGCAGCTCTCAATCCCCAGCAGTTTAATTATGCTGCTTACCTGGCCGGCAAAAATATTTACCACCGCCAGTTCCTGCAATCAGAGCAATATCTTAGACTAAATAACGATCCTGGTAACCCGATTTTATACTATAGCATTCTGATGCGCCGGAACGTGGATCAGTTACTGCGTAAAAATATGCCGGAGCAGCGGGAGTATGGCATTTCTACGGCGCTGCTGCTGGGCGTTACCGACGAACTGGATAATTCCATCAAAGCAGCCTACACCAATTCAGGTACTATCCATGTATTGTCGGTTTCAGGGTTGCATGTAGGCTTAATTTATGGGGTGCTGATGGTATTTCTGGGGAAGTTTAACCGCACGCCGCGCCAACGGTTTTATGCGGCACTTATCGTAATTGCGTTTCTGTGGTTGTATGCCTTTATCACAGGGTTATCGCCTTCTGTACTGCGCTCGGTGGTGATGTTTACCATGGTTACACTGGCGCTTGCTATCGGGAGGCGATCTAATATCTATAACACCTTGGCGATAGCGGCTTTCGTACTGTTGCTGCATAACCCATACTTTGTGCTGGATGTGGGTTTCCAGTTATCGTTTCTGGCAGTGCTCGGGATTGTGTACCTGCAGCCTAAACTTTATACTTTAGTTGAGGTTAATAACCGTGTTAGCAAATTCTTCTGGGCCTTGTTTACCGTATCTATGGCGGCCCAACTGGCTACGTCGCCGCTTAGTTTATACTATTTCCATCAGTTTCCGGTGTACTTCTGGCTGGCAAATCTGGTTGTGGTTCCACTCTCGACGGTTGCTTTGTACAGTGGCCTGGCAGCCATTGGTTTTGGCTGGATTCCGGTGATCGGCTGGCTTTTATACCAACTGCACTTCTGGGTTATCTGGTGCATGAACGAGATAAACTTCTACCTGATCAGTTTACCAAACGCGTTGCTCGATGGCATCTCTATTACCGCTTTCCAGACCTGGTTACTGTATGCGTTGTTTTTCATGCTGATCCTGTTTTTTGCTTTAAAGAAACTGCCGTACCTGGCTATAGCAGCAAGTATACTTTTTGTTTTGGCAGCCCAGCAAATCCTAGAAACCATTGCCCAGCGCAAGCAGCAGTTTTTTACAATTTACAGCATGCGCGGCCAAACAGCTTTGTCTTTTGTGCAGGGGCAACAGGCCATACTTCTGGCGGATAGTATAACATTACAGGATAAGCAGGACTACACGTTTAATATCCAGCCGCACTTGTGGCATTTGGGCATAAATAAACCCGAACCTCAGTTCCTCCATACGTCAACTCAACATCAAAGTATAAACCATGCGTTTCTGCCTGATAGCAACAGCCTCTATGCATGGCAGAATAAAACACTGCTGCTGCTGCATAAGCCACTGAAAGTACAAACCATTTCTCCGCTGCCCGTGGATTATCTTATACTTGCCAACAACGTGCGCATCAATCCGGAAGAGTTGCAGCAGTTCAGGTATAAACACCTCATTTTAGATAGCTCGAACAGCCTCTGGTACCGAGAGAAAACGAAGCAGCAACTGGATACGCTGGGATTAGTTTATTATGATGTAGCCGAACAAGGCGCTTTTGTTGAGTAACCTGTTCTGCTAAAAACAGGCTATGATCATGACACAAGTTGTTTCCTGCCGCGAGATTTCATCTCGTGGTTTTTCATACCAGCAAGCTTTCAGCTTGCGGAAGTATAAATTGAGCTTATCACCGGCTCACGCAAGCTGAAAGCTTGCTGGTATGAAAAACCACAAGTTACCGCTCCGCTCAAACTCGCGGTAGATAAGGCTTTTGTATACTTAGGTCTTAATCGTAGCCTAAAAACTGGAGAGGGTTATTATCAGTATGCGTAGTTTCTAAAGTATATCTTTTATTACTTCTTTTTAAAATCAGGATATGATAAACATGAAATGTTTTAAGGAACTCCCTGCTGTTTTGGGGTAGGGGCCTTCGAAAAAAGGAGGGGGCAGGGGGAGGTATCTAAAAAAACCGTAATTTTGCAGCATTGTGAGAAAGAAGAAGAAAAAGCATTTCGAGATACTCGAAAACGTACGGATAGATGAGATGGTGGCCGAAGGCAAATGCATGACGCGCCTCGATAACATGGTGGTTTTTGTGGGTGGCGTTGCGCCCGGCGATGTAGTAGACCTGCGTATTACGCGGCAGAAAAAGAATTTCCTGGAAGCGGAGCCGGTTCGGTTTCATGCTTTTTCGGAACTGCGCGTGCAGCCTTTTTGCGAGCATTTCGGTACTTGCGGCGGTTGCAAATGGCAGCACATTGGCTACGATACCCAATTGTTTTACAAGCAGAAACAGGTTAAAGATAACCTCGAGCGCATCGGTAAAGTGGCACTGCCGGAATTTGATCCGATCATCGGTTCTGACAAAACAGCTTTTTACCGCAACAAACTGGAGTATACTTTCTCTAAAAACGGATGGCTTACAAACGAGCAGATACAATCCGGTGCGGAGTTTAACCGCAACGTACTCGGTTTCCATATGCCCGGCCGCTTCGATAAGATCCTGGACATTGAGAACTGCTACCTGCAACCCGAGCCGTCCAACTCGATCAGGTTAGCTGCCCGCGATTTTGCCCGCACCCTCGATCTGCATTTTTATGATGCCGTAAAGCAGGAAGGCTTCTGGCGCAACATCATCATCCGGACGGCCAACACAGGCGAATTGATGGTGATTTTGCTGGTGAAATCTGATGTGCAGGAAGCTATACTTGGTATGCTGGATCACCTGCACGCGCAATTCCCAGAGATTACCTCGCTGCAATATGTGGTCAATCCTAAGATGAACGATACGTTCCATGATATGGAAGTGGTATGCTATAAAGGCTTGCCTTACATCCATGAAGAAATGGAAGGCATCCGCTTTAGGGTTGGACCTAAGTCTTTTTACCAGACCAACGCAGAGCAGGCCTACGTACTTTACAAACAAACCCGCGACCTGGCCGGCCTTACCGGCAACGAACTGGTATACGACCTGTACACCGGTGCCGGCACCATTGCCAACTTTGTAGCCCGCCAGTGCCGCGAAGTAATCGGGATTGAATATGTGCCAAGTGCCATTGAAGATGCCAAGATCAACTCGCAGATAAACGACATCAACAACACTACGTTTTATGCCGGTGATATGAAAGATATTTTGTCGGATGAGTTGATAAACCGCCACGGCCGGCCGGATGTGATCATTACCGATCCGCCACGCGCCGGTATGCACCCGGACGTAATCGCGAAACTGCTGCAGGTGCACGCCAACCGGATTGTGTACGTAAGCTGCAACCCCGCTACGCAGGCCCGCGACCTCGAACTGCTTTCCGAAAAGTATGATGTAACCCGTGTGCAGCCCGTGGATATGTTCCCGCAGACACACCACGTAGAAAATATAGTTCTGTTAACCGCTAAATAGATAGACGTATCACGTATTTCGTATCAGGTAGCATGATTATTTTGACATAAGACTATTTGACAAAAGACAAAGGAGAAATAGAAAGCGGTCTCTATTCTTCACTTTGAATATTTACTGAGCATCTTTGTCCTTTGTAGTTCAATTGAAAAGTCATGATACCTGATACGTGCTACGCAATACGTAAAAAACTTATGGAAAACGATCCGGAATTAAATGGAAAATACCTCGGCAACATCTCCAAAGATTTTGTAGTAGTAGCCGAAACCCTCAAAGAAGCCGCTTACCAGGTGCGCCGCCGCAAAATATCAGAGTACCCGATCTTTGTGTTTAGTCGTACGCCGGTACCGGTTGGTTCTAATTTCCTGGCAAAAGAAGAACTGGCCCTGGAGTGGAATATCAACGCCTCTTACCTCGAAGATTTCGTGCAGCGCGGCTTGATATTAGAAGACAGAATCGACGATTTTAAAGGTGCTTACAAAGACTCCGATGAATTCTGCTGCCTGTTTGTCGTGGACGGTGAATTCCAGAATTTTGTCTTTATTCCGTACCCGGAAGATTAATTTTTTGACAAAAGACTATTTGACAAAAGATAAAAGAGTTGTTCTTAGATAAAATGAAAAAGAGAAGCCGCAGCGGCTTCTCTTTTTCATTTTATACTGGGTCTAACCACCACCAGCCCCTCCTTGTCTAAGGCGGGGAGTCTGCTATTGCTTCTATAAAGTATAAGTTTTATAGTTACTGATTGTTCTTTAAAAGAAGTAAGGCTTTAAGTATACTTTATGAAGTATAAAATGGTAAGTAAAACTCCCTCCCTTGTTATTAGGGGAGGGTTGGGGAGGGGTTAAAAGTGCTTCCAGCCTTGTGCCTGCAACGGGAACGACTGGCCGTGCTTGTTTGCCAGGTTAATGCCTTCGCTTTTGTCTGTTATTTTGCCGATGATGCTGATATCCGGGTGGTTTTTTACTTTATCGTAATCAGAAAGGGCAACCGTGAACAGCAGTTCATAATCTTCGCCACCGTTCAGAATGCAGGTTATCGGGTCGAGGTTAAACTCAAGGGCAGCTTCCAGCATCTGCTCATCGGCGGGCAGATTGTCTTTAAAAATAGTAGCCCCAACGCCGGATTGCGCACAAATATGGAATAATTCCGATGCCAGTCCGTCTGATACATCGATCATTGAAGTTGGTTTGATATCGCGCTCTTTCAAGTCGTGGATCACATCCATACGGGCCTCCGGACGCAGCTGGCGACCAATAATGTATTGCTTTTCGTCCAGTTCAGGCTGCATCTCCGGGTTGGCTAAAAAAGCCTGCTTTTCGCGCTCTAAAATTTGCAAACCTAAGTAGGCTGCCCCCAGATCACCGGTCACACAGATAAGATCGTTCTCTTTAGCGCCACTGCGCAGTACGGCTTCGCCTTTGGCAACTTCCCCGATAGCAGTTATACTTATTATCAGGCCTGTTCTGGAGGAAGTCGTATCGCCGCCAACCAGGTCAACGTTATAGTTCTCGCAAGCCAACCGGATGCCTTCGTACAGTTCTTCCACTGCCTCAACGGTATAACGGGCGCCCAGAGCAATGTTCACGGTAATCTGCGTAGGAGTAGCGTTCATAGCCGCGATATCGGAAACGTTTACCGCAACCGCTTTATACCCCACGTGCTTTAAAGGGCAGAAGGCCAGGTCGAAATGAATGCCTTCCAGCAGCATGTCGCTTGATACCACGATCTGTTTTTCGGATGGCTCAATAACGGCCGCGTCATCGCCGATGCCTTTAATGGTGGAAGAATTCCGAAGCTCTACTTTATCTTTTATCAGTTTGATCAACCCGAATTCGCCGAGTTCGCTTAAGGGAGTATATGCTGTCATGATGATTTTCTGCTTTATATCTGCAAAAATACGAAATTAAGTACAGATGATAACAGTGCCGCCAAGTATGGCAAAACGGATTAGAAGTATAAACTCTGCTGAGTGATAAAAGATTAAAATAAGTAGCTTTGCACAAGTATAAAGTATGATTTCAGGAACATGAAAAATAAAGTAATACTGATAACAGGCGGAAGTTCCGGTATAGGAAAAGCCTGTGCATTTGCATTTGGCAGGGCAGGAGCGAAGGTGGCTTTCTCGGGAAGAAATATGCAGGCACTCGAGCAAACGTCACAGGAACTAACCGCAGCTGGTATTGATAACCTCCCGATTCAGGCGGATGTGAGCGTGCAGGAGCAGTGCGAGCGCATGGTGCAGGAAACGATAGCCAAGTATGGAAGTATGGATGTGCTGATCAATAACGCCGGTATTTCGATGCGGGCGCTATTTCAGGATGTGGACCTCGACGTATTGAAGCAGGTGATGGATATTAATTTCTGGGGAACGGTGTACACGACCAAGTATGCATTGCCTTACATTCAGAATGCCAAAGGTTCTATTATTGGTATTTCGTCGGTGGCGGGTTATCGCGGTTTACCGGCGCGTACGGGTTATTCAGCTTCCAAGTTTGCCATGCACGGTTTCCTGGAGACGCTGCGTACCGAGTTGCTATACTCTGGCGTACACGTATTGCTGGCTTGTCCGGGTTTTACGGCTTCCAATATCCGAAACACTGCTTTAGCCGCAGATGGCCGTCAGCAGGGCGAAACACCGCGCGACGAGCAGGAGATGATGAGCGCCGAAGAAGTGGCAGACCGCATCCTGAAAGCAACCATCAAGCGCAAACGCGACCTGATCATGACCACGCAGGGTAAGATGGCTGTCTGGGTTAATAAACTGCTGCCGGGTCTGGCCGATAAGCTGGTGTATAATGTGATGGCCAAAGAGAAGGATTCGCCGCTTAAGAAGTAGCCTGACAAAAGACTATCAGACAAAGGACAAAAGATAAAGGACAAAAGATAAAGTGACCCTATATCTTGTTCAAGCAATCTTCTGTCCTTTGGTTTTTTGTCAAAGAAAAATAGATTCCTGCCGTTGTTGGTGTTTTCACCGACAACTAAACGTTAGCCTACTTGTGCTTGCTGGTGAAAACACACAGCAAGGGCAGGAATCATTAGTTTTTCAAAAGCCTGAGCAACTTTAAGAATTCGGTCCTTTATCTAAAAGTTAAAAATGCCTTTGTCAAAAAATTACCTGGGCAGTTCCAGCAGGTTGCTTTTACGGATATACGCCTGCTTTCCTTTCCATTCAATTTCGAACCAGATGTCCTGCTCGCCGGTGATGGGTACTTTATGGCCCTCCGATGCCGTAGCCAACCAGGTAGCGCCCGCAGCTGGTGCCGACATAATTGCTACCTGATTTTGCCTGATAATACCCGCATGACCCAGGTTCAGGAAATTGATATAGTAAGCGATCAGGAGCAGGTAAAGTATAAACCCGATCTTAAAACTGCTGCTGAACTTTTGCCCTTTGCGCCAACTGAAAAACATAATGGTTGCCGTTACAACCGCCACCAGCAACATAATCTCTAAAATGCGCATGTAATATTTATTCAGCTGGGTCTTAAAAAACTGCAGGTCGTTGTATTCGTAGCCCGACAGGCGGTGGGTCTGGGCAAGTTCTTCCATCTTTTTGAGCACCGATCGGCTGGGAACTTTAGCATAAAAAAGATGGAGATAATACATCGCGCCCGTATAATCCCGGAAACCTTCCCGGATATATGCCATCTTTAATAGCATCTGTGGCGAGTAAAGTTGGTTTTCTTTAAGAATCTGTTCGTACTCCTGAAAAGCTTCCGTATAATGCTGTTTAAGAAATAAAGAATCTGCTTTAACCAGTGTTACAATAGGAGCCTGACTATAAGCTGGTTCTGAAAATGTAAATAAAAAAGTGATCAGAAAGACACTTATTTTGAACCAAAGGTTTTGCATTTAAAAAGATAGCTGTTACTTTTGCATCGCAATTAAGGGAAACGCCCCTGATAAAGCAAGTTAGTAAAAGATTCTGTAGCTCAGCTGGTAGAGCAATACACTTTTAATGTATGGGTCCTGGGTTCGAATCCCAGCGGGATCACTAATAGAGATAGAAAACCAAAGAAGCACCTGGCTTTTATCTTTACAATCGGAGTACACAGGTTTTGAAAATTTTATTTTGTCATTTAAAATAAAATTTCTACTTTTGCCCTCCCAAGTTACTAACAAAAAGTACCGATTCTGTAGCTCAGCTGGTAGAGCAATACACTTTTAATGTATGGGTCCTGGGTTCGAATCCCAGCGGGATCACAAAGAAAAAGCCACTCCTTTCGGGTGGCTTTTTTGTTTTTTATACTTTCCTGTTTTGTAGCATCAGGTATTACTTTTAAACAGCGTTTCGAAGAGCTTATACTTGTACACCGGGTATTCTTTCATCACAGCGAAAAAAGCAAAATATGTACCGGCCAGCAGCAAGGGGTACATCAAGTATAAAACAGGGTGCAGCAACGGCAGAAACAACATCCCGAAAAGGGCGATGGCTATAAAGTTATAAAGATAAGAGGCCTTTGCATCAAAACTAAACACACCACCTTTCACGGCTTTCGGGCTGATGATGGAAGCGATGATACCAAACGGCGTTAAAATAAGGACAGCGCTCACATACAGGCTTACAATAAAGGCTGCATGCTCATGGTTAAAGAAGGCAGTGTATAGCAAAGTAAGGATAACATCCAGCAACAGGGGCATCCAGAGGGGCAGCAGGCTTGCTTTTACAAACGCCTTAATACTTCCGCTTGTCCGCTCTACAGTGAGCCACAGGTTGCGGTAAAAGCCCCATATATTGTTGAACACATACGAGTAGATCACGATAGGCCCTACAAACAGCCACAAAGTAACGGCATAATCAAAAATATGGCTGCCCTTCTGTGTAACCGAGAAAGCATCAATCGCCAGGAAAAAGCCTTTAAACACCAGCCCGAACACCAGCATCTGTTTGGCCAGTTTATGGTTTTTGAACAGGCGCCAGCCCAGGCTACGGCGGCTGTCCTGGCTGTATGTTACGGTACGCTTGCGTGGTTCGGCGGCGGCCAGCTCTAAAAAGTAATTTGACGCGATAAAAAAGCCCAAAGCCACCAGGTGTGCGATCAGCAGCAGCCAATCTTCAGTGTCTGGCCTAAACATGGGTTGCTGTGCCTGCAAGGCTACAAATACGGCAGCCATAACAGCTGCCGTACTAAAGTGGCGGCTTGTCCAGTGCACCTTCCGCTCTACAAATACCTGCAACGAGCGCAGTGTTACATGCGCTGTTAGCAATACAAGTATACTTTGCAGGAAATATATAAATGTGTACTCCGGCGACATCAGCCACAGGAAAAACAAGAAATTGAGCAAAATAAAATAGAACGGCGAAACAAGTTCTACCACAAGCTCAGTCCGGAATTTTACAACCGGCCTGACGGGAAATATACGCTGTATAATCTCGATCTTAGGAACATAAGCCGGGAAAAAGCCTTTCAGGATGATGAGTGCAAGTATAAACAGGTTTGCATATTCCAGCATCAGTACGGGCGTAGGCCCTGCGTCGGTTTTATGCGACTCCAGCATTACAAAAGAAAAAAGCCAGCTGTAGAAGTAGGCCAGTACAATGCCGAAAGCCAGCATCAGGAAACGCTGCGTCTTTTTCTGCCGGAACTGGCTAACCAGCCGTACACGGCACGCATATAAGATTAACTCCATGGTATAAACTTAGGTAAGCATCCAGTCGATGTTCGCTTCCGGGTTGTGGTGCGGCAACAGCAACTGGAACAAGGCCTGGTCAATCAGGTTCTTTCCGTTCATAGTAAATTCTTCTACCGACCCGTTGTACATCATCTGCCCGTCATTCAGAACGCCAATGTGCGTAGCCACGCGCTCCACATAATTCAGGTCATGCGACGAGATGAGGATAATACGGTTAGCGTTGCGGTAGCTGCGGATAAGTTGCACTAAAAGCTGTGCGGCAATTGGGTCGAGGCCCGTGAAAGGCTCATCTAAAAGCAGTACATCGGGTTTGTGAAGTATGGCGGCAGCAATGCCAACTTTCTTTTTCATGCCGGTAGAGTAGCCTGCCATGTTCTTTTGCAGCGATTCCTGGTCCGAGAAAAAGTATTTGGTTAAGCTGCTGATGCGCTCGTTTGCCTCGGCAGTTGGCAGGCGGTAAAGTTTCGCTACAAAGTTGAGGTACTCCAGGCCGGTAAATTCTTCGATCAGTGGGTTGTCTTCGCAAAGTGCGCCCAGGTTCTGCTTTATTTCGTAGCCGTGCTGGCTGTAATTTTTATCTAAAAGGTTAACTGACCCTGCATCGGGCTTCACCAAGTCTAAAATACAATTCAGGAAAGTGCTTTTGCCAACCCCGTTCTTACCGAGCAAACAGTAGCACTGGCCTTTTTCTATCGTTAAATTAAGCTCCTGCAATACAGGTTTTTTGCCGTAGGTTTTAGATAATCCCTTTATTTTGATGCTCATACAGTTTCCGGTTCGGTGTGGCAGTATGTAAAAGTGCTACTTAGTATATAATCAGGAACCAGGTATAAATGTTCAGAAACTGAAGAGGTTAGCAGCAAGTATAAACGCTGATTTACACATCGGATAACCATTCTAAGTACCGGGTTAGTTACAGGGAGTAACATCACGATAACAACATAAGGTTCTGTAATATCCTTTTAAAATTTAAATTTATTGAGGCATCTATACTTTCGGACACCAGGATAAGCAACTTATTTTCCGGAAGCAGCAGTTAGTGGTTGCATATATCGTTTGGGGTATCTACTTTTGCATTCACATGTTACCTGCGCACGTGGTGAAACTGGTAGACACGCCATCTTGAGGGGGTGGTGCCTTCGGGTGTGGGAGTTCGAATCTCCCCGCGCGCACAAACAAAAAGCTCTATTCTAACGGATAGGGCTTTTTGCGTTTTAAGGCGGTTTTATACTTTGTATTTCTGATTACAAAGGGAGTAAATCAGTGACCAGTTTTAATGCAGCCGTTCGAAGGGGTTTTCGGGCTTTACAAGTATAACTTTTTCACGGTCTACGGCTACGGAGCCAGGCGCAGCACCTTTTGGTTTGCGCACATACTTTTTGGGCGTATACAGCACAGGGCAAAGCGAATCGGTTTTGCGTTTGCTGTAATAGGCGGCAAGCTGGGCTGCTTTTTCGAGTACAGTGGCAGGGATGGTTTTGCCAGCCTTTTGTTTGATCACCACATGCGAGCCGGACACATCTTTGGCATGGAGCCATAAATCATCTTTGTGCGTATGGCGTTGCGTGAGCAGGTCGTTGTTTTTGGCGCTTTTGCCAACCAGTATCTTAAAGCCTTCGGCCTCAAACACCCGGAACGGAATTTCCTGCTGCGCCTGCTGCTTCTGGGAAAGCAAATGTTCATACTCGCGCTGGTATGCTTTCATTTGCTTGAAATCTTTCACTTCTGCCAAAGCCTGCAGGGCATCCTCCAGAACAATCACTTCCTCCAGTTTCCGCTCTGCTTTTTCGGCCAGCTGGGTTACTTCTACGTGCTGGTTTTTGGCTTTCCGGTAAAGGCGTTCGGCGAATTTCTGCGGCGTTTCGCTTTCTTTTAAAGTATAAATCCGGTTTTGATCGGTGTAAAAATCATAGAGTTCTACCTGCCTGGCCCGGGCCGGAATGTTGGTGAGGTTGGCCATGATCACGTCGGCGTTCTGGCGGTACGAGCGGTCGTGGCGCAGCTCCTGCAGTTTGGTTTCGGTTTGCTGCAGGATGGTTTGCGTAACCTGCAGTTTCCTGGAAAGAAGCTGGCTGGCCTGCTCATACTGTTGTTGGAATCCGGTTTCAGCTAAATAATAGCGGGTATAAGCGTTTAAGGCCTCCAGCGGATGCGCAAAAGTATGTTCTACCGTGCCTAACTCCAAAAGCGAGAGCCGTAACTTCCCGTTTAGGCGGATGATGTAATACTGGGTTGGTGCTTCTAAAATATCGAGCAAGGCTTGTACAAGTTCCCATTGCTGTTCCAGGTCGAGCTGGCTGTAGCGCTGCTCTTGCAAGTATAAATTCGGCAACTCCCCGAAGGTTGGGTAAAGTTTGCGCAGATCGCCGCCAGCGGCTACAAAGGCTTCGTAATGCTGCGGAATGGCCCGGTCAAGCTGCTCAGGGTCCAGGTCGGCGTCGCTGCCGAATTTGTTCTGAAAAAGCTCAGGTGGCTCGCCGTTCTGGTAAAATATCACGTTAGAGCGATTTCCGAATAACTTGAACAGTAGTTGCATGCCTCCCGAAAGCCGGAGGTAAAAGCTGCGCTCGTTCAGGTGCTGCACTACATCCTCCACGGTATGGCCCTGCATATCCTCAAGCAGATCCACGCTGTTGGCCCTTGCCCTGTTAAATACATCCGGAAAAGAAAGCGAACTAAAGCGTGAAGTAAGTAGTGCACGGATATAGAATTCCTGGTGCTGACCGGCAAAACCAAGTATAAGTTCGTCTTTGTTCTGGCTGAAGGCTGTGACGATCTTTTTGCCAAGTAAGGCAGGTTTTAGTGCCTCCGAAAGCTGCCGTATAAAGTAGTAGTTCTGATGCACTTTTTTAGAATTACGAATTACGAATTACGAATTACGAATTACGAATTTTCGGGATTGAACAAAATGAAAGTATAAATGCGAATAGATTAATTCATAATTCGGCACTCGTAACTCATAACTCCAATTGTAGCCCGTCATAGGCCAGGCGTATAAAATCGGGGAGTTCTAGTTCTACTTCGCGGTGCTGGCCAAGCAGGTGGCTGATGTGGGTCAGGTATGCACGTTCGGGCTGCAATTCTTCCAGCAGGTTTACGGCTTCCTGCAACGAGAAGTGGGAGATGTGCGGTTCTTTGCGCAGAGCATTCAGCACCACAACTTTAGAGCCCCGTATCTTTTGCTTTTCCTCTTTTGAGATCTTGTTGGCATCCGTGATATAGGTGAAATCGCCTACCCGGAAACCAAGTATAGGCAGCTTGTAATGATCCACCCGGATCGGGATAAACGGCACACCTTCCACTTTAAAAGGAGCTGTACTGATGGGGTTTAGTTCTACCTTCGGGATACCGGGATATTTGAAATCGGCAAAAATATAAGCAAACTCTCGTTGCAGCTGGTCCAGTACGCGCTGTTCAGCAAAGAGCGGCATATCCTTGTTCTGGGTAAAATTATAGGCACGTATATCATCCAGGCCGGCGGTGTGGTCTTTGTGCTCATGGGTAAAAACCAGCGCATCCAGCGTTTTAATGCGCTCGCGCAGCACCTGTTGCCTGAAATCGGGGCCCGAATCGATGATGATACTTTTGCCGTTTACCTGCAAATGCACCGATACGCGCAGACGTTTATCGCGGTAATCCACAGAACGACAAACCTCGCAGTCACACCCGATAACGGGTACGCCCTGCGAGGTGCCAGTGCCTAGAAATGTTACTTTCAATTAATTCTGATTGAGGTTACGGATTTCCTGGTAGAGTTGTCTGTTCTTGCTGCTCAGGAGTGTTTCATCCACCGAAATAGTTCTCAGGATATCGTACAGGCAGTTTATTTTGCCCTCCAGGCTGTAATATTTGTTTACTACAGCCACCTTCATATCCTTCAGCAAACAGTATCCGGCTTTAAAATTGCCCTTCTCGTAGCGCAATACAAAATCCGACTCTGCAAAAATATCCTCAAGTTTGTTTAAAAATGGTCGAGTATACTTTAGCTCCATCTATTCCTTTTCTACTGTGTATTTTTTTACGGTCTGTACCAGCATGTCGAAATCAAGCGGCTTTGGCAGGTAGTCGTTAATGCCGGCTTCCTTAAAATCTTCCATGGAGTAGTTGTTTGCATTACCGGTTACGGCAATGATCGGAATACCAGCAATGGTCTTGTTCTCGTGCGCTCTTATCTCGCGGGTGCAATCCATGCCATTCTTTACCGGGATATTCAAATCCATCAGAATAGCATCTATCTTATGCGCTTCTACCTGCTTCAGAACTTCGCCGCCGTTTTTGGCCGTCAGGATCTTGTAGTTCTGTAATTCCAGGATCTTCTTTGTCAAATTCAGGATCACAGAGCTATCTTCTGCAATCAGGATCGTTTTATTTTCTGCCATATAGGTTGAGGGTTGCTAAATAATTATTTCTTTAAAAGCGTTACGGTAATTATCGTATTCTGCCAGCAGCCTGGTAAAGTTGTGCTCTACCGAATCAAATTTCTCTAGTTTGATATCGTGCTCCAGTTGCTTGGCAAGCTCTGCCATCAGGTTAATGCCCAAGGTAAAGCCTGTACCTTTTAATTGGTGCAATGTACTCAAAATACTGTTGTATTGTTGTGCCTGCATGTCTTTTTTGGCTTCTTCGAGCAGTTCGGCGGCTTCTACTTCAAACTCTTCATACAGCTGCCTGGCAAACTCATCGCCTCCGATCTGTTTCAACTGGTCCAGCACGTCCAGGTCTATAATGGCTGCCGCAGGTTCTGCTTCCTGTTCTTCTTCCTGGTGGTACCAGCTGTCTTCCTGCCATTTGCTGAGTATGGCATGCAGGTCCGCACTTTTTACGGGTTTCGATACATAATCGTCCATGCCCTGGCTCATGAATTTCTCGGCATCATCTTTCATCGAGTAAGCCGTCATGGCTACAATAGGCGGGCAGGCAGTACCAAGCTTTTCTTTGATGATGCCGGTAGCCGTTACACCGTCCATTTCCGGCATCTGGATATCCATAAATATAATATTATACTTATTGGCAGTGGCCAGCTCGATGGCTTCAAAACCGTTGGATGCAATATCAACGGTGCAACTCAGGCGCTGGAGTTGTTTCTGGGCTACTTTCTGATTTATCTGGTTATCATCAACCAATAATACATGCGGGCTGTTTTCGAGTGCCACCACCTCAGCTGCCTGTTTTTGCTGGCGCTGTTCCTGTGCTTCAATTTCAACGGAGCTGGCCTCGCGCACCTGTATCTCGAACCAGAAAATGCTACCTGTATCCGGCGCAGACATAACGCCAATATCGCCCCCCAGCAGGTTGGTTAACTGTTTGGAAATAGCAAGCCCAAGGCCGGTGCCGCCAAACGTTTTGGTTGATGAGTTATCGAGCTGCGTAAAATCGGTAAAGAGCAGCTGCTGGTCTTCTGGTGTTATGCCGATGCCGGAGTCTTTAACGCGCACCTGCAACACAAATTTTTCATTGCCCAAAGGCTTGCAATCAACTTTTATACTTACCTCGCCGGCGTTGGTAAACTTAATGGCGTTGGATGTAAGGTTAGACAGTACCTGCAGCAAGCGGGTTTCGTCGGTATATACGTGGCGCGGCGTTTCCGGAGAGATCTGGTAGGTAAAGGTCAGGTCTTTCTGCTGGGCACGGTTTGCAAACAGGGCGTGTATTTTGCCCAGCGTTTCGTGCAGGTCTATACTTGTTTCGTGCAGCACCAGCTTGCCCGCCTGCATCTTGGATAAGTCAAGGATATCGTTCAGAATAGCCAGCAATGCATCCGATGATTTGCGGAGCGTATCGATGTACTCGCTTTGTTCAGGGTCTGTATTGATATGGGTCAGCAGATCGATCATACCGATGATCCCGTTCATTGGCGTACGCAACTCGTGGCTCATGTTTGCCAGGAACTGCGATTTGGCTTTCAGCAGGTTTTCGGCTTCTTCTTTCGATTTTACCAGGTCGTTCTGTATCTTTTTAATTTCCGAAACATCCCGGATTACCCCTTCGGCTGCTATCGGAGTACCTTCGGCATCGTACACCAGGCGGGCATCAAGCAACATGGTTTTGATCGTACCGTCTTTGGTAACCATCTCCAGTTCCATGTCCCGGAAATTAGGATGCTCCAGCAGGCGTTGCATCATGACCTTTCTGTCGTCCGGGTTCACGTGCAGCATGGCCGTGTTCTGGCCCAATACTTCTTCCGGTCTGTAGCCAAACTGCTGGTATATAGAAGGGCTGATCAACTCCAGTATACCTGTTAGCGAAGTGCGGTAGTACACATCCTGGAAGGACTCGAAGATCTGGCGGAATTTTTCTTCGTTTTTAGAAAGCGCCAGTTGCGAGTGTTTCTTTTCTGTAATGTCGAGCGCAATACCTGAAATTTCATCAAAGGTACCGTCCTCGTGGTAAATCGGGTTCAGGTATACTTCGCGCCAGCTCTCAGGCTCATTCACATAAACTTCGAAGTGCTGCGGATTGCCCTGAAACGCTTGTTCATACTTTTCTTTCCAGAACTCAAACGAATTTTGGTGAAAATGCAGCAGGCTTTCGCCATCCATGTGCGCATGCGGTACCAGCATATTGCCTGTTCTGGCCTCAAAAGCACTTCCGAAGTTGCGGTTAAATGAGGTAAGTACAAACTCCCGGTTTACCGACCACATATGGTGCGAGCCACTTTCAAAGATCGCATTCAGGCGGGCGTTCTGGTTATTTATCTGTTCTTCGTCGCGTTTACGGCCAATGGCAAGCGCTACCTGGTTCGAAATAAAGTGCAGGATCTCAATGTCGCTGTGTACATAGGCGTCCGGGTTGTGGTAATCCTGCAGGGTAATTACCCCGATGATCAGATCACCGATGGCAAGGGGCGAGCAAAGTATAACCTCCGGCACAGCGCCGTAAAGCGTAAAATTTTCATCGTGGGCCAGCTGCAGCAGTTCTTCTTTTTGCATGTACAGCGGCTTGCCTGTTTTGATGATATGCTCGGATAAGCCATCCGAAAAAGGCCGGCTAACCTGCACCTGCGATGATTTATCGATAAACTGATCAACCAGGTAAACAAAGTTCAGGCGTTCGCGGTCCTCGTCGCAGAGGGCAATGTAAATGTTACGGGTTTCGATGATCTTGCTCAGCTCGCGATGTATGGCCGAGTAAAGCGAGTTAAGATCTTTGCTGCTGATGGCCAGGTTCGCAATACTATAATATACTTTCTGGAGGCGCTCGGCTTTGATACGGTCCGTAATATCGTGCAGAATAGCGCGTGTAGCCACTGGCCGGTCGTCTTGCCAGCTGCAGTTTATACTTCCGATAAGGTGTACCGGCTTGCCTGCTTTGGTCAGGAATACGGTCTCAATCTTATTTACATTTTCGCCTTTGTAGAGGTTACGCAGCTGGTAAATAAGCTTGGCCTTGTAATACGGGTGCACAATATCGTTCAGCGTCAGCGACTCTATATCCTGATCGTTGTAGCCCAGGCGTTCCTTCCAGGCTTTGTTAACGAATATAAACTTATTGTCTGCTGATATATTCTGGATAAGGTCGTGGGCGTTGTCGAAGAGGTCCTGCAGGCGGATTTTGTTATCCTTCAGGGCCTCCATGGCAACGCGTTTATCGGTCATGTCTTTGCCTACGCTGGTCAGGCCGGCCACTTCGCCTTCGGCATTATACTCGATCATGCAATTCCAGCGGATGGTCTTGATCTGGCCGGATTTTGTAACCACGTCGCGTTCGTAATACGAGTTCATTTCCTTGGTTTCCATCACCTTCCTGAACTCCTGCCGGCGATAGGCACGGTCAACTTCCGGAACCAGTAACTCATAAAAATTTCTGCCTAACAGTTCTTCCAGCGAGTACTCAGTATACTTACAGAAAAAATCGTTGGCATATACAATTGTACCCTCGCGGTCGAGGCTGTAATGTACCAGGTTAACTTTGTCAAGGAAATTGCGGAACTGAGCAATCGATTCGTTTACAACTTCTTCCTGGTGCTTGGCACGTTTAATTGTTTTTTGCTGTGTGATATCCCGTTTAAAGGCCTGTACATAATATTCTCCGTCTATCAGGATGCGGCTTACCGTAATTTCAGAATCCAGGGGGGTGCCGTCTTTCCTGATATTGAGCCATTCTGACGTAGAAGGGACGCCGGTTTCGATTACGTCGCGCATCATCTGCATTGCTTTTTCATCAGAGCGGGTACCGTCCGGTTGGTATTCAGGAGAGAAAGCAGAAGGAGATTTATTGAGCAGGTCTTCGCGGGTGCAACGGAAAAGCTCCAGTGCCTTATCGTTAAACTCCACTACGACTCCATCTTTAAACAAAAGTATAGCGTCGTAAGATGATTCGAAGAGCAGTTTATACTTGTCTTCTGTGCTGGTGAGTTGCTGCTGCAGCTGGTGGCGGGCAATATAAGTACCCACCGTATTGCCTATAAAATTTAGCAGCGCATTAAACGAATGTGTTAACCTGGGCTGGTCTGCAGACCAAAGTACAAGCAGCGCCAGTAAATTCTGATCTGTGGTAATGGGCACGATAAAGAGCCGTTTTTGCAGTTCGCTGTTCAGCAGAGCGGCAATAGCGCTTGTGGCACCTGCGTTATCGGAAGAAGCAACCTGGGCGGCAATTTGGGCGGGCAGCGTTGCAAACTCCGGCAAGGGCATGGTCTCGGTTTTACCGGTAGAGTAGGTAAGGGCTAGTTTTTTGTCGCCGCTGCTGTAGGTATACACCGAACCGCCTTCGGCATCACTTTTGCCCAACAGCTCATTTAGCGTAAAAGTTAACACTTCCTGCTGGCTGTCTGAGGTAGAAAGGTTGGTGATCAGGTAATTAACAAACTCCAGCTGGTGGTTTCTGAAACGTATATCCTGCTCGGTATCAATCACTTCAATTAAATTTTTGGCAGCACCAAGGATAACTTCCTGCCCTTCGAAAGTGCCTTTCTGCAGCGTTACTTCAATGGGCAGCAGGTCCTGGTCTTTGTCGCGTATCCACCATTCAAATTTCTGAACGGCGCCTTGCGCTACCTGTTTTAACTGTGCTTTAAGAGCTACACGCTCAAAAAGGCTCAGCTTAAAATTCTTGAAAATGGATTGGCCGACCAGCTGTTTTTTGGAAGCATCGATCAGGCCAAGCCCTTTGCGGTTCACATCCAAGAAATTGCCTTGCAGGCTAAGTATAAATTGTGGCTCGGTGCTGTTCTCGAAAACGCTTTTATAACTTTCGCTGGCGGCGGTTTCCGGTTCGGCCATTTCATCCCAAAACTCAGCACAGATATGTGTCTGGCCTTCGTGCTGCAGCAACCGGCAGGTATAGGCGAGCTGGTGCGCCTGCAGTTTGCCGCTAACCTGTTTTTGCGTTTCTACCGCTTCTGAAAATTTCTCGAACTGCGCTTCGTTCAGGCCTAACAGCTCTTTCAGATGAGTACTAGTGCTTGCTATACTTTGCAGGGAAGCCAGGGGGTGTGTATGGGCTGCTGTGCACTGGCCGGCAGGTGTTGCAAGTATAAGCCCATGTTGTGGGTTAGCAAATTGCACAAGTAACTGCAGCAACGATGCTGCCTGCAGGTTGGTCTGCTCTTGGGTTTGCCTGTTAGACGTATATGGCATTTGTTTGGTACTTAATTGTATTGGAGCCGGATCAGCCGGTTGTAGCATCACAGTTTACGAAATAACATGTTATTTTGCAAGATAATCCCACTTAAGACAAGTAAGTACCGGTTTTAAGGCAGTAGAACAGGGCAGAAGCCAGGGTAATTGTGCATAATGCATAAAATATTGAAGCGCTGGGATTGCCCACTTTATTTATACTTTTAAATAGTACCAGAAAAATTGAAATGGAAGATCAGCAGTTAAAAAAGCACTTGCTTGTAGTGGTTGGCCCGACTGCTGTTGGTAAAACGGATTTGTGCGTGGCGCTGGCCAAACAGTTTGCCACCGAAATAATTTCCGCCGACTCGCGGCAGTTTTACAAAGAAATGAACATCGGAACGGCCAAGCCCAACCCCGAAGAGCAGCAAGGTATACCCCATCATTTTGTAGACAGCCACCAGATAACCGAGGAATATAATGCCGGTGCTTACGAGCAGGAGGTGCTGAGCTTATTGGATGAGCTGTTCCAGAAACATGACCTGGTTATACTTACCGGAGGCTCGGGTTTGTATGTACGCGCCGTTTGCGAAGGCATGGACGAAATGCCGGAAGTAAGCCCGGAACTGCGCGAGCAACTAACGCAGCTTTACCAGACCGAAGGCCTCGAACCCCTGCTCGCGCAACTGCAGCAACTGGACCCCTTCTATTTTGCGACGGTAGATAAAGCCAACCCGCAACGCGTCATGCGGGCCCTGGAAGTATGCCTGGCCAGCGGGAAGCCTTACTCGGGCTTCAGGTTGCAGGAAAAACAGGAGCGGCCTTTCAATATCATTAAAATCGGGCTGAACCGCGAAAGAACGGAACTGTATAACCGGATCGATACCCGCATGGACCAGATGCTGGCAAATGGTTTACTTGAAGAAGCAAAAGCGCTTTACCCGCACCGGTCTCATAACGCGCTGCAAACCGTAGGCTACAAAGAAATATTCGATTACCTGGAAGGCAAGTATGACTGGGCCGAAGCCGTCCGGCTTTTAAAACGAAACAGCCGCCGTTACGCCAAACGGCAGCTTACCTGGTTTCATAAATACCCGGATTATACCTGGTTCCACCCCAACCAACTCGAAGAGATAAGGGCGTTTATAAAAAGCAGAACAAGCTAAAGTAAGTAAAAGGACTCTAGTATCAGGATATCAGACACAAGACTTTAATTTAAAAATCTATTGATTTAAAATACATGATACATAAAAAACACAATGTATTATATACGTTTAAAGTTGTCCTGCTAAAGTTTACCTGAGAAGTATAAATTCATACTTCTCAGGTAAGTACTTCAATCCAGTAACTTTCTAACTTCTCAACTTTCAAACTTTTAAACTGAAAGTATATCCACCATCTTCAGGAAAGCCGGGTTAATGGGTTTGTCTTTGGTAATGGTATCGGTAAACGAAGTATAAGTTAGCCTGGAGTTGATGACGCCGGCCATTACGTTTTTCCGGCCTTCCAGTAAGCCATCGATGCAGGCAATACCCAATTGGCTGGCCAGCATACGGTCGGCAGCGGTGGGGGCGCCTCCACGCTGCACGTGGCCCAGTATCGTTACGCGGGCATCCATATGGGGCAGTTCTTTTTGTACGCGGGCAGCTACTTCAGTGGCATTTCCTTCGTCGTCGCCTTCGGCAATAATAACGATGAAAGAGGTTTTGGAACGGCTCCAGCCTGAACGCAGCGTTTCTACCACTTCGTTTATCGAGGTTTTCGTTTCCGGGATCATCACAATTTCGGCACCGCCGCCAATAGCGCAGGGGATGGCAATATAACCCGAGTCGCGGCCCATTACTTCAATAAAAAAAACACGGTCGTGGCTGTCTGCCGTATCCCTTATCTTATCTATTGCATCCAAAGCGGTATTTACAGCCGTATCGTAGCCAATAGTATAATCGGTGCCGAAAAGGTCGTTATCGATGGTGCCGGGTGCGCCGATGGTTGGGATGCCGAACTCTTCATAAAATGTGTTAGCGCCTGCAAAAGTACCGTCGCCGCCAATGGCTACCAGCCCTTCAATCCCGAATTTCTGTAATTGGTTGTAGGCTTCCTGGCGGCCTTCCTTCGTCATGAAATCTTTGCTGCGGGCAGAGCGTAAAATGGTGCCGCCTTTCTGAATGATATTGCTCACAGAATGCGATTCCATCTTGTAAATATCACCTTTGATCATCCCATTATAGCCGCGTCTGATACCGTATATTTCGATGCCTTTGTACACGGCCGTACGCACGGCAGCCCGTATGCAGGCGTTCATACCCGGTGAGTCGCCGCCAGAAGTAAAAATTCCGATTCTTTTCATTGTTGTCAATTTGTATAGCCTAAGGTACAGAAGAAGCGCGCGAGTTGTTTTAAAAGCCTGCCATACTTTTCAGCGCTTTGTGTATTTCTTCTGTAAATCAGTACATTAGTATAACATTCTATCTAAAATAAAAAAAACACAAAAGCTGACCGCCCTTAGATATCGAAAACCGTATGTGTAGCAAAGATAACATCGTAGGAGTTCGGAGGTAAACAGGGGTATACCTATTTTGGCAGCTTTTTAGTATGTTTGAACCTGAAGCCGCAGCCCGTTGGCTACAGGCCCGATGCAATGTAATTACTGTATTTTAATAAAGAGAGGCAAAATATGTTTGGTTTTTTTGAAAGTGAAGAAACAAAGAAGTTGAAAAGCCATATCAAAAATCTGGGTGCCCTGGCCAAGATAGACGGTCACCTGGATGCGGAAGAAATGAAGTATATCGTTTCGATCGGGATACGGCACGGGCTTAAACCAGACGATGTAAAACACCTGCTTTCGAACGCAAGTAAAATTGAGCCTCAACTGCCTACCAACGATTCGGAACGTTTCGACCAGATCTACGACCTGGTGGAAATGATGCTGGCCGATGGCATTGTAGACGAACAGGAAATGGATTTTTGTATAACAATGGCCACCCGCCTGGGCTTCCGTAAATCGATTGTAGGGATGCTGGTGCGCAAAATATCATCCGGCGTAAAAGACGGCCTTTCCAGAGAGGCGATTAAACTGGATTCCCAGACATTCTTTAACTACTAACCTGCGCATGAAAAGCATGCACCTGCGTACCGTTATTTTATTTCTGGGATATGGCATGTTGCTGCACCTGCTTGCCTCCTTTTTTCTGGTAAAGCAAACGGCTATACTTCAGCAGACAAGCGAACAACTGCCCCTTGAATTTGTAGCGCGGTTCGGCGCTTTCTGGTTTATCAGTTTTATACTTGCGCTCATTATTTTTTCGCTGTACCTGCGCTATAAACGCGTTACCATTACGCTGAGCCAGAAAAGCCACATCAAACGCTTAAGCAAAACCGCCACTTTAACTGCCCTTGTAAGTATACTTTTCTCGGCCCTTTTTCTGTATGTCAGTTGGTAGCTAAGGTATTTTATACAATGGAAGAAACTTTGGTTACCTATCAAGATTGGGAGTTCTATTCTGATAAAGAATTGACCGAGCAAACATATCTGGAAATGGACAAATCGGGTGCCGAAAGCTGCGGTTGTAGCTATTGCAGAAACTTTATTGAGCAACGAGAAACGGTTTTTCCAGAGGAAATAAAGGAATTGTTAGGCAAACTCGGAGTTGACTATAAGAAAGAAGTGGACGTTAGCGAATTTGTGAAACTTGAATGCGGGCTCCACTACTATAATGGCTGGTTTCATTTCAAAGGCGACTTCAAAGGAAAAGATTGCTCCATACCCTTCCCAAATGGAGGATATTCAACTGATTTAAGAAAAAATCACGGACAATTTTTATATCGGTTTTCATCATGGTAATTCCTTAACACCATTCAAAGAGAAGGAAGGACTTGTCCAGATTGAGTTTGATTGCTATCTGCCGTGGGTTCTGGAAAATGGACCAGAATAAAAGAACTGTTTAAGTTTTATCTCTTCACTGCCTACACGAGTCCTTCACAGCTTTACAAATCTCAGAATTTACTTATCGTATAAACACCAAGCGAGAGAACAGCCATTTGTTCTCTCGCTTGGTGTTTATACTTGGTACTAACTTTAATCTTACAAAGGCCAGAAGATAGGAATAGCCAATAATAAAACGGCCAGTAAGATGATAGTAAGCGGGAAGCCTACTTTTATAAAATCCCAGAAGCGGTATTTGCCCGGGCTATATACCAGAATACAAGCCGGCTCGAATGGCGTAACTAACGAGATAGAGGCCGCCAGCATAATGCCAATAGCAAACGTACGCGGGTCGGCATCCATGCCTACGGCAGCCTTTAAGGCTACAGGCACAATTACAAGCGCGGCCGCCGCATTCGACATGGGTTGGGTAAGTATAACAGTAAGCAGCACAAAGCCAGCCAGTACGCCCATTTTACCTAGCCCGCCCATAATATCCACGATGCCGCCAGCCAGAAAATCGGCTGCACCGGAGTTTTCCATGGCAGTACCGAAGGCCGTCATACCTCCAATGAGTACCAGCAACCGGAAATCGATTGCGCTATAGGCTTTCTCGGAACTGATGCAACGGAAAAGAATGGTCAGGATGGCAGCCAGCAGAAAAGCAATAGATAGTGGCAGTATACCCAGTGTGCCGGCCAGAATGGCAAGTATAAATGCCGATAAGGTGATAGCGCCTTTTCTTTTTTTGAACAGCACCGGCTCAAATTCATCTAAAAGGGCCATGTTATTGGAGTTACGGAGTTGGTTCAGCCGGTCAGAAGAGCCTTGTACCAGCAGCATATCACCAAGTTGCAAACGTATACTTCCGATTTTGGAACGTAATGTTTCTCCGTGCCGGGAGATGGCAATAACCACCAGGCCAAAGCGTTGCAGGAAATTTGCTTCTTTTACAGTTTGCCCCAACAGGTTCGATTGCCTTAGAATAAGTACTTCCGCCAGGCGAATACCTTCGGTTTGTAAATCTTCTTCCAGCATTACATCCGCCAGAATATCAATGCCTTTAGTTTCCTTTACCTTCATCAGGTTGTCCAGGTCGCCTTCTACCAGCAGCACATCGTTGGCAAGTATACGGGTTCGGAAATCCGGCAGAAAATTATCTTTACCACGAATGATGTTCAGCATCCGGAAGCCCAGCAGCGTCAGGTCAGACGCTACCACCAACTGCCCGACCAGTGGCGAATCTTCTTTTACCACAATCTCGGTCAGGTATTTTTTTAGTTTGTATTCTTCAGTTAGTTCTTGGTCGTCGCGGTCCGGAAGGATGCGTTTGCCTATCGTGAGCATGTAAATAATGCCAACAATAAAGATAATAGCGCCAATACCTGAAATCTCAAATAAACCAACCGGCTCCAGACCGGCTTTTGCAATGTAACCGCTTACGGCAACGTTAGTTGATGTGCCGATGAGCGTACACGTACCACCCAATATGGAGGCGTAGGCAAGGGGCATCAGTAATTTGGAAGGGCTTTGGCTAATGCGTTTCGAGAGGCCGATAAGGGGCGTCAGGAACATGGCCGTAACGGTGGTATTGTTCATGAAAGCCGATACAAAACCTGTCACCAGCATCACGATAAAAAGCATTAAGCCGGCACTGTGTTGGGCCAACCTGGCCAGCCGGACGACGGCAAAGTCCAGAATACCAGTTTCTTCGAGGGCGGCGCTAAGTATAAAAATGGCAGCAATGATGATGATGAAATCGCTGGAAAAACCTGCAAATGCCTCCTCCGGCGTTATGATACGGACACTTGCCAGAATAATCAGCATAATGAGCGTCACGATCTCAATTGGCAGCTTTTCTGTGGCAAAAAGGACCACAGCAATTGCCAGTAATGTTAGCACAAGGGCTATTTCCATAAAAGCTGTTGAAGATTTGTACGAATAACTAGTACATGAGGTATAAATCGGCTTTTACGGGAAGTTAGTTAAGAAGTTAGGAAGTTATAAAGTGAGGAAGTTAGAAAGTTTTTGAAATAAGCAACGTATGAGATCATCGCCAAAAGTATAGCACGTATAACGCTTTAGGTTTTTAGTTCTTTAACCTCTTAACTTTCTAACTTTTTAACTTCCCAAATTTCTGACTCATCAACGCTTCGTCTATTACCTGAAGTATAACACGGCAGGCTTCCCTGATCTGCTCTTCGGTGATAACAAGGGGCGGGGCGATACGCATGGAGTTATCGCAGAACAGGAACCAGTCCGTTAAAACGCCTCTCTCAATAGCTTTGTCGATCACAGCTTTCAGCACGTCAAACGATTCGAATTCGGCAGCCATCATCAGACCACAGTTACGGATAGCTTTGATGCGCGGATGCACAAGCAGTTGCTTGAATAAGTCGGCTTTTGCCTGCACGCCAGCCAGCAGGTTTTCTTCTTTTATTACGTTTATGGTTGCCAGCGAGGCCACACACGATACCGGATGGCCGCCAAAAGTGGTGCAATGGCCCAGAATAGGGTTGGTTTTGAAAGCCGCCATAATATGCTGCGGCGCAATAAATGCCCCGATCGGCATGCCGCCGCCCATACCTTTGGCGCAAAGCAGAATATCCGGCTCGATGCCAAATTGCTCGAATGCCCAGAAAGTACCCGTTCTCCCGAAGCCAGATTGAATTTCATCCAGAATAAGAAGGGTTCCGGTTTCGGTGCAGCGGGCGCGCAGTTTTTTAAGGTAATCGTTTTCAGGTACGCGTACGCCTGCTTCACCCTGCACGGTTTCTATAATAACAGCGGCTGTGCGGGTAGTTATACGTTCGAGGTCTTCTATTTTATTGTAATGGATGTGGCGGACATCGGGCAACAGCGGCCGGAAAGCATTTTTGAAGCCTTCGCTGCCATTAACCGAAAGGGCGCCCTGGGTAGAGCCATGGTAGGCATTATAACAGGAGATAAGTTCGGTGCGGCCGGTGTAGCGTTTGGCCAGTTTAAGCGCGCCTTCCACGGCCTCGGTGCCGGAATTTACAATGTATACATTATCGAGGTGCTTCGGCAAGGTCTGATGCAAAGCCTCGGAAAGCTGCACCTGCGGGCCATGTACAAACTCGCCGTATACCATCAGGTGCATGTATTTTTCGAGCTGCTCCTGTATGGCGCTCACCACGCGCGGGTGCCGGTGACCTACGTTGCTTACCCCAATTCCGGAAATAAGATCCAGGTATACTTGCCCATTGGTGCCATACATGTATACACCTTCCGCTTTCTCTATCTCCATCATCAGCGGGAAATCTGATGTCTGCGCCACATGCTGCAGAAATAATTGCCTCATCGAAACCATGCTGCAAATGTAGCTAATTTGCTTGAGGTATTTCGAATCACGTAACTCGACAAAGGACTTTAGGACAAAGGACAAAAGATGTTCTGAAATATACACTTGTACTTTATCCTGCCGTTGTTGGTGTTTTCACCGAAAACTATACTTTCACGAACAGGTGCTTGCTGGTGAAAACACACAGCAAGGGCGGCGAATCTTGATTTGCTAGAAAATGCTGAACAACTTCAAAGTATAAAAGATGTTTCAAAGTATAAATTTGTACTTTTTTAAATCTAATGTTTATTACTTGATCTTTTGTCAAATAGTCCAGAAGTCAAAAAGTCAGGTAATGTATTACGACGTTAGCAGATCGCAAAACCAGAAGCCGGTATCAAAAACTGGCTTTGAGGATTCGGTATGGCAGTTGTCTTCGTTTTGGGCTGGGGTGCCGTATGTTTTATACACTTTTTCGCCGATGGTAAACTTTACAGGATTTTGGAAGATAGGGCCATCGTATACAAACGTATGGAACTCGCCGTTTTCGCCACACGGATCGACGCCGGCTGGCAGGTCGTTCAGGAAAGCATTATCCAGCTCACGGCCAACAAACGAGCTGTCCACTATGCGGCCGTTTACACAAACCACCACTGCTTTAAAACCGGCCGCTATAAAATCGTGCACAACTTGCTGCGTAGGCAAGCCCCAAAGCGGAAAAACTGCTTCCAGGCCGGCCTTCTTTAACTGTTCTTCGCGGTAACGGCGCAGGTCTTCCAGGTTGATATCTCCGTAAATGGCATGCGTAACTTGCTCCTGGATGAACGGTGTAAGGGCCTCCTGCATAAGTTTATCATAGGTTTCCATCCCTATACCTTCGGGCAGAAAAACCTGCGTAAGCGGCAAACCTATACTTTCGGCCTGGCGCTGCAATAGTTCCTGGCGAACGCCGTGCATGGTAACACGGTTATTGGTGCCGCTTAATGTGGTTAATAGTGTATCAATTTTATACTTGCCTTCCTGCAAAACGCGGTGCAGGCACAATGCCGAATCCTTTCCGCCACTCCAGTTAAAGATGCTTTTCATAGTGTAATGTAGTATGAGTTGCAAAAGTATAAACCTGTAAGCAGGTATCAAGTTCAGCAAAGTATAAATGCTTGGTTATACTTCGCCTGATAGTTTTAAGCGGGAGCATTGATAGATAGTAAATTTGATTTTTTCGTACAAATCATCCATAGGCTTCTTAGTTTTAAGGAGCTGTTTTATACTTTAAAAAAGGAGGATACCATGCCACAAGGAGATAAATCGGCTTATACCGACAAGCAAAAGCGCAAAGCCGAACACATCGAAGATTCTTATGAAAAGCAGGGGCTGAGCCAGGAAGAAGCAGAGAAACGTGCCTGGGCCACTGTAAACAAACAAGACGGCGGAGGCAAGAAAAGCGGATCAGGCCGTGCCAATCATAAATCTTAGAAACAGCTACAAAAAGAAAGAGCCGGAATTTATACTTCCGGCTCTTTCTTTTTAAGGATAATTATTGGTGTTTGCCAACGGGTCTTCATAATCTACGGGGGTAGTGTGCATCACACGGTTATGGGAGTAAGGCCGTTGCTTTTTTATTTTACTATTTTTCTTGTTTCGCTTACTTAAGGCAGCCAGCGCAATACCAGCCAGGGTTACAGCACCGGCTACAGCCAAGGCTTTAGGTACCGTATTGCTCTTATCAGGCGGTACCGACACTACGCCATATTCATCGGCTATGGCCGGCGCATTTACATAACGCCCGCTATCCGGTACAGCCACCATCCAGAAATCTTTCACCAAACTATCCAGCTGCGAACGAAGCTCGTTGCCCGTCATAGGCAGTCCGTGGCCGGTAGCAGCTATTTCAGGGTTCAGGCTGGTCAGCTTTTCTACAGAGTGCTGTGCTGCAGCCCAATCCGGGGTAAAGTACATGGGCGGGCCATGCACTTTACGTTCCTGCGTCAGCACGGCCATCGCCGATTCGCCTTTGCGGGTTATAAAAGCATCTCCGGCAATCAGGGTGCGGTCTTCTTCCCTGAAAAAGGACACGTGCCCGGGTGTATGGCCCGGCGTATGCACCCATTTCCAGCTTGGCAGGCCCGGCACCGAACCATCCTGCGGCAGCAACTCTAAGTATTGGCTGATGTTGATCGGTTGTTTAGGATACATAAAAGCCATATAGGCCATCATGCCGCCCCCTACACTTGGGTCTGGTGGCGGATAGCTGGAGCGTCCGGTTAAATAAGGAAGCTCCATGGGGTGGGCATAAACGGGTACATCCCATTCTTCGGCCAGCTCTTTTACAGCGCCTATATGGTCGAAGTGGCCATGCGTTAAAAGAATGGCTTTAGGCCGGGCATCAGAACCAAAAATCTGGTTAGCTGCCTCTTTGATCCTGGTTTTAGAGCCATACACACCTGCATCGATCAGGACCCAGGAGCCATCGGGCTCGGCTACAAAGTATAAATTTACAAAAACGGTTTTCAGTCCCCACACCATAGGAGCCGCTCTAAACGTTTTTTGTTGGGTGGTGTGCTTATTTTCTGTGAATGTTGCCATACGCTTTCAGTTTGTTTTCGGGTTTTGGTAGAGATACACGACAGTATAGGTAGTACGCACGTAACCGGAAAATAGATAAGCAACCTGCTCAGGTTATTGTGGTTAAGTATTTAAGACCAGGCTTTTGAAACTGAAAACAAAAAGCACGAAAATTGGTTAAAAACATAAGTAGCAAGCAGGCAGCAAGCTTATGCAGGCAACAGATAAGTTTGTGTCAGAAATGTAGTTTGTATACTTGTTTTAAGAAATAAAAATGTACTTTTAGGAATTCCGGATTTCCAGGAATTTTTTATCTTTCTGAAAAGTTTAGAATACATGGTTAATTTATTTGTACCCCCAAGCTATATGGCGGTTTATGCAAAATGCGTAGATGCGTCGATGCCAGCTTTCGAACCGGAAGAGTGGATTGAAGCAGGAAAGGTCTACCCGGTGAAGCATTTTACGGAGCCCATGAACCAGGGCGAAGGATATGCCATCACCATTACAGATGAAGATGGCATCGAAATTCATCCTTCTTCCTCGCACTGGAGTTTTGCTTCTCATCGGTTCGAGATGTATACGCTGCATCTCAACTAGACCAAAAACACAATATGTACGTTAACTAAAAGGCTGCCCCGCGCAGCCTTTTTTAATGCCATTTTGTTTATTACACCCAAGAGAAGATGAGTGCTGAAGAATTTAACCAGCTGCCGCCACACCTGCAGGCAGCATCCGTTCTGGAAGAAGGCCATTACCTGCACCACCGTATCCGGGGCTGGTGCAAAATAGACCTGTACTGGCTGCACAATTTTTATGTAGAGCTTTGGTTTTTATACGATCTCAAAAGTATAGGTCTGGTGCGTGCCCTTACCAATTACACTTCCCTGGACCCCTACGCCGAAACGATCAAGCTGAAACTGGCGATCAATAAAGAAAAGGAGTGATGTAAAGTATAAATGGCGTGTAGCTAGTGGGTAGGAAATTGTTTTACAAGCGCATTTCTGTAAGCTGAAAGAACCAATACCTCATGCCCTTGCAGCGTGTTTTCACCAGCAAGCACAAAAGCCGGTGTTTAGATTATCGGTAAAAACACTAACAACGGCAGGTATACTAACAACAGCGGGTTTAAGTTAAAACTTCTAAAAATTTTAACTTAATAACTTGAGTTTAGACCTGCGCCACCCAATATTTCCAGTTCCTGTCCTTTCTGCGGCGGGCCAGCCAGCAGCGGAATAGCTTGCCCAATTAATTCCCGCACGCCTGCTACTTTCAGGGAGTTGTCGTGGGCTTCTTTACTATCCCATACTTCGGTTACCCACACGGCATCTTCGGTAGCAGCGTCTTTACTGACCAGGTATACATGGCAGCCGTCTGCGGTAGCAACCAGTTTAGCCGCTTGCAGTAGTATAGCGGCCAGTTTATCGGTGTTGCCTGCTGTGGCAGTTAGTTTTCCGTGGAGTCCGTATTTGTTCATGGGGTTGATACATTGGTTTAGAAGTGCTTCGGGATGATTTTAAATTATTGATTTACAGGAATGACTTTTAAAGTATAAATCGCTCTAAAAACTAAACGCCTATATAACAAGGTGCACACTAAAGCTTAGCCGGTGGCGGTAATAACTGTTTAGCATACCGGCAAGTCCGTTCTCACTTGCTGCATTGGTAAGGCTTCGGCTAAACCTTAGTTCCGGCATGATCTGTACACTTTTTACAGGGAATGAATAGTTTACGCCCAGATCCGAAGCCAGATCGAAGGCACGAAGGCCTGTACCAGCTGAATTGTCTTCGCTGTTTAACCTGAAGTAGGGTGTAAGGCCGGCAACCAATTGCCAACGCGATTGCTCGTTTCGCTTTAGCAAAGCATGCACGCCGGTGCTCAGGAATGTAGAAACCAATTTACCACTTATACTAAATTCCTGAGAAAAAAACTTTAATTCATCGCCTTCCAGGTGTAAACCCAACGTTCCCCGTAAACTGAAAACAGGAGCCGGTTGGTAGTATACATTAGCGCCCGCCGCATAGCCCAGATAATTTACTGTAGTAAAGGTAACGCCTTCTTTCGTGTGCTGATCGAAGCTGTTTAACCGCAGCACCGCGCCTGCAAAAAAGCCATACTTAACTTTCGATTCCTGGGCGGTGGCTGTGGTGGTAAGTAGTGCAAGAAGCAGTAAAAGTAGCGTTGTTCTCATGTAAGTTTTTGAGGTGGAGTGGTTTTTAAACGCTACTAATATACCGTTTCAGATGATAGAAAAACACTGTATATTAAAACATTATCTATACTTTATTTTGCTGCTGAAAATGCTTAATCATGTTACAATTCCAGGCAGGCAGGTTTTTGCTTCTGGGTTCTTAGTTCTTAGTTCCAGGAGTTGTGCCAGCTCATTTGCTACAGCGTTTAGTGATGTACAAGCAACTTGTTTATTAGCACCCATACTTGTTTCTGCTTTGGTGGCGTCGTTTGCATCAGCCAGGATCGTATATTTCTTCTGAAGGCATTTTACAGCTTTGTTGCCTATAATGTAAGTCCGGTTTTCGGTGACGTTGTCTTTGGTTTTATTCTGATCTGCAAAGCTCCAGGCCACCTGCTTGCTGAACACAAAGTATAGCGAATCGTTTTTCAGGAAATACTCGTCTATTGCAGAAAAATGGCTGTACGCATTGTAAGTATGCCGTATCAGGCGCAGCTGCCCGTTATCCGAAAAGTAAGTTACCTGCCCGCTTTTTTCACCGTTGCAATCATACCCAAAAGAGGTAGAATCCATACTTCCGCTTTTCAGTTTCGATACAACTTCCGCATACGCTGCTTTAATGGCCTCTTCGCTTTTTATTTCCGGCAAAGCGCCGGAAGTATGGCCTGGAGAAGTAACCCCTGTAGCCGGTTCGTTTTCTGCAGTTTCAGCATCAGTTAGAGCTGTATTTTCGTTGCAGGAGAAAAGGAGGAGAAGTATAGCGAGGTATAAGATTATTTTCATTGAATTAAGTGTTTTCAGGTCTTGATGCTCCGAGTCTTCTTACTGGCATTAAGATTAGCGTGTTGAGTATAAACGCGCCATAAGCTACAGACATTGCTGGCAGCAATTTCTTAAGCAGAATAAAGGTTACGGGCTAACCCTCACAATTTGGTATCTTTTAAGTCAGTCGATTCAATCACAAAGGCCACCAGTTCAGCCATTTTTCCATCACGGAATTTCCAAACATCACAGTAAGAAAATTGATCACGTGTTCCGTTCTTTCTCATCACTGTCAGATATCCAAGTACTGTCAGATATTCCTTCTCGGAAATTAAATGTTTAACCTCATTTTGAGGAGGTTCAATGTATTCATTCGACATCCAAATACGAACAGCTTCTTTTCCGGTTAGCACTTGGTCGCCGACAAAAGTCCATTTTGTGTCATCGGTGCAGTATTGAAGAAATTCTTCATAGTTCCCTTTAGCAATGGCTTCGTTTGCTTTTGTTAGAATTGATTGATTGGTTGCTGTCATTGTATTGTGGTTATTTTTGAAATTATCGCCGCCGGTTTTGTGCATGAGGCTTGTGAGGTCGTCGGCAGAAGCATCGCTTATGTACCTTGAGATTGCTAACTTGTCGAAACTGTCTGTTGTCACAGCACTCAGTAGTCACGTATAAGCAGTCTTGTACTTAGTTAATATTCTTTACTTACTAAATTTAGCAAGATTCGTTAAGCGTTTACATACCAGAATTAGCTGGCTAAACGAATGTTTTGGATTTGAATATACTGCTTTATCCAAACATAGTAGTAAGCCTTTGTAATTTATACTTTATACCTGCCGGCTCGCTAAAATTTCAAATTCCATACTTTAAATTCCCGCTGTTCAGCCAAATTCTATACTTTTGAAGTATGAACAGAAACTTACTTTTAATCAGTACTTCTTCCACGCACGGCACAGGCTACCTGGAGCACGCCGAAGAACAAGTAAAAGAACTGTTACAGGGCAAAAGCAGCATCCTGTTTATACCTTATGCCAGGCCAGGCGGCATTTCGCATGCAGCTTATACTGCCAAAGTACAGGAAGCATTTGCCCCATGGGGAATAAGCGTAACAGGCGTATATGCGTATGATAATCCGGACCAGGCAGTACGGCACGCCGAAGCTGTTTTTATTGGTGGCGGAAATACGTTCCTGTTGCTACGGCAGCTTTATGCGAACAAAATAGTAAAACCGCTGCAGGAGCGTGCAGAAAAAGGTATGCCCTACATAGGTACCAGCGCCGGAACAAACGTAGCCGGTAAAACCATCGGTACAACTAATGATATGCCGATTGTGCACGTCAAAACATTTGATGCGCTGCAACTGGTGCCTTTCAATATAAACCCGCATTACCTCGATCCGCAACCAGACTCCACGCACATGGGCGAAACCCGCGAAACCCGTATTGCCGAGTTTCATAACCACAATGCACAACCCGTAGTTGGCCTGCGCGAAGGAAGTATGCTGCGCGTAAAAGGCGACAGAATTGAGTTGCAGGGGCCGTTAGCCATGCGGGTTTTCCTGCAGGGCCAGAAACCAATCGAGTTCAAAGCCGGCGACGATATCAATTTCCTGATGGAAGCGGTATAAAGCAGTTTTCGGACCAGCTTATTACCTAAAACAAAAGCAGCCGGCTCATATGAACCGGCTGCTTTTGTTTTAGGTAATAAGCTGTTAATTATTTGCCCTGGATTCGTCGAGGCGTTTAAGCAGCAGTTTCGTGAAATCGCGTTCGCCGCGGTACAGTTTTATCAGTTGCCTGTTAGAGATGATGCGCTGGTACCTGGCTGCATATTCCTGCTCCAGCGCAAGTTCTTTTTCGCGTACCTGAAACAGTTCGTTGATGCGCACTCTGGCCTGTTGTTCGGTGAGTTCCTCTACATTCTGGCGGTAGCCGCTGCGGTAGGCGTTCACGATGTCGCGGCGCTTGTTCTGGTATTCGTTATACACTGGCCAGAACTTCTGTGCCTGCTCTGCGGTCAGCTCCATTTTATCGGTGAGGTACGCAATCTTAGCAGATTCTACCTTCTCGCTGCGGTCGTTGTTTTTATTGCCCTGCGCAGAAGCAACAGTAGAAAAGGAGAAAACGCAAAGAAATAAAAGTATGGTTAATCGTATCATGGGCGCATTAATATTCGATATGGTTCAGGTTGTGGTATTCTAATTCCTCTTCGGCAACTTCGGGGCTTACATTCAGAAAATCGGCTGCCAGGTCATGGTCTTCCAGGGCACTAAGCTGCGCGAAATCGTTGCTTTCAATGGTTTCCTGGCTGCTGCTCAGGTAAGTTATAATATCGGTTCGGTGTAAAGCAGCAAATTCGGCACTGGCCGGCAGTTGTTCTTTAGCCGAGTTCAGGAAAAATACGCTTCCTAAAATAAGTAACAGCAACAGTGGGGCAAGCGCCAGCCTCACCATACTTCTTACCGGAATCCATGACCGCCTTTGCTGCACAGCGCCAGCAGTATGTTCCATCACACGCATCGGCAACGTATCGAAATAGCCTTCCGGTACCTGGTAAATGTTGTGCTTTGGCAGCTCGCTTAGCTTAAAATCCTTTTTCATTTCTTGTAATCTTGATGGTTAGAGGAACCTGAGCTTCAAAAGTTTAATCCTGCTTCAGAAATTCTTCTATTTTTTTTACCGCATGGTGATAAGATGCCTTTAAAGCGCCCACAGACGTGCCCAGTACCTGCGAGATTTCTTCATACTTCATCTCATCGTAATATTTCATATTGAAAACCAGCCGCTGTTTATCCGGTAACTTCAGCAATGCTTTCTGTAGCTTAAGCTGAATTTCGTCTCCAGAAATAGTGGCCGATGCATCGATCTTTTTGGAAAGCTCGGCGGCTACATCGTTTATAGGTAAAAAGAAGCGCCGTTTTTTACTTGCCAGAAAGGTTAAACATTCGTTGGTGGCGATACGGTAGATCCAGGTAAATAGCTGCGCATCCTGCCGGAAGTTTTCAAGATTCTTCCATACTTTCAGAAAAACCTCCTGCGTCAGGTCATCAGTATCGTCGTGGTCGATCACCATCTTGCGGATGTGCCAGTATACTTTCTGCTGGTACTTGCGCACAAGTTGGTTAAAAGCCACATTACGACTTTCCGGGTTCGCGAATTTTTCTAAAATCTCTTTGTCTTCCACTGTAAAAGGTGCTGCCCGCAGGCAGGAAGTATACTTAAGTTGCTTTGGTTAGCAGATTTATCTTGTGCAATAACAAGTATACTAAAAAAATAGAGGGCGATACCAACGCACCGCCCTCTATTTATACTTCAGGTTGATTTAAAACTAACTTATTTTCTGCTCATAGCACGCTCTGCTGCGTCTACAATGTTCTGCTCGGTTAAGCCATACTTCTCCATCAGTTGGTCCGGCGTGCCAGACTCGCCAAAAGAATCGTTTACGCCAACCATTTCGAGTGGCGTAGGTAGCTGGCGGCCAAGTAATTGGGCAATGCTGTCGCCGAGGCCTCCGTTTAACTGGTGCTCTTCTGCAGAAACCACGCATTTTGTTTTACCAACCGAAGCAAGTATAGCGGCATCATCCAGTGGCTTGATGGTGTGGATGTTGATGATCTCGGCGGAGATACCTTTCTCTGCCAGAATTTTACCGGCAAGTATGGCTTTCCAAACCAGGTGGCCGGTGGCAACAATGGTTACGTCAGTTCCTTCGTTCAGTATCACAGCTTTGCCAATTTCGAATTTCTGATCGGCTGGCGTAAAGTTAGGCACCGCCGGGCGTCCGAAACGCAGGTAAACAGGTCCTTCGTGGTCAGCGATGGCAATAGTAGCGGCTTTGGTCTGGTTAAAATCGCATGGGTTGATCACGGTCATGTGCGGCAGCATTTTCATCATGCCAACATCTTCCAGAATCTGGTGAGTGGCACCGTCTTCGCCCAGCGTAAGGCCGGCATGCGAAGCACAGATCTTTACGTTTTTGCCTGAATAGGCTATAGACTGACGGATCTGGTCGTACACGCGGCCCGTAGAAAAGTTGGCAAACGTACCCGTGAACGGAATTTTACCACCGATGGTCATACCGGCGGCAAGGCCCATCATGTTCGCTTCGGCAATACCTACCTGGAAAAAGCGCTCCGGGCACTCTTTCTGAAACGCGTCCATTTTAAGCGAGCCTGTTAAATCGGCGCAAAGGGCCACTACATTAGGGTTGGTACGGCCAAGCTCCAGCAGACCGGCGCCAAAGCCGGAACGGGTATCTTTTGTTTCTGAATACGGAAAGTCTTTCATCTATCTGTTGAAAATTTTTACGGTTGTAGTTGCCCCTGATCGTATGGTAAAATCCTGTACATCAGTAAATTTACTTGATTGGGCTGATTTAATGCGATATACTATTCTATACTTGCCCGGCTGAAGTGCCAGGCTTATTTTACTGTTATCTTCCGGTACATTATACAGCCAGCGCTGTTGGCCATTTTCGCTAAGTTCGTAAATGCTGCCATAGCCCTGCATCTGCGACGAAATAGCCAGCTGGCCCGGCGGCGTAATATCAATGGTATAGGTCTGTCCCTGTTTTATCTCCACGCCTTTTAAGTAAGTGCGGGGCAGGGTTAAAATTTCCAGGTCATACTTGCCGGTTAGGTACTTCTGTCGGCTGCCGAACACCAGTACGTTCAGGGCTCTATCAGCATCTGCTTTATATACCAGCGCCGAAAGTTGCCCGTATGCCGACGGCCCGTTTTGCCGCAAGTATAACTCGCCTTGCGGTGCTTTCACTTTTACTACATTGTGCTGGCCCGGCTTTAACTGCAGGTCGCGCTCTACAACTGGCGGCACTGTATTCACAACCAAATGGTAGGGCATGAGCGCATCCACATCCAGTATGTCAGTTTTGCCTTTGCTATCAAGGTAATGCACATAATTATACTCGGGCAAGCCTGTCAGGGAGTTGATGAACGTCATGTTCGTGTTGCTTTCCTCTGCTTTTCCCTGGTCGTTGAGCAGTTCTACACTAACGGTTGTAGGGGTGAGGGCCTGCGTTACAATCTCGGAAAGTACATTTTCAAACGTTTTTACATCGGCTGCATTAAAATACTGGCCAATGCAACTCAGCTGCTTTTCGTACTGTGCTTCGATGCCGATGCCAATGATAAAGGGCCTCAGGAAAATGCGTTTCTGTTGCAAAGCCAGCGAAGTCGCACATGGGTCGCCACCACAGGATTCGATACCATCGGTTATCATAATGATCACGTTCCGGGCGTTTTTCTCTTCCGGAAAATCGTTGGCCGACTGCTCCAGCGAATACGTGATCGGTGTGTTTCCTCTGGGAATGATCTGTTGCAGCTTCTTTTTTACTGTTACAGCATTTTCGGCGGCAAAAGGCACTTCCAGTTTGGTATCCTTGCAATCGTTACGCTCACGGCCGTGCTGGTGCCCGTAAACCCGTAGCGCCACTTCCACATTGTTATAACGGTCCAGCGAATCCACGAGGTTAGTCAGCATGTTTTTAGCGATTTCCATGCGGTCGCTGTTTTCCCATTTGGCCAGCATACTTCCGGAAGCGTCCAGCAAAAAAAGAATGCGGGTTTTGGGCTGTGGCTTTTTATCCTGGGCCATAGCCATACTTCCCACCGATAAAATCAGCAGGAGAAAGTATAAACCCTTGATAAAAGTACGCTCGTTTGCCATGTAGCCCGCGCAAAAGCCAGGTTAAGATTTACCTTCCGGTACCTATAAACCGGAAGGCTGTGTTATTAATAGTCAGATGCTTTTTCTACGGCCAGTTGCTGCAGGGCAATTTCGAGCTGCTCATCGTTCGGAGCAACGCCATGCCATTTGTGCGATCCCATCATAAAGTCTACACCAAAGCCCATCTCGGTATCCATCAAAATCATAACCGGTTTGCCTTTGCCGGAAGCAGCTTTGGCTTCGTCGAAAGCAGGCAGCAACGACTCGAAGCTGTTACCGTTTGCTTCCAGCACATGCCAGCCGAATGCCTCAAACTTAGCTTTTAAATCGCCTAAGCCTAACACCTGGTCTGTAGAGCCGTCTATCTGCTGGCCGTTTTTATCGATGGTTGCAATTACGTTGTCCATTTTGTTGTGCGCCGCATACATGGCAGCTTCCCACACCTGGCCTTCTTCTACTTCGCCATCGCCCATCAGCACATAAACCAGACTGTTGTCTTTGTTCAGTTTTTTAGCCTGCGCCGCGCCGATAGCAACCGATAAGCCCTGGCCCAATGAGCCTGACGCAATACGGATTCCTTCCAGACCTTCTTCCGTGGCCGGGTGGCCTTGTAACCTGGAGTTTAGTTTGCGGAACGTGGCCAGCTCTTTTACATCAAAGAAACCTGCGCGTGCCAGCGTGCTGTACCAAACCGGAGAGATGTGGCCGTTCGAAAGGAAGAAAAGATCTTCGCCGGTGCCATCCATCTTAAAATCGGTGCTATAGTTCATTACTTTAAAGTACAGCGATACCATGTAATCGGTGCAGCCCAGGGAGCCGCCCGGGTGTCCTGAATTTACGGCATGCACCATGCGCACGATGTCGCGGCGTACCTGCGACGCGATCTGGTTCAGCTCTTCGATGCTTTTGTTGTGTGGATTCACGGTTTTAATTATGAATTAGAAATTAAGAATTACGAATGGATAGTCAAATATACAAAAAACGCAGCGTACCAAAGGGCAGCTGCGTTTATAATTACTTTTTCAGAATCTGACTGGCGTGGTCGGCCGTTTTTACTTTCGTGATGATGTCCTGAATGGTCCCGTCCTCATCGATCACAAAGGTATAGCGCATCGTGCCCATGTACTTGCGGCCATACATCGATTTTTCCTGCCACACGCCATACTTGGTTACGATGTCTTTATCGGTATCGGCCAGCAGGGTAAAGGGCAACTCCTGTTTGCTGATGAACTTCTGATGCGATTTTTCATCGTCGGTGCTTACACCCAGAATCTCGTAGCCTTCCTGTTGCAGCACGCTGTAATTATCGCGGAGGTTGCAGGCCTGCGCTGTGCAGCCAGAGGTATTATCTTTCGGGTAGAAGTATAAAACCACTTTTTTGCCCAGGTAATCGCTTAACTTAACGGTGTTGCCGTTCTGGTCTTTGCTTTCAAAAGCCGGGGCTTTATCGCCAATGTTGAGTGTCATGTTACTTGATTTTTTTGACTGTTTGACTATTTGACAAAAGACTTTTCTTTTTTTTCGTCCTTTGTCACATAGTCCTTTGTCAATCTAAATTTTCGTAGTGAAAACTGCTTCGTTGCCGGCAACGTCTTTCACTTTCAGAATTACTTCGCCGGACAAAGGTATACTTTTATCGAGTTTTTCAGAATAGATCAGTGCCTGTTTATGTTCATACTTCATGAGCAACCACTGGCCGTTTACCCAGGCATTAAACGAACTGATACCCGACAAATCATCGCCGATCTTAAACCGGATCTGGTTCGGGCTTTTGCCGAGTAGCTTAATGGTGGGTGCTTTTACATCTTCCATCACTTTAAACTTGCCCATGTTGCGGGTAGTAAAGGTAATGGAGTTGCCATTCCAGGTGCCGCCTTCATAACCGCGCCCTCTGCCTGTGCCTAAAAAGTATACGGCCGCTTTGGTTTTATCTTTGTAAGTAACAGGAGGAGTTATGGTAACCTTAATAGCCTTGTGCAGCGGCGTAAAATAATCGCCCAAAGTATAAACATCCGCTTCCTGCTTTGCTTCAAAGTATAACGTATCGTACAGCGACTCTTTGCCGAACTGGATGGTTGCAAAATCGGTTTTTACTTCGGTTTCCTGAGCTGGAGGTACCATTTGCTTAAACGAGAAAGCCTGCGAAACACCACAGGAACGGATAGAATCTGGCAGGCCGCCACGCAGATCATATAAACTTACCGAAGCCGCATTTCTGATATAACTTGGCACCAACACCATCGCTTTGCCTTTGATAAAAAGCTCTACGTTTTGCGGGGTGCTGCTGGTATCGGATGCACTAATCTTAAGTACGTTCCCTAAAATTTCGGTTGTGAGCTTAGGTTGTTTTACAGCTTTGGCCTGCATGGCAGTGAAGACCGGTTTCTGCCCTTTAATAATAAACTGAAGGGTAGAACTATTGTCATAAGAGTCTTTGGCAACCAGTTTTACTTCGTAGATCGAGTCGGGCTTTACTGCGAACCGGCCCTGCTGGTAATTGGCACGATAAAGCGGCAGGTCGTTTCCGTAATCCACAAACGCTTTCTGGAACGTGCGGCCGTAGCGCTTAAACATGTTGTAGTTGATGTGCTGCGAAACCTGTCTCGAAATCTCAAACGGTACCTGCTCGATGTGATGCTGGTAAATGGCCTTGCCGTTCACGAAAAGCGTTACTTCCTGCGTTCCGTTTTTATTTGCCGCACCGTCCAGCCTGTCGTTTGTCTGTAGCTCCAGCCCAAGCAGGCCATGCGCTTTAACCGTATCTGCCAGCGTATAGGTACTGCCAACTTTCTTAGCCGCAAATTCGGCGCGGGCAAACTCGTTGCTGATGCGCGCGTGTATGTTTAAAGGCAGGATGCCCAGCGTATAAATATCCGGCGGTGTGGTGTCCAGAATCTCCGTAAATTTATACTTCAGCGGGTTGTATAAGCGGTCTTTTTCATCACGGATCTCGAAGTGCAGATGCGGGCCGCCCGAACCACCTGTGTTACCGGACAAGCCAATCACATCGCCGCGCTTGATCGGAAATTTGTCTGGCTCCGGAAAAATCTCCAGTTCAAACGTTTTCTTCTCGTACTGCTTTTTCAGCATAAACTCTGCCAGCGGCAGGTTAAACGACTGCAGGTGCGCATACGTGGTTACCAGGCCGTTTAAATGCGTGATGTAAATGATGTTGCCGTACCCGTAGGTAGATTGCTTTACCCTGGAAATATAGCCATCTGCAGCCGCATAAACCGGCAGGCCTTCGCGCTGGTCGGTTTTAATATCGAGGCCGCCATGGAAGTGGTTGGAGCGGATCTCGCCCATACTTCCGGATAAATAATTACGAACACCGGGCTTGATCGGGAAGGTAAAGAAACCTGCCTGCGGACTTGGTTGCGCCGCCAGCCCCAGCGATGTTAAAGTACAAAGTATAAAAAGGGTAAGCTGCTTATTTAATTTCAAAATCAAGTAATTTTTTGTCTTCCACATAGCCTTCCAATCTGTCGCCTACCTGCACGGCGCTAACACCTTCGGGTGTTCCGGTAAAAATAATATCACCTGTCTTCAGAGTAATAAACCTCGAAATGTAGGCAATGATGTCGTCGAACGAGTTCATCATCAGTTTCGAGTTGCCCAGTTGGCGGGTTTCGCCGTTCACATCCAGCCTGAAGTTGATATCTTTCAGATCCGGGAACTGGCTGATCGGCATAAACTCTGACACAGGAGCGGAGCCGTTAAAGCCTTTGGCCAGCGTCCAGGGCAAACCTTTTGCTTTGGCCTTCGCCTGAATGTCGCGGGCTGTAAAATCGATGCCCAGCCCAATGCCGTCGTAATATTTGTGAGCAAACTGCTTTTCGATGTTCTTGCCTTCGCGGCAGATGCGAAGTATAAGTTCTACTTCGTGGTGGATATCGTTGGAATAATCCGGGTAGTAAAAGGGCTCGTTGTTGCGAAGTATGGCCGTATCAGGTTTAAAGAAAATGACAGGCTCGTCCGGAATTTCGTTTTTAAGTTCGGCTATATGGTCGGCGTAGTTCCGACCGATGGCTAGAATTTTCATGTAAAGTGGGTGTTTGTTTGTCTGGATTTCAAAAATAGGGTTTCTATTTTTCTGTTCAGCGCAAAGTTTCTAAATATTTATACTTGTCGGCACAACAAACAGAACTGTACTTAGGGGTTTAACCCCAAGTTACCGGATTTATTGTCAGGTGGCAGCGAATACAACATTTTATTCGGCCGTTCGCGTATACGGGTGCAATCAAAGTATACTTTGTTTCCGCCTGAAAATGAGTTGTATATACCGGCCATTACCGGTATCAGCAGAAATAAGCAAGGCGTGGAGCATCGGATTCTGAAAAATGGTTCAAAATTTGAATCTGATTTTTTGTTAATTTTAAATTCAGAAATGATGTATAAGAAAATAGTCACCTTATCCCTGGCAGTAAGCATGCTGGCAGCATGTACCACTGTTCCGATCACGGGCCGCCGTACCATCAGTTTAGTTTCGGAAGCTGAATTGCAGGCTATGAGCTACCAGGCTTACGACCAGTTCCTGAAAGAAAATAAGTTATCCAGAAGTGCCCAGGAATCGGCTATGGTAAAACGCGTGGGCCAGCGCATCCAGAGTGCAGTGGAGCGTTATATGGCGCAGAATAATATGTCGGATAGGTTGCAGGGCTACCAATGGGAGTTTAACCTGATTGAGGATGAGCAGGTAAACGCCTGGGCGATGTCCGGTGGTAAAACGGTAGTATACACGGGCTTGCTTCCGATCGCTAAAAACGAAACCGGCCTGGCTGTAGTAATGGGCCACGAAATTGCACACGCCATTGCCCAACATGGTAACGAGCGCGCCAGCCAGCAGATGCTGCAGCAGTTTGGCGGGTCTACACTTTCGGCGTTGGCAGGCACTAACCCGGGCGCTGCCCAAAGTATAGCCATGGCGGCTTATGGCGTAGGTTCGCAGGTTGGCCTTCTGAAATTTGGTCGTAACCAGGAAACGGAAGCTGACAAATTAGGACTGATCTTTATGGCGATGGCCGGGTACGATCCGCAGGCGGCCATACCGTTCTGGGAGCGTATGGAAGCAGCCAGCGGCGGACAGGCACCACCTGAATTCTTAAGTACCCACCCTGGCGCTGCTACCCGCCAAAGCGACCTGCGCAAGTTTATGCCGGAAGCGCTTACTTACTATAAAAAATAGAAAACCATACTCTATAACTCATGAAGTTAAGCGCCCCAGCACAGCGGTTACGTACTGCCCGAATCGTATCCCGATCAGTTTATACTTTGCTTTTACTTTTGCTGGTTTCTACGGCCTGTACGCGCCGCGAGGCATTTCAGGAAGAGAGTACGACTGATCCGAATGAGGAGAAAGTGGAAGTATACGATGGCAAACTGCTGGGCCAGGTCATTTTTGATAGTATAGATTACATTGTACCGAAGCAGGAACTGATGCAACCGTTTATTCGTGAGTTTGGCGATGGAACAGTGGTAGACAGAGTAATGATCCGGAAAGTGCAGGAAACCAAGGAAGACAAACCTGCCTATTACCTGGTGGGACTCGGCATGCAGAACGGCGCTTTCCGCTCGATGGCGCTGGAGCTGGATGTAGCTGGCGATAACAGTTTATACCTGAGCAGCAAAGGAGCTAAGCACATGTGCCAGGCTGCTGCCGGTTGTAACTTCTGTTATTTCACGTTTATCGGAAATAAAATCACGGGTTGCGAGTGCTCTTCCAATGTGCCGGGCAACAACTGCGTACACAAAGTAAGCGAGCGCAATACGTTACTGAAAGGCGTGCAGCTTAGTAATTCTTCTAGAAGATAACTAACCAGAATTTTAAAAAGTATAAAAAAGGCTGCCTGAATTTTCGGGCAGCCTTTTTTGTGTGCGAGATTTGCTTTTAAGGTGTGAGTTGAGATTACCTTAGTTCTAAATAACCCACCCCTAGCCCCTCCGAGGAGGGGAACTAATTAATACGAATAATTAATACGAATGTCGCCCTTTGAAGGAGGCGAATGGGAATATTTACTCTCGAAAAAATCCCCTCCTCGGAGGGGTAGGGGTGGGTTTCCAGATTGAAAATCCTCCAATTTATACTTTGAAATTATGACATCTGCATGCTCCTGAGGCGGATGCGTGTCAGTACTTTTTTTGTGTAAAGCGGGAAGTCACCTTTCATCATCCAGTCGTAGTAACTTGGTTCTTTGCGAAGCACTTCTTCTACGGCTACATTTTTATACTTCCCGAAATTGAAAACCTCTTGGCCGGCATTGTTATACACCAGCCTGCCCGATAAATCTGCTGTTTTCTGGAACGTGAACTTGTGCAGCGCCGCCATGTCGTTCTGCACCGGGTATTCTATCGCGCCTTCGCCGGCTTCATACGGCGTATCCTGGTAGCGGTCAAGTTGCGCCATCAGAATTTCGTAGGTCGCAATGGTATCAGCTTCGGCGCTGTGCGCGTTTTCCAGGTTTTTGTTGCAATAGTATTTATAAGCGGCTGATAACGTGCGTTTCTCCATCTGGTGGAAAATACGGCAGGCATCAATAATGTTACGGTTCTCGATGTCGAAATCAATATCGGCGCGCAAAAACTCCTCGGCCAGCAACGGAATATCGAAGCGCAGCAGGTTGTAGCCCGCCAGGTCGCATCCTTTCAGAAACTGGTCAAACTCGCGCGCTACCTGCTTAAACGTAGGGCAGTCCTGTACATCGGCATCGTAAATATTATGAATCATACTCGACTCAAGCGGAATAGGCACCGTTGGGTTTATTTTTTTCGTTTTCAGGATCTCTTCTCCGTCCGGCTTTATTTTCAGTACACTGATCTCCACGATACGGTCTTTGCAGATATCGGTGCCGGTGGTTTCGAGGTCGAAGAAAACGATGGGGCGCTTGAGGTGCAGTTTCATAAAGTATAAATTAAAGAACCGCGTTAGTTAGCGCCTCCAGGTTTAGGTTGTTATAGTTTCCCGAGCTCATCAGCAGCAGGTTGGTCTGGCTCCAGTTGCGGCCAGTTAAATGTTGTTGCAATGCTTCAGAATCCGTGAAAACTTTGAGGCGCGGGTTCTGGAAAGCAGCTTTCAATTCTTCTTCGGTCAGCATTTCCATGCGCTTGTGCTCGATGGTTTTTGGGTTGAAGTATAAAATAGGCTCATCTGCCAGGTCGAGGGCTCCGGCATACTGCGGCAGAAATGCTTTGTTCAGGCTACTGAAGGTATGAAGTTCCAGGGCGGCTACCAGCTGTCGGTCCGGATATTGTTTTTTAACGGCTTCGGTGGTAGCTTTTACTTTGGAAGGCGCATGTGCGAAATCCTTGTAAACAACAGTTCCGGCGTTTTCACCCAGTTTTTCCAGGCGCTTGGCTGCTCCTTTAAACGATTTCAAGGCTTCGTAAAAATCAGACGCCTTCACGCCAATTTTCTTGCACACTTCCTTGGCCGCGTTAATGTTGCGCAGGTTGTGTTCCCCGAAAAGCTGTATCGCTACGTCGTCTTCTTTTTTGGTATGCAATATGGTTTTGCCGTTCCGGATGCTGTGTTCGTGCACGCCGTAGCCCACGTAGTTGATATCAGCCGGGTTGCGGGGAACGCTTACCAGTTGCACCTGCTCATCATCCTGGTTATAGATCAGGGTTCCGGCTTTCGGCGTCATCTCGGCAAAAATGCGGAACTGCTCGCGGTATACTTCCGGGTTCGGAAACACATTGATATGGTCCCAGCTGATGCCACTGATCACAGCAATGTGGTGATGGTACAAATGGAATTTCGGGATGCGCTTGATCGGGTCGGAGAGGTACTCGTCGCCTTCAATAATGATAACCGGGGCATCTTCCGTCAGTTTTACCATACGATCAAAACCTTCGAGCTGCGCGCCAACGGCATAATCAAATTTGCGGTTCAAATGCTTCAGCACGTGCATAATGATAGAAGTGATGGACGTTTTGCCGTGGCTGCCACCAATTACAACGCGCTGCTTATCCTTGCTTTGCTCGTAAATAAACTCCGGGAAAGAGTAGATCGGGATATTTAACTCTTGGGCGCGCAGCAATTCCGGGTTGTCCGGGCGGGCGTGCATCCCAAGTATAACAGCATCTATACTTGCGTTTATTTTCTCCGGAAACCAGCCTTCCTGCGCTGGCAATAATCCGGCAGCGGCCAGCCTGCTTTTGGCAGGTTCAAATATTTCGTCATCCGATCCGGTAACGTGTAATCCTTTGTCGTGTAGTGCCAGTGCCAGGTTATGCATAATGCTTCCCCCGGTGGCAATCAGGTGAATGCGTTGTAGTTCCTTCTTCTCCATAAAGCCAGACTAGTGTTTAGAGCATGGTTAAAATTTATACTTTGCGCTGCAAATTGATCATAAAAGAATCTGTTTTTACGTTTTTCTCGCTCCATAGCGCTGCTATGAAGCTCTAAAAACATTTTGACAGAACCCTTTCTGTTCAATTTTCGCATGCAAAAACAAAATTTAAACATGCTCTTAGCAAGCAGGCAAAGTTAGAAGGAGTTCGCAGAATAAAAATAGGGTTACCCTTATATGTGGATAGTTTGTGGATATCTTGTGGATTATTAACAAGCTTATAAAGGTAGTTTAGAGTTAGATGCTCTTAAATTTGTACCTATGGAGGAGATGAAAACGAACGTGCGGCCGGTAGGCAATCCAGGCCAGTGGGCAAAAAAAGCCCCTGTAGTATCAGGTATGGGTAAAATGCCCCCACAGGCACTCGATCTGGAGGAAGCTGTACTGGGCGCGCTCATGCTCGAAAAAGATGCCCTGACCACAGTAATTGATATTCTGCGCCCGCAGAGCTTTTACAAAACGGCACACCAGGCAATTTTCAGGGCCATCCTTTCGCTGTTCGATAAATCGGAGCCGATTGATATTTTAACGGTAACGCACGAGCTGCGCGAGCAGGGCGAACTCGAACTGGCAGGCGGCGCTTACAACATCACGCAACTTACCACACGCGTAAACTCGGCGGCCAACATCGAGTACCACGCCCGTATCATCACCGAAAACTCCATTAAACGAGACCTGATCTCTATTTCTTCGGAAGTATTATCGAGCGCTTTTGAAGATACCACCGACGTTTTCGATCTTTTAGATAAAACAGAAGCCAAGCTTTACGAAGTATCCGAATCGAACATCCGCAAGAACTTTGCAGATATGCGCTCGTTGATGCACGAAGCCATTAAAGAACTCGAAGAAAAACGCAAGCAGGCCGACGGCTTAACCGGCGTACCAAGCGGACTTGCCGCCCTTGACCGTGTTACTTCCGGCTGGCAAAAATCCGACCTGGTTATACTTGCTGCCCGCCCTGCGATGGGTAAAACGGCCTTCGTACTTTCGTGCATGCGCAACGCGGCAGTTGATTTTAAGAAAGGCGTTGCTATTTTCTCGCTCGAGATGTCTTCGTTGCAGCTCGTAAACCGACTTATTTCTTCGGAGGCTGAGCTTGATTCTGAAAAGATAAAAAAAGGAAGCCTTGAAGATTACGAGTGGGCCCAGCTTAACCACAAAATTGCCAAACTAACCGAAGCGCCTATTTTTATTGATGATACGCCTGGTTTATCTATTCGTGAGTTGCGTACCAAGTGCCGCCGCTTAAAAGCGCAGTACGATATCCAGATGATCATTATTGATTACCTGCAGCTGATGAGTGGAAACTCGGAAGGAAAGGGGGGCGGTAACCGCGAACAGGAAATTGCGTCTATCTCCAGGGCCATGAAAATGCTGGCCAAAGAGCTGAACGTACCCGTAATTGCGCTTTCGCAGCTAAGCCGTGCCGTGGAAACCCGTGGCGGCGACAAACGCCCACAGCTCTCCGACCTTCGTGAATCCGGTTCCATTGAGCAGGATGCGGACATGGTGCTCTTCCTGTATCGCCCGGAATATTACGGCATCACAGAAGATGAGATGGGCAACCCGACTGCCGGCGTAGGCGAAGTAATTATAGCCAAGCACCGTAACGGTTCCCTCGAAAACGTACAGCTCAAGTTTATTGGTAAGTATACCAAGTTTACGAATCTGGATAACGATTTCAGTGGCGATGCCATGGGTGGTTTCAATGCCTTGCCAAACAGTACCTTTGATGCTGAAACGCCAGGTGCTATCCGTTTAGGTAGCCGTATGAACGATGGTGCCAACGGCGGCGGAGGTTTCCCGACTTCTAATTTCGATGAAGAACCGCCGTTTTAAAGTTTAGAGTTTGCTAGCTTAGCTGTTTGGTCTTTTATCAAGTATGATTTTGGCTTTGCTAGCGTAGTGAGTGCTTATTTAGTTTGGGAAGTTCTTGTTTCATTGCTGGCTTTCGCGCTCGGCAGCCGCGCTGGCTGCGTTCTCGGGTATCGCGCTGTGTTCATTTCCTGCCTTACGGCTGCTTCGCACCGGAAATTCACAAGGCGCTCAACCCAAGAACTGGGATAGGTTTTTTCTTCGATCGGCTGATTTATACTTTACAGAAAGTATAAATTATACTTCAATTAAGAGCAAAAGGCATTTGCTAAACCAACGCCCCTCCTTGAAAAAAGGAGGGGTGCCGCAGGCGGGGTGGTTTATCGCATCAATGAGAAAGGTAAGTCCTATCCGCCGAGTTCGGCCTGCTATACAACAATACCTTTCCAATCAAACCAACAACTACTTACGCCAGCAAAATCATACTTACATCCATTCTACTTTATCGCGCAGCGGAATAATGCGTTTGCCTTCGTGTGCCGGGTTTTCGGCGTAGCCTAAGTATAAAATGCCCAGTACAATATCTTCTTCGCGGAGGTGCAGGGATTTTCTCATAGCAGGGTGATAGGCCATGCCGCCGGAGCCCCAGTAACTGGCAATTCCTAAGGCGCTGGCACCAAGCAGCAGGTTTTGAATAGCGCAGGAAGTGGCAGCAATTTCTTCCAGCACCGGAATTTTAGGCAGGTTGCCCCGCTGCATGTACGCCACCAGTATATGCGAAGCCTGATCGCCCATGATTTTCAGCTTTTCATACTTGTCAGGTTTGTAGTTTTCTTCCGGAGTTTCCTGTTGGTAGAGCTCAGCGTGACTCTGGCAAAACTGTTTTACTTTATCCCCCGCATATACTTTAAAACGCCACGGTTCGGTGTGGGCGTGTGTGGGGGCCCAGTCTGCCAGTTCCAACAGCTGTTTTACCTGCTCATCGGGTATTTCTTGCCCGTTCATTTTAGGCGGTTTGGTTGTTCTGCGATGGCGTATTACCTGGCTTATCTGCGAAAAAAGATTATTCATAGGATAAAAATCAAAAGTATAAAGAGCAGTTTTGAAGTATAAATTTTAAGTATAAAAAATGGCTAAACCGCCGAATTATAGTTTCAGCAATTTAGCCATTTTACGAAGTATAAATAAAGCCTATTTCAGTTTCAGATCAACCAGGATCTGCTCTATCTTCTGATTCAGCTTTTGCTCGGTAGCATCAAAATCAGCTTTGGAAGCCAGTGGCTCGTTTACGCTGATGTAGAACTTGATCTTTGGCTCGGTGCCAGATGGGCGCGCTGAAATTTTGCTACCATCTTCGGTTAAATACTGCAGTACGTTGGAGCTTTCCAGGCCTAGTTTGGTTTCTTCGCCTGAAATCAGGTTTTTGCAGGTGCTCAGTTTGAAGTCGCTCACTTCTATAACCGGAGAGCCAGCTATACTTTGTGGCGGGTTGGCACGCATCTCGGCCATCATCTGCTGAATTTCTTCGGCACCGCGCTGTCCTTTTTTCGTGAACGATACCAGTTCTTCTTTGTAGAAGTTATACTTGGTGTACATCTCGGTCATCATCTCGAACAAGCTCTGGCCGTTATCCTTCGCAACAGCTGCCATTTCCGCGATCAGGGCGCAGGCAGAAATGCCGTCTTTGTCGCGCACGAAATCACCGATCATATAACCGTAGCTTTCTTCGCCGCCGCCAATGTATACTTCCTGGCCTTCCAGCTCACGTATCTTCTCAGCGATGTACTTAAAGCCGGTCAGGGTTTCGTAGTGCTTTACACCGTAGCTTTCAGCAATTTCCTTGATAAGGTCGGTGGTAACGATGGTTTTGACGATAAACTCTTTGCCTGTTAGCTTACCGGCTTTTTGCCAGGCCTGCAGCAGGTAGTTTATAAGTATGGCACCCGTCTGGTTACCGTTCAAAAGTATAAATTCGCCTTTCAGGTTTTTTACAGCGATGCCCACACGGTCAGAATCCGGGTCGGTGGCAAGTATAAGATCGGCATCCAGTTCAGCGGCTTTTTTAAGGGCCAGCGTCATGGCTTCTTTTTCTTCGGGGTTCGGGTAAACTACTGTCGGGAAGTTGCCATCCGGTTTTGCCTGCTCTTCCACTACGTGCACGTTGGTAAAGCCAAAACGCGCCAGTACTTCCGGTACCAGCGTTATGCCCGTGCCATGCAGCGGCGTGTACACAATTTTCAGGTCGTGCTGGTTTTTAATAGCCTCCTGCGAGATCGACAGTTTCAGCACTTCGTCCATGTACGCTTCGTCGAGTTCAGCGCCAACCATCGCTACGTTATCGTTGTTAGCTTCAAACTTCACCTCATCAATAGAAGTAATTTTGTTTACTTCCGCGATGATGTTTTTGTCGTGGGGAGCAGTTACCTGCGCGCCATCGTTCCAGTATACTTTGTAGCCGTTATAATCTTTCGGGTTATGCGATGCCGTCACGACCACGCCGCTCTGGCATCCCAAATGGCGGATCGCAAACGAAAGTTGCGGTGTCGGGCGAAGTGCCTCAAACAAGTATACTTTAATGCCGTTGGCCGAGAAAATATCAGCAGAGATGCGGGCAAAAAGATCGGAGTTATTGCGGCTGTCGTGGGCAATGGCCACTTTTACCTGCTCACCGGGAAAGTTCTGCTTCAGGTAATTGCATAAGCCTTGCGTGGCCATTCCTAAAGTATAACGGTTCATGCGGTTGCTGCCTGCGCCCATAATACCGCGCAAACCGCCTGTGCCAAATTCAAGGTTCTTGTAAAAAGCATCAGAAAGGGTTTCGTGTTCGCCGCGTTCCTGCATGCCTGCTATTTCGGCTTTGGTTTCTTCGTCGAAGTTACCGTTCAGCCATACATTTATTTTTTCCTGTATCGTAGGGTCAATCATTGTTTCCATCAAAATTAAAATGGGGTGGAAGTATAAGTCTGTAAAGCGATTAAGTTATTGCCGCTTAAGATGCTCTTAAATAAATCACACCAGCCTTTTCTGTACGCGGGGCACAGTGTAAGAGCTGGTGTGATGAAATTTTATATCAAAATAAAGCTGGTTTGGCTACAATTACGAGCCGCTATACTTTATTTTTGGTTTAAAGGTTACCGCGAAGTGCCTGTTCCCGCTCAATTGCTTCGAATAAAGCCTTGAAATTGCCTTTGCCAAACGATTTGGCGCCTTTACGCTGGATAATTTCATAGAACACAGTTGGTCTGTCTTCCACTGGCTTCGTGAAGATCTGCAGCAAATAACCTTCGTCGTCGCAGTCTACAAGGATGTTCAGTTTTTTGAGGTCTTCCATATCTTCGTCGATGTGGCCGATGCGCCCGATCAGATCCGTATAATACGTTTCCGGCACATGCAGGAACTCCACACCACGGCGGCGCAACTCTGCTACAGTTGATAAAATATCATACGTAGCCACGGCAATGTGCTGCACACCAGCACCACGGTAAAACTCGAGGTACTCATCGATCTGCGATTTTTTCTTGCCTTCGGCCGGCTCATTTATCGGGAATTTAATGTAGCCGTTTCCGTTCGATACTACTTTAGACATCAGGGCAGTATACTCGGTGCTGATGTCTTCGTCATCAAAGGTAAGCAGCAGTTTAAAGCCCATCACGTCTTCGTAAAACTTCACCCATTCATTCATCAGGCCAAGCTCCACGTTACCAACGCAATGGTCTACATACTTCAGGCCAACCGGCTCTGTTACCAACTCGGAAGTACGTGCCACATAACCAGGCATAAACACACCAGAATAGTTATGGCGCTCTACAAATGTATGGATGGTATCACCGTACGTTCTGATGGACGCTGTTTTTACTTCACCAAATTCGTCGGTTAGGGTTTGCGGTTCGATGGCAGGCTGGGCACCGCGCGCTACAGTTTCACGGAAAGACTTTTCGGCATCGTCTACCCAAAGCGCCAACACCTTTACACCATCGCCGTGCAGGTGCACATGCTGTGCAATTTCAGATTCAGGGCTGATACCGGTAGTAAGTACCAGGCGTATTTTTTCCTGCTGCAGCACATAAGATGCCCGGTCGCGCACACCAGTTTCGGGGCCGGCATAGGCTACCAGCTTAAAGCCGAAGGCTGTCTGGTAAAAGTGTGCTGCCTGCTTGGCGTTGCCTACATAGAACTCAATGTAATCGGTGCCGTTTAGAGGTAAAATATCTGTAACTATTGTTTCGGAAGGTAAGGTGTTGGTATTCATAGTCAGATGAATTTTATTAAGTGTTACGTAAAAATACACCTTTTAATTGTTTATCAAAAGCGATCCGGTTTCCTGTAAATTAACAACCCGAATGCTTGCAATTGCTGCAGCATGTTTTCAACTTTGTAAAAAAAGCAAGATAAGATGAACGCAAACGACCTGAATAAAGCTATAGTTGCCATCCTCGAGAAAAAGCAACAACTGAACGGCATGGATTATAACGACGAACGTTATGATGACCTGGAAGAAGCGTTGCACGACCTGGAAGATGATTTTAACGAAACGTACGGCGACGAAATGGAAGATGTACTGGAAGATGTGCACGCCAAATTAAAGTCTGATGCGGAGTTGTTACTGCCAACTGCTTACCTGGCCAGCGCGCTCGATGTAGAAGAAATTGACCTGGATGAAGATGTGCGCGAAGGTGTTTGGGTAGAGTCTGATTCGTTCCCGGGTGTGGAGATGCGTTTGGTGCTGGTGGCTAACCCGCCTCGTTTTCTGCTGGTGCTAGCCGACCAGGAACGCGTACTCTGGACTGCCGAATAAGTATAACCAAGTATAAAGTATAAAAAGAAAGGCCGCTGTTACTTACAGCGGCCTTTCTTTTTATACTTGGAACTGTTTAGAGTTTTAAACAAATAAATTACTGCTGCCCTTGCTGCGTGTTTTCACCAGCAAGCGCCTGTTGGTGAACGTATAGTTGTTGATGAAAACACGCAACAACGGCAGGTTCAGATACTATAATTGAAAACCCTAAACAGCTTCTTAGTAACCGATCTTTTCGCGTACTCTTTTTAACACCTGGCTGCCAATGGCCTTTGCTTTTTCTGCGCCTTCGTGTAGTTTCTTGTCTATTTCGGGCAGGTTGGTGATGTAGTAATTAAACAGTTCGCGCTCTTTTGCATACTTGGTTATGATAAGCTCGTAAAGGGCTTGCTTGGCGTGGCCGTAACCGTAGCCGCCATTTTCGTAGTTGCGGCGCATGGCTTCAATTTCTTCAGCTGAGGCCAGTAAACTATACAGTTTAAAAGTAGTATCGTCGTCCGGGTTCTTCGGTTCTTCCAGCGGCGTGCTGTCGGTAACGATGCTCATGATGGTTTTGCGCAACGGTTTATCCGCCTCAAAAATATCGATGATGTTACCATACGATTTGCTCATTTTCTCGCCGTTAATGCCGGGCACGGTCATCACAGCTTCGTCGGTTTTTGCTTCCGGTAATACAAACGTCTCGCCGTAGATGTGGTTAAACGAGCTGGCAATATCACGCGTGATTTCGAGATGCTGCACCTGGTCTTTGCCTACGGGTACTAAATTGGCATCATACAAAAGTATATCCGCCGCCATTAAAACCGGGTAAGTAAACAAGCCGGCATTTACATCGGCCAGTCCGCGCCGACTCGATTTATCTTTAAACGAGTGTGCGTTTGCCAGCATCGGGAAAGGAGCGAAGCAGCTCAGGTACCAGCTCAGTTCGGTTACCATCGGCACATCCGACTGGCGGTAAAATATATGGCGATCGGTATCGAAGCCAAAGGCCAGCCAGGCAGCCGCAACTGCGTAGGTGTTATTGCGCAACAATGCTGCATCGCGCACGGTGGTAAGCGAGTGCATGTCTGCGATGAAGTATAAAGATTCCTGATCAGATGTTCTGGAAAGCTCCACCGCTGGAATTATAGCGCCCAACAGGTTGCCTAAGTGTGGTCGGCCGGTGCTTTGGATGCCGGTAAGGTATCGTGCCATAGGATAGAAAGATACTAGGTTGAGGTCGCAATTTAAGTAAAAACAGGAGAAAAACGGCTGCAGCCCATAATTAAGCTGTTACGCTATTGGGATGCGGTTGCGGCTTAAGGGCTTTCAGGTTAGAAAGTATAATAGCTGCCAGAATAAGGGCAACGCCCAGCCATTGCACCGCCCATACTTCTTCGCCCAGCACCAGGCTCGACATCAGCACGGCAACAGGCAACTCAGCAGCACTCAGGATAGCGCTCAGGCCCAAACCTGTTTTAGGAATGCCATACGCATAGCACAACGGCGGAATAACTGTTCCAAAAACCGACAGCACCATTCCCCATTTAAACAGCCCGGATGTTAAAGCACCATTCACCAGAAAGACCGGCGGGAAAATCGTGAAAATCAGGATGCAGGCACCCGTTAATAGCAGCGCACTTTTAGTTACCGGGTGCAGGTTATTGCCGGCAGACCCGTTAATCATCAAAAAGAAAGTATAAGAGAGTGCGGCCAGTAGGCCAAATCCGATTCCGGCCAGGTCGAAGTCAGGTAACTCACCAGAAAAGAGCCTCCCGGCCAGGCAGGTGCCGAACAGAATTAGGGCTACGGTGGCAAGCTGCAGCGGTTTCGGGGCTTTGCGTTTTATGATCGCTTCCAGGAGCAAACTCATCCAGGTAAACTGCATCAGCAAAAGTATGGCAATAGAGGCCGGTACGGTTTGCACGCATTTGTAATAAAATATACTTACCAGGCCGGTTGAGATACCCATAGCGGCCAGTTTTACTTTTTCCTGTAAGGTGGCACCGCTTCTTTTAGCTCCGGCCAGGTAACGCACCAGCACGATCAGCCAAAGTATAACAAACCCGAAAAATACCTGGCTGCCGGTTACATCGCCCAGCGTAAAGCCTTCTTTGTAGGCCAGTTTAACAAACGTAGAAAGTATCCCGAAGCTGGAAGCTCCCAGAAATACCAAAGCAATACCTCTGAACATGATGTTCTGTTAAAAATTAAATAAAAAAGGAAAAGGATGCTGGCCCCGCAATAGGGCATAAGGCGTTATTATAGGTCGTGGAGAACGTACCCGGTTATAAATATTTGTGTATGAGCTAAATGGTTGGCCATAACTGATAAGGTGCCGCAAAGGTACAAAATTTACAGTGTAAAACTTGCCCGGTTTATACTTTAAAAACCACCTTCCGGGTTTTGCCGCTTACTTGCTCAGGCACAGTAGGTAACAAAGCAGAAGTAAATTTCTGTAAAAAAGGATAGATGTGGCAGTAAAAGTATATTCTTTATTTTGTGCTACGGAAAGGGTTATAAGTATAAAACTTTAGGCTGCTAACTAAGTATATTGCAATATTGTTTTTAGGCCGTATGGCTAGATCTCTGGGGCAAGGCTTGTTTTGTTCAGTTTAAAAAATTTCCAGTACACCTAAATATATGTAACTTTGCTTGCCTATAACACTACAAACGCAATGGAGGCCATACAAGAAACTAATTTCTCCTTTCCAGCCCAGACAGGCTTTTACAGAGGTAAAGTGCGTGACGTATACTTTTTCGAGGATAAGATCGCGATTGTAGCTACCGACCGTATTTCCGCTTTTGATGTGGTGCTGCCCCGCCCGATTCCTTACAAAGGACAGGTGCTGAACCAGATCGCGGGCCTGAACCTGAAGGCGACCGCTGATATTGTGCCGAACTGGGTACTTGCCACGCCGGATGCAAATGTTACGATTGGTTACCATTGCGAGCCTTACAAAGTGGAAATGGTGATCCGGGGATACCTGGCCGGCCATGCCTGGCGCGAGTATAAAGCCGGAAAACGTACGGTTTGCGGCGTTAGCTTACCGGAAGGTTTACAGGAAAACGATAAATTACCTTCGCCTATTATTACGCCCACTACGAAAGCCGACGAAGGCCACGACGAAGACATTTCGCGGGAAAACATTATCGCAAACGGTATTGTTTCCGAAAAAGAATATGAACAACTGGAGGCGTACACCAGAGCACTTTTTGAGCGTGGCACTCAATTTGCAAAAGAGCGTGGACTGATACTGGTAGATACCAAGTATGAATTCGGGCAGTACAAAGGTGAGATTTATTTGATCGATGAAATCCATACACCGGACTCGTCTCGTTATTTTTACCTCGAAGGGTATCAGGAGCGCCAGAATTCAGGGGAGCCACAGAAGCAGTTATCAAAGGAATTTGTGCGCCAGTGGCTGATAGAAGGAGGCTTTCAGGGCAAGGAAGGACAGGCAATACCTGAAATGTCCGATGAAGTAGTAGCCGGAATTTCAGACCGTTATATTGAGCTTTATGAAGCTTTTACAGGCCAAGCCTTTGTAAAAGAAGACTATACAGAAGTGCAGGAACGCATTAAGCGTTGTGTGGAAGAAAACATTTTTAGCGCCAAAGATTACCATAATTAAAGTATAATTTGGTAGATTCGCATTATAAATCCTTATTGGTAGATCTATGAAGTACACGATTGATAAGAAAGAAAACTATACAATTATCACGATTGATGAAAAGAAGCTTGACACTTCTATCGCACCGGACCTGAAATCGGAATTCGTGAAATTGAATGCTGAAGGGATCACCAACCTGATTCTTGACCTGAATAACGTTAAATATACTGATTCATCAGGGCTTAGCTCTATCCTGATCGCAAACCGTTTGTGCAATTCTTCTGGTGGCTTGCTTATACTTACCGGCCTGCAGGACCACGTAATGAAACTGATCACGATCTCTAAATTAGAGTCTGTTCTGAACATTCTGCCATCCGTAGAAGAAGCGATTGACCGTGTGTTTTTGCACGAGATCGAGCAGGACTTAACTAACAAAGAAGACTAAGTTTACCGCCTGCCGTGGATTTCGAACTCAGAATTTTGGGTAGTTCGTCGGCCACGCCATCGGCAAACAGACACCATACCGCGCAAATTTTAACGATCGGAAACCAGTACCATCTGATCGATTGCGGGGAAGGAACGCAGATGCAGTTGATGCTATACAAGATAAAGCATCAGCGCATCTGCAATATCTATATCAGCCACCTGCACGGCGACCACTATTTTGGGTTAGTGGGTTTGCTCTCTACCATGCACCTGCAGGGCCGCCAATTACCACTCCGCCTGTTCGGGCCGCCCGGCCTATCCGAAATCCTGACTTTGCAACTACGCTACTCCGGTACTAACCTGAGTTTCCCGATCCACTTTCAGGAACTGGATACGACCCAATACTTCAAAATTTATGAAGACAAGCAGCTAACGGTACATACCATTCCGATGGAGCACCGCGTGCCTTGCTGCGGTTTTTTGTTCCGGGAAAAGCCAAAGCCACGCCCGCTTATCAAAGAAAAATTACCCAAGTCCCTAACGCCACCACAATTGGTCAGGTTGAAATGGGGAGAAGATATTAAAGACGAACAGGGCGCTATACTTGTAGCTAACAAAGAAGTAACAAACGAGCCGAAACGGAGCCGCAGTTACGCCTATTGCTCAGATAGCAGGTATAAACCTGCCATTCTCCCTTACCTGCACCACATAGACCTGCTCTACCACGAAGCCACCTTTGCAAATGACTTGTGCGAGCGGGCAGAATATACATTTCATAGCACGGCGCGGCAAGCCGCACAAATTGCGTTGGCAGCAAACGTAAGGCAACTCATTATTGGTCATTTCTCGGTACGCTACAAAGACCTGAACCCTTTGCTGGAGGAAGCCCAGGCGGTGTTCCCCAAAACAGACCTGGCCATCGAAGGCAGTATTTTCTGTATCCGGGAATAAGCATAAGGCTTGGTATAAAGTTGTGCTGCCATAATAGCTATATTTGATAGTTATAGCTATTTACTTATTAAAACGATCAACATGACGTTTCCGAAGGAGCAGGAACAAAAACGGGCAAACCTTTTTCTGATCTTAAGTGGTATTTTTATCGCCAATGCCTTGCTGGCAGAACTGATCGGCGTTAAAATATTTTCAGGAGAAGCTTTGTTTAATTTGCCTGGCGCGCAACTGCCCTTGCTGGGAAACTCAAAACTGGATTTTAACCTGACTGCCGGTGTTATTATCTGGCCAGCCGTTTTCATCACCACAGATATCATAAATGAATACTTTGGGAAGGCTGGTGTAAAGCGGGTAAGTATACTTACAGTGGTGCTCATCCTGTATGCTTTTGTCGTGATTACAGCTGTTAGCGGTTTGCCGCCAGCGCCTTTCTGGGTGGAGCTTAACAGCACCGATGCCCAAGGCCGCCCATTCGATATTGATTTTGCTTTTAATTCGATTTACCGCCAGGGCCTGGGTATTATCATTGGCTCTGTGGTTGCTTTTCTGGTCGGGCAATTTTTAGATGCCTATGTTTTCCATTGGCTGCGAAAGTATACAGGTAGTAAAAAGATATGGCTACGGGCCACCGGCTCTACCTTGGTGTCACAGCTGGTCGATAGCTTTGTAGTACTTTTTGTTGCTTTTTTCCTGTTTGGCAACTGGCCGATTGAATTGGTGTTATCCGTGGCGGTAATAAATTACCTGTACAAGTTTGTAGTGGCGGTGCTGTTAACGCCTTTGCTCTATGTAGCACATTACCTGATCGATAAGTACCTGGGTCACCACGCAGCAGAACAACTCACAGAAGCCGCCGCTCAGAATTCTGAGACTGAGTAAGACCTTTAGCGCCTTTTGTACCTGCTTTTTAGCTGCTTCCTGATTTATGTTGCAAATTGTACTTTACTTATAGTGACTTTTGCTGACAGGAGGGGTTTATTTATACTTTAAAGCACGTGGATTTCGCATTTTGCAGTTTTCAGAACACACAAGTTTCAGTTATTTGTAGCTGTGTTTTTGGTGTACTGAAAACCGCAGTATGATTTTTTTATTTAAAATTTGTAGCTTTTAAAAAAGCTGCCCGTATATTTGCATCATCAAGTCATCAACCCTTATCGGGTCATGATTTATAAAGAAGCGTGAAGAGACAGGCTCTGTGAAGCGCTAGCAACCTAACCAAAGCGGTTAAGGTGCTAATTCCTGATTCCGGAAATAAACCGGAAGAATATAAACTGATACGAGCATGATCAAGGGAACAAATTCACCAACGTACAACCGTATTTATACTTTTCCGGCAGTTAACGCACTGCCTCAGGAAACGTGCTTTAAGTTTGCTGCAATTACCGGCAGGTACACCCCAATGTGCCAAATGCTGTGCTGTTGTTGCTAATTCTGTAGTTACCCCTCTTTTTTAATTCAGGCTCATTTTCAGATCAACGTCTGAGGGCAAGGTATAAGCTGCCTTTGCTGTTTTGCCTGCATTTATATGGCCGATTTATACTTTTCCACTTCATAATATACAATCATCATGTCACAAAAACTTCATTTTGAAACGCTGCAATTGCATGCAGGCCAGGACATTGACCCGACTACACGCTCCAGAACAGTTCCTATTTACCAGACGTCCTCTTATGTTTTTAAAGATGCTGAACATGGCGCCAACCTCTTCGCCCTGAAAGAATTCGGGAATATTTATACCCGCATCATGAACCCCACGACCGATGTATTTGAAAAACGCGTGGCAGCCCTGGAAGGCGGCGTAGCAGCCGTGGCAGTTGCATCAGGTATGGCGGCACAATTTATCGCGCTGAACAATATACTGGAGGCCGGCGATAATTTTATTTCAACCAGTTTCCTGTATGGCGGTACTTATAATCAGTTTAAAGTATCCTTTAAAAAACTGGGAATAGAAGCCCGCTTTGCCGAAAACGACGAAGTACAGAGCTATGAAAAGCTGATTGACGACCGAACAAAAGCCATTTATGTAGAAACGATCGGCAACCCGCGTTTTAATATTCCTGATTTTGAGGCCATCGCTGCGCTTGCTGCCAGGTATGAAATTCCGTTGGTAGTGGATAATACGTTTGGTGCGGGAGGTTACCTGTTCAGGCCACTGGAGCATGGGGCAAATGTAGTGGTAGCTTCTGCCACCAAATGGATTGGCGGGCACGGAACCAGCATTGGCGGTATAATTGTAGACGGTGGTAATTTTAACTGGGGCAACGGTAAATTTCAGCAGTTCTCAGAACCATCCGAAGGGTATCATGGCCTGAATTTCTGGGAAGTTTTTGGTGCTGATGGTCCGTTCGGGAATATTGCTTTTGCTATCCGGGCGCGTGTAGAGGGCCTCCGTGATTTTGGTCCGGCACTTAGTCCGTTTAACGCTTTCCAGTTAATTCAGGGCTTGGAAACGCTTTCGCTTCGGGTAGACCGTACGGTGCAAAATGCATTGGAGTTGGCACAGTGGCTGGAACAACACGAGCAGGTAGAAGCAGTAAATTACCCAGGGCTGGCATCAAGCAAGTATCATCAATTGGCTGCTAAATACCTGAAGCGTGGCTATGGTGGCGTTCTGTCTTTCAAACTGAAAGGAGACAGAAAGCAGACAGAACAGTTTGTAAACAGCCTCGAACTGATCAGCCATGTGGCTAACGTAGGCGATGCCAAAACATTGATCATACATCCGGCGTCAACCACCCACCAACAGTTAAGCGATGCCGAGCAATTAAGTGCCGGTGTTGAACCAACGCTGTTACGACTGTCGGCTGGTATCGAACATATAGCAGATATAAAAGCTGACCTGGAACAGGCGTTTGCAAAAGTACGTGAACTGGAGGCCGAACTCACACTACAAAATTAAGAATCGTAATGCCTGAACATTTTGTGTTTCATTACCAGCAAGCACTGCAACTGGAATCGGGAGAGCAATTACCCGGTTTCCAGCTGGCCTATACTACTTATGGTACCCCAAACCAAGATAACAGCAATGTAATCTGGGTGTGCCATGCCTTAACAGGTAGCTCCGATTTTACAGAGTGGTGGGGCGGGTTATTCGGGGAAGGGAAGCTCTTTGACCCGGAAAACTGGTTTATAGTTTGCGCGAACACGCTGGGCGGCTGTTACGGATCTACCGGACCTTTATCGATTAACCCGAATACCCTGAAACCATACTTTCATACTTTTCCGCAACTCACAAACCGCGATGTAGTGGCTGCTTTTGATCTGCTGCGTGTGCACCTGGGTATCGGGCAGATTCATACCTTAATTGGTGGTTCACTAGGCGGGCAGCAGGCGCTGGAGTGGGCGATATACCGACCGGAAGTAATGCAGCGACTGGTGCATGTAGCATCTAATGCGCGCCATTCTGCCTGGGGAATTGCTTTCAACGAAACGCAGCGGATGGCGATTCGGCAGGACCCCAGCTGGGAATTGCCGACAGCAGATGCCGGGATGCAAGGTCTGAAAACGGCCCGCGCCATTGCCATGTTATCGTACCGGCACTACAAAAGCTACGATGCAACACAACAGGAGCCAGGGTGCGACAAAACCGATAACTACAACGCATCCTCTTACCAGGTATACCAGGGCGAGAAATTAAGCGGACGTTTCAATGCTTACACCTACTGGTTGTTATCAAAGGCCATGGATTCGCACCACATAGGGCGAGGCAGAGGGAGTGTAGCCATAGCGCTGCAAAAATTAAAAGCCCGGACACTTTTTGTAGGTGTAGATACGGACCTCCTCTTTCCGGTGCAGGAACAGCGTGCACTCCATGAGCAAGTGTCCGGTTCAGCTTTCAGCCTCCTGCATTCCGATTATGGTCACGATGGTTTTTTAGTTGAGGAAGCACAACTGGCAGCAGCCATTCAGAAATTTTACGAACAAGAACTCAAACCGGCCTTCACCTATGAGCGACAAGTATAATAAAAAAAGAATCGGAATATGGGGGTTTGGCTGTGTGGGGCAAGGCCTTTATGATGTGCTGCAACATAACCGGCATACAGCGCTGGAGGTGGCCAGCATTTGTGTAAAGCATCCTGAAAAGAAGAGGACGTTGCCAGCTTCAATGTTCACCTTTAACCCACAGCAGCTGCTCGAAGATGCAAGTATAGATCTGCTGACTGAGCTAATAAGTGATCCGGAAGAAGCTTACTTACTTGTAAAGCAGGCATTGTTAGCGGGCAAATCGGTTATTTCGGCCAACAAAAAAATGATCGCGCAACACTTGCCCGAGTTGATAGAACTCCAGCAAAAGTATGGCGGCCGTTTGTTATACGAGGCAGCTGTAGGAGGCAGTATTCCCATTTTAAGAACACTGGAAGCTTATTACGGAAACGAACCCTTGCAGGAAGTATGCGGTATTCTGAATGGCTCTTCCAATTATATTCTGAGCAAATTACATGAGGAAGAAATCAGCTACCAGGATGCGCTGCAGGAAGCACAGGAATTGGGCTTTGCTGAGACAGATCCCAGGCTTGATGTGGGCGGGCACGATGCACTGCACAAGATATGTATCATTGCTGCCCATGGTTTCGGTGCTTTAGTAGATCCTGCAAAGGTAGTCCGGCTGGGTATTGAGCATATAAACACAAATGATGTAAAACTCGCGCAGGCCTTAGGAACCAGAATAAAACTGGTTGCAACAGCCAGGCTTACAGCGAGCGGTAAATTAGCTGTGCAGGTACTACCAGCTTTCGTAAAACCGACCAGCGAATTATACTTTGTTGAGGCTGAATTTAATGGGGTACTGCTGGAAGCAAAGTTTGCCGGAACCCAATTCCTGAAAGGCAGGGGAGCCGGCAGCCACCCGACAGGCTCGGCTGTTTGGGCCGATGTGTCTGCTGCACTGGGCGGTTACAAGTATAACTATGCTAAAATAAAACAACAGCACTTATCAATTGATACAGAAGGGCTCATAACAATATACCTCCGTACCGCTTTGGAGGGAGAATTACCAAAATTACCATGGCTTGAGGTGACATCCTTTGGAGTAAATAGTAAAGTGATTCAGTTGGTAGGCACGCTTCGGTATACAGATTTACTCCTGCATCAAAGAGATTTAGAAAAAGCTGGTGCCTTTATCGTAGAGGTGCCGCAATCGCTTGATAGCAATGATTTTATACGCGCTTCTAAGTTACAGGAACTGGAAATTGTTAACTGAAATGGTATTTAGATATAAAATAATTTCAATATAATTTATGATTATATAAATTAAAAGTGGCTAAAAATAGGTTAGTGCTGAAAATTGTTCTTTTCTGTGGTAAACAGCATTTACTTTTAAGTTAGTGTGCACGTACAAGTAGTATCCTCAGAAGATTTAACTGTACTGCCATGAGAAATATTCTACACTTACTGCCTATACTTTTTCTCTTTACCCTACTATCCTGCCGCGACGAATCTGTTACACCTATCCGTAACGTACGCTTCGACCCTAATCTGCTAAACAAAATAACGGATGGTACACCTTGTGAGAGTTATACTTATAATACAGCCGAAGGGAAACGTATGTTAGGGAATGTCCATACGCAGCAGCTACTCGTGGTTTTTACTGAAACTACATCCGAAAAGCAAAAAGAACAGGCGTTGTTAAAGTATGAATTTGTAAAGCAGCCCGAAGGCAGGCTTGGCCGGGAAGCAGGTTTGGTGCATACCGTAAACTTAAAACCGGGGTTAGGTTGCAAGCAGGTAGAGCAGGCCATTCAACTTCTTGCTGCCGATAGCCGGATTGCCTATGCAGCGCCTTACTTTATTTCAGGATCTGATGTGATCGGGCTGTCTAATGAAGCGATGGTTACTGTTACGCCTGGCAACTCTGATCTTCTGAAAAGTTATGTTGCCGGTTTTAATGCAAAAATAACACAGCCACTTGCCGATAATCTATACCTTGTTCAGGTAGATAAGAACTCTAAAGGGAATACGCTGGCTTTAGTTGCATACTTGCAGGGCAAAGCAGGTATAGCGCTGGCAGAACCCGATTTTATACTTTCGTTGCCTGGCGCTGATAAGCCAATACCCCCGCGCAGAGTAGCCGGGTCACAACAAAGACGCTAAAATCATACTTTATAAAAAAGCGGGGCTGCATGATTTTGCAGCCCCGCTTTCTGTTTTAAAATAAGCTATACGTTAGTAATAAATAACTTCAGCTTTTTCGCGGAGGTTATAACCGGAGGCCATTACCTCGCCGTAAGCGCCAGCGGTTCTGATCGCGATCAGGTCGCCACGATTTGTTTCAGGCAGCATCAGCGCTTTTCCAAAGCAATCCGAAGATTCGCAGATCGGCCCTACCACATCGTAGCGTTCTTCGGGCAAGTTGCTGCTCAGGTTTTCTATTTTATGATATGATTGATAAAGCGCAGGACGGATAAGCTCGGTCATGCCGGCATCTAGTATGGCAAAGTTTGTAGAAATGCCTTTTTTGATGTACAACACCTTGGAAACCAGTGTGCCGCATTGTGCAACCAGCGCGCGGCCTAACTCAAAATGTACCTGCTGGCCCGGGCGTAATTTTAAAAACTGGTTGAACAAGCCGAAATACGCAGCAAAGTCAGGTACCAGGTTTTGGTCCGGGTTATAGTAATCTACGCCCAGTCCGCCGCCCACGTTGATGTGCTCCAGCACAATTTTTCTGGCCTCAAACCAATCCTGAAACTCATTTACGCGTGTACACAAATTGCTGAAAACAGACAGATCCGTTATCTGAGAGCCGATATGGAAGTGGATGCCGATCAGTTGTATAGCCGGAAGTTTTTGCAGTAATTCCAACACACTTTCCAGTTCCCAGGCATTAATTCCAAACTTATTTTCTTCAAGGCCGGTGGTAATGTATTTGTGTGTGTTCGCGTTTACGTTCGGGTTAATTCGGAGTGCAATGCGGGCAGTCTTGTTTTGGGCAGAAGCCAGTTCGTTTAACACTTCCAGCTCGTGGCTCGACTCGCAATTAAAACAGAAAATATCCTGCTCCAGGGCATAATTTATTTCTGCATCAGATTTACCTACGCCCGCAAAAACCACATGGTGCGCCGGAAAACCGTTCTCGATAGCTCGCTTTACTTCGTTGCCACTCACGCAATCGGCACCAAAGCCAGCGCTGCGCATAGCATCCAGAACGGGCGCATTGGCATTGGCTTTTAAAGCGTAATGTACGTGGAAATTATACTTGCCGGCTTCGTGGCGGGCGGCTTCCAAGGTTTGGTGTAATACAGTAAGATCGTAAGCGTAAAAAGGAGTAGCCTGGTTTTGCAGTTCCTCTACTTTAAGATTAAGCATGTGCCGTATTCCTTTCAAAAATTCCGTCGTTCAGTTTAGTTAGTGCGGTTACTTTGTCTGATGCATTGATGAGCATGCTCATGTTATTTTCGCTTCCGCCATACGAGATCATGCGCAGCGGAATATCCTTCAGGGCATCAAATATCTTAAGCGAAGCACCAGTTCTCTCGGCCATAAAATCACCCACCACGCAGATAATGGTTTGGTTATGATCTACTTCTACCTGGCCAAATGTCTTTAATTCAGAAACAATGGCCTCCAGGTTTTTAGGGTTATCGATGGTAAGCGATACCGCAACTTCGGAAGTCGTGATCATATCGATAGGCGTTTTGTAACGCTCAAAAACTTCGAAAACGCTGCGCAGAAAACCGTAGGCCAATAACATTCTGCCCGATTTTATCTTGATTGCTGTAATACCGTCTTTTGCCGCTACTGCCTTTATAGAACCTCCCTGGCTTTCCGCAGAAATAAGGGTCCCTTTTGCCTCGGGCTGCATGGTATTGAGCAGGCGAACCGGCACATTTTTTTGCTTGGCTGGCAACACGCTGCTCGGGTGCAGAATTTTAGCTCCGAAGTAAGCCAGCTCAGCTGCCTCATCAAAAGACAATTGGGCAATCGGGTAGGTATTTTTAACGATGCGGGGATCGTTGTTGTGCATCCCATCAATATCTGTCCAGATCTGGATTTCGGAAGCATTGGCTGCCGCCCCGATCAGGGACGCAGAATAATCAGACCCGCCGCGTTTCAGGTTATCGATATCACCGAAAGCATTGTGGCAAATATAGCCCTGCGTAATAAACAGGTTGGTGCCGGTATACTTTTCCAGTTCAGCGGCCAGGTTTTTTTCGATGTAAGTTACATCCGGTTCCTCGTTTTCATCAATCTTCATGAAATTGAGCGCCGGCAACAACACCGAATTTATACTTTGCTCTTCCAGGAAAAACTGAAATAAAGCGGTAGAAAGCAGCTCACCCTGTGCTAATACAGCACGCTCTTCGTGTACTGTAAAAAGATCCTGGGTGAAGGCGCGCAGGTACTCAAAATGGTGGTTAAGGAGTTCGTTTGCCTGTTTCTGTTTATTTTCGGAGGTGTAGAGCTGTGCTACCACCTGTTTATAGGTATCATGGAGCGCATCAATCTGCGCATTCGCTTCTTCATTCAGGTTCAGGTATAGCTTCTCAGCTATCTGAACCAAGGCGTTTGTAGTACCCGACATAGCGGACAGTACCACAATTTTAGGTTCGTCGTTGTGAATCAGGTTCGCAACTTCACGCATTCTCTCAGCAGACCCTACGGAGGTGCCGCCAAACTTCAGGATTTTCATTAAGTATAATTAAAAGAGCTACGTACTAAGCTGCGAAATTAATAAAAACTGTAGAGTATCAGGTGTTAAACATCTTGTTAGCTGCTGATAATTTAAAATAAAAGAGACGTGGATCTATCAAGTAAAACCCAGAAAGAGTATCTGGTATAGTATCAAACAGCTCGGGCCGGTTATATAACCCGCCCGAGCTGTTTGATACTTATTATTTTAATTAGCGATTCTTTATAATTTTTGTAGCTGCTTTTATACTTCCGCTCACTACTTTCAGCATATACATGCCATTGGCTAATTTTTGCAGCGGCAGTTCCAATTGGTTTTCCCCTTTTTCCAGTTCAATTGTTTTGCGTATTACCTCCCGGCCCTGTAAGTCGAGGAGGATCAGTTGTGCGCTTTCCTGTTGCTGTGCTACAAGGGATATGGAAATTTGGCTGATAAATGGGTTTGGATATACCTTCATTACCAGGTCAGAGGCCGTATTGCCTTCAGTTTCCAAAGTAATGACATTACTGTATGCGATGCTCCCATCTGAGTCTACCTGTTTAAGTCTGTAATAAGCTGTGCCTACGAGTGGTGATTTATCTGTGAAGCTGTATTTGTTAGATACGTTGCTATTGCCTTTACCTGCAACAGTCCCGAGCTTTTCAAATGCTTTACTGTCGCTGCTGCGTTCTACTTCAAATCTGTCGTTGTCCTTCTCGGATGCGGTCAGCCACTGCAGTTCTACTTTACCTTTTCCTGCACTGGCTCTGAAGTAAACTAACTCTACAGGAAGAGGAGTAATTGTAGGGGAATTACCACGAATGCGTATTAAAATATTTACTGTGCTAATGCCACCTGACCTATCTGTCAGGCTAATTGTAAGTGGATATATGCCTTCGACTAATGTTGTACTGTTACTGACAGTAATAGTACCGTTCTGTGCTAAAAATGTGCCTGATGGCATGATGCCCTGCGTGTTGGTTGCAGCTACAATACCTCCATCAGAATCAGTAGCTTCGGCAAGTATATTACCGTTTACATACTCATTTTTATATTTAGGCACAGTAATAGTGTAAGCGGCCGGGCAGTTTATAATAACCGTAACTTCAGATTGTGTAGAAGCAGAATTACCACCACAAGTGGATTGTGCCGTCCAGCGCAATACGTAGGTTCCTGTTACAAGTCCCTGAACAGTTGCATTAGGATTGCTTACAGAGCTAAACGTAACTGTAGAAGGGCCACTAACCTGGCTCCAAGTCCCATTATCAGGTGCTACATTATTGCCCTGCAGAACAGCAGTGCTGCCACATGATGTAAAATTTGGACCTGCATTAGCTGTTATCGGTGCGTTGGTTACTGTTACTGTAGCTGTATTCAATAGTGTAAGCGTCCCGCAAACGTTGCCTGTCAGCCTACGCACAGTTGCATAAAATATTGCCGTTCCTGCTGTGGTCAGATTACCTGTAGTTAATCCTATAGTAGCACCTGATCCACGGAATGAGCCAAGCAGAGCATCAGTAGCCGGACTATTGGTTGTTCCTAATCTGCGATATATACTATACTCAAAATCATTATTTGGTTCTGTCGCAACATTGATAGTAGTAGCCCCGCCAACACAAGCTTTGTTATTGGTAGGGAAAACTGCATTGGTGATAGAAGGACTTGATATAGTAGTAGAAACCTGAGATGGCAAAGTTAAACTGCAAGGAGAAGTTCCTGTTCTGAACGTTACCCGTAGTCCATAAGTAGAGTTGGTTGTTACAGTACCAGTTGTTAACAAGATAGCATTGGTTGCACCTTGTACAGCACTACCCACCAACTGATTGGTTGCTTGGTCTACCAACTGATAATTATAACTGGAGTTGGTTCCATTCAGTGAAAAGCTCGCTGCTGTATTAGCGCAAACAGCCTGGCTGATAGATACAAAGCTAAGTCCCGTAGTAATAGGCTGTGGCCTCACAGTTATATTTGACGTGCTGGTTGATACAGCATCACAATTAATGCCACTGATTCTCCTTGCTCTGTAAGTTATAGTTTGGTTCTGGTCGGTAGTGGTTGTGTTAACTAAGGGGCCAGAAATCAATGTAATTGGCCCTCCGGTTCCTATGACCGAGCTTCCAGATTCCGTACCGTTAACTAAAACTCTGTAAGAAACGCCATACTCTGATCCTGACAAATTAAAGCTGATACTGTTGCTACCGCAAATTGTAGTTGCTGAAATTGCAGATATAGTATATGAGACTATAGGTGCAAGACAAGATACAAGGACCGGCGTTATTTTATCACTTTCACATGTGTTTCCTGAGATCTTAAAGTTAGCTGTTACAGAAGCTCCTGCAAAAATTTCCAGAGATGAAAACCCACTTGCTGTCCAGATGCCGTTTGATGCTGTCAGTACAGGAGAGAAAGGAGTACCTTCGATGTAAACAGTTATCAAGGAGCCAACCGGTGCGGTTCCGGAAATGGTGGTTTGGCCTTCGTTAATAGGAGAGGTTATGGTTAATACACCCGTTGGGCCTGGAGCTGATGTAACAGGAAAAGAGTTTACACTTCGGACTTTACCCACAGCTTTTGCTCTTGCTGTAACTTGTGTTCCTGCGGTGATACCGCCTCCCGCAGCTGAAGTTAAATTAACTAACCAAGTCCCTGTAGCTGATACTATTGCTGTCAGAGCGGTACTGGTGCCACTCTGAGTGATAAGTGTGCCATTACGTTCACCAACAGTACCGCCTGTATAAAACTGAATTACTGTTCCTGCAGGCTCAGTTGATGTGCCGGATAAGCTGGTAATTCTGCCACAGCCGGCTGGGTTAATTGTAGGAGATAGAGTTGTTTGCTGTACTGTTAAAAAGTTAGATGGAGAAGAGTATGTATTTGTACATGAAGAACTTCCTCCACCAGTTAATGTAAGACTAGTTCTCACATTGAGCACTTCACCTGGTTTCAGGTCAGCCACAAAAGTAGGTGAAAGATTAATAGTCCATGAATTAGTAGTTGAGGTAAAAGCTACTCCTTCAGTAGTGGCAACTCCATTTTTGAAAAGTATAATTGAACCTGTAGTTGTTGTGCCATTTAAACTTAAAGTACCTGTAATGCTTACTGTATTAGTAGGCACTTCATATAGTACGGTTCCACTTGTAATATTCTGTGAGACATTGTTATAAGTTACATTAGTGATAGAAATAAGTTGGTTGTTAGCAGCGCCTGCCTGCCCATTGTTGTAGCATAATTGATTTGATCTTAAAGATGTACAACCTTGAGGAATGGAGAAGTTTGAATTATAGGGTGTTGTGATAGCATAAAAATTTGTTTCTGGTAAACTGGCTGAGGCAACATAATTTGAGGTCCATGTAAAAGTGCCATCAGCATTTGCAGTACCTGGTGTGAAATCTACAGTTGCAATTGGGGAGGTACCAGATATAGGAAAAATCTGTATTCTTTGTGGTAAATTACTTGTTGTAGTGCCTTGGAAAGCCCGAGTATTTCCAGAAGATACAGTACGTTGTAATCTAAGAGCTGAAGTAGAAGTACAAATACCGGAAGTAACTGTTACTACGTTCGAAGCTGCCGAGACAGACTTCCCTACAGGGGTAACTCTGGCTGTTATTACATCACCAGCTACTAATAATGTACTTGATATGCCACTTATTGTCCAAGCGCCGGTGCTGCTAACGGTTGGGCAGGTAGGCTGGCCTGTGCCACCACAAATAGCTATCCCATTACGCAAAACCGTAACAACGGAACCTACTGCCTCTACAGAAGTTCCGGAAATGGAAGTGCTGCTGGCAGTAATCGGGCCACTTACCACAGGCGCTGTTGCTCCTATGGCAGCAAACCCTGTTGTTTGTATGTTGGTAAGGCTCGTTGGCGGGAAGCCATTGATAAGTGCCCGCCAAGCGCTTGGTGCGTCATAATTATAAGCCTGAAAGTTAACGCCTCCTACATCGGAAACAGTACCTGTAAAGCCACTTTGGGCACTGGTAATTGTAATTCCACTCATCCGCAAAGGCGTAGCTTCAGTTATACCTCCCTGAAAAGCTGAAAGCGGAACATAGAAATCATAAAAATAATCTGTATTGTTACCGTTAAGAGATCCGGCAATAGCTCTTTGTGAATATTGATCTACAGAGCCATTAAAGATAGTTGTACTACTTGTAGATGTATGTTTTAAAATCTGAACTGCTGTGTTAGAAGCTAATAACACCTCAAATTCGAAGCCAGGGTTGAAGCCTGTTCCATTAAACGTATTATCCGAATCTATTAGTACACTGTAGCCTTTCGAGGCTGATGAGGCACCTCCCAACCTGATCCGGAAAAGAAAGTTGATGCCATCAAAATAAGCAGAGATAGGCGAACCAGTGGAGGGGGAAGTTACAGGTGAAATCGGAGCAGCCAGATCCGTATGGCCGCCTGTTGAGCCTGTATTAAGATCACCTATTGGCTCTGTAGTTAAAGCTGGAAATTGGCGGTATGGGATTTCGCTAATACCGATGCCTTCGTCTTTTCCGGCAGAAAATCCATTTCTTGAAGCAGAAACGTAGCCATCCAGGTTAGGGTCCAGCACCTTGTTTCCTCCTGCAGTGGCTGTTTTATAAATTAAACCGGGAGTTTGAGCACTCACCTGTAGTAAACCAGCAGTGGTTGTAAAGAAGATAATCAGTAACGTGATAATGTAGTAATAATTTATTTTCATAGGGTTATGCTAAAAGTAATTGTTCATTTTCAGGAGAAGTTCCTTTCATACTTTTTACTTTCATTAATAGTGTACTTAAGCGATAGTATTGTATAAGTTTAATTCAGTGGTAATTACTATTGTTGAGAACGATATAACTAAACTGTAAGCTGGTACTAGGGTTTTAATGTAAAAGTTTAATTCTATAATGGCTTTTTGATAAATGGTTAAGAAAATGCACAAAGTTGCTACTTATGTCAAGCGTGGTATGGAGATAAGGAGTGACTAATAATTGTTCCGGCTAAATTGGCTGTTACAGCTAAAGTGTAGTTATTACCACTGCCTAAGTACTATACTTGCAGCATTCCCTCCAAAGCCGGCAGCATTAACCAGCACCCGGTTTATACTTGCAGGTGCGGTAGCCTGAATGGAAGTCGGGTAGGAAGGCGCCGGGAATTTTTGATGTCGTAGAATATGAAGCGCAAATTCTACACTTAGGCCACCGGAAGCGCCTAATGTATGGCCAGTCAGCCATTTATTTGTCGTTATAGCTGGTGCTTCAGCTCCGAAAACGGCTGCTAAAGCAGCTAGTTCAGCGCTATCGCCGGCGTAGGTTCCGGGCGTATGGGTAATTATCAGCTCTATACCTGGATCTTTTTCTGAAAGCTGGGAAAGCGCGTGCCGCATCGATTTTTGAAAATTTAGCCCTTCTTTCGAGATGCCGGTTTTGCTGCCAATCTGCTCAAAGCCAAGCCCTATCGCTTCCAGAATAACATCTCCTTTTTTCAGTTCGGTTTCTGCAACCAACTCCAGTGCAAAAACAGCGGCTCCTTCGCCTAAAACAAAGGTATTCTGCTTAGCCACGGCGTAGGGCTGGCACGGGAAAGTATGGCTGTCGCGTTTGGAATAAATACCGATGGCTTTCATTTGGGCGATGGTAAAATCGGTGAGCGGAGCTTCGGTGCCGCCAGCCAGAAAGCGGGTTGCCATACCGGCTTTTAACCAGGCCATGCCGTTGGCAAGTGCCATTAAGGCCGTACTGCACGTAATAGAATGGCTGATCTGTGCGCCGCCGGCATTAACGGCATGGGCCACCCAGCTCGACAAATTGCCTAAGGTAGTAGTAGGGGAGGCCGCTGCCGAAAGGTCGTTTTGCTGAAATGCTTCGAAATGTTGCTCAAACAAACCGGCTGCCCCGCGCGAAGAACCAATGTTTACGCCCAGGTCATCGTGCAGTACATGATCTGATCTTAGCCAGCCAGCCTCCTCAGCCGCTTGCCTGGCTGCATAAATGGCCAGGTGCACAGAGCGGTCCAGATTTTTGTAAGCCGGATTAGCCTTTATTAATTGCTGTAAAGTATTCTCTGCATCAACAGAAAGCGCAGCAACCGGCGTTGGCTGGTTCTGGTGAAGTATGGTTTTAAATGCGGGTTGCCCGGAAGTATAACTTTGCGCAGTTGTAACTTCATTAAAGCCCAAAGGCGAAATAGCACCACAGCCTCTTAGTACGATATATTCTTTTCCCATCTCCAAACAGCGGCAAAACTAGCGACAAACGCAGTAGGAACAAGCACTTTCCGGCAAAGACTTTAATCTGAATTTATACTTCGTTGCAGAAGATAAGAAATACTTACTTCAGTGCTGAGATCAGTTGCTGCATACCCAAAATGGTCTGGTATACTTGATCAAGCTGTTCGTTGGTAATACAATAAGGCGGAATGATGTAGATGATATTGCCCAGCGGACGAAGGATAACACCTTGCTCCATCGCAAAATTATAAAGCGTATCGCGCAGGTTGCTGAAGTAAGAAGTAGCGGTGTCTTCAAACTCAATGGCTAAGATGGTGCCTTGCTGGCGTACCTGCTGTACTTTCGGGAGCTGTTTTATACTTGCTGCGAAGGTTGCATGGCGTTGGCTGATGCGGTTTATACTTTCCTGTGTTTCGGGTTGAAGAAGTAAATCCATACTTGCCAGGCCGGCGGCGCAGGCTACCGGGTTTGCGGTATAGCTGTGCCCGTGGAAAAACGTCTTACTCTTATCATCGTGCAGGAAGGCGTCGTAAATCTTTTCGTTGCACGATGTTACACCTAAAGCCATCGTGCCGCCTGTCAATCCTTTTGATAAGCAAACCATGTCGGGTTTTACTTCTACAAAATCGCTGGCAAAGGTACTGCCGGTGCGCCCGAAACCGGTCATCACTTCGTCTGCTATTAAAAGGATGTTATGCTGCTGGCAAACCCGGAGTAAGTTGTTTAGTGCGTCAGGCGTGTACATCACCATACCTGCGGTGCCCAGTACCAATGGTTCGTAAATAAAAGCGGCTATTTCACCGGTTTGGGCAAGCGTTTCGAGTTGATTTATACTTTCATTTTCACGGCCAGGTACTGGTACATCAATAAAATCCACCTCAAACAAGTAGGACCAGAACGGTGCCGTAAAGGTGCTGCGGCTGCTCACAGCCATGGCGCCAAAAGTATCGCCGTGGTAACTATCCCTGAAGGCAACGATCTTCTTTTTAGGCGTGGCTGTGTTTTGCCAGTACTGGATCGCCATTTTAAGTGTCACTTCCACTGCCGTAGAGCCGTTATCCGAATAAAAAATGCGGCTTTGCCCTTCCGGAAGAATGCCAATCAGGCGCTCGGCAAACGTAACTGCCGCCGGGTGTGTGAAACCTGCAAAAATAACATGCTCCAGTGTTCGCAGTTGCTCCGCTACTTTTTCAGCGATATACGGATGGGAATGCCCGTGCAGGTTAACCCACCACGATGACACGGCATCCAGGTAAACCTTGTCCGCTTCATCGAACAATAAAGCGCCTTCGCCCCGAACAATCGGAACCGGGAGCGGAGCGGTTTTCATTTGCGTGTACGGGTGCCAGATTACGTTTTGGTCGCGTTGTGCTAACGATGGGTTTTCAGGGAGCATAGTTATTGGTTGTATTTCCCTGCAAAGAAAAGCTTTTTAAAAGAAAAAAGACAAGCTTATACTTTAAGGCTACTATTTACAGAGCTGTTTCAGGATTTTACGTCCACGACTTTGCATAGCCGGTGAACCTTCGCGCAGATAATATTCGGTTTGTGCCTGCAATTCTTCTTTCACCCAACTAAAAGTATCAGAAAAGAAAAGTAATAGTTCGAGGCAGTTAACGCGGACAGCAACAGGCGTTTTCGGAAAGATCAGCCACTCAAAAATGCTTTCTATAAGTATGGACTGGTCTGGTACAGCGGCCAGGGCGCATTTATGTAACGGAGTTGCCTTGGGTTTGCAGAACTGCAGCACGATGTTTGTGAAATGGCGCTGGCAACTCTGGTTTTTTTGGGTAGGCAAGCGCTTTATAAAAGTATGAAAATAGGGGATAAAAGCCTCCGGGTAACTTAACGAAACGTTCTCCAGCACCCAGGCCGCTCTGAACGCAATGGCCGGTTTTTGCTGCAGAAAGCATAGTTCAACCAGCTCAGGAACAGCATTTTGCTTTCCCACTTTTTGGGAAAGCGCCAGGATGTCTTTTTTTGTTAGCGGCGAAGCAAAAGCATTTACCAGTTCATCTTTAGGCATACTTTAGCAAGTAAATAAGTTGAGATGATACAGCGCCCGCCAGACGTAAAATCGTGAAGTATAAGTTTAAATCAAATGGTAATGTTTAGGTATAAACTACAAATGGCCTTCGAACTGCCTGGCATATTCCAGCACAGCTTCCTGACAGAAATCAGCTTCCTGCCGGATAGAGGGTAACTTACGCAGCCCGGTGTATTTGATAATAAAATCTTCGGAGGTCGGGTTTTCTTCGCCGTTAAAAATGATGCCGGCCACCGGTACTTTGCGGTAACGCAGCACTTCAGCTGTAAGTAAAGTATGGTTTATACTTCCGAGGTAGTTTCTGGAGATCAACACTACTTCCAGGCCCAGTTGTTGCACCAGGTCCAGTACCAGGTAACGCTTGTTCAAAGGCACCATCAAACCCCCGGCACCTTCTACAATCAGGTTGTTGTCGGTTTCGGGTAATGTCAGGCCGTGTACATCAATTTCAATGCCTTCGGCAGCCGCAGCCTTATGAGGCGACGAGGCTTTTTTCAGGCGGTATGCTTCCGGATGGAACACAGATTTGGTATTGGATATCAGGCTTTTAACCGTGTCTGTATCCGTGAAATCGAGTCCGCCTGCCTGCACAGGTTTCCAATAATCAGCTTGCAGTGCTTCGGTAAGTATGGCTGCGGCAACAGTTTTGCCTACGTCCGTTCCGATGCCTGTTACAAAATAACGTTTCATGTACTTCTTGCTATGGCCTGCACGAGGCCGTCTATTTCTTCTTCTGTATTATAAGCATGCACAATGATCCGGAGCCTGCCCGTACCAGTTGGCACAGTGGGCGGAAGCACCGGTCGTGCGTCAAAACCTTCTTTTTGCAAGTCAGCTGCCAGCGATGTCAATTGCTGCTGCTCCTTCGGGAAAACAGAGAGAATGACGCTGTTTTCGGGGGAGCAGGTAACATTGCTTAAGTTATTTAATTTCTGGTACAGTTTATATGCCAGGGCTTTAGTTTTTTTTCTTTCTGCTGAGAAATCCGGCAGCAACTGGTACGCGCACTTTAAACTAACGAGCGCGTGTGTTGGCAAACCTGTTGTATAAATAAATGCCCTGCTATAGTTTATCAAAAAATCGCGTAGCACAGCAGGCCCTACCACAGCAGCACCGTGGCAACCCATTGCTTTGCCATAGGTGATCACCTGCGCAAAAACTTTGTTTTCCAGTCCTAAGGCTGCCGTTAAGCCTTCGCCTTTTTCGCCATACAAACCCACGGCATGGGCTTCGTCTACAATTAAGGCTGCGTTTTTATTTTCACAAAGTATGGCCAGTTCAGCTAAGGGTGCCCTGTCGCCATCCATCGAGTAAACTGACTCCACCACCACATATACCTGCCCGGTTGCCAGTTTTAGTTTCTGTTTGAGGTCTGCTACATCGTTATGCCGGAAACTGTAGCATTTGGCAAAGCTCAACCGTAATCCGTCCTTCATGGATGCATGGCTGGCTTCGTCGTAAAAAACCGTATCGCCCCGCTGCGGCAGCGCTGATAGTAACCCTACATTTGCCGCATACCCGGAGTTAAACAGCAAAGCTGCTTCACTTTTGTGGTAAGCCGCAATCATACTTTCCAGTTCTTCGAAAAGCGGGTTGTTACCGGATAATAAGCGGGAGCCGGTTGCACCCAAAGGCAGCTGTTTATACTTTCCCTCTTCCTGTCTGATGCGCACGCGCAACCGTTCGGAGCGGGCAAGGCCGAGGTAATCGTTCGAGCAAAAGTCTACAAGGCCGACCGTGGTTTTGAGTTGCCGCAGGTTTCCCTGCGCTGCCCGGTCCGCCAGCTTCTGCGCTAATCTTTGCGACAAAGGATTATTTGACAAAGGACAAAAGATTATAGATGAAAAATCTACCTGAATATTTTTGGAAGTCTTTCTTCCTTTGTCAAATAGTCTCTTGTCTAATTTAAAACCGGTTGGCCTTCTTCTTTAAATGATTTTCTTGGGTTGAGGCCGAGTAGTTCGAACATCGCTTTGTCCTGATCGAAATCCGGGTTTGGCGTTGTCAGTAGTTTTTCGCCAGTAAAGATGGAGTTTGCGCCAGCCAAAAAGCAAAGCGCCTGCTCTGTAACGCTCATGCGCTCGCGGCCAGCCGAAAGGCGAACCATCGTTTTAGGCATCAGGATACGGGCCGTGGCAATCATGCGCACCATTTCCCACACGGTAACCAACGGCTGGTTCTCGAGTGGCGTACCTTTAACCGGTACCAACGCATTTACCGGAACAGATTCCGGGTGCTGCACCATCGTAGACAATGTATGGAGCATGCCAATACGGTCTTCGTCTGTTTCGCCGAGGCCGATAATACCACCGGAGCAAACCGAAATCCCTGCTTTACGCACGTTGTCAATCGTATCTAAACGATCATCGTAGGTGCGGGTGGTAATAATATTGCTATAGTTTTCTTCGGATGTATCGAGGTTGTGGTTGTAGGCATACAGGCCGGCTTCTTTCAGCTTTTCAGCCTGGTACTCGTTTACCATGCCCAGTGTGCAGCATACTTCAAGGCCCAGGTCGTTTACGCCTTTCACCATATCCAAAACCTTATCAAAGTCGCGGTTATCGCGCACTTCGCGCCAGGCAGCGCCCATGCAAAAACGGGTAGAACCCCCATCGCGGGCACGCTGTGCAGCCGTTAATACCTGTTCCTGGCTTAGCAGTTTGTGAACTTCCACATCGGTATGGAAACGGGCAGCCTGCGGACAATACGAACAATCTTCCGGGCAACCACCGGTTTTGACCGATAACAAAGTACAAACCTGAACTTCGCCGGTGGCCTGGTATTGCTTGTGTACCTGCGCTGCTTCTACTATTAGTTCAAGTACTGGTTTGTAGTAAATTGCTTTTATTTCGTCCAGACTCCAGTTGTTGCGGAGTTCTGTTTGCTGTCCGTATTGCGTCATGATGCTCATGGTTTAGATTGCGAAGATAAAATGAAGATTTAGGAATAAAAAATGCAACGTATGGGCAGTTTCAGTGGATAAGTTGCTAAGTGGTTCAGCTGATGTATAATCTGTGTAGATAAATTGATTTGTGAATTTGTGGGAAAGTTAAAATTCCCGGGTTGATGTGCGTCCCGGGAATTTTAACGATGGCCCTGCTTAGCTAGCTGCTACCGATTTTTCGAATTTGGGCGCTGTCCGTTTCTTAGAAGCTTGCTCATAGGCATACGCCATTTTCAGCAATTCCGGTTCGGAGTAAGCACCTCCAAAAAACGAAAACCCGATCGGCAGATTTTGCAGCATGCCCATCGGCACCGTGATATGCGGGTACCCCGAAATTGCAGCCGGCGTAGACAAACCGTAACCCGAAAAAGCATCCCCGTTTATCAGATCGATGCACCAGCTTGGGCCATAGGTTGGGCCGGAGATCGCATCCAGCTTATGTTCCTTCATCAGGTTATCGATCAACTGCCGCGATTTGGAGTTGTTTTCCTGCAGCGCGTCTTTGTATTCTTTGCTGTTAAGGTCGCCGAGTGCTTCAGAACTTTCCAGTGTTTCCTGTTTAAAGTAAGGCATCGTTTTCGGCTCGTTGGCTTTGTTGAATGCGATCACATCTTTCAGCGATTTTACTTTGGAATTTGCCTGCGCCAGGTACTTATTCACGCCATCCTTAAACTCATACTGTAGTATTTTGAATTCATTACCGCCCAGCTTCCGGATCGGGCCTACAATTTCTACTTCCACAATAATAGCCCCTTTGCTTTTCAGGAGTTCGATGGTCTCTTTCAGCATCACATCAATACCTTCATGGCCTTGCATAAACGTTTTTTCGATGCCGATGCGCTTGCCTTTCAACCCGTTTATATCCAGGAATTTCGTATAGTCCGGGTGCGTTTTGCCCGCGCTTTCTTTTGTAACGCCATCCGCTGAGTCGGTACCCGCTATGGCGCCTAAAAGTATGGCGGCATCGGTTACGGTTCTGGCAATCGGTCCGGCCGTGTCCTGGGTATGGGAAATCGGGATGATGCCTGTGCGGCTAACCAGACCAACCGTTGGTTTAAAACCTACCAGGTTATTTACCGCCGACGGGCAAACAATAGAACCATCTGTTTCAGTGCCAATGGCCACGGCGCAGAGGTTGGCCGCCACCGCTACACCCGAACCGGAACTGGAACCACACGGCGAACGATCGATCACATAGGCATTACGTGTTTGTCCGCCGCGGCTGCTCCAGCCACTCGATGAGCGCGAAGACCGGAAATTGGCCCACTCACTCAGGTTGGTTTTGCCTAACAATACAGCACCCGCTTCGCGCAGTTTTGCCACAATAAAAGCATCTTTCGACGCAATGTTATCGGCCAGGGCAAGCGAGCCGGCAGAAGTCACCATTTTATCACCCGAATCAATGTTATCTTTTATCATGACCGGGATGCCATGCAGCGGACCACGTATTTTGCCGTCCTTGCGTTCTTTGTCCATTGCTTCGGCTATACGTAGGGCGTCCGGGTTTACTTCGATCACGGAGTTCAGTTTCGGGCCATTTTTATCGATCTCGTTGATGCGGTCTAAGTATAGTTGCGTGATCTGTTTGGAAGTATAGGTTCCGGCTTTCATCTTTTCCTGCAGCTCGGTGATGGTTGCTTCGTTCAGCGGAAAGTCTTTGGTGGTGTCTGAAGTGGCGGTTGTCTGATCGTTTGCTTTTTCGGTAGAGCCGGTTGTACAAGCGCCAAGCGAGAAAGTAGTAAGGGTTATGCCAGCAAGTGAGCTGTTGCGTATAAAGTTTCTCCTGTTCATAATTAGAATATTTACAGGAATATAATCAGAAAGGCAATAACTCCATCGGGGTAGCACAAAAAAAATATTTTAAAACGATCACCGGAGCTATACTTTATACTTTTAAAGTTTGGCCATACTTTACATTGTCCGTTCAGTTAGTTGTACCTTTGCCTTTTATCATTCAGAAACACCAATCGCACAGCCTATGGCTTTTTCAGATCTAGGATTAGCAGAACCTTTGTTAAAAGCGGTAGCCGCCCAAAAGTATAACAACCCATATCCGATACAGGAACAAGCCATTCCGGCCATACTTTCGGGGAAGGATGTGCTGGGCATTGCGCAGACCGGCTCCGGTAAAACGGCAGGTTTCGTGTTGCCTGTACTACAGCAGTTACAAACAAAACAGCCTTCTCGGAACCGTTATATAAAAGTACTGGTACTGGTACCAACCCGCGAGCTGGCTGTGCAGGTAGGCGATGTGTTCAGGACGTTCGGTAGCAATTTGCCGAGGCGTGTGAAATCGCTGGCTGTGTATGGCGGCGTTTCGGTGAACCCACAGATGATGGCGCTGCAAAATACCGAAGTGCTGGTGGCTACGCCCGGCCGCTTACTCGACCTGGTTTCCTCAAACGCTTTATATTTATCTGAAGTAGAAGTGCTGGTGCTGGATGAAGCGGACAAGATGCTGAACCTTGGTTTTGAAGAAGAAATGCAGAAGATCTTTGCGTTGCTTCCTGCCAAACGTCAGAACATACTTTTCTCGGCTACGCTGGCCGGCAGCGTTGAGATCATCAAAGAGAAATTACTGATCAACCCGGTTACAATTGAGATCGAACAGAAAGCCGAAACTACCGATCTGATCACGCAGGTTGCCTACCAGGTGGGTTCGGAGCGAAAAGGCCCTTTGCTGCGCTACCTTATCAAGGAAAAGGATATGCAACAGGTGCTCGTGTTTGTATCCTCTACCAAACGAGCCGATAATGTAACCGAAAAACTGCAGAAAAACGGCATAGAAGCGATGGCGATGCACAGTAAAAAAAGCCAGGGAGCCAGAACCGAAGCATTGCAGAAGTTTAAGGCTGGTAAAGTACGCGTGTTAGTCGCCACCGACCTGGCTTCGCGGGGCATCGATATACAGTTTTTACCTTACGTGATAAACTATGATTTGCCGCGCTCGCCTAAGGATTATGTGCACCGCATCGGGCGCACCGGTCGTGCCGAGTCGGCAGGAGAGGCGCTTTCGCTTATCAGCCCCGAAGATGCGCACCATTTTAAGATCATCCAGAAAAAAATGGGCAAACGCGTATCTATGGTTGAAACGGATGAACTGGAGCTACAAGGGTTTTAAAATTTAATGACGTTATAAAGTAAAGCGCTGCCATTTGTAACTAGGGCAGCGCTTTTTAGTTTAAGAGAAGTTTTGCTGGTCGTCGGCGCTTGGGCCGTAGGTGCCGGGAATCGGAATATCGAGCAGACGCAGGTAAACGCCCAGTTGTGCGCGGTGGTGAATGATCTGGCTAAGCGAATGACGAATTACTTCTGCTCTGGAGCAGGACATGTAGATGGCATCGCCTTCGCGGAGGGTCCATGGTTGCTGCAGTTGGTCTTCGGTGGCATTTGCTAACTGCACTTTACTTTCGGCCAGGTTTTCATCGAAATATGCCAGCAGTTCTTCTGTGCTGTTCACATCACGCGGGTTGTAAGGGTTTTGGGCAAAATCAAGCTCATCGGTGTTCAGGCCCATACCAATCCAGGAAGGCAGATCAGCAATATGGGTAGTGAGCTCTTTGATTTTCATACTTTTTGTGTGCGGCTGCCAGTCAAATTTAGCGGTGGGCACCCGCTCCAGCATACGGCGGGTAATTGTTCCTTCTTCTTCCAGCTCTTTTGCCAGCATGTCGATAAGGTTAAGCGTTTCTGTCATGGTTCATGGTTTTAAGTTGTACATATACAAATAAAATACACCCCACTGACAACCCTATGGCAGTCTGTTTTCAGAAAAATAAATTTTTGTGAAAGTATAAAAACGGAGGGTAAAAATGACTGGCTAATAACACACCGGCAAAGCTTTGAAATAGCTGTTGAGCTCGATGTGGTCTGTTTTGCAGAAGGGGAGGCCGGTGTTTTTGAGGCGAAGGATACGCGATGCCCGGAAGTCGCGGTAGGCCTGGCGTTTGTGGCACCACGCAATTAGGTGCCAGTTAAAGGCATAAAAGATAAGGCCGATGCACTCTACACGGCGCTGACTGGTTTCTTCGTTATTATTTTTATAGTCCAGTTCCACAATTGTTTTGGTAGAAATGGCTTGCTGCAACGCCGACAGGTAATCAAAGTCCTGGGTGATGTAGGTGGGTACCTGCATCAGCACGGTATCTGCCAGTTGTTCTACTTTTTCTTTTTCCGATGTTTTTAAAACGGCTTTTATCTTTTGGAGGGCGCTGGTATAATGCTTCTGGATGGATTTATCGGTTAAACTATATACAATGGATTCCATCAGTAGCAGGGCATTGGCTTCTTCGGAGGTAAAGGAAACAGGCGGCAGAAAATAGCCCTGCATGATGAAATAACCTTTGTGCTGCTCAAAACTGACGGGTATGCCGAGCTCATAAATTGCTTTTATGTCGCGGTAAACCGTGCGGGCGCTGATGCCAAATTTTTCCGCGATCTTATCGGCGGTCACATACTTTTTGGATTGCAGTAAGATGAGGATTCCAAACAGCCTGTCAACTCGGTTCATAGCAAAAGTATGGTTTCATAGTTTGTAGTACAGGTGGCAGCAAAAATCAGAATGTATAGCTTAGCGCGATACGTTGAAAACCAGCTCGCCTATACTTTGGCCCACTATAACTCCGCAACGAAACAAAGCAAAAACCGAAAGCGCTACCCAAAGTATAAGATTCAATGTTTTAGCTTCTTTTTTTGCCAGGTACATTTCCAGCATGCGCTGTGTATAGATAACGATACGGGTAATGCCAATTGTATTCATGTTGCAAGGTTTACGTTGGATGATTTTAGCAGCGCAAGTATAAATATATAGTTTTTTATTTATACAAAAGAAAATTTCTATACTTGCAACGCTCAAATCAGCTTTGTTGCCAGCAGGCCGAGGTAAGTGGCCATTAAGCCCAGAACAATACTTGCCAGCACATAAGCAAAAGCATACAACAGGTTTCCTTGTTTCAGGAGATCAACAGTTTCCAAAGAGAAAGCCGAGAAAGTCGTGAAGCCGCCCAGCACGCCTGTTGCCAGAAAAAGCCGCCACTCAGAAGTTAAAGTGCCTTTGCCCGCCAAACCATATACCACCCCGATCAGCAGACAACCCAGCAGGTTAACCGTTAAAGTACCAACCGGAAACTGCGTTATACTTCTGGAAGTGATTAGCAGCGAAACCAGGTAACGCAGCACGCCTCCGATAAAACTGCCAGCCCCGATTGCGAGTAAGATTTTCATTTGAGTTTCAGTTGGAGGTATTAGGAAGTCCGGTACGTTGGTTTATACTTTGAAAGTATAAATATCAAGCTTCCTAGCGAATACAAACAATATTACGGAGCATTTAAGACCTTTTAGCAAGCGCAGGAAGATAAATGGCCTGGGAGGTTCGCCGGATTTTAATCAAAGATGCCGTTGCTTGCCGTCAGGATAAGTGGTTCGCCGTCGGTTACAACCAGGGTGTGTTCGTGTTGCGCCATATAGCCTCCTTTGTTGCCAACTAGAGTCCAACCGTCGTTAAGTTCTTTGGTGAAGGTGGATGTGGTGGAGATAAATGTTTCGATGGCCACAACCGAATTCTTTTTAAATCGCCTCTGGTCGAACCTGTTTTTGTAGTTAAGCAGTTCGTCGGGTTGTTCGTGCAGGCTTCGGCCAATGCCGTGGCCGCCCAGGTTTTTGATTACTTTATAGCCTCGCTTTTTAGCTTCCGTTTCTATCAGATCGCCGATGTCGGCAATTTTAACACCGCCTTTTATGGTATAAATAGCCTTGCGTAGAATTTCTTTAGACGCATCTACCAGTTTCTGATGCTGATTAATGTCGTTGCCGATCACAAACGAACCGCCGTTGTCGGCCCAGAAACCGTTCAGCTCCGCCGACACATCAATGTTGATCAGGTCGCCTTCTTTCAATACCCGCTTTTCTGACGGAATGCCGTGGCAAAACTCATTATCAACACTAATACACGTATAACCCGGAAAACCATACGTAAGGTAGGGCGCTGACTTTGCTCCAAACCCAGCCAGAATTTTAGCACCGTATTCATCCAGTTCTTTTGTCGTCATTCCGGGTGCGGCGTACTTCCTCATTTCGTGCAGGGCAAAGGCAACCGCTTCGCTCACTTTCTGCATTCCTGCTAATTCTGCTTCCGTTGATATTGACATAGTGTGTGGTTTATACTTGGTGGTTGTTTTTGATTGTTAACGGCTTTGTTTAAATAACGGCGATGCCGTCGGCCGAAGTTTAAAGTCTGTGCTGGGTTAGCAGATGAGTTTATTTTATTTTCCAAATAATCAGCACATTATCAGAAAACATTAAATCATTAGGCGTAAAGCCAATCATTGCTTCTGAAGGTGCTCCGGCTGCAGCTACTTCATACTCTGCTTTGTCTTCGACTTCACGCATTCCTGCATAGTAGTTGTTCCCATAATTGATTTCTTTAATCTTCCCCAAGCGGACGCCAGAAGATTCGGCAATTAGTTTTGCCTTTTCATTTGAGCTTTTGATGGCGAACTGAACCAGCTGGTCCTGTACCTTTTCCCTTAGTTCATCAGAGAGTTTAAAGTTAAAATTTAATGTAAAGTCAGTTTGGCTTTTTGAAAACGTGTTTAATATTTTGGTGATGGTTTCTTTATTATTCAAGAACTCAACCTTCACATTCTGGGTCGCAACATAGCCGCTGTCAACGCTTTCGCCCCTTCGGTAAACTGTGTGCTCGTTTACCTGAAAGTCAGTAGTCTTAATTTCGTCAGCCTTAAAACCAATTGCAGCAATTTGGTTGGACACATCTACTGTCTTTTTGTTTAGCCCAACGATTGCTTCGCTAAAGTTCATATCATGGCTCTTGATACTTATAACCAAGATACCTATGTCAGGCTTAACAGATATTTTAGAACTGCCTACTACTTGGATGGTAGGTACTTCCTTATTCTTCTGACCATAGCTGCTAAAAGCCAATGAGATGAGTAGGAGGATGAGTAAAGGTCTTTGCATATTTATTATTTAATTGACTGGAAACGTACAGGGCTTTGCGGTGGCGTAGCTACAGTAAAGATGTGGTTAGGCACTATTATTTTAGTTAAGTAAGTTAATACTGTCTCCTGTGAGACTTTTTATAATATAATCAAGAGTGTCTTTTTCGATCACTTTATTAAGTACTAAATCAATTAGTTTACCTTTTGCCACTTCGGTCCAGTTTTTCTTTTTAAGCGATTTGCTCAGATCCTTTAATTCTATCAGTTCATCAAAAAGAATTTCATTCCCAACATTAGCTTTTTTTAGTTCTTCAATAATGACATCAATCTTATCTTTAATCTCTTGAATGTCAGAAGGTATACTGTTAGCTTCTTCAGTTAAAACCTGTAGGTTTTTTGATTCATTTTCTAAAACATAAAGTGCAATTGCTAATCCTTTCTCAATCAGACAATTTCTGTCATCACACGTTTTGAGGTGATGATCTTTATCTTCCTGGACGGCTGATTCTAAGTATTGCAAAAACTTTAATTTTTCTTGAGTCAGATAAAATTCTTGTATAGTAGTTTCTACATCTGATTTACAGGATGAAATGGTGACATCATAATGATTTGTCCACCAATAAACACATAGGTCTTCAGCTCTTTCTTTTATTATTTTCTTCATGAGTTTTAATGAAGCCTGACGGACTCGTGTAAACAAGGTACAAGGCCGTCGGCCGAAGTATGATGTTTACACAATGTTGTGGGACGATGTTTTTAATTTTCCCCTACAATGCTTTCCAAGAATTTTTTTACCTCCTTGATTGTCGAGGGCATGAATGTTTGGTCTGCTTCTATTGTAAAATCAATGCTTCCTGTATAGTCACTATTTCTTAAATATCCTTTGATTTCTATCTGTCCTGTTACTGTTGGTGTGAAATGTAAATTCACATTATCTTCTATACTTGAAAACACAAAACTATATTTCAATGTGTCATATAGCTTTAACAAGTCGGTGTACAACTGAGAGAGTTCCCCAACTCTAATAGATGCTCCTATATTTGAAGTTATTCCATTAACATTTAGCTGAAGTGAAACATTATAAAAATCGTTTGCAAATTCACCTTTTTCACCGTTCTCTGGGCTGAAATTGGTGAATATTAAATATTCTGAATTGTTCCCGATTTTAATTTTCATAATTTCATTGCCCCTAACTTCCAGCTAAACGCAGCAACATACGCTTTACCTACCAAATATAGCGGGCTAAACGTAATAAGCAACCATAAAAAAACCGCCTTTACTATCAGAGCAAAGGCGGTTTATACTTTGGTTTATACTTTTATTTGGCTTTTTCTTCCTGCACCACGCCGTTACGGTAAAGTCGGGTCTTAATTACTTTGCCTTCGGGGTTGTGGTATTTCCAGGTGCCGGTTTCGCGGTTGTTCCTGAACTGGCCGGTTACTTCTGTTTTACCATCTTCAAAAAACTGTTTAAAAGGGCCAAACCGAAGGCCGTCTTTGTGGTTCGTTTCGGAGAGCAGCTTGCCCGATGGGTAGAAAGCCTGGCTTACGCCTACTATTTTGCCATTTTCATACTTATACTTTTCTTTTACCTGTCCGTTCTCGTGGTACACGATGCGGTCGCCGGTCAGTTTGCCGGCAGTAAATGTTTCAGAAAGCTGTACTTTTTTACCGGGTGCATCAACGTATACTTTCCAGTTGCCGTGTTTCAGCTTGTTTTTAAATTGCTCTTCGGCTTCGGCATTCCCGGAAGGGTAGTAGCGGGTTATCTTTTTATCGTCGCCGTTGTTGCTGGCCGTAATTTCTTCTTTCAGTTTGCCGTCTTCGTAAAAGTATTGGGCGGTGCCATTTACTTCTCCGTTTTTATAAGTAATGTTGCTACGCAGTTTGCCGCTCTCGAAGTATGATTTAGCCAGGCCATGCATTTTACCGGCCGCAAAACCACCTTCGGTACTCAGTTTGCCACTTCGGAAATAACTCTTAAAAGAACCGTTTTTCTGACCTGCTGCATGGATCACTTCGGTCTGGAGCTGGCCGTTATCAAAGTATGTTTTGTAGGAACCTTCCAGCATACCGTTGCGGTAAGTGGCTTCTGTTTCGAGGTTGCCATTGAGGTAATAGGTTTTGGCCGGGCCGCTTTGTTTGCTGTCTTTATAGGCTATTTCTGATCTCAGCTTGCCGCCTTCGTAATACTCTTTCATGATGCCCTCCGGGAAACCGTTTACAAAAGCCGTCTCCTTCTGAACCGTGCCATCCGCGTTGTACAGCTTAAAATACTTGCTTTGTTGGTCGTTTTCGAAGTAGCCTTCCTGCAGCAATTTTCCATCCGGACGATAGGCCTTAAACGGACCGTGCTTTTTATCCTGCACATAAGTTACCTGCATGCGCTGGTTGCCGTTGGTGTAAAACTCCGTGAAAACGCTGTCTTTTTTACCGGCTACAAACTTGGCAAATACTTCGCGCTCGCCGGTAGGGTAATAGCGGCTGTAGTTGCCCACAATACTCGAATCCGGAAGTATAAAATATTCTTCCTTCAGTTTGGTGTAAAACTCGTCGTGGTAAGTGGTTACTTTTGTTTGGGCAACAGCGGAGATGCTGACAACGCAAAGTATAACCGGTACTAAAATTAATTTATGCATAACATTTGGGGCGATGGATCTGCTAATGTATAAGTTTATACTTTGTGATAAACACAGCGGGTATGGCAAACAGTTTAAAACGGGTTCAACTTGCTGGTATTTTTCAGGCTGATGCTCAAATTTATACTTTAAAGCTGTTTTGAGTTTTCAATTATAGTACCTTCCGTCGCGCCGTTGTTGGTGTTTTCACCGGCAACTTTACTTTCTCAAACAGGTGCTTGCTGGTGAAAACACGCAGCAAGGGCAGCAGCTTTTCTTTATAAAAAACGCAAGAACAGATTATCATGAAAGTATAAACCAGTTGAGCTGCTCAAAATAAAAGAGGCCTTACGAACTAACGCAAGGCCTCCCTCAAACAGTATGCCGAAGGGCAAACTTTATACTTATACGCGCTCGATCACGATAGAAGAAGCACCGCCACCGCCGTTGCAGATACCGGTAACACCAATTTTACCATCATGTTTAGCCAGTACGTTGCAAAGTGTAACCACAATACGCGCACCAGATGCACCCAGCGGGTGACCTAAAGATACCGCACCGCCATATACGTTTACGTTACCGCCTTCCAGTCCAAGTTTCTGGTTGTTGGCAATCGATACTACCGAGAAAGCCTCGTTGATCTCGTAAAAATCAACTTCTTCTGGCGTTACGCCTGCGTTTTTAAGCGCTTTTGGTATAGCCAGTGATGGCGTAGTCGTAAACCAGATCGGGTCCTGCTCTGCATCAGCAAAGCCACGGATCTTTGCAAGTGGCTTCAGGCCAAGTTCTTCTGCTTTTTCTTTGCTCATCAGAAGTAAGGCAGCTGCACCATCATTCAAAGTAGAAGCGTTGGCAGCCGTTACTGTTCCTGCTTTATCGAAAACAGGGCGCAGGCCGGCAATTTTATCAAAGTTTACTTTAGAGTATTCTTCGTCTTCGGTTACAAAGATAGAGTCTTTGCCACGCTGCGGAATTTCTACAGGTACGATCTCTTCTTTAAAATGACCTGCTTTTGATGCTTCTGCTGCTTTTCTGTAAGAATTGGTTGCATATTCATCCTGCATTTCGCGGGTGATGTTCATTTCGCGGGCTGTGTTTTCTGCTGCGTTCCCCATATGGAAATCGTTGTACACATCCCATAAACCATCTCTGATCAAACCATCAGCCATTTGCATATGGCCCATTTTAGCACCCCAACGCGCTTTCTCTACATAATAGGGTACGTTGCTCATGCTCTCCATACCACCAGCCACAATCACATCTTTGTGGCCCAGCATAATAGCCTGCGCCGCAAACATGATGGCTTTAGTACCGGATGCACATACTTTGTTGATGGTTGTACACTCCACGTTATAGCCAAGACCAGCCTTAACAGCAGCCTGTCGTGCAGGTGCCTGGCCCACGTTAGCCGATAGCACGTTGCCCATGATAACTTCCTGAACAAGCTCTTTGTCGATACCGGCTTTTTCTACAGCGCCTTTGATGGCTGCTGCACCTAGTTCCGTAGCCGAAAGGCTGGCTAAAGCGCCGCCAAAACTACCGATCGGAGTACGAACCGCCGAGATAATATATACTTCTTTCGTTTGCATAGTAAATTTAAGATTTCGTTGTGTGAAATTAAGGTGTTTTAGCCTTAAAACCAAACGCTCGTTAGGTAAGTAGCCAATTAGCGGTTTGGTATACTTCCGGACCAGAAAGTAGGCCGTAATTTATACTTTTCAGGAGGTTTGCCTGATAACAGTTGCGTTGTAAGTTTGGTTTACATTTTAAGGCGAACAAACTGAAGTATAGCGATCAGTTGGCAGCAGCCGTTGCTTTTAATTCTTTCACCCGGTCTTCGAAGTATAGATTTTGCTTGCCTTCGCCATCTATGGCAACCGCTTTAAAAATGGCTTCGATCTCAGGTTCATGGTTTTCGCGTTTCCCTTTCCGGGCATCTATGTAAGCAAAGCGCATCCAGATCACCGCTTTTATACTTCCATTTTCGATGTCGAGCATTTTTGCTTCCATCAGAATCTCGTTAGCAGTATACCAGCGTAAGCAGGTCTGTATTTTCACTTCTTCCATCAGTTTCAGCTCGCGCAGGTAAGCAATCTGGTTTGAGCTTACTACCCATACTTTGCCGCTTTGCTTCATGTGGGCGTAAATGTCCAGTTCGTAGTTTTCGCGGAGCTGGTCTTCGCGGGCGTTCAGGAAATAGTCTATATAACGGCTATTGTTCAGGTGCCCGAAGGGGTCGCAATCCTCAAAACGAACGCGGGCTGTGGATTCAAGTAACTTGGGTAAGTTCGATAAGTCAGTTTTCATGGTTTTGTTTCAGGTTTATACTTTGGAATAGCCTGTTCAGCTTTATACTTCATAGAACAAGTGTAAACTTACTTTATACTTACCAGTCGGGTAGGGAAGGGTCGGGCTTTTTGGTTGCTTTTTTAGGCAACTGCTGCAGGTACTGTAGTTCTACGTTCCGCATGGCATCGAGCAGTAATTTTGCTTTGTCCGGCGATAGTTTGGGTTGCTTCCGGAGGTTGCTTTGCGTTTGTGCCTGCGTATCATTTTCTGTTATGCTTTCTGCACCGGCGCGTTTCTGTGGCTGGTTCGGGTCAAAATTGCTGTCGGGGTTCTGGCCCAGTTCATCGCCCGGGTTGCGGCCGCTCTTTTCTTCACGCTCTTTCTCGGCCTGCTGGTTTTCAGAGGTGCCTCCTGGTTGCTTGTCTGTACCATTTTCATCCGCAGCAGGCGTGTCTGTTTCTTCTTCCTCCGTGCCCTGGTCGTCGGGGTTTTTCTTAGGCTGAGGTTGCAACTCATCAGCTGCCGGCGGCGGACCCGCTAAACTATCGCTTTGGTCGTCGTCTTCAGGTTGGTTTTGTGCCGTTTCGTCCTGCGCTTTTTCAGGATGAAGCTCGAGGTACTTTTTCAGCAATTCGTAGTTATAGCGTGCCGTTTCGTTGGATGGCTCTACGATTAATGCTTGCTTATATAAAGCCAGCGCGTATTTATACTTGTGCTGGGTGCTGGCAATGTTACCAAGCTGCAAATGCACTACGGCCCGCAAGTGACTCGACGGATGGTCGGCCAGCAGCTGGTATTCCTGCTGGGCTTTCTCCATTTGCCCGGACCGGTAATAGGCGTGCGCCAGGTTTAACTGCAGTTGGTCGTCTTCTACTTCGAGGTCGTACAGGAGATAATTATACGTGGTGATCGCACTCAGATAATCCGCTCGTTTATAGTCTGCGGCAGCTTGTTTGGCATACTGGTTTATCTTCGTGATGGTATTTAATCCACCCGAAAACAAGCTGATAAGCAAGATGCCGTAAAGTAAAAGCTTCATATCCGGATCAGTTTAACAGCCAGCAAACCATCCAGGGCAATAAGCAACAGGGCCAGCGCGAGCGGGTAAATATACTTATTAGCTGTTACATCAATGGTTTTGCTTTCGCGCAGTTCGCCTTCAATGTTGTTAATTGCACTGATGAGCTTATTAACTTCGCTTACGCGGTTGTTCACTTCAAAATATTCGCCGTCGGTCAGTTCAGCCAGTTCCTGCATGGCCGTAGCGTTCAGCTGTGTTACCACCATCTTGCCTTCACTATCGCGCTTAAACCGGTTGCCCACCGGAATTCGTCCGCCCTCCGGCGTGCCAACTCCCAACGTAAACACACGGATATTCTGTTCTTTCAGTTGTTCGGCCAGTTGCGCTACGTCTTCGCCAAAATTTTCACCATCGCTTATCAGCACCAGCACACGGGCCTTTTGTTCTTCGGTTTCAAGAGCGGGGTTCTGCTGAAATTTATCCAACGTTAATTGTAGTACCGCCTCAAAATTCGTGGTGTGGTGTGGCAGTAGGTCCGTGTGCAGTGTTCTGGTGAAAAGCTGTAAGGCACTCTGGTCGTAGGTAAGCGGGCTATGTATAAAGGCTTCCGAAGAAAAAATCATCAACCCGATTCTGTCAGAGTTAAAGCGCTGGATCAGGCGGAGCAGTTCGTGTTTGGTCTTCTCGAGGCGAGAAGGCTGCACATCCGTCGCGTTCATCGATTGCGACAAGTCCACCGCAATGTATAGATCCTTGCCAATGGTTTTGATCTCTTTTTTCATGGCACCGAACGAGGGGCCAAGTATGGCAATAATGATCAGGGCTACATAGAGATGGCGCAGTACAAATTTGATCCAGATGCCGTGCGGCCGCAGCTTAAAGAAATTGGACACGCGCATTACCCGGAACATAAAACCTGCATACAGCCCTATAAATAAGGTGCCGAACAGGATTTCGAGCAGGGTAATGGATTGGTACCAGGTCATTTCTGAGATTAAAGGAAGCGCTTGTGCTAGCAAATATACTAAAGCTGGCTGTACTTAAACTACTTTGCTGTGCACGTTAATGTAGCTTACGCTTACCTGTGGCTTGCTTTTAAGGGCCTGGAGCAAAAAAATCAGATATTTTTTCAAATTTTTTCTTCTTCCCAATTCTAATACTATCAATCACTTACACGAATGCCAGGTTGTTTTCAAGTATAAATACTGGGTTCAGGCTTTAAAATTTACGTGAGAGTATTGCTCAGTTACGGGTAAAGTTGTAAGTTTGCATACTCTTTAGCAGAAAGAGGCCCGGAGAGGTGGGTGAGTGGCTGAAACCAGCAGTTTGCTAAACTGCCGTACTCGTAAGGGTACCGGGGGTTCGAATCCCCCCCCCTCCGCAAGCGAAAATAAATTTTAAAAAAGTTTTGACTATTTAAAATAATCGCTTACTTTTGCATCGCATTCAGAGATAAACACTGCAAAGTATTACCGGTTCTGAGTGTATAGTTCGGGGTGTAGCGTAGCCCGGTATCGCGCCACATTTGGGATGTGGAGGTCGTAGGTTCGAATCCTGCCACCCCGACAATAAAAATTCGGAAGAGATTCCGAATTTTTTGTTTAAGGAAGTTTTTAAAACTCCATTAAGCGCTGGCCCCGTAGCTCAGCTGGATAGAGCAACTGCCTTCTAAGCAGTAGGTCTTTGGTTCGAATCCAAACGGGGTCACATTAAGCAGAAAGCCAGATAACAAAATGTTATCTGGCTTTCTTGTTTTAGCCCTTTTTCCTATTGTATCCTTTCAGTCTACTTTATAGAATGTTCGTTTGTAAATTCATAAAGCAGCAATTCTTCTTCACTATTTGGTAAGATCACCAGTTTCTTAAATATAAATCCCAGCTTAATCAGGAGTTTTTGGGAAGACACATTCTCTTTAGCTGTAATTGCTTTTAAACTGGCTATTCCAAATTCTTCAATGCCAGCTCGTTTGAGTTCGTGAGCAGCTTCAAAAGCATAACCCATGTGCTCGTATGCTGAAAGAAAGGCAAATCCAATGTCGATCCCTTCTATTCCTTCTCTGTCATATAGTCCGCAGATACCCATTTTTGCATGGTCTGTTTTCCGGATGACAGTGTAAGTTGAATAACCAAGCCTTTTTAATTGGGGGCGAAATTTAATTTGAATATAATTCTTCGCTTCCTCAATCGTATTCACATTTCGGTCTCCTATAAATTTTTTCCATTTAGGAGTGTTCAATAATTCGAAGATAAAAGCTGCATCTTCTTCAGAAGTGGGCTTTAAAATCAACCTTTCTGTTTCAAATGATCTATAGAGGCTCATGTGGGTTGTCTAACAGGTTAAAATAGACTGTAGTTAGCATGCGATTAAATGCTTGTAGTTTTTGCCGGGAGATAAAAAGTTCTCAGCATGTTAAAGTGGCTAATATTAATTAGAATAAAAAATGAGGAGGAGTTTGCATGATTCCCATTATTCAAAAAGCCATTCGAGTGCCTTTTCCTCTTCCAGGAAATGCTCGATCTGAAAGGTTTTATTCGGATACTTAGCAGTGTATTGGGCTTCCTGCAGGCGCAATGTATCCATCAGATCCAGACTCTCTAACGAAGTTAAATAGGCTAGCTTTTTAAATTTGTCTTCAAACAGCGGAAAGATTTCCTTCAGGGTCCAGTTCTGGTCGCAATATTCCATGTACGAGCGCTGGCGTATATCGTACAGGGCAAGGGTGATGTTTTGTGCCAAGGCGTATTCTGTGACCAGGGAGATATACTTTCTAAATTCCTTACTGGTAGGTTGCCGTAACCAGACGCCCTTAATAAATTTTTTAGCCAGATCTACTTCAACAGTAAGAGCGTCATTATGAAAAATTAATTCCAGTTGTAACATAGGTAGCAGCAGGTTTGGGGCGTCAATGAAATTTTTAATAAAGTAACATTAATAATCCGTTTAGCTACGTCCTGAATTCAGATGCCAAGACAGGACAGTACGTCTTCTTTGGTCAGAAAATATATTTTCCACAGCATCTTTCAGGCTTTCTTTATACGTGCCAACAGCTAAGGATTGATTCGTGGAGGTAGAAGCGTAGGAGGCTATAAGCATGCTACAGGACATGCATTGTTGTTGATTTTTATCAAAGCCTTGCCCGTAAATTAAGCCTGATTCGGACAACTCAAAAAACTAATGTTTTGATATGTTCCTTAACCAATATAAGAGGGAAAGATTAGTACCCTGGTTCACTGCTTTACTACTAAAATCCACTCGAATCAGCGCTATTTCAATGTTTCTATAAAACGCCATAGCACAAACCCTTCTTTTTATAAAGCCCTAATTAGGCTGCCTCATCCAGCGGGATTGGTGTCAGGTTTGTGTTATAACGCTTAACGATTAAGAAGCAAGCGTAAGCTTTTGGTTGATATGCCACGAAAGAACGCTTGTTATTTTATGAAAACAGCGTTTCTCAACGTTCCCCAATTTTACCCTTTTCATGCGCAATGTGATCAGCCTGAAGAGTTACACTCCGCTCTCTTCTTTATACCCATACTATTAAGTGCCGGCTTACTGCATTACTATTGTGGCGCTGGCTGAACCAGACAGTTTCACTTCATACTATCGACACCAACATAATAGCTGGCTATTTTTTAATATTAATATAATTTTATAAAAATAGTTATAAATATAATGTTAAGGTATTAAGAGTTTTTACTTAAAAAAGTATTAGTAATGCAGGTAATATTAGTTAAGAGTGTTATAGCAAAATGTTCAATTTGTAATGATGTTTAAACTTTGGTGATAAAGGGCATGTTGTTGGTTGGTTAGCCTAGATTTGTTAAGTGTTTACTCCTGTTTAGGGTCTAAATTGCCTGTATTTTGTACTTAAGTTATAATGTAATAGGAAAGTTACATGAATCTTACTTTTTTTTTAAAAAATGAAATTAATTATATCTCGACGTTGTCTATCAGTTTATAAGCAATAAAACGGAAGCTTATTATTTAAATAGTTATATTATTTTCTAATTAAATTTCTACTTAAGTAATCCGATATTAATTAAAAAAAGCTTATTTGTATTTACATTTTTATTACTGATAACCTAATATTATTCAATTTTCAATAACTTAATAATTACTATTTGTTTAATTTTTTACTACTTATTTTTAAAACAGACTTTTTATGAAACGCACCCAACTTTTAGCCGCCGCCCTCGTTTCGTTTTTTACAATTTCATGTGAGCAGTCCGAAGTGGCCGCTCCAAGCGTTAGCCAGTCCATTGCAGGCGAGGTAAGCCAGCAGCAGCAATCTGTTATCTCTTCAGTAGAGACGTACCGCAAAAACCTGCTGGTAGAAGAGCGCTTTGAAACCCCTGAACTGGCCGATTTCATTTCGGGCAACTACAGTGCCTTCTACAAGATGCAGTCCTCCAGGCTCTACAGCTTTGATGCCTCCGCCGAGAAGGCAAAGAAAGGAACGCGTTCAGGTAAGTTTGAGATGCTCAAGGCCGATGCCGCCGCAGGCGTGATCCGCTCGGAGGCGGCCAGTCGTAATGCTGAAACCAACCGTCACCGCTGGTACGGGCTGAGCCTGTATCTGCCATCCTCGGACTGGAGCACCTCCAATGACTGGGAGATCATCACCCAGTTCTGGAGCCAGCACGATGCGGGCGAGGAGGCACACAACCCACCTATTGAATTGTTTGTCTCCAAGGGCCGCTTAAAGCTGGGTGTGAAGTGGGCCTCTGCCCCGATCCACACGGATGCCACCCGGGACGGAGAATTAAAGTTTGACCTGGGCCTGCTGCCCAAAGACAAGTGGGCGGACTTTGTCTACCACATCAACTACTCCTACAAGGAAGACGGCCTGATTCAGGTATGGATGGATGGCAAACTGGTGGTCAACCACAAAGGCCCCAACAGCTACAACGACCAGAAGATACCTTTCTTCAAATACGGCATCTACAAGCGCAACTGGGACACCGCCACCACCAAGCGCAGGCTCTTTGTGGATGAGGTGCGGGTAGGAAACGAGAATGCCACCTACAACGACGTGGCCCCGACCAGAAAACTTTAATATAGGTTATACTTCAAACAGCACAGGCAGAAGATCACTCTTCTGCCTGTGCTGTTTTTAATGTGGGAAG
>NZ_QMDV01000004.1:2500-517786 GCF_003284895.1 Pontibacter arcticus
CCTGCGCCGAGAGGGAAAGAACCCAGACCATCAGCTAAGGTCCCAAAGTCCACGCTAAGTTGAACAAAGGGGGTCCAGTTGCCTAGACAGCCAGGATGTTGGCTTGGAAGCAGCCATTCATTTAAAGAGTGCGTAACAGCTCACTGGTCGAGCGACAGGGCATCGATAATAATCGGGCATCAAGCATGGCACCGAAGCTATGGATTTATACATTGTATAAGTGGTAGGGGAGCATTCTAACGGCGGTGAAGGCGTCCTGTCAGGGGCGTTGGAGCTTTTAGAAAAGCAAATGTAGGCATAAGTAACGATAATGCGGGCGAGAAACCCGCACACCGAAAGACCAAGGTTTCCTGATCAACGCTAATCGGATCAGGGTTAGTCGGGTCCTAAGGCCGAGGCGAAAGCGCAGGTCGATGGACAACTGGTTAATATTCCAGTACCGGCTACATATAGCGATGCGGTGACGGAGAAGTGAAAGGACTGCGCACTGACGGAATAGTGCGTTAAAGGCCGTAGGTATAGGATTGGGAGGCAAATCCCCCAGTCTTGCTGAAAGCTGATAGTACTCCAAGCCTTCGGGCGCGGAGATAATGTCCCTAATCCGGCTCCCAAGAAAACCCGCTAAGCGTTTAAATATGTAGCCGCCCGTACCGCAAACCGACACAGGTGGTCGAGGAGAGAATCCTAAGGTGCTCGAGTGAATCACGGCCAAGGAACTCGGCAAAATGGCCCTGTAACTTCGGGAGAAGGGGCGCTTCCTTGTAGCAATACAAGAAGCCGCAGTGAAAAGGCCCAGGCGACTGTTTAACAAAAACACATGGCTTTGCGAAATCGAGAGATGAAGTATAAGGCCTGACACCTGCCCGGTGCTGGAAGGTTAAGAGGGGGGGTTAGCCGCAAGGCGAAGCTCTGAATCGAAGCCCCAGTAAACGGCGGCCGTAACTATAACGGTCCTAAGGTAGCGAAATTCCTTGTCGGGTAAGTTCCGACCTGCACGAATGGTGTAACGATCTGGGCGCTGTCTCAGCCGTGAGCTCGGTGAAATTGTAGTCTCGGTGAAGATGCCGAGTACCCGCAACGGGACGGAAAGACCCCGTGCACCTTTACTATAGCTTAACATTGACTCTGGGTAACTCATGTGTAGGATAGGCCGGAGGCTGTGAAGTGGCGTCGCTAGGCGTCATGGAGCCATCCTTGAAATACGGCCCTTGAGTTGCTTGGAGCCTAACCTCCTAGAAGGGGGAACAGTGTTTGGTGGGTAGTTTGACTGGGGTGGTCGCCTCCAAAATAATAACGGAGGCTTTCAAAGGTACCCTCAGCACGCTTGGTAACCGTGCGTAGAGCGCAATAGCACAAGGGTGCTTGACTGTGAGGCCTACAAGCCGAGCAGGGCCGAAAGGCGGATATAGTGATCCGGTGGTTCCGCATGGAAGGGCCATCGCTCAAAGGATAAAAGGTACGCCGGGGATAACAGGCTGATCTCCCCCAAGAGCTCATATCGACGGGGAGGTTTGGCACCTCGATGTCGGCTCGTCACGTCCTGGGGCTGGAGAAGGTCCCAAGGGTTCGGCTGTTCGCCGATTAAAGTGGCACGCGAGCTGGGTTCAGAACGTCGTGAGACAGTTCGGTCCCTATCTGTTGTGGGCGTTGGAGATTTGAGGGGTTCTGACCTTAGTACGAGAGGACCGGGTTGGACGAGCCTCTGGTGTACCTGTTGTCGCGCCAGCGGCAGCGCAGGGTAGCTACGCTCGGATGGGATAAGCGCTGAAAGCATCTAAGTGCGAAACCCACCCCAAGATGAGATCTCCCTGTAAGGGCCGTCAGAGACGATGACGTTGATAGGCCGCAGGTGTAAAGCTGGAAACAGCACAGCCGAGCGGTACTAATTGCCCGGGCGCGTTCTCTATAAGCTTCGGCTTGAAGAATCCGGTTTACAACCGGCCCGCCTCTTCTTGCTCTCTCCCAAAAGTCAAATAACTTATGCCATTATGTGCAACCAAGACTGCACAACGATAATGGTGGCTATGGCTCCGGTGTTCACCTCTTCCCATCCCGAACAGAGAAGTTAAGCCCGGATGCGCCGATGGTACTGCCTTCACAGGTGGGAGAGTAGGTGGCCGCCAACCCCTTCAAATCCTCCCCGTTTACGCCACGTAGACGGGGAGGATTTTGCTTTATAACAAACCTGATTTTTTTACTATCCTACAAGCTTAAACTAATAAGAACTGCGTATCTTGGTTTATGGCTTTTCTTTATCCTGTATTCCTCTTTGCTTTAGCCGCTATCAGTGTACCGGTGGTACTTCACCTGATCCAATTGCGGAAAACCAAAAAAATTGTTTTTAGCAATGTTAAGTTTATTCAGCAATCTAAGAATATTACAGCCAGCCAGCGAAATATTAAGGAATGGTTGATTCTTATTTGTAGAATATTATTTATCACATTCCTGGTATTGGCTTTCTCGCAGCCATTTATTCCGGCAAATACCGGCTTGAATGCTGATACCCGAGATGTAAAGCTGGTTCTTGATACCAGTTATAGTATGCAGCAAACAAAGGCGGATAATGATCTGACTTTACTAGAAACCGGAAAAGAGTTAGCCAGTTCTATCATTAATTTGTTTCCGTCTCAAACATACTTTTCTGTTTTCCTTAACAATTCTGTTAAAGACCAACTACAGAAAGAAGAAGCTATTACGCAAATTGAAGAGTTGTCTTTTGTAGGTAATACTTTCCCATCCTTTTTTAAAAATACAAAGCCTGATTCGCATCTTTTTTTTATATCTGATTTTCAGAAAAGCAGTTTCAAACTTTCTTCGTTGAATTCAGCAGATTCTAGTGCACAAATCCACTTGGTGCCTTTGGAAAGTGGGGCCAAACACAATATAGTGATTGACTCCGTTTTTCTGGAAGATGAGTTTTTAAGAGCTGAGGTAGAAAATAAGTTACATATTTTACTGCGAAATACAGGTAATAATGACGTGGAAGATATTCCTGTTAAGTTCTTTATAGGAAAAGAACAAGCGGCTGTTTTAAGCATAGACATTCCTGCTCAGCAAAAGAAAGAAGCAGTTATCAACTTTAGGTTCAGTAAAGCCAACTCGCAGCAAGCATCTATCAGTATAGAGGATTACCCGGTAACGTTTGATAATACTTACTTTTTCAATCTCTCGCCTTCCAATCCTATTTCCATAGTAAGTATTGAGGATAGCAGATCTACTGCTTTAAGTGATTTATATAAAACCGAGCCGCTTTTTAGATTTACTACTTATACTTCTGAGCAGGTAGATTATAGCCAGGTTATACTTGCCGATATCATTATATTAAAGGGTGTTAGTTCGCTTTCTACTGGCGTAGCTGCGATGGTTGCTAATTTTGTAAAGGAGGGCGGGACAGTAGTTGTTATTCCGCCGGCCGGTACGAAAGCAGAAGGATATACTTCCTTTTTCCAGAATTTGAATATTGCTGCTACGTTGCAAGCTGCTAATTCGCAAAGTATAAAAACGAATCTGCTGGCTCCGGATCCTGCTAACATTTTTTTTAAGAGCGTATTCTCTAATTTCGATCCTAAAATGCAAATGCCGGAAGCTGTCCGGTCCGCATCTTGGTCCAGAGCTTCAGAAGATATTTTAAAGTATAGAGGTGGTTCGGCTTTTTTGTCTCGTTTTGATAGGGGAAATGGCCAGGTATACTTGATGGCTGCGCCTTTGGAGCAGGAACTGAACTCGCTCGTGAACCATGCTTTTTTTGTTCCGCTGTTTTACAAAATGGCTTTATCCAGTTACAAGCAGGAGCAACAGTTGGCTTATATGTTAGGCCTAAACACAATTTCGATTCCAGTTAATGTATCTGCTAAAAAAGAAGGGATCTTCAAAATCAAAAAAGATTCTGTCGAATTTATACCGGAGCAACAGTTGCGCGGGGGCAAGTTATACTTCACTATTCCGGAGGCAATAGAACAGGCCGGGTTTTATACGTTGACACACCAGGATTCCGTGGTCTCAAATTTAGCTTTTAATTACGACAGAGCCGAATCAGAACTGGCACAATATACCCCTGATGAACTTCGTGCGATGCTGGGAGAAAAGTATAAAAACATACAGGTATATGATTACAGCGACAACTTCACAGTAAAAGGAGAATTTGAAAAACGATATTTTGGTGTTAAGCTTTGGAAATATTGCCTAATATTGTGTCTGTTCTTCCTGATGGCAGAAATAGCACTTATTAGAATCTTGTAATATGAACCTACTCCTGCGGGCAGCCACCATCTACGACCCACAATCGGCTTACCATTTACAGAAACAAAACATCCTGATTGAAAAGGGAATCATCACGTATATTGGCCCTGATGACAAAGAGGCTGATAAAGTTGTTGAGTTGGAAGGGCTTTGTGTTTCGACGGGTTGGGTAGATATGAATGCTTTTACAGGTGAGCCAGGCCTGGAGCATCGCGAAGACCTGCAATCATTAGCAGCTGCTGCAGCAAGAGGTGGCTTTACAGAAGTGGTTTGTTTTCCGAATACGGCGCCAGTTGTTCAGAGTAAAGGGAGTATCCATTTTATAAAGCATGGCGCTTTAGGTTTGCCTGTAACATTACACCCCACGGCAACTGTTACCACAGATGCGCAGGGCAAAGACCTCACCGAAATGATTGACCTGCACCATGCAGGCGCAGTTGCTTTTACAGATGGCACCAACCCCTTGCAAGGAGCAGATGTATTGATAAAAGCGTTGCAGTATTTGCAATTATTTAATGGCCTGTTGCTGAACAGGCCCGATCATAGCCGTTTAAGCGAACACGGCCAAATGCACGAAGGCCAGGCAAGTACAAGACTCGGTATGAAAGGGATACCGGCCATTGCCGAAGAAGTTATGGTAACCCGCGATTTACAGATCTTATCCTACACAGGAGGCAAGCTTCATTTCTCGCTTGTATCTACTGCGGCATCCATAGAAGCTATCCGGAAAGCCAAGCAAGCCGGGCTACAGGTAACCTGCGATGTGGCCAGTTATCAGGCTGCCTTTACCGACGAAACCATACTTCCATTCGATACCAATTACAAAGTGCTACCACCTTTCAGAAGCGAAATCGATGTAGAGGCTATTAAGCAAGGGCTGTTGGATAATACGATCGATGCACTCGTATCAGCGCACCAGCCACACGATACCGAAGCTAAAAAGCTGGAATTTGATCTGGCTGATTTCGGTATTATCAACCTGGAAACGGCTTTTGCAGTCGCGATTACTAATTTAACCGATGCGCTGAGTTTAGAGCAGATCATTGAGAAATTTACATCCGGCCCGCGCCGCATACTTGGTTTAGCGCAACCAAAAATAGAAACCGGCCAGGTTGCCAATTTAACACTCTTCCATCCTAACCTTACCTGGACGCCTACGGAAGAAGAAACTGCTTCTAAATCAAGAAATTCGCCATTTTACGGTAAGCCCCTGACAGGCAAAGTAATCGGTACCTTTCATAAGCAACAATTAGTGCTCAGCCATACTTTTTAATATATTTTATACTATATTAGCTGTATGTTGGCAGCAACACTTAAAAGTAAATTTCTTTATGTTTAACCAAAGTATAGTGAGAGTAGGGGTGCGTTACGGCGTACTTGGTGGGTTGGCGTGTTTTGTCATTATGCTGCTGTTATACTTTCTGGGCGCTAATCCGTTTGGTGATCTGGGCCGCTGGAGTTACGTGCCGCTGCCTGTTTTTATCTTTCTGGCGATCCGCTATTTTAAGAAGTTTGATGAAGCTGAATTAGGCTTTGGTAAAGGATTCCGGGTGGGCCTTTCGGTTGCATTTTACGCCGCATTGTGTGCCTCGTTGCTGGTTTTTCTGCTCATCTACATCGTTGGACCGGAAATATTACAAACGCACATTGCCGAAACCAAAGCTTTGTTAGCCGAAACAGAAGCTGAACAGATAAGATTATTAGGTGCCAAAGTATATAACGAGGCCGTGGCTGCACTGGAGTCTACTACACCCACCATGCAAGCCGCAGACGATTTTGTGAGAAGGATTTTTGTAGGAGGTGTATTTTCGTTAGTTGCTGCCGTTTTTTTTCGTAAATAGTACAACTTAACCTTAAAACATAAAAACTATGAATGAAACCCAGACCCAGCCTTCTGTAATGTCTGTTGCCCTGAAGTATGGTGGCATTGCAGGCCTGATCATTATTGTCTACACCCTGATTCTGTTAGTAGTTGATTTGTCTTCTAACCAATGGTTAATGAGCGTAGGGTATCTTATTCTGATTGCTCTGATCGTACTGGCTATGAAAGCTTATAAAGAATCAAATTATGGCTATATGTCTTATGGGCAGGGATTGGGCATAGGCACAGTTGTTTCCGCAGTAGCCGGTTTATTAGGCGGAATTTTTATGTGGATTTATACTTCGTTTATAGATACTGCTTACATGGCTAACATGATGGAAAAGCAGATCATGGAGTTAGAAAACCAAGGCATGAGTGATGAACAGATTGATGCTGCTATGTCGATGGCTTCAAGTTTCCAGGGGCCGGGTATGATGGTTATCGGTTCTCTGATCGGATACATTATCGTTGGTTTCCTGCTTTCTCTTATCATTTCGGCTATCATGAAAAACAGCCGCCCCCAGTTCGAATAACCTTACATGGAATACCCTTTTGATATATCGGTAGTTGTTCCGCTTTTTAACGAAGAAGAATCGCTGCCGGAACTCGTGCGCTGGATAAAGCGTGTTATGCACGCGCACGGGTTTTCTTATGAAATTATCCTGGTGGATGATGGTAGCACAGACCGCTCCTGGGAAGTAGTACATGATCTGAGCGCGGAAGACAACGCTGTAAAAGGCATCAGTTTTAACCGCAATTACGGCAAATCTGCCGCCCTGAACGAAGGCTTTAAGCGTTGCGCCGGCGAAGTGGTGATTACCATGGATGCCGACCTGCAGGACAGCCCCGACGAGATTCCGGCACTTTACGATATCATCAAAAATCAGAAGTATGATATGGTATCGGGCTGGAAGAAAAAACGCTTCGATCCGCTCAGCAAAACAATTCCTACCAAACTTTTTAATGCGGCCACGCGCAAATTATCAGGTATCCAACTCCATGATTTTAATTGTGGCCTGAAAGCTTACCGCCAACTTGTAGTTAAAAGTATAGAAGTGCACGGCGAAATGCACCGCTACATACCTGTTATTGCAAAATGGCACGGCTTTACGCGCATTACCGAGCGTGTGGTACAGCATCAGGAACGAAAGTATGGCACCACCAAATTTGGCCTAGAGCGCTTCGTGTACGGTTTCCTTGATCTGCTTTCGATTACGTTTGTTTCGAGGTTTAAAAAGCGACCGATGCACTTTTTCGGAAGTCTAGGCACGCTCATGTTCCTGGTTGGTTTGGGCATAACTTTCTGGCTGATCATGCAAAAAATATTCAGGTTGTATTCGGATGGGCGCGTGCGCGATGTGGTAGACCAGCCTTTGTTTTACTTGTCATTGGTGGCGGTTATACTTGGGGTGCAGCTGTTCCTGGCGGGTTTCCTTGCCGAAATGATTTCCATGTCATCAGCTAAACGAAACGAGTACCTGATCAAAGATAAAACTGGCGCTATCCGTAAATAATGGCAGCAAAGCGCGTTATAATAGTAGGCCCGGCTTATCCGCTGCGAGGCGGTGGCATGGCTACGTTTAACGAGCGCCTGGCTTATGCTTTACAGGAGGCAGGAAACGAAGTAGAAATCGTAACTTTCAGCCTGCAATACCCCGCTTTTCTTTTTCCAGGCAAAAGCCAGTATTCTGAGGAAGCCCCTCCGGAAGGATTAACCATTAAAGTGCTGATCAACTCCATCAACCCGATCAGCTGGTGGCGCGCCGGTAACTACATCCGGAAACAAAAACCTGATCTGGTCATTTTCCGGTATTGGCTTCCTTTTATGGCACCATGCCTGGGCACGATAGCCCGCATCATTCGCCGCAATAAGTATAGCCGTATTCTGGCCATCACGGATAACGTAATTCCGCACGAAAAACGCCCCGGCGATACACCGCTTACCAGCTATTTCCTGCGCGCCTGCCACGGGTTTATAACAATGTCGCGGTCTGTGCAACAGGATTTGTTACAGTTTGAACCCCGGAAGCCGAGTTTATACTTGCCACATCCGTTGTATGATAATTTCGGACAGCCCGAAACAAAAGCCGAAGCCTGCACTGCTTTAGACCTGGATCCGAAGTATAACTACATCCTGTTTTTCGGGTTTATCCGGGCTTATAAAGGGTTGGACCTTTTACTCAGAGCGTTAGCTGAGCCTGTTTTAAAAGCCAACCCAAGTATAAAACTGATCATAGCCGGCGAATTTTACGAAGCTGCCGAGCCATATCTGGAGCTGATACAGGAACTTGACTTACAGGATAAGCTTATACTGCGCACTAATTTTATTCCCAATTCCGAAGTCCGCCACTATTTTTGCGCCGGAGATTTGGTGGTACAGCCTTATAAACACGCTACCCAAAGCGGTGTAACCCAGATTGCCTATCATTTCGATAAGCCGATGGTCATAACCAACGTTGGTGGCTTAGCCGAACTTGTACCGGACGGTGAGGTAGGTTATGTAGTTGCCCCGAACGCTGAAGCCATTGCAGGAGCTATAAACGATTTTTATACTTCAGGCCAGGCACAAGGTATGTCGCAGCACATCCAAAAGTATAAAGCGCGCTTTAGCTGGCCTGTTTTTGTGAAATCGGTTTGGGAGCTGGCGGCAAGTATAAAAGCATGAGTTTAGGTAAGTGCCTTAACGAAAAAAGCCCGGCTGCTACTAACAACCGGGCTTTTTTATAGTTTATACTTTGTTAGAGCAGATCTACGCCGGTATAGGTATAAGGCGTAATATTGGTTAACTCAGCCTTTACTGCATCCGAAACATCCAGAGTCTGAATAAAGTCGGCAATGGTTTTCGCTGTGATCTTATCGTTTTTGCGGGTAAGTGCTTTCAGGGCTTCGTAAGGTTGCGGATAGCCTTCACGGCGCAGCACCGTCTGGATGCCTTCTGCCACTACAGCCCAGTTTTCTTCCAGATGATGGGTTAGAGCCGCCTCGTTCAGTTCAAGTTTTCCAATGCCTCGCTCCAACGATTTTAAAGCGATCAGGATATGCGCTAGCGGCACACCAACATTGCGTAGTACAGTCGAATCGGTCAGGTCGCGTTGCAGGCGCGAAATTGGCAGCTTGGCAGCAAGATGTTCTAATATGGCGTTGGCTATTCCTAAGTTACCTTCCGCGTTTTCAAAATCGATCGGATTCACTTTATGCGGCATCGCAGACGAGCCAACTTCGCCGGCTTTTATCTTTTGCTTGAAATAACCCATCGACACATACTGCCACACATCCCTCGAAAAGTCTATCAGAATAGTGTTCAGTCTCTTCAGGCCATCAAAGTAAGCAGCCAGGTTATCATAATGTTCAATTTGCGTAGTATACTGGCTGCGCTGCAAGCCAAGTGCGTTAGCTACAAACTTATTCCCGAACTCAGGCCAGTTTATACTTGGATAGGCTACATGGTGCGCGTTAAAATTACCGGTAGCGCCACCAAACTTAGCCGAAAACGGAATTTGCTTTAAGAGCTCCAGTTGCACCTGTAAACGCTCCGCGAAAACCATGATCTCTTTGCCCAGGCGGGTTGGCGAAGCAGGCTGACCGTGCGTATGGGCCAGCATCGGAATAGCTTTCCATTGCTGGGCAAGTTTCTCTAAAGTGGCGTGCAGGTTTCTGTAATTAGGCTGCAACACGCTTTCATCTGCCTCGCGTATCGAAAGCGGAATAGCCGTGTTATTCACATCCTGAGACGTAAGTCCGAAATGTATAAACTCTTTGTACTCACCTAAACCAAGCGCATCAAATCTTTCTTTCAGGAAATACTCCACCGCTTTTACATCGTGGTTGGTCGTCTTTTCTGTTTCTTTGATTTCCAGGGCATCGGCTTCAGAAAAGTTCTGGTAAATGGCGCGCAGCTGCTGGAAAATATCCGTCGGAATGGCTTCTAATTGTGGCAACGGCTGCTCGCAAAGAGCGATAAAATATTCTACTTCTACCAATACACGGTAGCGTATCAGGCCAAACTCAGAAAAGTAACCCGCCAGTTCGGAAGTGTTGCGGCGGTAACGGCCATCAACTGGCGAAAGGGCAGTAAGTGTTGTCAGGTTCATGCGGATGTATCGTACGTAAGACCAAAGATAAGCACGAAAGCATGAGTAAGCCAAAAAGCAACGCATCAGGTTTACGGTTTCGGTTTAAATTTTTCCTTGTATTATACTTTGTAGATCTGGTGCTAACAGCGGCGTAAGTTGTTAGCCAATAGCCAGGTAACCGATTGTTTGGTATGATGGTTGAGGATAAGCTTCCTGAAAATAAATGTATTATATCTTAAAAAAGCATTTAGCGTAGTAGGAAATTAATGTATCTAAAGATTTGGCGATGATTTACAGCTGTGTTTGTAACGATTATTAATACCATTCTTATTTTTTGATACTGAATCTTATTAGTTAATTCGCACCGGAATATTTTGGACCAGCGTTTGAAAAAAAGAATTATACTGTGGGTTGGCGGCGTGCTGGCCTTCCTCCTGATTGCCTTTATCTTACTTATCAGCTTCAGAGGCAGCCTCCTGGAATATACGATCCGGAAGGTCATCACGAAAGTAGAAAATAAATACCCCGTAGATTTTAACATTGCCAGCGCCCGGTTTATCGACCTGAACTCGGTGGCGCTAACTGGTATTACCCTGGTGCCGGATGGCCGCGATACGCTTTTCTCTACTGATAGTGTACATGCTACGGTTAGTATCCGGTCTATTTTTAAGGGACGCATTGTGTTTAACCGCCTTGAGGTGGCCAATGGTTTTTTCACGGCTACCAAATCCGGCGACAAGGATAACTTCTCGTTTCTGCTGAAAAAAGAAGATGGTGCGCCTGTTGATACAACGGCCATAAAATCGCGTAACTACGGCGAACTGCTCAACCGCCTCATCGAAACCGCTTTTGATAACGTACCCGATCAGGTCGATTTCAAGAACCTGAATGTTTCGTATGTTTCAGATAACCGTACCATCTCCGTTAAAATGCCTTTCCTGACGGTAGAGGAAGGTAACATCAATACAGAACTCGCCATCCGGACAGATTCCATTGTAAATAACATGCGGGTAAAAGGTACCATCGATCCCGGCGATTACAATATTTCTGCCAGTTTGTATGCCACCGATAACAAAGGGATCGTACTGCCTTATGTAAAAGATAAATTCGACGCGGCCGTTGCGTTCGATACCCTGCACATCAGCTTAAATAACAAGCGGTTCCGGAACGATAAGTTAACCGTGAAAGGTACCGGCATGATCAATAACCTGGTGGTAAACCATGAGAAGATCGCGGATCAAGATGTGGTGGTAAAAGAAGCTGCCGTGGATTATGTGGTGACGCTCGGGCCAAACCTGTATGTGGTCGATAGCCTGACCGAAGTGCGGGTAAACAAAGCCAAAGCGAACATCTACGCAGCCTACCAGAATGCAACCTCCAAAATAATTGACCTGCAGGTAAAAACAGCCGAAATGCCCGGCGATAATTTCTTCGATTCGCTGCCGACCGGCTTATTCGAAAACCTGGATGGTATAAAAACGCAGGGCAACCTGAAGTATAAAATGAGCTTCCACCTGAACATGGATAGCATCGATTATGTGCGTTTCAATTCGGACCTGGATGCTTCCAAAAACTTCAAGATCGTGAAGTGGGGAAAAACCAATCTGCAGAAAATTAATGGCTCATTCGAGCACACCGTGTATGAGTATGGCAAGCCGGTTCGTACGTTTACTGTCGGGCCTTCCAACCCATTCTTCAGCCACATCGGCTCTATTTCGCCGTACTTGCGCAATGCCATTTTAACTGCTGAAGATGCGTATTTCTATAGCCACAACGGTTTTCATGAAGAAGCGTTTCGGCAGGCAATTGCCAAAAACCTGGAAACCGGAGAGTTTGCACGGGGCGGTAGTACCATTTCGATGCAGCTGGTAAAAAACGTATTCCTGACGCGCCAGAAAACAGTTTCGCGAAAAGTGGAAGAAGCGATTATTGTGTGGCTGATGGAAAATTTAGACCTGGTTTCTAAAAACCGTATGTTTGAAGTATACCTGAACATTATTGAGTGGGGCCCGAACGTGTATGGCGCAAAAGATGCTTCCAGGTTTTATTTTGGCAAACAGCCATCCGAACTCAACCTGGCCGAAGCCATCTTCCTGACAAGTATAATTCCGAGCCCGAAACGCTACCGTTCTTCTTTTGATAGTTACGGAAACCTGCGCAGCTATAAAAGTGGTTATTACCGCCTCATCGGGAGCCATATGCTGAAACGCGGCCTGATCTCGCGTGAAGTATACGATAACCTGTATCCGAATGTGCGCCTGTACGGCCGCGCCCGCGATTTGGTAGTTACTGCCATAGATACAACCCAACTAGAACCTGACTCAACCGAATTCGAGCTTCAGACCATAGACATGCTGGATTTTTAAACCGGTAGTACCCAAACATAACAGCCTTGCACACGTTTGCAGGGCTGTTGCATTTACAGCAACCCTGTTTTTATACTTGCCTTTTACATGAAGAAAACCAATGATATAGAGAATGCCGTTGGATTAATTCCGAGGTTGGGCGCAACCGCCGCCAGGTTTGGGTTAGACTGGTTTATGCTGGCACTTGTAAGTATGATTTTGCTGGCTTACCTGTGGCCTAACGGTGGCATCGACCGGGAACCTGTTTCGTTAGGCGATGTAGCAACGTACGGCGTATCGGTTATCTTCTTTTTTTATGGTCTGCGGCTGAGCCCTGAGAAACTACGCGCCGGCCTCAGCACCTGGAAACTGCATCTTGTAGTGCAACTCAGTACGTTTATACTTTTTCCGTTGCTTATAATTCCGTTACGGTATTTTTTTGAAGGCACCAATGCAGAGTTTTTATGGCTGGGCACTTTTTACCTGGCAGCGCTGCCTTCTACGGTTTCCTCGTCGGTGGTGATGGTGTCGATAGCAGGAGGAAACATGCCGGCAGCTATATTTAATGCCAGTATATCGAGTTTGCTAGGCGTATTTATAACGCCACTCTGGATGAGCCTGGTACTTACAACTACTTCTTCGGATTTTGATATGGCCCAGATCATGGGCAAACTGGTGGTACAGGTTGTGTTGCCGGTCGCGCTCGGAATTATGCTGCATAAACGCTGGGGTGGCTTCGCTGAGAAACATAAAAAGAAACTCCGATACTTCGATCAGGTTATTATTTTAACGATCGTTTATACTTCGTTCTGCGAGTCTTTTGCCCGCGATATGTTTAGTGGCTACAGTATTGCAAACCTGTTTATACTTGGGGCAGCGATGCTGGTACTTTTTTCCCTGGTGTATGGTCTGATCACCGGTATCAGTAGAATGCTTGACTTTAACCGCGAAGATAAAATTACGGCTGTGTTCTGCGGCTCTAAAAAATCATTGGTACACGGCACAATTATGTCTAAAGTGCTTTTCCCGGATGCGACTATGGTAGGCATTATCTTACTGCCGATCATGATCTATCATGCTTTGCAGTTGTTAATTGCCAGTATCATCGCACAAGCCTCAGCCAGAAAAGCAGGCCTGAAAACGGAAGCGAATAAAGTATAAACCAAAGCGGCCACCTTGTAGAAGGTGGCCGCTTTGGTTTATACTTAGTATCAGATTGAATTAAGCCGTCTGCTTTTGCTTTACAGCTGCTTTTGGTTTTTCTTCTTCCTGCAATAACTTTTTATCCAATATAAATGGCCCGAACGGAAGGAGCGAAGCCACAAAGCCGGCCGCTGCTTTCATAAAAGACCACCGGTGCACAAGCACTACCTGCAGCAAGGCTACCATGTAAAGTACAAACAGCACACCGTGTGCCCAGCCGATATACTTTACAAACAGCGGCATATCAAACATATACTTGAGCGGCATAGCTATACCTAACAAAAGCAGGTAAGAGATACCTTCATACATACCAATTGTGCGTAGCCTCGAAATAGGAGTTTTCATTACGTTTAAATTTGAGATGTTATTATACCGCAACTTAACACTCTTATTCCAGAAAACGTGCCTGCCCGGTAATTTATACTTCTCTAGCAGGCTACTGCTGCGCTGTCATACACATCAGTTTCCGCAACAAAAGCCCCTGAAAGTATACTATTACCCTGGGCTAGCAGCCTGCTAATCTGTAATTGTTTTTCGCTGTTGTTCAGTTGGGTAGCTTTAGTATTGCCTAATCCATAGCTGCTTACCTGACCGGCCAGCGCGGCCCTTTGCAAGAGTAACTCCAGCAGTTCATCATCCAGCGTTTCAATTTTCTGGCGCAGGGTATCGAGCTGGTCCACGAGCACGGTTGTTTCAGGGAGTTTTGCATTGGTTTGGAGCGCGTTCAGCAACAAATCCAGTTCCTGCAGCATCAGTTCTTGCCTGCTGTGCTGCCTGCCATCGGTACTAAGGTTAACATCCAGCACTAAGCCGTTTATACCATAGGCAAGCGCACGCTGTGCTACCGGGTACAACAGGCTGCGTTTGCCCGCTATGGTGCTGGCATCGCAAAGTATAGGCATCTCAGGTAGTTCGTTTCGCAAACCAAGTATAAATTCCCACTTCGGGTGGTGGTGGTACAAGGCACGGTCTTCGGCAGCAAACCCATCGTGGATCGCGCCTAAGTCCTGCAGGCCGGCATTTCTTAACCTTTCAAAAGCGCCCAGCCACAAGCCCAGGTTCGGGTAAACGGGGTTGCTTACCAGTACTGGTGTAGTGGTACCACGCAGGGCATCAGCAATTTCCTGAACGGCAAATGGGTTAACGGTTGTGTGGCCGTTTATGCAAAGTATATCCACATCGTACGCCAGAGCTTCTTCTGCTTGCAACGCATTCGAAACAGCGCAGGCAGTACGCAGGCCGGTTTTTTCTTTCACTTTACGGAGCCAGGTAAGCCGCATCGATGCCATATCCTCTGTATTACCTGGACGTGCATTAGATTCCCAGATACATACTTTCAGGATGCCGTTTGCCTGTACATTTTTCAGGTGCTGTGCAGTTTCCAGTAGTTGGGTTTCGGTTTCGATGTGGCAGGGGCCAGCTAACAGCACGGGCTCACTGCGCTCGCTTCGGAAGGCAGAAGGCCATGCTTCAGGTCTGGTTTCTTTACTTGCTCTCATGGTTATTTTGGTCAGAATAGGCTTGTTTCGATAAGCTGATCGCCGTTAAAAGTTGATTTACAAAAAGGTAGAAAAACAAAAAGCCCCGCTTTTGGGCGGGGCTCTCTGGATAAGTATACTATTGCTACAGGCACAATATGTTATCACAGGAACCCCGGTAGAGGACCTTTGCTGTGTAAATAAACATATTGTTGCAGAATAAAGTCATTGTTCTTGTTTTGATGCAAGTTAGAATAATAATTTTCTGAAAAGCAAATTTATCCGCTTAAAAATTTCTGACAGTAAAATAAAAAGTATGAACTTACTCAGAAACCGGTGGTTTCGGAAGCTCGTCTTCGCTCTTCGGAAACAGCAACGAAAGTATAACCGAACCGGCCAGAATACCGCCCACAACCAGCAGGGCAACGCGCATATCCAGGTGGTAAATATCGCTCAGCAGCAGCTTAGCCCCAATAAATACCAATATCAGCGACAGGCCGTAGTGCAGGTAATGGAACAGTTGCATAATGCCGGCCAGTGCAAAGTATAAAGCCCGCAAACCAAGCAAGGCAAACACATTAGAAGTATAAACTATAAAAGGATCTTTGGAAATGGCGAGGATAGCCGGAATAGAGTCGGCAGCAAATACCACGTCCGTACTTTCGATCATAATCAGGACCAGGAACAACGGGGTTGCCAACCATTTACCATTTTGCTTTACAAAAAACTTACCTCCAACAGCAGTCTTGGTCATGGGCAGGTGCTTGCTGACCCAGTTAACGAGTGGGTTATTATCCGGGTCGATGTCTTCGTTTGACGTGAAAGCCATTTTGATACCCGTGTACACCAGGAACGCCCCCAGGATATAGATAATAAAATGGAATTTAGCGATCAAGGCTACACCAACTAGTATAAAGATGGCCCGCAGCACCAGCGCTCCAATCACACCCCAGAAAAGCAGGTTATGCTGGTACTTGGTAGGTACTTTAAAGAAGTTGAAAATAAGTATGAATACGAACAGGTTGTCTACACTCAACGATTTCTCGATGAGGTAAGCTGTTAGAAACTCAAGGGCTGGTTCCTGGCCTTTCCAGAAGTAGATACCGACGTTAAAGCAAAGCGCCAGCACAATCCAGAACAAGCTGGTTAAAAGTGCCTCTTTAATTTTTACTTCGTGCTCTTTTCGGTGGAATACAAATAAATCCAGGCCTAGCAGCAACAAAACAAAAGCATTGAATATAACCCAAAAATAAATGTCGTTCATCAGTGGTGGCGCGTCAACGCGTTAAGTATAAACTTTAAAAATCCTGTACCGGAACTGGTAAATTTAACCCGAAAAGTCCTCAGTGCCAAGTCTAAATTAGAACGTATCAGGTTAGTGCCACTTAAACAAAGTATAAAGTGGGCAGCGTTTAATCCGGAACGAACTGATGGGAAGGAAAGTATACTTTCAGCAACACTGCTTAATACCGGTCGAAGTGCCGGAAAAAGCTGTTTACTTTCATTTTAAGCACACCTAGTACGGCCTCCTTAAAAATCCCCTTCGACATTTTGGAATAGCCTTTTGTGCGGTCGGTGAAAATGATGGGCACTTCTTTTATCTTAAAGCCATACTTGTAGGCCATAAATTTCATCTCGATCTGGAAAGCATAACCCACAAACCGGATCTTATTTAGCTGTATGGTTTTAAGCACTTTGCGGCGGTAACATTTAAAGCCAGCTGTTGTATCCTGGATGGGCATGCCTGTAATAATGCGCACATACCAACTTGCAAAATAAGACATCAGAACGCGGCTCATGGGCCAGTTCACGACGTTTACACCTTGTATATACCTGCTGCCAATGGCCATATCGTAGCCCTCTACAGTGCAGGCGTGGTATAAACGGATAAGGTCGTCGGGGTTATGGGAGAAGTCGCAGTCCATCTCGAAAATGTACTCGTAGCCTTCGCGCAGCGCATATTTAAATCCGTGGATGTAAGCAGTGCCCAAGCCAAGTTTTCCGGTGCGGGTTTCCAGTTGTAAGCGCTCTCCGTATTCTGTTTGCAGCCTACGCACAATATCGGCTGTGCCATCCGGCGAGCCATCGTCAATGATCAGGAGGTCAAAGGGGTGCACCAGCGACATTACCTTCCGGACCATTGCCTCTATGTTTTCCCGTTCGTTGTAGGTCGGGATGATCACCAGCGCATCTTTCATACCCCAAATATAGGTATTATAGGTTATTGAGCTCGCCCGAGCGTTTTAATTTAATTTTATGAGCCAACTCTTTTGCATGCCGTATGCAGTCTGCAACCGATACCCCGGCCTGCCAGTTAGCGGAGATAAATACCTGTTGCTGTTCTAATTCGGCAGCCATCTGATGGGCATCTTCAATAAAAAGGTCGAATTGCGGCATACCCTGTTTCCAAAGATACAGGTGCTCAAAAACCGGTTTTTCTGAACAGATCTGGTACCGGCTGCATAATTCCTGGTTCACTTTGGCAAGCAGTTCCTGCCGGTCTACTTTAACAGTGCCGTTCACCTCAAACTGATCGACAAAAGTGGTAAACAAAACTTCGTGCGGGCGGCACCTGCCATCGTAAAGCGAACTATTCCAGATCGAGCCGGTAGTAAGCGTAGTTTCTGCTTTGGCGTGCCAGGCACCAAAGCCTTTTAAGGGATGGCGTACATCTTCGCGGTTATACACGCTGTGCACTACAGCAAGTGGCGGGTAGTTTACATTAAGCAGCGCTGCAGCAAGACCCGGAAATGTAAACTGTAACAAATCTGCTGCCTGATGCGCCGGCAAAGCCAACACCAGGAAATCATACTCCTGGGTATCGGTTTCGGAAGGAGTGGAGCAGCTTAAAATGTACTTGCCATGCCCTCTGGTAATCATTTCCACGCAGTGGTTCAGGTGCAGCGCAATCAGTTTGGCGGCAATGGCGTTTGGCAGCGTGCTCATACCGTTTACAAAAGAGAAGGAGTCGTGCCAGTTAATTTGCTTGCGGGCCAGGCCTTTTAACACAGAGCCATACTTTGTTTCGAGTTCTTTCAGCTTAGGCAGGGCTTTACTTACCAGCAGTTTTTCGGGGTCGCCGCCACAATAGTCGGTTGCAAACGGGTTTAAGACATACGCCGTGATCTCTTTACCAAACCGGCGCCCAAAAAAATGGCTGACTGTTTCGTTCGGAACATCGGCGGCAGGTGTGTCTTTTTCCTGCAGAAAACGACGCTTGGCCTGCCAGGAAAAAGCAGTATTAGAAAGTAACGAAGCAGCCGAGTCGGGGAGCTTGTGCAGGTTGCCATCGCGCAGCACAAAACGGCTGTGCGCATTTGCTGCAACAGGCATTACCTGGTCCTGCAGTTTGAGTTCGTGCAGGAGTTGATGCAGTTCCGGAGATTTCTGAAGGGCGTTGGGGCCAAGCTCAAGTATAAAATCCTGTAGCGTAATAGTGCGGATGTTGCCGCCAGCATACTCGGATGCTTCGAGCAGGTCGTAGGGTACGCCCAGCTTCTGGAGGTAATAAGCCAACGCCAGTCCCGAAATTCCTGCACCTATAATAGCTACCCTCATAAACCGAAGCTAAAGTATACGTTTGTCTGTACTTACCTTATCCTGAAACCATAAAGTGATGGGTTTTCAGGATCCTATACTAACATAGTCTTCTGGAAAGCCCGCCTGATGCCAACGTAAAAAGTTTTAATTTAGCATCACATTAATAAAAACATCAGTTATGCAGAAACAAAAATGCGTTTTCCTGGACCGGGATGGTGTGCTTAACCGCGAGCGGGGCGACTATACCTATAAACTCGAAGACTTTGAGGTAATGCCCGGCGTGCCCGAAGCGCTGGCATTGTTAAAAGAAAACGGCTATTTATTAATAGTGGTTACAAACCAGGGCGGCATAGCTAAAAAATTGTACCGGAAAGCTGATGTTCTGGCTTGCCATGAGGTGTTGCAGCAGGCCTGCGGCGGTATTATCGATGCACTTTATTTTGCACCGAATCATCCGGATTTTTCAGCATCACTGGCACGCAAGCCGGATAGCCTTATGTTGGAAAAAGCCATTTCGAAGTATAACATAGACCCTTCACTGTCCTGGATGGTAGGTGATGCCGTACGTGACCTGGAGGCAGCCACAAAAGTAGGCATAAAGTCTGTTTTGGTGAGGGGCGGAAAGACCAGCCACCAGCACGAATTTATGGCAGACGACCTGTTGGATGCAACCTATCTTATACTTAAAAGCATAAAAAAACCGGCGTAAAGCCGGTTTTTTGCATATATGAGCTTATTGAGCCAAGTATTAGATACGGGCGGTCTTAGTAGCAGTTTCAGTTTGCGCGTTAGGAGCAAGGTTCTCTTGTGCCTGGCTATCTAGCTTTGCGTAGTTGTACGCTGGGCAGTGAGTTTTGCAAGAGGATATGCCTACAACTAGACAAACAGCTCCCAAATAAAATACTTTTCTCATGAGGATGTAACAGTTAGGGGATTTTGCACCAAAATTAGTTTAATTACTGAAAACGCAAAACTTCCTGCAGTTAAAATCTTAACATTCATTGAATTATACCTCATAACCTAGAATTCTCAACATTGACTCGCTTGTCTGCTCCGGGGCAAACTGTCTGGATATGATGTTGCCATCCTCATCCTTGTCTACAAGTATATGTTGCGGTGCCGGTATCAAGCAATGTTTTATGCCACCATAACCACTCAACGACTCCTGGTAAGCACCTGTATGGAAGAAACCGATGTACAAAGGTTCGTCTTTCGGGTACTTCGGTAAAAACACCTGGAACGAGTGCATTTCGGAGTTATAGTAGTCCTGGCTGTCGCAGGTCATTCCGCCTAATTGCGTTTTACGGTATTCCTTATCCCAATGGTTTACGGCAAGCAGCGGCCAGCGCTGGTTCAGGGCCCAGGCATCCGGTAAATTCGTGATGAATGAACCATCGATCATATACCATAACTCCTTGTCGTTCTGTAACTTCTCGTCTAAAATAGAGTAAATGGTGGCACCACTTTCACCTACTGTAAATATTCCGAATTCAGTGAAAATATTTGGTTCCGGTACGCCTTCCTCGGTACAAATGCGCTTAATAGTACGCAAAATCTCCTCAGTCATGTACTGGTAATCATACTCTGTCTGGATGGACGTCTTGATCGGGAAGCCGCCGCCAATATCAATAGTATCCAGTTCCGGGCATACTTTCTTAACCTCGCAATACTTATGTACAAAGCGGCTCAGCTCAGACCAGTAATACGAAGTATCCTTAATACCTGTATTGATAAAGTAATGCAGCATCTTCAGTTCAAACTTCGGATCATCCTTTATCTGTTTTTCATACAGGTCGATCACATCGTTGTAGCGCACACCCAGGCGCGAAGTATAAAACTCAAATTTCGGCTCTTCGTCGGAAGCTAACCGGATACCAACTTTGGCCTTTACCTTGATGTGCTCCTTGTAATAATCTATTTCGCCCAAGTGGTCTAAGATGGGCGTACAGTTCTTAAAACCATCGTTTATGAGTTCAGAAATCCACTCGCGGTAGCGTTCGCGTTTGTAACCATTACAAACAATGTAAGTATCTTTGGAAATCTTGCCTTTTTTGTAGAGTGCCTTGATGATCTGGATATCGTAACCCGAAGAAGTTTCGAGGTGGATATCGTTTTTAAGAGCCTCTTCCAGCACAAAAGAAAAGTGGCTCGATTTGGTGCAGTAGCAATAGGTATACGTACCATTATAATCTACCTTTTTCATGCCCTCGTTAAAAAGCTGTTTTGCCTTTTGTATCTGCGAGCTGATCTTGGGAAGGTAAGTTAACTTAAGTGGGGTGCCGTATTCTTTGATTATTTCCATTAGCGGAATGCCATTGAAAAATAATTCGTTATTTACCACCTTAAATTCGTCTGTAGGAAAGTCGAATGTTTGGTGGATGAGGTCAGTGTATTTATCCATTCGGGTGTTTTGGAATTAAGAAAACATGCAATATTGTTTGATATTTACCACCTTTGCAAAAACTTTGTTCAAATTATATGAAAAAAGTAAAACTGATAGAAGTTCGTTCTGAGTTGGGGGCCGGCACACGTGGCGCAAGTATGGGCATTGATGCCCTGCGGGTAGCGTGCTGGGACAAAGGTTGCGATTATTTTAACCGTTTCAACTCAGTTTCTGTTCCGGACCTCAATTATACTTTATTTGACCAGGACCTCTTCCCGACAGCTCACCGCATCGATAGTATACTTACCGTTCAGAAAAATATCAGCAAAGCGGTAGAACAGACCATCGAGATGGATATGTTTCCGTTGGTGCTTTCCGGCGACCACTCCAATGCACACGGTACCATAGCCGGTATAAAAGCCAGGTACCCGGATAAAACGCTTGGTGTTATCTGGATTGATGCGCACGCCGATATTCATTCGCCTTATACTTCGCCATCCGGTAACGTACATGGGATGCCTCTGGCCATGGCCCTGAACCTGGATAACTTAGAGAGGCAGATAAATGAACCTGAACAGGAAACCGTTTTCTTCTGGAACTCCCTTAAAAAACTTGGTTACAACGGCCCGAAACTGAAGCCCGAACACTTGGTTTATATTGTAGTGCGCGATACCGAAGAACCGGAAGATTACTTAATTGAGAAACACGGCATCCGGAATATTACTTACGCTGAGTTTACGGAAAAAGGAGCTGAAGCTGTAGCGAAGGAAACACTGGAGCGCCTCAAGGATTGCGATATATTATATGTGTCGTTTGATGTGGACAGCCTGGATTCCAAGTTCTCGAAAGGCACTGGAACGCCCGTGGAAATAGGCCTGACCGTAGAAGAAGCCAAAGAGCTGAATTACCACTTGTTGCAGGACCCGCGCGTTGTATGCTACGAAATGACAGAGATCAACCCGACGCTCGATACGGAAAACACGATGGCCGAAAACGCTTTCGAAATACTGGAAACCGCTACCGACGCCATTTTACACAGAGAGTTTAATAGTACCACCATACATTAAAATGCACCTACAACAAACCATCAGCCAGCGGATAAGCGAGGCGTTAACAGCTGTATATAACATTACGGTAGATGCCGGCCAGCTTGCGTTGCAACCCACCCGCAAAGAATTTAAAGGTTCTTTTACGTTCGTAACATTTCCGTATACCAAACAGGCCGGTAAAGGCCCCGAGCAGATCGGTCAGGAACTGGGCGATTATTTGAAAGCCAATGCCCCGGAGGTGAATGACTACAACGTAGTGAAAGGATTCCTGAACCTGGTGATAGAAGAAGAAGTATGGTTGAACCTATTGCGCGAGATCATGCAGAACCCCGACCACGGGCAGGCAACGCCATCAGGCCATAATGTGCTGGTCGAATATTCATCGCCGAACACAAACAAGCCACTGCACCTGGGCCACCTGCGCAATAATTTTCTGGGCTATTCTGTAGCCGAGATCATGAAAGCCAACGGCCATAACGTAACCAAAGCCAACCTGGTAAACGACCGCGGCATCCATATCTGCAAATCGATGCTGGCGTACCAGAAAATGGGCAACAACGAAACACCGCAAAGCAGCGGCATCAAAGGCGACCACCTGGCGGGTAAATACTACGTGTTGTTCGATCGGGCTTATAAAGAAGAGATAGACGAGCTGGTAGCGCAGGGCATGGACAAAGAGGAAGCTAAGAAAAAAGCGCCGCTTATACTGGAAGCCCAAACAATGCTGAAAAAGTGGGAGGAAGGCGATACCGAAACCGTAGACCTGTGGCGCAAAATGAATGGCTGGGTATACGAAGGCTTCGACGAAACGTATCGCAACATTGGCGTTGATTTTGATAAATTTTACTACGAATCAGAAACCTATACGTTAGGGAAAGAGCGCGTAGAAGAAGGTCTGGAGAAGGGCGTTTTCACGAAGCGGCCGGATGGCTCTGTTTGGGTTGATCTGACGGAAGATGGCCTGGATGAAAAACTGCTGCTTCGCGCTGACGGCACATCGGTATACATTACCCAGGACCTGGGCACGGCCGAACTGAAGTATGAAGACTTCCAGTATAACGAGTCTATTTACGTGGTAGCCGATGAGCAGAATTACCATTTCCAGGTACTGAAGGCGGTGCTCAAAAAACTGGGCAAACCTTATGCCGAGGGCATCAATCACCTTTCTTACGGCATGGTGGATCTGCCATCGGGCAAAATGAAATCGAGAGAAGGCACTGTTGTGGATGCCGATGAGCTGGTGCAGGAAATGATTGATACGGCGCGCCAGCAAACCGAAGAACTGGGCAAGATAGAAGGCTTTACTGCAGAGCAGGCACAGCAATTATACTATACGTTGGCGATGGGTGCGCTTAAATATTTCCTGCTGAAAGTGGATCCTAAAAAGCGCATGCTCTTTAACCCACAGGAGTCTATTGATTTCCGGGGGAATACAGGGCCGTTTATCCAGTATACGCACGCACGTATCTCGGCTATACTTCGCAAGGCAACCGAAATGGGTATTCCGGTGGAGGCAACTTCCTTCGGAGATTTCAAAAACCTGCACGAAACCGAACAGGAAGTGATCACGCTGCTCGTAAATTATCCGGCTGTAGTAAAAGAAGCAGGCAAACTATATGCGCCTTCCATAATGGCAAGTTATGCATATGAGCTGGCAAAGGCTTACAATCGCTTTTACCAGGAAATCTCCATCTTCAACGAAACCGACGAGCAGGCCCGCAATTTCAGGATTGCCCTGTCGGCTATGGTAGCCCGCTTTATACGCCAGAGCATGGGTCTGTTAGGTATCCAGGTACCGGAAAGAATGTAAATGAACTGTTCACAGCCCTGCGATTATATTTTTAAAGTATAACCGCAGGGCCGTGAATTTCTTTCAGTTGCTATCTGTTTAGCAAAAAAGCAATTTATAAAGCAGTTCATCAATTATACCTATCTTTGCACCATGACGAAGACATCTACTTTCCTTTCACAAACGTTAATCCTGATGGCACTTGTGCTGAGCGGTACATTTGTATTGCCTGCTGCAGGGCTTAAAACGAAAAAAACTATGGAAACAGACGTACAGGCAACTACAGCAACTTCTGGCTTTTACAGCTTTAAAATGAAGACGCTGGATAACAAGACAATTGATTTTTCGAAGTATAAAGGCAAGAAAGTGCTGCTGGTAAATACGGCTTCGGAATGTGGCTACACGCCGCAGTACGCCGAGTTACAAAAGCTCCACGAAACGCATGGCAAAGATGTGTTTATACTTGGCTTCCCGGCTAACAATTTTGGCGAACAGGAGTCCGGCACAGACGAGCAGATTGCCAGCTTCTGCCAGAAAAACTTTGGCGTAACGTTCCAGATGTTCTCTAAAGTTTCTGTGATAGGCGCTGATCGTACGCCACTTTATACCTGGCTCGAAAAGAATGCGCCAAACCACGACAAACCAAGCTGGAATTTCTGCAAATACCTGGTTGATGAAAAAGGTAAAGTAGTCGGTTTTTATCCTTCCAAAGTAAAGCCAATGAGCGAAGAATTGCTGGCGGCCATTAAGAAATAAAAAGTATAACTTCGCTGATTTATAGCATCTTATAAGTATAAAAAATTGAGTCATACACCTCAATCAACTATTCCTCAAAATCTAGGTCTGATCAAGGCCTGGATTTCGGCTTTTAGGCCCCGCACTTTACCGCTGGCTTTAGCCTGTATCAGTATGGGCGGCTTTATGGCGGCGGCTAACAATACATTTAATGGTACGGTAGTAGGTTTATGCGTGCTCACTACGCTTTTTCTGCAGATACTATCTAACCTTGCCAACGATTACGGCGACTCAAAACACGGAGCAGACAGCGTGCACCGCGAGGGCCCGAAAAGAGCTGTGCAGGCAGGTTACATCCAGGCCGATCATATGAAAAAGGGTATGCTCGTTTTTAGTATCCTTTCGCTTTTATCGGGGTTGGTTTTGCTGTGGGTTGCTTTTGGTACGGAAGGCATGTTGCTAGCCTTGCTGTTTCTGGGTTTAGGGCTGGCCTCCATTTGGGCTGCTATCAATTACACAGCCGGCGATAAACCGTATGGCTACGCGGGTTTAGGCGATATTTTCGTCTTTGTGTTTTTTGGTTTGATTGGGGTGTTAGGCACTTACTTTCTGCAGACACAGGAGTTTAATTACCTGGTTATACTTCCGGCGCTTGTTTGCGGCTTTTTCTCAACGGCTGTGCTAAACGTGAACAACATCCGCGATATAAATTCCGATAAACTGGCCGGTAAAAATTCAATACCGGTGCGTATAGGGCCCAAAGCAGCGCGCGTATACCATCTGATACTTTTAAGCGGCGGCGTGCTGAGTGCTATACTTTACGTTACACTGAATTTTTATAGCTGGTGGCAATGGCTGTTTATACTTGCGGTTCCGTTACTTCTTATAAACGGTGTTAACGTATGGCGAAAGCAAACCTCCCAGGAGCTTGATCCATACTTAAAGCAAATGGCAATCAGTACATTGCTGTTTGTGCTGCTTTTCGGAATCGGGCAGGTAGTCTAATCCATATCAATCTACAGTATAAAATAAAAGCAGCAGGAGCTTTACGCTCCTGCTGCTTTTATTTTGGCAATAACATTTAAATAACTATTTAAGCGCTGCCTTTGCTGTGGCCGGATAATCTGTGAAAACGCCATCCAGGCCCAGCTTGTAAAAATTTTTATATTCTGCCTTCGGGTCGTTTTGATAATCTTTCAGCAGGTAACGGGCTTCATCCCTGAAAGTAAAGGCATGAACTAGTAAGCCTTTATCATGCGCGCGTTCTATCAGGTTAGTAGCTGGCAGCTTCTGCATTGTTTTGCCGTTATAAGGCTGTATGTACGGTTTCCAGGGGCCAATGCCGTTTGCATAGGTTTTTATAAACGCCAGTCCTTCTTCTGTAACCAGATCATTATAGGTTCTGCTATCGCCTGCTACCACAAAATCGTAGGGCTGTGCAGATGGCGCTTCCATAATCATTTTTCCAGACTCATCCACACCGCCTGCATCGAGCAGTTGTACCAACTTTACACTCGATCTGGCACGGATATAACGGAGATTTGAAACCTCAAAAGACTGTATAAAAACCGGTGCGCTTTCATTGTTCCAGCCTGCTTTATCGAGTGCAGCCAGTAGCTTGGCAGTGATGGGCAAGTTCAGGTTTTCGTGAAAAGTGGGGTGCTTTGTTTCTGGATAAATGCCAATGGTACGGCCTTTTTGTTTGCAGGCTTTTTTAGCGAGTGCAATTACCTCCTCAAAAGTCGGAATTTTATAAAGGCCGTTAAATTGTTGCGGACGGTCAGCCATAGGCTGGACAGCACGCAGTTTTTTTATTTCAGCCAATGTAAAGTCACTTGCAAACCAATCATCGTAGGTAACGCCATCAATAACTTTTGTTGTTCTCCTGGAAGCAAACTCAGGCAGTGATGCTACATTCGTTGTGCCCAATAGCATGGGTTCATGGCGGCAGATCAGGACTCCGTCTTTTGTCATCACCAGGTCCGATTCTATGTAGTCAGCGCCTTGTTCTATAGCCAACGTATAAGCTTCCAGGGTATGATCCGGGCGCATGCCCGATGAGCCCCGGTGCCCGATTATGAGCGGAGCCTTCCCGTTCAGGGTTTTAGAAGGTAATTGTATCACGCCATCTTCCTCTTTACAGGATGTAAACGTTAAAAGCGCGCAGGCTGCTAACAAGAATAAGTTTTTCATAGTGGTTGAGATTAGTGTGCCCAAAAGTGCGCATCTACTATCAACCTGAAGTTAAACCAGCGTTATAAGTTTGTTATGAATTGATGCAGGAAGTATAACTAACAAAAAGAGCCGCTAAGTGTAGCGGCTCTTTTTGTTTATTCGGCGGTTGGTGCTGCGCCCGAAGACGGACTGTTGTCTCTCTTTTTGGTTTTGCTATGGTCGTATGCTTTGATCGGGCGTTTGTTTCCGCCATCGGCCTTTGGTGTTTCTTCCGCTTTTTGTGTTGGCTTTCTGGGGCCACGCGGTTTATCGCCTTTTGCGTGGTGCTTGCTGCGGTGGTCACGGTTGCGGTCTCCGCTGCCGCCTGCTGATCTGCCACGGTTTCCGCCGCCGCGTGGTGCATCGCGGCGTGTTGGGTCGTAAGCAGGGCCAGGGCCAAAGTCTTCCGGTAAAGGCAACTTAGGCAATTCACGTTCTATCAGGCGCTCTACGCGTTGCACGCGGTGCATGTCATTTTCATTTACAAACGTAATGGCCATTCCCGTAGAAGCGGCACGGGCAGTACGGCCTACACGGTGTACATAATCTTCAGCGTCCTGTGGCATATCGAAGTTCAGTACATGGCTCAGGCTGTCGATGTCTATTCCTCTGGAAAGGATATCGGTGGCAACCAGGATGCGGTATTGTTTGTTCTTGAAGCCCTGCAGTGCTTTTTCGCGTTCGTCCTGGGTCATGTCAGATTGAATACCTTCGGCATCAAAACCCATTTTCTTAAGCGAGCGCACAATCTGCGGCACATTCGACTTACGCGAGGTAAAGATGATCATGCTGAGTACATCCAACTCCCGAAGGATATGCTCCAGTAAAGGCAGCTTCTGGTTATCGAAGGTTAAGTATAAACGCTGATCGATACCGGCGGCTGGCTTCGAAATGGCAAGGTTAATTTCAGCAGGGTCTTTCAGGATTTGTTTCGCGAAATCGCGGATCTTTTTGGGCATGGTAGCCGAGAAAAGTAAGGTCTGTCGCTTTTCGGGCAACGACCGCACAATTTTCAGGATATCGTCCATAAAGCCCATATCCAGCATTTTGTCTGCTTCATCCAGTACCAGATACTGCAGTTGGTCGAGCTTTACATAGCCCATGGCCATGTGCGCCATCAGGCGGCCCGGCGTGGCGATAATCACATCAGCGCCAGTAGTTAATGCTTTCTTTTGCTGGTCCCAGTCGCCGCCTTTGCTGCCACCGTAAATAGCGATCGAGCTAACAGAAGCAAAATAACCGAAGCCTTCCATCTGCTCATCGATCTGCTTGGCAAGTTCGCGGGTTGGCACCAGTACAAGGGTGCTGGTATAAGTAAATTCTCCGTGAGAAATGCGGTCGATGAGGGGCAGCAGGTAAGCAGCTGTTTTGCCTGTACCGGTCTGAGCGCACGCAATAAGGTCTTTATTAGAAAGTATGATCGGAATTGCCTGCTCTTGCACAGGTGTAGGGTTATTGTACCCCATCGATTCAATACCGGTCAGTACGTTGTCGTGTAAATTAAAGGAGCGAAAATCCAATGGTCAAATAAGTTTAATTAAAATAATTGCGCCCGCTTCATCTTTAAACCGGGCACATATATACAGTAAAGATACAACAAAAAAAGCTGTTATGTACATCCGCTTTAAAGGGTTAAAAAAACAATTAATTCAATAAATGATGCTATAATAAAAATTATTTACTTACTTGTAGATAATTAGGATAATCAGAATAAATTTTATTTCTAAATAAAGGATTTTTGGCTTTTGATGAGGTATATGTCTTACCTTTAAGTTGTATCTGAATATTATGATATTTATATATTATAATTCTAAATATAAAATGTTATAATATACTTAAACCTTTAGGTTAGAGTGGCGTAAATACCCCTAAATCAGCAGATTTTTTACACTTACTTAGTTTAAGATTATTATGAAAAAAGTTATACAAGAGTCGCCTAACTTTTTTATGCTGTTAGGCCTTAACATCGTAAATGCAGTCTTCATGTTGCTTATCTAAGCATACAGATACATTAAAACAAAAGAGCAGCTTCGTTAAAAACGAAGCTGCTCTTTTGTTTTAAGCAAATCGTATTTTTATACTTTGAGCAAGCCTTTTTTATACATGTAATTTAAGAGTACCCCATGAGCCAACCGATTTTGAAAGATATGCTGGTACTGGAACTGGCAAGCGTACTGGCCGGGCCCAGCGTAGGGCAGTTTTTTGCTGAACTGGGCGCAACCGTTATCAAAATAGAGAATGCTGCTACTAATGGTGATGTTACCCGCACCTGGAAACTGACCGCTGAAGACCCTACTACTAATACACCAGCTTATTTCTGCGCTGCCAATTGGGGCAAACAATCGCTTACACTTGATCTTACCCGGCAAACCGACCTGGAGCGGCTTTATACCTTGGTGCCGAAAGCAGACATCGTACTAACAAGTTATAAACCAGGTGATGCTGAAAAGCTTCAGGTAGATTATACTACTTTGCAAGGCATAAATCCAAAGCTGATTTACGGGCATATTACAGGCTATGGTCCTGAAGATGAACGGGCAGGCTATGATGCGGTTGTGCAGGCCGAAGCCGGTTTCATGTACCTGAATGGCGAGGCGAACGGCGACCCAACCAAAATGCCTGTCGCTCTGATGGATATCCTGACAGCGCACCAGTTAAAAGAAGGTTTATTGCTTGCGCTGTTTCAACGCGAACGAACCGGGCAGGGGCAGTTAGTCGAAGTCTCATTGGTACACTCGGCCATTTCGGCGTTAGCGAACCAGGCTACCAACTACCTGGTGGCCGGCCACAACCCAACGCGCATGGGCTCCGAGCATCCTAATATTGTACCGTACGGCAGCTTATTTACATCCAGGGATAACAAGCAGCTTGTGCTGGCCATCGGAAACGACAGGCAGTTTGCCAAACTGTGCGCCCTACTTGGGCAACCAGAATTTGCCCGGCATCCGAAGTATAACACCAACTATAACCGCGTACAAAACAGAAAAGAAGTAAACAGCATGTTGCAGGCAAGTATAGCCATGCAGGACCGAGACACACTTCTGGAGAAACTGCACCAGCAGCATGTACCGGCCGGAGCAGTAAACACCATAGCCGATGTTTTTGATTTGCCGCAAGCCCGGCAAATGCTGCTAACGTACCCTGGTGCAAAGCCAGGCGTAAAACAGGTTGCTTTTACAATGGCCGGGCACGGGCAGGCACGTATAACGCCACCGCCGGTTTACAAACAAAAAGTTTAGTAGGTTTATACTTTGTTATGCCTTTAAAATGAAGTATTTACAACCATTGGGTGTCTGCTTTTAAAACAAAGTATAAGCGAATGGGGTAAATAATCAATCGGAGATACTTTAAAAAATATGGAAGACAGATTAGACGATATCATAAACGGATTGCACCAGAAGTCACGTACCAAGCAAGCGATCTACCGCAATACACTTCAGACTTTCAATAAAATGAAAGAAATCTCGAAGGAACTGGTAGCTGAATTAACCGAACGGATAACCAAACAGGATGCAGACGTCATTATCGAGTATAAAAATGTAAGCGAACACGAGTTTCATATAAAATTTTCCGGCGACCTGCTGATCTTTGTGATGCACTCCAACATCGTTACGTTTCCGGATGATTATGAAATTATGCGCAGCGAGTATGTGGAAGAAGACTTTAGGAGACGCTTTTTTGGGCATATCATGGCGTACAACTTTATGGCCGATACCATTAAGTATAACCGCACCGACGACCCGGGCTACCTGGTGGGCCGCATGCTCATCAACATCGAAAATCACTTTTGCATTGAAGGCGTAAAGCAACTCGACCTGCCACAGGACAAAGTATCGGAAATAGCTAAAAATGAAATTAATGATCAAGGCTTGCGCATTATTGTGGAAAGTGCCATGATCGCTGCTGTTAATAATGATCTGATGGGCCAGAATGTAACCGATTTAGAGCGAATCACACTTAAACAGAAACTGGAAAATTCACACCTGTCCACCCCGCGCAAACTCGGCTTCCAGATAAGCCAGGAACTTACCGTTTAGCACAGCATTATTAAGTATAAAGCCCGGACTATTTATAGTCCGGGCTTTTGTTTTTTAAGATGCTTCTACTTCCTGGCGCAGCTGCGCGAGGGCAGTACGGAGTTCGGGAAGACTGTTTTTTAACTGCTCGTAGCTATTGATACAGAAGTACTGGCTTTGGTAGGTCTCCTTAATGTAGGCGGTATCCAGGATTTGGGTGATATCGAAATCATACTTTATACTTTCTTCTGATACCGATAACTTGCTTTCGCCGACAGATGAAAGTATCCCTGCCCCGTAAATTCTGGCCTCTCCTTCGCTGTTTCTGAAAAGCCCGAACTCAATGGTGTACCAGTAAATACGTGTAAGTTTATCTACAATATCAGGCCGGTCGATGTGCTCCAGGGCAAGCTGAGAAAGTTCCGATAAAAACTCGCAGTAAACCGGAATGGTAAGCAGCGGTACGTGCCCGAACACATCATGAAACATATCCGGTTCTTCCAGGTAATCCAGCTGGTCCTTGCGGCGAATCCAGACGGTAGCCGGAAACTGCCTATTGGCAATCAGCTGAAAAAACAGGGCATCGTCTACAATGCCGGGCGCAGCCACTACCTCAAAACCAGTCAGGGGCTTCAGGCGGGCATTTACTTCGTAGAAGTTAGGAATGCGATTCGGTTTAAAACCGACCTTCTCCAGGCCTTCAAAAAACTCGGGTACGGCTTTGCCGGGCAGGTTTTGCATCTGGCGCTCAAAAAGGATGGCCCATACTTCGTGGTTTTCGGGCGTGTAGCTGTTATAAAGTTGTGTCAGACTCATGTTACTAAGCTTTATAAAATGTATGATTTGATAATGACAGGAAACAAAAAAGCAGTGACTTGCGCCACTGCCTGAATATCTTTACTAAGATGAGAGCTGGATTAATAGGTGCTCTCTAGTAGTTTTTATAAGTGATAGGGGCCTGGCAGTAGCGATACATGCAATAGTAATAGCAATAATAGCTATACAGGTTCAGGCAATAAGTAGAAAGGGAATGCAGCAGCTCCCGGCCAAAGAAATTTGGCTGTACAGGTAAAGATGCAAATGAAGCTGCGTGTTGCATAAAGTATGAATGTACTGCAAGTATACTGATTTTTGTTTTGAACGCAATACTTAAAAAAGTGTTATCTGTTTTCTAATAAAGCTGTAATACAAACCATTATCAAATTGGAATCGATTTCCAGCAGCTTTTAAAAGTATAAAGGCAGCCATTTGGCTGCCTTTATACTTTAATTTTATACTTACATCAGCTCAGCTAATTCGAGCCAGCGCATTTCCTTTTCTTCCAGGTCGTTATTTATACTTTCTATTTCGGAGGCCCAGGCACGAAGCTGGTTATGGTCGGTGGTGGTGCCGGCGTTCAGCAGCTCGGTTACTTCTGTTTTGCGAGCCTCCAGTTTAGCCATATCTTTTTCGAGCTGCTCGTACTCTTTTTTCTCGTTGTGAGTAGGCTTGCGCTTGGCTGTAGTTACAGGCTCAGGCTTTTTCTCTACAACAGCTACCGGTTTCGGCTTTTCCTGTTCTACTTTTTCCTGCTCCTTCAGCCACTCGCGGTAATCGGTGTAGTTGCCCGGGAAGTTGCGGATCTGGCCATCGCCTTCAAACACAAATAAATGCTCTACCAGCCTGTCCATAAAGTAACGGTCGTGGCTTACAATCAGCAGGCAGCCGCCAAAGTTCAGCAGGAAATCTTCCAGAATGTTCAGGGTAATAATATCCAGGTCGTTGGTAGGCTCATCCAGAATCAGGAAGTTCGGGTTTTTGATGAGTACCCGCAGCAACTGCAGCCGGCGCTTTTCGCCACCGCTCAGCTTGCTTACAAACGTATACTGTTGGGCCGGCGCAAACTGGAAATGCTGTAAAAACTGGCTGGCGGTGATTACCTCGCCGTTCGCCATTTCCACTACTTCGGCAATATCCTTAGCAATGTCAATTACGCGCTGGTCGTCCCGGAACGTAAGTTCATCCTGGGTATAATAACCAAACACGGTTGTCTGGCCGGCATCAATTGTCCCCGAATCCGGCGTAATCTTACCGGTCAGCATGTTAAGCAGTGTTGATTTTCCGGCACCGTTCGGGCCTACAATACCAATGCGGTCTTTTTTCTTGAACACATACGTAAAGTCATCCACAATCTTTTTATCAGCATAAGACTTTTTAAGATGCTCTACTTCTATGATTTTTCCGCCCTGGCGTGTCGTTTTTACGGATAGCTCGAGTTGCGGACCGGTAATTTTTTTGGCTGCCTTCTCTTTCAGTTCTTCAAACGCATCTACTCTATACTTGGCTTTGGTACCACGTGCTTTCGGCTGTCGGCGAATCCAATCCAGCTCTTTGCGCATCAGGTTGCGAGCTTTCTCGGTTTCGGCAGAAGAGGCCGCTTCGCGCTCGGCTTTTTTCTCGATAAAGTAGCTGTAATTGCCTTTGTAAGTATAAATTTCGCCGCCATCCAGCTCGGCTACTTCGTTGGCCACTTTATCCAGGAAATACCTGTCGTGGGTCACCATCAGCAGGGTCGTGTTCTGGGTCGATAACAGGTTCTCGAGCCACTCGATCGTATCCAGGTCCAGGTGGTTGGTAGGCTCATCCAGAATCAGCATATCCGGCTCATCAATTAAAACGCGCGCCATGGCTACACGTTTGCGCTGCCCGCCCGACAGGTGCTTTATCTGCTTATCGAGGTTGTTGATGCCCAGTTTGGAGAGTACCTGCTTTACCTTTACTTCAAAATCCCAGGCCTGCAATTCGTCCATGCGCTCCATCAGGTGCTGCATTTTTTCGGAACTGGTGTTGGGGTCTTCGATGGCAAGTTCGTACTGCTCTATTACCTGTATGGCTTCGTTCTGGCCGGAAAAAATAGTCTGGTGAACGGTAAATTCTTCGTTAAACTCCGGGTTCTGGCCCAGAAATCCGATGGAGATCTCTTTGCGAACGCTGACGCTGCCGGTATCCGGCGGAAGTTTGCCGGCCAGTACGTTAAGCAAAGTTGTTTTGCCGGAACCGTTTACGCCCACCAATGCAATGCGCTGGCCCTGGCTGATTCCGAAATTCAGGTTTCTGAAAAGCCAACGGTCTGCAAAGTTTTTGGCTATATTTTCTGCTGATAGATAATTCATAAAACAAATTTAACGATTTCTGCCGTAGGTAGGGGTAAAATAAAACAGGCCGGCTAAATAGCCAGCCTGTTTTGCTGTATAAAGTCAGAATTAAATTAATCTACCCGTTCGTGGCTCGGATGCGCTTTCACATAGCTTTGGCTTGGTACACGGTGTGTGGTAAGCGAGGCTAGTATAGAAAATACGCCGATAATTAAATGTGGTAGGTATACCTGTTCGTTAAAACCAAAAAGCCATGGCGAAAGAGCCAGGATTACGCCTAAACCGAAATCCATCATCAGGTGAGACTGCATTGGTATTTTACGGATAATGCCCACTTCAAAATCGGTCATAATGGTTTGCAGCAGTACCACAACACCAGCAATAATAGCTACCCATTTAGCGGCTTCAACTTCTGCAAAATCGAATAGCCAGGGGGCTGCGATAAGTAAAATGCCCACTACATAATCTAATATGCCATGGAAGCGTGTAGGTATAAATCTCATAGTTGTTCCTCCTTTTAAGTTTGTTTTTATACTTGAGGTATACGTTGGCTTAAATTTTAAGGAGATGCAGAATGTGATTTTTTCGCGAAATGCTAATTTGTAACGACAATAGTTCGTGCCAGGTAATCATGCAGCGACTGCTTGCGGCGAGTAGAGAGTAGTAACAGGAAACCCAGGAAAACAGGAAGCGCCGAGATGATCTTGCTGAAATAACGCAGGTTTGCCTGCGCAAAACTGATGCGCTTGCCCCGCAGGTCTGTCACTTTCAGGCCCAAAGTATACTTGCCAATGGTAGCCTGCTTACCTGAAGATTCGCAAATAGTATAATACAGCCAGTGCAGCACCGGAAAGTATAAATACAGCAATAGCGTTTTACCCATCAAAAGCGGTTCCTGCAAACTTAGCGGCTCGTGCGCAAAAATTACTTTCCAGGAGTCCAGCTGGTCTGGATTATCGGAAGCAGCGTACAAAAACAACGTATAGCAGAACATAAGAAGCGTGGTATCAACCAGAAAAGAAACAAAACGCGCTGAAACACCTCCGTATAAAGTTGAACGTTTAAGCGTTGCCTGAGAAGAGTTGATTGCTGTTTGCATGTGGCCAAAATTAGGTTGATAAGTGCTTTAAGCTTTCAGTGGATGTTCGGAATCCTGCAAGGGCAGGCTGGCTGAACGGACAGTAGCCAGGTGTAGGGCGGTAGGTAGTATAAAGTTAATGTATAAATCTAAATTAACAAATATTTAGGTATAAATCATATTTAAAAAGCCATAATGTAATTATACTTTTTCGGCTTTGTAACTTTTTTATGCCAGCAATAATTCACTGGGTTTTCGTACTTTAAAGTGAACATACCTTTTTACCCCGTGAACATCGCTTTTAAAGCTTTTTGTATAACTTCGCTGCTTATGGAAACAGACGTAAAAGCAAGACCGATCGGGATATTTGACAGTGGCATTGGCGGACTAACCGTTGCGCAGGCACTTACGCAGGTGTTGCCTCACGAGCGGCTCATCTATTTCGGCGATACAGCGCACCTGCCTTACGGCGATAAATCCACAGCTGCCATACAGGCCTATGCCGTTAAGATCTGCGACCTGCTGATTAAGCAACAATGCAAGGTGATACTTATTGCCTGCAATTCGGCTTCTGCAGCGGCTTACGAACTGGTAAAAGAGTATGTGGGCAGCAAGGCCAAAGTACTGAACGTGATCGATCCGATCGTAGCACATATCGGGCAGTCGTACTCGGGCAAAACCATCGGTCTGATCGGCACCAAGCAAACCGTGAACTCGAATGTATACCGTAAAAAAGTAGATGCCCTTAACCTGAACATCAACCTCCGGTCGCATGCGACGCCTTTGCTGGCTGCCATGATCGAAGAAGGTTTTTTTAACGATTCTATCTCCGAAAACGTGATCCATACCTACTTATCCGACCCGGAACTGAAAGGAATAGAGGCGCTTATACTGGGTTGTACGCATTATCCGCTCATCAAAAAGCAGATCGAAAACTATTACCAGGGCCAGGTGGATGTGCTGGATGCAAGCCAGTTGGTAGCCCTGCACGTTAAGCTGTTTCTGGAGCAACATAACCTGGCATCCGAAAACCTGCAGAACGATCACAAATTTTATGTTTCGGATTTTACCCAATCATTCGAGGAAAGTACCCGTATTTTCTTTAAGCGCGAAGTACACCTGGAGCATTACCCGCTTTGGGAGTAAGTATAAACCGCGGTTGAAAATAGTATAATCCGAAGTATAAACCCATTTCATTTTAATGTAAAGCCTAAGAGAGTATCTACTTTACGGGGCAGATTTGCGTAAAAATGTTATCTTTATACTTCTTCTGACGCAATTTTATTATGAAAAAAAGATATCTCACCATCGGTAACCTGAAGCGCAATGCATTTATAGTTGCCGCTGCCGCTTGCATGGGCCTTACAACAAGCTGCGATAACAATTCAACCTCAGGCAACACTGAAGAAGTGGCCGTGCCCGATGGCATGATTACCGAACTAACCGAAGAAGGGCCTGATGAGTGGAAAATAACAGACGAGCGTACGACCGTGCCTGGCCAAAGTATGGCGGTGCTGAAGTACAGCGATGGCCGCGTAGATACTCTGAAAGGACTTGAACTGGAAAACCGCATGAAAGATGTGGCAGCTAACCAGTCTACTTATCAACAGGGTGGTTTTGGGTTGGGCAGCGTGCTTTGGTGGAGCGGCATGGGTTATATGGCTGGCCGTATGATGGCTCCGAGAGCAGGTTATTATGCAAACCCGGGTGTTATGCAGCGCACGCAGGCTTGGGGCCAGAATGTGCAGTCGTATCGCCAGCGGGCTACAGCGCCAAGTTCCGGTAAAAGCGGTTTCTTCCGGGGCCGCAGCGGTGGCGCAGGAGCTTAATTTATACTTATTTATACTTCATCTGGATGCTCAATAACGGAAATGCCACTGTTCGCCTGGCTACACACGGCGGCGATGTGGAAACGGCTGTTCGTGGCCTCGGCTGGGACTGGTGTGTGGAAGATGGCTGCGCCAATTACGTGCCCGGCGAAGCAGTGATTATCTCAGAAAACGAAGCAGATAAGTTACTCGAAGCTGCTGATACGATCTATGACATGATGGTAAACGCGGTGCCCGATACGCTGCCTGATGAATTTCTGAAGATACTCGCCATTCCTGAAAACCTGTGGCAACTGGTACGGCAATCCTGGAACGACGACCGCCAATGGCATTTATATGGCCGTTTTGATCTGGTGCAAACTTCCGAAGGACCAAAGTTACTCGAGTTTAATGCCGATACGGCTACTTCTATTCCAGAAACGGCGGTGGTACAATGGGCTAGCTTAGCGGCGGCCGGTAAAAAAGATGCAAACCAATACTCGGGTTTATACGAAGCGCTGGTAGAGCAATTCAAAGCCTGGCGCATGCTGAATGAGGACCTTGCACCAGCATTGTTGTTAACTTACATTGGAGCGAGTGCCGAAGACGAAACAAACTGTTCCGTGTTGGCTCAGGCTGCCCGCGAGGCTGGTTTTGATGCGCATGTGTGCCCGGTAGAAGAGATAAGTATTTCTACGGAAGGCGCTGAGAAAGGCGTTTGGGCGCAGATAGAAGCAGAGCAGTGGCAGCAGTTTCCGTTTTTGTTTAAGCTGTTGCCCTGGGAGCAGATTGCCTGGGAAGAACCCGAATTGCTGGAAAGCCTGACCCTGCTTGCCCGTACCCGCACGGTAACGATTGCTAATCCGGCTTATACGTTATTATTCCAGAGCAAAGGCATGCTGGCCTGGCTCTGGAAAGCGTATCCTTACCACCCTTTACTTCTCGAAACCGACCTGGAGCCTATCTCAGGCAAGTATATCAAAAAACCATACTATGGCCGCGAAGGACAAAGTGTGCAGGTGGTAGACAAAATTCAGGTGGCTAAAACCGAAGGAGAGTACGATGCGCAGCCACAAGTATACCAACGCTGGTGCGACCTACCCGAAGATAAAAACGGTTATACCTACCAGGCAGGTGTTTTCTGGGCAGGCGAAGGGTGTGCCATCGGTTTCCGGAGGGAGAAAGGCATTATTACTAATTTATCGCAGTTCGTACCGCATGTGGTAGAGGGGTAAAGTTTGAAAAAGTATATCGGGAAATGAGGTTTATACTTTAAATATAAGTGTGCCGTTTATACTTGCAAACCCGGAAATCTGCACCCTCATCTCCATCGAATGCTAATTTATACTTCTGCCCAAGCTTCAGGTAAATTTAGATGGCTGGTGTTTGCGCTGCTCTTGTTTTGCGCTTACCAAAGTATGGCGCAGCAGCAGAAGCGTATCGTGCAGTTATCCGGATTTATACTTGCCTCAGAAAGCAAAATGCCAAAGGCAGGTGTAGCTGTTTATGTGCCTGGCACCATGCGCAGCACACAAACAAACGAAAAAGGCTTCTTCTCTCTGGCCGTTGCTGCTGGCGATAGTATCGTTTTCAGCGCGTTGGGTTACAGAGGTCAATCACTTGTGGTACCTGCAGATTATAACCAGATCAGTTATACTATTACTGTTTCCCTCAGCGAAAATACGACCCTGCCAACTGTTGATGTAATGCCCTGGGCCACCGAACGCGATCTGAAAGAGGCGATTTCCAAACTAAAAGTTCCTGAAGAAAAGCAACAGATCGTTATACCGGAGCCAGTCGAAATAAAATCTGTGCTGGATGCTCCTGCATTGGGCGCAGAAGGAAATTTCCGGTACTTTAACCAGCAGCAGACACAGCAGCGCGAAAGCCGTTACCGTGTGCCAGACATCATTCGTGGATTAGGTATCCCTATCCGCTATAAGAAGTGAAATCTTAAAGTTTCAACTTTACACTTGATTATAAGCTGGGATCTAATTTTAAATTCTTGTTTATTAATTTAATTTGACCATTTGGTCCGCCCGGGCCTTCAAATTTGCCCATATTGCCTGGCTTTCCGCCCTTTCCGCCTTGGGTTACAATTATAATCGCATGTTGTTTTCTGTATTGGTTAAACCTTGGGATAAAACCATTCGAGCTATAGGCAAAAGAAACATTGCCACCTTGGCCGCCCTTGCCACCTTTACCTCCTGCAACAGCAGCCTTGGCAGGAGCAAGGCTTTTAAAACTTCCATCTGCGTCAGTCTTTTTAGTGGATTGCACCTCATAGTTCCCGTCTACGCCTTTAGCTCCATTACCGCCTCTGGTATCTACAAATAAACTACCTAACTTTTCGAAATGGATATCAATCTCTATTGAACTGCCATCCTTGCCTTCTAAGCTTTCCGGATCATTTTCTTTTAGTAAGCCATTCTTCCCTTTTAGCATAAATTTACAGTCTCTACTTACAAAAGCAGTATTAACTCCCACAAAAGCGGGAGTGCCGGCATTAAATTGTATAACGGCTTTATCGTGCATAATTAAAGTATCGACAAGCAAAATGTTATCGGGGTTTACCGTATAGACTTCTTTCGCTTTTATTTCAAGTTTAGAGAGAACTTGCTGTGCCTGTGAATTTGAGACGAAGCCAACACAAAGAAGCAGCAAAAAAATACTTACATAATTTTTCAACATAACTTTTATAAGCGAAGTAGGAAGTTTGGGGTTTTGTTCTGAAATATAAGAAAATGTTTATATATGGCAAAATCATTTACTGGTAGCCGGGGTAGGGCTTAATTCCTGTATTTTTCCAAATTTAAAACTACCTTTGCCCGATACTAACCATTACAACCTATGCTTGCTTTTCTGCTGACTTTAGGGCTGATGCTGCTTATCGTAATTGCGGTAGTGTATGCCGAGCGTAAAGTAGCCGCTTTTATGCAGGATAGGATGGGACCAACCGAAGCTGGTCCGCACGGCATTATGCAGCCGCTGCTCGATGTGCTCAAACTCCTCCAGAAAGAAGATATTATACCAACTGCAGCTGATAAAAAGCTTTTTTCAATAGCACCTATACTTGTGTTTGTAGCCGTTTTTGCTGGTTTTGCGGTTATTCCGTTAGCGCCTGCGGTGGTAGCATCTGGCATCGGGATTGGTGTATTTTACATGCTGGCCATTATTTCGCTGGATGTGGTGGGTTTGCTGATGGCAGGCTGGGGCTCGAATAACAAGTATGCCATGCTGGGTGCAATGCGCTCGGTGGCGCAAATTGTATCGTATGAAATTCCGGCGGGGTTGGCTATACTTGCTGTCGTGATGGTTTGCCAGTCACTGGATTTCCAGGAGATCAGTTTCCAACAGGGCGCCCTGATGAACCAGTTTCCGGGGCTGGAGTATGAAATGAACTGGCTTTTCGGAATTGAGGCTTTAGGCATCAACACAACTACTATTGGTGGCATCACCACCTGGAACATCTTTCGGGTGCCGTTGCTCTTCGTCGCGTTCATTATCTATTTTATTGCGTCGCTGGCCGAGTGCAACCGCGCGCCTTTCGATATTCCGGAAGCGGAATCGGAGCTGGTGGCGGGTTTCCATGTGGAGTATTCGGGGTTTCGGTTTGCCGTATTTTTTCTGGCGGAATATGCCATGATGGTGCTGGTTTGCCTGGTGGCCGTTGTCCTTTTTCTGGGAAGCTGGAATACGCCTTTGCCTAACATTGGCCCGTTTAGTTTAGCGTACTGGACCTCCGGAACCGTAGGAGAATTATCGGGTATACTCTGGGGAGCTTTCTGGCTGATCTCGAAAACGCTGATACTGCTGTTTGTGCAACTCTGGGCCCGCTGGACTTACCCACGCCTGCGCGTAGACCAACTCATGCACCTTTGCTGGAAAGTTTTAACGCCCATTGCTTTAGCTGTAGTGCTGGGTGCTGGTATCTGGCGGTTGTTGATGGTGGGTTAATTGTTGATTGTTGAATTGCTGATTGTTAAAATCAAAAAGATCACTGCCGCAAGTTTAGCGATAGCGTAACTTGTGGTTAACCTTGGAGCCAGTTTGTAACTGGCGTGAACAACAAAGTAAAGTCTTGCAAGTTACAAACTTGCGTTATGTACCGTCACAAGTTGCGCTTCGCTAAACTTGCGACATCAGTTAAAGAGAGCTTGAAATTGGGAACGACCATCAAATATAAAACAGGTTTCTGGAGCGTGGTAAAATCGTTGTGGCAGGGCGCAGCGCTTACGATACGCCACTTCCGGAATGCCAAAAACCGCCGCACACCTGCGTATGTGAGCGACGAAAATTACTTTAAGCAACCCGACGGGCTGGTTACACTGACTTACCCGTATGAGGCACTTCCGATACCAGATAACGGCCGCTACCGCCTGCACAACGAGATCGATGATTGCATTGTATGCGACCTCTGTGCTAAAGTATGTCCGGTTAACTGCATCATCATCGAATCTGTTAAAGCAACCGAAGACATCGGCACTACATCAGATGGTACCAAAAAGCGCTTGCATGCCCCGGTATTCGATATTGATTTAGCTAAATGCTGTTACTGCGGCCTCTGCACCACCGTTTGCCCAACCGACTGCCTCACCATGACACCTGTTTATGATTTCGTGGAAGTAGATATCAAAAATATGGTATACCACTTTACGGACCTGTCGCCGGAGGAAGCCGAAGAGAAAAAGCAACTATTGGCAAAGCAACAGGAAGAGATGGCCGCCGCCAAAGCAGCTGCACTGGCTGCGAAGAAGCAACAAGGGTAAGTATGATGAAGGGTAGTTACTTTATTTACCTATTTTAATATTACTGATAGCTCTATAATTGGTTTGGAACGACTGAATCAACTTCATATATAGTGCAAATAAGCGTATGTTGTCATATATCCAGTAGTTGTGGTGCATTTATAATGATTGATACATCAAGTAAACTTTACAATCTCTCGAAAATATTAGGGATAATATTTATCATTTGCTATTGGCTATCAGATAGTTTATTCGATGCTTTTTGGGTATTAGGACTTATACCTTTTGCCTTTATAGGAACACCATTAATCATAATACTTTTAATAGCCATCTTCAAGAAGGACAATGCTGCCTTACTTGTTGGCTTATCTATTGTTGTCACAATATTAATAACTGAAGTATTTCGCTCTGAGCTACTTAAAAGTGAAAAAGTATTAGTGGCTACTCTAGATGGTGATGGGTCCAGGATATTTCTAACACTCAGAGAAAACCGTAAATTCGAGCTTGTGGCAGACCATATGTTTGGAAGCAAGACTTTTAAAGGTAATTATGATATAGTTGGGAATAAGGTGATTTTTTTAACACGACCTTATGACAATGATTTTATCCCAGATACCATAAGCATAATTAATGATAAGTTAGTTTTAGATTTTGATAGTAGTGGAAAGCCAATTTTAGGCTTTGCCAATTATTTTACTATCGAAGATAATAAAATTAAACGTACCATAACCACGCCTATAAGGTAGCTCCGCCACCTCATAGCCTAGAACGTTATAACCAAATCCTCAATTAAATAAAAATGCTATTCTACATCTTCGCCGCGCTGGCTATACTTTCGGGAGGGTACATGGTACTGACGCGCAACTTGCTTTATGCAGGTTTTTCGTTACTGGTAACGCTGCTGAGTATAGCCGGAATTTACGTGCTGCTGTTCGCTGATTTTATAGCCGTTACGCAACTGATGGTATACGTGGGCGGGGTGCTGGTACTTATACTTTTCGGGATCATGCTGAGCAGCCGGGTGCACAACCAGTCGGTATTGTCGGAAAGCGTGAACAAAGGCTGGGGTGTTTTGATTTCGCTTTTAACCCTGTGCGGTTTAGGTTATACTATTCTGAAAGCAAATTTCGCAGGGTTAAGCTGGTTACAGAACGCAGATACCGAAATACTGGGCGCTCAGAAAAGTACGGTACAAAGTATCGGTATAAAACTGATGACGGATTTTGTGCTGCCCTTCGAGATTGCATCGCTGCTGCTACTGATCGCTTTGATGGGAGCTGCTTACATTGCCACCGATAACCAGAAAGTATAACTATGTCACAGATTCCGTTAGAACATATCCTGCTTTTGAGTGCGGTGCTTTTCTGCCTTGGTTTGCTGGCTGTTATTACCAAACGCCATGCGGTGGTGGTGCTGATGGGCGTCGAGCTGATATTTAATGCGGCCAACCTGAATCTGGTCGCGTTCAGCCGTTACGATCCGTCGCTTTTGCAAGGGCAGTTATTCTCGCTTTTCGTGATTGTGGTGGCTGCCGCCGAAGCTGCCGTAGCGCTGGCCATTGTGCTGCGCGTGTACCAGCATTTCAAGACGGCTAACCTGAACGAGATCGCAACGATTGATAAGTAGCAGTTTTACGTTATCCAACCACCCGCAGCCCCTCCTTGTCTAAGGCGGGGAGTCTGCTATCCTTTAGTGAAGTATAAATTTCATAGTTACTGTCTGTTCTATTTATGAAGAAAAGCCTGAGCTATACTTAATAAAGTATAAAACAGTAAGTACAACTCCCCGCCTTAGGCAAGGAGGGGCCGGGGGTGGTTGGACTTGGAAGGATGCAATCAAAGCATAAACAATACTTACTATATTAACGCATTATACTTACCTTTGCCCGCTGTAAACCGAACTTTAAAGTATAAACTTGGAGCTTTCCGCACTTTTAAAGCCATTGGCCGCTACACCCCAAACCACGACCGCTCTGGTTGTGTTGCTGTTGCCGCTGCTGGCTTTTTTAGTTTTGTTTTTCTTCGGTAAACGCCTGCCCCGCCGTGGCGACTGGCTCGGGATTAGCTTTACTACACTTGCTTTTATACTTTCGGTTTACCTGTTCCTGCAAACCTGGGACACGGCCACTTTCCATACCCGCACTACCTGGTTTAATTTGCCAGGCATTGTTACCGCTGATTTTACTGCTGGCATCCTGATCGATAACCTGACGGTGCTGATGCTCGTGATCGTAACATTCATCTCTACGTTGGTGCAGCTTTTCTCGGTAGGCTACATGCACGGCGACTCCGGTTACAGCCGTTATTTTGCTTACCTGGGCTTGTTTACGTTCAGTATGCTGGGTATTGTGCTGGTTGATAACCTGTTGCTGCTTTTCATGTTCTGGGAACTGGTGGGCTTTTCCTCTTACCTGCTCATCGGGTTCTGGTACGAGCGGCCGGCGGCTATTGAAGCAAACAAAAAAGCTTTTCTGGTAAACAGGGTGGGGGATATTGGTCTGCTGCTTGGCCTGTTCGCATTTTACACCTATTTCCGCACCTTCGATCTGGAGGCCCTGCGCGCGCTCATCAGTTCCGGCACCTGGACTGATACCGAATTTATACTTCGCTATACTTTGCAGAATCAGGAATGGCAGGTTGCTATTACGCCGTTATTCCTCACGCTGGCTGGTTTGGGTTTGTTTATGGGCTGTGTTGGCAAATCGGCGCAGTTTCCGTTGCAAGTATGGTTACCAGATGCCATGCAGGGCCCAACGCCGGTTTCCTCGTTGATACATGCCGCTACCATGGTGGCCGCCGGTGTTTATTTACTGGCCCGTTGCTACGCTTTTTTTACGGTAGATGCCCTCACCGTGATGGCGATTGTAGGCGCGGTCACAGCTTTACTTGGTGCCATTGCTGCGTTCACGCAGTATGATATTAAAGCGGTGCTGGCTTTCTCTACCATCTCGCAATTAGGCTATATGGTGATGGGGATGGGCACAGGCGCACACGATGCATCGCTTTTTCACCTTACGACGCACGCCTTTTTTAAAGCAGCTCTTTTCCTGAACGCCGGTATCATCATACATGCCATGCACCGCGGGCAGCATTTTGCACACCAGCACAACGCCGACCCCCAGGACATCCGGAACATGGGTGGTTTGCGCAAAGTATTGCCCGTTACGTTTTATACTTACTTATTGGCTGCGGCCGCGCTGGTTGGGTTGCCCTTGTTTTCGGGTTTTCTTTCCAAGGATGCCATACTTTCTGGGAGCTGGGCCTGGGCACAAACCATGAGCGTTGGCGGTAACAAGTTATACTTTGTCGTGCCGATGATCGGGTTTACGGTGGTGTTACTCACAGCCTATTACATGGGCCGCCATATGTGGTTTATGTTCTTTGGCGGTTTCCGGTTACCGTTTAAGGTGCAGGAAGTACGTTTGTCGGTTCAGAAAGAAGTTGAAAACGTGATGCTGCTTCCGGTGGTGTTGCTGGCCATACTTTCCTTAGGAATTTTCTTTTCACTGAATCCACTGAGCTTTGGCAGCAGCTGGCTGATGCAGGGCATCAGCTTAGAGACACTTTCCGCAAAAAGCATCTTATTGGCCCATTCCTTTTTAGAGGCACTTATACTTCAAAACCAGGCTAACCAAACAGCGCATCTAATTATCGGTATTTTATCGGCGGTTTTGGGAGTTGCCGGAGTCGGTTTTGCCATCAACAAGTATAAAAACCGAACCTCAGAAGCGCTGCAACTTGATGCCCCCACCAGTGCACTGGCCCGCTTGTCTTACAACCATTTTTACCTCGATACTTTCTTCCGGAACGTGTTTGTAGCACCCGTGCACCAGGCGGCTAAAGCTTTGTACCGCGTCGATAAACGCGTGATAGATTATACGTTAAATTACGGCAGCAAATGGCTGGTGGTACTCTCCAAAATGGTTTCGTGGTTCGATAGGTTGTTTGTGGATGGGGCGGTTTGGTTGGTAGCGGCGCTGTCTAAATTTGTTGGCAGATTTGGTCGGCGCTTACAAAACGGAAAGGTGCAAAGTTATTATGCCTATTCGTTGCTCGGTTTTATTTTGATCATCCTATACATTACCTTGTTTTGATTGGTAACTTTGGATTGAAATGGAGAATAAAAAGATCATCCTTCTCTTATTGATCCGAGACCTGAAGAAGCTTAAGTAATTCAGAATTCATAATTCGTAACTCTTGAACGATTTTATACTTTCCAGCCTGATCTTTTCCCCGTTGCTGGCAGCGCTCGTGGTGCTGCTGTTACCTCTCCGCCTGCAAAAGCTGATAAAAACGATTACGCTGCTGGGTACGCTGGGGCAAATGGTGCTGGCAATCTGGCTATACATTCAGTTCAATGGGGCAGCTGCTTCGAACGGGCAACAGGGCTACCAGTTTGTTGAAAAGCTGAACTGGATCGGTTTTTCGCTGGGCACGCTGGGCCGTTTTCAGATCGATTATTTCCTGGGAGTAGATGGTATCAGCGTTAGTATGGTGCTGCTAACGGGCATTATCGGCGTTATCGGCGTTATCTCTTCCTGGACGATCAAGAAAAATATCAAAGGCTATTTCCTGTTATACCTGTTGCTGCTTACCAGCGTGATGGGCTGTTTCCTAGCGCTGGATTTTTTCCTGTTCTACCTCTTCTTCGAGTTCATGCTGCTGCCAATGTACTTTCTGATCGGTATCTGGGGGGGGCCGAAACGCGAATACGCAGCCATCAAGTTCTTTATCTATACATTAGTCGGCTCACTTTTTATCCTGATCGTGATGATCGGGCTGTATACTTCCGTGATTGATCCGCTGGCTACGGCTACGCAATTAGGCTTGTTAGAAAAAGGCATTCCGCAACCAGATGCTATCCGGCAGGTACAGCAGTTGCTGCAACAAAACATGATCAGCAGCGCCGACCTGGTACGCACGTTCAGCATCCCGGCCATGATGGAGCCTGCCAATTTTATACCGGGTAGTTTGCTGCATGTGTTGTCGGGTGTGGTGCTCTGGAGTTTGCCTATCCGTTTTATCGCGTTCCTGTTGCTTTTTGCCGGTTTTGCTATTAAAGTGCCCGTGGTTCCGGTGCATACTTGGTTACCCGATGCGCACGTAGAAGCGCCAACGCCTATTTCGGTTTTGCTGGCAGCCATACTTCTGAAAGTGGGTGGTTATGGCCTTATCCGTATTGTATATCCTGTTTTCCCGGATGCGGCTGCTTACTTTGCCGTATTGGTGGGCGGTTTAGGCGTGCTTTCGATTATTTATGGTGCTTTGTGCGCTCTCGCCATGAACGACCTAAAAAAGCTGATCGCCTATTCGTCGGTGTCGCATATGGGTTTTGTGCTGCTGGGACTGGCGTCGCTTACCGTAGAAGGCGTGAATGGGGCCGTGTATATGATGTTCAGCCACGGTATTATTTCCGCGATGCTGTTCCTGGTGGTTGGTGTTATTTACGACCGTGCCCACGACCGCATGATATTGAATTTCCGGGGATTAGCGAAACGCATGCCAGCTTATACTACGTTTGTCGTGATTGCATTTTTTGCTTCGCTGGGCTTGCCGGGGTTCTCTGGTTTTATAGCTGAGTTACTGGTATTAGTTGGTGGGTTCAGTGCACCGGAAATGTCGGGTTTATTGCCACGCTGGCTTACAGTAGTAGCGGTTTTTGGCTTGTTGCTGGCTGCTGCTTATTACCTGTGGGCACTGCAACGCATGTTTTTCGGCAAGTACTGGATATTCCCGGAGCTGCGTGAAAAAGCCGTTTTAACAGACCTGAACGCCAGGGAATATCTGATGCTGGTGCCGTTGGCCATACTTGCATTGCTGTTCGGAATCTTCCCGCATTTGCTTTTAAACAAGATCGGCACCACCATTACAGGCTTTACCCAAACGGTTCTCCAAAGCGGGCAGGAACAGTTGCACATGGTACTATCCACCTGGGTACAATAAAGAAAGCCGGATTTATACTTTAGAATTTAATTATACGTGAACGAACAGGCAGCTTACCTAACCGATACAATCAACCGCATTTTTGCCGGTGCCGGTTCGCTGCTGCCCGAGTTGGTGCTGGTATTCTTTTTCCTGTTGCTCGTTACGCTTGATCTGTTCAGGTCTCAGGCTATCAAAAAGTTATTGCCCTGGATTGCGCTGACCGGATTTTTCGCTACGCTGCTTATTCAGATTTTAGGTGGTTATACTTCCGAAGGTGTGCAGTTTCTGAACTTGCTGCGTTCCGATGGGCTGGCGCGATATGCGGGTATACTTTTCAGCGCAGCCGGTATTTTTACCGTTTTCCTGTCGTTGCACAACAAACCGCTCGAGAACCTGAGACAGGGCCGTGGTGAATATTATGCCTTGATCCTGATGCTGGTATTGGGCCTTAACCTGATGGCAAAATCAGTAAACCTGCTCATGGTTTTTGTAGCCATCGAACTGGTTTCTATTGCCTCCTATATCCTGACTCTCATCATTAAAGAAGATAAACGTGCGGTAGAAGCTGGCCTGAAGTATATTTTGTACGGAACCCTGGCGGCAGGCGTAATGCTGTACGGCATGTCTTTTTTCTACGGCCTTACCGGTTCACTGGATTATACACTTTCTTCGTTTTGGCAAAGTTTGCTGGCCGCCGATACGCTGATGGTAACAGTGGCCGCCGTACTTGTTTTTGCCGGTTTTTTCTTCAAAATATCAGCTGCTCCGTTCCATTTCTGGGTACCGGATGTATACAGAGGCGCTCCTATGCCAATTGTAGCGCTGTTTTCTACTGGCCCAAAAATAGCTGGCATTATCGTCATACTTCGTTTTGTAGCCGCTTTCGAAGATCCGGCTCTGGCAACTTCGTTTTTAGATGTGCAGCTTTTTATCGGGATAGCCGCTTTACTAACGTTGGCTGTGGGTAACTTTACGGCTTTGTGGCAGCAAACGCCGCGCAAGCTGCTGGCTTATTCATCGGTGTCGCATGCGGGGTTTCTGCTGGCAGCCATACTTGCTTTTGGCACCGGTTATACATCCAGCATCCTCTTTTACCTGACGGTGCTGCTCTTTATGAACTTCGGTATTTTCCTGTTTTTACAGATAGCCGAAGATAAATTGGATGTGCGCACGCTTTCAGATTTTGCCGGACTGGGCTGGCTTTACCCGGGCCTGGGTGTGGTGGCTATTTTATACTTATTATCTCTAACAGGTTTGCCTCCTTTGGCAGGCTTTACGGCTAAGTTGTTTATCTTTAGTAAAATATGGGAAGCTTATAGTGTAAGTAGCCAGCCAATATTGCTTGTCTTATTAATTGCAGGCGTTTTAGTAACAGGCATTGCTTTGTTTTACTACATCCGAATCCCATACTTCCTTTTCTTTAAAAGGAATCAAACAGAAGAAAAAAAGGTTATTTCACTGTCTAATACACTGCTGCTTGGTATGTTTGCATTGCCGTTGCTGGTGCTGTTCTTTAAGCCGGACCTGCTGCTGCAATTTATCCAAAACATACTGGCACAAACACTTTAACTAAGCGAATGAGCGATTCAATCAAGCACGAGTGCGGCATTGCCCTGATCAGGCTCCGGAAACCAATCGAATATTACGTAGAAAAGTATGGCACCCCCATGTATGGCGTAAACAAGTTGTACCTGCTGATGCAAAAGCAGCACAACCGTGGTCAGGATGGGGCAGGAGTTGCAAGTATAAAAATAAATGCCGGCCCTGGCATGGAGTATATCAGCCGTTTCCGTTCTGTTAAAACCCGCGCCATCGACAGCATTTTCGGGAAGATCGGGAAAGAATTTAAAAAGCTGAAAGAAGAGAATCCGGCAAAAGACACTAGCTGGGTATGGGAAAACATGCCTTTTTTAGGAGATGTGTACTTAGGCCACCTGCGTTACGGTACGCACGGCGTCAATAGCGTAGATAACTGCCACCCGATGGTGCGCGAAAACAACTGGCGTAGCCGAAGCCTAGCTGTGGCCGGTAACTTTAACATGACCAACGTAGATGAGCAGTTCCATAAGCTCGTTGCGCTGGGCCAGCACCCAAAGCATAAAACAGATACCATTACCGTACTGGAAAAGATAGGCCACTTCCTCGATGAAGAAAACCAGGCGCTTTTCGGCTATTATAAAAACGACCACTCAAACGTTGAAATAACCAACCTGATTGAGGAGACACTTGATTTACAGCGCGTTTTAAAGCGGGCCTGTAAAGACTTTGACGGTGGTTATGCGATGGCGGGCCTTACGGGTTACGGTGCTTCGTTTGTAGTGCGTGATCCGAACGGAATTCGCCCGGCATATTATTATATGGATGATGAAGTGGTGGTGATCGCTTCTGAAAAACCTGCCATTAAAACCGCTTTTGATGTAGAGTATAGTGCCATCAAAGAAATTACGCCGGGCCATGCCCTGATCGTGGATAAAGCCGGTAATCCGGAACTGAAGCAGATCATGGAGCCAGGCGAGCGTACATCGTGCAGTTTTGAGCGCATTTACTTCTCCAGAGGCAACGATCCTGAAATTTACGAAGAGCGCAAGAACATGGGCAAGCTGCTGTGCAAGCAGATTTTGCAAGCTGTAGATTACGATCTGAAAAACACGGTATTCTCTTATATCCCGAACACTGCCGAAACATCTTGGTTGGGTATGATGAAAGGCATAGAAGATTACCTGCGTGCCTATCGTAAGAAAACTATATTGAACCAGGAGTTATCGGAAGAGCAACTGGACGAAATTCTGCAGTTTAAGCCACGCGCCGAAAAACTGGTGATCAAAGATGTAAAGCTTCGCACATTTATCACAGATAACGACAGCCGCGACGACTTGGTGACACACGTGTACGATACGACTTATGAAGTAGTAAAGAAAGGTATTGATACGCTGGTGGTACTGGATGACTCGATCGTGCGTGGCACAACGCTGGAGAAATCTATCATTAAGATGTTGGACAAACTGGAGCCGAAGAAGATCATCATCGTTTCTTGTGCGCCGCAGATCCGCTACCCCGATTGCTATGGTATTGATATGTCGAGGTTAAAGGAGTTTGTTGCTTTCCGTGCGATGCTGGGCCTACTGAAAGATCATAACAGAGAGCATATGCTGCAGGAGGTTTATCAGAAATGTTCGGATGCAGTTGGCACACCCGCTTTTACAGAAACGAACTATCTGAAAGAAATATACGATCAGTTTACGGCTGATGAAATTTCTGCTAAAGTATCTCAGATCGTGAAAGCAGCGGATATCAATGCTGAGGTAGAAGTGATTTACCAGCGCATCGAAGACCTGCACCAGGCTTGCCCTAACCACCAAGGCGATTGGTATTTTACAGGTAACTATCCAACACCGGGTGGTACAGGTGTGGTGAACAGAGCTTTTATGAATTACATGGAAAACAAAGGCGGAAGAGCTTATTAAGTTTCCTTTTTTATAAAAATTATAAGACCTGCTTCTTTACCGGAGGCAGGTCTTTTTTTACGCCTATACTTTAACATTCTCATCCTCACATCTACTGTTTCATCCTTTCCAAGCTAAGGGTAATTAGGATTGAATAACCGTTAGAATATACTGCATCAAAGTATGAACATGAATTGAAAGTATAGCTGTTGATTTGTACTTATTTTATTATCTGAGTTCTTTTGTTTCTGCTGATTAAATCTGTAATCGCTTGAACTTTAAGTTATAGTCTTTAGTTAGCTTGGTATTCAAAATTTTAAATAATTTTAGAAGTATAACTATGGAGCTATTGCAGGTGGGTCGGAGGTTAGTTGGGTTGGTGATTTTAGTAGGGAGTCTTATGCAAACACAAACGGTAAAAGCTCAAATTGCAATGACTAAATACCTGACTACTTATAGTCAAAATTTTGATGCATTGCCTGCTTCGGGTACTGCAGTGTGGGAAAATGGCACCAGCACGTTAATCCCGGGCTGGACCGTACAGCGTACGAAGTCTATAAATACAATTACAGCTAATAACGGCTCTAACAATACAGGAGGCCTTATGAGCTACGGTGCCACTAGCTCAACGGAAAGAGCGCTTGGCTCTATCGGTTCAGCAACTGCCGGTGAGTTTGCCTGGGGTGTAACGCTTCAGAATAAAACCGGCACCGCCATTACTTCCATAGATGTAAACTTTTGGGGAGAGCAGTGGCGTGTTTCCAATAAAACCGCTCCTCAACACAAAATTACCTTTTGGTATGCTATCAGTAGCGACAATGCAAGCTTTAACCTTTCTCCTGCTTCCGATCAAAACTGGATTGAAGTACCTGGTTTAACATTTAGATCGCCTCACTTTTTAATAACAGGAACAATCCTGGATGGGAACGCAACTGCTAACAAGCAACAGTTGTCAGGTAATTTAGCTATAACCGTACCCGATGGACATTATGTGATGCTACGCTGGAAAGATGCTGATGAAGTTGAAGCAGACCACGCGCTAGCGATAGATGACTTCACTGTTTCCTGGAATACGGCCTATGAGCCTGCGCCAATGCCTGTAGAGCTTGCTTCTTTTAAAGCCATAAAGGCGAAAGCCGGGGTAGAATTAACCTGGCAAACAGCTTCTGAACACCAGAACGATTATTTTCTGGTTGAGCGAAGTACAGATGGTCTAGCTTTTAAAAGTATAGGAAGTATAAAAGGGCAGGGAACAACGAAAAACAGGCAGGTTTATACTTTCACAGATAAAACACCCGATGTCGGAACGCTGTATTACCGGTTAAAGCAGGTTGATGAAGACGAAAGTTTTACCTATTCTAATGTGGTGCAGGTATACAGCCAGCTGCTAAGTAAGCCACTGGTTTACCCAACTATTGTATCGCAGGAAGTATACATTGCAATTGAACAACCCCAACATATAAATCAGTTAACTATACTTAATAAAGCCGGCAAAACAGTTCTGACGCAGCATTCAAAAGTAGGAGAGCAGACTTATACTATAAATGTAGCTGATCTGAAGGCTGGCAGTTACTTTCTGGTAATTATGAATGGGAGTGGCAAAAAGCAGGTAAGGCGCTTTGTAAAAAACTGATAAGACCCATAAAAGCGAAGGGCTACCAACTTGTTGGTAGCCCTTCGCTTTTATAAAGTATAAATTTTTAAACAGAGAAGCTATCGCCGCAGCCGCAGGTACGGGAAGCGTTCGGGTTGTTGAAGTAAAAACCTTTCCCATTCAGGCCATCCGAAAAATCAAGTTCGGTACCGGCTAAGTATAAAAAGCTTTTCATATCAACTACCACTTTTACGCCTTTGTCTTCAAACTCCTGGTCCATCGGTTTTACCTCGTCATCAAAGTCAAGGTTATAGGATAAACCGGAGCAACCGCCACCTGCAACAGATGCACGCAGGCGAAAGGTATCATCTAACTGCGCATCCTGCTTCAGTTTGACTACTTTTTCTTTTGCTTTATCTGAAACTGTGATCATAATAAGTATAAATTAAGAGACAGGATTTAACACTACACTAAAAACGGTAATGGTGTTCATGTCTCGGCCAAAGTATAATTTATCCAGTGCTTCGTATACATTGCGTGCCCTGAAGTAGGAAGTTTGTAACTCCTTGTCTTCGCGGGCCATCCACTGTACGGTATACGAGCTTTCCTTATCACGGTAACTTTGTACATAGGTCAGCATTTTGCGCAATACATCCATCCGGTCGTAACCGATTTCGGTGTGCAGCAAAAACGACTGACTATGCCTGGGGTTTACCGTGATCAGGTCGAGCCTGGTTTTGTTGTCCAGTTCCCTGAACTCAAAAAGCAGACTGTTACCGCCTATTCCTAAGTGGTTTTCAATCTGCTTCTGGAGGCGTGCACTTTCAACGTGCACCTCAGTGTTTGACTCCATTTTATGAGTCTTTGGCTTAGTGGTGAGACTTCGACAGCTCTAACTCAGGCATGCCGTTCTTTACTCTATAATCGTTGATAGCAGATTTGATAGCATCTTCGGCCAATACAGAACAGTGAATTTTAACCGGAGGTAATGCCAGTTCTTCCACAATGTCCATGTTGTCGATAGCCAATGCTTCATCAACTGATTTGCCTTTCAGCCACTCTGTCGCAAGCGAAGAAGAAGCGATTGCAGAACCACAACCAAACGTTTTGAACTTCGCGTCGGTAATAATCTGGTTTTCATCAACTTCAATCTGAAGGCGCATTACGTCGCCGCACTCAGGAGCACCTACTAAACCTGTTCCCACATTAGATTTTGCTTTATCAAGCGTACCTACGTTACGTGGGTTGCTATAATGATCAATTACTTTATCTGAATAAGCCATAGCTATATTTAATTACGAATTATTAATTAAGAATTATGAATTGAATCAGACTTTACGAAGTACGAAATTGGTTTTGCCTCATTCGTAATTCGTAATTTCTAATTCTTAATTGATTTTAATGTTCTGCCCACTCAATAGAGTTGAGGTCGATTCCTTCTTTGAACATTTCCCAAAGCGGAGACATTTCACGAAGTTTGGTTACTGCTTCTTTTACGTGGTTGATCGCATAATCAACTTCTTCATCCGTCGTAAAGCGGCTCAGACCGAAACGTAGCGAAGAGTGTGCCAGATCATCACTTAAGCCTAACGCTTTTAGTACATAAGAAGGTTCTAAAGAAGCTGATGTACAAGCTGAACCGGAAGAAACAGCCAGGTCTTTCACACCCATCATCAAACCTTCGCCTTCTACATACTTAAACGAGATGTTGGCAACATGTGGCAAGCGGTGCTCACGCGAGCCGTTCACATACGATTCTTCCATTGTTAACAACTCTCTTTCCAGGCGGTCGCGCATCGCAGAAATACGGGCTGTATCAGCTTCCATATCCTGTTTTGCAATTTCGCAGGCTTTACCTAAACCGACAATGCCAGGTACGTTCAGCGTACCGGAACGCATGCCACGCTCGTGTCCGCCACCGTCCATCTGGGCAGTAACTTTAACACGTGGGTTCTTGCGGCGCACATACAACGCACCAACTCCTTTAGGGCCGTACATTTTATGAGCCGAGAAGGCCATCAGGTCAATACCATCCGCCATCACATCTACCGGAATTTTTCCAACTGCCTGCGTACCATCCGTAAAGAAAAGAATACCATGCTTTTTAGCAATTGCAGAAATCTCTCTGATTGGCTGGATTACACCAACTTCGTTATTTCCATACATGATAGAGATAAGGATTGTCTGAGGTGTAATGGCTGCTTCCAGTTCTTCCAGGTTAATAAAACCTTCGGCGTTAACAGGCAGGTAAGTAACTTTACCACCTATTTTCTCGATATGCTTACAAGTATCCAGCACAGCTTTGTGCTCAGTAGTAGCTGTAATGATGTGGTTACCTTTTGAAGCGTACATTTCATAAACACCCTTAATAGCCAGGTTGTCTGCTTCGGTAGCACCAGAGGTAAAGATGATCTCTTTCGGAGAGCAATTGATCAGGGCAGCGATCTGCTCGCGAGCATAATCTACTGCTTCTTCTGCCTGCCAGCCAAAAGGGTGGTTACGGGATGCCGCATTACCGTACATGTTTGTAAAGTAGGGCATCATCGCATCCAGCACGCGCGGGTCAAGCGGTGTAGTAGCGTTATTATCTAAATATATAGGTAGTGTCAGCATATTACGTGTATAAACTATTTTTTTCCTGTTTTAATAACAGACTCGATAAATGATTAGTTTTGAATTCGGTACAAAATTACAAAAAAAACCTTACTTAGACTAAGTACAAATACAAAATGCTGAACGTAGAACATATAGGAATCGCTGTAAAGGATTTTAGCCAGGCAAATGGCTTATATTTCAGGTTGTTAGGCGTTGAGCCATACAAGACCGAGCACGTAGAATCAGAAGGAGTAAATACCTCGTTTTTCAGGGTAGGCGGTACAAAAATTGAGCTTCTGGAAGGCACAACGCCTGATAGTGCCATCAGTAAATTTATTGAGAAACGCGGCGAAGGAATCCACCACATCGCTTTTGAGGTAGAAGATATCCTGAAAGAAATGGAGCGACTGAAAAGTGAAGGATTTATACTTTTAAACGACGCCCCTAAGAAAGGAGCAGACAATAAACTGGTTTGTTTCGTACATCCTAAAAGTGCCAACGGTGTTCTAATTGAACTGACGCAGGAGATCAGGTAACTGTCGCTTGTTAAATTGTTAATTGTTTTTAAAAAAGTATAACGCCCTCTGCCTACCCAACTGTAATTTAACAATTTACCCAGATACCAATTTAACCATCAATAACTTAACAGTTTAGACACATGAACCAGTTAGTAAAAGAGATACAGGCCGCCGAAGAGGAAATCATACTTGGTAACGTGATTCTTTACCCGACTGATACGGTATGGGGAATTGGCTGCGACGCCGAAAACAGCAGAGCTGCACAAAAGATATTTAAGATCAAGCAGCGCGACGAAGCCAAGACGATGATTGTGCTGATGGCTGACGTGGAAATGCTGAAACGCTATGTGAAAAATGTGCCTGATAACATAGAGGATATGATTGCTGCACAGGAAAGGCCAACTACGTACGTGCTTTCTGGTGTTCAGAATTTAGCCAAAGAGGTAATTGCCGAAGACGGAACAGTAGCCGTTCGCATACCAGACGATGAGTTTTGCCGCCGCCTGATCCGCCAGTCTGGTCGCCCGATTGTGTCTACATCTGCTAATGTAAGCGGAGAAAGTACTGCTTCGTCTTTTGATGAGATTTCAGAAAGTATAAAATCCAAGGTGGATTATGTGGTAAACTGGCGGCAGGACGAAAAATCGGAAGCAAAACCATCCCGCATCGTAAAATTAGAAGCCGACGGTAGCCAGACAGTGCTACGGGATTAATCCTTTCAGTAAAAAAAACTAAATTTGTACCTCAGGCTGTGTTTCATGGTCTGAGGTTTTATTTTTTATGATGGAGAAGATACAGTTACCCAACCACCCTGTTTTTGAAGTAATAGCCGAAGCAGCCGCAGAATTAAACGTTGATGCCCACGTAATCGGCGGTTTTGTTCGGGATCTGGTGCTTAAAAGGCCTTCTAAAGATATTGATGTGGTGTGCGTGGGGAACGGTATTGCGCTGGCCGAACTGGTCGCGCAGAAATTGCCGCACAAACCAAAAGTAACGGTATTCAAAAATTTTGGGACGGCCATGCTGAAAACCGATGGCTGGGAAGTAGAGTTTGTAGGTGCCCGCAAAGAGTCCTACCTAGAGCATTCACGCAAGCCCGAAGTAGAACAGGGCACTTTGGAAGATGACCTGAAGCGACGCGATTTTACGATTAACGCCCTCGGTATCAGTTTGAATAAAGAAGATTACGGGCAGTTGCTCGATGAATTTGGCGGTATAAAAGATATCAAACGCAAAATAATCCGGACGCCTTTAGAGCCCGGCATCACGTTTTCCGATGACCCGCTGCGCATGATGCGCGCCATCCGTTTTGCTTCTCAGCTCAGCTTTGATATCGACCCGGATACTTTTGATGCCATCGTGGATTATAAGGAGCGGATCAAAATTGTATCGCAGGAAAGAATTACCGACGAGCTGAACAAGATCATACTTTCCCCGAAGCCGTCTTACGGCTTTAAGCTGCTGTTTACTTCTGGTTTGCTGCAGCTTATTTTCCCTAAAATGGTGGAGCTGCATGGTGTGGAAACGATAAACGGCAACACGCACAAAGATAATTTCTACCATACGTTGCAGGTGCTGGATAATGTAGCCGAGGTATCGGATGATTTGTGGCTGCGCTGGTCGGCTATACTTCACGACATTGCCAAACCGGATACCAAGCGTTACCATCCCAAAATTGGCTGGACGTTTCATGGGCACGAAGACCGTGGTGCCCGCATGGTGCCCAACCTGTTTAAAAACCTGAAGTTGCCGCTGAACGACCACATGAAATTTGTGCAGAAACTGGTAAAATTACACCTGCGCCCTATTGCACTGGTAAAAGATACCGTAACCGATTCGGCTATAAGAAGATTGCTGTTTGAGGCCGGCGATGATATTGATGCGCTGATGAAACTGTGCCGGGCTGATATCACTTCTAAAAACGACACCAAAGTAAAACGCTATCTTCAGAATTTTGATAAAGTAGAAAAGCGGTTAGTAGAGGTGGAGGAGAGCGACCAGTTGCGCAACTTTCAGCCTGTTATTACCGGCGAAATCATCATGGAAACGTTTGGCCTGTCGCCATCTAAAACGGTGGGCGAACTGAAGGAGGTTTTAACAGAAGCTATACTGGAAGGAAAAGTAAAGAATGAGTACGAAGCTGCCTTTGCTTTTTTACTTGAGCGCGGTAAAGAAAAAGGCTTGCAGCAGGTTTAGGCTTAAACCAAAGTATAAATCAGGTATACTGTAAAGTATACTTTGGCTACTTATCTGATTTAAGAACAAAAACCGGGATAAGCAGCAAAAACAGGTATAGATTTTTCATAGTTGGAAAGGCAGTGAAGTATAAATCAATTCATTGGTTTTATTTTGTACCAAGGGCGGGTAAAAAATCAGCCTGAACGGTACATGGCTCAGGCTGATCAGAAAGTATAAATTTTATTTCCGGTTAATTTTACTTGCTCCGGAAGCATCAATTGTAGTGTTTCCAGGGTTGCCGCGGTAACTGATGTCGCTGGCACCTGAAGCATCGGCCCGTAGCGTAGAAACAGCATAAACATCGGCTTTTGTTACCCCACTGGTCTCGATGGTTACTTCATCAGCCTTTAGTTGGTTTGCATCTATCTTGCAGGCACCGGAAGCATCCAGTTTCAGCACCTCGGTAGTGCCTCTGAAGGATGTAGTAGAAGCACCGGCAATATCCACCTTCAGGTTTTGGGTGCGTACATTCACAGCCGCTTTGGTTGCGCCATAAAAACCAAGCTCCAGGTTGTTTCCTGATATGTTTCCGATGTCAGCTTTGATAGCTCCGCTTAAATCTATTTTGCTGAACTCAGGCGCTGTAATCAAAATCAGGATAGGGTCCCGGTCATCAAACAGTTCGATGGTTTTATCTTCGAACTCGATGTTCAGTTCGCTGCCACGCTTGCTGATCTCCATTCTGTTGATATCGCGTCCTTTGCCTTGTACTTTTACGCTATATGTGTTTCCTTGTCTGATCTGCACATGGTACGGGCCGCCTATACTTACCTCGTCGAAATCCTTGTAGTCAAACGTTTGTGTGTTGCTGCTGTACTGGCCTTTATCCAGCAAGGCACTTGTGCCTACATTCAGGCCATCCATATCAATGTCTACATTTACATTGGCATCCTCGTAGCTATTATCGGTTTCTGTGTCAAGCGTGTCTGCAGCGCAGGTTAAGCACTCCAGCTGGTCGCCTTTTACCTGCCAGGTATTGCGGGCAATTTTGGCGTTGCTGTATTCCTGCATAAACGTGGCAATTGGCAACATGTAAATAAAGTCTTCTGTCAGTCTGATTTTTTTGTTCTTCGGAAGCATCAGCTTTATTTCCAGGTCCTGATCGCGGAAAGCGGCACCTTTTTTAAACTGGTACGCATCATCGAAACGGATAACAGAGTCTTGCTGCACCACGCGGTACGTTACCATACGGGCATGTTGTTTTGCTTCTTCTTCGGTTCTGCCTTTGGCTTCTATCGTCTGGATAATCTCGATATTATCGCCGTTGTGTTCGCGTACATCCACATAGATATGATCGAAGCTATCGCCGGTATCATACGCATCCAGGGTTACGGTTTGGTAGGCTGTTACAGGTATTACCTTGGTTGTGGTTATCTCGCCGGAGCGTTTAAAGTTAGTGGCATAAGCGGCAATGCTGGCAATCATAATAATAAGTGCTACCAACCACAATCCGAACATCGACCAGCCTACAATCGGGCGTAGGAAAAAGCGTTTGGCCAGTAACCCGATCGCTAGAAAAATCAGAAAGATAAGCGGGATCAAGCCTACCAGAAAACCTGTAACCAGTCCGAGCCGGGGGAAGCCCTCCAGAAACACGGAGGCCGGAAAATCACCGAAAGACATGTATTCAGAATTTTCAATAGCCCCTATACTTATAAAGAAGGTTGTAAACAGCGCGATAAGCAGACCGATAGACGTAGCCAGTAAAAATACGCCAGCCCCGATACGGATGAGTGTAACCAGGAACGCAAGTACAGGTCCAAGGGCTGTGCCCATCCAATTAAAGATCTGCGCAATAAGACGGATTGGCAGTAATATTATTTTTGCCAGTGTGTTTTCCTCGCCATTATGATCTTTCATGTTGAGGTTATCCTTCAGCGTTCTTTCAATACCAGCCAGTGTAACCGGGTCGCCCTGCATCTGCATACGTTCTGTAAGCGTGGTAGCGAGCGGTACAGCTATCCAGAGCACAATGTAAAGGATCAGGCCAAACCCACCGAGGAAAAACGAAACAAGGAACAGGATACGGATCACGGCTACATCGGTGCCAAAATACTTGGCAACACCACTTGCCACACCGGCCAGTTTCTTATCGTCAGGGTCGCGGTACAGTTTCTTAACAGTAGTTTCGGGTAGCTGGTCGTTTTGCGGCATGGCTATCCAGAGTATGATGTAGATAAAGATGCCCAGGGCTGCAGAAATGCCTGCAGAAAGGATGCCCAGCACCACAAACAGAACAAAAAACAGTCTGATCCAAACCACATCAATGTTCAGGTAATTGGCAATACCGGAGCACACACCTGCCACTACTTTGCGGTTAATGTCGCGGTATAGTTTCTTAGGACCAGTGTTGTAAGTCTGATTTTCTGAGTACACCGTAGTAGTTGAATCAGCACCGGTATAGGGTATTTCCTCATCCATCGGCTCCAGAATTTCGAAATCGGTAACACCGCCCATCTGTGCAATCAGAGCCTGTACATCTTCCTGTGTAATGACCTCTTTGCCAGGTGCCAGGCGCATCGAGAAGATCTCCGCAATGCGACCTTCTATATCAGCTATTATCTCTTCATGCCCTTCGTAGTTCGAGAAGTATGTTCTGATGGAGGTTAAATAAGCTCTTAACTGTTCGTATCCGTCCTCCTCAATATGAAAGATAATGCCTTGCAGATTTATACTTATGTTCTTTTTCATGGTTAAAGCGCTTTCTTGTTTTGGATGATGAATTCAGTGGAGTCTACCAGTTCCCGCCATGTTTCCCGGAGTTGCATCAGAAAAGCAGTGCCTGTCTCGGTGAGCGTATAATATTTTCGTGGTGGCCCTGAGGTAGATTCTACCCAGCTATAGTCGAGAAGCGATGCGTTTTTGAGGCGGGTAAGCAGGGGGTAGAGTGTACCCTCCACAACAATCATTTTGGCTGCTGTAAGCTCTTCCAACATATCAGACGCGTAGGCTTCACCACGAGAGATAATCTCAAGAATGCAGAATTCCAGAATTCCCTTCCGCATCTGCACTTGTGTGTTTTCTACTTTCATGATGGTTCCGTTTATTGTTAAGGCAAATGTAATATAAGGTACTATGTAAAACAAGGTACTGTTTAAAATTATTTACGATACATTTTTAAAAGGGTTTATACTTCTGCGGTTTATCGCTAATAATCAGTAATTTTGGTACAAAATATACTTTCTGAAAACTCAACTAAATTAGCTTATAAGGTGTTAGGGGGTGAAAACTGCCAAACCATACTATATAGTTAGTTAGGCTCTCTGTGCTGATAATTTCAAAATGAATAAAACTCTACTTTCTAGTATGCATATTTTTTCTCTCCGTTTGATACTGCTGGCTGCGCTTTGCATAAGTTCGCTGGCAGTGCATGCACAGGTATCTACTCCAAAGTATAGCAATGAATTCCTGAACATCGGGGTGGGAGGCAGAGCGCTGGGTATGGGTAATGTGCAGTCTGCCATTGCCAGCGACGCCACGGCCGGCTACTGGAACCCGGCGGGGCTGCTGACTTTAAAAGATAAGTATAATGTAGCCCTGATGCACTCGGAGCTCTTTGCCGGTATCGCAAAAAACGACTTCGGGAGCTTTGCCATGCCTTTAGATGAGAAGAGTGCTTTAGGAATTTCCGTTATCAGGTTAGGTGTGGATGATATTGCCGATACCAGAAGGCTGCAGAACGAGTATGGCTACATTCAATATGACAGTATCAAGTTTTTCTCGGTAGCAGATTATGCGCTTATACTTTCGTATGCCCGCAAAAGCAACCTGATAGAAGGCCTGAGCCTGGGAGCAAACGCGAAACTTATTTACCGTAACGTAGGAGATTTTGCCAATGCGTATGGGTTTGGGATTGATGTCGGTGCCCAATTGCAGCGCGGCACCTGGCAGTTTGGCGTAATGGCAAAAGATGTTACAACCACCTTTACCGCCTGGACGCATAATGTAGAAGAGCTGGAAAAAGCCTACCTGCAAACCGGCAACGACCTTCCCGAAAACAATGCTGAACTTACCCTTCCCCGCTTAGTACTTGGTGTGGGCAAATCCTTTAAAATAACAGATCAATTCTCGGCACTGCTCGCAACTGACATCGACTTTACGTTTGACGGAAGGCGAAATGTGCTCCTGAAATCTGATGTCGTTTCCGTTGACCCGCATATTGGGCTGGAGCTGGCGTACGCGAATACCGTTTTTGTGCGCGGCGGCCTTAATAACTACCAGGAAACCCGAAATTTTAATGGCGGAACCGATAAGCGTGTGCAACCCAATTTCGGGATCGGCTTTAAAACCAATGGCCTTAACCTCGATCTTGCCCTTTCCCGCATTAACGATAAAGAAAGCAATTCCATATCCAGCGCCAGCACCTCTTCTGTTATAGTTTCGCTTGGATATTCCTTTAATTAAGCATCAACATTGTTTAGCTGAAAAGCCGATGATAAATTTTACTCCCAAAAAGCAAATCTGCTTTGCCCTTTTTTTTATTCTTTTCGGCTTGTTGTCCGGTGCAGCCCAGGCCCAGACAAATTTCGGAAACGAATGGATCAGGTTTGACCAGCCCTACTATAAGATCAAAGTTATTAATACTGGCCTGCACCGCCTTAGCTATGGTTATTTAGATAGCCTTGGTTTGGCAAGTGTTAATCCTAAGCATCTCCAGCTTTTCAGAAGGGGGCAGGAGGTAGCCATTTATGTTGCTGGCCAAGCCGACGACCGCCTGGATCAGCAGGATTATGTGGAGTTTTTCGGAGAACGGAATAACGGCGCACTCGACGCTGAACTATATAAGAATCCAGCTCATCAGGTGCACCAGCTTTATAGTTTATATACCGATACGGCTTCTTACTTTTTAACAGTAAGCCCGCAGGGTGGCAAGCGTATGCGCGAAATCAATCCTGCAATCGAAGGTCGCACGCCGGAACCTTATCATCTACAGAAAATTGTGCAGGCTGATGCACCAGGGGGTAATTTAACAACCTACTATCCTGGTAAAAAGTATGGCGAAAACACCTTGCCTTGGATGGATGCGGGCGAAGGAAATATTCCTAATACATCAAGATTTGAGAAAACCTACAATATAAATTCAATTACGGATATTGAGCCATCCGGACCTAAGCCATACTTAAAATATGTAGCCTATGCCCGAGGAAATATTACTCATAATTTTGCTATTAGGGTAACTAATACAACAAATATTACACGTGAAATAGCCCGGCATGTACTTGTTGGCGATGGACATGTAAGTGCTGGTTCAGTTTTGGAATTCTCTGATATTTCAGGAGGCCGAGTAGCTGTAAAATCTTTGCCTGATGCGCATGAAACAATAGAAAACCAAATAAGCGTTGCCTTATCAGTACTAACCTTTCCGCAGAAAAGTATTTACAAGGCCACTCCTATTTTTGTTTATACTGATTCAACAAAATCAACTAACCCGTATTATGAGTTTTCTGGCTTATCTGGTGCTGCAGTTCCTGCAAGCGTGGTAGCTTATGATGTAACTGATCCGGCAAATATCATCCGTATAGCTGGGTATAATGTAAATGGTAAAAGAGGGTTCGCAGTAGATGCAGAAGATCGGAGAAGCCATAAATTGTTACTGACCGACATATCCAGAACTTTTAAGCCTGCCGGCAAAAAGAGCAAAGTAGAATTTAAGCAGATAGACCCGACAGCTTACGACTATCTTATTGTTTCAAACAAAAGATTTTTAACCGCGCCCGAGCAATATGTTGCTTATAGAGCTTCTGCTGCAGGTGGTGGTTACAAGCCTTTAGTTGTCATGATAGACGATCTGATCGACCAGTTTCATTACGGGGAATATTCCGCTGTAGCAATACGGAAATTTTCGGAATTTATGCTTACCTCAGGAGCGCCAAAGCACTTGCTGCTCATGGGCAAAGGTATAACAGTAAATAAAGGTAACTTCAGAAGCGCAACTGTTAGAGCCTTGGATTTTGTTCCGGCGGGAGGGGTGCCGGCGTCTGACATTCTATTCACAGCCGATTTCAGAAATAACTCCTATCATCCTAGAATTTCAACGGGCAGAATTACCGCTACAAAACCTGATGATATACTTAACTACCTGCAAAAAATAAAGGAGCACGAACAGCTCTCTCAAACTGAAGCATGGCGAAAGAATATTCTGCAGTTAGGAGGAGGATCGCGACCAGATGAAATAGCCCGTATCGGTTCCTACCTGACAGGCTACAGGCTACAGGCCGAAGGACCTCTGCTGGGAGCGTATGTAACTGAAAAATACAGACAAAACGTAAGTGAGGTGGTAGAGTCTGTTGATGTATCCAAAGAGATTAACGCGGGCGTATCGCTTGTTACCTTCTTTGGGCATAGCTCACCTGGTACAACGGATCTGGATATCGGGTATGTCTCTAAAAACCTGGATTATAAAAATGAAGGCAAGTACCCGGTAATCTTAATGAACGGGTGCAGCGCAGGAGATGCCTTTCTGCCTAATAGTGTTTCATTTGGTGAAGACTGGTTACTGACGCCCCGCAAAGGAGCCATTAACATGATTGCTCACGTAGAATCGGGTTATGACAAATACCTGGATATCTACTCAAAGAACTTCTACGCAACAGCTTTCCAGGAGCAGGCGCACTACGGAAAACCGATTGGAGAGGTACAGATAGAAACAATCAGGAAAGTTGCTAAAAGCACTCCAACTAATACGGCCACTACAGAAGGAGGCATTACAACAGCTATGCTGCTGGAAATGGTGATGCAGGGCGATCCTGCTGTACGCATGTATACGCCGGATAAGCCTGATTATACTTTTAATGGCAATACGCTTGAAGTAAAAACAGATAAGAATGAGCCGGTAACTGCCTCATCCCCGAAATTGAACATCAAAGTTAAAGTCGACAACAGAGGTAAAGCTTTGCCTGATGAGGTAACTGTAAAAATCAAACGGACCCTTAGTGATAATTCGATTATCGAGTCTGAGCCCATCAAAGTAGGAGCTATTCTTAAAAAGACTATACTGGAGCTACCTGTCAACAATGAAGGTATTAATGCGGCAGGGATGAACAAGTTCGAAATCGTATTGGATAGCCCGAATGCGTTTGACGAATTTGATGAAAACAATAACACCGGTAATTTTGAGTTTTACTTCCCTGTTAGTGGGCTTACTGCCATTACTCCTGCAGATAATGGCATTGTTACAGAAAGCAATGTTAAAATAATAACCCAGTCAACACAATTGGATGAGAGCCGCCTTGGGTACCATTTTGAAGTAGATACGATTAAAACTTTTAAAAGCGGAGCTAAGCAAACCTACACGACCGGTAACGTCCAAATGCCAACCTGGGAACTTAACCTGGCATCAGTTAACGGAAGTATAGACAGTACCGTGTATTACTGGCGGGCGCGCTTTCAGAATTATGCGGTAGGCGAAGATACCGTATGGGCTGGCGGTTCTTTCAGATTAATCAAAAACGGACAGCATGGCTGGTCACAAAGCCATCACGATCAGTTTATAACAAACACTTCGGAAAAAGTAGAAAGAGCGGAGCGGACAGAGGATAAGTGGCAGTTCTCACCTCTTCGGGTTGAAATAGGTGTTAAGACTGTTGGGAGCGGGTTAAAATTCAGTAGCCCTACACATGGTATTTTTTTCCAGAACAGAATGGAATTACTGCCTCCGTGCGGTGATCCGACGGTTACGTCAAACCCCATATTTTATATGATGGTGGTTAATGACAAAACTCTGGAAGCAGTAAGCAATTTAGTACCGCAGGTAGCCTGCGCTTATTACCCGATTGTTTATCAGTTTGTGATAGCTCTGGATAGCAAAGGGGCCCCGACAGCAGCAGGGAGAACAAGCCTTGCCAGGATGGAAGAGTTTCTGAACACGGTTCCGGAAGGGTATCATGTAATAGGCATGAGCTTAAATAAAGTTGCTTTCCAAAGTTTCCCGGTTTCGTTAAAAGAAGCATTTGGCAGGATTGGGGCCAGCAAAATAAATGATGTAAAGGATGGTTATCCGTACGGTATAGTAGGCCGTAAAGGTAGCGCGCCGGGTACGGCACAGGAAATGACGGCTATCCTTGACCCGGCATTACCAGCCCCAACGAGTCAGGAAATTAACTTAAAAGTTAACCTTCTTTCCAAGCAGACCCAGGGTACGATTACTTCTACACTAATTGGGCCCGCTCTGAAGTGGGGAACGCTTTACCACAACATAGAGCGCTACAAAGCGGGCAACGATAGTTATACCTTAGATTTGATTGGTGTTGATGCTGATGGCAAACAAACATTACTGCAGCAGGACATCAAAAATAAAGCGCTTGACTTGTCCAATATAGATGCTAAAAAATATCCTGCGTTGCAGTTGAGAGCAGCTCTTGCGGATACGGAAGAACGTACTGCGCCACAATTAAAACAATGGTTTGTTTATTACGATGCTGCCCCGGAAGGTGTCGTGAGGCCGGATCTGGTAAAAGCAGACGAGCAGACGATTACCGAACAAGCCAGAAGCGGAAGTATAAAAGTGCCCATGGCCTTCGAGAACATCTCCGGTACCGCCTTCCAGGATTCGATCACAGTGCAGGTAACCGTTTCCGGGGATGATTTGCCTGCTGAAATGAAGACTTTCAAAATTAAAGCAGCTGCTGCAAAAGAGGTGGTATACTTCGATTACAGTATGTCTACTTTAGGACTTACCGGCAATTATAAACTGAGCTACTATGTTAACCCTAGAATCTTAGCTGAGCAGCAATACTTCAACAATATTTATGAAGTAAGCTTTAAAGTAGATGGCACCACACACCCGGTGCTGGATGTGGCTTTTGATGGCGTGCATATCATGGATGGCGAGTTGATTTCGCCGAAACCGGTTATAAGTATCACGGTGCGGGATGAAAACCGCCATAAATTCCTGAAAGATCCTTCGACAATGTCGGTTGTGATGGTGAGGAAAGATGAGGATGGTCAGGAAGAAAAAGAAGAAATTTCGCTGGTTAACAATCCGCAGGAAGTTCAGTTTTTCCCGGCAGATGAGAAGAACGATTTTAGGTTAGAATATAAGCCAAAAGTACTGGCCAACGGAAAGTATATGTTGGTGGTACAGGCGAAAGATGTAACCGGAAAAGCATCGGGCTTGTCGCCTTACCAGATTGGCTTTGAGGTTGTAAACGAAGCATCAGTTACCAATTTCTATCCATACCCGAATCCGTTCTCTTCTAAAACGCAGTTCATCTTCACCTTAACAGGCCAGCAGATTCCGGAGAACATGAAGATCCAGATCATGACGGTAACTGGTAAAGTTGTAAAAGAAATCATGAAGGAAGAGCTCGGGCCATTGCGCATCGGTAATAACAAAACAGAATATGCCTGGGACGGAACCGATACCTACGGAGATAAGCTGGCCAACGGCGTATACCTGTACCGCGTGGTCATGAGCAAAGTAGACGAAGAAATGAAGCACCGCAACTCGCGCGGCGATAAAGCTTTCAAGAACGGCTACGGTAAGCTTTACATTCTGAGATAAGCACACAAAGTATAAAGTATAAAAAAAGCGGCTGGATAAATCTCCAACCGCTTTTTTTATACTTTATACTTTTATCAGTAAGCTTAAATCATACTTTTTTATTTACGCCTGAACTCCTGGAAAGTATAGCTATACTTGTTTTTCTCATCCGGTCTGTGGTTCTCTTCGGATACAAGTTCCCATTCATTTTCAGAGAGAGCCGGGAAGTATACATCGCCGTCAAAAGTATGATGTATGCGGGTTAGTTGCACCACATCTGTATGAGGCAACGTGAGTTTATAGATTTCAGCGCCGCCGATTATACTTACCTGCTCATCCAAGGCCTTCGCTTTTTCCAAGGCTTCTTCCACAGAATGCGCGATGATGCATCCTTCAGCAGTATAATCTTTTTGGGTGGTTATGATAATGGAAGTACGGCCCGGAAGCGGCTTGCCAATTGATTCAAATGTTTTGCGGCCCATTAGCATCGGGTGGCCCATCGTCAGGTTTTTAAAGTGGCGCAGGTCGGCAGGCAAGTGCCAGATCAGGTTATTATCTTTCCCGATCACATTGTTTTCGGCGGCGGCTACTACAATCGTTATCATGCTGTTTCCTGTTTAAAAGTATAACCTCGCAGCAAATCCTGCACTGGCATCCGTTTTTTCCCTTCCATCTGCAAATCCAGTATAGCTAAAGCGCCATCGGCAGTTTGCACATGCAGGTAGGTTTTGTTATCCGTGATCAGGTGGCCTGGCTCAGACATATAAGCTGCGTTTTCCAGGACTTCGGTTTTAAAAATTTTAAAAGTTTTACCATCAAAGCGGGTCCAGGCGGCAGGGTAGGGCGAGAGTCCCCGAATAAAGTTGCGCACAGTTTTGGCCGGTTGGTTCCAGTTGATCTCGCAGGTTTCTTTAAAAATCTTGGGTGCATGTTTGGTTTCAGAAGTGGTTTGCTGTGGCTGCGGTTGCACGTTACCTTGCTCGATAGCCTGCACCGTCCGGATGGCCAGGGTAGCACCTTCATACTTCAGTTTCTCATACATACTTCCGAAATCATCTTCCTCCAACACAGGCACGCGCGTCTGGAAAAGCAGGTCGCCAGTATCAATCTCGTGCTTCAGGAAGAAGGAAGTGACGCCTGTTTCTTTTTCGCCATTAATAATAGCCCAGTTGATAGGCGCAGCCCCACGGTATTGCGGCAACAACGACCCATGTATGTTAAAGGAACCCAACTCCGGCATCGCCCAAACCACCTCCGGCAGCATCCTGAAAGCAACCACAATCTGTAAATTTGCCTTGTAGCTGCGGAGTTCTTCTAAAAACGCTTCTGACTTTAAATTGGTGGGCTGCAGCACAGGTATACTTTGCGAAACAGCATATTCCTTAACCGGCGACTGCTGAATTTTCTGACCGCGTCCTGCCGGTTTATCTGGTGCGGTAATAACGGCGGCTATCGTATAGTTGTGCTCCACGAGCGCTTGTAAAGTAGGCACAGCAAAATCTGGTGTGCCCATAAAAACGATGCGTAATTCCTGGTTCATAGGTTAGTTAACGTCGGGGTAAAGCAAATACTGCTTGCGTAATTTCTTATATACTGCTAAAGCCGGCTCCCAGCTGGCTCTGATTTCAGCTTCGGTTTTGCCTGCTATGATCTGCTGGCGTAAAGCGGTTGTTCCTGCCAGTTTCTCAAAAAAGGTATTAAAGAATTTGGCCTGATCTGTAGAGTTTTTGTAGAAATCAAGCAAATAGGTAAGCGTGAAAGGTTGTGCATCGGATGGCTGCGTTAAATCCAGGCCATAGCAAACCTGGTTTTTGTAAGGCGGTTCGGCAGCGCCCGGCATACTTTCAGGCGTAAACGAGAAGCTTTTGTTTTTATAGTATGGGCTCCCAATTACCTGGAAAGGCATTTCCGTGCCACGGCCCACACTTACGTTTGTTCCCTCAAAAAAGCAAAGCGAAGGATACAGGGCAATAGCTTGCGCGTTAGGTAAATTAGGCGATGGCTTTACGGGCAAAGTATAAGCAGTAGCATGTGTATAACCCACTACCGGAATAACTGTGATATTTGCCTGACGTTGGCCTTCCAGCCATTTTTCGCCGTTAATCATCTGGGCCAGTTCACCAACTGTTAAGCCGTGCACGATCGGTATCGGGTGCATGCCCACAAACGATTTGTGTTCAGGCTCCAGCACCGGGCCATCCACATAGTGCCCGTTCGGGTTAGGGCGGTCAAGTATAAGGACGGCTTTGTTGTTTTCGGCAGCGGCTTCCATTACATAATGCATCGTGCTGATGTACGTATAAAAGCGCGTGCCCACATCCTGGATATCAAACAGCAGCACATCAATATCTTTTACCTGCGCTGCGGATGGTTTTTTGTTTTTACCGTAGAGCGAAATTATGGGCAGGCCAGTTTTAATATCTTTTGCATCTTTTACGTATGCACCTGCATCGGCTTCGCCCCGGAAACCATGTTCGGGTGCAAAAATGGTAACTACTTTTACGCCATGACTAACCAAGGTATCAACCAAATGCGATTTGCCAACAACTGATGTCTGATTGACCACTAACCCGACGCGCTTGTTTTTCAGCAAAGGCAGGTAGCGTTCCAGTTGTTCAGCGCCGGTTTTCAGCACCGCAGCTTGTGGTTTTGCAGGTGCAGTCTGAGGTTGCTGCTGCACTTCCGGTTGTGTGGCAGGAGCTTGTTTGGGGGAACAGCTGCCAAAGGCAAGCAGCACCGAAGTATAAAGTATAAGTAAAGGCTGTAGCATCGTCATAAGGAAGAAGTCAAAATTCATACCTATCTTTAAGGCAGTTTAGATTAGAAATAACGCGAGTGAACATCTCCAGGTATATATCCGACAAAATATCAGAAGTACAGGCCGGCTCGTTTACGACATCGGTTACAAAAATAGCAATTATCAGCATAGCAGCCGGCATTGCCATCATGATTGTGTCCTTTTCTATTCTGGAAGGTTTCCGGAACGAGATTAGCCAGAAGATTTTCAGTTTTGGAGCACACCTGCAGATCAGCAAATACGACACCAATAACTCCTATGAGGGTGCACCGATCAACAAAAATATTGGCCTTTCGGATTCTATCCCCGGCGTAAAAGACATCCAGTATTTCGCCCGCAAAACTGCTATTATCAAATCAGAAGAAGAGGTACTTGGTGTTGTGTTGAAAGGGGTGGACAGCAAGTATAACCTGAAGGCAATGGAGCAGAACCTGCTGGAAGGGCAGCTGATTACATTTAGTGATACGGCTTCTTCCAAAGAGGTGCTTGTAAGTCAGCGGATTGCCAGCAAGCTTAATCTGAAAGTTGGGGATGAAGCTATTTTCCACTTTATCCAAAACCCGCCACGCGCCCGTAAACTAAAAGTGAAAGGCATTTTTAATACAGGCCTGGAGGAGTTTGATGAAGTTTTTGTGATTGGCGATATTGCCCTGATCCGGGAGCTGAACAGGTGGCCTGATACACTGGCTGGTGGCGTCGAAATTATTTTGCATGATTTTAACCAGATCGACCAGATTGCCGAGGTAGTATTCGACCAGATGAACTATGACCTGCAACTCATCAAAATTACAGACCAGCACGCTCAGTTGTTCGATTGGCTGAAGCTGTTGCGCAAAAACGTGGTTATTTTCCTGGTACTGATCATTTTTGTAGCCACTTTTAACATGGTTTCCACGGTGTTTATCATGATCATCGAGCGGATAAATATGATCGGCGTGCTGAAAGCGGTAGGCGCTACGGATGCCCAGATAAGGCAGGTCTTCTACTTCAGGGGGCTTAACTTAACGCTGAAAGGAATGCTTTGGGGGAATGTAATTGGCATTGGGTTCTGTGCGCTGCAACATTACTTTAAATTTATTCCTTTAGACCCTGAAAATTATTACATGGATACCGTTCCGATCAGTTGGAACATCGGGATTATACTTGGCCTGAACCTGATAACGCTTATTTTAACGATGCTGGCCATCCTGATACCAGCCGCTATGGTCTCCAGAATTAAGCCGGTAAAAGCAATTAAATTCGATTAACGAGCTTTCAGCTTAAAGTAGGAAACAGTAAAGCCCGGCTCTTAAAAGCCGGGCTTTACTGTTTTTGAAAAGATGTTTTCAGGCTGATTTATAGGTTACTTAGGAACAGAAATAGCAATATTATTGGCTTCGAACGCAGCTTTTACCTGTTCATTCAGATCCCATACCAGGTTACCGGCATCCTGGCGCTTGCACCATACTTGTGCAGTCAGCGTGATAAGTGTATCGGTAAAGCTAGTGACCACAAGTACAGGAGCCGGATCAGGCAAAACGCGTGCATCAGCCTGTACCGTTTGAAGTATAAGCTGGCGCACTTTGCCAATAGCATTGTTCACCGAAACAGTATAAACAAGCTCTACCCGGCGCGTTGGCTCTACCGAATAATTGACAACGACGGTAGAGGCAAGCGGGCCGTTAGGCATGTAAACCGTTTTGTTTTCAGCAGTCTTCAGTACAGTGTTAAAGATGTTGATCAACTGCACCGTACCACGCTGGCCCTGCGCTTCAATAAAATCACCTACCCTGAATGGCTTGATGGTAAGTATAAGTACGCCGCCTGCCAGGTTAGAAAGGCTGCCCTGTAACGCCAAACCAACAGCCAGGCCAGCCGAACCAAGTACGGCAATAAAGGAAGTCATTTCAAGGCCAAGCTGCGCCACTACCACTACCAGTAAAAGTATGCGCAACGCAATGCCCAGTATATTTTTCAGGAAAGGGCGCAGCGATTCGTCTACATTCCTGCGCTCCATCAACCTGAATACAAAAGCTGTAAACTTGTTTATTGCCCACAAACCAATCAGTAAAATAAGAATGGCTATAATCAGGCGCAGGCCATATACAAGTATAAAATTAATGGCGATATCCTGGTATTGATCTAAAGCTGGCATACGTTCTTGAAGTATAAAATAGCACTACCTTTTGGAGGCAGCGCTAAAGTAGGATGTTTAAAAAAGCAGGTGGAACTTACAAAGGCAAGTGGCGGCAGTTCAGGATCAGGTTTGGGTTGGGGCAAAGCACTTTATACTTTTCTTTTTCGGCTAAAGTAGCCACGCCCGGGTAATCGCCATACTTTTCATCCATGCTGCTGATAACCTGGAAATGCAGGTGCGGCGGCCAATCGCCGTTTTCAGGATAAGGGCCTACTTCCGCAATTTTATCGCCTTTGGCAAAATGCTTTCCAACTTCCAGGCCAGCCAGCGAGGTACGGCTCAGGTGTCCGTACAAAGTATAGAATGTGGTGCCTTCCAGTTCGTGCTCCAGAATAATGGTGGGGCCGTAATCCCCGAAGTTAGCGTTATCCTGAAAGCTGTGTACTTTCGCATCTAAGGGCGTAAAAACGGGTGTGCTGGCTTCGATCCAAACATCTACACCCAAATGAAGGTCGCGGCTTTCGGCGGCTACATCAAAATGAGCGCTTCGGCTGTAAATAAACCTGTTCTCTAAGTAGCCCCCTACGCCAACAGTTGCATTCTGAGCCTGCAGGAGTTGGTTTACAGTATCGTTAAAGATAGCTGTATCGCGCAGGTCGGTTTGTTGCAGCAGCTCGTTGGCAGCAGTAAAATCAAGGAGGCAAACAGCATCCGCGTTAAGGTCTGTTGCCAGCACAGGAGCAAAAGTATGGCGGCCAAGTATAGCGCTTAAGTTTTTTGTCGTATCCATAGTATAAAAGAAAAAGCGGTTAATTAAACCGCTCTTAAAGTATAAACTAAAACAAAAATAAGGTTTTCAGTTTAAAGTATGCTCGTGCAGCGTAAAAGTTAGTTTACTTCTTCCACCAGTTTGCTCATCGTTTTCAGGCTTTTGGTTTTCCCGAAAAGCTCTTCCGATTTTTTGCTGTAGGCTTGGGCGGCTTCCTGCAATGTTTCGAAAGTACCTAAATTAATGCGCTGTTTGTTGAAGTGGATAATGGCCCGGAATTTCTGTGCTTCTTTGTGCACACCGCGCACGCCCAGTTTGTTTTCGGTTTTGGAGGTGTTACGCACAATTTTGCAGAGTGGTGCCCATTCCAGGTTTTCGCGGCGGCAGTCTAGTTTGTTACCGTTCTTAAAGTGCATGTAAAGCCGGATCTCACTTTCAGGCTTTTCGATCAGCTGCTCGCCAATCATTTTGTGGAGGTAGATGGTCTCGTTACGGTATTTGCCATTCTTGAGCGGCCAGTTTTTCTGAAAGAACGCGTACCCGTTTGAGTGGATACGCAGGTGCTTCAGAAATTCTATCTGCTGTAGATAGGCATTGTTTTGAATGTACTCGTACGTGCGGTCGTCTACTACCACCGTTTTTTCACAGTTTTTTAGGGTCAGTTTGTACAGCATTTTGTTTTCAATAAGTGCGGGATTGCCATGAGCAGCACCAGGCAAGTATAAACTTTTTACCTGATTTTACCTGCTTTGTAATTTACTGTAAAGTTGAAGGATTTTTTTAATATAAACGATAACTAATATTATATTTTTAAGCTACAAGGATGCTTTTTATAAAAATCTTTACTTTTTAACCGTTTATTTAACGGAACAGTACAGATTGTCGTAAATTCGACTCTATATTTCCTGTAGAACACTCAACTTTAGATTTAACACATAACCGCATGAGTAGCCCTTATTTCGCGCTGAAGGTAGTGGATATAACGCCAGAAACTTCAGATGCCATAACCATACATTTCGAGCATCCCGATAACCTAACGATACCTTACAAACCTGGCCAGTTTCTTACACTTATACTTCCTGTTGAGGGAAAAGAAATCAGGCGTTCGTATTCGCTGAGCAGTAAGCCCGGCGAGCCGCGTTTGTCTGTTACCGTAAAGCGCGTGGAAGGCGGGCTAATGTCTAATTACCTGCTCAATCATGTTAAAGTGGGCGACGAAATAAAGGTGATGGAGCCACTTGGCAACTTTTGCCTTACCTGCGAGCCGACACAAAAGCGAAATGTTATACTTTTTGGGGCAGGTAGTGGCGTAACACCACTTATGTCGATCTTAAAAACTGTTTTAGCCGAAGAGCCGAACAGCACCGTAACCTTACTTTATGGTAACCGCGACGAAAACTCAATCATTTTTAAAGACCAGTTGCTGGCTTTGCAGCAGCAGTACAGCGGCCGCCTGAATATTGCTTATATTTTCAGTCAGCCGAAATTCTCCTGCGAGCACAAAGGCCGCATGAACCAGAGCGTGATCATTAAAATTCTGGAAAGTCTGCAGCTAGCCAAAGTACAGGATGCGCTATACTTTATGTGCGGCCCGGAAGGGATGATGGAAGAAGTAAAACGTGCCCTGCAAGTGTTGCATGTGCCAGCGGAACGGATCCTACGCGAAAGTTTTGTAAGCAACAAGCTTGTAGATGCCCAGCAGAGCGAGCAACATGGCGACGTTAGCGCTTCCGATGAAGACGAAATTACCACCCAAACTGTAACCGTAATTTACGAAGGAGCTGAATACAGTTTCACCGTAGAGCCCGACCAAACGATACTGGAAGCAGCACTGGATCAGGATATCGATTTGCCTTACTCATGCCAGGCAGGGCTTTGTACAGCCTGCCGTGGCAAATGTCTGAGTGGCAAAGTGCATTTAGACGAGCGCGAAGGCCTTTCAGATGCCGAATTGGATGAAGGGTATGTACTGAACTGTGTCGGCCACCCGTTAACAAGTAATGTAGTAATCGAGATCGGATAAACTGATCTTACGTACACAGTATGCGGAACCACCAATAAAAGGGATGGTTCCGTTTTACTTTTGTACTATCACTGGAAATTAGTACCTTACAACTTTTATATATACTTTCTATATATGGCATCAACCAGCATTACCATACCTGAACGCAAACTAAGAAATTACCTGGCCAACGACTTTAAAGTTGAAACTTGGGATACCATCCAACCATACTTTGAAGAACTGAAGAGCCGGCCCATTACCAGTGTGGAAGATCTGGAAAAATGGATGCAGGACCGCAGCGAACTAGAAAGTGTTTTATCTGAAGACTTGGGCTGGCGCTACATCCGGATGACCTGCGATACGCAGAACGAAGCAGTAACCACTGCTTTTCAATATTTTGTTTCTGAAATAGAACCTCAGATCGCCCCTTATGAGCACGAACTTAACCTGAAACTGATGCACTCGTCTTACCTGGGCGAGGTGGATCAGGAAAAATACAGAATTTATTTACGTGGCGTAGGGCGCGCGCTAGAAATCTTCAGGGAAGAAAACATTGCCCTGCACACCGAGATCAGCACCAAGCAGCAGCAGTATGCAGCCATTACAGGCGCCATGACGGTAACACTGGATGGCGAGGAAATGACGCTGCAACGCGCCGCTGACCGTTTGAAACGCAACGAGCGCCCTGTGCGCGAAGAAGCGTGGTTTGCCATACAGGAACGCCGCCAGCAGGATCGCCAGAAACTGGATGACCTGTTTGATGAATTGCTGAACTTACGTACCCAAGTGGCCAAAAACGCTGATTTCGGTAATTTCCGGGATTATATGTTTGCTGCTATGGGCCGCTTCGATTACACGCCACAGGATTGCTTTGATTTCCATACTTCGATTGAAGAAACAATTGTGCCTTTGCTGACACAATTGGATGAAAAGCGCAAAAATGAACTTGGCATTGATACCCTAAAGCCCTGGGACCTGGACGTGGACCCAAGCGGTAAAAAACCTTTAGAGCCTTTCACGACTGGGCAGGAATTACTCGAGAAAACAGTGCAGGTTTTTTATAAGCTTGATACCTACCTCGGAGACTGTCTGGCTACCATGCGTGAAATGAACCACCTCGACCTGGAATCAAGAAAAGGGAAAGCGCCGGGCGGTTATAATTACCCGCTGGATGAAATTGGAGTACCATTTATTTTTATGAATGCTACTTCCAGCCTGCGCGATGTGATCACGATGCTGCACGAAGGCGGCCATGCGGTGCATTCTTTCTTGACGCGCGGCCTTACTTTAAACGCTTTCAAACACCCGCCATCCGAAGTTGCTGAACTGGCTTCTATGTCGATGGAGTTGATCTCGATGGATTACTGGGATACGTTCTTTGAAGATGCAGATGAGTTGCGCCGTGCTAAAAAAACGCACATGGAAAGCGTTCTGGAAACATTCCCGTGGGTAGCTACGGTAGATAAATTCCAGCATTGGATCTACGAAAACCCGCAACACTCGCAAGAGCAGCGCCAGGAAGCTTGGGTAAGCATTTTTGGTACGTTCAACCACAAATTGGTAGACTGGACTGGGCTCGAAAAGTATAAAGCCTATTCGTGGCAAAAGCAGCTGCACATTTACGAAGTGCCTTTTTATTACATAGAGTATGCGATGGCGCAACTGGGTGCTATTGCCGTCTGGAAAAACTACAAGGAAAACCCTACCGATGGACTTGCTGCCTACAAACGCGCGTTGGCTTTAGGTTATACTGTTTCGATTGGAGAAGTATACGAAGCCGCCGGAATCAAATTCGATTTCAGTACGGCGTATATTAAGAGCCTGGCTGATTTTGTTAAAGCCGAAATGGAGAAAATTTAATACAAGCATACTTTATAAAACAAAGACGCCTGCTATACTTTAGCAGGCGTCTTTGTTTTATATTTATTTATACTTTTTACAGTGGCTTGAATTGCTCAAACATCTGGCGGCAATCGTTGCAATAATGCATCGAGCGGCATAGTGTCGGGCCGAAAGGTGTGCGCAGGGTAGTGTTGGTACTGTTGCAGTAAGGGCACTCCGCGTATTCCAGTATGTCGAGATCTAAGATTAAGTTGTAAGTTGGCGGAGGCGCAAGCCCGAACTCTTTCAGCGCTATTCGCCCCTTTTCGGATACTTTGTTGCTGTTCCAGGGGTTATCAAACGACATGATAACGCTGTAACTGCTAATGCCATACTTTTCCAGGGTACGCTCCACATCTTTTTTCATGTAATCCATGGCAGGGCAACCGGCAAAAGTCGGTGTCATGTGTACGGTTACATGCGCTGCTTCTGAAATGATAACGTCCGTAATCACACCCAGATCTACCAACGATAAAACGGGTATTTCCGGATCCTTTACTTCTTCCAGCAGCGTTAAGATATGTTCTTTAGTCATCCTTTTCGTATTTCGTAGCAAGTATCAGGTATCAAGATTTTTGATTAGCGTTATAACTGCTCAAGTAAAAAGTCGTGGTTCTTGATACGTATATCGTGCTACATTAAAAATTACCATTCAGCAGTAGGATCGATATCAAATACTTCAGACATTTCGCTTAAAAGTGGCTGAAGATGCTCCGTGTGTACGCCATAACGCCCGCCCAATACCGGTTCAATACTTTCCAAAGCAGGCAGTTTAAGTTCTGTTTTAGCAAGTACGGTTTGGATGCGGTTCAGCCATTCTGCTTTCACAGCTTCTTCGCCTGCATAAACGCCAGCCTCTATCAACTCCTGCTCATACTTTGATTTTTCGAACATGCCTAATGCATAAGGTAGCGCTTCGTTTAAAGAGGCTTGCAAACGAAGTATGGCTTCTTCAGTAGAGGCACCTAAGTTTTTAATCCAGGTATTGGCGTGCAGCACGTGGTATTTTACTTCACCTTTCAGTTTGGTAGCTACTTTCGCAATTGGCTCGTAGCCTGACTGCGAAAGCATCTCAAAACGAATGATCTCTGCGTTATCATACAAAAAATGACGGATCAAGCTGAAATCATACTCGCCATTCGGAAGCTCCACCAGTTGGCTATTATGGAATTGCTCTGCATTACGGGTGAAGGCAACAGTATCAGGTTCAGCTTCGCCAAGCTCGTGCAGCAACGTATAAAAAGCCAGGCTGTGGCCTAACTTATCCTGCGCCATAGACGAGAACGCGATATCTTCCTCCAGAATAGGGCCAAAGCCAGTCCATTCTGAGTTGCGATGACCAAGTATAAGTTGATCGTCAGCAAGTTTATAAAGGAGGTCTTTCAGGGCTAACTCGTTCATAGCTATACAGTAGCGTTATTATTTTCTGCTTTATACTTCGTGATTTTGTCCATTACCTTGTAGGCAGTGGCTTCGCGGTACTTCTTTTCCGGGATCGTGAACCACATATCCTTATCTTCTTCAGCGGATTGCAAGATGTGTTTTGATTTTACGACCCATACATTCACAACCGGAGGCTTTTCACCAAACTGTTGTTTTGCTTCCTGCAGTGCTTCCTGGTAAGATGTAGCAGAAACACGGCCCACGTGGGTATGCGCTTTGCCTCTTTTTTTGAGATGAAAGATTTCATACTTCTCCGGCTCGGCTGATCTTTCTGCAGGTTCTTCTATCGCGATCATATCATACACCGATTCGGTATCGCCTACATAAGGCGTAACCATGATGTTTTCGGTGCGGGCAATCCAAAGGCCAACGCAGGCAAAACGGCGGCTATACTGCTCTTTTGCAAACAGGAATGCCACATCTTCGTTTGGCGCATGCACAGGGCCAACATAGGTAAAAGCTGCGCCGTCTTTTTTCTGATGGAACGCTTCGTAGGTTTCAAACTGATCGAGTTCCTGCTTCGGCTCCATGTTCGGTACTTCGCCATCCGGCAGGTTCAGTCGGGTTACTCGTGGGTCTAATGACTTCAGCATAGTTCTGAGTTAAGAATTCTGAGTTCTGAGTTAGAAGATTTTATACTTTTAACCCAGGACTTATATTCAGTTTAAGCCAGCGGCTTCACGTATTTAGCTTTCGGGTTTAGCAAGGCGTGGCGTACCCAGGTTCCGCGTTCCTCTGCAGTGCGGCGTACGGCCAGGCGTTCTGCGTTGCAAGGGCCATCACCATTAATTACACGCTTAAATTCGTCCCAATCCGGTTCGGTAAATTCCCACTGGCCGGTTTCGGCGTTCTTTTTCAGGTTAGGATCCGGAACAGTTAAACCAAGTTCCCAAATCTTCGGCACATACATATCCAGGAACTGCTGGCGGCACTCGTCATTCGAAGCCATTTTTACTTTCCAGCGCATCAGGGTTTCGGTATGCGTACTCATTTTGTCGGAAGGACCGAAGAAGGTCATGATCGGAGGCCACCAGCGGTTAAGCGCTGCCTGCACCATTTCGCGCTGCTTCGGAGTACCAGTTGCCAAGTGTACTACAGCATCATGGCCATACTTTAAGTGAAAGGCTTCTTCAGCACAGATACGATCCAGGGCACGGCAGTAAGGGCCATAGCTACCACGCGCATTTGCCATCTGGTTTACAATAGCACCGGCATCAATCAGCCAGGAAATGACATTAGAATCGGCCCAGGTTAAAGCAGGGTAGTTAAAAACATTCGAGTACTTAGACTTTCCGTTGATCAGGTCGGTTAGCATCTGCTCTCTGGATTTGCCCAGCGTTTCGGCAGCGCTGTAGAGTAACTGTGCGTGGCCAACCTCATCCTGTACTTTGGCCATCTGCGCCATTTTTCTGCGGAAACCAGGCGCACGGGTAATCCATGTTCCTTCCGGCAGCGCACCAATAATTTCAGAATGGGCATGCTGCTCAATCATGCGGATAAGCTGCTTGCGGTAAAGTTGCGGCATCCAGTCGTTTGGCTCAATTTTTTCGCCACGCGCAATGCGTGCTTCAAATTCAGCCAGTTTTACAGGGTCTTCGGCCTGTAGGTCGTCGAACTTGGTCGCTTCAAAAACATTTCCTCCTCCGTACATAATATCTTTCGTTTTAAGTTCTGGTAATGGTGCCGGACTGTTTCCAGTCCGGCGGTTTAGTTTAGTAGGGTACTCGTTTTAAGGTAAGAGAGGCGCGTGTAATATACTTAGTTGTTGTTATTCTTTAATCCGTTTAAAAGCATCGCCGATAGGTTTTCAGCGATCTGGACCGGAGTCATTTTGCCGGCTGGGTTGTACCAGGTGTGGATCCAGTTAAGGCCTGAGAAAATGGTCAGGACTGCAAACTTTTCGTCAGGAACGGTAAACTCGCCGTTGGCTATGCCTTCCTTTATTATACTTCTGAAACGCGCTTCGTACTGGTCGCGCAGCAAAAGATAATCCGCTAAGAAAGGCTCGCTCAGGTGGCGCCACTCATGCAGGAAAACCGCAGAAGCAGCTGTATTGCTTGTTAAAACCAACACATGGGCTACAATGGCATTCTTTAGTTTTTCGGTAGCTGAGCTGGGAGCAGATTCGGCTTTGGCTAATGCTTCAAAAAACTCATTTGCCATCCGGAAACATACGCGCTGCAGTATTTCTTCTTTCGATTTGATGTGAGAATAAATGCTGGCAGCCTCTATGCCTAAAGCCGTAGCCAAATCGCGCATAGAAGTAGCCGAAAACCCTTTTGATTTAAAAAGGGCAGTAGCGGTTTGTTCTATTTGTTCTTTTCTGCTCAGGGTTAGTTGCATAGTTATTCAACAAATATATACAACCTAACGTTCGTTAGCAAATTAAGTTTGTTATAAATACAGCTGCAGTTCCTTATTTTTGTAAAGCGCTGCCGGCAGAGTTGCGTATATTTGAATGCCGGCACTTCCGGTAAAATCCATACTTTAGAAAGATCCCCACATAAAATGAACAGCATAACTGAAAACGAAACAATGGAATTTGTGCATTATGAACTGAAAGACCGGGTAGGCTATATTACGCTGGCCCGCTCAGAAAAAAGGAATGCACTTAATTATGAAGTGGTAGCCGAACTGAAACGTGCCTTTGCCAATGCAGAAGACGATGAAGCTTGTAAGGTAATTGTGTTGCGTGCTGAAGGGAACGTGTTTTGCGCCGGTGCCGATCTGGAATACATTCAGCAACTTCAGAACAACGATTACCAGGATAACCTGGCCGACTCAACCCACCTGATGCAGCTTTTCCACTTGATTTATACTTTAAAAAAGGTGGTGATCGGGCAGATACACGGGCATGCCATTGCAGGCGGATGCGGTCTGGCTGCCATCTGCGATTTTGGCTTTACCGTACCGGAAGCAAAGTTTGGTTATACCGAAGTAAAGATCGGATTTATACCTGCTATCGTAAAAGTGTTTTTGCTACGCAAAATAGGAGAGGCACGCGCCAAACAATTACTTCTGACCGGTGACTTGATCTCGGCTTCAGAAGCAGAGCGATTTGGGTTGGTAAATTATGTTGTGCCTGCAGCCGAGTTGGAAGCGCGTGTATTTGAATTTGCCAGTAAGCTTTGCACCCAGAATTCGCGCCAATCCATGGAAGTTACCAAAGAGATGATCGGCCGCGTGCAGGAAATGACTTTGGATGAAGGCCTGCGCTACGCAGCCGAAATGAACGCCGTAGCCCGTGGCAGCGAAGATTGCCAACGCGGAATAGCTGCCTTCCTGAACAAAGAAACGCTTATTTGGTAATCAGGTCAACAATTATCTAAACCATTTGCTAACCTAGTTGTTGAGTTGTCATGATAGCAGGCATCGGTATAATGCTCTTAACTTTTGTAGTGATGGAAGTGGTTGCCTGGGCCATGCATAAGTATGTGCTGCATGGTTTTTTATGGTCGCTGCACAAATCCCATCATGTACCGCATAAGCACGCCTTCGAGCGGAACGACTTGTTCTTTGCCTTTTATGGAACACTAGCGATGCTATGTTTTATTTTCGGACACGGATCGCTTTGGTTTCTGTTCTGGATAGGTGTGGGTATATCGTTGTATGGCTTTGCCTACTTTGTGATCCATGATATTTTTATTCACAGGCGCATTAAGCTGTTTAGAAAAACCGCAAACGTGTACCTGAAAGCTCTGAACATGGCGCATAAAGTACATCATAAAACACAGGGCAAAGAGGGCTCTCAATCTTTTGGAATGCTTTGGGTGGCTCCCAAATATTTCAGGCTGGCAAATCAATCCGTACAAAAAAGAAATAAGCGTGGCTCAGTACACCATTAAAGAACTCGAACATTTATCAGGCATAAAGGCGCATACCATCCGCATCTGGGAGCAGCGCTACCATATACTTTGTCCGCAACGTACGGATACGAATATCCGCTATTATTCTGATGCCGACCTTAAAAATCTGCTCAATATCTCCTTGCTCAATGAGCGTGGCTATAAAATCTCCAAGATTGCGCAGATGGCCCCAGACCAGATTCTGGAAGAAGTAAAGTTACTCTGCGAAACCGCCTGCCGGGGCACACAATACATCAATGCTCTGGTTAGCGCGACAGTGGATATGAACGAGGAGAAGTTTCAGCAGACCTTGAATAATGCGGTGGCTAAATGGGGTTTTATGGCTACTATGCTCGATGTGATTTACCCGTTTCTGAATAAGATTGGTATCCTTTGGCAAACCGGAAACATAACGCCTGCACACGAGCATTTTATCAGTAACCTGATCCGCCAGAAATTAATTGTTGCCATTGATGCGGAAGGTGTACATTATACACCGGACTCGCCAACCTATATTTTATACTTGCCCGAAGGCGAACTACACGAACTGGCACTTCTGTATATGTACTATATACTTAAAGTAAACAGCCAGCATGTTATTTACCTGGGCCAGAACCTGCCTTTTAAAGACCTGGAGCGCACGTATGCCCAGTTTAAAGTTGATTATATCTGTACTGTTTTAACAACTGCGCCTGAGCGTTGCAACCTGCAGGCTTATATCAATAAATTATCCGAGCGGTTTACCGACTGCCAGATCTATGTGTATGGCCTGCAGGTACAAAACGACTGCCTCTTCTTTCCTGAAAATGTTTCCGGCTTCAAATCCATGCCTGAATTTATCGCCTTGTTTAATAAGGTTTCCAAATCTTAAGCATTACCATAACTGGTTGATCTGTGAAGTATAAATGGCCTATACTTTACAACTACGGAAAGCTAAACAAACAACCTGTTGTTTAAACACTACTATGCTTTCCGGCAGATTTTTGCTGCATTTTATATGCTTTGAAGCGTTATTGGTAGCTTTTGTTTAATATTTTCAAAAAAACATTAAACAAGTCTAGCTTATTTTGTTTAAGCCGCGTATATTTGTTTATAGTTTTACTTATAAAGTATAAACAAAATGACAGCAGTAGAATATTCAAACCAGGTTCAGAACATTGCCCAATCTTTATGGCCTGCCGCCTTTAAACTAACCCGCGACTCAGACGATGCCAAAGATCTGGTGCAGGAAACCATGCTGAAGGCGTTAACCAACCGTACAAAGTTTAAGGCAGGTACAAACCTGAAGGCCTGGTTGTACACAATTATGCGCAATACGTTTATCAATAACTATAACAAGATAACAAAGCGCAGCAGCCACATTGATAGCACCGAGTACCTGCAGTACCTGAACACCGACGAAAATTATATTACGCAAAACAAAGGCACGTCTACTTTCGTCATAAACGATATAAACGAGGCTATTGCGCATTTAAGCGAAGAACATCGTACGCCGTTTATGCTGTACTACGTTGGTTATAAATACCTTGAAATTGCAGAGAAGCTTAAAATTCCGATTGGCACGGTAAAGAACAGAATCCATATTGCCCGTAAGGAGTTAAAGGAAATGTTAAAAGTTTATCAGCAATCCGCCTAATTATTTTCCAGTTTTTCCTACCTTAAGTCATGAATTCATCAAAAGTAATTGTCATCGGTTCAGGCTTTTCAGGTTTATCAGCTGCTACCAGTCTGGCTCAGCAAGGCTACCAGGTTACGCTGCTGGAAAAAAACAGTACACCCGGCGGACGCGCCAGGAGTTATATTGCCGAAGGATTTACTTTTGATATGGGCCCAAGCTGGTATTGGATGCCTGATGTCTTCGAATCATACTTTAACAGGTTTGGCAAAAGTGCCGCTGATTATTATACGTTAGAGCGACTGGACCCATCTTATACGGTCGTTTTTGGTGAAGATGATTTTATGGAAGTGCCAGCCATACTTTCGGAACTGAAAGCGAAGTTTGAAGAACTGGAGCCGGGAAGCGCCGCACAATTAAATAAATTTCTGGCGCAGGCAGCGTATAAGTATGAAGTAGGTATTAACCAGCTTGTTTATAAGCCAGGCCTTTCGGTAACAGAGTTTATGAGCCCGCGTTTGCTTTTGGATGTACTGCGATTAGATGTTTTTCAGTCGTTTCACAAGCACATCCGCAAGTTCTTTAAGCACGAGAAGATCATCAAATTAATGGAGTTTCCTATACTTTTCCTGGGAGCTCTGCCTGAAAATACGCCTGCCCTTTACAGTTTAATGAATTATGCCGATATAAGTTTGGGTACCTGGTACCCAAAGGGCGGCATGTACAAAATTGTGGAAGGTATGGTGCAGCTGGCCCAGGAAAAAGGGGTGGAAATCTACTATAACCAAGACGTACAAAGTATAAAAGTTGAAAACGGGCGTGCCACACAGGTTATAACTGAAACAGGCATTTTTGACGCCGATATAGTAGTAGCCAGTGCCGATTACCAGCATGTAGAGCAGCAGTTGTTAAAACCTGCGGATAGGGTATACGATAAAGCTTACTGGGACTCCAGGGTAATGGCGCCTTCTTCCCTGATATTTTACCTGGGCGTAAATCAGAAACTTCAGAATTTACAGCACCATAATCTGTTTTTTGACGAGGATTTTAAGCCCCATGCCCACGAAATATACACAGACCCCAAGTGGCCTGCCAAACCTCTTTTTTACGTTTGCGCGCCATCTGTAACAGATGCTACGGTAGCACCCGAAGGCTGCGAAAACCTGTTTATACTTATACCGGTGGCACCAGATTTGAAAGATGATCCCGAAACCCGTGAAAAGTACTTTAACCTTGTTATGGACCGCCTGGAGCGCCTAACCAAGCAGGAGATCAGAAGCAAGATAATTTATAACCGCAGCTATGCCCACCAGGACTTTATAGCTGATTATAATGCCTTTAAAGGCAATGCTTATGGCTTGGCAAATACGCTGATGCAGACGGCTTTGCTGAAGCCCAGCTTAAAAAGCAAAAAGGTAAACAATCTGTTTTATACCGGCCAGTTAACTGTTCCGGGGCCAGGCGTGCCGCCATCGCTTATCTCGGGGCAGGTAGTGGCAGCCGAAATAGCAAAAGAGTTTGCTGTAACTGCAACAGTAAAAATATAAGCACCTCAACTATGAAAATGAATGGAGTTATTTAAAGAAACCTGCCTTAAATGCAGCAAAGTTATTACCCAGGCTTACAGTTCATCGTTTACGCTGGGAATTAAAACGCTGGATAAAAAGCTGCACCTGCCAATTTACGGCATTTATGGTTTCGTGCGGTTTGCAGACGAAATTGTAGATACTTTTCATGATTTCGACAAAAGAAAGCTCCTTTCAGATTTTAAAAAGCAAACTTACGAAGCCATTGAGCAAGGCATTAGCCTGAACCCGGTCTTGCATGCTTTCCAGAGTGTGGTAAACGAATACAAAATTGACCTGGAGTATATCGAGGCCTTCCTGAAAAGTATGGAAATGGACCTGGAAGACCATTTGTACGACCGTTCGCTTTACAAAGAATATATTTATGGCTCGGCAGAAGTAGTTGGCCTGATGTGCCTGAAGGTTTTTTGTGAAGGCGATGAGGCCATGTTCGAGAAGCTGAAAAAACCAGCCTGTAGCTTGGGTGCCGCTTTCCAGAAAGTAAATTTCCTGCGGGATATGCGCAGCGATTATCAGGACCGGGGCCGCGTATACTTTCCGAAAGTAGAGTACAGCAACTTCAGCAATAATTGCAAAGCAGAGATCGAAGCAGATATACTGCAGGATTTTAACGACGCCTATGCAGGCATTATGCAGTTACCGCGTACGGCGCGCATGGGAGTTTACCTGGCGTATGTATACTATCGCAAACTTTTCCGTAAAATTCAGTATCTTCCGGCAACACGCATTTTAGAGGAACGCGTGCGGGTACCTGATAACACCAAGCTGGCACTGTTATTGGGTTCATACCTGAAATACAGACTTAATGTAATATGATACGTCCGATACTGCTTTTTATACTTTTATTTACCGCCTTTACTACCGCTTACGCTCAGAAAGAATATACTTATAAAGTGGAAGACCTGCGGCCGAGATACCTGGAAGCCTCTGAGAATGCCGCAGAAGCAACAAAGTTTAACAAGCAGATGAAGCGTTACGAAGGTAACAACCCGCTCATAATTGCCTACAAAGGAGCCTCAGAAGCCGTTATGGCAAAACACGTCTGGAACCCTTACAGTAAGTTAAAACAGCTGAAAAGTGCCGCTTCATTTTTTGAGCAGGCCATCGAGCTGAACCCTAAAAATGCGGAGATACGTTTTCTCAGGTTTACTGTAGAGCATTATGTGCCGCGCTATTTAAAGATGAGCGAGAACATCGAAGCTGATAAAAAGATCATTCTTAACAGTCTTAAAAATCATCCATCGTCTGGTATGCCCAACGATCTTGCCCGCACCATCCGCGATTTTATGCTGTCGAAAGACCATAGCACCGAAGAAGAAAAGAAGGTTTTAAAATCTATCCCGCTGTAAATGTACATCTACCTTTACCTCAATATATTCACGATCTTATTTCCGCTGCTTCTTTCGTTTGATAAGAAAGTAGCCTTCTATAAAAACTGGCCTTGGCTTTTTCCGGCTATACTTATCAATGCCATTCTTTTTATAATCTGGGATATACTTTTCACTGATGCAGGGGTCTGGGGTTTTAATGAGGCGTATCTGTGTGGTTTATACTTTTACAACCTCCCCATAGAGGAAATTCTGTTCTTTATTACAGTGCCTTACGCCTGTATTTTTATTTACGATGTGCTGATTGCTTATATCGAAAAGGACTTCTTGCAGCCTTACACAAAAGTAATTGCCATCAGTTTGCTTGTTATACTTATAGTTGTTGCACTACTTAATCTCGATAAGCTTTATACTTCCATTACCTTCGGTTTGCTGGTGCTGATGTATGGGGTCCATTACTACTACTTTAAAACAAAATTCTTGGGCCGCTTTTACCAGATGTACCTGGTACACCTGATTCCTTTCCTGCTGGTAAACGGAGTGCTGACGTACCTGCCTATTGTATGGTACAACAATACCTACAACCTGGGTCTGCGCATTATCACCATTCCGATAGAGGATTCGATGTATTCGATGTTAATGTTATTGTTACCGATTTCTATTTATGAAGGGCTCCGGCAACGGAAATCAGTACCAAAGCAAGTTCCGTTACCCGTTTAACGATATTTAAAGTATAAAACAGCAGTATGGCAGCCGTAAAAAAACATACCTACCTGGGTGTTCTGATCGCTTTAATAGTAATCGGTTGCTGGACTGCGCTGCTTGTATACTTGCTTTATACTTATCAACTGGATTTTAGCTCGCCGCTTACCTACATCTTTTTTCTGCTGCAAACGCATCTGTATACGGGCTTGTTTATAACCGCGCACGATGCCATGCACGGCGTTGTTGCTCCAGGTAAACCAACTCTTAACAAAACTATCGGAACGGTTGCGGCTTTTCTGTTTGCCTATAACTGGTATCCGCGCCTGCTGCCGCGCCACCACCAGCACCATCACTTTGTAGCAACCGATAAAGACCCGGATTACCACGGTGGTAGTTTTGTAGCCTGGTACTTCAGCTTTCTGAAACAGTACATTACCTGGTGGCAGATTGTGCTGATGGCTATTACGTTTAATGTTCTGAAATTATACTTCCCGCTGGAGAATGTGGTTATGTTTTGGATGGTGCCTGCCATACTTGCTACGTTTCAGCTTTTCTATTTTGGCACTTACCTCCCGCACAAAGGCGAACACGCCAAAGATAACAAGCACAGATCAGGCACGTTGGCTAAAAACCATGTATGGGCTTTTGTAAGCTGTTACTTTTTCGGTTACCATTTCGAGCACCACGACAAACCTTACATACCCTGGTGGCAACTTTACAAAACAAAGTCATAGCAATCTGCTTTCTCCCTGAAACAAGGTGTTTTAAAGTATAAAAATGCGTGAGCTCATACCTGGGGCTAAAGTATAAATTGTATTACCATCAAGATACTGGAAGTATAGCGACTATATAGTTTATTTATGAAACTATATATAGTGATAGGCGTATCAGGAAATGTCTTTTAACGAAAGACTTCTTACGTTTCTCCTCTATTCTTTAGAATCCCATGAAAATGTTTACCAAAAAACTAATTGCGTTTGCAGTTCTCTGCGCCTTGTTTTTAACACCAACGCTAAGTTTTGCCGGCAAAGATAATAACACCCTCAAAGCTGGTGTAAGTTATGTATGGCTATCAGATTATGACAGTCAGGGCATGATGTTCAGCAATTCTTTTAACCATTACCTGAGCGATCGGCTTTCATTGGGGCTTAACCTCGGGATGTTATCGGCATCGCGGTACGATAAAGTAGAAGAGCTTTTCTCTATCAAAAACACCTTTTATATGGGCTCGCTGGAAGCCAGTTTTGATTTGCTGCGAAACGAGTCCATTGCTTTCAGGATTGGTGGAGGAGGAGCGGCCAGGCATCGCGCCGAGATCAACTCGAATGCTGAAGACGAAGGAACGCTGGATGGCAAAGTGATGCATATCAAAACATCAGATTTCGGTTTTAACGGCTACATCGAAAACGATTTCAGCATCCTTAAAAATGGCGTAGCAGGTGGCCGCATCGGGTACTATTACTATACAAAAGGCACCCCCGTTCTTTCCATAGGGATGCACATCGGATTTACATTCTAGAAAAATATACTTATAAAAAAAGGGAGCCTGTTCGGGCTCCCTTTTTTTATAAGTATATAGCTGGCTTAGTGTACGCCATTTTCTTTTTTACAGCAATCGTCCAGCTTGTTATAAGCACGGGCATCAGCAGGCTTATCGTCGGCATCATAACCCGTGGCATTTACAGTTTTGCGGATATTGTCTGCGTTGGTTTTGCGGCTATCAAACACGACAGTTAACACTTGTGAGTTCACATCCAGGGAAGAAGACTTAACACCTTTCTCGTAAGCCATTGCTTTTTCAAGCGATTTTTTACACATGTTACAAACAGAAGAAGTTTTTACCTGGATGGTTTCGTCTGTACTTTTTTTGGTGGTTTGCGCCTGTACACTAATGCTGATAAAAGCCATCACAAGCGATAAAACGAACATTTTTAACTTTTGCATTTCTGGATTGGTTTGTCTGATTTAAAAATAAAAATAAGAAAGTATAAATTCAAGCTGGGTAGCCTGTTGTTAATCAATTCTGTAACGAAGGCCTGCATAAATAACCCGCCCGGTTATAGGCCCCCATACCATGCTCCCATCAAAGTCTGAGCCAAAAGGATCGGATGCACCCATGATCGGATCTGGTTGACGGAAATTTAATAAATTTTCACCGCCCACGTATACATCCCAGCGCTTGAATGCTCTCGTAACCTGCGCATTAACGGTATAAAATCTGTCTGAATTTCTTTTCCCGATCAGGTTATTCGGGTGGTTATGGTCTGCTTCATCCATCGAGGCCAGTGGCATCAAGCCGAAAAATTGTGTCGTCAGGTCGGCGCGCCATTTATCGAAGGGCGTGGCAAAGCCTAGGTTCACGAAAAAGCGGTGTTCCGGTATCATGGGTTTCTGCATTAACTGGCCGTTGTAGGTAGCTTTTACATCAAAATATTTATAGGCCGTTTTTACATCGAAGCCTTTTAATACTTCATACTGCAACTCTGCCTGAAAACTATTGGAATACGAACGGCCTACCAGGTTATAAAACTCAATGGCATTCCGGTTTGAGTACATATCAGCTACTACCTGGTTGTTAAAAGTAGTGTAGTAATAGTCTGTAATAAATGCTCCCGGGCGCCCGCCTAACTCAAAGTAATGCGTAAACGACCCACCTACGTTCCAGGCTTCTTCCGGGTCCAGGTCCTCCTGGAAAATAAAGCTACGCGAGCTCACCATAGCGCCTGTGTTCTCAGAAAGCGGGTTGGCTACGCGATAACCTTTGCCGGCTGCCACCCTGAAAATGCTGTTGGCTGTTAAATCATACTTTACATTCAGGCGTGGCGTAAAGATGTTGCCGTACAAATTATGGAAGTCTACACGCGCGCCGGCTACTACCGTCAGGTTTTCTGCATTGTTGAAAATGTACTCGGCAAAGGCACCCGGAACATGTTCTGTACGGCTGAAATTCTGTCCGTTAAAGGTCTCGGTATAATCATCCAGGTTATAGCTTAAACCTACTTTGTAAGTATGGCCGGTGTGCCCGATAATAGACTGGAAAATGAGCCTGCCTGAAGCACTGTTCTGCTCACCGTCGTACCGGCGCAGGCCGTAAAGCGAATTAAATTTATGGTGCGTGGCTGAGCTGATCAATCCTATACTCTGGTAAGGCTTACCCGGAAAAGTATAAGATGTTTTGTTGTAAGCAAAAAGCCTGTCGGTGTCAGATTCGGTGCCGTAGTTTTGCCCTGCCGGCTGGTCTTTTTCGTAATTTGTCTGGCCGCCCAGGCGTTCTTCTGTTAAAGCGTTAATCCCGAATTCGGAAACGATGGCATTGTGGGTATACTTCCATTTGTTGAATACATTGTATTGGGTACCCAGTGCCACATCCATAAAGCCATCGTTGTTACGGTCTACGCGGTTACCTAAGTGGTTGCCGTGCAGCATCAGTACCGTGCTCCATTTCGGGCTTACCTGCGCAGATACGTTCAGGTTCGCATCGAATTTTGCCAGGCTGTTGCCATATAGGTTAAAGTATAAACGCTCGGTTTTTTCCGGGTCTTTCAGCTTCACGTTTACCTGCCCTGATATAGATTCGTAGCCGTTCAGGACTGAGCCCATCCCTTTAATAATATCAATCGACTCGATGTAAGTACCTGATAAATAATTAAGACGATACGGCGTAGCCAGGCCGCGCAACGATGGGATATTGTCTGTAGTCAGTAAGGTATAAGCGCCATCCAGGCCCAGCATCTGTATCTGTTTAGCTCCTGAAACGGCATCTGTTGTAGTTACTTCTACGGAAGCGTTGGTCTCAAAGCTTTCAGCCAGGTTACAGCAAGCTGATTTCTCCAGGTCGCGGGTAGTAATGATCTGGGAGTTAGTAGGGGTGAGGGAGGAGTAACGCTCTTTCTGGCCTTCCACCACAGCCTCTTTTATAGTGGTAGAGCGGGAAAGCAGAATACTGACTTCCGTTTTGCCGCTTACATTAAGCGTGTCTGGCTTATAACCCAGGTAGCTTACAATAACTTCCGATGTCTGGACATCAGATGTCTCAAGTATAAATTGGCCGTTTGCATCGGTGGCTGTTCCTTTTGCAGTACCTTTCCAGACCACAGAAGCGCCTACTAAGGGTTGTGTTGGGTCTGTTTGGTCTGCGATACGGCCGTGTAGTTGCTGGGCCGTGGCAGGCAAAGCTATAAGCGCAAAAACAAGTACAGTAAAAGCTTTTGCCAGTATTGGCGAAATAAAGTTAGATGGCATTGATAAGGTATAGCTTAAATTTTACAGATAACAAAGTAGAGATGCAAAGTATAAATGCCTTGCAAAAACAGTTCATCTGAAAATTTAGACTACCAGGGTCTGGATCTGTAGCAGGAGGTTACGGCCATACAAGGGCGGCGAACTGTCTGCATAAGTAAGGATGCGTTGATCTTTGGTGATGGCTAAAGCCTGAAGTGCTATGAAAGGCTTTAACGGCTCAGCAAAGAAAACAGGAACTTCTAAGCTGAATGTTTTTAGGGAAGAGACAGGCTCCAGCTTTTCATAAGAAACTTCAGCGGTGCAGCAGCTTTCTCTTTCTTCAGGGTCAGTTGCTTTCTCGCAGCACTGCGCCTTTTTGCCGGAAATTTTTTTTGCTTCCATCTCTGCCATCTGGCAAAGCTGTTTGCTTAACGCCACACCCACCGACCCCAGTAGTACACTGGATGTTAGCAGAAATAAAACGATAGACCGGAGCAATAATTTCATGGCACAAATATACATAATAGTTTTCCACTTTGCTACAAATCTGCCACTTTCCCCCACTTTCGATCGAATGGCAGTTTGCTAGAGTTTTAAGTTAAGTGAATTTGGGTATTTAATTGATTACTAATTTGTTATAACATTGATTCTCGTATATTAAGAAAAATATAGATACAGACCAAAAAAACTTATACCCAAAGTTATCCGCCTTAATTGTGGATAATGTGGATAAACGGAGTGGATAACCCTAATTTATCCACAAAGTGGTAAAAAGTGGGAGATAGTGGTTGTCGCACTTAGCAGATTACGTACATTTGTATACTCCGAAAACCATAAGGACTAACCTTGGAAAAAGCATGAACTTCCTCTCTGGTGAATATGAATGCAAGATTGACCCAAAGGGAAGGCTGGTTTTACCTGCAAAGATAAAAGCCAACCTGCCTGAAGAGTCTGGCAATCAGGTAGTACTGATGCGTGGTTTCGAGCCATGCCTGGTGCTTTATGCCAAATCGGAGTGGAAAGTGATTTACGACAAGGTGGCCGGCCTGAATGAGTTTAACGAGGAGTACCGTCATTTTCAGCGTAATTTCTTCAGAGGCAACACTGAGATTGACCTGGATAGCACCGGCCGTTTTATAGTGCCAAAGTCCATGGCCCGTTTTGCCAACCTCGAAAAAGAGACGATCGTGATCGGTTTAGGTAATCGTGTCGAGATCTGGAACCCGGATAAGTATGAAGAGTTCCTGATCAAGGATCAACAGAATTTCTCACAGCTTGCCCAGAAGTTTCTGGGTGATAAACCGGCAGCAGAGCCAATCAGTTAATGGAGTACCATCGCCCTGTTTTATTACAAGAGTCTGTAGATGCCCTGGCTATTAAGCCGGACGGCGTGTACGTGGATGTTACATTTGGGGGAGGCGGTCACTCGGCTTTAATTGTTAGCCAACTGACGACAGGGAAGCTCTACAGCTTTGATCAGGATGCAGATGCACAGGAGCAATCCAAAAAGCTCGAAGGCCCGAATTTTGAATTTGTACGCGCCAACTTCCGTGACCTGAAAAAATACCTGCGGCTGTACGGTGTTAAAGGTATAGATGGGCTGCTGGCCGATCTGGGCGTTTCTTCGCACCAGTTCGATGTGCCGGAGCGGGGCTTTTCTACCCGTTTTAATGGCCCGCTGGATATGCGCATGAACTCTGAAGCTGGTATTACAGCCAAAGAAGTGCTGCAAACTTACTCGGAAGAGCAATTGCACAAACTATTCGGCATGTACGGCGAAGTAAAAAACGCCCGCACACTGGCCCGGACCATCATCGAGAAAAGAGCACGTTTGCCACTCGAAACCATCGCAGAATTTAAGCAGGCAATAAACGGCATCACGCCACGTGGTAAAGAGAACAAGTACCTGGCACAAGTGTTTCAGGCGCTCCGCATCGAAGTGAACGATGAAATGAAAGCCCTCGAAGAAATGCTGGAGCAGGCAACAGATCTGCTAAAGCCCGGCGGGAGGTTGTCGGTTATATCTTACCATTCTCTCGAAGACAGACTTGTAAAAAACTTTATAGCGAAAGGTAAATTCTTCGGGGAAGTAGAAAAAGACCTTTTTGGGAACGAACTAAAACCACTGGAATCCATTATCCGGAAACCGATTACGCCTTCCGACCAGGAATTACTCGAAAATACCCGCTCACGCAGCGCCAAGCTAAGAGTAGCAGAGAAAAAGAACTGAATGATTGATTAAAAGCGTTGCTTAAAACTTAAATAATTATGGCTTCTAACTTGTTAACGAAGAGACCAGCCGCGCCAAAATATAACCGGTCGCGCGTGAAGCCACAAGACAACCCCTCTCAGAAAGCAAACCAGAAAGGGTTCAGTTTGTTTAAGCTGCTGGATAAATACACAAATGTTGATGCGCTCTTTGAAGAGGGCGTGCCGCTCAAGTATATGCCGCAGGTACTTTTCCTGACAGCCATTACGTTATTTTACATCGGTAATACCCATTTCGCCGAAAAAACAATCCGCAGGATAGATAAGATAAAAGTGGAGACCGAGGATCTGCGCGCAGACTATACGACGCTGAAATCGGACTACATGGAAGCCAGCAAGCAATCAGAAGTTGCCCGCAATGTGGCACCGCTTGGCCTTATCGAAAGTTCATCACCTCCTTACCAAGTAATTATTCCTGCCGATGAATATTAAAAAATCCATCGTGCTGCGTGTGCGGGTAGCCTTCCTGGCTGTCTGTTTTTTTGCGTGCGCTATTGTGTACAAAGTTATCCGTATCCAGTATTTCGATGGAGCCAAGTGGAAAGAGATTTCCAAAGAGCGCCGCATTTATTACCGTCCCGTTTTTGCAACGCGCGGCAACATTTATTCCGATAACGAAAGTATACTGGCCACTTCGCTGCCATTTTACAGAATAGCATTCGACCCGAGTGTAGTGGATGCCCAGAAGTTTAATGCAGGCGCAGATTCTTTAGCTTATTTACTATCGCGCTTTTACAAAGACAGGTCGGAAGATTATTACCGCCGCAAAATCCGGAACGCACGCCATGCAGGCCGCAGATACGTGCGCCTCAACAGCAAACTGGTTAACTACCAGGAAAAGAAGATCATGGCGAAATGGCCTATCTTCAGGGAAGGTAAAAACAAGGGCGGCGTTATTTTTGAAAAAGTAGAGAAGCGTTTCAAGCCTTTCGGGTTGCTGGCAGAGCGTACCATTGGCTTTATCAACGAAGATAAAAACGGGGCCGGCCTTGAGTTCAGTTTTAACGATAACCTGGCAGGTACAAATGGGGAGGCTCTTTTTGAGCGGATCGCGGGTGGCAGCAAACCCATTTACGATGGCACAGAACTAAAGCCGCAGCATGGTTACGACATCAAAACCACCATCGATATTAACCTGCAGGATGTGGCAGAAAATGCCTTGTATAAAGCACTGGAGAAAACGAATGCGGAGTATGGCTGCGTGATCATGATGGAAGTGAAGACCGGTGAAATTAAGGCTATTGTAAACCTGGGTAAAACCAAAGGGGGCTATATCGAAGATTATAACTATGCCGTTGGTAACCAGGGGCGTACAGAGCCGGGTTCTACCTTTAAGCTAGCGTCTATGATGGCGCTTTTCGAGCATGACTCAAGTATAAGCCTGAATGATACCGTAGATACCGGAAACGGATCTTACCGCATCAAAAACACCATCATGTCGGATGCGAAAACAGGCGGGTACGGTAAATTATCGGTGCAGCAGATCTTCGAGAAATCCTCTAATATTGGTGTTGCCAAACTGATGGAGCAGTATTTCGGCAACGACCAACAGGCCTATATCAACTACCTGCATAAGTTCGGTTTGGCCAATACCCTTGGTTTCCAGATGGATGGCGAAGCAAGGCCGTTTATCAAAAGTACCCAGGACAGAACCTGGTACGGCACCACACTTACCTCTATGGCGATTGGTTACGAGACCAAGTTCTCGCCTCTGCAAACGCTGGCACTTTACAATGCAGTAGCCAACAACGGTGTTAAGATCCAGCCCATCATTGTAAAAGAAATTCGCAAAGCAGACGAAGTGATACAATCATTTAAGACGCGTGTTTTAAACGAAAAAGTATGTTCCGATGAAACGCTGAAAAAACTACGCATCATGCTGGAAGGGGTAGTCGAGAACGGCACGGCTAAAAATATCAGGAGCACAGATTATAAAGTAGCAGGCAAAACAGGAACGGCACGCAAGGTTAAAAACGGCAAGTATGTACGCGAGTATTCTACTTCATTTGCGGGCTACTTCCCGGCAGATAAGCCAAAGTATAGCGCCATTGTTATCATCGATAGCCCGAAGGGTGTGAACGTGTACGGTGGCGATGTGGCAGCGCCTGTATTTAAGGAACTGGCTGATAAAGCATTTGCCCGCGACCTGGCGATGCACAAACCGTTGCTGGCCCGCATGGTACCAAACAAGGATAGTCTGCCGCAGGTAAAGGCCGGAAGTTTTGATGATATTACACTTATCTGTAACAAAATAGGCATCAGTACGCACCCCAAAGGCGAAGAGGAAGAATGGGTAAAAGCAAAGCCGGAGCGCCGCGCATTAAACCTGGAGCCTAACCCGGTGCCGAACGGCCGTGTACCTGATGTAACAGGCATGAACCTACGGGATGCTTTATTTATACTTGGTAACCAGCGCCTGCAAGTGCAGGTGCAGGGGGCAGGTGGGCGTGTTCAGACGCAGTCGCTGGAGCCGGGTACTGTCATTTCAAAAAATCAGAAAATCATAATTGTGTTAAGCTAATGCAGGTGCTGCGGGATATACTGAAAGACGTTAAAATACTGCATACAATCGGTTCGCTGGATGTATCGGTACAGGCTATTACCTTCGACTCGCGTGAAGTGCGCGAAGGGGTAGTGTTTGTAGCGATGCGCGGTGTACAAACCGATGGCCATACTTTTATTGAGAAAGCGGTACAGGCAAATGCTATAGCTGTAATCTGCGAAGCATTACCTGAAGTGCAAAGCCAAAGTATAACTTATGTGGTGGTAGAGAACTCAGCAGAAGCGCTGGGTAAAATGGCTTCTGCGTTTTACGGACATCCTTCTAAAAAACTGAAACTGGTTGGCGTAACAGGTACCAATGGCAAAACCACATCGGTTACACTGCTGCATAAACTGTTCAGAGAATTGGGGTATAATGTGGGGTTGCTTTCTACGGTACAGAACCAGATAAACGAAGACGTTATACCTGCTACCCACACCACACCGGATGCAGTAAAACTAAACGAGTTGCTCGCGCAGATGGTGAAGGCCGGCTGCACATTCTGCTTTATGGAAGTGAGCTCGCATGCCATGGTGCAGCACCGCGTGTCCGGACTGGCATTTGCAGGCGGTATTTTCACCAACATCACCCACGACCACTTAGATTACCACGGTACGTTTGATGAATACATCAAAGCCAAGAAGTCGTTTTTTGATGGCCTGCCTAAAAAGAGCTTTGCCCTGATTAATGCAGACGACAAGCGCGGGCCGGTAATGGTACAGAACACCAAAGCAAGTGTCCATTATTTTGCGTTGCGCAAGGCTGTAGAGTTTAAGGCGCGCATCATCGATAATACTATCGAAGGCCTGCACCTGGATGTAAACGACACAGAGATCTGGTGTAAACTGATCGGTGCTTTTAACGCTTATAACCTGCTGGGGGCCTATGCAGCGGCCGTGTTGCTTGGCGAAGATCCGACAGAAACCCTGACCGTACTTTCGAGCCTTGATTCTGCTGTGGGCCGTTTCGATTATGTGGTTTCCAAGGATCAAGTAACTGGGATTGTAGATTATGCCCACACACCGGATGCGCTGGAAAATGTACTGCACACCATCCAGGAAATCCGGAACCCGAACCAGAAAATTATTACGCTGGTAGGTTGCGGCGGAAACCGGGATGCAGCAAAGCGGCCTGTGATGGCCGACATCGCCTGCCGCTTAAGCGACAAAGTTATACTTACCTCGGATAACCCGCGCTTCGAAGAACCCCAGGCTATACTGGAAGATATGCAGAAGGGCGTCAGGCCGATCGATTACAAAAAGACACTGACGGTTCAGGATCGGAAAGAGGCCATTAAAACAGCCTGCATGCTGGCGCAGTCCGGGGATATTATACTGGTGGCGGGCAAAGGCCACGAGACTTACCAGGAAATAAAAGGAGTTAAATATCCTTTCAACGATAAAGAAATACTAGCTGAAATGTTTCAGCTGTAAAGTATAAAACAAGATTGTGCTACCCATACTTTAGCCAAAAAGTAACAGAGATTAATTAAATGCTTTACTACCTTTTTACATACCTCGATAGAGAATTTGATTTAGCTGGAGCCGGTGTGTTCCAGTATATCTCCTTCCGGGCAGGTATGGCCACGCTTTTGTCGTTGCTGATTGCGATGATATTTGGTGGCAGACTGATTAAAATGCTGCAGCGCAAGCAAGTAGGCGAATCTATCCGCGACCTGGGCCTGGAAGGGCAGATGGAAAAGAAAGGAACGCCGACCATGGGCGGGCTGATTATACTTTTAGCCATACTTGTTCCAGTGCTATTGTTTGCCCGTCTCGACAATATCTATATCCTTTTGATGATTGTGTCTACGGTTTGGCTGGGCCTGATCGGTTTCCTGGACGATTACATTAAGGTTTTCAGAAAGAACAAAGAAGGGCTTGCCGGCAGGTTTAAAATTCTGGGCCAGGTAGGTCTGGGTCTGATTGTGGGCTTCACGTTATACTTTAGCGATGATGTAACGGTGCGCCAGTACATACTTGCCGATGGCACCACGTCTGCTGTAAAAGCTACATCCAGCTGGGTTGATGTGAAATCGATGATCACAACCATCCCGTTCCGCAAAAACAACGAACTCGATTATTGTAACCTGTTCTCTTTTGCCGGTCCTTTGTTCCAGGATTGGTCGTGCTACTTATACATTCCATTTGTGATCCTGGTGATTACGGCCGTATCGAATGGCGCTAACATTACCGACGGAATTGACGGGTTGGCTGCCGGTACTTCGGCTATTATTGGCACTACGCTGGCTATTTTTACTTACGTATCCGGTAATACCATTTTCGCGGATTACCTGGATATCATGTTTATTCCGAACTCCGGGGAGCTGGCTATTTTCTGTCTGGCTTTTGTGGGTGCCTGTGTGGGTTTCCTGTGGTACAACACGTATCCGGCGCAGGTTTTTATGGGCGATACGGGCAGTTTGGCCATCGGCGGTATCATTGCCGTTTTATCCCTGATCGTTCGGAAAGAATTACTGATTCCTATACTTTGCGGTATTTTCCTGGTAGAGAACCTCTCTGTAATGTTGCAGGTGAGCTACTTTAAATACACCAAACGAAAGTATGGCGAAGGCCGCCGCATCTTTAAAATGTCACCGTTGCACCACCACTACCAGAAAATGGGCTACCACGAATCGAAGATCGTTGGCCGTTTCTGGATTGTAGGCATCATGCTGGCCATTTTAACACTTGTAACACTTAAATTACGCTAACGCAGTGATGAACATAGCCATACTTGGAGCAGGAGAAAGCGGCGTAGGAGCGGCTCTATTAGCGAAAGCGAAAGGGCTGAACGTGTTTGTATCGGATATGGCCCCGATAAAGGACAAGTATAAGTCCAAATTAGCAGAATCCGGAATCGAGTTCGAGGAAGGCACGCATACCTTTGAGCGCATTCTTACTTCGGATGAGATCATCAAAAGCCCGGGCGTTCCGGAAAAGGCGACCATTATTCAGGAAGCAATCAGCAAAGGAATTCCGGTAGTTTCTGAGATCGAGTTTGCGGCACGTTATACGTCGGCTAAGTTTATCTGCATTACAGGCACCAACGGCAAAACCACTACTACACTACTGACTTACCATCTGCTTAAAAGCGCGGGTATCAATGTGGCATTAGCTGGTAACATCGGGGAGAGCCTCGCCGAAAAAGTGATTGAAGACAAGTATGAGTTTTATGTAATAGAGCTCAGCAGTTTTCAGCTGGATAACATGTACCAGTTTAAAGCGCACATTGCCGTTCTGCTCAACATTACGCCTGATCACCTGGACCGCTACAATTATGAGTTAGAAAAGTATGCCGCCTCTAAAATGCGGATCATACAAAACATGACTCAAGCGGATCATTTTTTATATAATGCCGATGATCAGCATATAGCTGCTGCTTTTGATAAGAACCAATTTGCCGGTACAGCAATACCTTTCTCGCTACAGGAAAATGCGGCTGTAAAGTATAACGACCAAAGTATAAACCTGGCTTTTGGGGATACGAACGCAACTATCAGCACAGAGAAATCTCCGCTCATTGGCAAGCACAACCAATACAATACCATGGCAGCTGTGGCGGTTGCAAAACTTGTGGGTCTCTCAGATGCAGAGATTGAGCAGGCGCTTTATACTTTTCAGAATGCAGACCACCGCTTGCAGCCAGTAGGCGAAGCCAAAGGCGTAACTTATATCAACGACTCCAAAGCCACCAACGTCGAAGCAGTATATTATGCTCTGGAAGGTATAAAAAAGCCTATTATCTGGATTGCCGGTGGCGTGGATAAAGGCAATGATTATACTTTGCTGCATGATCTGGCCAAAGAAAAAGTAAAAGTGCTGATCTGCCTGGGCAAAGACAATGAGAAATTAAAGAAGGCTTTCGGCCGCATCGTGTCTGTAGTAGCCGAAACAGAATCCATGGGTTATGCAGTGCGACTGAGCCGTTCGCTCGCAGACGAAGGCGATGTGGTACTGCTTTCACCGGCCTGTGCCAGTTTCGATCTTTTTAATAATTATGAGCACCGGGGGCAGCTTTTTAAGGAGGCCGTAGAGCGCATCGTTTTGAATAAATAATATAACCAAGCAGACCGAAGGTTTATGATAAAGCAGTGGTTACAGAAGAATATGAAGGGGGATCCTGTTTTGTGGGGGATCGTGATCGCTTTTTCGCTGATAAGTGTAGCTGTGGTTTATTCGGCTACAGGTACCTTGGCCTATAAATCCAAAGAGGGCAACACCGAATATTTCCTGTTTAAGCATACTACCCTGATCCTGGTTGGGTTGGCCTTTATGTGGTTGGCGCACAAACTCGATTACCGGTATTATTCCAAATTATCGTTGCTGGCGCTTATTATTTCGGTGCCGTTGCTGCTGTTTACGTATTTCTTCGGCTCTAATATCAACGAAGCTTCCCGCTGGATCACCATCCCTGTTATCAACCAGACGTTCCAGCCTTCGGATCTGGCCAAACTTGCCCTTATCTCATACCTGGCAAGTATGTTATCCAAGAAGCAGCACGAGTTGCATCTTAAAAAAACGCTGATCCCAATCTTTTTATGGACAGGCGCTATCTGTGGCCTGATCGTGCTCACCAATACATCAACCGCTGTGTTGCTATTCCTGACCAGTATGCTGCTTCTGTTTATCGGGCGTGTGCCGCTGAAGTACCTGATGGTAGCCATGGTTTTTTGTGTGGTCCTGGGGGCAGCAGGTTTAGCAGCCGGCCAGCGACTGGATACGGCCATCAGCCGCGTGGAGGCTTTCAGAAGCGATACGGAAGTGCCATTCCAGTTGGAGCAGTCTTACATTGCCATTGCAACCGGTAGTTTACTGGGCAAAGGCCCAGGCAATTCTGATCAGCGCGATATTCTGCCTCACCCGTACTCCGACTTTATTTACGCGATCATCCTGGAAGAATATGGTTTGGTAGGGGGCGTGATTGTTCTGTTTTTATACCTGGCACTTCTGTATCGGGGACTGGTTACGGTTAATAAAAGTAACGGTGCCTTTGGTGGACTTTTGTCTGCGGGGTTAACCTTTAGTTTGGTGTTGCAGGGCATGGTGAACATGGCCGTAGCAGTCGGGTTAGGCCCGATCACGGGTTTGCCATTGCCTTTGCTAAGTATGGGAGGTACGTCGCTGATCTTTACGGGTATTTCCCTGGGGATTATCCTGAGTGTAAGCCGCACAGGAAACGAGTTTGAAAAAGCACCCGCTAAAGTAGCCGTAAATGCATAACAGTCCACGTCCATATCGCATCATCATCAGCGGTGGCGGCACCGGCGGGCACATATACCCGGCCGTGGCTATTGCCAACCAGATAAAAACCGTAAACCCGGCTGCTGAAATTCTGTTTGTGGGCGCCAAAGGCCGTATGGAAATGACCCGTGTACCAGATGCAGGCTATAAAATTATCGGGCTTTGGATCAGCGGTTTGCAGCGCAGGCTTACACTGGATAACCTGTCTTTCCCGCTCAAAGTGGCATCAAGTATACGTGCATCTTATAAGATCATTAAAGATTTTAAGCCGGATGCTGTGGTTGGAGTAGGAGGTTACGCCAGTGGCCCTTTGCTTTATGCAGCTACGGCACGTCGTATTCCATCCCTCATTCAGGAGCAGAACTCGTATGCGGGCATCACGAATAAACTGCTTGCCAAACGTGTGGACAAAGTATGCGTGGCTTATCCGGGCATGGAAAATTTTTTCCCAAGCGATAAACTGGTACTGACCGGCAACCCGGTGCGCAGCGACATCATGGAAAGCCACTTGAAACGAAACGAAGCGCTGGCACATTTCAATTTAAACGAAGCTAAGAAAACCATACTTGTAATTGGTGGCAGTTTAGGAGCCAGAACCATTAACCAAAGTATAGCCGCCGGCCTGGATCAACTGGTAGCTGCCGGTTATCAAATCATCTGGCAGACAGGGAAAACATATTTCCCGGAAGCAGAGAAACTGGCAGCAACAAAAACCGAAGCAGGTATACGCGCCTTCGATTTTATCAAACGTATGGATCTGGCCTATAGCGTAGCCGATATTGTAATTTCCAGGGCAGGGGCCTTGTCTATTTCAGAGCTTTGCCTGGCAGGTAAAGCCGTTATACTGGTGCCTTCGCCTAATGTGGCAGAAGACCATCAGACAAAAAACGCAATGGCCCTGGTGCAGCAGCACGCAGCCATACTTGTACGCGATGCCGATGCTTCTCAGCAACTGATAAACAAAGCGTTAGCATTAGCAGAAGATGAGGCAGAGCAAAAAATACTGGCCGGTAACATTACACGTATGGCTAAACCGAACGCCGCCGCCGAAATTGTAAACGAACTTTTAAAGCTGATAAAGTGAAGCTCCAAGACTATACCTACATATACTTTTTAGGCATCGGCGGCATTGGCATGAGCTCGATTGCCCGCTGGTTTAAAGCCAAAGGTTTTCCGGTGTGGGGCTACGATAAAACACGTACGCCACTAACTGCAGCGCTGGAGCAGGAAGGGATACTTATCCATTACGAAGATAATATTGTAAACCTGCCGGAGCAGGTACTGCAGCACAAACAACAGACGCTGGTTATACTTACACCGGCCATTCCGAAAGACCATACGGAGTGGGCATACCTGCAGGAGCACGGCTATACGATCAAAAAAAGATCTGAAGTTCTGGGCATCATCACGGCTTCGGCATACACGGTTGCAGTGGCCGGTACACACGGTAAAACCACCACATCCTCCATTGTAACGCATTTGCTGCACCATGCCGGTGTGGATTGTTCTGCTTTCCTGGGCGGGATTTCTACAAACCTCAACTCGAATTTACTTATAGGAAGCGGCACCAGTGAAAGAGAAATTGTGGTAGTGGAAGCCGACGAGTTCGACCGCTCTTTCCTGACTTTATACCCCGATATTGCCATCGTTACCTCCGCCGACCCGGACCATCTGGATATTTATGGCGATAAAGAAGAACTGACACGCACTTTCCGGAAATTTATCAGCCAGGTAAAACCGGGTGGTTTTCTTTTTATTCAGGAAAGCACGGATGCCAGTTTACTAAATGAACTACAGGAAGGTGTGCAGGTAGTACGGTACAGCTTTGCGGAAGGGCAGGCACATATTCAGAACCTCAACATAAATGGCCGCTGGTTCGAGTTTGATGTAAAGAGTCCGTTTGGAAGTATAAACAACTTGCGTTTGGGCGTGCCCGGTTTCCATAATGCTGAGAATACGCTGGCTGCTATACTTGCCGCCCAGGTTTTGCAGGTTCCCGAACAACGTATAAAAGCGGGGGTGAAAGCATTTTCCGGTGTTAAACGCCGGTTCGAATTTGTCTATGAAGGCAATGGCAAAGTATACATCGATGATTACGCACATCACCCAAAAGAAATAGATGCTTTTATGGGATCGTTGCGGGCGCTGTATCCGGATAAGAAGGTGAGCGTTATATTTCAGCCACATTTGTTTACACGTACACGCGACTTTGCGACCGGATTTGCAGAAAGCCTGAGCCGTGCCGATGAAGTGATCCTGCTTGAAATATACCCGGCTCGCGAAAAACCGCTTCCAGGCATTAATTCTGGCATGTTACTGGACCTGATCACGTGCCCGGACAAATCCCTGTTGGGAAAAGAAGAAATATTGCAAAAACTGCGTTTGAACGCTGATTTCGAGGTTTTAGCTACTATCGGGGCCGGGGATATTGACACATTGGTACTACCTGTCAAAAATATTTTAGAAAATAACGGAGATGGGCTTGAATAGTAAAATAAAATCTTTAATTTTTGCAGGTTGTAGCATCCTATTGGTTGTTGCGCTGGCAGGTTTTGCGACCTCGCGCCAGAATAAAAAAGTATGCAAAACAGTTACTGTTAAAATTGATAATGAGTACAATAATTACTTTCTTGGAGAAAAGGAGGTCCGGGATTTACTAACCAGGGAAGGAGAAAGAAAGCTCGAAGGACTGGCAAATGATAACATTGATCTGAAGAACCTGGAAAAGCGCATCGAAGCAGACAAGTTTGTAAAGAATGCAGAAGTGTTCAGAGGGCTGGATGGCAACATCCATGTTACAGTAAAGCAAAACAGGCCGATAGCCCGGATCATCAGACCTAACCAGGATGTATACATCGATGCAGAGGGAACCATACTTCCGCTCTCCGAAAGGTATACGGCACGTGTCATCCCTATTACAAAATCGGCACTCTTAGAATCAACCGATAAGGGTTTCTTTCAGGACTCAGCAGGGCAGTCTTATCTTTCGTTGCTACAGTTTATCGAAAGCGACCAGTTCTGGAAAGCACAGTTGGCCCAGATGCATATTGATGGCAAGGGCAAAGTTTCTTTTTTACCACAGGTTGGCGAACACACCATCGAGTTCGGCAAGCCCATGGAAATAGAAGATAAGTTTAAGAAGTTAATGATCTTTTATAAGAAAGTGCTGCCCGTAACAGGCTGGGACAAATATAAAAGGGTAAACATAGAATACGACGATCAGATTATTTGCGAATAATAAATGGAACTATGCAGAACGACAAAATAGTAGTAGGCTTGGACATTGGAACAACCAAAGTTTGCGCACTTGTTGGTCGAAAAAATGAATTTGGCAAACTGGAGATCCTGGGGATGGGACAAGCGCCCTCCGAAGGGGTAGTGCGTGGCATTGTAAGCAACATCGATAAAACAGTTGATGCTGTTAAAAAAGCGATCCGCCAGGCTGAAGAACAATCCGGGATAAACATAGGAGTTGTAAACGTAGGTATTGCAGGCCAGCACATTAAAAGCCTGCAGCATAACGGCAGCATCACCCGCCAGGTATCAGACAATGAGATAACCGTAGACGATGTAAACAGGCTTACAAACGATATGTACCGCCTTGTTACACCTCCCGGCAGCGAGATCATCCACGTAATGCCACAAGAGTATAAAGTGGACTACGAAGAAGGTATAGTGGACCCGGTTGGTATGTCCGGCGTGCGCCTGGAAGGTAATTTCCACATCATCACAGCGCAGTCAAACGCTATCAACAACATTAACAAGTGCATGACGCGTGCCGGCCTTGAAATAGACCATCTGATACTGGAGCCGCTTGCTTCGTGCATGTCTGTTTTAAGCGATGAAGAAAAGGAAGCAGGTGTTGCTTTGGTGGATATAGGTGGCGGTACAACAGATTTAGCTATCTTTAAAGACAATATAATTCGCCATACGGCAGTTTTACCTTTTGGCGGCAGTATAATTACGTCCGATATCAAGCAGGGATGCATGGTGATGCAGAACCAGGCAGAGCAGCTGAAAGTTAAATTTGGTAAAGCAATTGCAGGCGAAGCATCAGAAAATGAAATAGTTTCTATCCCAGGATTGCGCGACAGAACGCCAAAAGAGATATCTTTAAAGAATCTTGCTTATATCATTGAAGCAAGAATGGAAGAGATTATCGAGTTAGTGTATGCCGAGATCATGCGCTCTGGTTATGCAAACAGCCTCGCAGCCGGTATTGTAATTACAGGTGGCGGCGCACAATTGCAGAATCTGGTACAATTAGTAGAATATATTACCGGAATGGATACCCGAATCGGTTATCCGAACGAGCACCTCGGTAAATCAAGAATTGATGCTGTAAAAAGCCCGATGTACGCTACTAGCGTAGGTTTGGTACTTGCAGGCTATCAGCCAATCGACCAGCGTAGCGGGAATTACGCACAGGTTGAAGAGAAAGAAGAATACCAGAACAAGCCTGTACAGAAAAGTACAGCAAACAATACAAATAGCAGCAGTAGCAATAACACGAGCTCAGGCTCCGGTAGCAGCGGCGGCGGTTTGTTTCAGAAGCTGAAAGGCTTTTTAACAGACGACATAGACAAACAAAGTTATTAACCTATTAGAGCAGGAGACAACAGCATGACTTCAATGTACACTTTCGATTTGCCAGCCAGCGGTAAGTCTATAATCAAGGTGATTGGCGTTGGGGGCGGTGGTAGTAACGCTGTCAACCACATGTATAAGCAGGGTATCAAGGATGTGGAATTTATTATCTGCAACACTGATGCACAAGCGCTGCAAAGCAGTAGTGTACCAAATAAACTTGCCATTGGCCAGAACCTGACAGAAGGACTGGGGGCAGGTGCCAACCCTGAAAAAGGAAAACAAGCCGCTCTGGAGAGCAAAGAAGAAATACGTGAGATGTTAAGCGCCGATACAAAAATGGTGTTTATCACGGCAGGTATGGGCGGCGGAACTGGTACGGGTGCTGCACCGGTTATCGCGAAAGTGGCAAAGGAGTTAGGCATCCTGACAGTTGGGATCGTAACGGCGCCTTTTATATTTGAAGGCAAGAAAAAGAAAACTGCTGCCGAGAACGGTGTTAAAGAACTAAGCGAAAACTGTGATACCATACTTGTTATCCTGAATGATAAGCTGCGTGAGATGTTCGGTAACCTGACCATCCGTGAAGCTTTCGCGAAGGCGGATAACGTATTAACGACAGCCGCTAAATCTATCGCAGAGATCATTACGGTTACTGCGGAAGTGAACGTGGACTTTGAAGACGTTAAGACGGTAATGAAAGACTCTGGTGCTGCCGTAATGGGTTCTGCTACCACAGAAGGCGAGGGCCGTGCCCTGCGTGCTGCTGAAGAAGCGCTTTCATCTCCGTTGCTGAACAACACAGATATTATTGGTGCTCAGAGAATTCTTCTTTCGATCATGTCTGGTGAGCAGGCTGAACTTGAAATGGATGAACTGACTGAGATCACGGAGTATATCCAGGACAAAGCCGGTCAGGAAGCTGAAGTTATCTTCGGACATGGTATTGATTCTTCGCTTGGCCAGAGCATTCGTGTAACTGTTATTGCTACAGGTTTCGCGAGCACTGCTGAAAGTATACTGGAACCAAAAAAAACAGTATTTGACTTAAACAGCCAAAAAAAAATTGAAGTAACAAACGAAGCGCCCGTTAAGGTAGAAACACCTGAGCCGGTTTACTATGCGCCTCGTCCGGCAGCAGCACCAGCACCTGTTGCTCCTGCGCCTGCACCGGTACCAGTTCCAACGCCTGCACCTGCTCCGGCACCGCAGCAGTATGAGCAGCGCAAGCCAATTGAACAGGCTCAGCCTACCCGTATCGTGCATATATTGGATGCGCATACGAAGAACGATGGGTTTACGGCTGCCGCCAGAAGCACGGACAGCTATTCTGTTGGTGAAGCAGACAGACGTGCTCAGGAGCAATTACATTTAAAGCAACTTGCCGACGAAAGAAAAGCACGCCTGCAAATGTTGAGCACCGAAATTACATCTGAAGCCATGAAGGAGAAGATGGAAGTTCCGGCTTACCTGCGCCGCAATGTAGCCTTGGATAGAGTTTCTCATTCTTCGGAGCGCAGCATCTCCCGCTTTAACCTGAACGACGACAACGAGATCTTAGGAGATAACCGCTTCCTGCATGACAATGTAGACTAAGGTTCTTCCAAGTATAAAGTATAAAAAAAGCCCGCTGTTTAAAGCGGGCTTTTTTTATACTTTATACTTTCTGATGTTATTTAAAAGTAAAGTCATACTTTCAGATCAAAGTATAAATCAATAAGATTTTACTTCAGATTGCGCCGTTGTAGGTGTTTTCACCGACAACATTAGTCTATATGCTTGCAGTTGAAAACACGCAGGAGTCCAGTTTATACGGTTTTATTGAAAAGCTAAGTAGTTTCAAAGTATAAATACAGTCTTCAGTTTCTATACTTAAAAGTTAATAAAGCTTTCTACCTGTTCCTCTAAAAGCTGCGCATACAACTCGTTGGTAAGCTCCTTGCCATCGAAGTTCTTGCTTATAAAAGCCAGTTTCAGCTTCTGTGCCAGCACATGCATGCCCAGGTAGTTAAAGATATCGGTCAGGTGGCTGGTAGCCAGCAGGCCGCCCTGCATCCCGGAGGACAGGCCCACTAAAGCCGCTTTCTTATTCTTGAAGGTAAACGGATAATCCAGGCCATCAATAAAAGCTTTCAGAACACCCGGGAAGGAACCGTTATACTCTGGCACCACAAACACGAACTTCTCAGAATTGGCGACCATAGCGCCTAATTTATTAAACGCTTCGTTTTTGCCGGTGTAGTCGTAAAGAGCAGAAATTACAAAGTCCTCAGGAAGTTCGGCCAGATCGAGTATCTGGTATGCCATGCCTTTTTCTTCCAGTTTAGAAGCATATAAACTCACTATCGCTCTGGTTAAAGAGGCAGGTCTGTTCGTGCCGGATATAAGTGTGATCATAGGTTAAAGTATAAAAGTGCTTCAGGCCAAGTATAAATTCACCAAAGCAAGTATAGTTTCAAAGATAAGTGGTCTGGATTTAAAACAAAAAAGGCGGGAACATTGCTGCTCCCGCCTTTTATAAACTAATAAGTTACTTAGAAGTTTTCTGAAGTTGCCTTAGCAGAAATATATTCTCTGCGCAGCATGTTAATGTTCTCCAGCGAAATGCCTACCGGACACTCGGCAGCGCAGGCTCCTGTATTGCTACAAGCTCCGAAACCTTCTATTTCCATCTGGGCCACCATGTTCTCTACACGCGTCTGGCGCTCTACTTTACCTTGTGGTAACAGGGCAAGCTGCGATACCTTAGCAGATACGAACAGGATAGCAGAAGCATTTTTACACGCTGCTACACATGCACCACACTGGATACAGGTTGCCGCATCAAACGCCTTGTCTGCAATCGTTTTCGGAATCGGAATCTCGTTGGCATCCGGTACGCCACCTGTGTTAACAGATACGTAACCACCAGCCTGCTGAATACGGTCAAAGGCAGAACGGTCTACTACCAGGTCTTTGTGCACCGGGAAGGCAGCTGCTCTCCAGGGCTCAATGGTAATGGTATCGCCATCTTTGAAGTGGCGCATATGCAGCTGGCAGGTTGTAGTGCCACGCTCCGGGCCATGCGGACGGCCATTGATGTGCAGGCTGCACGCACCGCAAATACCTTCGCGGCAATCGTGGTCAAACGCGATCGGGTCTTCACCGCTACGCAGCAGGTTCTCGTTGAGTACGTCCATCATTTCCAGGAAAGACATATCAGGAGAGATTCCTTTAACAGGGTAAGTTACCAGCTGACCAGCGGCATCTTTATTTTTTTGGCGCCAAACCTTTAGCGTAAGATCCATCGGTTTAGCATTTGGATTACTTCCAGCCATTTTATTTGTCAATTAAGAATTACGAATTAACAATTACGAATTGAGAAAAATAAATTACTGATTAGAAAAAAACTGAGAAGTTATACTTACCTGCAATCCTAATTTGTAATTCGTAATTCTTAATTCGTAATTAATTATTTATTTATAGCTACGCTGTGTCAGCTTCACGTTCTCGAATTTGAGATCTTCTTTGTGCAGCATTGGCTGGTTGCCAGTTCCTGTAAACTCCCAGGCCGCTACATAAGCAAAGTTCTCGTCATCGCGCAGGGCTTCGTTCTCCGGTGTCTGGTATTCCTCACGGAAGTGGCCACCACAAGATTCTTCTCTGTGCAGCGCATCGTCTACCATCAGTTCTCCAAGCTCCAGGAAATCGGCAACACGGTGTGCTTTCTCAAGTGTCTGGTTTAACTCTTCGTTTACGCCGGTTACTTTCACATCTCTCCAGAATTCATCACGCAGTTTACGGATCTCGGCTTTCGCGAAACGAAGTCCTTCGGCGTTACGGGCCATACCGCAGTAATCCCACATTATCAGGCCAAGTGCCTTATGGAAATCATCTACTGTGCGCGTTCCCTGGATAGAAAGAAGCTTGTTTGTAATAGCCATTACGTTCTGCTCGGCTTCCTTAAAGGCAGGGTGCTCGGTGCTGATACGCTCGTTTGGCATTTTAGCCAGGTAATCACCGATAGTATAAGGAACTACAAAGTATCCGTCAGCTAAACCTTGCATCAGGGCAGAAGCACCTAAGCGGTTTGCACCGTGGTCAGAGAAGTTACACTCGCCGGTCGCATATAAACCAGGGATAGTAGTCATCAGGTTATAATCTACCCAAAGGCCACCCATGGTATAGTGTACGGCAGGGTAGATACGCATTGGCTTTTCATACGGATTCTCATCAGTAATCTTAGCATACATATCGAACAGGTTACCATACTTGGCTGCAATAGCCGGCTGACCTTCACGCTTAATTGCATCAGCAAAATCCAGGAATACGGCAAGGCCTGAAGCACCTACACCACGACCTTCGTCGCACATCAGTTTGGCATTACGGGAAGCCACGTCGCGTGGTACCAGGTTACCAAATGCAGGATACTTACGCTCCAGGTAGTAATCGCGGTCTTCTTCTTTGATGTCGTTCACCGTGATTTCTCCTTTGCGAAGACGCTGTGCTGTCTCAACAGTTTTAGGAACCCAAACACGGCCATCGTTACGAAGCGACTCAGACATCAGCGTCAGCTTTGACTGGTAATCGCCGGATACCGGGATACAGGTAGGGTGGATCTGCGTAAAGCAAGGGTTAGCGAACAATGCCCCTCTGCGGTGTGCTCTCCAGGCAGCTGTAGCGTTAGAACCCATCGCATTCGTAGACAGGAAGAATACGTTACCGTATCCGCCGGTTGCCAGAACTACAGCGTGTGCACTATGCGATTCAACCTTACCCGTGATCAGGTTACGAACTACAATACCACGTGCTTTGCCATCTACCATTACCAGGTCAAGCATTTCGGTGCGCGGATACATTTTTACTTTACCGTAAGCAATCTGGCGGTTAAGCGCTGAGTAAGCACCTAAAAGCAACTGCTGTCCGGTTTGGCCACGTGCATAGAACGTACGCGATACCTGCGCACCACCGAATGAACGGTTAGCGAGAAGCCCGCCGTACTCACGTGCAAACGGTACACCTTGCGCCACGCATTGGTCAATGATATCTACAGATACCTGAGCCAGACGGTACACGTTAGCTTCACGTGCGCGGTAGTCACCACCTTTAACGGTGTCGTAGAACAGACGGAAAACAGAGTCGCCATCGTTCTGGTAGTTTTTAGCAGCATTAATACCACCCTGAGCCGCAATGGAGTGCGCACGACGCGGAGAATCCTGAAAACAGAATGCTTTTACGTTGTAACCAAGCTCACCAAAAGTAGCAGCAGCAGAAGCACCAGCCAGGCCGGTACCAACTACAATAATATCGTATTTACGTTTGTTGGCCGGGTTTACCAGCTTCACGTTAAATTTATGCTTGTCCCATTTCTCCGCTAACGGGCCTTCCGGGATGTTAGAATCTAATATCATAGCAATATGAAAAGACAGTTATTACTTAAGGAAGAAGAAGTATAATGGGATGACAGCAAAGCCAGCACAAACGATTACAGAAAAAGCGTATCCGAATTTCTGAATGAATGGGGTATACTTCTTGTGATCAAGGCCCAGCGACTGGAATGCACTCTGGAAACCGTGGATCAGGTGATAAGCTAGCGCTACCATCGAAATAACATAAATGGCTACATACCACCAAATGTCAAACGACTGCACTACTTTCAGGTAAAGGTTATCGTACTCTACATTCTCGATCACGACACCATCCAGACCGCCAAAACGAGCCGGAACAAAGAAGTTCCAAAGGTGGATGATCAGGAACACAAGTATAACTGTACCTAATAAACCCATGTTGCGGGAAGACCAGGTAGAGTTTTCCTGCGGGCGGCTATCGGCATAACCAATCGGGCGGGCGGCTTTGTTCTTACGCGTTAAAACGATCGCATCGTAAATGTGGAACAGGAAGCCAAGGACTAAAACGATCTCCATGGTGCGGATGATCGGGTTGGTCGCCATGAAGTGGGAGTAGATGTTAAAGGCTTCGCCACCATCGTCTTTAAAGAGCTGTAAGTTGCCAATTAAGTGGACCACCAGGAAAGAGCACAGAAAAAGACCTGTGATGGACATCACGATCTTCCGGCCAACAGTACTGGAAAACGTTTTAGTAAACCAATTCATCTGTATTTGTTAAGGGTTAAATAAATGAGCGTTTTTAATTCTCAAAGGTACATGCAGGCTATATACAAAACAATTTTAAAATCATATTTTGAATCAATCTAAATTGGTATGCGTAGGACAAAAAACCTTTAAAGTATAACCATCATTATCTCTTATTGTTGGTAATATTACCCGGATTTGTTTTCTTTATAGCTAAATTTTACTGCCAAACCCCACCTGTATGCCGAAAAGCTTACGCATAAAGTACTTCCTGCATGCCTGCCTGTTGTGGGTAATGATCATGTTACTGGGTGCAGTGCCTGAGGCGCAGGCCACACACATCCGGGCAGGAGATATTACAGCAAAGCGCGACACCACAGCAAACCCCAATCCGCGCCGTTTTTTCTTTACCATGATCATGTACACCGACCGGGCATCCAGCGCGGAAGACCCTGTTGTACTGATCAGGAACGGAGATGGCACCACACAGGAAGTAGAACGCCTGGCTGTTATACCGATAGGCGAGCCCGCCGATCTGGTTGATAAAGAAGTTTTTAGGTGGGAGTACACCTATGGAGCAGACGGGAGCTACGTAGTTTCCTGGAACGGGCAGAACCGGAACAACGACATCAAAAACATTGCACCTCCTTCGCAGGATATCAACTTCTACATTGAAACGATTGTTAATATAAATGCCCTGCGCGGGTTTAACAGTACGCCTGTACTGCGCGTTGCCCCCATCGATAAAGCTGCGGTAGGCAGAATATTTGTGCACAACCCCGGCGCCACCGATGCTGACGGAGATAGCCTTGCTTTTAAACTGCGCGTGCCGCAACGGGTTGAAGTACCAGGTGGCAGAATATCGGATGTGCCCGGTTATACGTTGCCAAGCCGAACTTTTGCCTGTACCACTGCCAACGGAACAGCTACCTCTTATCTTACTCTGAATGTTGTAACCGGCCAGTTGGAGTGGAATGCACCCTGCATGAAAGGGGAGTACAACGTAGCTTTTGTGGTAGAAGAATGGCGGATAACCGTACAGCCAAATGGCAGGCGCGTAGCAGCCAAGCTAAGCGAAGTGGTCCGGGATATGCAGATCATTGTAAAAGATAACCCGAACAGGCCACCTGTATTGCAGCCAAAAGACACCTGTGTAGTAGCCGGTACAACCCTTGTAGGTATTGTCAGAGCAACCGATCCGGACGGCGACAGAATTAATTTAACGCTTGCCGGTAACGGTGGAATTGTGCCGCCAGCCAGTTTTGTAGCCAATGCCAATACAACAGGCGGCGTGGCAACAGGCACGTTCAGATGGCCAACCGTTTGTGGCGATGTGCGAGAGCGCCCGTACCAGGTAATTTTTAAAGCGGAAGACAGGCCCATACCTGCCGAAAACAAGCTGGCCGATCTCCAACCCTGGAACATTACAGTAGTTGGTCCGCCACCTGTATTAACGGGTATACAAGGCGGCGCAAGCAGTGTAACCATTAACTGGAACCCATATACGTGCCAGAACGCATCTGTTATGAAAGTTTACAGACGCGAAGGCAAGTCTAATTTTGTGCCGGATGCCTGCCAGACCGGCGTGCCTGCCAGCACAGGTTATGTGCTGATCGGGGAAGTACGAAAGAATGCAAACGGTACGTGGGCTACCAGTTTTACAGATACCAACAACGGAGCCGGCCTGAAACCCGGCACAGAATATTGCTACATTACTTATGCTGAATTCCCGGCGCCGGCTGGTGGTAAAAGTATAGCATCAAACGAAGTATGCATTACCGTAGACCAAGATATACCTTACCTTACTAATGTAACTGTTGACCGTACAAGCGCTACAAATGGCCAGATAACGGTAAGATGGATCGCGCCGCTTAACTTAGATAACCTGGCGCAGCCGCTTGAGTATAGATTATACCGTAAAGTAGGCATGGAGCCGGGTGGCAACTTTGGTGCGCCGATCTTTACAAGCCGGAACATTGCAGGCGCTACTTCTTTTGTAGATCAGAACCTGAATACGCAGAATAATGCGTACCGCTATAAATTGGAGTTTTACCAGGCTCAGAACGGACAACCAACCAACCTGCGTCATTCCACGGAAGCATCCAGCGTACGGTTAACAACAGCCGCAGCGCCAAACGATGAAGAAGGTATTGTGCTGAACTGGACGTATAATGTGCCCTGGAACAATACCATACTGGATCATCGCATTTACAGAAGAGCCGAAGGTTCAACGCAGTTTGTTCTCGTAGATCAGGTGAAAGCCGGCGCGACAAGCGGAACCTATACAGACCGTGGCACGGCGCAGGGCGGGCCATTACAGCGCGGCGTAACCTATTGCTATTATGTCGAAACTGCCGGAACCTACCAGATAGCGGGCGTGCCGGAGCCACTCCTGAACAAGAGCCAGGAGTCATGTGCGCTCATTCCGTTGCTGGTTTGCCCGCCGGTGCTAAGTATAAACGAGCTTAATTGTGAGCAGTTCCTGCAGAATCCAACGGATCCGCCTTACCAGAACATACTTACCTGGGTGCCGCCAACCGACCCGGATTGTACCACAGACATTGATTTCTATACTGTATACTTTAAAGGGCCGGGCCAGACAGAGTACACTAAATTAGCGACTACCAAAGAAACTACTTTCACCCATACGGGCCTCGAGTCGTTTGCGGGTTGCTATGTGGTAACCTTAACCGATGTAACTGGTCGCGAGAGCGTATTTAGTAACGAAGTATGCAAAGACAACTGCTTCTACTTTATGTTGCCAAACATCATCACGCCAAACGGAGACGGTAAAAATGATGTGTTCCGACCAGATGAGCGTGCACGATTTATCCGGTCAACTAAGTTTAAAGTGTTTAACCGCTGGGGGACATTGGTATACGAAAGCAGCAGCGACCCATACATTAACTGGGCCGGTGTAGATAAGGACGGCAACCGGTTAACCGACGGGGTATACTACTACGAAGCAGAAGTTTCCGTATTCAGTATAGATCCGGCCCGGGCATCAACCAAGTATAAAGGCTGGGTTGAGATCGTTCGCTAATGAAAAACCATACAGTAAGTGAGTTGCAGGAAAAGCCCATCGTGTTTTACGATGGCACCTGCGGCTTTTGCCAGGGTAGCGTACAGTTTGCCCTGAAGCATAACAAAAAGCAGGATTTATACTTTGCACCGCTCCAGTCCGGGTTGGCTACGCAGCTTGTACCGTTAGCGCAAGTACCGGAGCCGTTGCCCGATTCCATCCTTTTTTACGAGAAAGGTGTTCTTTATACCGAGTCTGAAGCGGTGCTGCGCATTGCCCGTTACCTTAATTTTCCGTTGCCACTTCTTTATTATTTAAGGTTTATTCCCTTATCTTTCCGCAATTTTGTGTACCGGCTAGTAGCCCGAAACCGCTACCTGATTGCCGGCCAGAGAGAAAGCTGCCTGTTGCCTGGCCCCGAAGAACGCGCCAGGTTTGTAGCGTAAATTGTTAAATTGCTGTTTGTTAGATTGTTGTTTCTCTAAAGTATAAACTAACTATAGTCTGAGCAACCATCAAGTTATTTAACCATCAAGCGGAATAACGAATAACCATTAATACAATACAAATGAAAGCATACGTCTTCCCTGGGCAGGGTTCCCAGTTTGTAGGTATGGGCAAAGACCTGTATGAGCAGCACGACGAAGTAAAACAGTTGTTTGATAAAGCAAACGAGATACTTGGTTTTAACATCACCGAGATCATGTTCAGCGGCACCGACGAAGAACTAAAGCAAACCAAAGTAACGCAGCCAGCTATTTTTCTGCACTCTGTGGCGCAGGCCAGAGTAGCGAAAGATTTCGCTCCGGATATGGTAGCAGGCCACTCGCTGGGTGAGTTCTCGGCGCTGGTTGCCTGCAATGTTTTAAGCTTTGAAGATGGCCTGCGTCTGGTTTCTAAAAGAGCACTTGCCATGCAGGCAGCCTGCGAAGCCAACCCATCTACGATGGCCGCCATACTTGGCCTGGAAGACGAAAAGGTAGAAGAGATCTGTGCTGCTATTGATGAAGTGGTGGTACCGGCAAACTACAACTGCCCGGGCCAGCTGGTTATTTCCGGCTCTAACAAAGGCATCGAAATTGCCTGCGAAAAAATGAAAGAAGCCGGTGCCAAACGCGCACTTCCGTTGCCGGTTGGTGGCGCTTTCCACTCGCCGCTGATGAAGCCCGCCGAAGAAGAACTGGCCAAAGCGATTGAAGCCACTACGTTTAGCCAGGGCATCTGCCCGATTTACCAGAACGTAGACGCCAAACCGCACACCGACCCCACCGAGATTAAGCAAAACCTGATCAAGCAGCTAACCGCACCCGTACGCTGGACCCAATCGGTGCAGCAAATGGTAGCCGATGGCGCCACCGATTTTGTGGAATGCGGACCGGGCAAAGTGCTGCAGGGACTTGTTAAAAAGATCGAACGTACTATGGAAGTAAGCTCCGCCATTTAATTCCGGACTAAGTATAAAGTATAAAAAGCCCGGGCCAGTTACGAACCAGCCCGGGCTTTATATACTTTATACTTTCATAACTACTCAATCTATGAATGCTGCTAACAGAAAAGCCATACTAAAGTTAATAGATGCCTCTCACTCGAAAGTGGAGTCCTTTTATCCGGAGTCAGCTGTCTATAAAAACACACCGGAATGGGCTGAGAAAAGAAGATTGTTACTTTCAGATCTTTCGTTGCACCTGGCGCAGGATGCACTAAAAGAAGAAAGTATAAACGAAGCCTCACTTCAGAACCATCTCTTTGCTATTCTTAAAATTTGTGCTGAGTTTTTCCCGGAAGGCAGCTATGCAGAAGCTGCAGCTTTAATAGATAAAAGTATTGCAACAAGGCATTAGCAGCTTAGATTCTTTCGCAGGCTTCACTCTTAGAAATCAGCTTTTGTATCCGGTTTTGCTGCGTAGCGGGCTGCTTTGCACTCATAATCCAGCTGGCTACGGTGCGTTTATAGGATGGAGCTTGTTTCTGATAAAATTCCCAGGCAGCTGTATTTTCCTTTAGTTGGTTTTCAAATTTTTCATCCAGCTCAACAGGAGCATTCTCGAACGTATAAACTCCGGATCTTGCCTCGGTTCTTAAAGAAAAAGCGGCTAACCCGGCGGGTTGCATCAGGCCTTGTTCGGTTAAGGCTGCTACTTTTTTGATGTTCACGTTGCTCCAGATACTTTTAGGTTTGCGCGGCGTGAAACGGATACAATAACTTTCCGCGTCTATGGATTTTCGCACGCCATCGATCCAACCATAGCAAAGCGCCTGATCCACGGATTGCGGCCAGGTCATACTTGCTTTACCAGAGCCAACTTTATAAAAGCCAACCAACAACTCTTTTGCATGGGCATGGTGCTGCGCCAGCCAGTTTCTGAATGCAGCTTGATCAGCAAAAAAAGCAGGTTTTATCATATTTATACTTTGATAAACGTTTTACTGGAATTACGCTAAACTGATTCCTCAAAAACTTTCACTTCCAGCATATCGGCGCAGGTTGCTAACAACTGATTTATACTTTGGTTGAGCACCGGATGAAGCAGTTCAGGGGCAATATCTGCTAAAGGCAACAGCGTGAAGCGGCGGTTCTGTAGTTGCGGGTGCGGAATAGTTAAGCGTTGCGTTTGTAGCACCAGCTCGTCGTAAAAAAGTATATCGATATCGATTACGCGTTCGCCCCAATGCTCAAAGCGTACCCGGCCCAGTTCCTGTTCAATGGCGTTTATACTTTGTAACACCTGCTCCGGACTTAGCTGTGTTTCAATTTCCAGCACCTGGTTCAGGAAAGCAGGCTGATCGGTTTTTCCCCAGGCGGCGGTTTCGTAAAGTCTGGAAGCACGTTTTATACTTCCGGTCTGCTGATTGATATGTTCGCGGGCCTGCTGCAAGTATAAAGTGCGGTTACCCAGGTTGCCGCCCAAAAGCAAGTATACCTTAGGCATGTTTCCTGAAAAAATCGATGGTGAGATTGGCTGCTACAGTTGCTGCATCTGGTAAATCGGCTAACTCGTAAGGGTGCTTTCCTCCGAAAGAATGATCTGCGCCGGGCAGCAAGTGCAGGTCCGCATCTGGCTTACCGGCCTTCAGTTGATGGGCCATTTGGATGGGGAGTGTCTCATCGTTTTCGCCATGCAGGATCAAAAGCGGTTGCTGCATTTTTTTGATCAGTTCCGAAATATCGAGGCGGTGTTTATTTTCCAGAAAATCCTCTACTACCTGGTAATAGAGCGGCATTTGCTGGCCGGTGCGCCCGTTCAGTACCCATTGCACGCCTTCCTTTTTCCATTGCTGCATCACCGTTTCGGGCCAACGCTGGTCGTAATTGCTCACGCCTGCCCAACTCGCCACAGCTTTCACGCGGCTATCTTCTACGGCTTTTAGTATTACTGCGCCACCGCCCCGGCTATGCCCGATCAGGAAGAGGTTGCTTAAATCAAGCTCAGCAGGGGAGAGCGGGCCATTTTCGTCGTGCAACAGGTCTATCAGTGCTTTAAGGTCATCAAGTTCTAAGCTGAAGTTGTTCTGGCCAAAGGCTTCCATGTCATGCAGGTCAGCAAAATTATCTACGCTGGTGCCGTTATGCGAGAAGTTGAATTTCACGAACACAAAGCCCCGCTCTGCAAAGTACCCGGACATCAGATTAAAGTGGCCCCAGTCTTTAAAGCCTTTGAAGCCATGTGTAAAAATGACAACAGGTTTTGGTTTGCCGTCCTGTATAAAACAGGCGTCGGCGGTAAAAGGCCGGTTATGATTGGGGTAAACAGTGAAATTTATTTTCAGGGTATCAGTCATGGCTGCTTTAGTTAAATGGTTTGATGGTTAAACTGTTGAGTGGCTTTTTGTTGCCAGATCCATACTTCCGGGTGAGTTCGGATGAGGGAGCTATAAAGAAGCCACTTGCATATCACAACCTAACAATCCGACAATGTAACACTTTATTTTATGCAGCAATTTAACAATCGGGAACCAACAATTAAAGTATGCGCTTGCAAACCACCCCGTGAGACCGTAATATTGCATACCCAACACATGAGCATCAGCCTAACTAAAATACAAGCCCCCATTGCCGAGGAAATGGAGCTGTTCGAGAAGAAGTTCCGGACTTCGATGAAGTCGAAGGTGCTGCTTCTGGACCGGATCATGAGCTACATTGTAAAGCGCAAGGGCAAGCAGATGCGGCCGATGTTCGTATTCTTTATGGCCAAGCTTTTCCGGGGCGATGGCATTGGCGATGCAACATACCGTGGCGCTGCCCTGATCGAATTGCTGCACACGGCTACGCTGGTACACGATGATGTGGTAGATGATGCCAATTACCGCCGTGGTTTCTTTTCTGTAAATGCCCTCTGGAAAAATAAGATTGCCGTACTGGTAGGGGATTACCTGCTCTCAAAAGGCTTGCTTTTATCGTTGCACAACGATGATTTTGAGCTGCTGAAGATCGTATCGAATGCAGTGCGCGAAATGAGCGAAGGCGAGTTGCTGCAGATTGAGAAAGCCCGCCGACTCGATATTACCGAAGAAGTATACTTTGACATCATCCGCCAGAAAACGGCTTCTTTAATTGCTTCTTGCTGTGCCGTAGGTGCTTCATCGGCAGGCGCATCGCCGGAAGATGTGGAGAAAGCGCGTTTGTTCGGCGAGAAAGTAGGCATCGCGTTCCAGATAAAAGATGATCTTTTTGATTACGGAACAGCTGAAATAGGCAAACCGGTTGGCATTGATATCAAGGAGAAAAAAATGACTTTGCCCCTGATCCACGCCCTCCGCGAAGCAGACTGGCTGACCAAGCGCCGCGTTATCTACAACGTAAAAAACAACAACGGCGACAGCAAACGGGTGCAGCAGGTAATTGAGTTTGTGAAAGCATCCGGCGGCATCGATTATACAATTGAGATCATGAATAAGTATCATGCTGAGGCTTTAGCTATACTTCATACGTTCCCGGCTTCGCCATCCCGAACTTCCCTGGAGCAACTCATCGCGTATACCATCGAGCGCGAGAAATAATTCCGTATTTTACCCCACCCCAACCCTCCCCTAAAAACAGTGGAGGGAGTTATACTTTAGATATCACTTTTATACTTTACAGCAGCAACAGCAGACTCCCCGCCTTGGATAAGGAGGGGCTGGGAGTGGTTTGACCCGGAGCAGTAGAACTATTTGAGCTAAACAAAAAGGCCGTTACAAAATTGTAACGGCCTTTTTCATACTTCGAAGCTGTTTAGCGTTTTCAATTACAGCGCCTGAACCTGCCGTTGCTGGTGTTTTCACCGACAACTATACTTTCAGCAACAGGAGCTTGCTGGTGAAAACACGCAGCAAGGGCAGCAGTAATTTATTTGTTTAAAACGCTAAACAGCCTCTTTTTCTGACCATAAAATTCTACTTTTCTGCAAGCAATTCGTTCATGGTGGCATTAAAATCTTTTACCCAATCTTCGTAATATTTACCGGTACCGGGGCCTGAAAATCCGGTGTGTACTTTTCTTACTTTCCCCTGTCTGTCGATGTAAATAGTGGTCGGGAAAGACATGACGTGGTTTAATGCAGGTAAAGCTTTAGCGGCGGCATCTTTGTCTGATACACCAGCAACCAGCAAATCATAGTTTATATCGAGCTTATCACGCATTTTAGCCAGGCGGGCAGCAGCTTTTTCGAACTCAGGGCTGCGCTCAAAACCTAAACCGATAATTTCGAGGCCACGTGCTTTGTTGGCATTATAGTATGGGCTCAGGAAGTTGGTTTCGTCGAGGCAGTTCGGGCACCAGGTACCAAGTAACTGCACAATAACCACTTTGCCTTTATACTTCGGATCGGTTAACGCTACCTGTTTGCCGTTCAGGTCAGGAAAAGAAAAAGTAAGTTTGTCGTAGCCTGGTTTTAAAAACGTTAAGGTGTTGGCATCGGCCAACTTGGCGTCCGGATTGCGTTTGGCTGTCCAGCTTTCGTAACCGCTCATCCCCGAAAAGAATTCTCCCTGCAGGGTGCTGTCGCCGGCAGGTTTTGCCGTGAAAAGGTAGGCGTGGTTGCCATCAAATGTAGAAACTTTCAGTTGGTTACCGGCTACTTCGCCTTCCAGGTAGCGGTAATCGCCGGTTTCAGTCAGGAACGTGCCGGTTATATAATTATCATCCTGGTTAAAAACGCCCACCGCTTTGTAGCTGCTGCCTTCCTTATCCGAGAACACTACTTCCCATTTGCCACCAAAGGCAAAAGTGGCTGGTGCAGGTTTTTCGGAGAAGCGGTTTTTCTGGCCATGTGTTGCCGTAAAAGGGACAGAATATGGTTCCGGGGTATCATTTTTCACAAAGCGGCCTTTCATCTGGCCATCTTCTACTTTCGCGATCAGGTCGGCATCAAAAATATGTAAGCCGATTTTTACAGAATCGCCCATCGGTGTAATCTCATCCAGCAGAATCCGTTCTTCGCCGTTCAGCAGGTATAATACCGTTTTGCCGTCCTTGGCTTCGGCGTTCATGATATACGGAATTTCCTGGTTTTGTGCCTGCAGCACCACGCGCCAGCTACCTTCTTTTATGGCCATATCAGATGATTGCTTAGAGTTACAGGACGTTATAAGTTGAGAGAAGGCCAGCGCCAAAAACAAAATCAGCCTGGCAGGTGTATTAATGTGAGACTGTATCATAAAACAAACTTAAGGGTTATGGCTGAAAATACCAGCACACAAAAAAATGAATGGTATATTGAGCTTATATTCATTTACGCTGATATTTTTCAGAAACTATGATATTTCGTACATTTGTGAACTTCACAAAAAAGAGTTAAACATACTAACAATAGCGAAACTATGGCATTTGATTTAGAAATGATCAAGGCAGTTTATGCCGGCATGGAAGAGCGTGTAACCGCTGCCCGCCAGGTAGTAGGCAAGCCGCTTACCCTGACAGAAAAAATTCTGTATGCTCACTTATACGACGGTAACGCCACACAAGGATTTGAGCGTGGCAAGTCTTACGTAGATTTTGCCCCGGATAGAGTAGCCATGCAGGATGCAACGGCACAGATGGCCTTGCTTCAGTTCATGCAGGCTGGCAAACCTACTGTAGCGGTTCCATCTACGGTGCATTGCGACCACTTAATTCAGGCGCGTGTTGGCGCAGACCAGGATTTACAGGAAGCTTACGATATCAACAAAGAAGTATATGATTTCCTTGCCTCGGTTTCGAACAAGTATGGCATCGGTTTCTGGAAGCCAGGTGCTGGTATCATTCACCAGGTAGTGCTTGAGAACTACGCCTTCCCGGGTGGTATGATGATCGGAACAGACTCGCACACGCCAAACGCCGGTGGCCTTGGTATGGTAGCGATTGGTGTTGGTGGCGCTGATGCCGTTGACGTAATGGCTGGCATGGCCTGGGAGCTGAAATTCCCGAAAGTAATTGGTGTAAAACTGACAGGTAAACTGAACGGCTGGACTTCTCCGAAAGATGTGATCCTGAAAGTGGCTGGTATACTTACTGTAAAAGGTGGTACCGGTGCGATTGTAGAATATTTCGGCGATGGTGCTGAAAATATGTCTTGTACTGGTAAAGGTACGATCTGTAACATGGGTGCTGAAATCGGCGCAACTACTTCGGTTTTTGCTTACGATAACAGCATGCGTGCGTACTTAAACTCTACTAACCGCGAAGAAGTAGTACAACTGGCTGACGAGGTTGCGCATATCCTGCGTGCCGACGACGAAGTATACGCAAACCCTTCTGCTTACTACGATCAGTTAATTGAGATTGATCTTTCTACGTTAGAGCCACACGTAAACGGTCCATTCACGCCGGATGCAGCCTGGCCTATTTCGCAGTTTGCTGCGGTGGTAAGAGAGCACAACTGGCCAGCTAAACTGGAAGTTGGTCTGATCGGATCGTGCACCAACTCATCTTACGAAGACATTACCCGTGCCGCTTCCATTGCAGCGCAGGCTGTAGAGAAAAACATCGAAGCGAAAGCTGAATTTACAATCACGCCTGGTTCGGAACTGGTGCGTTATACAACAGCCCGCGATGGTTTGTTGGATACATTCGCTCAGATGGGTGGTGTTGTACTGGCAAACGCTTGCGGTCCGTGCATCGGGCAGTGGGCACGCCATACCGATGATCCGACTCGCAGAAACTCGATCATCACGTCCTTCAACCGTAACTTTGCGAAGCGTAACGATGGTAACCCGAACACACACGCGTTTGTGGCATCGCCTGAGATCGTGACTGCTTTTGCAATTGCCGGCGACCTTACATTTAACCCGCTTACAGATACCATTACAAACAAAGACGGCGAGCAGGTAATGCTTGATGAGCCAAAAGGTATCGAGTTGCCGGTTAATGGCTTTGCGGTAGAGGATGCCGGTTATGTAGCACCAGCTGAGGACGGAAGTGCTGTAAACATCATCGTGGATGAGCAATCTGACCGTTTGCAGTTACTGGAAGGCTTTAAGCCATGGGAAGGTACAGACCTGAAAGGCCTGAAACTGCTTATTAAAGCACAAGGTAAGTGTACAACAGACCATATTTCGATGGCTGGTCCTTGGTTGAAATACCGTGGCCACCTGGATAACATCTCCAACAACATGCTGATCGGTGCGATCAACGCGTTTAACGGCGAGCCTAACAACGTATACAACGACATGACCCGTGGCTATGATACGGTACCGGCAACTGCGCGTACGTACAAAGCAGCAGGTATCGGTACGGTTGTAGTGGGTGATGAAAACTACGGGGAAGGTTCTTCGCGTGAGCACGCTGCCATGGAGCCGCGCCACTTAGGCGTTCGTGCTGTACTGGTAAAATCTTTTGCCCGTATCCACGAAACCAACCTGAAAAAGCAGGGTATGCTGGGCTTAACTTTCGATAACAAAGCAGATTACGACCTGATCGAAGAGAACGATACCATCGATATCCTCGGTCTGGAAAGCTTTGCACCGGGTGTTCCGTTAAAAGTGGCACTTCACCACAAAGATGGCAGCACGGATATTATCAAAGTAAACCATACGTACAACGAAGGCCAGATTGCCTGGTTCAAAGCCGGATCTGCACTCAACCTGATCCGTATGCAGGAATCGAAATAGTAACAATTAGTACATAAAAAAGAGAGCCTCTGCTTATAGCGGAGGCTCTCTTTTTTTTTCTATACTTTGGGAAAGTATAAGTTAAGTAAACAGTATGGCTTTAGTTTGTAACCAGAATTCGCTTGGTGATGCTGGTGTTGCTGTAATCGAACCGGACAAAGTATAAGCCAGCCTGCAGGTTACTGACATTAATAGTTACCTGCTGGGCCTTTAGGGAAGTAACAGGCGGTTGCACGGCACGGCCGGTTGCATCCCAGATACTGATCTTAGGTAGTTTGGTCGCGTCGCCGTCTGTGAGTAAATTAACTGTAACAACAGCGTTTGACGGATTCGGGTAGAGCACCAGCATTTCCGCAATGGCAGCAGGAGAGGTGGCCTGTACTTCTACCTGTTTGGTGACGCTAACTGTATTGCAGTTTAAATTATCTGTTGCGGTAAGTGTAACCGAGTAGGTGCCCGGAGCTGCAAAAGTATGGACGGTACTTGGACTTGTATGCGTATCAGGCGTTCCGAAATTCCAAAGTAAGGTGGCGGCATTTATACTTTGGCTAACGAACGTAACAGGCATACCCGGATAGATCTTAGCAACATCAAACGTAAAATCTATTTCCGGCTTAGGTACAAGTTTAACCACAGCAGGCGACAAGGCACTTTCTACCAGCGAATCAGCATTTGAGGCGTAAATGGTAGTGCTTTTGGTGATATTCGTTAATGCAAACGAAGCACCGGTTCCGATCAGGTTCTTCTTTTCTGAATCAGCGTAAAAGTTAAAGGTAGTACCTCCTTCCGGAGCCCAAACCAGGCTGTTGCCGGCGCACATCGTTTCGGTAAGTGCAAGAGGTGCCGGGCCTGGTAACAGCGGCAATACCGTTACTTTTTTAGTGGCTGTTACAGTTGTACAGTTTTGCTCGTCGGTGGCTGTTAAGCTGATCTCATAAGTACCTGCCTTCGTGAACGTATAATTTATACTTTCGCTGTTGCTGGTTTGGGCTTCGGGTAAGTACCAGGTTAAGTTATGGGCATGCTGGGTTTGGCTGGTAAACGTAACCGGAATGCCGGCATGAACCTTTGCCCCGGTTTGATTAATCTCTGCTTCCGGGGTTTGTGCTAACGCGAAGGTACCGGCTGCAACTGCACTTTCAAATACAGAATCGATGTTGGCGGCGTAGATAACAGTGTTTTCCGTTAAGTTTTTTAAAGTATAAGAAGCTCCGGATGCGAGTAAGTTGCTCTTTTCGGCATCCGTGTAAAAATTATACTTGCTGCCACCTTCCGGTTTCCAGGTATAGGTACTGCCTTTACAAAGTGTCTCTTGTATGGCAAGCGGAGCAGGGCCGGTTTTCAGAAGTTTATACTTTTGCTGGGCGGCTGTAGCGTGTTGTTTCAGGGCAGCCAGGTCATCGCCTGCCAGTAACGCAAACGCAACAATGGCGGTTTGGCCGGGCGCTATACTTTGAACCTGGCTGCTAACCACATGCGATACGTTATTTCCTTTGCCTGAACCGGCTTTTTGCCGTGCTACACCGCTGGTTAATGCTTTATACTTTTCCTGCGTTGTAAAGCCGTCTTCCACCGAGAAAGAACTTTTATCGCCGCCGTAATTATCGATGGCGTGGTAGCCGGCAGTGCCATTTGTGAGGAGTTTTATACCTGTAAACGGCAATGGCTGGCGCAGGCTGTACACGTACCCCATACGCAGGTCGTTGTCCCAGTCGGCAGCGTTATACAGAAAGCCATCCGAAGAGTTACTGATATCCCAGTCGGCAAAAATACCGGCGTAAGCGTTTTCTATGGTAGCGTTTGTGGTGTTTTTCAGGTGATATTCCAGGATCACGTAATCCTGATCGGATTGGTCGGCCCAGGCGTAGGTAATGTGTTTTATCTGCAGGCCTGTGTTGGCTTCATCCTGCATAACAGCACGGCCTTCCTGGGTTGCCAGCGGCGTCTGGTGGTGCAGCCGTGCGTTGCTGACAGGCGTAAAATCACCATCACTTTCATAGTACTCGTTCCGGATATTGTCTGCCACTTTTGTAGGTGCTGTCGCTACCATCAGGCCTCCTTCAAATAAAAGCGAGTTGCCTTCATAGCGTATTCCCAAACCTTTATCCAGGTTTAGACCATCGTATCCCAGGTTACCCATGCTGTTTATGGTTACCAGCAGGTTATTGGCATCCAGGGTTACAAAGCTTGGGTTTAAGATCAGGGTGATATACTGAAAATCAGTGTAAGCACCATCCGTATAATCTAACCGAACAATAACTTTCGTATTTAGGGGCGTACTTTCGGAGATACGGACTTTAAATGTTTTATCTGGAGTGGTTGTAAACGAACGCATTGTAGCTATACTTCCGGCTGTTACGGTTGCCTGCTCCACTGCCAGAAATTCGGACTGGCTTGTAAGCCGGATTTGGAGGTTGGAAAGGGGAGAAAGGAAGTTGGTAATATCTGCTGTAAGCGGCACAATGGCTCCGGCACGCGGCGTGGCTTTACTCTCAAAATAAAGCGCCGTTGCCCTGGCAGATTTGAGGTCGGTAGCTAACAACGCTTTTTTTAGGTTGAGGCGGCCTCTGCCCAATTTACCTGCAAAATTGGGAGCTGCGTTTTTAGCATAAATATCATCGGCACTCATACGTATGCGTTCTACTACCTGGCGGGAGTTTAGCGCCGGAAACTGTGTCCGGATAAGTGCTGCGGCGCCTGCCACCACCGGAGCAGCAAACGAAGTTCCCCAAAACCTGCTGAAGCCCTCTTCTGTATTGCCATTAACCGAATACATATTTACGCCGGGTGCACTTATATCCACACCATAATTGTAAGTATAATTGTTGCGGTCATTAATATCAGTACCGGCTACAGACAGCACATTATCATAAGTGGCAGGGTAATAGTCTACCTCTGTGCCTGTGTTCCCGGCGGAAGCCACGATCACTACATTTTTATCCAGCGCGACATAATTGATAATATCCTGCTCGAACTGTGAGTAACCCAAACCGCCCCACGATAAATTAATTACTTTACAACCTTTTTCGGCAGCGTATACCATAGCTTCGTAGCCGCCGAAACTACCGTTGGCCGTAGAAGGGAAAACCTTTAAAGGCAGAAACTTTGTGTTGAAACCAACGGCAGCCATTCCAAAACCATTGTCCGAAGAAGCAGATGTGATACCAGCAACTGCTGTGCCGTGGGTTTTCCAGGAAGTATCGTCGAATACGTTGTTATCGTTATCAGAAAAGTCCCAGCCTTTGTAGTTGTCAATCAAACCGTCGTTATCGTTATCGATGCCATCGATCGGGTCGCTGGTGTTAAGGGCTACTTTACTTTCCAGTTCTTTATGACTTAGTCTGAAACCTGTGTCCAGTATCCCGATCACCACTTCTTCGCTGCCTTTTGTAATTGCCCACCCTCGGTACGCGTTAATCAGCTTTAAATAATATTGCGCTGTAACAAGAGAGTCTGAGCTCGGATCGTTGGGCTGGTGCATGGGCTCGCGCACGTAAACAGGCTCTACATAATCAACCATTCCGGTACTTAACAAGGCGCGTTTTACCTGTTCGAAATTCTGGTCCTGGCCATAGGTTAATTTGTAAAGCAGCGACAGATCGACCTGGTTTTTTTGTTTACGCAGCGTTCTTGCACCGGCAGCCTGGTTCGGGAAAACCTGTTGTACTTTTCTGGCTTTTATCTTTTCGAAAGACTCCTGCAGGCGGCTGCCGCCCATAGCCCTGACCGAAGCGGCCTCGCTATACCCTGGCTTCAGTTTATAAACAACGGTGTAGGGTTGTGTAGGGGCACCAGGCTGTTGGGCAAAGCCGGGTAAAGTATAAAGTATAAATGCCAGTACGCAGCCTAAGCCACGAAACAGCGCAAAACGGCTGGTAAACATTTTGTCAAATTGCTTGTAGTAAATTAATTATAAATAGCGAACGAAACCAGGATGAGCCGGAAGCGGTTCCGTCTAACGTAAAGTTAGTTACATAAATTCAAGAGGTGTCTATACCTTGCCAAAAATTATGTAAATTCACACAATTAAGATAAACCATATCCTCATACATATAGAAAGCTTGACTATGGAATTGAATTTAAGCGAGAAACATACTTCTATTTTAGAAGCAGCCGTAGCGGCCATCGACGCCCGTACGTTCTTTGCACAATACCCTGAAAACCCGTTACCGGAAGTATATGGCGAAAACGCCGACAAAGAAGGCCGCGAAAAGTATAAAACACACCTGAACAAGCAGTTTACAGAATTACTGCAGCAAGACCCGGAAGCATGGGTAGGGCAGGAGGATTCGCCTTACGAGCAGCAGCCGTTAGGTATAAAATATCCATACTTTGCAACAGAAACCTTGGTGAGCCGGGCCGAAGAAGCGTTCCATCAGTGGCGTAAAGTAAAACCTGCCGACCGTGCAGCTTTGCTGATCGAATCGTTGGAGCAGATAAAGCACCGTTTCTTTGAGATCGCGTACGCGACCATGCACACCACAGGCCAGGCCTATATGATGTCTTTCCAGGCATCGGGGCCGCATGCCGCTGACCGTGCGCTGGAAGCAATTGCATCCGGTTACCAGGAGCAGACCCGCTATCCGGAAGCGATTACCTGGGAGAAGCCGATGGGCAAGTACAACCTGAAGCTGGATAAAACCTGGAAAGCCGTACCAAAAGGCGTTGCACTGGTAATTGGTTGTGCCACTTTCCCGACCTGGAACACAGTGCCGGGTATGTATGCCAGCCTGATCACGGGTAACCCGGTTATCATTAAACCACACCCGAAAGCGGTATTACCAATTGCAATAGTGGTAGCCGAAGTACAGAAAGTGTTACAGGCAAACGGATTAAATCCAAACATTTGCCAGCTGGCTGTAGATGCAGACGACCACCTAATCACAAAAGAACTGGCTGAGAACCCGAAAGTAAAACTGATCGATTACACAGGCGGAACAGAGTTTGGTAACTACGTAGAGAGCCTGAAAGGCAAAACCGTATTTACTGAAAAAACGGGTGTGAACTCTATCATACTTGACTCGGTGGAGGACCTGGATAAAGTAGCGCAGAACCTGGCATTTTCGGTAAACTTATACTCTGGCCAGATGTGTACCGCACCGCAGAACTTCTTTATCCCGGCTTCGGGTGTTAAAGTAGCCGGCGAAACAGTGCCTTACGAAGAGGTAGTGAAAAAAATTGCAGATGCGGTTACGGCACTTGCCAATAACCCGAAAGCTGGCCCGCATATTTTAGGTGCCATCCAGAATCCGGCTACCATTGAGCGTGTAAAAGAGTCTGCTTCCATCAAAGGGACTACATTGCTGAATAGTGGCGATTTCAGTAACCCGGTATTTGCGAACGCCCGTACTTGCACACCGGTAATTTACGAGGTGGATGCTTCTGAAAAAGAAAGCTACAGCCGCGAGTTGTTTGGCCCGATCATGCTGATGATCAAAACGCAAGATACCGATCAGTCGATTGCGCTGGCACAAGAGATGGCCCTGAACTATGGCGCTATTTCCTGCGGCGCTTATACGACAGATCCGGAAACGAAAGAAAAAATAATGGATGAGATGAGCCTGGCTGCTACGCCGGTAAGCTTTAACCTGACCGGTGGCATCTATGTAAACCAGAATGCGAGTTTCTCTGATTTCCACGTAACGGGTGGTAACCCGGCAGGTAACGCTTCGTTCACAAACCCTGAGTTTGTAATTAAGCGCTTTACATGGGTTGGTTTCAGAGAGCCGGCTATGGCGTAGTTCAAAGTATAAACAAAAGTAAAAAGCCCGGACTATATCATTTAGTCCGGGCTTTTTTTATTTAAAAATGTTGTTCACATCATCCAGCAGGCTATTTATACTTGTCCGGATGTCCTGCCATTTGCTTTGGTTTTCTTCTGAACTGTTTAGTTTATCAGTTAGCAGCGAGCGTTTTTTCTCGAGGGCTGCAATGTGTTCGTGGTATGTATGGTTCGAGTCGGCGGTGGTGGCGTTAACCTTTGCTTTCAGCGTTTTGATCTTTGCATCCAGCTCTTCCAGACTTTTTCTTATCTCTTCAGGAGAAAGATTGTTTGGGGCACGCATGTTATCGGGGTTCATTTTATAAGTATCCATATAGGTAGTTGTGGTTTCAGGTGTTTGATGGAGTTATTTACTTATATAAGCCTAAAAAGGATATAGCTAACATACGATACGAAAGCATATGGAGCAAGATTCATACTTTTAAAAACAGAATAGCTTTTTACTTGTAGTCTGAAACTGAAGGTGATCAGCGAAGGCATTTATACTTTGAAATACTTCAGCGCTCCTGTTTTTAATGATTAAAGCCGCCGTTTTTGTAACCACCGATAACTATATGTTGGCGCTCGCAGGTGTAAGAAAGCGGCAAGTGCAGCTTAACCTGTTTTATAGAAAGGTGCGGAACAGGTTAGTTAACTTAAAACAACACAGACAAGCGGATGCAGCTAAAGTATAACTAGTTGTATGTGTAAGGAGAAGGACAATTTTTGGGAGCGAAAAAGCCTTAAAATTATACTTGCCGGAGCGTTCTGAGAATAGTTTTTTTCTTTTGCTAAGGGTTTATTGGTATAGCAGCGTGGGTAAACTACTAAAGTTAGTTATTGTTTTAAAAGACACTTTGAAATGGGGAATCTTAATTTGATATTTGTTGTCGTAAATGCAACTCTTTTAGTAGTTACTACAGTTTGTAATTATCCAGAATTTATATCAAAGCAATGCTCGAACTAATACTATTAGTTGATGATGATGATACAACTAATTTCCTGAACAAGCGCCTGCTCGAAGACATGCAGGTGGCTAAGGAAATTATGGTATGTACCAATGGCAGGGATGCAATAGAATATTTAAGTGATGCCTGTATAGAAGCTTCGGGTAAAAAATGCCCGGACCTGATATTTCTGGATATTAAGATGCCTGTAATGGATGGCTTTTCTTTCCTGGATGAATATCAGAACCGCCAGTTAGATGCACAGGACCACGTCATTATTATGATGCTAACCTCTTCGGCCAGCTTTTACGACCTGGAACGCCTGAAGAACTATAGCCGTGTTAAAAAGCATTATTCCAAAACGCTTACCAAGCACGATGTGCAGGAGTTGCTGCAGGAATTTTTCAACAGAAATTAACTATTCATACATCAAAAAGCCTGCTTTACCAAAGCAGGCTTTTTGATGTATGAATGTATTTATTCTTTGATTACTTCGCTGGCTGGCCAGGTAAAACTAAACCTGGTACCACGCCCTTCAGACTCCAGCCATACTTTGCCACCCTTGCCTGTTATAATCCGCTTAACGATAGATAAGCCTAGCCCGGTACTGTTTCCGGCACTATCCATATTTACTGTTTGGTAAACATTAAAAATATGCTGATGGGAACGGGCAGGTATACCAGGGCCATTATCCTGCAATGCAAAATAAAGCCAATCTCCTTGTTGGGTAAAACTAAGTTCTATAGTGGCATCCTGCTTCAGGTCGTGGTATTTAATGGCGTTGCCTATCAGGTTACTGAATACCTGGTGCAGAAGTATACTTTCCGTTCTGAGCTTTAAAGGCGTTTCCGGTAAGATGATGGTAATGTAATCCGGCAGGTTCAGCAGTTCGGTAACACCCTTTACCAACTCGTGCAGATCGGTTTCTACTTTAGTTATGTTCTTCCGGCCGGCCAGCGAGTAAGCCAGTATGCTCATAATAAACTGGTCCATGCGGGCTGTCTGCTGTTGCAGCATCGGAAGCAGGGTTTTGGCCTCAGTTAACTTGTTAGTGCTCAAACAGTCTTTTAGCGCTTCTGAAAGGCCATTTATATTCTGTAAGGGCGCACGCAGATCATGGGATACGGTATGGGCAAAGGTATCGAGGTCTTCGTTTATACTTTGCAGCTGGGTATTCTGGCTTTCACGCTCCTGCAGCAGCACCTGGATATCGTTGTTGGTTTGTTGTAGTTGCTTGTTTAGCCTGCTGATTTCCTGTAAGCGCTGCTCGGCTACTTCGTTGCGTTCGCGGAGTTGTTCCAGCACTTCCAGCAACTGCATGTTCTGGCGTTTAATTTCTGCATAAGGCGATACCCCATCCTGATCAAACTCCATTACCCAGTTTTCAGCAATGGCTTTTGTTACAGTAGGCGCGTTGTGTGCCAGGCGCTGGCGCAACGTAACTTTAGTACCTTTCTCCGATTCACTCTGGATATTAAAATAATCTACCAGCTTGCGGGAGTTGAGCAGGCCTGCTCCTTTGATATGGGATGATCCTATATTGCGGTTCATCAGGAAATCTACGTTGCCTATGCCCCGGCCCCGGTCACTCACGATGGCTTCCAAGTAATTTATACTTTGTACTTCCGTTAGACTATACTGTATAGTACCACTGCCTACATGCTCCACCACATTGCGGCAAATCTCTGATACAGCTGTAGCAAACTTGGTCTGGTTGCCGATGGTAATGCCTAATCTTTCGGATAATTGTTTCGCCCGCTTGTAGGCAAGCACTACATCCAGTTCATTGTTGATATTGATTTTTAAGATGACTTTTGGCATACATCTCAGGATTTTGTGCGTGCTACAACTACCAGCGAGTCATCGGTATCGCGTCGGAAATCCCGGTAAACAATGGCAGCAATAATACTGCAGTCATGGCGGTGCAGGTTCGGGTATTTACTCAGGTCCCATCGTGTTTTAATACCATCCGAATGAAGGATAAGCAGCTTATAATTATTCCACTCGTGGGTTTGGGTATTAAGCGTACTCGGAATATTATGCCCTAAAATGCCATTGTAAGCTATAATATTTTTGCTGGCTGTATTCTGGATACCCGGCCCTTCGATGTTAAAAAGCCTGCCGGCAATATTACCAATGCCGCAATAACTTAACATGTTCTGCGCCAGGTTTATGTGCACGATGGTGCCCACAGCGCCGCGTGTTTTCCGGATTGTGTTGTGTATCTGACGCAGGTTATCGGCAGGGTTTAAAGTATGGTTTACCAAAAAAGCAGCGGCTGCTTCGTTGCTGGCTTCATTGGCGGCAGCGCCATGCCCTAATCCATCCAATACAATAAAATAACATTGTTTCCCTTTTTCTGCTATGCCAAAGCCATCGCCACAAAATTGCTCGTTGGGTTTTGGTATGGCTACCGTAGCTACCTCAAAAGGGCTTTTTCTTTTAGGTACTTCGGTTTGCCCTTTATAGATACGCGAAAGTATAACAGTGCCGCCTCCCACAAAAGTATACATATCGAATGTATGGGACTGCCGCATAATAGCCCCTAAACCTTCGCCGGCCGTGCCGGTAGTAGAGGTCCCATCTGCTAACATGCGCTGCGGATCTTTCATGCCGGGACCATTATCCAGGCATAAAATTTCTATCGCGTTATCAGGAGTGAATTTTACAAGCAGTTCGCCGCCGGTAGGGGAGTGCTTTAAAAGGTTAGATGCCATCTCTGACACCACAATATTTATCCGGCCTACTTCAGTTGGCGAAAAGCCGTAGCTTTCGGCCATCCGGGTTATATCCCGTTTTACAATGTTGGCGAAGCTTCTGTCGGTAAGTAGAAACCGCTGGTGTTTAACGTCCATTTTTCCAGTGTGTAACAGTAACTGTAGTACCAGAGCCTACCACACTTTTAATGTCGAATTCGTTTACAAGGCGTTTGGTACCCGGTAACCCAAGGCCCAGGCTTTTGCCAGTCGAAAAGCCGTCCTGCATAGCCTGTGGTATGTTTTCTATACCGGGGCCTTCGTCTGCAAAGATCAGCCTGATGCCGTTCTGCCCGTTTTTGTTGACTATCTCAAGGGTTATTTTACCACCATTGGCATATTTTAACATGTTCCGGACAAGTTCGCTGGCTGCAGTAATAAGTTTGGTTTGGTTTACCAGACTCATTCCTATTTTCACGGCCAGCTCACGCACCCTGTTCCTGAATGGTACAACGTCTTGTTCACGCACGATTTGCATCGTGTCTTTACTCATTGTAATCATCAGGGGCCTCTCCGTTGTCTTCGTCTTCTTGTGTAGTTAACAAATCTGTTCTATCATAGAGCAAATCCATCCCTTTTTCTACGTTAAGGGCCGTGTGCACACCCTGCAGGGTTAAACCAAGCTCTACTAATGTAATAGCCACGGCAGGTTGCATGCCCACTACTACAGTTTCAGCATCCATGATACGGGACATAGAAGCAATGTTGCCCAGAATACGCCCCATAAAGGAGTCAACTATATTAACTGCAGAGATATCGATGAGAACGCCACGCGCGCCGGTTTTGCTTACCATTGCGATAAGGTCATTCTCAAGATTTAGAGCCAGCCTGTCGTATAAGTCTACTTGTATAGTTACCAACAGGAAGGGCCCCATTTTTAAAATTGGAATCCTATCCATGGTATTATCTGATTACTTTACCTGAAAATGAGTTAGCATTCTTCTTTTTTACTTCAAGGGCAAGCATACTGAACGCCAGTTGCAACGCAGAAGATAAAGAAGCTTTAGTTTTAATATTGGAAAGGTCGATGCCCAGATGAACGATTGTCTGCGCAATCTCGGCACGGATACCACTGATGATACACTCGGCACCCATCAGGCGGGTAGCGCTTACCGTTTTAATAAGGTGCTGTGCTACAAGCGAATCCACGGCCGGAACACCTGAAATATCAAGTATAGCAATGTTGCTGCCTGTATTTACAATCTCCTGCAGCAGGTTTTCCATCACAATCTGCGTGCGTGAGCTATCTAGCGTGCCGATAATCGGAAGGGCAAGTATACCATCCCAAACACGGATAACCGGCGTAGAGATTTCGTTTATCTCATCTGTCTGACGAAGTATAACTTCTTCGCGGCCGCGCAGGTAAGTTTCAAATGTATGGATGCTCAGGCTATCGATCAGTTTGTTAAACTGCAGAATCTCCTTGTACAAAACCTCAGGTTTGTCGCGCAGTTCTTTTTCCATCACATCCGTCACGGCTTGTTTCAGGCTCAGGACGTAAAGTGTAACCTCACGCGGCGAAAAACCCTGACGTGCGCGTGTTACCGAAATATCACTTAATATATCTGTAACTTGTTCAAAATCAGAATTATAAATATCTTCTGTGTTTCCTTTTTCCAGGGCAGAAGTAAGTTTATCCAACAACTCTTCTGACTGGCGACGTAACTCATCATTAGAGATCAGGTCTTCGCGAAGCGACTCTTCCGTTAACTGATTTTTAATCCAGTTTTCAAGTATCGTCTTTTTTTTCTTTTTGAGCAGTTGTGCCGATTGGTTCATGTTTTTTTATCTCTTAAGCGTATCGCAGTGTTTATCAGGAACAGATTATATACGAAGATATAATTATAAAATAAGCATACCTATAATCTATGGTAAAACCACTGGCATACGATGTACTAATATTATTGCAAAGCTCACTCATACGGTTGTAAGTGGTTTAAGATACATGCAGCTGTTGTTAATAAAACGGAACGTGGGTTTTGTTTCCTAAACAGAAGCGTACTTATGATTCGAGTGATTACTTCTTGGTAATGAATAGATTATGATTTATCCTGCTAGTAAAACCAGAATCTAGAGGAGTGGTGCCACCTGGTTTGTACATTCTGTAACAAACAGAATTATTTATACTTTGAAGCGCCACAAAAAAAAGCCCTGTAAACATACATTTACAGGGCTTTAAAGCTTTACAGTGCACTCGAAGGGATTCGAACCCCTAACCGTCGGAGCCGAAATCCGATATTCTATCCAGTTGAACTACGAGTGCAGGAATGCAAAAATAGGAACAATGGCGTTAAAACGAAACTTTCGGGCTTAAATTTATAAAGTTAAATCCTGCCGTTAACATATGCGCCTGTTAATTTACTTGCAGCCAAAACAATACCCTCAATTTTTGAGTTTATAGATAACAAGTCAGACATTAAAATAACAAAGCTAACTATGGAAAAACTGTATACGGCAGAAGTAACTGCTACAGGAGGCCGACGTGGCCACGTAAAATCATCAGACGGAATTATTGATATGCCCCTTTCTATACCGGAAGGCTTAGGCGGCGAAAAAGGAAAAACCAACCCTGAGCAATTGTTTGCAGCCGGGTATGCAGCCTGTTTTCAGAGTGCCCTGATGGTGGTAGCTGCTCAGCACAAAGAGCGCCTCGATCCGGCATCTACTGTAAAAGCATACGTAGACCTGCTTAGAGGTGAAAATCACGCGTATGGCCTGGGCGTTAAGCTTGAAGTAGAGCTAAAAGGCGTTGACCGTGAAAAAGCAATACAGATGGTAAACGAAGCGCACCAGATTTGCCCATACTCTGTTGGCGTGCAAGGTAACATCGAAGTAGAACTGGAAGTGATTTAAATTAGAAATTTTAGAAGTCAAAAAGGTAAAAAATGAAGCTGTTTAGTGTTTTAAAAGAAAACTGATGCAGGTTGCCCTTGCTGCGTATTTTCACCAGCAAGCATTAGTAGGCTAACGTATAGTTGTCGGTGAAAACACCAACAACGGCGGGTTTGGGCAAATAATCTATGATACTAAACAACTTCAATGATAACTTTTAACTTCTGAACTTTCTAACTTTTCTTAAAGTATAAAAACAAAAAAGGCTGCCAGTTACGGCAGCCTTTTTTGTTTTTATACTTTAGAGATTAAGCTCCAACTTCAGCTAAAACCTGCTTTACTTTTTCAGCGGCTTCTTTCAAAGCTACGGCAGAGTAAACTTTCAGGCCAGACTCGTCGATGATGCGGGCACCTTCTTCAGCGTTTGTACCTTGCAGACGAACGATGATCGGAACACGGATATCACCAATGTTTTTGTAAGCCTCTACTACACCATTTGCAACACGATCGCAACGAACAATACCACCAAAGATGTTGATCAGGATCGCTTTTACGTTCGGGTCTTTCAGGATAATGCGGAAACCAGCTTCAACAGTCTGTGCATTTGCCCCACCACCTACATCAAGGAAGTTAGCGGGCTCGCCACCGGAAAGTTTAATAATATCCATGGTAGCCATAGCCAGACCAGCACCGTTCACCATACAGCCAACGTTACCGTCCAGCTTTACATAGTTCAGGTTCGATTCGCTTGCCTCAACCTCCAACGGATCTTCTTCTGAAGTATCGCGCAGGGCAGCCAGGTCTTTATGACGGAACAGTGCATTCTCATCTAAATCAACTTTCGCATCTACCGCTAAGATCTTGTTGTCTGAAGTTTTCAGAACAGGGTTGATCTCAAACATAGATGAGTCTGTCTCAACATAAGCTTTGTACAGGTTTGTGATGAATTTCACCATCTCCTTAAAAGCTTCGCCTTCTAAGCCAAACGCGAAAGCGATTTTATTGGCCTGGAAAGGACGCAGCCCAACAGCCGGATCGATCCATTCTTTGATGATCTTCTCTGGTGTGTGCTCAGCAACTTCTTCGATGTCCATACCACCTTCAGTAGATGCCATGATCACGTTCTGACCTTTTGCACGGTCAAGCAGAATGCTCAGGTAAAATTCTTTCGGATCAGACTCGCCAGGGTAATAAACATCTTGTGCAACAAGTACTTTATTTACCAGTTTGCCTTCCGGGCCTGTCTGGTGCGTTACCAGTGTCATGCCTAAAATCTGGCCTGCAATTTCTTTAACCTGGTCAAGGTTTTTAGCAAGCTTAACGCCACCACCTTTGCCACGGCCACCTGCATGTATCTGTGCTTTAATTACATGCCAGCTGGTGCCGGTTTGCTCGGTTAGCTTTTTGGCCGCTTCTACAGCTTCCTCCGGCGTGTCAGCTACGATACCTTCCTGTATGCGTACGCCGAAGCTCTTTAAAATGTCTTTACCCTGATATTCGTGTATGTTCATGCTTTCAGTTTTAATGGACGCACGAAAGTACGTCTTCTTAGCTTTAAATTCAAGTAATGCTTTTTTAAAATCTTAAGGTAAAACAGCATATCACAAGTTTTGTTAGGGCCGGTGTTAGAGGTGCGGTACATAAAACTATAACAAGTAGAGCACATGAAAGGTAAAACAAAAGAAGATATGATGTTTTACGGTTAGTTTTTACCTGTTGCCTATGCCTGCTACCTATACTTTTGCAAAACGTGTGCTGCTTGCTGCTTTCATTATACTTTTAACTGCAGCCGGTTTTTATTTGTTGGGAAAACAAGCCTATTTCTTTTTACTGGTTTTTGCCGGTGTATTGATGGCAGTTATGTTTTGTGGCATTACCGATTGGATTGTGGGCAAAACGCACATGAAACGAGGAATAGCACTGTTGCTATCAGTTATCCTTTTCTTTGGTTTGCTGATCGGGGCTTTCTGGCTGCTGGCTCCTACAGTAGGGCAGCAGATAAAAGAAATGCAGCAAACCTTACCGCAGGCGCTCACGAGCGTAGAAAGCTGGGTCAGTAGCCAAAGCTGGGGCGACAAGGTACTGGATAAAGTGCCGGATGATCTGAGCAGCATGCTGCCAAAGCAGAAAACCATTATATCGGGAGTTACTGGGGCTTTTTCTACCGTTCTGGGCTTCCTCACCGATTTTTTTATTGTGGTGATAACAGCCCTGTTTTTTGCATCCAATCCGAAGTTATATACCCATGGTTTCACCAGATTATTTCCGGTAAAAAGCAGAACGCGCGTACTGGAGGTACTTGATGCGTGTTATACAACGCTCAAACTCTGGTTGGTTGCCATGCTTTTGGCGATGGCTATCATTGGCATAAGTACAGCAATCGGGTATAGTTTAATCGGCTTGCCTCTGGCGTTCGCGCTGGCGTTTATTGCGTTTCTGTTTGCGTTCATTCCCAATATCGGCCCCTGGATTGCCGGGTTGCCTGCTTTGCTGATAGGCCTGACAGAAGGAGGCCAGATGGCATTGTACGTGTTGCTGATTTATGGGGGGATCCAGCTATTTGAAAGCTATCTTATTACACCTTTAATTTTCCAGAAAACAGTAGACTTGCCGCCGGCGTTGCTGCTTTTTTTTCAGGTATTGCTTGGTATCCTGCTTGGTGCGATGGGGCTTTTGCTGGCAGCGCCTATACTGGCCGTTATCATGGTGCTGGTGCAGGAGCTGTATGTAAAAGATGTGCTGGAAAAACCACAGGTACAAAAACCGATGTCCTGATTTTCTGAATTTTTATACTTTGGAAACCTGCATCCGTACACGGCCTGAAAATTACAAGCTAATAGTTACAGCATTTAACCTGGCAGGCGTTGGTATTTTAAGAGCGCATTGCTAAAGTATAGGTTTGTTTTGTAGCTTTGGCTGATTTAAGTTTTAATTGATTGCTCTTTTACAAATACATAAGCTGTGCTCCAGGTATCTAACATTTACAAAAAATACGGTACGTTGCCTGTCCTTAAAGGCATTGATCTTTCCATACTTCCCGGCGAGGTAGTATCGATTGTGGGTGCTTCGGGTGCCGGCAAAAGTACGTTGCTGCACATTTTAGGAACCCTGGATACGGCAGATTCCGGCGATGTGATGTTTGATGACAAGAACATCGCTAAAATGAATGCCGCCGAAATGGCCCGTTTCCGGAACAAGCACATCGGGTTTATTTTCCAGTTTCATAACCTGCTGCCCGAGTTTACGGCCCTCGAAAACGCCTGTTTGCCGGGTTACTTAGGTGGCTTCCCGGAGAAAGAAGTAGAGGAGCGTGCAGCCCATTTGCTGGATATGCTGGGGCTATCGCATCGCCTGCACCACAAACCTTCCGAAATGTCGGGTGGGGAGCAGCAACGCACGGCTGTGGCGCGCGCGCTGATCAACTCACCACGCATTATTTTTGCAGATGAACCCAGCGGTAACCTGGATTCGAAAAACGCCGACGAGCTGCACAATATCTTTTTTAAGCTGCGCGATGAGTTTAACCAGACCTTTGTACTGGTGACGCATAATGAGCAGCTGGCTAACATGGCCGACCGCCGGCTGGTAATGAAAGACGGCCTGATTGTAGGCAGCTAAGTTATACTTCAGACATATTGTTAATTATACTTTGTCGCTCTGTTTCCATACTTTACATGGGAGCAGAGCGATTTCTTTTTGTAAAGCCTGCTACTTGTAACGCAAGTTTTATACTTCTTACCTTAATCCAACTCTGGGCTGTACTTTTACGTAGTTAATCTTTACCCGCTGCTCAACTTTTAGCTTTTTGATACAACTGTGGCAATAGCCAAAAATATTAAAAAAATAATTTATAAGTTACTGATAATCAGTGTTATAAATTTTATAATTTTTAGCATTTTTTGCACTATTCTACACAGGGTTGTGTTTGATATATGTACTACAATAAGAAGCTAAGAGATATGAATCAACCAGAGAAAGAAACAAAAGTGTTGCAGAAGAAGGCAAAGGTCGAGAGTTATGATATTGCCAAATCTGACGAGACACTACATCTGGCGGTTGACCTGGCTAAGTTTATAAAGGAAAACCGATTATACCAGAATATACAGGGCAAAGAATATGTAAACGTCGAAGGCTGGCAATATGCCGGATCGCGACTAGGTATACTTCCTGTAGTAGACCATGTGGTTAACATCAGCACAGATGATGAGATAAAATACCAGGCAAAAGTTAATTTACTTGATCTGCGCAGTCAGCAGATTGTAGGTGCCGGTTTTGCCATCTGTTCTAACAAAGAGAGTGGTAAAAAATATTACCAGGAATTTGCGATTGCCTCAATGGCGCAGACAAGAGCTATTGGTAAAGCATATCGTAACATACTGGCCTGGGTAATTCGTGCTGCCGGTTATGAGCCAACTCCTACCGAGGAAATGGATTATGCAGGCAACGAGCCAGTAGGCAAAGCAGCCGTACCAACCGAGAAGAAGGCAACCATGCGTGCTGCAGCTGCGAATACTGCTACTCCAGAGCCTACAGCAGAAGAAGTGGCAACAAACAGTGTACGGTATGCATCTGCCAAGCAGAAAGAAGAGATCATCAGACTGCTGAACAACCCGGTTATCACGCGCCAGGAAAAAACAAAGATGCTGCTTAACATTAACCGCTTTGACGAAGAACGCGCCGCACAGGCCATCGAGAAACTGAAGAAAGTGATCGAAGACCGTGAAGACGGACAATCTGCCGCAGCGTAAGTAAATTTATACTTATCCTAAACCCTTTTACTTTTTTAGTGAAAGGGTTTTTTTATGCCCGGTTTATACTTTGAAAATGAGAATAGGGCATAGTTTTGAAATGAAGAAGTGAATTAAGTGTAGACCCACCCCTAACCCCTCCGATGAGGGGAATTAGTTTGTAGCAGGACTCGAAAGCAATTCCTGTTAAAGTAATCTTGGTATTCACACTCGTGGGACGCGAGCGAGGGCTGAAAAGTATAATTAAGCTTCAGCAGAGAATTCCCCTCCTTGGAGGGGTTGGGGTGGGTTTACATCTGTACGGTAAATGAGTCTTTAAAAAGGATGCTGAAGTATAACCGAATTTTATACTTCGTGATTATACCGCTTAACCCGTATCTTCGCAACTCAAACAACCGGCCATTGCAGCACATACATTCCATACTTAAAACCTACTGGGGTTACGACCAATTCAGGTCGTTGCAGGAAGATATTATCCGTTCTGTGTTGGCTGGAAAGGATACACTGGCGCTTCTGCCGACAGGTGGCGGTAAGTCGGTTTGCTTTCAGGTGCCGGCTATTGCAAAGGAGGGAATTTGCCTGGTAATAACACCGCTTATCGCCCTGATGAAAGACCAGGTAGAGCAACTAAAGAAGCGAGGCATTTCGGCGGTGGCAGTTTACTCGGGTATGAACCGACGAGAGATCGACATTACGCTGGATAACTGCGTGTACGGGCAGGTGAAGTTTTTATACTTGTCGCCGGAGCGTTTACTGACAGACCTTTTCCAGGAGCGCATGAAGCGCATGAACATCACGCTACTGGCTATCGACGAAGCGCATTGTATTTCGCAATGGGGTTACGATTTCAGGCCGCCTTATCTGCAACTAGCCGAGCTTCGCCTTGCGCTGCCAGAAGTGCCTGTTATTGCGCTTACAGCTACGGCTACCGAAGTTGTCCGGAAAGATATTCAGCAGAAACTACACTTTAGGGAAGAGAACGTTTTTGTAAAGAGCTTTGCCCGCAGCAATCTCTCGTATTCGTGCCTTTATACAGAAGATAAAGTGAGCCGGCTTTTGGAAATTCTGCAGCGCATGCAAGGCCAAAGTATAGTATATGTGCGCAGTCGCCGCGTAACAGTGGAGATAGCCAAATATTTACAATCAAAACGCATTGCAGCAGCAGCCTACCACGCCGGACTTAAGTTTGAGGACCGCAACCTGGTGCAACAAAGCTGGATCGAGGACAACGTACGGGTAATGGTCGCGACCAATGCCTTTGGGATGGGAATTGATAAACCGGATGTAAGGCTGGTGGTACACCTTGGCCTGCCCGAAAGCCTCGAAGCCTATTACCAGGAAGCCGGGCGTGCTGGCCGCGACGAAAAGTATGCGTACGCCACTATTCTGGTTGGGCCGAGTGATGTAGCCGAACTCAAACGCAAAGTACAGGAAGCGCATCCGCCGGTAGAGCTGATCAGGAGAGTGTATCAATCGTTGGCTAATTATTACCAGTTGGCCGTCGGTAGTGGTTTGCTCAGCAACTTTGATTTTGATTTGGCTGATTTTGCCAAGAACTATAAGCTGAATGCGCTGGAAGTTCACCACGTTATCAAAAGGCTGGAGCAGGAAGGCTACGTGCAGCTCAACGAAAGTTACTATATGCCGTCGCGGTTATACTTTCTGCTAGAGAATATGGCCCTGTATGATTTTCAGCTCAAAAACCCTGATCAGGATAGAATGATCCGGTTGCTGCTGCGGCTGCATGGGGGAGAAGCGTTTGCTAACTTCGTGAAGATATCTGAAAGAGCATTGGCTAAATACATGAACATGCCGGAAGCCGATGTCCGGCGCAAACTGGAATACCTGCATAAACTGAAAGTGTTGGTGTACGAGCCGCAACATGATTCACCGCAACTAATTTTTACTGCTCCGCGCCAGGATGCTGCCAACCTGAAACTGGACACTAAAAAGCTGGATCAACTCCGCAGCCGTGCCCTGGAACAGGCCACCGAAATGGGCCGCTACGTAGAAACCGCTAACCGCTGCCGTACCCAGCAATTACTAGAATATTTTGGGGAGGTTTCGGATACAAGCTGCCGCATCTGTGATTATTGCCTGGCGCAACGCAAAAAGACACGCGAACCGGAAGATGGAAAAGCGTTACAGAAAAAAGTGCTGGACCTGCTGCAACAAAAGTCATACTTACCAAAAGAGTTGGTACAACAGTTCGAGCCAAAGTATAACGACACCATAACCAACCTGCTCCGCGAGCTACTTGACTTAGGAAAACTCAAATACCAGGATTCCGGAAAACTGGAACTGACTGAGAAAAGCTGATGATTAAATTTTGGTTTCAAATTAAAATCTGTAATCGCCTTCCGAAATACAACTCGCCGTTGTTGTGTGTTTTCACCAACAACTTATGTAACGACTGATTCAGAATCATAGCTTAAATATCACAGCTCTTTCGGATTTCCAAATCCGAAAGTATGGAGTAGGGGATTTCCTAATCCCTGCGAGCCGCTGTAACAAGGGGATTTCAAATCCCCATCACTAAAGATCCGGATAAAATATCCGAATCAGCTTTATTTCAGCTTTATACTTTCGAACGTAACGTTACAGTAAAATTCCCCTCCTCGGAGGGACTAGGGGTGGGTTACCATTACTGAAAATCCAACATAATCTATACTTCAAAGTATAACTCACTTCTTTTTCCCGGCATCTTTCAGCTCAAGAATCATGTGGTAAGTAGAAGGGGTAAAGCCCTGGTTTTGCCAGAAAGCAAGCCCTGATTCGTTTTTAACGGATACCTGTAATTCGATGTGGTCGGCGCCCATGTCTTCGAGCCAGTTGCGGGCGGCCTCCAACAGTTCTTTGCCAATGCCGCTGCCCCGGTGGCTTTCCTTTACAACCGTTTCCGCAATCAGCCCTTTCCTGGATAGCTTGAAACCTGAAACGCCTTCTTTAAAACTGGTAATGATCATTCCAACCCATTCATCGTGCTGCATGTAGCCGAATACACGCGTATTTTTATCCTTGATGCGGGTTAAGAGTTCGCTTTTTAAAACATGCTCCTGGTTCGGGTTATACTTGAAAACAGCGTGGTGGCCCTGGTGGTAGTGCAGCAGTTCGCGCCAGAGTTCAAAGAGTTCGTCTATATCGTCGGGGGAGGCTTCTCGGATCATGGGAAAGTATACGACGGAGCCGGTTTTAAGCTCTGCAAAAAGTATAATTTTAAAAGCTATATTTCAGCATTAGGCTTTTTAGAACAGCTTTTTCAGGTCAGCGAACTGGTCGAGGTGTTGCTCATACTTTGGTAACTGCCCGAAGCCATACTTGGCGTAAACAAACGGAACGCCTGCTTTTTCGGCAGCCTGCTGGTCGCCGGTGGTGTCGCCAACATAAACAGGGTTTTGCAACTGGTTGCGTTGGATGATGGCACGGATGTTTTCGTTTTTGGGATTACCCGTTCTGCCGGAGCACTCGAAATCAGGAAAGAAAGTATGCAGCTCGTTAAACTCCAGGAACGCTTCGATGTAGCCATCCTGGCAATTACTTACGATAAAGAGTTTATACGTTGGCTGTAAGTATTGCAGTGTTTCCGTTAGGTTTGGGTAGAGTACGCCGCCATACTTGCGGATGTGCGCCATTTCCTCTTTGCCGCTTATTTCCATCAGTTTCTTTTGCTGCGCCTCGCTTAGGTTTGGGAACAGCTTTTTAAAGATCAGGTCGTGTTGCATGCCGGCCACGTTCCGGATATCTTCCGGCGTGATATCCTGAATCTCAAAATTAACCTGCTTTTTAGCGGCTTTCCAGGCTTTGGCAACTGTATCGGCAGCATCCCAGAGCGTGCCATCGAGGTCGAAAATGATGCTGTCGGTTTTCATTTGTTTTGTTAGTTTTCGGGCTGGGTTATTTCTTCGCGGGCTTGCTGGCGTTTCAGTTCTCTGTAGCCCACATACACCGAAACCAGTACGGCAAAGATCAACATGCGGGTATACTCTATTTTAGCGAATTCGGCGGTCCAGTCTACAGGCAGCCCAGAAAACATATTTTTAATAGGCTCCCAAAGGCGTAAGATGGTCGCGAAAAACAGGTAGAATAACAGCATCGGAACTGCCTTCTTCATTACCAGTAAAATAGTTTGCTTGTTCATCAAAGTATAAGTATAAAAGTACTAGCGGTTAAAGGTATACAAGTATAAACCTTCCACTTTCTCGTGGGCCCAAGGCGTTTTGCGCAGAAACTTCAGGCTCGATTTTATACTTGGCTCGTGGTTAAAACTGTTGATATTGATCTTGTAACCCAGTTCTTCCCAACCGTAATACTCTACCAGTTCGGTAAGTATGGCTTCCAGGGTTTTGCCGTGGAGCGGGTTATTTTTCTGTGTTTCTGCCATTGGTGGTTGTAGAAATCATATGAATAAATTTAAACATATAATTGTAAGGTTTAATAAATCGATTGTGATTGAAGTTTATTGTAATTTATTGTTTTACATAGTCCATCCAAATCTGGAAAGATAGTCTTATATGATATTCCAAGTACTTCTAGTTCTCTTTTAATATTTGCTTTTTTAGAGTTTGGAATTCTAAACTTCATGAGATTAGATGCTTCTGAAAATTCTTCGGTTGGATCTCTGAACAATTGAAAAATTCCCTGTTGGGCTTCTATTCTTCTTGAAAGACTTGGTGTAAAGACGAAGTCATAATCCTCCTCCATATCAAAAGGAGATGAAGATTTTTGGATATGTTGATTAAAAGGAAATTGTGATTGAAATGCTATAAAAGATCCATCCGTATCAAAATGGCTTTCATTCTCAACTGCGAAAAATAAAGCGACTAAAGCTGAAAAAGACCAATCTAATAATCTTGTCTTTAAGCCATGATGCTGTGCAACTGCAAGTAAAATAAATAAATTCGATTCGCGTAGCTGATTATAGGAGCTTACTTGAAATTCATTAAATGATGATTTTTCGAACTTTAATAGTATCTCTTTTGAAGAAAAAGGTTCTTTTCCAAATAACCGACCGATACTTGGTTTTAAAGTATAGTCAAAATTCGATTCGCCTCTAAACATCCATTTCCCAGGGTCTATTTTAGAAGTATATAAACTGGAATTGATGTGATCTAAAAGCTTAGTAACTGAAAAGATATGATCTTGAGGTCGGTCGAAAATTCTCATATTCTGAGGAAATAGCTGCTTAAACTGTGAATCTCATGTCAATAAAACATATGCTTATCTGCACTATGTACATAAGTATACTTCCTTACTCTTCATAAAACTCAATAATAGCACCGAAGTACGCTTCGTCCCAGCCTTCTGTAATGTCGTCGTAATCCTGGTCGGGGATGTTGTAATGGCGCAACTCGGCGGAGGTTCCGAATTTGTGCGGGTGCAGCTTAATCGTAACTGTAGAAATCTCCGTTTGGTCGCCGAAGTACCATTGCTGTGTAATCATGCGGCCTTCCTCAAACTCCAGGTTTTTGCCTACAATGCTGCCATCAAACAAAGAGAATTCTGAGCCGGGCTCTGTCGACATGTCGGCTTTGTCGCCGGACCATAACTGGATGGTAGCGGGGTTGGTTAAGGCAATATATACTTCCTCTGGCGATGCCGGTATGATGTAATATTTCTTGTAGTCTTTCATGGGGATGCTAAGTATAGTTGGCAAGTATAAATGTATACTTTAGGGTTGATGTGTTAGAAGTAGCAAGGTATAAAAAATCCCCTGCTACTTTACAGCAACAGGGGATAAAGTATGATTTTAACCTATAAGGCTTAGTAATCGGAACGCTCCAGCGCAGCAACGCCCGGCAAGGTTTTGCCTTCCATGTACTCCAGCAACGCGCCTCCGCCAGTCGAAACATACGACACACGGTCCGCATAACCCAGCTGGTTTACCGCCGCAGCCGAGTCGCCGCCACCGATAAGCGAGTATGCGCCATGCGAGGTTGCTTCCACTACTGCCTCGGCAATAGCTTCTGTGCCAACCGAGAAATTCGACATTTCGAACACACCCATCGGGCCGTTCCAAAGTATGGTTTTAGAGTTGCGGACAACATCAGCATACTGCCCGCGCGCTTCAGGGCCTATATCCAGTCCCATCCACATGGGTTTAATATGGTGGCTCAGGCAGGTATCTACGTTAGCATCGTTACTGAAAGCATCTGCAATTACGGAATCTACCGGTATCATCAGTTGCACACCTTTTTCGCGGGCCATGGCAATTAAGCGTTTCGCCAGGTCTACTTTATCTTCTTCTACCAAAGACGAGCCAATTTCGCCGCCATCTGCCTTTATAAAAGTATAAGACATGCCGCCGCCAATAATCAGGTTATCCACTTTGTCCATCAGTTTCTCGATGATCAGGATTTTGTCTGATATTTTAGCACCACCCATAATGGCTGTGTATGGGCGCTCCACATTATCCAGCACGCGGCGGGCATTGTCGAGTTCGGCCTGCATCACATAGCCCATCACTTTATCGTTCGGGAAGTTGCGGGCAATTACAGCCGTAGATGCGTGCTCGCGGTGCGCTGTTCCGAAGGCGTCGTTCACATATACATCGCCCAGTGCTGCCAATTGGCGGGCGAAATCTACATCGCCTTTTTCTTCGTGCTTATGGAAACGCAGGTTCTCGAGCAGCAATATTTCGCTTGGGTTCAGTTCGTTTGCCAGTTGGGCAGCATCATCGCCCACACAATCCGTAGCAAATTTTACGGTGGTGTTAAATTCTTTAGATAGATGATCTACCAGGTGCTTGAGCGAGTATTTTTCTTCAGGGCCGGTTTTCGGGCGCCCTAAGTGCGACATTAAAATAACAGCGCCGCCATCGTTTAATATTTTGCGGATGGTAGGCACCGCCGCGCGGATACGGTTATCGTCGGTAATGCGGAAATCTGCATCGAGGGGCACGTTAAAATCTACACGTACCAGGGCCTTCTTGCCTGAAAAATCGTACTGGTCTATCGTTTTCATGAAGTATGGTTATAGTTTTATTCTGATTCTGTTGTTCGGGCGAAACTGCTTTTTGTTACCCCTATACGGGATTGCGGCAAATATAGTAAAATGGCGTAGGATATTACCTCCCCCTAGCCCCCTCCTAAAAACAGGAGGGGGTATCTTTATAGAGAAGCTTTAATTTTATTGATGACTTCATTGGGGGTTAAGAAGACTTCATCGTTTCGGATGCGCAGAACTTTAAAGCCGAGTTCATGTAATATTTCATCCCGGAGTTTGTCGTTAGCTATTGCTTCCTGGCTATCATGCACTGCGCCATCAACTTCAATGACTAGTTTCAGAGCAGCACAATAGAAATCCACAATAAAATTACCAATACTGTGTTGCCGCCTGAATTTGAGGCCTTGTATTTTATGTTTCCGGAGCAGATGCCATACCTCTTCTTCAGCAGGCGTTAAATTATTTCGTAATTCAGCCCTCATCTTTTTCAGCGTAGGCAAACTGTGCAGTTGTTCCTGTCTCATACTATCATGTTATAAAGCGAAGCAACACTAGTTATAAAAAAGCTGTTTATTACAATAAAAAAATACCCCCTCCTGTTTTTAGGAGGGGGCCAGGGGGAGGTAGTAACTTTTAACTCCATTTACTACCTTTGCATACCATGAGAATAGGCATAATTTTCGGAGGACCGTCCAGAGAGCGTGAGATCTCGTTTGCAGGCGGCCGCACCGTATACGATAACTTAGATAAATCACTGTTCGAGGCGGTTCCCGTGTTTGTGGATAGCCTGGGTAACTTCATACTTTTAGACTGGCAGTTTGTTTACAAAGGCACCATCCGCGATTTTTATCCGTCTGTGGATGTGTTGCCTGCCACCGAACACGGCCTTCAGATTTACCTGGAGTCGTTGGGTGAGTTGAGTATAGAGGAGCAGGACAAGATTATAGCCAAAGCCGGCAAGCGCTTACAGCCAAACGAGTTCAAAAAGCATTTTGATTTTGCTTTTCTGACTTTGCACGGCCCGTACGGCGAAGATGGTAGCATACAGGGTTTGCTGGAGTGGTACCACATCCCATATTCCGGCTCGGGCATACTTCCGTCGGCTATCGGCATCGACAAGGCAGCGCAGAAGGAAATGCTGAAACAGCACGGCTTCCCGACGCCGGATTACAGAACAATACAGCATGCCACGTGGGCAGATAAAAATAACCGGGCAGCTTTATTCGAGCAGCTGGTTTCTGATCTGGGCTTGCCATTGGTATTGAAAGCACCGCATCAGGGTTCTTCCATTGGCGTTTCGATCATCAAGGAAAAAGATTTTGCCGCTTTTGAGGCAGCTGTAGACCGTAGTTTCTTTACCAAGACCATTTACAAAAGCCAGTGGCTGGCGATGGGCGAGGAGAAACAACTGGCCAGCATGAAGCAGCTGGTCGATATCCGGGAAGGAATTGGGATGCCGCTGATGCTGGATGGAGGCGACTTTATTTACCACCCCGAAGAATTGCTGCGCCAGCTCAACCATACTTTCAACAACACCGCTACCGATAGCATTACCCTGACCAACGTAGAGCACGAGCATCAAATATTGGTAGAAGCTTTTATTCAGGGGCGCGAGTTCTCGAGTATTGTGGTGCAGGATGAAACCGGAAAACCAATTGCGTTGCCGCCCACCGAGATCGTGAAAGGCAGCGAAGTATTTGATTACCGCTCGAAATACCTGCCTGGCCTGAGCCGTAAAATCACCCCGATCAACCTGCCATCCGAAGATATTCAGCGCATCCGGGAGGCTACCAGCAAACTTTTTACGGCTTTTGGCTTTAACGTATATGCGCGTCTGGATGGGTTTATTACCGAAAACGGTGATATTTTCCTGAACGATCCGAACACAACTTCGGGCATGTTGCCGTCGTCGTTCTTCTTCCATCAGGCAGCTGAAATTGGCCTGAACCCGTCGCAGTTCCTGACCTATATTATCCGTACTTCGCTGGCCGAGCGCCTGAAGTCCGGGAAAGATACGGTGCGCTTCGCAAGAACGCTGGCAGAACTGGATACCAAGATCAAAGAACAGCAGGCGCATCGCCACGACAAGATAAGAGTAGGCGTAATTATGGGTGGCTATTCTTCGGAGCGCCATATTTCCGTGGAGAGCGGCCGTAACATTTATGAAAAACTTTCCTCGTCTACCAAGTATGAACCGTTGCCTATTTTCTTAACTGGCAGCAACGAGTCGCACCGTTTGTATACCATCCCGATCAACATCATGCTGAAGGATAATGCAGACGATATCAAGGAAAAAGTACAGCATTTTGAGCAGGGCGGCAAACCGCACCCGATGCTGGAACAGATCATCAGAGAAGCCGAAAGTATAACCCGCAAGTATACAGGCCGCAGTTTGCAGGAGCCACAGCGCATTACGTATTCGCAGCTTAAAAACCTGGTAGATGCTGTATTTATAGCGCTTCATGGCAGGCCCGGCGAAGACGGCGCTTTGCAGCAGGAGCTCGAAAAACTCCACATTCCGTACAACGGTTCGGGCATCCGTTCGTCTCAGATCACGATCAACAAGTATGATACAACGGAGCTGCTGGGCAAACATGGCGTATCGGTGGCCAAACACCGCATGGCGCTAAAAGAAGACTGGCTGAACGACAAGGAAGCCTTTTTTACAAGTATAGAAGCCGGGTTTGCGTACCCTTTTATAGCCAAGCCAGCCGATGATGGTTGCAGCTCTGCCGTAAAAAAGATAAAGAATCGTACTGAACTGGAGGCGTTTACAACCCTTATTTTCAGGGAGATGGAAGAACTGGATACAGATTGTGCCCGCACCTTATCGCTTGGTTTTAAAGAAGAATTTCCGAACAAAGCCGGCTTCCTGATCGAAACGCTGATCTCCAGAAACGGCGCCAAGCACTTCCTGGAAGTAACAGGCGGTTTACTGACTAGCTATAATCCGGATGGAACGGTAAACTACGAGATATTTGAAGCTTCCGAGACGCTGGCCGAAGGCGAAGTATTGTCCCTGGAAGAGAAGTTCCTGGCTGGCGAAGGGCAGAATATTACCCCGGCCCGTTATGCCACAGACCCGGCGCGACGTCAGAAAATATCAGATAAAGTAAAGCAGGATTTAAAGCGCGTTGCCCAGATTTTGCAAATCGAAGGGTATGCCCGTATTGATGCCTTTGTGCGCGTGCTGGAAAACGATGAGGTAGAAACAATTATCATCGAAGTAAACTCGTTACCAGGCATGACCCCGGCTACCTGTATTTTCCATCAGACAGCTATCAACGGGTACAAGCCCTACGATTTTATCGACCGCATTCTGCAGTTTGGCGTAGAGCGTACACAGCTTAAAAACCAGGGATAGCCTGAAGTTTAGAAAGTTAAAAATTTAGGAAGTTAAAATTTGGGAAGTCAGAAGCAGGAGAGTATCTGATGTCTTTTGTCTAACGTCTATTGTCTAAGAAATATATGTTTAAAGTAAATTCGTTTGTAGATGTTCTGAAGCACCTCGCCATAATGGCGACTATTGTAGCGGTGCTGGTGATGGGCTTCTTTTACCTGTACCTGCCGTCTACAACCAACCACGGCGAAAGCATTCCGGTGCCTCAGATTACAGGCATGCAATTACCCGATGCCGAAACCTTGCTGGAAGACCAGAACCTGCGCTATTTTATAAACGACTCCAGCTTTAACTCCGGCAAAAAACCGTTCGAGATCCTGACCCAGGACCCGGCACCAGGCGAAAAAGTAAAGCAGGACCGCAAGATCTACATTTCCGTAAACATGAAAAACCCGCCGATGATCAAAATGCCCAGGCTAATCGGTGGTTCGGTTAAAAATGCAGAGCTTATCCTGAAAAGCTACGACCTGAAAAAGGGTAATATTACAGAAGTGCCTGACTTGCAGCAAAATGCCGTACTAAAGCAATTTGTAAAGGGCCGTGAAATAAAGCCGGGAGAAATGATCGCGAAAGGTTCTGTTGTTGATCTGCATGTAGGCAACGGTTTAGGCGATACAGAATTTGAAGTACCTGCAGTAGTAGGCATGCCGGTAGATGAAGCTTCGGTTTTACTCGTAGGGCAGGGGCTCCAGATCGGGAATATTATTTACGTGCAAGGCAGCGACCAGCGCGATGGTACCGTTTTAAAGCAACGACCGTTTGCAGAAGTAGGCGCCATGATACGCAAAGGCGAATTTGTAGACCTTTGGGTGGCCGGCCAGGAACAGGTACTTGGCATAGAATAAAATAAAAAGCGCCTGCCTTACATGGGCGGGCGCTTTTAGTTTATACTTTGCCAGCAGGTACAAAAGCCATTTTTATACTTTCTGATCAAAGCGAACGATACGATACATTTATACTTTGGCAACGCTTTATTAAACCAAAAGCATGATAAAAAAGCTGGCATTTATACTGCTGTTTCTGGTTGTTAACCTGGCTGCTTCTGCACAAGTTGTAACGCCATTAGGGCAACAGATTATCAAAGGGCAAACAGCGGCTGTTGCAAAGTATAAAGTAGGTGCAGCCATCAGCCTGCCTTTTTTCGATGATTTTGCTACGGTTACCACCACGCCGGACCCTAACCGCTGGCTGAACGGTGGCGTTTACATCAATCATACTTATCCTGTTGCCCCGCCCTCTAAAAACGTAGCTTCTTTTGATGGCTTAAACCAGAACGGAACCCCGTATACGTTAGCTACCAACGTACCTGGTCCTTCCGATACGCTTACTTCGCAGCCGCTACTTTTAGGTAACCTGTCACCAGCGGACTCGGTGTACCTGAGCTTTTACTGGCAGGCTGGCGGCCTCGGCGATGTGCCCGACAGAAGTACGAATAACCAGGTATTTATACTTTTAGAATTTAAAGATATTGCCGGCAGATGGGTTCCGGTTTGGCAACAGAACGGTACAGGCGTTGCAACCCCATTCGCGCAGGTGTTTGTAGGTATAAAGGCAGCCACTTTTCTTCATAATGATTTCCAGTTCAGGTTCCGGAGCGTGGGGCGCCGCAATGGCTTAACAGACGTCTGGAACATTGATTACATCGAACTCGACCGAAACCGCCGCAAAAACCAGAATACCATCCGCGATGTGTCTGTAAGCCAACCGGTGAGTAACCTGTTAAAAGATTATACAGCCATGCCGCTCAAGCAATTTAAGGCCAACCCAGCCATTTATCTCGCTGAACAGGTACGTATCATGGCAAATAATAATTCTGCTTTGCCCGCTGCTATTAGTTGGCGTGGGTTCATTAAAAATAACGATGCAGCCGTAGCCGATACTTTTTTGCGGGAACAGGGATTGTTACCACAGGCTGCTCTGCAGTATGCTATTTCGGGTGCGCCCCGTGTTTCTAATCTTACTTTAAATGAGCCGAGCGCGGTACTGGTCCATGGCTTTTTGCTGGATACCCGCGAACGCAACACCTTATTAAATGCCAACGACACCACCTTACGAAAAACCGAGTTTGCCGATTATTTTGCCTATGATGATGGCACCGCCGAAGCTGGTTTCAGTTTTCCGGGAGAAGGAAATGTGCAGGTCGCGCAATTATACGAAGTATCAGAACAAGATCAGGTCAGGGCGTTCCGGGTATACTTTCCGAGAGTGGGCCAGAACCTGACCGGAACTATACTTACTCTTAGAATCTGGGCCGATGAAAATGGTGTGCCGGGCCGCCAATTGTATCAGCAGAATTTCGATATTCGCCATTCAGCTAACTTAAACGAGTTTTACGAAGTGGCACTTGCAACGCCAGCGCCGGTTAACGGCCGTTTTTATGTAGGCTGGTCGCAGCCCGGTAACTTTTACGTGAACATTGGCCTCGACCTGAACGAGCAGATGCCGGACCGGCGCTTTTTGTTTACCAGCCGGACAGGGTGGGTAGCCGATAATACCGTAAAAGGCGCCCTGATGCTGCGCCCCGTTATGACCGGCCAGCAGGGGCCGCTTGGCGTGAAAGAAGACGAGGAAGCTGCCCGTTTCGTGGTATACCCAAACCCAACATCCGGCTTCATCTACTTTAAAGAACCTTACCAGCAACTGCGCATATTTGATAGTCTGGGCAAAGAAGTATACTTTCAGGTTTCGGAAGGAGCGGGGCAACCCATAAACCTGACCAAGCTTTCGCCGGGGCTTTATACCTTGCGTATACAAACAAGTACATCTGTCATCACAAAAAAGATAATCCGTAACTAATCATGATCACATCAGCCGATATCACTGTTGAAGAATTAAAAGAGCGCCTCAGCAAAGGCGAAACGCCCGTTATAATTGATGTTCGCGAAGACTGGGAATACCAGGAAGGCAACATTGCCGGCGCTAAAAATATACCGCTTGGCTCGCTGCCACAACAATTAGAAGACCTGGAAGACCTAAAAGAGCAGGAAGTGATTGTACAGTGCCGTTCGGGGGCGCGTTCTGCTACTGCCAAAGCTTTTTTACAGCAGCAGGGCTTTGCCAATGTCCGTAACCTGCTTGGTGGGTTTCTGGCATACAATGGCTAATTTATACTTTGAATCAACAAAAAAAGGCAGCAGACTTTCGGTAGTCTGCTGCCTTTTTTTGTTGCTGAAGTGATTGTTTGTTACCTGAGTTGTAAAGTTGGTTGTTTGAGAGGACCAGGAATGTAACTCAGTAAAATCAAAGTTTATACTTTACTCAACTATAAAAGGAGTAGGGCTGAAACAAAGTATAAACACCACAAAAGCTACGAGACCCAGCACTTTCCGGGCGGGAGTAAGCGGTGCTTCGTTGCGGCTCGCAGGATGGAAAATACCCATCACCCGCGATAACAACAACCCGAATACAAGCCAGCCACTGTAACCATCCGCCTCCGGAAAAACAAATGAGATCAGTACCTGTGCTGCCAATATAATGCCTGCCAAGTATAAGTTGTACTTTAAAGTTGGCGTAGCCGGTTGAAGCACAAAAACAAGGTACAATATATACCAGGGCCACATCCAGATATAACCGCTTAACGCCGGAAAGGTAGATGCCAGCCCGTATTGCAGCACCAGCATGCCCAGGGCTGCCGAAAATCCCTTTCGTTTATCATCCAGTAATTTCGAGAAAGCCCAGTACGTAAAAGGCGCTTGTACCACCAACAGGTCTTCGGACCAGAGTGGGTTGCTGTGCGGGGAGATTACACCCAAGCCGGCATAAAGTATAAACAGCGCATAAAAGATAGAAGAGAGGCGGTTAAAGCGCTCGTAGCCTAACATGCCATACAATACGTGCCCGCCATCTAACTGGCCAATAGGAAGTAAGTTTAACGCGGTAAAAAAGAGCGCCAGGTAGCCGGCAAAAACCAGCGGGTAATGGATGATCTCATACTGATTCGGTAACAAGGCCGGGTCTGCTACAAACGTCTCGAAAAGTATAAACAACAGGTTTTTGCCCAGCGCGAAATTAAACCCACTTTCCTGGTATACCTGCTGCGCGTAATTCAGGCCAAATTGTTTATATTCCGGATGGATGCTGAAGATGTATTCGGGCTGTGGCAGGTGCGTAAAGGCGTAAAAAAGCAACGGGACAGCCACCACAAAACCAGCCAGCGGCCCCGCTATGCCAATATCAAAAAACTGCTGCCGCGACCGGATCCGGCTTTTGATCCGGATAAAAGCCCCCATCGTACCAAGCGACGATGTGATGCCAAACCAAAGCGGAATGTAGTAAGGCAGCGTTACGTTGGTGCGGTAATATTTTGCCGTAAAGTAATGCCCAAACTCATGCACGGTGAGCACACCCAGAAACGGAATTGAAAAGTATAAACCAGCTAAAAACTCTTCCCAAGTGAGCGTGCCCGTCCAGGCAAAGCCCTCATAGCCCAGGAAAAAAAGCTTCCCGAAGCGCCACTCTGCGCCGGCAATAGTGGTGGTGATAAACGTAACGCAGAACAGCAGCAGGTGCAGGCCATACTTGCGCCCAAAGTTAAGCAGCCCCATTCCCGAAAACCTGGTTAATAGTAAGCGGCGGAGCCAGATGCAAAGTTTGTATACCGGCCAGTTTGGCGCTCTCGATGTGCTGGATGCTATCGTCTATAAAAAGCGTTTCTTCTTTCTGCAGCCCGTTTTCGTTTACCACATGCTCAAAAATAACCGCGTCCGGTTTGCGCATACCTAATAAATGGGAGTAATACACTTGCTCAAACAAGGAATCGAGATTTGGGATAGTGAAACTATGCGCTACAATCTCGTTAAATTTCTGAAGGTGGATGGCGTTAGTATTGCTCAGCAAAAAGATTCTATACTTTTTACCCAGTTCCAGCAGCAGGTCGATTCGCTCTTTTGGGATGTCGAGCAGCATGGCGTTCCAGGCTTCGTCTATCTCTTCGTCGGTGGCTTCAAGTAAATATTTTTCGCGGAGTTGGGCGCGGTATGCTTCCGGCGAGATGTTTCCGGTCTCCAGTTTATCAAATAACTCGGACTGCTCTTTCTGGTTGAACTCAATGATACTGTTGTTTTTACCTAATTTCCGGAACGCCTCGATGCTTTTGTTATAATCTATATTGATGATCACCCCGCCCAGGTCGAAGATGATGTTTTTGACTTTCGTTAAATCCACAGGAAAAATATTTTGCGATAGGGTTTGATATTTCGAATGCAAATATGTAAAATTGCACTCCCAAAAACAAAGAAGTTACTTCTGAGAACAGGGAACGGGCCTATAGCTCATTCGGTTAGAGCAACTGACTCATAATCAGTAGGTGCCTGGTTCGATTCCAGGTGGGCCCACTTCATAATCAGCCACTTACAGGTAAAACTGCTAAGTGGCTTTTTTTATTTTCATACTTTTTCCGGTACAAATTATACTTTATGGATTATACTTTCTGCTTAATCCGTCCAGAGCACTCCGCTAAAGTATGTTTTTGCTGTTCCGCTGATAAGTACCCTGTCCTCTTTGTCCACGCACAGCAACGTGCCTTTTCTTTCGGAAAGCTGAATGGCTTTCATCTCTTTTTTATTCAGCTTGGCGCTCCAGTAAGGGATAAGCGAGCAATGGGCAGAGCCGGTCACGGGGTCTTCGAGGATGGAGGCTTGCGGCGTGAAGAACCTGGAAACAAAATCGCTTTCCGTGCCTTTGGCTGTTACCACTACGCCGCCGGGGTCCAGGTTAATTTTATTGAACATCTGCTGATCGATGACCAGCTCTTTAATTTGCTGCTCAGACGCATATACCAACACATAATCTCTGGCTTTTAGAACAGTTTGCGGCTGGATGCTCAGTGCTGCTTCGATGATTTCAGGCAACGTAGCCGGAGTTGGGTTCCGCGAAGGAAAGTCCAAGGTATAAACGTCCTCGTTTACGCTCACCATTAATTCACCGCTCAACGTATCAAAAGCAATCGTATCGGAAGGGTAGTTTCGTATCGTTTTAATAACATGCGCAGCTGCCAGCGTTGCGTGGCCGCAAAGGTCCATTTCAATTTCGGGCGTAAACCAACGGAGATGATAACGATTTCCTTCCTCTACAAAAAAAGCTGTTTCAGCTACTGCATTTTCCTTCGCAATCTGTAGCAGCAGTTCATCCGGTAACCAGCTTTGTAGCGGCACCACGCAGGCAGGGTTACCACCAAATATCCTATCCGTAAAGGCATCAATCTGATAGAGGTCTAGTTTCATGGGAGCGGGTTAATGGTGTTTGTTTGCTGCCAATAAAGGTACAAATTCTACGTGGCAGCTGTTTATTGCTTGCAGAAATACATCATCAAAAATAAAAATCAAATTATTTTAACAATTCCATAACCTTTTGGAAACAGGAGCCGTATAGATGGATGGCTAAAAGTTGAAAAGTTTTCAAAAACTGATCATACAAAGAAAGACTCTCTGTTAATTCGGGGAGTCTTTTTTTGATTTCAGGCCAATTCATACTTTGTTTCGCCTCAAGTATACCTAATAGCATAAAAGCAAAAAGCCTCTCCTTGCAAAAGGAGAGGCTTTTTATTGAAGTTAGAGTTTATTAACCTACACCGTTTCCGTCGCCTTGCTTGGCATCGTCGTTACGGATGCTCTTTTTGCGTTTAGGCGGACGTTGCTGGTCCATTTTACCGAAACGGTAATCAAAAGCTATTTTAAAGCCACGGTTGTAGTTATTGATGCGGATGTGCTGCTCGTAATCCAACGCGTTGATATCGTTTCTCATTTTCATACTTCTGCGGAACGGGTTGTCGAAACCGAGGCTCAGACCACCTTTACCTGCAAACAGCTCTTTCTTTAAAGCTAAGCTGTGGTAAGAGAACGATGCCGAGTTACCCTGTAACTGAATTCTTTTAGAGTTAAAACCACCGTTAAACTGGGCACTGATTCCTTTTCCGAAAGTATAAGACGAGTTCGCATTGATGTTATACATCCAGCCATCATTCTTATACTGATCGCTTTCCAGGTTTACATAGTAAATGTTGGAGCTACCACCAATAGTCAGGGCATTTATAGGCTTCACAGAACCAAATAAACTTACACCGTAGGTTTTGTTCTGGGCAACGTTATCAAACGTTAAAATGGTCGTGTTGGTCGCGTCGTCAAAAGCCGGGACGGTTTCGATGGCGTTATCCGTTTGGCGCATGTATAAGCTGGTGCTGATGGATGCCGTTTTAAAGTAGGTGCTGTAACCTAACTCAAACAGGTCTGTAAGTTCAGCATCCAGGTACGGGTTCCCTTTTACTACCGTGCCCGGTGCCTGGTCCTGCTCAAAAGGGTTCAGGAAAAACAGGGAAGGACGCTGGATCCGCTGCGTATAATTTGCCTTGAAAGTATGTTTGTCTTTCAAAGTATAAGAAAGGGCCACACTCGGAATCACGTTGTCATAATCATCTGCAAATGGCGCTCTTTCTTCTGTGCTGCCGTTCTCGGAGCGTGCATAATCGGCAGAGATATCGGTGTACTCGTAGCGGGTACCCAGCTTCACGTTCAGTTTTTTCCTGATCGCGAAACCGTAGGTTAAGTAAGAAGCATATACATTCTGGCCATAGTCAAAAGACAGTTTGTCGGTATCTTCCAAGCCGGCTTGCTGGTTGCTGGAAAGACCATAACTGGTCACATCCCTGAAAATTGTTTTAGCACCAACTTCCAGCATCTGCTTGTTTTTTAACGGATGCACGTAATCAGCCTGCAAGGTCAGTTCTTTGTTACCGCCTTCGTTGTTGTTACGCTGCAAGTAAAAAGGGGCTTCGTTGCTGTAGAAACGGTCCTGATTGTTGCGGGTATCCACATCGCTGACAGCATATTGCGTTAAGATGGCGAGTTCCTGCTGCGGCTTTTTGAACGTATGCACGAAGTCCAGGTTATAATCAACCCCGATGCGCTCGTTCTGGTTGCGGATATCAGTTGAGAATGATTGAGATTCTTCCTCAATGCCGCCTATCGTAACACGCTGCGCCTGGTCGTTTTCCATTTCGAAACTGCCGCCGTTGCTGCGGACACTGCCCGATAAAGAGTTTTGCGGATTGAAATCATACTCAAAGCCCAACTGCCCGTTCAGGAAAGCACCATTAATATTGGTTTTACCGTTCTGTCTTCTGATGAGTCGGTTGTCAGACAGTTCGCTATACTTAGGAGAAATGGTTTCGTTGGTCATGTCGCCTTTGTTGTAGAACCGAACGCCACCTAAACTACCATTAATGCCCAGCTTGCCGCGTCTGATGTTCAGGCTGGCGTTGCCGTTGGAAGCACGCGTACCCGCAGAAAGCGCCACCGATCCGGTTACGCCCTGCAGACCGCCATCTTTTTTGGTGATGATGTTGATGATACCGGCTGTACCTTCGGCGTCGTACTTAGCAGATGGGCTGGTGATCACTTCCACGGATTTGATCTGGTCTGCCGGAATCTGCTTCAGGGCATCAGCGATGCTACCGGCCATAATAGCAGAAGGCTTGTTGTTGATGAGTACGCGTACGTTTCCGCTTCCGCGCAGCTGTACGTTTCCGTCGTTATCAAGCGAGAGGGCAGGCACTTTCTGAAGTACATCGGCTGCCGTACCACCTGCATTGGTAATGTCTTTTTCGGCGTTGTAAACGGTGCGGTCTATTTTTTCTTCTACCAACGGTTTTTCGCCGGTGATCACTACCTCGTCCAGTCTGCGGGTATCGGTGGCAAGCGAAATCGTGCCCACGTTTACATCCGAGTTATCATTGGCTACCGTTACGTTCGGGATAACCTGCTGCTGATAACCAATGAACGATACCTGTAAGTTATACTTGCCCGCGCCTACTTTATTTAAGGTAAAACGGCCTTTCTCATCGGCCATCGTGCCATCTACCGGTTTGCCGGTTGCCTGGCTGATCAGCGCGATCGTAGCAAATTCTACGGGTTGTTTGGTGGTGGCATCTAAAACAGCACCGCTGATCCTGGCATTGCCTTTTGCATCGTTCGGCTGCGCCAAGGCCATCTGCTGGCTGCTTTTAGGCTGGGCTGCCGGTGCTTGTGCAAACGCTGTGGTAGCGCTTAAGCCGAGCAGTAATAAAAGCGTATTTTTTTTGTTCATAGTTTTATGAGCTTGATAACTAACAATCAGGTAAAGTAAAGGGGTAGTTTAGCAATTGAGGAAGACGGAAGTGCCTTTCTTTTAACAAAGTAAACCTTAGTTTATGAGTAGCTAAAATGGATTAGACAGACACACCCGCTTTCTATATAAACAGGCATATGAACCCGATCAGCAGTTGGTCGATGATAATGGCTGTTTCATTTGAGAAAACTTGATAAAGCAGGATTTCAGTAGCCAGGAACGGTTTCAGGCAAAACAAAAGAAGCATTATACCTACCGCTGAAGTATAGATTAATCCGGCTTTTAGCTTAATTTTATACTTTAAAAATAACCACAAACCAGTTTTACATGGAAGTTAACTTAACGCGCGTAGATCAGGATTTTCATTTTGTTGCCAAAGGTGCAGCCGGCGTAGAAGTACACCTGGATGGTTCGCCTGCCATAGGCGGCCACGATGCAGGTGCCCGGCCGATGGAAATGCTATTGATGGCCTTGGGTGGCTGCAGCGCCATCGACATCATCCAGATCCTGAAAAAGCAGCGCCAGCAAATAGATTTGTTCGAGATAAAAGTGAACGGCGAACGGGTGCCCGGCGAACTACCTTCTGTTTTTAAGGATATACAGGTACACTTTATACTTGGCGGACCTTTAGACGAAGAAAAAGTAAAGAAAGCGATTAACCTCTCGATGGAAAAATACTGTTCTGTTGCCCATATTCTGTATAAAACAGCTACCGTAACGTATACTTATGAGCTGAAAGGCCAGGAAGTAAATCTGTAAATTATACTTTAAAGTATGATCGTGCTCAGCAAAAAGCCGCTGCAATTTATACTTGCAGCGGCTTTTTGTTTTGTTAAGTTACGATAAATTATACGTTGCCATACTTCATAAAATGCAGGGCGCTAAAGTATAAATTAAGCGGCCAGTTTGGTTACATACTTTACCAGCGAGCGTTTAGCAATTGGCAGCAAAGCATGTTCCAGCGGAACGGGCACTTTGGCTGCCACCACAAAGGTAGCGGGGTTGGGCAGTTCCTGGCGCTCTTTTACGAGTTGTACTTTCAGGTTTTCGTGCGTGAGGGCCATGCCGCGGCGCACGGTTTGCAGATGTTCGGTATGGATGCCACGGTACTTTTCATAGGTATTTTCGAACACGGTAATGCGGTACATAAACACCTGCGTTTCCTTTCCCGGAAATTCATCCAGAAACAGGTAACCTTCATTAAAGTAAAGCGGCGTAATGCCTACGGGCATAATTTCGAGCTGTCGCTCTATGGCGTCATATACTTCGCGGCCGGTTTCCAGGGTTTCGCTGAAACGGGGGTAGGCAAACTGAATAATGTCTTCTATCTGCTGCATGGTTTCGTCGTCGGCCACAATTTTTTCATATACCAGTTCCAGCTTCTCAAAATCGGCCCGGCTGATGCGTTCCGGGAACTGCTCATACACCAGCTGCTTTTTCTCTTTCACCAGTTTTAAGTTCTGGTAATGCATAATTAAATCAGGGAAAACAGGGTAGAGGCGCTGCGCCGAAAACTCCTGCCGGGCAGTTTGCAGGTAAGCCAGCAGCAAATACTTTTTATATTCAAAATCCAGTAATCCTTCGGTTAGCCAGTTGATTGGTAGGGTGTTCATGGGTGTTAGCTTTAGAAAGTATACGTGGAGTTTAAACGTAAATCGGCTTTGTTCTGATGTGCTTGTGTGCCAAAAAAGTAAGTTGATTTATACTTTCACAGCCGCAGTTCTACTTCTTTTTAGCCAGCTTTTGGCGCGATTCTATTTTCTCTAAATTGGCTTTGCTGTTGCGGATCGTGGCCTGGTTATCGGTGGCGGTGGCCAGCTCGATCGCTTTTATAAACTGAATTCGGGCCAGCTCCAGTTGCCCTTGGGCCAAGAGGGCTTCGCCGTAACTATCGTAGGCATTGGCAGAACCGGTGTGGGCAACAGTGTTATACTTTAAAATAGCCACTGCTAACGGAGTAGCAGCCGGGTTTCCAAGGTAATGGTAGCCAATGCCGTTGATTGTGCTTTCATCGAAGCCGGCATCCTGGAGGGCAGCAAATACCAGCGTTTCTCCGGTTTTGGGTTTCTTACCTTTCAGTTGCTTTTCTGCTTCCTTCAGCTTGCTTTCGAGTTGCTGCATTTTAAGGGCGTACGCTTGTTCTGCTTTTGCTTTATCAGCTAAAGTTATCACTTGTTTAATGGCTTGTACCACCAGTTCGGGTTCGGTCCGGTGGATGTTGTGGCCGCTGCGGGTTGTTACGTAATGGGCGCCATCCGTAAACTGAGCGAAAAGATCAGCGTGTAGTTTTCGCCAGATAGTGATGCCCAGTGGCTCATGCAAAAACAGGTCGGGCTTCTCTCTTTTCTGAACCGAGGTTAGTACCACAGCCGGCACAGCTGGCAGCGTACCAAAGTCCGGCAAAGCGCCTTTCTCGAAAATTAGGTTGATGTAATCGTTTTCAGCTTTAAACTGTGCCGGCATCATCTGATTCTGGGCTTCGGTATCTTTCGCAGCTTTGGCCGGGTCCGCTTTTTTGAGCGCTGCCATTAGTTTTTCATGCGATGGGTCTACAAAAACAAGCCCTTTTACTTTGCCCGGGTTTTGCGCTGCATACGCCCTGATAATGAAACCGCCATACGAGTGGCCCACCAGGATGTAAGGCGGCTGGGCGTTCGCTTTTTCAAGAAGCGTAGCCAAACTGTTTACAGCCTGCTCCAGGGTTTGGGTTTTCGGGTTTGGCTCCGATTTGCCTGTTCCGGCTCTGGAATACAGTAATACTTTGTTGGTCTTCATTATTTCCGAAGCTACGTTGCCCCATACTTTGTAATCCATCCCGAACCCAGATTCGAAGATAACCGTGTAATCTCCTGCGCCGGCCTGTATCATTTCCAGGGAGTGGTCGCCCACGCTTACCAGGCTAGTGGATTGCGCATGCAGCAAAGGCTGGTTGGCAAGCATAAAAAACAAGAGGAAGAGGGAGGTAGCTAATTTTTTCATAGAATTGAAAGAGGGTTGGTATACATTTTCTTAGTTTATACCTGTCAGATGCAGCTTCCCAAAGTATAGTTGCCTGGCCTCTGAAAAAATTAATAAGATGCCTCATCTGTAACATAAAGTATAAAATTGCAGCCCCTGCGTTTAACTTAAAGCCAGCCCGCCCGTTTAATTGGCTAAGGCGTGCTTGCAAAGGCAGGGCGCCTATGTTATAAAATTTTCACCCCATTAAAACGAACCACAAAATGAACTATACTGAAAACTTCGAAGGCATTAAATTAGATGTGCAGGCCGTGGATATTGACATTTCAGATGCGATCCAGCAAAGTGTGCGCGATTCGATCCTGAAAATAAAGCGCCATGCCAAAAAGATAGACTCGATTGATGTATACTTTAAGGAAGAAGCCAGCCAGGCCACCAACCAGAAAAGTGTGCACATGCGCGTAGGTATTCCGGGGAACGATGTTTTTGCCCAGGACGAAGGCAGCAACTGGTACGAGCTGCTTAAAAATGTGGAAGAAAAACTGAAGCGCCAGTTAGAGAAAAGATAAGCTCAAAATCAGCTGTAACCAGGCCCGCTGCTTTGCTTCATTTCGGAGGTAAGCCAGCGGGTCTGGTGGCTTAAGGCCAGGTATAAAACCGGTATTGCAGGTATAAAAATAAAGTGTGGACACAGAATTACAGCTAATTCTGATTAATTAACGCGGCTACCGGCGCTAATCTGGCCAGAAATGCTTACCTTAACACTACTTGCAAGCCGGTTTATACTTTACCTTAGCTACTTTAGCCCCGGGCAACCCTGCTTTTTGTTGCCTTCCCGAAAACAAATGAAATGCCTATGATCAAGACGCCCGACAACCCGACGCTGCTTTATATTACCAACCCCATGTGTGGCTGGTGCTATGGATTTACGCCTGTTATCCGGAGGATGCGGGCCTTATGGCAAGGCAGGTTAACTGTTAAAGTTTTAATGGGCCCTTTGCAGGCTTACGCCACCGAACCGCTCACCCCGGATGCAAAAGATAAACTGGCCGTAAGCTGGCATCGCGTACAGGACCGCACCAGCGTACCCTTCGATTACCGTTTCTTTACCCGCCGTGGCTTTGTTTATAATACCGAGCCGGCCTGCCGTGCTTTGTTATGCGTGCGTTTACTCCGGCCTAAGTTAACCCTGGAAGTTTTACGGGCCATGCATTCGGCTTTTTTTGCCGATCTGAAAGACCTGCGGAACCCAGCCGTGCTGGCAGAGCTGGTACGCCCGTTTGGCATCTCCGAAAACCTGTTCATGACGTTGTTTGAATCTGAAGAGATCATCCAGCAGATGGAAGAAGAATTTAACTATGTAGAAAGTATAGGCGCTGATAATTTCCCGAGCGTATTTCTGCAAACTACCCATGGCATGGCTTACCTCACTAAAGGTTACACCGACCTGAACGAGCTGGAACAGCGCATGTTACGCGAACTCGAAATGAAAGTATAACGCTTTAAGTTTACGATTGTATAGCTATTAGTTCGATCTGAATGGTGGTAAATGCCTGAAAGTTGTTTAAATATCAGAATATAAGTATATTTGATAGTAAAAACTTTACCAGGGATCAACACACCATGAGAAACAGAACTACAGCCAATCAGGTAGACGAATACCTGGATACGCTGCCAGACGAGAAACGCGAATTAGCAGAAGTTGTTCGGCAGATCATACTGGCAGCTGTGCCTCACCTGGAAGAATGCGTACGCTGGGATTTGCCCTGCTACTTTTTTCACGGCCCTGTTTGTTACTTCGCCTCCTCCCGCAGTGGTATCCACTTAGGCTTTTTCAGAGGAAAGGAATTAGCAGATCCGGAAAAGCGCCTGGTAAGCCGCGACGGGCAACCGCCTCACATCAAAATAAAATCAATGCAGGATATACAGTCGGCTTATTTTACGGAGCTGGTGCGCGCAGCCGTTACCCTGAACCGTACCTGATTTACGAACTTATACTTTAGACTTGAAGAGAAATACAGCTGCTGTGTTTCTCTTTTTAGTTTACGCGCTGTTTATACTTCGGCAGGGCATTGTTGCTGGCTGCAGGGCTGGCCGGGTATTTCGAGCTCTAACGTAACATGGTTTATCTGCAGGTCGGAAAGCCGGTCGCGGATCTGTTGTTTTATACTTTCAGCTTCCAGCAGCGATACATCTTTATCTACGATGGCGTGCAACGTTAAAATATGTGTGGTTCCGTCCAGGGTCCAGATGTGCAGGTCGTGGATGGATTGGATGGCAGGAAGTTCTTCTAATTTTTGCTGCACAATGGTTAAATTTACTTCGATGGGTGCCGCCTGTAACAAAATGTTCATACTTGCCCGGAGGTTCTTAAAGGCATTGTAGATCACGTAAACAGAAATGCCAATGGAAAGCAGCGGGTCGATGATCGGGAAATCGAAAAAGTATAAAATAATGCCGCCCACCAAAACGGCCACCCAGCCCAGCACATCTTCCAACAAATGCAGCCGCACCACACGCTCGTTTAAAGAATTGTCTTTCAGTTTTAAAACGGCAGCGCCATTCACCAATATGCCCAGCACTGCAAAACCGATCATGCCGGTTGCATTCACTTGTTCGGGTTGCCAGACCCGCGGTATAGCTTCGGAAAGTATAAGCACCGAGCCAGCCAGCAGGATAACAGCATTTATAACAGCACCCAAGAGCGAAAACCGCTTGTAGCCAAACGTATACTTCAGGTCGCGGCCACGCACCGATAGCTTCTCGAAGTACCAGGCCAGCCCCAACGCCAGTGAATCGCCGAGGTCGTGCAGCGCATCAGAAAGTATGGCTACGCTGTTTATCCAGGCTCCGCCAAAAAGCTCGAGCAAGGCAAAGCTAAGGTTCAGGAAGAAAGCTAATTTTATGTTGCTGCCAGCGTGGTGATGGTGGCCGTGATCGTGGTTATGAGGAGCTGCCATACTTATCAGAACGAAAAGAAGTATAATTAGATACCTCAATCTGTACTTGTGGCTTCGTATCTTTGGACAGCGGTAAGGCCATTTGCGGCATCCTGCGCGTAGTTATGAAAATTTTATTAATTGAAGACGAACCCAAAGTAGCCGCCTTTATAAAAAAAGGACTGGAAGAACAGACCTATGAGGTAGACCAGGCATACGATGGGCTTTTCGGCATAAAGCTTTCCGAGCAGAACGACTATGACCTGATCATACTGGATATTATACTTCCGAACATGAACGGCCTGGACGTTTGCCGCCACATCAGGCAGCAGCGCAAAACAATGCCTATACTGATGCTGACAGCGCTTGGCACCACCGATGATAAAATCACAGGCCTTGATGCCGGCGCAGACGATTACCTGACCAAACCGTTCGAGTTTAAAGAGTTGCTGGCCCGCATCCGGGCGCTTACCCGCCGTGTAACTGATAACGGTTCCGGCGAAAAACTGGGCATTGCCGACCTGGAGCTGGATGTAAGCAAAAAAACGGTAACTAGAGGTGGCAAAGCCTTAAACCTGACCGCCCGCGAATTTGCCTTATTGTATTACCTGCTGCGTAACCAGGGCAGGGTAGTATCCAGGGTTGATATTACCGAGCAGGTATGGGAAACATCCTTTGATACAGGCAGCAACGTGATCGATGTATACATTAACTTCCTCCGCAAAAAAGTAGACAAAGGGTTCGAAACCAAGCTGATCCATACGTTGGTAGGGATGGGATATGTGCTTAAAATACAGGACGGCGTATGAAAATCAGGACCAAATTAACACTGCAGTTTGCCGCCATTTTTGCCTTGATTCTGGCACTGTTCTCGTTGGGCGTTTACTATTTTACATCGCTGCACCGTAAAAACGATTTTTACGAACGCATCAGGCAGCGTGCCTATATTACGGCTCATCACCTGCTGGATGCTGATGAACTGCCACCAAAAGCCCGCAGACAAAATCAAATTAAATATTACCAGGTATTGCCCTATGAGGCTGTCCGTGTTTTTAAAGCAGATGGTGAGCTTTTATTTTCTGAAGGAAAAGGAACACTGGGCGTAGATGCCAAACTACTCAACCTGATCAAAACTAAAAGAATAGTGATGTATGAGGAAGGCGTACGACAGGTAGTAGGTATTTATTACCCCGATAACCAGGGCGATTATATTGTACTTTCTTCGTGTGTAGATGCTTACAGCCTGCGTAAATTAGACCAACTCGAGATACTGCTGACCTTCGGTTTTCTTGGCTCGATGGTGATTGTGATGCTGGCGGGCTGGGGTTTTTCAAGGGAGGCGCTGCGGCCTATTACCAAGGTGGTGAGCGAAGTGGAAAAAATAAACGCATCTGACCTGAGTATGCGCCTGAGCAACGCCGATGGCCGCGACGAGGTATCACACCTGGCTCGTATTTTCAACAAAATGCTCGACCGCCTGGAAATGTCTTTCGAGATGCAGAGCACCTTTGTTTCCAATGCCTCGCATGAGTTGCGCACCCCGCTTACGGCCATTATCGGGGAACTGGAAGTAGCACTGATGAAGCCCCGCGAAACAGCAGAGTATGAACGGGTGCTGCAGTCTACGTTGGAAGATGCACGCCTGCTAGCCGAACTATCGAATGGCTTGCTGCAGATAGCACAGGCAAGTATAGATGCCTCTAAGATTAAAAAATCTTTTTTGCGGATAGATGAGTTGATCTGGATGGCCCGCGACCAGGCTATTAAACGCCAGCCAAATTCCCGCATCAACATCGACTTTGCCAACTTCCCGGAAGAAGAAGACCGCCTGATCATTAAAGGAAATGAAGCCTTGTTACTTATCGCCATTGTGAATGTGCTGGAGAATGCCATCAAGTTTTCGCCAAAAGATAAAGCCGTTGTAGGGCGCATTGTTATCACAGACCGCGATGTGCAGCTGCAGGTAAAAGATTATGGGGTAGGCATCACTTCCCAGGATCTGAAGCATGTATTTGTTCCTTTTTTTCGGGCTGAGAATGTGCGCAATATTACAGGCCACGGCATTGGTCTGCCACTGGCCGAACGCATCCTGAAACTACACCAGGGCGAAATCTGCGTGAACTCCATTATTAAAGAGGGCACTGAAGTGACTATTACGCTTCCGCAGGCTTATTACTTTATTCCGGTAGGCCGCGTGTAATTTTAATCTGATTTTAATTTGGTTTTAATTCCAGCTTAATGTTGCCAAGCTAGCTTTGTGGCTGTAAGGTAAAAATCCGGTTACTGCCCTTGCATTGGTGAGTAGTGCGGGGCAGCAGCCGGATCTAAAGATGGAATTAAAATGATAAAAGACGCTAATTTAAAAAGCCAGGATTACCTCGCTAACCTGAGCAAAGATATACCAGCCGGTTTGGTTGTGTTTTTAGTAGCACTGCCCTTGTGCCTCGGCATTTCGCTGGCATCTGGTGCGCCGTTATTTTCAGGTATTGTAACAGGTGTTGTAGGGGGTGTACTGGTTACCTGGCTAAGTGGGTCGCAGCTGGGGGTTAGCGGGCCGGCAGCAGGGTTAACAGTTATCGTGTTAAACGGTATCGAAACCTTAGGCTCTTACGAGGCATTTTTGCTGGCCGTTGTACTGGCTGGTTTCCTGCAACTTATACTTGGGTTTTTAAAAGCCGGCGTCATTGGTTTATATTTCCCTTCGTCTGTTATCCGGGGGATGCTGGCTGCTATCGGTCTTATCCTTATCCTGAAACAGATACCACACTTTTTAGGAGCCGATGAAGACTTTTTTGGGGAGATGCAGTTCTTTCAGCCTGATGGCAGAAACACCTTTTCGGAGCTTGGGCATGCTTTCTCGGTAATCGAAGTAGGAGCGCTGCTGGTAGGCGTGATCTCCCTTGTAATTATGCTGGTTTGGGATACGCCAGTGATTAAACGGATCAAGATCTTTAAATTAGTGCCAAGCGCACTGGTAGCTGTACTTTCTGCTATTGGTATCAACAGCCTGTTCAAGAGCTTTTTCCCTGAACTGGCCATTAACTCGACACACCTGGTAAACCTGCCTGTTTTGGATGGCTTAAGCAGTCTCAGCAACGAGCTTCGCTTCCTGACCCTGGAGCCCTTAACCAATCCTTCGCTTTATGTGGTAGCCTTTACTATTGCCATAGTAGCCAGCCTGGAAACATTATTAAGTGTGGAAGCAGTTGATAAGCTTGATCCGCACAAGCGCCGAACTCCTACAAACCGCGAGTTAAAAGCACAGGGCATCGGTAACATGGTAAGCGGCTTGTTAGGTGGTTTGCCTATGACGGCGGTTATCGTGCGTGGGTCTACGAACGTAGCTTCCGGCGCGCAAACGAAAGTATCAGCTTTTACACATGGTGTTTTACTGGCTGTGTCGGTATTGCTTTTCGCAAAATTCATGAACCAGATTCCACTTTCGGCTTTAGCTGCCGTACTCTTGATAGTGGGGTATAAGCTAACCAAACCTGCGCTTTATAAAGCACAGATGAAGCTTGGCTTCGAGCAATTCTTCCCTTTTATCATAACAATTCTGGCTATTCTGTTCACTGACCTGCTGGTAGGTATCTGTGTTGGTCTGGCAGTTGGTATTTTCTTTATCCTGAAAGCTAATTACAAGTCGCCATACTTCTATGAGAAAGAAGCTTTGCCGGGTAAGGACCTGATCCGCATCAAACTGAGCGAGCACGTTTCTTTCCTTAACAAAGCCAGTATTGCCCTTACGCTAGATCATTTGCCACGCAACAGCCATGTTATTATAGATGCTGAAAGTTCGGAATACATTGATTATGATGTGCTGGAAGCCATACACGAGTTTAAGAAGACTGCACACGAGCGCAATATTAATGTAGAGTTACTGAACGTGCCGGAAGTGGACGTACTGGAAATGCATTAAGACCCGCCTTAGCACAAGATTTTTAAAGTATAAAATTGATCAACAAAAGATATTAACCAGCAAAAACTAGATGGAAAACATATTAGAGAATAACAAAAAGTGGGTAGCTGAAAAATTAAGCAACGATCCGGATTATTTCAGCAAATTAGCGTTAGGGCAGGAGCCACGTTATCTTTTTATTGGCTGCTCTGATAGCCGTGTACCGGCATCGGCTATAACCGGAACAGGCCCCGGCGAAATGTTTGTGCACCGCAACATTGCCAATATGGTAGTACATTCCGACATGAACCTGCTATCGGTGTTGCAGTATGCAGTAGAGGTACTTAAAGTGAAAGACATTATGGTAGTGGGCCATTATGGCTGCGGCGGTGTAGCGGCAGCGGCAGGCAACAAGCAGTTTGGCCTGATCGATAACTGGTTGCGCAATATAAAAGATGTGATCCGTCTGCATGATGATGAACTGGGTGAAATAGATAATGAAACTGATAAGCTGAAGCGTTTAGTGGAGTTAAACGTGATAGAGCAGGTGCACAACCTTTCCAAAACATCTATTATCCAGAATGCCATGCTGACTGATAACCCGCCAAAACTTTATGGATTGGTGTACGACATCAAAGAAGGCCTCTTACGTGATCTGAAAGTGGAGATTGAAGATTTCAAACGTTTTGAGCATATTTATAACCTGATGGAAGAAACACAGGAAAACTAAGCCGATCGAACCTATCAAGTATAAAAAAAGCTTTGCCAGACCGGCAAAGCTTTTTTTATACTTGATAGGTTGGTAAAAGCTAATTTAACAGGTAGCTCAGCATCAGACTGAAAGAAGAATTACGACGCTCCAGACCAGCCACAGCTGCCGCACCTTCATCGTCGATATCTTTTAAGCCACCATTGTAACGTACCTCAAGGCCCAGTTTATTTGGTGCGCGGTAGCCGATACCAGCCACATACCCAAAGTCGATGGAGTAAGGATTATCGGTAATGTCGGATTTTACAGTAGTAGTTCTGTTGCCGGAGCTGTTCGTTATTTCAGTTATATAGCGTGCGTTGGCGATAAAAGAAACCTGCGGACCCAGATCGATAAACAAACCGCCAGCAGAAAAATGCAGCATAAGGGGCACATCCACGTAGTTGAGCCGGTAGCTATCCTGCACCTGGTTAGAGCCGGAGCTATACTTGTTACGCGCGCCTTTGGAGGTGTAAAGTGCTTCCAGTTGGATGCCCAGCAGGTCGTTAAAATGCTGCTGCACAAAAATACCGCCTGTATACCCTACGCGGAGATCATAATTCTTGGCGTTTTCGCCTTTAAAAGTAGCCAGCGTGCCACCTGCTTTAATGCCTACATGTTGTGCAAACCCAACCGAAGTGATTAGGGAGAAGAGTACTGCTAACGTTGTTTTTTTCATGGTAAGTAAGAATGGAAGTATAAAAACCGGATAAGCAATGCAAATCCTGCTACAAAAGTATAAAAGCTTTTGTTATAACATCCATATAAATTAAAAGCCCCGCTACCAGAAGTAGCAGGGCTTTTTTAAAAATATTACAGCTAATTAATTAGCCAGTTTGTATTACCATTCATAATCTCTGCGTGATGACGAACCGTAAGAGTACGGAGGGCCGCTATAGGTATTGCCGTAAGAGGATGAGTTTCTGTTATAAGAATCGTAATCAGAATCTTCTCTTCTGTCGCGCATCTCATCCATTCTTCTTCTGCGTTCTGCTTCATCATCTCCGAACCACGATTTTACTTCGTCGCCGGCTCTGTCGAAAAAGCCGCGGTCGTTGTTATCGTAATCATCGGAATAACGGCCACTGCCCGAGTTGTAGTTAGACGAGCCATAATTAGATGATCCATAATTCGAGTTCGAAGAACCATAGCCGGAGCCTGAATTATAGGAACCTGTTCCTAATGACGAGCCGGTACCATAGGCTGTATTAGAGAATCCTGCATTACTACCTGAGCCGAATCCGTAATTAGAGCCGCCATAGGAGTTACCGTAAGATGAGCGTCCTGAATCGTAGCCTGAGCCATAATTTGAGGAAGTGCCACGGCCGGTATTATAGCTGCCACGGTTGTAAGAAGAACCTCTGTAGTCGTTGTCATTATCGTTGGTTGCGCGGTCCCAGGCGTTAGATAAGCTGTTTTTAGCGCTCTCCCAGGAATTTTCTATTTTGTCGCCCATTCTGTCCCAGTTGTCCTGGTTGCCGTATTCGTTTCGGTTATAGTTGCCTGAACGGTTAGATGAGCCATAATTAGACGATCCGTAATTAGAAGATGATCCCATACCGGTATCATAATTGGAGCCGCCATAATTGGAATTACCATAGTTTGAGTTTCCGTAATTAGAGCCTGAACCGTAATTGGAAGAACCGGAGCCTGAATATCCAGATGGTCTGCCGCTGTAGCCAGATGAAAGATTACTGCTTTGCCCTGATCCATAAGAATTTGAATTAGAGCCGTATGAATCTTGATTATCTGAACTGCGGTCGCGTTTTGTTAAATCAAAGTCTCCGGAATAATAATTTCTTCCTGAACTTCTCGTTTCTGATCTGTAATTGTTATTGTATGGGTTTGCACCCAAGTTTCCATAGCTTCTCATGCGTGTAGTGTTTTAGTTTAAAAACAATTTAAAGCAGCATTTTTAGGGCTGCGATGTGTTTTTTTACGGCTATGCTGCTGATTGGTTATAAAGTAGTAATGCAATTTAAGTCTGCTAAATGCGTTAAGCATTGCCTTTTGGTGTAACAGGTAAATTATAAATACATTCTGGTGGTTAGTTGTGATTTTATGATGTTTTGTAAAGTTGTTAATTATTATATTTTGTGATTATAGCCTGAATTATTTTACTTGATGTTTTGATTAATAAGCTGTGATTTAAGTATATCTGTAAATCTGAGTTTATAAATTATTATACTTTATTTATGTGTTTTGTTTTGAGATTTAAGTAGTAGTTGTAATTTAGCAGTACGAAGTGTGTTTTGCATTCCGGTGAAGTATAATAAAATAACATTTTAACCGATTGAAGCACAACGGGTGACTTTTAGCAATAATACCATGCCATTAAAAACTTTCCTTTTCTTTGTTGCAGGCTTGCTTGCTTTATCTTCCTGCTCAGATCTTTTTGATGAGAATAACCTGAAACCTGATGGTTCAAAGCCAAGCGTAATGATCATCAGCCCGACCAATAACCAGGCGATCAGCAAAAATGATGGGCTGCACATAGCCGTTTCTGCGGTAGATAAAGATGAGTTTAAAGCAATCTCTTTTACTATAGCCGGTGCAAAAGATGCCAAAGAGCATGTAAAATTTAACAAAGCAGAAGCCAAGTCGAGGTTGGCTTTTGATACTGTAATAGCCGTAAATGCCTTAAAACCGGGCGCGTATACCTTGCTGATCAACGCAATTGATAAGCGTACCAACCAAGCCACACAGGAAGTGAAGTTTAGCGTACGATGACATGTTTTTTAAGTATAAATTAACACAAAGGGCAGTTATAAAGTATAACTGCCCTTTGTGTTTTACTTGAACTGGTACACTACCTGCCCCTCGTCGTTAATGGTGAGGGCGGCATCAAAAGCATTACCGGTTTTAGCTGAAATAAACCCTTTGATAACAGGCGTCTTTCCTTTTAAAAGCAATGCACTGATCTGCTTATCGGAAAGCTGCTTGCCCCCCATCTCAAAAGGCAACCTAAACTGGCACCCTTCCCGGAAACGGCTGCAACCGTAAGCGGCACTGCCCTTCAGTAAACTGCCTTGTTTGCAGCGCGGGCATTGCGCAAACGGGTCAGCGGCCGGGACTTTCTCCGTTTTTTCGAGTTGCAGCTGGTACGTAGTTGGGTTTAGGGTAAGTATGGCATCATAGCTATGGCTGGCTTCATCTTTAAAACCTTTTATGGCTGGCGTTTTGCCTTTTGTAAGCAATGCTGTTACCTGCTTTTCTGTCAGTGATTTACCCTGGTACTCGATTGGTAACAGAAAACGGCAGCCATCTTTGTACCGGATACAGCCATACGCTTTGCTGCCCTTTACAATGTATCCTTGTTTGCAGGCCGGGCAAGCGCCTAAGCCCTGCGTAGGAACAGCTTCTTTTTTTGGTTTAGGTGCTGCTTTGGTGGCTGGTTTTGGTTCTTCGGGCCGCTGCTCGATGGTAACAGTGGCTTTATCATACTTTACTTCCTGCACCAGGCTTACGACAAACTCCTGCAACTCCTTCAGAAATTCGTCTGCCTGAAACTCGCCTGCTTCGATCTGTCGCAGCTTACGTTCCCATTGGCCTGTCATCTCCGCAGATTTCAGGGTCTGGTTCGGAATAACCCCAATCAGATCGATACCCATTTGTGTTGGGATGATCTTCTTTTTTTCTTTCCGGATATACTGGCGTTTAAATAAAGTTTCGATGATGGCGGCGCGGGTAGAGGGCCGGCCGATGCCGTTTTGCTTTAATGCCTCCTTTAGTTCTTCGTCTTCAATCTGTTTTCCGGCCGTTTCCATAGCGCGTAACAGTGTTGCTTCCGTGTACTCTTTTGGCGGATTTGTCATTTTCTGTTCGAGCAGAGGTTCATGCGGACCATGCTCGCCTTTATCGAAATGTGGCAGTACACCGGTTGTTACTTCTTCGGCTTCACCTTCTTTTGCAGGAGTATCCGGTTTAATATCTTCAGCCCCATACAACACACGCCAGCCTGGTTCCAGAATCTGCTTGCCACGTACCCGAAACGCATAACTTGCTGATTCGGCACTAACCGTAGTGTTGCTCACGATACAATCCGGGTAAAAAGCAGCTAAAAAACGGCGGGTAATAAGATCGTATACATCAGCCTCACGGCCATACAAACCACCAGCCGACGAACCGGTCGGAATAATGGCGTGGTGGTCGGTTACTTTATTGTTGTTAAATACTTTCTTCGTTTTCCGGATCTTGTCCTGTAGCAGCGGCGCTACTTCCTGTCTGTAATTATCGAGCCCCTGAAGTATACCTGGTATCTTCGGGTAAATATCGTCCGGCAAATACGTGGTATCGACACGCGGGTAAGAAACCACTTTCTTTTCGTACAAACTCTGCACGGTTTTCAGGGTCTCGTCTGCCGACATGCCCAGTTTGTTGTTGCACTCAATCTGCAGCGAAGTCAGATCAAATAAGTTGCGCGGTGCTTCCGTGCCTTTTTTGGTTTCGACATCGGTTATCGTAAGTTCGGCCTGCCGGATAGCTTCGAGTATTTTCTGTGCATCTTCTTCTTTCTGGAAACGGCCGTTGGTGCTGGCAAAAGTTACCTCGCGGTACACAGTCTTCAGTTCCCAGAAAGGCTGTGGCACAAAATTGACGATCTCGTGGTGGCGATTCACCAGCATGGCCAGGGTAGGCGTCTGCACTCTGCCAATAGATAAGGTCTGGCGGCTGCCATTTGCATACTTCAGCGTAAATAAACGCGTGGCATTCAGGCCCAGCAGCCAGTCGCCGATGGCGCGGCTTTTACCAGCCTGGTACAGCGAGTCGAACTCGGCACCTTCGCGCAGCCTGGCAAAACCCTGGCGAATGGCATCTTCTGTTAACGACGAAATCCAAAGCCGCTTGAAAGGCTTTTTATACTTTGCTTCCGTTAAAACCCACCGCTGAATCACTTCCCCTTCCTGGCCGGCATCCCCGCAGTTTATTACTTCGTCGGCATGGTCGAGCAGTTGTTTGATAATATTGAACTGCTTTTGCACGCCGCTGTCTTTCATCAGTTTTATACCGTAACGCTCCGGCAGCATGGGAAGGTCGTAGAGGCTCCAGCGCTTCCACTCCGGGCGGTAGTCGTCGGGCTCACGGAGAGTGCAAAAGTGGCCGAACGTCCAGGTTACCTGGTAGCCATTGCCCTCAAAGTAGCCGTCTTTGCGGTTTTTTGCGCCAATTACCTGCGCTATCTCGCGGGCCACACTTGGTTTTTCAGCAATACAAACTTTCAAACAATTACAGATTAAGCAGATTTAACACCTTCCAAATTTACGGTTTTTAATGCTCAATTCCGATTTTCTGAAAGTATGGTGCTCTGTTCGGGATTCCTTACGTTTATATATTATTCATTTACTCTAAACTCTGCTACAACCCATGAAGATAAGTGGATTTACAATGAGTAGAAACGGTGATAAACTATATTATCCTGTCAAAGAATCAGTATGCTCCATATTGCCCCTTGTAGATGAGTTTGTGGTTGCACTCGGGGATTCTGATGAAGACGATAAAACCAGAGAGCTTTTGGAATCGATTGGCTCAGACAAAATAAAAGTTTACGACAGGGTTTGGTCTGAACAAAGTTTTGTGGAGGGCCAGATCTTTGCTGAAGAAACTAACTTTGCTTTAAGTAAATGTAGCGGAAATTGGTGTTTTTACCTACAGGCTGATGAGGTGATACACGAACAAGATTTTGGAATGATACTATCCGCTTGCCAGATAGAATTGGATAACCCACTGGTAGATGGATTTCTTTTTAAATACCACCATTTTTGGGGAGACTATGATCACTATCTGCCATTCTATGGATGGTACAGAAATGAAATAAGAATTGTGAGAAACAAGGTAGGCATCTACTCTTATAAAGATGCACAATCTTTTCGTAAAGGAAATTCAGAAAAGTTAAGCGTAAAAGAGATTGATGCGCATGTATACCACTACGGATGGGTAAGGCCGCCCCGGCTCATGCAGGTTAAAAAGAAAGAACAAGATTCTATGCATCATGGAATTGAAAAGATTGAACAAGAGCATCGTTTGTGGGCAAATGAATTTGATTTTGGAGCTTTAGGTAATATTCCTGTGTTCAAAGGTACGCATCCGAAAGTAATGCATGAGTGCATTCAGAGGCTAAATTGGAAGAATAAACTCAATTTCTCTAAAAAAGCAGATCTCAAACGTCCAAAGGTAAAACATGAAAAACTAAAGTATAGACTGATTTCTTTTTTTGAAAATAATCTTAATGGAGGTAAAAGCATTATTGGTTATTCTAACTGGAATAAGGTATAGCAACTGTAAGTAAAATTATAACCTGAGCAAGAACAAACTCAAACTAAAAGACAAGATTAAAATATTTATTGAGCGCCTGACAGGGCACCGCATCGGGGAGTATCGTAATTACAAAATAATTTAAAGTTATAACATCCTGATTTTTAATCTTAATCTTTACTTATCGGAATATAGTTGCTTTTAAATACTTAAAGTCTGAAACATACGCACGACTTTATGGTATACTATGCAGTTACACTAGTTAGATTATGAGTTTGAAAGATAAGATGCGGGTTGTTGCAGGGTTGTTTGTTGTGCTTTTTACGCTGGGCCTGCAAAGCTGCGACGAGTTTGAGTACAGTCCGTACGAGGTCCGGTTAAAGGATGATGAAAAGAACATCAACCAGATCAATATACAAAGAATACAGAAGGCAAACCTTAGCCCATCCAAACCGCTCCGGTTTATACTTACCGCCGATACCCAGGGTTTTTATGAAGAGAACGCTGAAATGGTTAAACACATTAACCAGCAGCAGAACATCGATTTTGTGTTGCTTAGCGGCGATATAACCGATTTCGGATTAACAAAAGAGTACCGATTGGTGCACCAGGATTTTAAGGAGCTTAAAATGCCGTATGTAGCGGTAATCGGGAACCACGATGCCGTAAATAATGGCAAAGAAGTTTTTAAGGCGATGTATGGGGAGTATGACCTGAGCTTTACTGCGGGCGGAAGAAAATTTATATTGCTGAATACCAATTATCTGGAATTTAACAAGAAAGTGCCTGACCTGAACTGGCTCGAAAAAGAACTGGCAGCTACTGCCAGGAATGAGCCTGTATTTGTGGTTTCGCATATCGCGCCCAGCAGCCCTGAGTTTGGCCCCGAAAACAAAGACCGCTACACCAATTTATTGAGCACCTACAACGTGCGTTATTCGCTGCATGGGCATAACCATAAGTATGAAAGCGGCACGCTGCCAGGCAGCCGCGTGCCTTATCTGATAACCGGCTCAACAGAAACACGGGAGTACATCATCTTTACTGTTACCGGCCCTGATATTACGTTCGAACGCGTTAAGTTTTAATTAAAAGAAATGAAATTACATAAACTTGTCGCGCTTGCATTACTATTTCTAATGCCCGCTTATACTTTTGCACAAACCGATACCACCACAATCCGGAAATGGTATGCCCCTGATGGCCTGACAGTGCAGTTTGCAGGCAATATCGGTATGTTTGCAGCAGGTGCCAACTATAGTTTTTCAAAAGATAAAATAAACGCAGAACTGTTGTATGGGTATGTGCCTTCTTTTGATGCCGAAGAATCGCTGCACTTGCTTACCCTGAAAGGAATTTACAAGCCATTTAAGAAAGTGGAACTGGGCAACGATTTTAAACTGACACCGTTGCGCACCAACCTGGCCCTAACCTACCATTTCCGAAGCCAGTTCTCAACTTCATGGGATAATGCCTACCCGGAAAACTATTACTGGTGGATCAGCAGCCTGCGCTTAACCGGCGGCCTGGGCTCAGAAATAAGCCATCCCTTACCTAAAAATGGGCTTTTTAAGGATATTACCCTTTATGGAGAAGTCGGAACCTACGACCTGATCTTAACTTCTGCTTTAAAAGATAAAACCCTGACAGGCTGGGATATCATTAGTTTTTCTGTTGGCCTGAAAGCTGGTTTTTAAAGTATACCAGTACGTATAAACGTTACTACTATGCAACCTCTCGGTAAAATTCTTGTGTTAGTTGGTATACTGATCGTGGTAATTGGTTTGGTAATCTGGCTGGCCGGCGATAAGTTGAACTGGTTTGGCAACCTGCCCGGCGATATCCGGATAGCAAATAAAAATATGCGGTTTTATGCGCCCCTTACCAGCATGTTGCTAATCAGTATTTTGCTGTCGGTTCTGCTGTGGGTTTTCCGGAAGTTCTTTTAGCAAGTATACTTTCCGGCATGTATAGGCGCTAAAGTCAGCACATCGTATGGCACGTTAGCAGAAAGGCCTATCTTTGCAAGCGTTCCTATTGGTTTGGCCACTGCTATGTTTTTTATACTTTCCAAAACACTGGATTACCTGTTGATGCCTTTTTTGTGGGTGTTGCTTTTGCTTTTGTTTGCCGTTTTCCTGAAATCTGCCATCTGGCGGAGAAGAAGTTTACTGGCTGCCATACTTATCCTTTTTATACTTTCCAATCCATTCCTGAGCAACGAAGCCTGGCGCGCCTGGGAAGTGGCAGCTACCCCTCTGAAGCAAATGGAAAAGTACGATGCGGCTATTATCCTGACGGGCGTTACCAAGTATGATACGAGCCTGCCGGATAGGGTACACACTAAAAAAGGCGCCGACCGTTTCCTGCATCCGCTGCAGTTATACCGCTTAGGGAAGATAAAGAAATTTGTGATCAGTGGCGGTAACGGAAAAATATATGGAGTAGCCTCGCCCGAGTCGGAGCAGATAAAGAAAATACTGTTGCTGGCCGGCGTGCCCTCTTCGAATATCATCCTCGAAACCGAGAGCCGCAATACCTACGAAAATGCAACCAAAACGGCAGAACTGCTGAAAAAGCACCCGGAACTTAAGAAGTTATTACTGGTAACATCGGCTTTTCATATGCGGCGCTCAGAAGCCTGCTTCCAGAAAGCGGGGCTTCGCCCTGCCATTTTCAGTACCGATTTTTACGCTATCGAGCGATCCTATATGCCCGATAAGTTACTTATACCGGATATTTATTCGTTCTCAGACTGGCACATGCTGCTCCACGAAATTGCGGGCTACATCATCTACAAAATGCTGGGGTACTGTTAATACCAGGCAAGTATAAAGTATAAAGTATAAAAAAGCGCTGCAGTCTGATCAGGCTGCAGCGCTTTTTTATACTTTCAGATTATGGGGAATTTATCTTTTAACTGTCAGCTTATCCAGATGCTTTTCTGGTTAACAAACTCCCGGATGCCCACATAGGATAGCTCGCGGCCATAACCCGATTTTTTGATGCCGCCAAAAGGCAGTTCCGGCGACGATTCGACCATAGCGTTGATAAACATAGCGCCGGTTTCTACCTGGCGGGCAATTTCCAGCCCCCGTTTTTCGTCTTTCGTCCAGATGGCTCCGGCTAAACCAAACCTTGAATCATTGGCCACCCGGATCGCTTCGGCTTCGTCTTTCACCACCATCACAGCGGCCACCGGGCCAAACATTTCTTCGTCGTAAGCAGGCATGCCGGGCACTACATTTTTCAGAATCATAGGCTTAAAGTAGGCACTGTCTTTTTCTTTTTGTCCACCGTCCAGAACCACTTCAGCCCCTTTTTTAACTGATTCCTGGACCTGCTTTTGGAGTTCTTCTGCCAGGTCAGCGCGGGCAAGCGGGCCATAATCGCAGGCTTCTTCCAATGGGTTTCCGGTTTTCAGGGCTGCCATCTTTGTTTTAAACTTTTCAAGGAAGGCGTCGGCTATACTTTCAACGATGATAAAGCGCTTGGCAGCAATGCAGCTCTGGCCTGTGTTTACCATCCTGGATTTTACGGCAAACGTAGTGGCCTCTTCCAGATCGGCATCTTCCAGTACAATAAAAGGGTCGCTGCCGCCCAGCTCGAGTACAGTTTTCTTTATTTCATGGCCAGCTTTTTCGGCTACTTTGGCGCCGGCGCCTTCGCTGCCTGTTAGTGTTACCGCTTTTACGTGCTCGTGCTCAATTATCTTATCTACTTCTTTAGAGCCCACCAGCAGCGTCTGGAAAACATGATCCGGAAAGCCTGCCTGTTTCACAATTTCTTCTATCGCGAGGGCACATTGCGGCACATTGGAAGCATGCTTCAGTAAACCCACGTTGCCGGCCATCAGGGCGGGCGCTAAAAAACGGTATACTTGCCAGAACGGGAAATTCCAGGGCATCACAGCCAGCACAACGCCCAACGGTTCGTACGCGATCAAACTGCGCGCAGCATTAGATTTTATTTCTTCATCCGCTAAAAAATCTTCGGCATTTTCGGCATAATAGCGGCATACGCTGGCGCATTTCTTTACTTCGGCTATCGCATCTTTCAGGGGTTTGCCCATCTCCAGGGAAATAATGCGGCCATACTTTTCGGCTTCTTTTTCAAGTACATCGGCTTGCTGCTGCATCAGGGCAGCACGGTCTGTGAAGCTTGTTTTTTTCCAGCTTCCGAAGGCTTTCTGGGCAGCCTCAATCTTTTGGGCTACTTCTTCTGCGGTATATGGGGTAAAGGTTTTTATAACTTCTCCGGTAGCCGGATTTAGTGTTGCAATTGCCATAGTTTGGTATTGAGGTTCGGGGTAAATATACGTAAGGTATCATTACGTGGCTGCATGCCGAATTATTAGCGTAAGCCTAAAAACTTTTATTTCTATTTACAGTTATAGAAACAGTTTCCAGAATATTTATAAATTTGATGCATATGCCTGTACTTGTCGGGCATTTAACCTTAAATCATTGTCTAACTCTCCACTATCTAGTATTTCAGAAGAAGAGCTGGTTGCCCGCCTGCGTGCACAGGACAGCACAGTGGTTTCTATCTTATATGATATGTACAGTGCTACCCTTTTTGGTGTGGTCTTACAGATCGTGAAGGTAGAGGAAGTGGCCGAAGATGTGCTGCAGGAAGCCTTTGTGAAAATATGGAATTCGTTTCATGGGTATGATGCCTCCAAAGGCAGGCTTTTTACCTGGATGATAAATATTTGCCGCAACCAGGCCATTGATAAAATCCGCTCGAAGCAACACCGCGTAAGTCTGAAAACACAGGAAATTCCGGATTCGCCTCGTATGGAATTTGGTTCGTCCGGTTTTAAGCCAGACCACATCGGTATCCGGGAAATAACGGAACAGCTAAGCCCGGAACAAAAACAGATCATCGACCTGATGTACTTTGAAGGCTTTACACAATCTGAGATAGCAGACGAGTACAACATCCCGTTAGGTACGGTGAAAACAAGGGCAAGGAGTGCAATTAAATCATTAGGAAAACTGTTTAAAGGACGTGAATAACGAAAATTACATAGCGTCCGGGGTGTTAGAGCTGTATGCGGCAGGCGCATTAACGCACGAAGAACGCCAGGAGGTGGAAACGCTGGCAGCAGCATCGCCGGAGATAAAAGCTGCGCTGGATGAAGCCTGCGCCGTAATGGAAAACTATGCCCGGTTGTATGCTGTACAACCGCAGCCTGCGCTTAAAAATAGAATCTTAAACCAACTGGGAGCACAGCCTATCACCACTGAGGCTCCTTATACTTCTCCGGATCAAGATAACGTAATCCCTTTCTATGTAGACGAGGAAAGAGAAGGCAATCCGTATAAATGGATGATGGCAGCCAGTGTGGTGCTGTTCCTGCTTTCGGGTATACTTAGCTTTCATTTTTACAACAAATGGCAGGAAGCTGAGAACAGATTAGCGCTGGCCATGGTAGCAGAACAGCAACTGGCTCAAAACTTTTCTACCGTATCAGGGCAATTAAAACAACAGGAACAACTGCTTACCATCCTTCAGGATGAAGCCTATAAACCTGTAAAATTGCAGGGCGTGGAAGCGCATCCGGAAGCACGCGCCATTGTGTACTGGAACCAGCAGGAAAAGCAGGTTTACCTTAACACACTGGCCTTGCCACAGGCACCAGCAGGCAAGCAATACCAGTTGTGGGCGTTGTATGATGGCAAACCAGTAGATGCCGGCACGCTGGCTCTAACCAACATAACCGGCCTGCAGCAAATGAAAACCATAGGAGCTGCACAAGCCTTCGCCATTACCCTGGAGCCGGAAGGCGGAAGCGTAAACCCTACACTAGAGCAACTTTTTGTGATGGGCGAGGTGAAGTCTTAGTACCATTTATACTTAGCATAGCAGGCAGCCGGCACACGCGAATAACCACGTTGCCGGCTGCCTGTTTTTTACTCTATACTTACACGTATATACTAGTTTACAAACCATGGATAATACTTATTACAACCCAGCCGACCTTGCCAAATTCGGAAACATATCAGAGTTGCAACCGGAGATGGGGCGCAAGTTTTTTGATTATTACGGAGAGGTTTTTAAAGAAGGCGCTTTAACCGAACGTGAAAAAGCCCTGATTGCACTGGCAGTATCGCATGCGGTGCAGTGCCCGTATTGCATTGATGCCTACACAACAGATTGCCTGCAGAAAGGCGCCGACGAAAACCAGATGATGGAAGCTGTGCACGTGGCAGCGGCTATTAAAGGCGGCGCAGCGCTGGTACATGGGGTGCAGATGATGAACAAGATCAAAGAACTCTCTATGTAAGGTATGGCATTTCCTGTTAAATCTTTAAAAGCGCAGCAGAGCCAGTTTGCCGATAGTTTTTTTCAGTTGGAGGTGTTGCAGCAGCCCCGGCAGCAAGGCGATTATTTTCCGGCTTTCAGCAGTAAACTGCAGGAAAGCGGCCTGTTCCCGTTAAAACCCACGGGCACTACCATTCTGCAGATAAATGTGGGCAAAATGTGCAACCAGACCTGCCGCCATTGCCACGTAGATGCAGGCCCCGACCGCAAAGAGATCATGACGCGCGCTACCATGCAGCAATGCCTGGATGTGTTAGCACGCACGCCCCAGATCACGACAGTAGACCTGACAGGCGGCGCGCCCGAAATGAACCCGGATTTCAGGTGGTTTGTAGCGGAGCTTTCGAAGTTGGGCAAAACGATCATGGTACGCTGCAACCTCACCATCATACTTGCCAACCCTAAATACCACGACCTGCCTGAGTTTTTCAAGGCGCACCAGGTACAGGTGGTATCCTCGTTGCCCTATTTTCAGGCTTCACGAACTGATGCGCAGCGTGGCGAAGGCGTATTCGAGAAATCAATAAAAGCCCTGCAAATGCTGAATGCTGTAGGGTATGGAATTGAAGGTTCGGGTTTATCGCTTGATTTGGTTTACAACCCATCCGGTGCCTTTTTGCCGGGCTCGCAAACCTCCCTCGAAGCAGAATTCAAGCGCAGACTTAAGAGCGGGTACGGTATCACGTTCAATAATCTGTTTTGTATTACCAACCTGCCGGTTAGCCGTTACCTCGATTACCTGGTAAGCAGCGGCAACTACGAGAGCTACATGCAGAAAATAATCGACGCCTTTAACCCGGTGGCTGCTGCCGGTGTCATGTGCCGCAACACCATTTCGGTGGGGTGGGATGGCTATTTATATGATTGCGATTTTAACCAGATGCTTGATCTGAAAGTAGACGCACGCGCCTCTCAACATATCAGCGAGTTTATACTTGAATATCTAGATAGTAGGTATATTATGTTAAGCCAACATTGCTTTGGCTGTACGGCCGGAGCGGGCTCGAGCTGCGGCGGCGAAACCGTTAAGTAGGTTGTTAGCTCGCATTATATAAAAGTATACTACCGCTTGGAACTCAAAAAACTATACTTCGCACTTTTGGTTTGCTGGTCTGTAAGCTTGCAAGCCTGCGGACAAACAAACAATAACGCGTACGCGCTGATGTTGCGCGGGCTGTATAGCCATACGGTTCCGGTTATAAAATCAGCGGAGCTTAAAGAACAAATGCAGCAGAAACAGCCTCCTGTTTTGCTGGATGCCCGCGCTCCCGAAGAGTATAAAGTCAGCCACCTGAAAGGAGCCAGGCTGGTAGGCTATGATACGTTCGAGGTTTCTAAACTGAAGGACATTCCTAAAAACACACCGCTTGTCGTATACTGTTCTGTGGGCTACCGTAGCGAAAAAGTAGGAGAGCAGCTACAGGAAGCCGGTTTCACCAATGTCCGGAATTTGTATGGTGGCCTTTTTGATTGGGTAAACACCGGGCTGCCGGTTTATAACAAAGCGGGCCGCACCAAACAAGTGCATGCTTATGCTAAGAGCTGGGGAATCTGGTTACACAAAGGAGAAAAAGTATATGGAGCAGACTAAACTCTTGTTGTTATTTGTGCGCAACCCGGAGCTTGGCAAAGTTAAAACCCGCCTGGCAGCCACCGTTGGTCCCGAAGTAGCGCTGGAAGTATACATTCATTTATTGCAGCACACACGCCAGGTTACACAGCAACTCCCCGTAGATAAACTGGTGTATTACGCCGAAAAAATAGCGCATAACGATAACTGGCCCGACGATATTTACCAGAAGGCCCTGCAGCCCGAAGGCGATCTGGGTGAGAAAATGAATGCTGCTTTTGAAAACGCTTTTGCGTCTGGTTATACTTCGGTGGTGATCATCGGGAGCGATTGCCAGCAATTGACCCAGGAAATTATACAACAGGCTTTTGCTGCACTCGAAACCCATGACGTAGTTATTGGCCCGGCGCTGGATGGCGGTTATTACCTGCTTGGCATGAAAAAACTGCACCTGCCATTTTTCCGGAATAAGCAGTGGAGCACCGAACACGTTTTTCCGGATACGCTCAAAGATACCAGGGCGCTGCACCTGACTTATACGTTGTTGCCCATACTTTCTGACGTTGACAAAGCCGAGGATTTTGATTTTTCTGAGCTTGGGCAGGAGTGATTAGTCTGTTACCAGCGCTTTCCAAAGTATAAATCAGTACACTACAGGCAGGGTTGGTTCAGCATTTCAGTATAAAAAATATAGCCGTAGCTTCGCTTCTTAAGAACAAAAAAATGACGACACGATTTTGTGGTTTTATACTTTGGGCCTGGTGCGCACTGGCAGGCTGCACCTCCCGGAACGCAGGAAGTGAGGCTGGCAATGCGCCGGCAAAAGAATACAACCAGTTAGCAACCTATTTTAACCAGACTTGGGCAAAGGCTAAACACTGGGACGATGGCCTGGCCGAAGTAGCCATATACGATGCCGAACGCATGATTTACGGAAAAAACCGGGCGTACGAATACGCGGTTCTGACGGTGAAAGAAGATTTTAACCGGGAAAATAATGTGAAGACCGATGATTATACCCGCAATGATCTTTTTGAAGTGCTGAAAGTAAACAGTTTTGCCCGTATCGAAACAGACAATTATCCTTACCATTACCTGACCTCCGTATTTATACTTCGCGACAGGCCGTGGGCATTGCATAAACTCACAACTTCGTCGCAGGAATGGTGTGGCAATACGTTTAAATCGATCACAGATAAGGGCGCAAATTTCGATCTGAGCTATAATTCATACTTCGATGGGCAAGGGACAGGCATGCATCAATTACCAAAAGAGCTGCTCGTAGAAGATCAGCTTCCGTATACCTTGCGGGCTTTAAAGTTTACCGACAACCCGACTTTTGACGCTAATATTTTAGAAACGCAGCAAACCAACCAGGCCAAAGCGCCGGTGGTGTACAAAGCCCACATCCGAAGTATAAATGCCCAGCTTAACGAAGCGGAAGTATGGCAGGTGCAGGTACAACTCGACTCGGCGAAAGTGAACAGCTATTGGTTTGCAAAAGCCTACCCAAACCATTTGTTGCAGCAACAAACCTGGGACGGCCGCAACCTGAAACTGAAAAAAATAAGCCGCTACGCCTACTGGAAACGCGATTCATAATTGAAGTAGAGGCAACCTTACCGCGCCAAAACCAAGTATAGATTCTTGATCAAAAGAAGAAAAAAGCTACATGGCTACCACAATAGATAAAAGCACGCTCAACTTTCTGGCTGAACTGGCCGAGCACAACGCCCGCGAATGGTTTGCAGAAAACAAAAAGCGCTACGATGCTGCCCGCCAGAATTACATTGCTTTTCTGGATGAAATGCTGCCTGGCATGGAAAAATTTGAGCCCGTAGTACGCGACCAGAAGGGCAAAGATTTGGTGTTCAGGATTTACCGCGATGTGCGTTTCTCAACTGATAAAAGGCCATACAAAGATCATTTTGGGGCTTATATAGCAGAAGGCGGGCGCAAGTCTATTTACCCGGGTTACTATTTACATTTGGCCGGCAACGACAAATCTTTTCTGGCAGGCGGGCTGTGGTACCCACCGGCAGAGCAGCTAAAAGCCGTGCGCCAGGAAATTGATTACAGCCTCGATGAGTTTAAGCAAATTCTGGAAGCGCCGGCGTTTAAAAAACATTTCAAGGGCATTACCGGCGACCAGCTCAAAACAACTCCCAAAGGCTACGATAAAGACAACCCGGCCATCGAATACCTGCGCTATAAAGGCTGGAACGGTGTAATGAACCTGCCCGATAAAGTAGTGCTTCAGGCTGATTTTATGGATGTGGTATTAACTGCTTTTAGAGCGGTGAAACCCCTCAACGATTTCCTGATACACCCGATGCGCGACGTCGAAAAAGAGAAATAAAAAAAGCCCGGTCATACTTGCTTTAAAGTATAACCAGGGTTTATTATCGCTTCAGTTTCTCCTTCTTAAGCAAGAGCATGTTAGAAACTGGTTCGAGGTTTATACTTTGTGGATGGAGTGGTGGCAAAAGCGTTTAAGCCGGCTCATTTTCTTTCAGATTCCGGATCACTTTGCAGGGGTTTCCGGCCGCAAATACATTTGCCGGAATATCCTTTGTCACCACGCTACCGGCCCCAATTACACTGCGGTCGCCGATGGATACGCCTGGGCAAATAACGGCGCTGCCGCCCACCCAAACATCTTCCCCGATGGTGATCGGCTTGGCAAACTCCAGCCCGGAAGCGCGTTCTTTGTAATCCATTGGGTGCGTAGCGGTGTAAAGCTGCACATTCGGGCCAAATAAAGTGCGGCTGCCAATGGTTACCTGCATCACATCCAGCACCACGCAGTTAAAGTTGAAAAATACCTTCTCGCCGGTTTTAATGTTGGTGCCGTAATCGCAGTAAAAAGGAGTTTGGATCCAAAGGCCGTCGCCGGCTTCCGGAATTAATTTGGCAAGTATAGCAGCACGTTTTTCGGGTTGGTCTTCGGGTGCGTCGTTCAGGGCTTTTAAAAGCAGCCGGGCCTGCAGGCGTTCTTCCGAAAGTTGTTGATCCAGCGCATCGTATAATTCGCCGGCAAGCATTTTTTCTTTTTCTGATCGGGCCATCGTACTACATTAAAGCTAAGTGAAAGTGTTGTAGTTAAAGTATACTTTTATTTGCTGATTTGCCAGTTCAGCAGCTCATCTCTTACTGTAAAACCAAAAATTACATATGCAATAAGTAATTAACTTTGCGCTCATCAACGTTGGTTTTAAATCAGCGCCTTAAAGTATAAAGCATCATGAAAAGTATAAGAGTAAGTATAAGTATAGCTTTTGTTTTGATTCTGAGTCTGGCCGCCTGCACCAGCAAGCAGGAGCAAACTACCCAGACAGCTGTACAGGATGTTGCAGCTTACGAAGCAAGTATAAACGCGTGGCACCAGGAGCGCGAAGCAAAGCTAAAAGCCGAAGATGGCTGGCTGGCCTTAGCCGGCTTATTCTGGCTGAACGAAGGAGAGAACACATTCGGAAGCGCTGCAGGCAATGACCTGGTTTTTCCGGAAGGCAAGATTGCGGCGCGGGCAGGTACGTTTATACTTTCCGGGAACGAAGTAACGCTGCAGGTGCACAACAAAACAGCTATTTTAGTGAACAACAAACAGGTAACCGAAGCAGTTGTTTTTGAGCGCGGCACCAAAGATGCGCCCGAAATGAAGTATGGCTCCCTGAAATGGTATGTCATCAAACGCGGTAACAAGTATGGCATCCGGCTGCGCGATACCCAAAGCGATGCGCGCCTCAACTTTAAAGGCATTACACGCTACCCCGTTACCACCGACTGGCGAGTAGAAGCCCGCCTCGAATCCGGTATTTTCCCGAAGAAGATTGCCATAACCAATGTGCTGGGGCAAACGGCCCAAGAGGAATCTCCGGGAACGCTCGTTTTTACGGTTGATGGTAAAGAGCACAGGCTGGATGCGCTTGGCGAAGGAGACTCGTATTTCGTGATTTTTGCGGATAAGACCAACGGAACCGAAACCTATGGCGCGGGCCGCTACCTGTATGCCGATAAACCGGGCGCAGATGGCAAGATCATCCTTGATTTTAACAAAGCCACCAACCCGCCCTGCGCTTTTGTTCCTTACGCCACGTGCCCGTTGCCGCCTAAACAAAACTTTTTAACCATCCCGGTTCCTGCTGGCGAAAAAAGCTACGAAGAAGCGCATTAATCACTTTCTTTATACTCCAGCAAGTCGCTGGGTTGGCAATCGAGCACTTTACAGATAGTTTCCAGCGTACTGAAACGGATGGCTTTTGCTTTTCCTGTTTTCAGAATAGAAAGATTGGCCAGGGTTAGTCCTACTTTTTCCGAGAGCTCGTTCAGTGACATCTTGCGCTTCGCCATCATCACATCCAGATTTACAATAATCGGCATAGCTAAACGGTTAACTCGTTTTCAGACTGTATTTCAACGCCTTTCTTAAAGATCTGTGCGATTACGAAGATGATCCCGGCCAGGAAAAGAAATTCGCTCCCATTATCAAAGTACTGGTGCAGGTTGCCGATGTCAGGAGATTTTTTGTAAAGCCATTTGGCATAACCTTCGGCTATAATGGCCAGAATTCCGGCGCCAAGCGCCACTTCGCTGATGTTATTTATTAATTTGGAAACCATTACGTTGAAGGGTTGGCTCAGGTCGATTTTCTGGAAGATCTGGATAACCAGAAAGGCCATATACGCCTTCAGGGCCGAAAGCGCAATCAGCAGCGACATGATGGAGATATAGTTGTGCCTGCTAAAGTGGTGGAGCCCGGAAAGGTTTAATCCGGAGTATAGATTCTGAGAACCTGCCGGATTTATAAACAGACTGACAAAAAATGAGAAAAGGAGCGCGCCGGTTTTAATGCACAAACCAATAAATACGATCCAGAACAGGACGTTAACCGTCGTGAAAATAAAGTGTGTATTTGTCTTCATCGCCTTTTGATTTAAAAGTATGAAACAAATATCAATAATATTTTATTGAAAAACAATAAATATTTATTAATTATTTAGGTTAAGGTGGATTTATACTTTTAGCTAGCGATCGGGTAAAATAGGCGGATTTATACTTTGTTTTTACTTTAGATGCAGCTTCATCATAATATCTGTCTGCTCATCGTTCCCTAATCTGAAAATGTGTTTATCGAACGCCACAAAGCCGTTCTTTTTGTAGAAACGGATAGCCCTATGGTTTTCTTCCCAAACACCCAACCAAACGTAACTGGCATCTTTCTGCTTTGCCACTTTTAGCGCGAATTCATAAAGCACTTGCCCGACTTTTTTCCCGTGATACTCTTTCAGAACATAGATCCTTTCTATCTCCAAAGCTTCTTTGCTTTTCAATTCTGTCTGAGCCTTGCCAAAGTTGAGTTTCAGGTAGCCTATTACGTTTGTGTTCTCTGTCGCAAAATAAAATTCGGAGTTTTCGTTGCTGAGTTCGGCAGTCAGTTTTTCAAGTGAGAAGCCTTCTTCCAGGTATTGTTTCAGGTTCTCCTCTGTGTTGCCTTCCGCAAAAGTTTCTGTAAAAGTTTGTCGGCTAATTTCCTGTAGCCGCGCTATATCTTCGGTCGTTACTTTTTTGATTTTTATACTTTGCATTTGGTTTTAGCGATCGCACATCTGTTAATAACTGTTTTACTAGTTAGGAGTAAATCATACAAATGCTTTTTACTTGCGTCAGGAATGTTTATTTAATAAATACTCCAAAATTCAATTTATTCATAATAAGTCCGCAAGAAATCATAGGTATGAATATTATTAAAAAGGAAAGAACACGGTCAATCCAATTTATTCCTTTCTTACCTTTAGGAGGATTGTCCCATCTTGTTGCAATTATAACATGACGGTCATTAATAAATAATGAAATTAAGTCTGCTATCCTTAGTGTAACAAGGAAAATAATGGGTGCAAAATATAATGTCTCACGAGTGTCATCGCTAATCCTCCACAGCCCGATTATAGCTATTGATACTGTTAAACCTAAATTTTTGACAAAGAAGCTATTTTCAAATAAATTATTAAAAGGTTGATCCTTAGGTTTTAGAGAGAAACGGCCTGCAATCATGTAATAAATGTAACCAAACCCTATCAGCCCTCCGAACCACAGATTAAAATTTTCCATTTTGATTTAATTTCTAAATATCATCCTGTGAGTGCAACTATAAAAAATGCTCAGATAGCTTTACATAGCTGGTTATTAATGAGATGAAACTATCCGACTTCCAGATTAGCGTGCCGGCGACGCTGGCGGTATAGGTATAATTCCACGACGAGCCACAAAAGCACCAGCGTATATTCCAGGGCAACCAGGCTAAGGTCTTCTTTGTAAACCGGCGTGTTGTAGGCGGCATAGGTAAGTATAGCCAAACCCGACCAGACGATGGCAAACCGGAAATGGCTGGCTGCTGTTAAGGCTACGAGCGTGGTAATGTACCAGGGATGCACCGTTGTGGCCAGCAACAGGTAGATCACGAGCGCGGCAGCCATAAAGCCCATCAGGCGGCGCAACGAACCGATCTGTTTTACAGTAGCCATCGCGCATACAAGTACCAGCGTGCCCACCGATAAAAGCGGTCCGATCAAAGCAATCTGGTTATAGCCCCACACCCGGAAACCAAGCCAGCGCAGCAGGTAATACAAACTGGCATTAAACTCGAACTTCCGGAAGTATAAATCGATGCTTTGAAAGATATTTTGCAGCACCTCTGTGGTAACCAAAGGTATAAATGTAAGCAGTACGGTAAGCCCGAGCGGCAGCGCAAAAAGTATAAACCTGCGCCAGCCCAACTTGCGTAGCACGACGGGCAGGAAAAGAAGCGGCAATAATTTTACACTCACAGCCAGCCCGAACATAACGCCCGCCCACACCAAACGGTTGTAGTATAAAAATAGCAGCGCAGCCAGCAGGAAAAAGATCATCAGTCCCTCGAAGTGCAGGTTGCCGGTAATCTCCAGTATAACCAGCGGGTTCAGGGCGTAGAACAAAACGTTTTTTTCGGGGAGGGCCATTTTGCGGAGCAGGCGTAACAGCAAAAGTATACTTCCGGTTTCGGCCATTAGAAGTATAGCCCGTATAGCGATTATACTTTCATGCAGGCTTTCCGGAGAAAGCTTTACGCTGAGCCAGAAAATAGCCTGCGCCACTGGTGGGTACACGCTAAAGTATACCTGGGAGTTTAGTTGCTGGTAAAGCGTTTCGGAAATTCCGGGCAGGGCAGGAGCGCCCTCCGCTACAAACCACGAAGGCAAGTATAAATACGGGTTAAAGCCGGCAGTCAGCAAACGCCCATCCCAGATAAAACGGAAATAATCATCAGATAAAGCAGGCGTAGCAAAAAGCAGCAATAATCTGAAAAGTATAGCTGCAGCCAGCCCGTGCCACAGGTTTATTTTCAGGTTGATGTAATATACATACACCCCGAAAACGAAAGTATAAAGTAGCAGCAGTTGCGTAAAATCGGTGCGCGGCGTGTAATATCCTAAGCCCACATAGGCTACTCCTGATAGGCCAAGTAAAAGGTAAGCAACGGTGTTTCTGGTCATGTTAGCGCCTGCTATGCAAAACCGAATATAGAAAAACAGAACCAAACCCCAGCATCAGCAGCACATGGAATGGCAGCAAGCCAAAATCATGTAGCTCGAAAGCTGCCACAATGCCAAATAAAAAATATACCGCCAAAATTCCTTCCAGTATGGTTAACAGGTTTATACTTTTCAGGAAGTAAGCTTGTTTCCGCCAACTGTCTGCTGCCTGCACAATGTTATACTTGGGCGTCCGGATGAAAGGGGATTTTTTGCCGATATACCCTTCCAGTACCGCCAGGCTATTGTGCAGCGAAAGCCCCATCGACATACTCAGAAACAGCAGAAAAAGAGGAATAAATTGCCAGGTGGTTTTGCTTGCATCGTGGGTTTTCTGGTACAGGGCAGTCCAGTAAAAAAAGCTGAGCGAAAGCAAACTGATTAACAGCACCGCGCCTATTTTAAACAGAAACTGAAGGTCGGGTAGCTCCGCTTTTATGTACAGCAAAGGCACACTCAGCAAGGCCGTTACAAGCACGCAAATAAAAATGCCGCTGTTCAGCAAATGGAAAACTGCATGCGCTTTGGTACCGGCCGGTTTATCTGATTTCCATACTTGCCTGAGGTGTTTGCGGGCGGTTTCGGCGGCGCCTTTTGCCCATCGGAACTGTTGCGATTTTAAAGCGCCCATCGCTACGGGCAGTTCAGAAGGTGTTTCGACCTGTTCGAGGTATACAAACTGCCAGTTTTTTAATTGGGCGCGGTAGCTCAGATCCAGGTCTTCGGTTAAGGTATCGGCTTGCCAGCCACCGGCATCGGTTATACAGGTTTTGCGCCAAACGCCGGCCGTACCGTTAAAATTAATAAAATGCCCGGCGCTGTTGCGGCCGCTTTGCTCCACGGTAAAATGCGCATCCAACCCGAAAGCCTGCAACCTGGTAAGCAGCGAATAATTTTGGTTGAGATGGCCCCAGTGGGTTTGCACCACACCAATTTTAGTTGAAGTAAAAGCAGGAATGGTACGTTTCAGGAAATCGGGGCCAGGAACAAAATCAGCATCAAAAATAGCAATGAAATCGCCGGTAGCGCGTGCCAGCCCATATTGCAAAGCGCCTGCTTTAAAACCACTTCGCCGCTCGCGCCGGATGTGCTGAAAATCAATGCCGCTGCCTTCGTAAGTTTTTAGCCTGGTCTGTATCAGCTCGGTGGTATCGTCCGTAGAGTCGTCTAATATCTGAACCTGGAGCAGGTGGCGTGGGTAATCAAAAGCAGCTATAGCATCCAGCAGGCGTTCTACAACATAACGCTCGTTGTAAACCGGCAACTGCACCGTAACGGCGGGCCATACATCGGGTGCTGGGTATGCTTTTATACGTTGTGCGGAGCGTTTGCAGAGCCAGTAAAGTATGGTTAAGTGCAGCTGCACCAGGCTGTAGCCGAAAATAAAGGCCAGACAGATGCCATAAATAACCAGAACAAGACCGCTGAGTAAGTGCATAGGTGCTGTTACAGGTATTTAAAAATGGTAAGTATAATTTTATAGCCAGCCATCACCGAGCCTTTCACTGTACCTGATACTTTAGACAAACCGATCCGCTTCCGATAAGTTACAGGCACTTCGGTATAGGGCACCCTTTTTTTAGCTGCTTTCACTTGCATTTCCACTGTCCAGCCGTAGGTGCGGTCGCGCATGTTCAGGGCCAGCAGCGCGTCTGTTCTTATTGCCCGGAAAGGCCCGAGGTCGGTATAGGTTACGCCGTAAAACCATCGCATTAAGGTAGTAGCCAGCCAGTTTCCGAAGATCTGTTGTGGCATCATAGCGCCTGCCTCACGGTTACCAAGCGCCCTCGAACCTATCACCATATCGGCTTTCCCGGCAAGTATGGGAGCCAGCAGTAAGGGCATTTCTTCGGGATGATCAGAAAAATCGCCATCCAGAAAAACAATAATATCCGGACGCTCCTCTTCAGGTTTTGCAGTGGCATACGCAATTCCGCACAGGCAGGCATTCCCGTAACCGGGCGTGGGCTCGTGTAACACAGTGGCGCCGGCAGCGCTGGCCACCTTAGCCGTTTGGTCTGATGAATTGTTATTGACAACGATGATATCCGCTACCAAACCGGCAGGGATAGCAGCTACTACCTGAGCGATGGATTGTTCTTCGTTGTAAGCCGGGATGATGACGTTGATACAGGGCATGTAAGCAGTTATAACCGCCAATTTACAGAAAGGATTTTGAGTAGCCGTTCATACTTTAAAAGAAGCTGCTTAAAAAAAGCGTAGCCCCGTTTTGCAGAAGCTACGCTTTTATACTTTGTGAACCTGGTTTTTACTGGCGGTCCAGGAATTTATTGTCGTTAAACTCTATCCGGATAAAGCCTTCTGCCTTCGTGAAAAGTATACGCTTTACATCGGTCGGGTTAGTGGCGGCAGGCGTCAGCTCAAATACATTCTGATACACTTTGCCATTTACTTCAGCCTCTATGGTTGGCTTTGTTTCGTCCAGGTCGTATGTTTTGCGGTTTTCTACAGCCAGACCTATAGACAGGTCGTCCGGCCTTTTCAGGACGTAGGTAGCAAGTCCGGGGCTTTTACGTTTCACATCCTCGATGGTAACTGTTACCTGGGTATCCAGGTTTTTGTAGCATTCATCATCAATGGAAGTGTCTTTGCCGGGCACGTTTCCCCCTCTCACGCTTGTACGGATGTATTTGATCACATTGGCCTGCTCATCTACAAACCGGATAGTGTCTTTCGGGTCTTCATACACCAGCCATTCTGCATCGGCTTCAGTTACTTCGGTTACGGTCGGGCTGTCGCAATCTTCGCAGGAACTCAAAAAAAGGCTGCAAACTAACAAGCTTCCGAGGGTGAGGGATTTTACTTTCATGATGAAATTAAGTATGATTTTAAAGGTAATCTGATTTTAGCTTTTCTGAACAAGCGACTAATATACGATTAATAGACCCATTTAACAGGGCAAAGGGTTGCATGTGCTTTTCAGTTGAAACGAAAAATGGTAGCTGAAACGTATGGCTTTGCCGGTGTAGCTGCACATACTCATCATTTAAATCTTTTGTTTTATAGCTGTTTTTCATGTGCAGGCTGGGCCTAACTTATGCGCTTAACCACCCCGCCTGCGGCACCCCTCCTTGAAAAAAGGAGGGGAGTTAGCTCAACCAAAGCCACCTGCTCTTAATTGAAGTATACTTTATACTTTCTGTAAAGTATAAATCGGCTGATCAAATAAAAAACTTATCCCAGTTTTTCCATGAAGCGCCTTGTGAATTTCCGGTGCGCAGCAGCCGTAAGGCAGGAAATTAACACAGCGCTGAAGGGGAAAACGAGTCCCAGCGGACTTGGAGCGAAAAAGCCAACTATGCAACTAGTACTAGTCAAGTTAAAGAAGACATAAGCTACGCCAGCAAAAACAAAACACATCTTTCAACTTAAGTATTTAGTAAAGCAACTGCAAAAGCAGCTGTGTGATATACGTACCACTTTGCCTGCCATAAAAATTCATGTCCCGTGCCTCATACTTGCGGAGCTGGTAATGTTTTTCAGGGATGATATAACCAATGTAACTGCCATTGAAACCTGTAACCAGCACATTCTTCCCGTTTGATTTCGCTGCTGTTTCAAGTTCGGCCATAAATTCTCCAGAGTAATCGGCGGGCACGCCCAGCAGCACCGTATTGCCAATTTGCAGGTGGTTGAGGTGCGCTTTATACTTTCCGAAAACAGCGTAAAACAGACCCGGAGCCAACCGCTTGTTATCGCCGAGCCGCCAGTGTGGTTCCGGTAAGGCCAGTTCAATTTTGTGGGTACTCAGTTCTGAAGTATAGGCTGTTTTAAGTTGATTAGCTTCCCGAAGTATGATTTTGGCCAGTTGCGTTCCGGTCTCGGTTACACTCCTAAACGTGTCGCCATACTTGTAAACGGTGTTATGGCTGCCCACCGCGCCAGCCGCGAAAGCAGCAAAGTTCACGTTCTTTTCCAGTTCATCCACCAGCACGCCCGGGTAATCCCTGGAAAGTATAGGTTGCATGGACGGAAGTATGGTAGGGTGTGCCGAGAACGTGGTAAGTATAGCCGAAGCGCCGCCAGCCTGTTCGAACTTCATAAACCGGATGGTTGTATCGCGCTCGGTAACACTGCCTGTAAGCCGGTTTTGGATCAGCGCCGCTCCGTTTGCAGTTCCGTAGCCTACGCGCGCCGGTTGTTGCCTTACCTGCGCCAGTTTTATACTTTGGATGATGTGCTGCACCGTTTGCTTTACAACTGCTTTTTTATACTTGCCGGCCATTACTCTGCCGGCCGGTTTCTTGCCCCAACCGCCAAAACTGGTATGCGTGTGCGTAGCCGTTAAGTATACTTGGTCGGGTTTCAAATCCAGCTTTTCATACTCTGTCTCCAAACCAGCAGCTACGCTCATGGGCGCGATCAGCATGTCCAGGGTTATCAATACTGCTTTACTTTGGCCATTATCAAAAGCAAATGTCCGTACCCAAACCGAATCGTGTACCGTTTTATACTTCATCCCGAGCCGTTTGCCGTAGCCAGCCAGCGGTGTTCCGGCAGGCGGCGTAATGTTTACCTTCGCCCAGCCAACTTGCAGCGTATCGCCTGTAATTGAAATTGGTTTGCTGTTATTTATACTTTCAGATGTGTTTTTATAATAAGCTGCTTGCTGGAAAGGTGTTTCGTCCGGTTTCTGAATAACACAGGATGGAGCCACGCATGCTACTAAGACCAACATCAGCACGTTTCGTACTTTTTTCGGAAGTATACTGAGAACAAACGAGGCTGAAAGGCGCATTTTTGAAGATTGAGCTTGCATACGGGGGCCGGTTCCTAAAAGCAGCCTGTCTTTTTCTTTCGGGTTTGGTCAGGAAACCTTAAATTTGGTTTTGCTAACTTACTACAATCTTTTAAAACACGATAACAGGGGCGAAGGCAGCAGCGCGGAAAGTATACTTCTATTACCATCTACATTTGCCCCGGCCTAATCCACATCCAGCATATGGAACCGAATCTTGACCATTTATTAAAAATTGCCTCCGAGCTTACTATCACCATTAAGCAGGTAGAAGCCACCGCAGCCCTGCTGGCAGAAGGCGCGACCGTACCTTTTATTTCGCGTTACCGCAAAGAAGCCACCGGCTCTTTAGACGAAGTTCAGATCGCTGCCATCCGCGACAGACTGGAGCAGCTGCAGGAACTGGACAAGCGCCGCGAAAGTATACTGAAGTCGATCAAAGACCAGGAAAAACTTACGCCGGAACTGGAAGCCCGCATTATGGCCGCCGAAACCATGGCCGTACTCGAAGATATTTACCTGCCTTACAAACCTAAGCGCCGCACCAAAGCCACCATCGCCCGCGAAAAAGGACTGGAGCCATTAGCCCAACGTCTGTTTGAGCAGGAGAACATGGATGTAACCACCGAAGCCGCTGCTTTTATTTCAGAAGAAAAAGAAGTAAAAACAACCGAAGAAGCCCTGGCCGGTGCCCGCGACATCATGGCTGAATGGATAAACGAGAATGCCGATGCACGGGCAAGTATGCGCCAGCTGTTCGAGAAGAAAGGCGTGTTCAAGAGTCGCGTGATGATGGGCAAGGAAGAAGAAGGCCAGAAGTTCAGGGATTATTTTGAGTGGGAAGAGCCGATCGAAAAAGCACCTTCGCACCGTGTGCTGGCCATGCGCCGCGGCGAAACCGAAATGATTCTGATGCTGAACGCGCAACCCGAAGAAGTAGAAGCACTCGCCAAGCTCGAAGGGATGTTCGTGAAAGGCAACAACGCGGCTTCGGAGCAGGTACGCCTGGCTGCCCGCGATTGCTACAAACGCATGCTGAAGCTTAGTATGGAAACTGAAGTGCGCCTGAGCTCGAAGAAGCGTGCTGACGAAGAAGCTATTCGTGTTTTCGCTGATAACCTGCGCCAGTTGCTGCTTTCCTCGCCGCTTGGCCAGAAAACGATGATGGCCCTTGACCCGGGTTTCAGAACGGGTTGCAAACTGGTGGTGCTCGATAAACAAGGCAAACTGCTGCACAACGAAACCATTTACCCTCACACCGGTGCCGGCAAAGCGCAGGAAGCAGGCCAGAACATAAAGTACCTCGTTACCAAGTATGAAATTGAAGCCATCGCGATTGGCAACGGCACAGCCGGCCGTGAAACGGAAGCATTTGTAAATACGCTTAACCTGCCGAAAACAGTAGCGGTGGTGATGGTAAACGAAAGCGGCGCATCTATTTACTCGGCTTCGGAAGTGGCCCGTGAAGAATTTCCGGACCAGGATGTTACCGTTCGTGGCTCTGTTTCGATTGGCCGACGCCTGATGGACCCGCTCGCAGAACTGGTAAAGATCGACCCGAAAAGTATAGGTGTAGGCCAGTACCAGCACGACGTAGACCAGACTGCTTTAAAGCATACCCTGGATGATGTGGTAATGAGCTGCGTAAATGCCGTTGGAGTGGAAGTGAATACAGCCAGCAAGCAACTACTGACCTACGTTTCCGGTTTAGGGCCTGCGTTGGCGCAGAACATTGTGGATTACCGTAACCAGAACGGCCCGTTCAAGACGCGCACCGAACTGAAAAAAGTAGCCCGTTTAGGCGATAAGGCGTTCGAGCAGGCAGCAGGTTTCCTGCGCATCCGCTATGCTAAAAATCCACTCGATGCCTCTGCCGTTCACCCCGAAAGTTACCCGGTTGTAGAGCAAATGGCGAAAGATCTCGGCGTAACTGTGCGCGATTTGATGCAGAAAGAAGAACTCCGCAAGCAGATCAACCTGAAAAATTACGTAACCGATAAAGTGGGTTTGCCTACGCTGCAGGATATTTTAAGCGAGCTTGCCAAGCCAGGCCGCGACCCGCGCGAGACGTTTGAGGCATTTAGCTTTACCGAAGGCGTAAACGACATCAAAGACCTGCGCGAAGGCATGAAACTGCCGGGCATCATTACCAACATTACTGCCTTTGGTGCTTTTGTGGATGTAGGTGTGCACCAGGACGGCCTTGTGCACGTGAGCCATCTATCAGACCGCTTCGTAACCAACGCGCACGATGTAGTGAAAGTAGGGCAGAAGGTAGAAGTAACGGTGATGGAAGTGGATGTAAACCGCAAACGCATCTCCCTAAGTATGAAAGGCGAGCCGAATGCAGCCAAACCAGCTGCAAGACCAGCTACCGGAAATACAGCTAAAAAGGATAATGCTAAAAAAGAGGAAGAGCCGATGGATGATTTCCAGGCGAAACTGGCCAAGCTGAAAGGCATGTTCAAGTAAAATTCAAAGTATAATTTGAAAGCCCCGGTTGTATTCGCAGCCGGGGCTTTTTTTAATGCTGCCTAGCATTTTATACTTTAAAATGGAGCGATTATAAATAGATGCTTTATTTATATATTGTTTTTTATATATAGGTAATAGATGTAATTTTAACGGATATAGTTAAACAATTAAACCTTTTAATTACATGAAAACTTTTCTATTAGCCTTATTGGTAGCTGTTATGGCTGCAGGTACAACATTTGCTCAGGAGCAGGGGAAATTTAAGTTAGGCGCCGGCCTGGCTTATGGATCAGAAGCTGCTTTAGATGAAGATTTAGATTCTAAAGGAGGACTAGGCGTACACATTGGAGGCGAATATTTTTTTAATGAAAAGATCAGCTTTGCTCCCAGCTTTACTTATTTCTTTAAATCGAAGATTGATTTTTTTGGCGGCGAAATGTCGGGTAGAGTAAGTACATTGGATCTTGACGCGCGATATTATTTTGCGAAATCTGAAAAAGTATCATTTTACGGTATGACGGGCTTAACTGTAGGTTTTGCGAAATTAGAGGTATCCGGTGATGATAACTGGATGGATGCCGATGATGTATCTGATAACAAGGCTGGCGTAAACCTTGGCGCCGGAATGGTTCTACCGATCACCGAAAAAGTAGACTTCAATGCCCAGGTAAAGTATAACACACCGCTGGAGCAGATTGCGATTCAGGTTGGCATTGCCTTCCCAATTAACTAACTTAAAGTATAAATTATAGTAGATTCCTGAAGCCCCGGCTGTATTCGCAGCCGGGGCTTTTGCGTACTAGGGAAAATGAGAATTGAAAAAATGAGAGGAACGCTGCTGTTTTTAAGTATGATCCTGCTGTTTACCAACTGCAAAGAAGTGCAGGATATACAGGCTTTTACAGAAGCAAACTACCAGCTCGAAAGTATAACCGATGTAAAAATTAACGGCGTAGACCTGCAGCAGCGCCTGATGACCGGCCAAAACCTCACCAACCAGGAACGCGACAGCCTGCTCACTTCTTTAACCAGCAACAAACTGCAGGTAAGCGGTAACATGGCCCTGCACGTGCAATTACCCGACACAACATCAGACCGGAAATTAACAGTAACCAAACTGGAGTGGCTGTTATTGGTAAGCGGCAAAGAAGCATTAACCGGCACCGTAACAAAACAACTAGAACTCCGCGAAGGCCTGAATACCATTGCGTTAGTTACGCCTGTGCTGCTAACCGAGGTCAATGGCCAGCCAAATTACGAAGGATTATCCCGAATCATCAACCTGATCAATACGAAGGCTGATATAAGAGGCAACGTATCGCTACAAATAAAACCAACAATCAAAACACCGGTCGGTAACATTCCATCTCCGAACTTTATTACGGTTTCAGGTCAGAACTAAAACCTTTTTATACTTCCGGTTTGCAAGATCTAGGAGCAGCAACAAATAAAGTATAAGTAAATAGCCATCAGGGAGAAAGTATAAAAAGTCTGGCAAAAAAGTTGCTATAGCAAGTATACCGGTAGCAAGACCATTTTCGTTTTATTTCTGCTACGCTTTAATACTCAAACTTATGCGATACTTACATAAACTTCCGGTTATACTTGGCTTAGTTCTGCTGCCTTTGCTGGGCCAATCTGCGGCGCTTTCTCCAAAGCCTTCGCCGGCAACAGAGGTACAGGGCGCACGCGATATTGTGCAGGAAATTATCCAGGTGGTGGGCCTGAAAGCACGCTTTGAACTGCGTGCCGCCGATATCGAAAATGCAGCCGCTGTGATTTATAATGGCAACCGTTACATTTTATACAACGAGGATTTCCTGGCTGCCATTAACAACGCCGTGCACACAGACTGGGGCGGCGTTAGTATACTGGCCCACGAAATAGGCCACCACTTAAACGGCCATACGTTAACCCGAAGCGGAAGCAACCCAGCCGACGAACTAGAGGCTGATGAGTTCTCCGGGTTTGTGCTGCGCAAGATGGGAGCCAGTCTGGCCGAAGCCCAGGCTGCGATCAACCTGCTGTCGGAGGAGCGCACTTCGCGCACGCACCCGGGCCGCAGTTACCGGATGGCCGCTATCAGCAAAGGCTGGAAAGATGCAGATTCCCAGTTAATGGCTAGCTCCCAGAAACCACGCCCGGACCAGCGCGCTATCGCATCGCGGCCACAACCTGCGCAGCAACAACGGCAGCAGCCTCAGGTACAGCGCGCAGTATTAACTTCGCAGGATGTTATCACACGGGTATACTTTACTTCAGCGCCAAACGAGCAGTTTTACCTAACTAAAAAGCTGCAACTGGTACAAGTTACCAATCAGGGCGTAAAAGTGCTGGGCAAATTATCCAGAACCAATAACCCGGATTACCCATATTACTTCGAAAGCGAGTACATGCAGCCGCTCTTTATTTCGGAAAAAGGAACAGTAGTAAACAAGCGCGGGCAACGTGTAGGTTATTTTACTTAAGCCTTATTTTATACTTTGCTATACAGGCGGCCATACTATAAACGTATGGCCGTCGTATTTTTAGCAACCAATTAATATCTTTACTCCGTAATTTTATACTTCCGATAAGCCTGTAAGCGGCCTGAATAACCGATTAAACATGAACCTGAATAAACTGACTAATTTTTTTCTGCTGATCGTATTGGCTGCAAGTATACTTTCCTGCAAAACCAAAAACGACCTCGATGCTTTCAAAGAAGCAAAGTATGACCTGGCAGGCATTAGCCAGATTGATGTGAACGGCATTAATATGCTCGAAAAGAAAGGACCGCAAAGCTTTTCGTTCAGCGAAGCGGCCACCTTATTCAGTGCTTTCTCCGAGAACAAGTTTGATGCGATCACGACACTTGGCTTAAACGTAGAGCTGGATGAGGCCAATCAGGACCGCACCGTAACGGTCACCCAGCTTAAATGGCAGTTGCTTATCAACGACGAAAAGGAAATCAGTGGAATGGTGAGTGAGCCGGTACAGCTGCGCCATGGCCTGAATACCTTAACCGTCCGGACGCCGATTGTTTTTAACGAAGAGAAAGGCAAACCAAACCTGAATAACCTGGTGAGGCTGGCCTCGCTGTTGCAGCAGGACGGTGCCCAAAAACCGAATATCAAATTACAGATAAAGCCTACTTTGCAAACCAGTGTAGGTGCGCTCGAATTTCCGGGGTTTATAAGTATAAAATAGTATAATTTCTAGGTAGTACATTATTCTGTAAATGAATTTCGGGCAGCTGGCCAATATTATAACTTTTCGTGAACAAAAGCCGTAGCACGCCTTGTTAAGGCTATATAAGTAGAAAATTATTCATTCAACTGCTAGCCAAACAGATCATGGAGAATCAGGAAATTAATGCAAAAGAAGCACAGGTTACTACCAAAACATTGAATAATAGCTGGATACCAAGAAGTTACGCTATTGCTGAATCGGCGCAAGCGCAACCAGCTTCTATTACCGATGATGATAACACACCGCAGGAAACCAGCAAGAAAAGATCGAAATCCTGGATTCCGTGGCCGGTGTTCTAGTTAAATATAAGGCATATTAATAGAGGGCTGTTTTCTTCTTCGTACTTTTATAATCTGAAAGTTATGAGAATGAAAATAGCCCTCCTTTTTTTTGCCCTCCTGCCATTTGTAAGTGTAGCGCAAAGCAACGTCCTCAATAAAACCCAACTGCTGCAGGATGTAAAAGTGCTGTCAGCGGACTCGCTGGGAGGGAGGCTAAGTGGCAGTTCCGGAAACAAGCGGGCGCAGCAATACATCGAGAAGCGTTTTCAGCAGCTCGGTTTACAACCTTACAATAAAAGCTACAAACAGTTTTTTACACTGGTAAACCGTGAGTTGGGTTCTTTACAGGCCACAAATCTGATAGGCTATATTCCGGGCAAATCCGGGAAAGCCATTGTAATTACGGCGCATTACGACCATGTAGGCCAGCGTGGCAACGAGATCTACAACGGAGCTGATGACAATGCCTCCGGCGTAGGTGGGCTGTTAGCCGCGATCGCATATTTTTCGAAAAACAAACCAGATCATACCTTGATATTTGCCGCCCTGGATGCGGAAGAGCAGGGGCTGAAAGGAGCAGAAGCTTTCCTGAAAAATCCTCCGGTACCAGTAAAGGATATCCTCCTGAATGTGAACATGGATATGTTAGGCCTTAATACCAAAGGTGAACTATATGCCAGCGGTGCCTATCATTATCCGCAGTTAAAACCGCTGCTCGAAAAAGTGAAGCCAAGAGCCAAAGCCAGACTCCTGCTTGGCCACGACAGGCCAGAACAGCTCCATGATGACTGGACCAACCAATCCGACCATTACCACTTTCATAAACACAACATTCCGTTTGCCTATTTCGGGGTAGAGTCTCATGCGCATTATCACAAGCCAACCGACGAGTACGAAGCCCTGACACCAGACTTTTATGCCGATGCTGCCGCATTAGTAATCGACTTTATCCGGATTGCAGACAAACATTTCAGTAAGTAAATAATCAGACTGCCAAGTATAATCCAGTCTGATTCCTTACGCATACAAAGTATAAATGCTTGATATATCATTTTAAAAAGTATTTGTAGCGATATTCAAGTATATATTATCCATTTTTTATATTTGACGTAGGAGATATAAGTAATCCGGAAGTATAAACCGGCGCAGTATTTTTAAACAGACCGTAAGTTGTTTGTTATAGATTTTGAAGGAAAGCTATACTTTACCGGGCATTCTCAATTTAAAAGCTGCCTTATTTTTATTCACGTTAACCCTGAAAATGCGATGGGAAAGAAGTTATACGCACAGATAACTTTCATACTTTTATTTAGCTTACTGCCATACTTTGTACAGGCCCAGCCTAACTTTTTACCGAAAGGCCGCGAAAGCTTAACGCCGGAGCGCGGATTGGTTTTTATTGCCGGAGCAGGCATAGCTGCAGTTAAAAGCGATATTTGCCGGGGTTGGGGATGCAACAATTTTGGACCAAACTTCAGTGTAGGAGCCCTGTATAAGCTCTCTCCTAAATTCGGAATAAGCGGAAATGTGAACTATGCCCGCCTAGGTGCACAGGAAAGTGAAAAGTGGCGCAAGCTCAATGTTTCGTTTCAGACAGAAGTAATTGAAGTATCCGGAACGGTGGTGCTGAACCTGCTCGATAGTTACAGTGGCACCGGTTACCGCTCGTCGCGCAAACGCTTTATTGTGCCCTATGTAAAAGCTGGTGCTGGCCTGATCTATTATACTGCTATCTCTTACCCGGGACAGGGCAAACTGGATGAAGCGCCTGTAAAAGATGACCCTGAGCGCGATTACCCGGCTGTAGCTGCCGTAATTCCGTTTGGCGGTGGCCTTCGTTTCCGGATAAACGACCAGATAAGTATAGCCCCGGAGCTGATGTACCAGATCTCAACCACCGATTTTCTCGATAACATCAGTGCACGCTTCGGTAACCCGAATACCAACGATCATTATGGTACCGCCTCAGTCAAAATCATGTACACACCGGTTGTTAAAAGTGAAGTGTTTACTAGGCGGCCTCGCACAAAATAACCTCTCCCGGTTTTTATACTAACTACAGCTAAGTACCTCCGTAAAGCAGAAAGGCAACCCTACATACTGCCACACGAAACATACTGCTTTAACAACTATGAAAACAACGAATGATAACAAGCTTTTGTGGCTTGCTGCCGGGGCCGGTGCTTTATTTGCTGCCAAAGCTATTTCCAAAAAACTGAATGCCTACGATTTTAAGGGCAAAGTAGTCCTGATAACAGGAGGTGCCCGTGGCCTTGGCCTTGTCATGGCCCGCCAACTAGCCAAAGAAGGAGCCAGGCTGGTATTGTGCTCGCGCACCGAACGCCAATTGGAAGACGCCCGCCTGGAACTGGCCGGAAAAGGCGCTGATGTGCTGGTAATAAAATGCGACCTGACTGAGCAGCAACAGGTGAACGACATGATCACGACGGTTCAGAATGAATTTGGGCCGATTGATGTGTTGATCAACAATGCCGGCATGATACACGCTGGCCCGGCCGCAGAAATGACGATGCAGGAGTTTGATGAGGCCATAAAAATCCATTACTGGGCGCCTATCTTTACCACCTATGCTTTGCTGCCCTCCATGAAAGCGCGCGGCGAAGGCCGTATTCTGAACATTGCCTCTATCGGCGGAAAAATAAGCGTACCACACTTGTTGCCTTACAGCGCAAGTAAATTTGCGTTGGTTGGCTTTTCGGAAGGGCTGCGCGCCGAACTTAAAAAGTATAACATCACCGTAACTACAGCTACACCAGGCCTGATCCAATCGGGTAGTACGGGCCATGCCATCGTAAAAGGGCAACACAAAATAGAATATACTTTATTTAAACTGATGGATTCGAGTCCGCTAACATCGATGAGTGCGGAGAAAACAGCGAAGCAGATTTTAAATGCTTTCCGGCATGGCGATGCACAGGTTACCACTACTTTCCCGGCGAAGATGGCTGAACGGTTGCACGCCCATTCCCCGCAACTGATGGCGGATATTTTTGGGTTTGTAAACCAGTTATTACCCGGCGAAGGCGGTATTGGCAAGAACAGGGCTACAGGTTTTGAGAGCGAAACAAGCCTTTCCAAATCGTGGCTGGCCAACAATGCAAACAAAGCAACTGTCAAAAATAACGAGCTTTAAGTTTAATCTTTTATACTTTCGCGCCAGCCATACTTTAAACGCATGGCCTACAAAACCTATGGAAATCAAAAAAAGAGAAAAAGCTTACAACGGCTATTTCAAAATATATAAACTTACAGTAGAGCACCAAGGGCAGGAATTTACCCGGGAGCAGTTTGAGCGTGGCCATGCCGTAGCGGCGCTTGTTTACGATACCGTACAGCAGGTGTACATCCTGACAAAGCAGTTCAGGGTTGGTTCGGAATCTGAGTTGATTGAAGTTGTAGCCGGTATGATTGATGAAGGAGAAACGCCCGAAGCAAGTATAAAACGCGAGATAGAAGAGGAGATTGGCTACCACGTAGATAAACTGGAGTACCTGCATACGTTCTATTCCTCGCCGGGCGGCACTACCGAAAAAGTAACGTTATACTATGCGGAAGTATCAGCGCAACACGCAGCAGGCGGCGGTAATGCCCACGAAAACGAACACATCGAACTGGTAAAATTAACTGCCCAGGAATTCGATGAACTGGAAACGCCCGATGCAAAAACCATCATCGCACAGCAATGGGTAAAGCTCCAGCGAAAATAACTTTAAAGTATAAAGGCCGGCTCTGAACCGGCCTTTATACTTTAAAGTTAAGATTTATACTTTATTGCTGCTCACGTAGAATGCTTCGTGTATCGGCTGCACCTTCCAGGGCAAGGTATTCGGTTTGCAGCGCTCTTATTTTCAGGTTATCCGCTGAGTTTAACTGGCCTTCAATCTGGCCTCGTCTTACGTTTAGCTGGCTGTACACATAATCCACATAATCCCAATCGTTCTGAGTCCAGTTGCGGCGCTTGGCTCTAACAACACCCATAAAAGTTAAGTAGGCTTCGCGCGCATTGGCAGGCGTTATCTTCTGCATATCACTGAACTCGCCTAACAGTTGCTGCTGCCATTTTTTAACCTGCTTTACATCCAGGGGCTGTTGCTGGCGCTCTTCCTGGCGTTTTTCCCACTGTTTGTAACGTGCCTGCAGCTGGCGGTATTCTTCTTTTGATTTAACTGATAAACTGTCGAAGTTCTTTTCCAGTTCGGCATTCCGGAGGCGTAGTTTTTCTTTTACTTCCGGCCAGTCGCGGCGTATGGCCGTGTCGCCTTTCGCTGATTTTTCGTTTAACCAGCCCCTGAATTCTTCCAGTTTCTCGTCGGCTGTCTCGCCGGTTTCCATTACCACAGCTGTGTCTTCTGTTGTGGTTTCGGTCGCTATTTCATCGTTGCCCTCTACCTGCCGGTTGCCTTCGCAGCTGGCAAGGCCAAAAGTTAAACAGGCAGCTAAGCCCAGGTACAGGGGTGTTTTTATTTTTTGCATGAGGTGTTTCTGTGTTTCTAAGGTATACGTACGGATGCAGCCGAAACAGGATGCTTGGTGCTGGTAAGTGAAATGTGCAGGGGCTTATTTTTGATGATGCCATCGCCGTAAACAAAATGTTTGTTAACAGTTACCGGAAGCTGCCCCCGCGCAGGTAAATAACCGAAAAGCAGTTTTGCCGCCGATTGCTGCACAATAACCTGCGGCTGGTAAGCCACCACCAGGGCCCTGCTTTTTTCGATGCCCGGAAACTGGTTTAACGTATAAGCATTATCAAACAAAACGATGGCTGCTTTATTTGATTTCGCTAACTGCACCACGAGGTCTTTTACAGGTTTGCCGTACCCCAGGCTTGTACTTGGCCGCATATCAGGCCCATACAAAGCTACCAGCACTACATCATAACCTGCCAGCTGCTTCGCTAACTTTCTGGCGTATTTTATACTTGCTTTTCTCCGGATAGTGAAGTTTTTGGTAGTAGTTAACTGGCTGGTATACTTCTGAAAGGCTGTCGGCCTAACCGCCCCGACTGATAAAGTGGCAATACGAGCTTTACGACGAGTGCGCAACGGCAACATCCTTTTTTGGTTCCGGAGCACAGTAAGCGAAGCTTCTGCCAGGTGCTTGTTTGTTTCGTGCGCTACCGACGGGTTCAGGTCGGTGTGTAAATTTGGTAGCGGGATGGGTTTGTACGTATGCAGCCCCAGCCATTGTTTGGCAGCCAGTATGCGTTTGCAGCGCCTGTCTATTTCCTGCTGGCTGATCTCCCCGTTTGCAATAGCGAGTTTTACCGCCTGGATGGCTTTAGGCACACTGTTTAATCGTTCCAGTACATCGTTGCCGGCAATTAGGGCGCGCGCTTCGGCCTCGCCGGGTTTAAAATATTTGGTCACGCCTTTCATCACCATCGCATCCGTAAAAATCAGCCCGTTATACTTTAGTTCATCGCGCAGCAGATCTGTTACAATTGGTTTTGATAGGGTGGAAGGCAGGTTTTTGGTTGAGTCGAGTTGAGGCAGATGCATGTGCCCCACCATCATACCGCCCAAACCATATTTGATCAGTTCACGGAAAGGATAAAGTTCCAGCGAATCGAGGCGCTGGCGGTTGAACGGAATAACCGGCAGATCATAGTGCGAATCGATGTTGGTATCGCCGTGACCCGGGAAGTGCTTGGCTACCGCGATAATGCCGTTTTCCTGCATTCCCTGCATGTAAGCCAGGCTTTTTGCGGTTACATCCTGCCGGTCTTCGCCGAAAGCGCGGTAACTTATGATCGGGTTATTGGGGTTATTATTGATATCGGCAACCGGCGCAAAGTTAATGTGCATCCCCAGGCGTTTAAATTCTTCGGCCACCTCGGCACCCATCGCATAAATGAGCCCGTTATCCTGAATGGCGCCCAGCATCTGCTGAAAAGGATATTGCATCGTGCTATCCAGTCGCATGCCTACGCCGGTTTCGGCATCCATCGCGATCATCAGAGGTACTTTAGAAGCAGCCTGGAAACGGTTGGTAAGTTTTGCCTGGCGCACCGGCCCCCCTTGGAAAAAAATGATACCGCCTACTTTATACTTTTGAATCAGGTTGAGCACATCGGCTTCATACTTTTTTCCTTTGTTCGAGAATGCCTCGATGATAATAAGTTGTGCAATACGTTCTTCAGGCGTCAGGGTCTTAAAAACAGAATCGACCCAGGTGCTGGGCGGTAAAGCCAATGCTTCCAGTAAATTATCGGGCCTTTTGTAAGGCACAGCTGGGGTGGCCATAGCTTTTGCATGAACCGCCTTGTATGTTTTTTGCCCGCGCGCATCCGAGCTATCGCAGCCAGCCAGCAATGTGCAGAGCAGTAGCAGCATCGACCAGATTAAAACATACTTGGTCAGGGAAGGGCGAATGTGGTGGAAGAGCATAACTATCTTTTAACGCTGTTTATTCTTACTTCTTGCGTTGCTGCTGGTTAAAGCGTACATAACAATTACCGGACTGCACCAATACGTGAATTAAAAGTGTAAAGGTATTTTTATAAAGTATAGCCTTAACTGAACAAAGTGTGTTTAGGTTTGTAGATGCCTGAACTCAGGTTAACGTTACTCGCCAGTACCAGCGCTTTATCCGTTATCAAAGTATAAAGTTAAATTAGAGGACGCACAAATGGCCAGAAAGTATAACTTGGTAAAAGATTAAGCTCAGAACCATGTACCTCTCACCTTTAAAAGATTCTGCTGTAGCAGCAGGAACCGATAAAACTGATTTTAGTTACAGTTTTTTGCCGGGCGTGCTTTTTATGGCCATGCTCTGGCTGATTCATGTGTTAACCTACCTCACGGATGCCAGCATTGCCTGGTTAGGTGTGTTGCCGCGTAATTTTTTTGGCCTGATCGGGATTGTTGCCAGCCCGCTTATCCACGCAGATCTGTTGCACTTGCTGTCCAATTCTTTTCCGTTGGTGTTGTTAGCCGGTTTTATTTTTTACCTGCACCGTTCGGTGGCATTACGTGTGTTGGGCACTATTTATCTGGGCAGCGGTTTGCTTACGTGGTTACTGGGGCGATCATCCTACCACATTGGCGCGAGCGGTTTGGTTTACGGCATGGCCGGCTACCTGCTTTTTAATGGCTTTCTGAAACAGAACAGGGGGGCTATGGCGGTTTCGCTGGCAGTGCTTTTTTTATATGGCGGGCTTTTTTACGGTTTATTTCCGGCTGAAGAACGCATATCCTGGGAAGGGCATGTGGGCGGCCTTATAGCGGGTTTTGTAGCTGCGCTGCTTTTTGGTGAGAAAACCGAAGCCATAAAAAAGAAGGAGGCCATTGTATTACAGACCGATGTGGTGCAAAAGCATCTCAGCCATACCTTGGGGAGCCATCATCAGTATTTTCATATCGCTTATACCGTACAAAAACCTAAGCCTGCTGCTATCGTCAGCCACACGTATAAGTTAGGGCCGGCAACCAACACTTTTCCGTTGTCTACCGGGCCGCAGGTTGCTCAACGTTAAAATCTATCCATACTTAGTCCGGCTGTTTTATACAGCTCCGTACTTGTTTCAGATCAATATATAAACTTCAGAAGTAAGATCAGGTTTGACTTTAGCCTAAGTATATAACTCAACCAAAAGCAGCCTAAAGTATAAACTTACCCGGCAAGTACAAGCTGCTACGAGGTGTGGGATGCCATCCTATTTTTGCTGCATCTCAATATTTAAATATTATAATAAAAATTATACCAAATTAGACAAAACCTTGCGTTTGAATTTAGTGGGTAAAACTGAGTTTAAAATGCTTTCTGAGGCTTTTGTAAAACCCTATCAGTTTCCAGCCGTTTAAGCGTCATTATTACAAAAATCGATGTTTCACGAAATGGATTAAGCATGATAAGGTTAAAAATACTCGTGGTTGCCTTTTTTTCTATGGGATTGGTTGCCAAAGAATTTTCCGAATTGAAGGCTGATACTTCTGTTCCGAAAACAAAAGATTACTACATAGGATGGGTGCCCGATTCGAGCAATTTTATCAGCCCTTTACCTGCCCCTGAAAAAGAAGAAAAAGCAGAAGATATACCACCCAAACTCAACGTTTCTGCTTCCGTTTATTTCCCTGAGCCAAATCAAACCGATTCTACTCCCTTTATAACTGCGGATGGCTCCCGCATCAGTAAGAAAAACCCCGGAAAACACCGCTGGATTGCCGTATCAAGAAACCTGCACAGCCGCTGGGGAGGCGAAATTAATTATGGCGACTCGCTCTGGGTAAGCGGCATCTCCAACGACCTCGACGGACTTTATGTTGTGCGGGATGTAATGAACCGCCGCATCCGTAACCGCATCGATATTTTAGTTGGCAAACAAGATGATGTAATGGGCTACTGGAAAAACGTAAGTATAGCCAAAGTGGATTAAGGCCGCCTAACGTTCCTGGAGCCACAACCGTACCTGTGCTATTAAGCCGGTCAGCCCCAAAAGCCGGCGCCACGCACGGAAATATACATGAAGCAAAAAGATACAGAAGCAGCACAACCGGAAAAACAACTTGAGCAGGAGCGCTACGAACTCCTGAACCGCCTGCAGGATGCATTGGAAATACCGATGGTGGTGCTTGGGTTTATCTGGCTGGTATTGCTGGTAGTAGAACTTATAAAAGGGTTAAGCCCGTTGCTGCAGCTGTTCAGCAATATTATTTGGGTACTATTTATAATTGATTTCCTGATCAAGTTTATACTTGCACCCCATAAGATTAAGTTCTTAAAAAAGAACATCCTCACTACTATTTCGCTGGCAGTGCCTGCCCTCAGGCTTTTCAGGGTGGCACGTGCATTCCGGTTACTGGCTACAGTGCGTGCAGCAAGAGGCTTGCGGCTTGTAAAAGTAGTTAGTTCTATTAACAGAAGTATGCGCAGCCTGGGCCAGACCATGAAACGGCGGGCCTTCGGTTACATGCTTGCACTTACGCTAATTGTAATTCTGGCTGGTTCGGCTGGCATCTATGCCTTCGAAAACAAACATGGTTTAGATAGCTTTGGCGAATCCGTATGGTGGACGGTTATGCTGCTGACTTCTATCGGGAGCGATTATTTTCCGGTAACGGCCGAGGGGCGGGTATTGTGCCTGTTATTAGCGATGTATGGCTTTGCTGTGTTCGGATACTTTACCGCCACGTTGGCTACTTTTTTTATAGATACCGATGCCAATGATAAAGAGTCGGCGGTGGCAGGGGCAGAGCAGATACGAGAGCTGCAACAAGAGCTCCACCAACTCCGCTCTGAGTTGCAGTTAGTATTACAGCACCTTCAGGAAAAAGAAAATGACAAGCCCAGTCCTAGTCCTCCGCAACTATAGGCTTGTTTTATGCGCTGTAATCTTTCAGTATCTCGTGCGCTTCCTTATCGTCTTTTGCTTCCACAATTTCGTTTATCACAAACTGAATTTCCTGCTCGGTCCAGTTCTCATTTTCGGCAGCCTTTACAAACAGATCGAGCGCCGTGAAACGGGAGCCTTTACCTGGTAATGTTGTTTTTATTTTCTTGCGGATGTTCATGTTCAGCTTTTTTGCAAATATAAGAAATGGCGGTTTATAATGCTTTACAGGTTAAGCGCTGGCACACTAAATAAAGTGTTTAAACATTGATTAATCTTGCTTCAGAAATTATTTAACGGAAGCATAAACAGCATCAAGGCAACAGGTTAAAACTCATTTTCGACTCCTGAAAGTATAAATTTCTAACTCTTTAGGTAGAGAACCGTTTTAAAAGGTATACACAGTACACAGTTTATACTTTTTAATGGGAAAGGAAATTTACACATTTGACCAACTCAAGCAGCTCGACGACCTGACGATTATGCACTATGCAGTGCCGATCATTGTACTTTCGTTGCTGGTAGAGTGGGGCATCAGTTTTTTCGGTAAGCGGGCTTATTACAACCGGAAAGATTTTATGGCGGCTGTTGTGATCGGCGGCGTTAACGCAGTGCTTGGGGCTATACTTAAAGTATGGCTGTTTGCAATTGCGATGGTAGTATATAACATGGTGCCCTGGGCCATGCCACGGAGCTGGGTTGGGTTTATCGTCTGTTTTATTGCCGTAGACCTATGCAGGTACTGGGCGCACCGGGTATCGCATGAGCAGCGTTTCTGGTGGGCTACCCACGTTACGCACCACTCCTCAGAGAAAATGAACTTTGGTGTTTCTTTCCGGACCGGCTGGACAAACCATATAAAGTTCGTTTTCTTTATACCTGTGCCTTTGCTTGGTATCGATCCGTTCACATTTTTTATCTGCCACCAGGTAGCGGTGCTATACCAGTTTTTTGTACACACCGAAGTTATCAAAAAACTGCCGGCCCCAATCGAATATATTTTTGTAACGCCCTCACATCATCGTGCGCACCACGGGTCTAACCCCGAATACATCGATAAAAATTACGGCTCTACTTTTATTATCTGGGACAGGATGTTTGGCACGTTTGTGTCTGAAGAAGAAAAGCCGGTTTACGGGCTAACCACACCGGTTACGTCTTACAATCCGGTATACCTGGTTTTCCATGAGTGGGTCGCCATCTGGCAGGATATCAAAGGTGCTAAATCCCTGAAAGAGGTGTTTAAGATCTTATACTATCCGCCGGGGGCCATTATAACAGAACAGCAACAACAGGCTGCCTTAACTGCTAAAGAAGAAAGCCGAAGTGGCAGCCCTACACCTAGCTTAACAGAACCTGTAGCAACTGCCTGAAAACAAAAAAGCCTGGTGTGAGCCAGGCTTTTTTTATTAGTTATTTTCTTCGTTCATGGGGCTTTGCTGCCGTGCTGCCGGGTTAGAGCGTACTTCGCGCGGTACACCCATTTTTTCTTCGCGGCGCTCCTGGTATTGCTGGAACTGGGCGGGCGATAAAATATCTTTTACCTGCGAAAGCCTGGTCTGGCTGATGATATCCATTTGCTGTACCGTTTTGCGCGGATCGTTCTTATGCTTCACCTTCGCTTTTTCGGCCTGTTTCATACTTTCCAAGTTAATCACGTAGAGCTTTTTGGTTTGCTCGGCGTTCAGGCGCAAATTACGCGACATACCGTTGGTTATTTCTTCGGCGCGCTGCTCCACTGTTTTTGCAGCCGGGGCGGCCTTGGTTGGCGTTGTTGTAGTTGATTGCTGTGCTGCAATACTCTGCGCGTAAGCGCTACTGGCAAAAATAGTTAATAGCAGGACAAAAGCTGTCTTCTTCATATGGGTTGTTTAATCTCTAAAGCTGGTCTGGGGTGTAGCGCAATTATTGTTCCGTAGTTTTAGTGCGCAGTTACAAACACAGGTTTTGCAAGTATAGTTTCTGATCAAAAACGTTACGACTCGTTGTAAAAGTATACTTTGTAAAAGTGCATGTTCCGTTCCTTATCAAAGCCGCGCTCTACAAACTGCTCGCTTTGCTCCGGGTTATAGCCACTAAATTTGATTTCGATCTGCGTATCCAGTTTTATGAAATTCCGGAATTTACGCTTCATGTTGCGCACCGTATTCTTATTTATCTCGAAATCATCGATCACATCAAAACCACGTTCTTCGGCAAAGCTTTGGCTATAGTTCTTAAAGCGCTCTTTTGCTTCCGGTTCATCTATCACGCTGCTGGTAAACTCTTCCAGGTCAAAAGTATCGCTTTTAGAAAAGTAATCGACCGAACGGCTGATGAATTCTACCTGCGCTTTTTTGCTTTCCGTTTTGGCAAACACCTCTTCAGAAAAATCCTTGCAAAGGTTTAAAACAGCTTTGGTGTTAAAGTTTGTATCGCGCAGCTCGGTTACATTCAGAAAATCTTCCTTCCAGAAAACGGCATCGGTACTGTTGGCATCAACCATCTTCACCCTGAAACCATCCTCGGCTTCGGTGTTAAAAATGAGGCAGCCTTTGTCTACGCTTTTCAGGTTTACGCCCGCGTGGTAGTTTATTTCCAGGTCATCGGCCTTATCCTGAAAGGTAAGAAACGTGTCTTTGTTCTCTGATTTAAAAATACCGATCGCGTCCACGGTTTCGTCGCCCATCACGCAACCCGAAAAGTAGACTACATACAGCTCGCCGCTTTTCACTTTCGGGTGGTCTGATTGCTCGTACAAGTGGTTAAGAATATGCACCGAGTAAGTATGAAATTTCTCCGGCTCGTTAAAAAGCAGCGCTGCATAAGCAAACAACTCGTTCAGGGCGAGGTCGGAAGTATGCGTAAACCTGAAAAACTCTTCCTGTTTAAACGGCGTCATGAAGTAAGTAAGCAGCAGATCGGATAACTGTTCATCGCGCAGGTCCACCAGATCCTTCGAGGCAATCACGCCTTCTTCCTTCGCTTTATTGCCAACGCGGTGCACGGCAAGTTTCTTCAGCCTGACCTCTGTTCTATCGTTCATGGTACAAGTATAATAAGGAGCCGCAAAGGTAACAGATAAAGCTGCTTTCTAAGAATGTTAATTTTTAACTAATTGATAATCTGAAGTATAAATTAAAAGTATAAATTCGTTTCTACGCCTTTTATTTTGTGGCACGGTTTTTACAAGTTGGCAATACAAGCAGCGCAGCTTTAAAGACAGCATAAAATTAAAAGGAAGAAGAGATGAAAAAGATATTTTTACTTATAGCAGTTGTGCTGGCTTTTGCAGCAGAAAAAGCAACTGCACAACAGCAGCAACCGATCCGTTTTGGTATAAAAGCAGGCCTTAACTTATCTCAGTGGGAAGGCGAAACAGTAAACAGCGCCCAGAGCCTGATCGATTTTACGAACGGCAGCGTTTCCAGAAAAATGCGCGAAGGGTTCCATGTGGGAGGTTATGTAACTATTCCGGTGATGCCTGGTTTTGAGATTGAACCGGGTTTATCTTACTCTCAGAAAGGCACAAAGCTGATTGGCTCTATCCCGAACGAAAGCGGAGGCGTTTTAAACATATTGAACCCACGTGCTACCATCACAAACAAAGCCGAGTACATTGATTTGCCAATAATGGCGAAAGTATACATCGGCGAAGGATTCCATGTTTTTGGTGGGCCACAGGTGTCGTACCTGGTTTCAAATAAAATAAAGGCAGAGGCTGGTGCACTTGGTTTTAATGTACTGAACCGCGAGTTTGATGCTACAGAGCAGTTTAACGAGTTTGATCTTGGCCTGGCCGGTGGTTTAGGTTACCGCTTTGCAAATGGCTTTAACATGAGCGCCAGCTACGATTACGGTTTACAGCCAATCGATAAGAACGGAAGTTTCGAAACGTTTAACAGAACAATAAAGGCTTCGGTTGGTTATACTTTCTGAAAGAAAGAAAATATTAAAAGTACATATGTTTTAAGGTGATTGCTAAGGCCGCTACTAGAAGTAGCGGCCTTTTTTATGCAAGCAAGTATAGAAGTAACAGCTATAATTTTATACTTTGGAGAGCCTCAGAACTAAGATTTCTTATAAGGGAATTTTTTAGAGGAGTTTTTCATCAGCGTATTGGTAAGCGACTGTCGGTTGCTGCCAATGCTGCCAGAAGCCATGTAATCATACTTCCAGAGCAGGTCGCCTTTTTCGCTTTCATGTATGGTAATGGTTGTCATAACGGTATTGGTTGGGCCCCAGGCACCTACCAGTAAACCAACTGCAATGGCAGCGCCATCCGACATTGGTTTCGTCATGGATGCTTTTCCGGATACCACGGCATCCACGCCCAGCAAAGCACATAATTCGTCTTTCGATTTCAGGCGAAGCTCGTCATAACTAAGGCCGGCATCGTTTAGCGTAGCATTGGTTTTGGTTACATCCTGAAACGTAACGGTATACTTATATTTGCTCATTTGCTTCAGAAAATAACCGTATACATCGCTTTGGATGCCATAGCCATAATCACGCTGCTGGTCTAGGATCATGTCGGCGGTTACGCCCTTTGGTAGTTTCCTGGATTCGATGGTAACGTCAAATGGAAGTATGGCCACCACTTTGTGTTTCTCCTTCACAGTTGCAAAGCTGGCCGACTGGTAAATCTCAGGTCCGCAACTGCTGAAAGTAGCCATACAGGCCAGTAATACAATAACTAGTTTTTTCATGGGCTTGGTAATTTATAGGTAAGTGTTAGGTTTAGCGCACGATAATCCGGCAGGTAACGAAGCGTTCTAAAAGTATAAATGCTAGCTTTTTGCCGAGGTAAAGTATAAATATAAAATACAATATATAGGATTTATTTTTAATCTGAAAGAAGTTACCCTTAAGTATTTTAATTCTGTTGCATATTCTTTCTTATCGTCTTGCTTCCAACTCAACCTGCTTTAAAAGAGTATGATACTACATACCAAAGCAATTAAGCATCTATGAGAAATATTTTCAAAAGCATCCTGTTCTTTAGTTTGATCTTATACTTGCTACCGCTTCGGGCGCAGCTGTTACAGGTGCAGGATGCAACTTTATCCGGATACAAATACCCGTTTGCCGTTAAATATTTTGAAGTAAGTATGGAAGGCAGCCCTTATAAAATGGCGTATATGGATGTGGCTGCGTCAGGTAAAAATGCCAACCCTGAGACAATTGTATTGCTGCACGGCAAAAACTTTAGCGGAGCGTATTGGAAGCAAACTATCAGTTACCTTTCAGAGCAGGGATACCGGGTAATCGTGCCCGACCAGATCGGGTTTGGCAAATCCGATAAACCCGAAGTATACTATACATTCCATCAACTGGCCCATAACACAAACGCCTTATTGCTGCATCTCGGTATTAAAAAAACGACCGTTGTAGGGCACTCGATGGGAGGGATGCTAGCCACGCGTTTTGCCTTGCTGTATCCGGAGCAAACGCACAAACTTATACTGGAGAACCCGATCGGGCTGGAAGATTACCGCACGTTTGTGCCCTATAAAACAATAGAAGAACTGTACCAGGAGGAGTTGAAACGCACAGAAGCCTCTATCCGCAACTACCACAAAACCTACTATACCGCCTGGAAGCCAGCTTACGACGAGTGGGTGCAATTACCTGCCTCGCAAATAGCCAGTAAAGATTATCCGGTGGTGGCCAAGGCAGCGGCGCTAACCTATGCTATGATATTTCAGCAGCCTGTTGTGTATGAATTCAGCCAGCTGAAGGTGCCCGTGATGCTGGTAATAGGGCAAACAGACAGGACAATTGTAGGCAAAGGCTATATTAAAGATAAACAGAAAGTGGAGCAGCACGGGCAATATCCCTTGTTAGGGCAGCAAACTGCAGGCGCTATCCCGAATGCCAAGTTAATAGAGTTAAGCCAGATCGGCCATATACCACATATCGAAGCACCGGCACAGTTTCATAAAGCCTTAACCGATTTCCTGAAACAGAACTAGTTAATGGTGGTGATGGTGGTCATCTTCGGGCTTGCTCCGGAAATTCACGATCGTGCCTAACGTAAAAAAGACTGCCCAACAGAGGTATAACGCATTAAAGTTCTCGATTTCTTTACCGACTAAGGCAAGTATGATATTTGCTAAAAGCGTCATAACTAAACCTGTTGCAGCTACAAACTGGTAGGAATTCATCTGGCGAGGGTCGTAGATCTTGGATAGCTTCATGCAACAGGTTTTTGGTTTTTTTATTACTATTAACGTGGATAAACCTTTAGGGTGGCAACAGGTTAATGATCGAGGCAAAGATAATAAAGCAATAACTACCTTCCGGCTTGTTTATTGCAACAAGGCCATAAAATCAGATCCAAGTGAAAAATAACCTGAAAGTGATTCCGAAACTATACGTTGTAGCCATCATGCTGCTGTTAATTGTTACTTCAAAAGCTGAGGCAACTGTACAAAAAGTATATCATATAACCTTTTTTGATCAGGTAGATCAGCTTTTGAAGGACCACGTCCGGGGTGGGCAGGTGCGCTATACGTTTTTGCAGCAGCGTAAAAAGGAACTGGCAAGTATAACACAACAGATTGCGACCTATGATCTAAGCAAAGCCTCGGCTAACGAGAAAAAAGCCTTTTATATTAATGCCTATAATATGCTGGTGTGGCAACAGGTAATTCACTACTACCCGGTAAAGTCTGTGATGGATATAGCCGGTTTTTTTGATGCAAAAAAGTATAACGTAGCGGGAGAGATGCTGACTCTGAATGAACTGGAAAAGAAAAAGCTAATAGCTCCTTACAAAGATGCCCGCATCCATTTTGCGTTGGTTTGTGCAGCCAAGTCCTGTCCGCCGCTACTGGCTAAAGCATTCAGGCCGGCTACGCTAGATGCCCAGTTAGAAGCGCAAACCAAACAGACCTTGCAGGATAAGAACTTCATCAGAGTAGATGCTAAAACAAACAAGGTACAGGTATCAGAGATATTTAGGTGGTACGAGGCAGACTTTTTAAGAGAGGCGCCAAGTATAGTGGATTACATCAACAAGTATTTACCTAAACCCTTGCCGGCCAAAACGGTGGGTTACTACACTTATGATTGGGCGTTGAATGATACCAGCTTACAGTAGTATTTAGTGTATTTATTATGTAAAGTATAAATTTGTATAATTGAACAAGTGGTTCTTCGGCGCGTATACGATATCATAACTAAAGACACCCAACCATGGAAAATATAGAAAACGAAGAAGAACTGAAAAATACCGGCGGACCTAAAAACGTAAACAGCGATTACAACCAGCGGGTAGGCATGGGGAACCAACCAGACCCAAGTGCCAAACGAAATGTAGCCCAAAACGGAGATACCGAACGCACCGGCCAGAAAGATCAGTTACAAAACCTGCACATTGGCGGAAACGAAGCAACAGGCTACGGTGCCAACGACCCTAAAAGTATAGAAAGTCATGCGCAAGGCCCTGGCTTTGAGTTTGAAGGAAGCGATACTGCCATGGATGATAGCGTTTCGGGCATCCGGACAGGTGACCAGAAATTTGGTGACGATGAAAAAACAGCTGATAACGCCGACCACAGCCGCATTTAAACATAAAGGTTCTGATAACAAAAAAGGCTGCGAAGATTTTCTTCGCAGCCTTTTTTGTTATGGTATAAAGCCCTGATCAGGCAATAAATTTAGTTCTCTTCAGAAGAAGCCATAAAGCGTACTTTCTTTTCCTCTTTGTACACAGCGTAGGCTTGCAATTGGTTAGGCTTTAAAAACGAAGTAAGCGTTTTCTCGTATCCTTTCTCCAATTCAGCGATCTTTTCTGTTTTCAGTCGGTCATCCTGGCTGTAAGCCCTCAGAATCTCATCTGTTTTAGCCACATGGCTGCGGTTTAAAGCTTTTAATCTGATATACTCTGCTTCGTTTAAGCGCAATTTGATAGACATGGAGCGGGTCAGTTCAAGGCACTTTCTTTCTCCTTCAGGAGATAACTGTACCTGAGCAAATGCTAAAACACAAGAAAAAAGTAATGTTACGGTAAGTAAAAATTTTTTCATTTGGGCGTAAAGTATAGATAGATACAGAGTATTTAATTGCGTTTAACTGTTGCCGTAAATTATATATATCTATTATTAGATATAACTTACGCCCGAAGGTACTTTATAGTTTTGAAAATGCGATACTTTTATTAATATTTTTTTAAAAATTTACTTAATATCTTATTATGTTAATATTAATACTGTAATAGTGCAATGTATTGACTATTTTTTTAGTTATTTAGGATCAAGCATAGAAAATATGGGATGTAGAAAGTATACTTCATGCTTGATATCAAATTAACGATAGTCTTATTAACACAGGTTGTACTGGTTTATACGCTTTAAATATAAGAAAGTAGCCACAATGGTTTCTTTAAATTAAGGATAATAAATAGTAGGTGAGAAGTATGAACGCAGGATGGCAGAGTGTAAAAAGCAAATGCCAGCTGGCATTACGACCAGCTGGCATTTGCTTTTTAAGTATAAGGCAGGTGTAGATTACCGACCGATAAATTCTTCTTTGATAAACTCTAAGATTTCAGGAGATAATGGTTTAGAGAAAAAGTCTTTTACTTCCAGATGGTTTTTAGCAGATATGATGTCTTTTCTATCTACCGCCGAAGATAGCATGAACAGGCAGCAATTGCTTGTGATGTGTTCAGGTAACATGCGATATTCATCTATAAAAGACCAGCCATCCATACCGGGCATGTTAATATCCAGAAAGATTAGGTTTGGGAAGCTTTCAGGCTTTTCAGCTGCTGCAGAACTTAAATAGGCAAGAGCGTTTTCAGCCCGCTCAAAACTTATAACTTCCTCCGCAAACTTCTCATTTTTAATGATGCTTTCACAGACAAAATTATTAACCTGATCATCATCAATTAAAACAACCTTCTTTAACAAACTCATTATAAGCTAACTTTTGAAATATATGTTAAATGTAGTACCTACGTCTACCTGACTTCTAATTTCTACTTTACCACCCAACAGCTCGGCCTGTGTTTTAACTAAATGCAAACCCAGTCCCTTGCCCTCAATGTTAGAGTGAAAACGTTTATAAAGGCCAAAAACCTTGTCTTCTACTTTTGTTAAATCAAGACCAATGCCATTATCTGAAACGCTTAGACAAATATAGTTAGGAACTTTTGAAGTTTTAATTTTTAAGTGCAATTTTCTTTTTTCTGATCTATACTTTATTGCATTGGAAGCCAAATTTAAGAGGATGCTGTAGGCATAACTGCGTACCGTTTTAATTTTTGAAGTTGTGTTAAAATCATATTCTATACAGGCTCCTGCATTTTTAATCTCTTCCGATAAACTAAGTAACACCGGCTGAAGAAGATCTTCCAGGTACACTTCTTCTTTTACTTTATTTATTTCGCTTCGGATGGTTAGCAGATCATTCAGGTCGCGGATGGTGGTATCCAGCAGGTTAGCAGATATTTCCAGTTTATCTACTACTTTTAAGTTAGCGGGCGCGTTCGGCTGCTCACGGTTATAGATGGATGTGAGGCCTAAAATATTTGCAATAGGTGCCCGCAGGTTGTGCGATACGATATAGGCAAACTGCTGCAGGTTCTGGTTCTGTCTTAAAAGTTCTTCGGTCAGATCCTGCCGTTTTTCCTCAGCCAGCTTATACTGTGTCATGTCAGCCGCAGAACCGTCTACACGTAGAACTCTGCCATTTTCATCCAACAAAGGCGACATTCTCAGTAATAGCCATTTCTGGTTGCCATTGGCATCTGTTATCCGGACTTCAAATTGCTGTTTCTGGCCTAACTTAATTTGCGATACTACATGGCTAAGTATATACTGCTTATCTTCTTCGTGTAATATTTCGAGCCAGGTATGCGCGCAATTCAGAAATTTATCGCCCGGGTAGCCCGTAATCTCAGCGCATTGGGGGCTGATGTACGTGATCTTTAAGCCTGCATCCGAAGAAAAAATAATCTCAGGAATGTTCTCTATTGTGGATTGAAGCAAATTCTTTGCTTCTGTTATTTCCTGTTTAGCAAGAATCCTTTCTGTGATATCCTGCACGGCCCCTACAAGTTTAACCGGGTTACCAAATTCATCGGTTAAGACCTCACAAACCTGCGAAATGTATTTTATCTGCCCGTTGGGAAGCTCTATTTTATAGTCTGAAGTATAATCTCCGGGATATTTAATTAACTGGAGATACTTTTCCCGGGCTTCATCTCTGTCATCAGGGTGCAGAAAAGAAGAGGCAGCTTCCGGAGTCAGAATAAAATCTTTTTTAAGATTGTAAATGGCATACATCTCTGCAGACCAATGTACCAGCCTTCGCTGCAGATCGAATTCCCAGTTACCGATATTAGCCATCTGCTGCGCTCGGGCAAGTTTTACCTCATTTTGGCGGATTGTTTCGATCGCTTTCTTTTGTTCTGATATATCATTGATAGAAAGCGCAACAGCCAGTATTTTATTATCCGGGCCAGTAACGGGCCTGAATGTAACCTCATGCCAGAAATCATGTTTGCCTGTTTCGTACCGGATCGTTTCTCCTTGCAAACATAACGCATGGTGTTGCACAAAGCTTTCGGACATTCCTTCTGTAATGTAGCCCATGATATTTTCACCTGTTTCAAGTTTTTTCATCTCGAACTGGAATACATCTTCAGCGGCAACCGCATTATAGGCAATAATGCGAAGGTGTTCATCTAACAGGAAAATGGCCTGCGGCGAGCTGTCCAGTAACGCTCGCAGGTTGGCTTCGCTTCTTACTAATTCGTCCTGAGCTTCTTTTTGAGAGTTTATGTTTATAAAAGTACCATTCCAAAGCACGGTACCATCTGGCTTGCGGGTAGGCAGGCTATGGCCCCGAATCCAGATATGTTTTTGCAAAGCAGGTTGCCACACCCTGAACTCTTTTTCCCAGGGTGTTAGCTTCTCGTAAGATACATACAAAGATTCCTGCACAACCAGAAGATCGTCGGGGTAAATGGAAGCGTACACAACATTAGCGTTGGCATAGATTTCCTGGGGAGTAACACCAAAAAGATCGATGATGCCTTCACTTACATAAGGGAAATCGAATACCTTAGCAGGTGTAAGCTGGAACTGGTAAACCGCACCCGGAATACTGGAGCTTACTTCGCGTAATTGTTTTTCCTGGCGTTCGAGCTTTTCAGTGGCCACTACCTGGTCGTGTATGTTGATAGCAATAACAACCCGTGGCTTTTGCTGGTCCATGTCCGGCAGCGGTCTGGATTTAACCAGTACATTAAATGTACTGCCATCTTTTCGCCGGTGCAGGCGGGTGCTGGTTGCAACCGAAGACTTATCTATCTTGTCAAGATGGGCAGTTAAAGGTTCTACATCATCGTCAGGTCTTATATCAAGTATCGTTCTTTCCAAAAACTCTTCTCTGCTTAAGCCATATTCATTTACAGCCGCTTCGTTCACTTCCAGAAACCTGAAGGTGTTCTGGTCATAGATCCACATGGGCATAGGGTTATTGTCGAAAAGCCCTTTGTATTGTGTTTGGCTGTCATTTAAGGCTTTTTCAAGCTGAATGCGCTCAGTAACTTCTGTATTGAGCGCGATATTTTCCTGTTTTAGCTGCTTGATGATATAATACATCAACAGAGATGTGATCACAACGGCCAGCACAGCCAGCATCAGGAGTGTGTAATAACTTAAAGCTGCATCAGATACAAACTCCAACGCTTTGTCTCCATTCTTATTTGTAGAATCCCGGATATGGTCGTTAAAACTATCGATAGCGTCTTTATAACTAACATAAGCAGGAAGCAGGTTAGAGCGGTTAAACTGTGTTGCTTCCTTTTGCATTTTCTGATTGCTGAGGGAAAGCAGTTTCCAGACTTCCGTATAGTACAGCGCACGTTCTTGCTGGAGGCTCTGAAAAAGCTCTACGCGGTTATCCTCTACAACTGTACTTTCCAGCGCCTGTAATTTGGTAGTGTTCTCGGCGTTTGCTTGCCGGATAACGCGTTCTAAATCAGATTTCAGTTTGGGGTCCGAAGTAATGAGATGCCCCATGACCTTCGTATACACGAGTTCTTCGTTGTCATGTAGCGTGTCTATCAGGTCAAGTTTCTGAAAAGCGGTAGAAACCTGTTTGCTGTAAGTTTCACGGATATTTTTAAATCCTATAAAAGAGATTGCACTCAGGGCAATTAAACCAATAGCAAGTACTGAAAACGAAATAGTTATAAATCGGATCGTCCTGTTCTGGTTATTCGTATATGGATGTTTATTGTCGTTTGGCATTATGTAATGCGCTGAAGGTCACAGTTGTCGAATGATAAATATAAGGCTAACAGTTAACAACTAATAATTATATATCGGGATTGTTAGATTATTAAAAATTAATATTACTTAGATTATATGTTAAGCCGTTGATTTTAATAATAAGAGCATCGGGGATGTAGCTGGTGTACAACCATTACTTGTGTATACTCTCGTGATAATTAGTGTTTTAGTTAAAAAAAATTGGTCACTAAAAATGAGATCATACTTCAGGTAATTTTATAATGGGCTATACTATTTTATAAAAGTTATACTTTGTGGTTTCCTGCTATAAATGCTGGTTTTGCCAAATAATACAGTTTTGCTTTTAAACTAGGGGAAAATGCCTGAAAATTAAAAGCCCTTCTGTCTGCAGCTTTGAAAGCTACAAGCAGAAGGGCTTTATACCCGGCTAAAGGTTGAAAGCGCTATATGCTTACAGACCCGTCTGGATCCATTTTGTTCGTTTTTGTTTTGCTGGGCGCACTTGTTTGCGCTGTAATCTGATATTATCGGAAGGGGTGCGTACTAACTGCTGGGCAAAACCATCGTTATGTTCTAAGATACCACCTTTTAATTGCCAACCCATTGGCAAAAATCCTGCTACTTCTGTTGCCAACACCTCCAGGTCCGGAGCAACTATAATATTGTATTCCATAACGATTTCCTTTTCTATAGTTCTAATGTATTAATTAATTTAATAGGTTGTATTGGCGCGCTACGTTTTATTTTAAAAATTGTTGAAATTCATTTTATTATTTATTGAATTAAAGGAATAGTATAAAATATGGGTGCTTTAATGAGTAAATTAATAATATAAATACTAAATTAGTAACACAGGCTAGAGCTGTTTTGAAAGTATAATCTGATAAACCAAGGATTTATCAGCTCCATTTATCCTAAAAAACAGAAGCACTACTATTAAATAAAAAATAGTATTATTCCTTTAATCTGATAGAAGTATAATTACAGGTTACTTTATTAAGTATTAACAAAGCAGGGGCCAGAAATTAATAGCCTAATCAAAGATCTGTACTTTAAAATTTGGCGTAGGCAGAGGCTTATAAAATATAGTTGGCAGCAAATTAAAAGAGGTGTAGTGGAGATAAATCAACTTCGCTGCCTGATTATCGCCATCTTTTTTTAATTTGCCATAACACGAAAGCCCTAAACTATGAGCTATAAAGAAAGATTATCTGCCATCCGCAGCCAAATGAAGGAGCACGGCATAAGTGCCTACATTATTCCATCCGCCGATCCGCATATAAGCGAGTACCTGCCAGATCGTTATAAGTGTATTTACTTTGCTTCGGGCTTTACCGGCTCTGCGGGCACGCTGGTGATAACCGAAGATTTTGCCGGACTCTGGACCGATGCGCGCTACTTTGTACAGGCAAACGAACAACTGGAAAATTCCGGTTTTGAGCTGGTGAAACTGAAAGTACAAAACACACCCGAGTACATTACCTGGCTAGGCGAGAAGTTTGACAAAGGTGCAATCGTAGCTTTTGACGGCAAACTGATAGCGGTTAACCTGGCACAAATGCTGGAACAGGCATTAGCCCCTCAAGGTATAAAACTGGCCCCTGAATACGATTTGCTTGATCCGATCTGGGAAAACCGACCTGCTTTGCCAACTGCACCAGCTTACCTGTTAGGCGAAGAAATCACGGGGAAATCATTGACCGATAAGTTAACAGAAGTTCGTGCTTCGCTTCAGAAGCATAAAACAGGCACGCACCTTATCTCTTCACTGGATGATATGGCCTGGCTGTTTAATATGCGTGGCTCCGATGTAAAATGCAACCCGGTGGTGTTAAGCTTTGCCCTGATCAGCGCGGATAAAGCCGAACTTTATGTAGATGAAAGTAAACTAAGCGGCAGCGATAAAGCTACCTTACAGCAGGCAGGCGTTACGTTGCAGCCTTACGAAAGTATAGAACAGGCATTGGCGGGTTTGTCCTCTGACAGTTCCATTCTGATAGATCCGAGGCGTACCTGCTTTGCCTTATATAATAAAATACCGGCTGGCGTGCGCATTGTACAGGATACCAACCCAACCACCGTTTTTAAAGCAGTAAAGAACAAAACGGAGATCGAAAATACCCGCATCACGATGGTGAAAGATGGCGTGGCGCTTACCCGTTTCTTTAAGTGGCTGGAAGATAATATCGGCAAAACTACTATTACCGAACTTTCGGTGGCAGATAAAGTCCTGGAGTTCAGAGCGCAGCAGGAGGGTTTTGTGGGCGAAAGCTTTGATACCATTGCCGGTTACCGCGCGCACGGCGCCTTGCCTCACTATAAAGCCACTCCCGAAAGCGATGTGGAACTGAAAGCAGAAGGTTTATTTTTATTAGACTCTGGCGGACAATACCGTACCGGCACTACTGATATCACGCGTGTGGTATCGCTGGGAAATTTAACGGAGCAGGAAAGTATAGATTATACGTTGGTATTAAAAGGGATGATTGATGGTGCAACAGCCCGTTTCCCGAAGGGCACGCGTGGTTACCAGATTGATGCCATTACACGTAAGCCGCTCTGGGATTATGCCCGCAACTATGGCCATGGTACCGGCCACGGCGTTGGCTTCTTCCTGAATGTGCACGAAGGACCACATGTATTTAATGCCACGCCAACCCCCATCGATATTGAGCTGGGCATGATCACATCAGTGGAGCCCGGTATTTACCGCCCGGACCAGTACGGCATTCGCATCGAAAATCTGGTATTAACGATTGAAGACGAAGTAAACGATTTCGGTGAGTTTTATACGTTTGAGCACCTGACTGTTGCCCTGATCGATACAACGCCTGTTAAGGTAGAGTTGCTGGAAGCGCACCAGTTAAACTGGCTGAATGCCTACAACCAGATGGTCCTAGACCGTGTTGGCCCGCACCTGAACCCCCAGGAACTAGCCTGGCTGAAAGAGAAAGCAAAGGCGATTTGAGTTGATTTTTTCTATTGTTAACCCACCCCTAACCCCTCCGTGGAGGGGAATTCTCTCAAGTATAAATTCCCCTCCTCGGAGGGGTTAGGGGTGGGTAATAAATTATCAGAAAAGTATTACTAACAAGTTCAAGAGGATGTTGGCCGTTGTTGTGTGTTTTCACCAACAACTTGTTGGTCAGATGACACAATAAAGGGGGGGATACTTCTTATTTTTGAAAAACGGCTATACTTGCAGGTGCAGGTATAGCCGTTCTTGTTTTAATTATTTCGGGTCTTGCCAGGTATCCAGCTTTATTTTTTCGATGAGCAGGTAGTTTTTAAACTGGTGGATCATTTTGTCCATTTCAAGTTCTTTTTCTTCCAGTGCCGCTACTTCTTCATCCGATATTTGCAGTACCGGGCGCAGGCGGTCCAGGCTTTCCTGCATGTTTGCCAAGGCTTGCGCTATATGTGCTTGTACTTCTTCGTTTACTTCTTTAGATGCGTTTTCTTCTAACTGTTTCATATATACTTCCAGAAACTCGGCCATGTGCCAGGGGTTGTTCGGGCGGTTCCAGGTAAAGGTTGTGTTACAGCGGCGGCAACGGTAGGTATTACTTTTCCAGCCGTGTTCGTTTGTAGCCACACCGTTTTTCTTCAGCATATCGGCTTTGCCGCACTTGGGGCATTGTGCGTTTTCTTCTATTATTCTCTGCAGGCGCTCGCGTTTGTCCAGTATGGCGGCGCGGTTTTCGGCATGCATGTACAGCTGGGTTTCCAGATTTTGGCAGGCGTTGGTCAGCTGTGAGTGGTCTTCGGTCAGTTCGCCGGTTTGCGCCAACGCCACAGCCCGCTTGCTGAAAAACCGGATCAGCTTCATCAGTTCTCTTTCGTTTGGTTTCAGGTTAGCGTTAGTCGGCATAGTTTAAGTTAAAAAAGTTAGTATGAGTTAGAAAGTCGGGCTAAGTTAAAAAGTTAGATATTCAGAAAGTTAGAAAGGGGGATATAGTTGAGCAAGAAGTTTTCCTCATTCAGTCAAAAACAAAGTATAAATCCGCTAAAGATGTGCTAACCAAAGTATAGACGAAGCAAAGTGTCTGATTAAAAAGCCATACTTTAGAAAACCAGCTTTCTAACCTTTTAACTTTCTAAATTTCTAACTTAAATTAACCTTCTCTGGTTCGTTTGTAGATACGGATAGCCAGCATCAGGATAACTGAAAATACGATTAGCCCGATAAGCCCCCAAAGCATACTCAGGCTGCTTTTAAGCACCACCAGGAATACGATACTGAACAGGAAAAGCGTGGCTACTTCGTTCCAGATGCGTAATTGGGTGGATGTATACTTTAGAATGCCTTGCTGCTGCTGCTTAAAAAGGACGTGGCACAGGAAATGGTACACGTATAATCCCGCAACAAAACACAACTTCCAGACGAGCCAGCCCGGCACCGAGCCATACAAGTACAACATGCCCAACCCGAAGATAAACGTCAGCACAGCCGATGGCCAGGTAATACCATACCACAGCCTTTTCTGCATCAGGGAAAATTGTTTCTGAAGTATACTTTTCTCGGGTTCGGGTTTTTCGGCGGCTTCAGCGAAATAAATAAACAGGCGCACAATATAGAACAGGCCCGCAAACCAGGTAACTACAAAAATAATATGCAGGGCCTTAACGTAAAAGAAGCTCATCTGAAACTGTTTTTTACAAAGGTAAGGTATACGTCGGAATAATTGGTGAAGACTGTTCAGCTTGCACCAACCTGAAAAAAACGCTCATCTCCTTATCAAGATACTATCAGCGCACAAGTATAAATATTTACTCTGCCGGTTTGTAAGCCTGAAGTACTTAATGTGCGGATTTATAACTCGATTTTTAGCTTTTAATCAACCGGCAAAGTATAAAACCGGAATAAAAATCGAAAGAGCCGAGACTGCATAAGTTGTTCCGGAATAAACAGATTAGGATCTAAAACAAAAAGCCCTTCCGGTTTACCGGAAGGGCATAAGCAGCAAGCCTTTGTAACGATGTTAAACCTTACCTTAGCAAATGAAACAGGAAGGCTGCGCTGCCATTTTTGTTAAACTGATCTACTGAATACAGGTGTGGTTGGCTCCGATTCCCAGAGGCGGGCATCAAAACACATGGCAATGTTTCGTAAAAAAGTTTTTCCGGCCGGTAATACTTCCACAAATGTGTTTCCGTAGGCTACCAGCCCATCCTCGGCTAAAGGTTGTAATCTTGTTAGGGCATCGGCAAAGTATGGCTGCTCGGCCTCGCTCCACGATGTATAAAACCGGCACATCAGGTTAAGGATATGCGCTCGTATCAAAGTATCTTCTGCTGTCAGGGCGTGGCCTTTCAGGATGGGGAGTTTGCCTGTTGCGATGCCAGCTTCATAGGCTTCCACTTCTTTTACATTCTGCAGGAACGCGGTACCTGTATCGGAAATGCTGGATGCGCCCAAAGCGATCAGCAGTTCGGTATGGCGCGGCGTGTAGCCCATAAAGTTGCGGTGCAGCGTGTTTTGCTCATAAGCAATGTTCAGTTCATCATCCGGCAGGGCAAAATGGTCCATCCCAATTTCAAGGTAACCGGCTTCCTGCAATAGCTCGCGGCCCAGCTCATACAAGGCACGTTTTTCATCCGGCGATGGCAGGTCGGCATCTGAATAGCGGCGCTGTGCCTTACTTTTCCAGGGCACGTGGGCATAACTATAGAAGGCGATCCTTTCGGGGCGCAGCTCTTTTACTTTCTCGATGGTATGGCGAATGCTGTCTTGAGTTTGGAACGGCAGGCCGTAAATAATGTCACCGTTCATGGAAGTATAGCCAATGGCGCGGGCATCATCAAACGTAACTTTAGTGCGCTCGAATGTCTGGATGCGGTTGATCACAAACTGTACTCTTGAGTCGAAATCCTGAATACCCACACTCAGCCTTCTGAAGCCCAGTTCATACAATACTTCCAGTTGTTCGCGGTTGGTAGCATTGGGGTGTACTTCCAGGCTAAAGGCTGCATCTTCGGTTATATCAGCTTTCTCGAGAAGTAAAGTAAGTAACGTTTTCAGGTTTTGCGCATTGAAAAAAGTGGGCGTTCCACCGCCCAGATGCAACTCCGTGATGCGCGGGCGCTCTTCGAATTCTGCCAGGTAGATTTCCCACTCCTGCAATATAGCCTGCAAATAGGGTTCTTCTACGGCGTGGTTGGTGGTGATGCGCTTGTTGCAGCCGCAGTAGGTGCAAAGTTTTTCGCAGAAAGGCAGGTGCAGGTATAAACTGATGCCTTCGGTGCTGTTTGTTTTCCGGAAAGCCTGTTTTACGTGTGCCATCCATTGCTCCTGTGTTAGTGGGGTTTCGTCCCAATAAGGCACGGTAGGGTAGCTGGTATAACGCGGCGAAGGCACATCATATTTGGCTAGCAGTTCGGAGGCGGTAGTTAAAACAGTCGTGTTCATAGCTTCTGGTTGTATCAGCGCCCGTTAACTGGGCTGCAATTGATACTACAAAGGTCTGAAGTAACGGCTGTGAATTAAATGATAAATATCAGTTGAAAAGGGAGATTATTGTCAGGTTTAAAGAGGCTGGAAGTATAATCTTTTAAGATTATACTTCCAGCAACCCAAAATTCAACTTTATTGGTGTGTATCTGCAGTTTTTACTCTGCCGGTAAGTAAAGTTTAACCGCTCCTTTCTGAAACAGCACATCATCTAAATGGCCCATTTTTTTACGATCGGCCGTTATCAGGTGCATGTGCAGGTAGGTATCGTGATGCGTGAAAATGGCTTTGTGTTCTGTAGAAAAGAAACCCACTATTTCTGCCTGTTCATTTTCGAGTTTATAGTTTATCTGTCCTTCGTGGGCCTGGTCCGGAGAACTCACTTTGGAGCCTTTCGGCAGATTTACAATATGGATAGTTGCCTGCTCCACTGCACCTGAAAGCTTAAACATAAATGGCCTTTGCGAGGCTTTGGTTTCTTTATCCAGGTACTGCTCCAATTCTTGAATGGTCTGTATGTTTTCCGGCAGGTTTTGTTCTTTCCATTTTGAAATGTTGGCATATCCGAAAAAGGGCGCTTTCAAGTTATAGGTTTCTTCTACCAGCATGGTTGTGTCCGAAGTAACAGTCGATTTATACGATTTACCATCCAGGATCAGGATCTCTCCTGTTAGATATTCCACAGGGCCGAGGCCGTATAAATTTGTCTTGTCTGCGATGGTATCAAGTTGAATGTTGCCCTGGAGTTGCCCTTTCCACATTACGTTTTTCATCTCACCGACAACTTTTACTGTATGATCTGTTTGTTGCGTTTTTGTTGCGCAGCCTGTAAAAGTCAAAACGGCAAGGCCTAATAGTATGGTGTTGAAATTCATAGTATAAAATTGTTTTTACGTTGATGGCTGTAGCCGGCACTACAGCTGTTAAATTAGCTTAAAATTAAGTTAATCTCTTTTGAATTTAAAAAAGGTTCAGCTTTCAACTTAAAGCTACGTTCTTATTTTTAATACCTGTTAAATCATTTACATTGCCTGAAGTATAAAAGTGATGTATCCTCAAAAGTAGAATGCCATGAACATAACCGTACCAACGCTCTTGCTCGATCAGGAAAAATGCAGACGCAACATACATAAAATGGCAGCGAAAGCCGACCAAAATAATGTGAAGCTGCGGCCGCATTTTAAAACACACCAATCTTGGCAGGTGGGCGAGTGGTTCCGGGAAGCGGGAGTAGACCGGATAACGGTTTCATCGTTGCGGATGGCCGAGTATTTTGCAAGCCACGGCTGGACGGATATTATGGTAGCTTTCCCGGCCAACATCCTGGAAATGGAACGCATTAACCGGCTGGCCGCCACTATAAAACTACACCTGGTTGCTGTAAATTCAGAAACGATTGAGGCCTTGGCGCAAGGGTTGCTGCATCCGGTTTATACCTGGCTCAAGATCGATACCGGCTATCACCGCACCGGCATACTTCCAACCGATCATGGGCACATCAGCTTAACTTTAGAAAGTATAAAACAAAGTGTAAACCTGTATTTCTCGGGTTTCCTGGCACACGACGGCCATACCTATAAGCAAACCGAAAAAGCAGCCGTGCAGGCCATTCATAACACAACGGTCAGTGCATTGCAGGAGCTTCAAACAAAGTATAAACCGCATTTTCCGGACCTGAAGCTTTCGTTAGGCGATACGCCTTCGTGTAGTATGCTGGATGATCTGAGTGGTGTGGATGAGATCCGGCCGGGCAATTATGTTTTTTACGACCTCACGCAGCAGCACATCGGCTCCTGTACTTTTGATGAAATTGCAGTTTGCATGGCTTGCCCGGTAGTGGCCATTCACCCGGAGCGCAACGAAATTATACTTTACGGCGGCAGCGTGCATTTCTCGAAAGATGTTTTGCCGCAGGCAGATGGCAGCTTATGTTTTGGCCGGATTGTGGAGCTAACCGAAAGCGGCTGGACTGCGCCAAAAGAGGGGATTATGCTGGTGTCGCTTTCGCAGGAACATGGTATCGTAAAAGCGAGCGATGCGGAACTGGCAAAGTATAAAATCGGCGATCTGCTGTATGTGCTACCTGTTCACTCGTGCCTGACGGCGGATGCCATGCGGGGTTATACTACGCTGGAAGGTGAGCAGCTGGAACATTTATCGGGGTTGCTAAAGTAAAGGTTGGAGCCTGTACAAAGAGATTACCTCTGAACTTGTAAACCCACCCCTAACCCCTCCTGAGAGGGGAATTCGCTCAAGTATAAATTCCCCTCCTTGGAGGGGCTAGGGGTGGGTAAGTATACTTTCAAGTACGCTGCCAGGTATAAACAGCATGCCTGCAAGTATAAATGTTAAGCTTCGGGCATAATGCGCAGCACTATGCCATCCAGTTCTTCGTTTACACGCAGCTGGCACGACAGGCGGCTTTGCTGGGTAGCGTGCGGCAACGATTCCAGCATATACGCTTCGTCGTCGCTCTGCTCGGGTAGTGCTTCGCTTTCCAGTACCTCTACATGGCAGGTTGCGCAAATAGCCATTCCACCGCACAAAGCCTGAATATCGTACTCATTTGCTTTCAGCACTTCCATAACCGAAAGGCCCATATCGGTGGGTGCTTCGAGGGCAATGCGTTCGCCGTTTTCCTGGGCTACATAAATGGTTATGGTGTCTTTCATGTCAGTTCCTGTATGCCGTTCACGGTAGTATATTTCAGCACGAATTTTTTATCTGGATACACAATGTTGTAAGCGCTTTGTGCCATCAGGGCCGCCTCATGGAAACCGCAAAGTATAAGTTTCAGTTTGCCCGGGTACGTGTTGATGTCGCCGATGGCGTAGATGCCTGGGATATTGGTAGAGTAATCAAAGGTGTTTACCACGATCGCGCTTTTCTCCAAATCCAGTCCCCAGTTTTCCAGCGGGCCAAGCTTCGGAACCAAGCCAAATAACGGAATAAAGTAATCGGCTTCGATCTGATAAGGTGCCTCGTTATCAACCAGCACCGTTACCGCTTCCAGTTCGTTTTCGCCGTGCAGCTCGCTTACATTCGATTTCAGGATGAGTTTGATCTGGCCTTCTTCTGCCATGCTCATGACTTTGGCCGCAGACTCAGGCGCTCCTCTGAACATGGTGCCACGGTGTACCAGGGTCAGTTCTTTGCAGATTGCCGCCAGGTAAATAGTCCAGTCTAAGGCAGAGTCGCCGCCACCCGAAATTACCACGCGCTTGTCCCGGAATGTTTCCGGATCGCGCACCATGTAGGTTACGCCGTTGTTTTCATACTTTTCCAGGTTTTCGATGGCTGGTTTGCGGGGCTCAAAAGAACCCAGGCCACCGGCAATCACTACTACTTTGCAGGCAATTTCGGTACCGGCAACAGTGGTTACTATAAAAGAACCGTCTTCCTGTTTTTCAAGGTCTTCTACGCGCTCGCCTAATGTAAATGTAGGGTGAAAAGGGTCAATCTGTTGCTCCAGATTTTTAACCAGGTCGCCGGCCATCACTTCCGGAAAACCCGGAATATCGTAGATCGGTTTTTTAGGATAAATCTCGGTTAACTGGCCGCCAACAGCTGCCAGCGCATCTACCACATGGCAGCGCATTTTTAAAAGTCCGGCTTCGAATACGGCAAAAAGTCCTACGGGGCCTGCGCCCACTATACATATATCAGTTGTTATTCTTTCCATTACTGCGTCAGATTTTAGTCGCTCGGTTAAAGGCGCAAAATTACAACGGCCTTTAGAGCTTCCCTAATAAAATACTTTAAAATAAACGGTTTAGCTGGTTAGGATGATGTGCGGTTATGCATCAGTAAATGTTCGGTCGCGGAATTGTAACATGCTTTTCAGCATAACACCGATTGGCTTACTTTGTTGCAGGTATTTATACTTTGTTCAGCCTGCTTAATGTGATTATTAGCCACAACAAAATTAATTTATACTTCCTGAAAGTATAGATTACTCTATTCCTTATCGTTTTCCAGAATTTTTAAAATTGCATTCCTGACTTCTGCGATCGGCTCGGAGTTCAGTACTTTCCGGGAATAACGGTCCAGGCCGATTTCAGCTAACACCTGCTGCAGTTTCATAACATAAGAGTCGATATCATTTGTGAGCAGCACCACTGCTTCCGGGTTATTTTTTATCTCTTCATCTACCAGGTTTATCTTCAGGTTCTCAGCCTGTTTTATTTCATTTTGCAAAGTAGATGTGATGGCTTGTAAGGATAGGCCTTCTTCAAAAAGGCGGTTTAAGAGCATGTTAGCATTCAGATACCTGTTTTGAGTCGCCATTTTTTTGTTACGAAGGAAGGAAAACGGATTTGTAGTAAAGCACTATGCAGTACCTGTAATTGCCTTATAATGTTGTGGCGGAAGTCTGCTTTATCAGCTTAAAACAGGGATGACTAGATCAGATGCAGCTCAGGATACCTGGAGCATAAAAGCGGGCCCAAATATTTTGCGGTGAAATATGGGTTTTTAAAGCTCAAAAGGATAACCGGCCGTAAGTAACTGCGTTTAAGAAGCATGTGTACTTTAACTCTAATTTTTAAAAACCAAAGCTATGGCAAGAGATTATCAGAATGACTACAACAACGATTACGACAATAACGAAGACAGAGGTTTTCTGGGTCGCGTAGGCGAGACTATAAGCAACGCCTGGAACCGCGTAGTCGGACACGATGACGATGACTATAACCAGGATAACAATAGCAACCGCAACTACGGAAACTCAGGAAACAGCAACCGTTCATATGGCTCATCCAGCGACAGCGACCGTGGCGGTTACCGCTCTTACGGCAGCACGACCGGCGACTACAGCGGCGGTACTCGTTACGGAGAAGGTGGCAGCACTTATGGCGGAGGCTCAGGGTATGGTTACTCTAATTTAGGCAACTCCAGCAGCAATGAAGCCAGCAGATACGGCGGCGGCGGTTCTTACCGCTCAGACAGAGGCGAATCAAGTAGCTACGGAAGCCAGGGAAGTTCTTCCGGAAGTATGCGTGGCAACGATCGTTACTCGTCAGGAAACTACGGTTCTTCTTCGCAGGGCAGCTCATCACGTGGCAGCTCCGACAACGATTACAGCAACTACATGAACAACAACTATAGCTCCGGAGGCCAAAACCGTGGCATGGGCAGTTCATCTAACTACGGCCAGAGCGGCAGCAGCAACTATGGTTCAAGCAGAGGATCAAACTATGGTTCGTCTGGTTCAGGTTCACAGTCAGGCTATGGCTCAGGATCGCAGTCTGGTTACGGCAGCAGCAGCAGAAGCAACTATGGCGCATCATCTGATAGTGGCAGAAACAGCTTTGGCAGCGGCTCTATGAATAGCTACGGTTCAGGTAACACTGGCTCTTCAGGTTACGGCAGCAGTTCTATGGGTTCAGGCTCAGGTTATGGTGGAAGCAGCTCCATGGGAAGTTCAGGATCACAAGGTAATTATGGAAGCGGTTCTACGGGAAGCTCCAGCTCCATGGGTAATTATGGCAGCAGCTCAAGAGGACAAGGCTCATCTAACTACGGAAGTGGTTCGCAAGGCAACTACGGTTCCTCATCAAACTACGGAAGCAGCAACAGAGGCGGGTCAGGTTCACAGGGTAACTACGGTGGTTCAAACTATGGTAGCAGCTCGATGGGTTCTGGCTCAGGTTATGGCGGAAGTGGTTCTATGGGATCAGGTTCGCAGGGCAATTACGGCAGCAGCTCCAGAGGCCAGGGTTCGTCTAATTACGGCGGCGGCTCTATGGGTTCTTCTAACTCTAGTTATGGCAGAAGCTCAGGCAGCAGCCAGGGCAACTATGGTTCCGGAAGCCAGTCTGGCCATGGAAGCTATAACTCCGATAACAATGTGAATCCACGCTCCGGCCGTGGCAGAAACTGGGACGAGAACGACAGATACTAAGTCGTACGGAACCCTATTCACACTCACAAAAGCCTGCCATGTTGCAGGCTTTTGTATTATATACTTTTCAGATTTATACTTTGATTAAAACGTAAAGTATAGTTTCAAACTAATTCATACTTCAATTTAATAAACAACGCTATGGAAAGATACGAGCAAGACAACTATTACCACGGAGGTGTAGGCGAAGAAAACAGACGCAACCAAAGCCACGGCCAGAATTACCACAACGATTTCGGGAGAGGCCACGACCGCCGACCAGACAGCAATTTTAATGGCCGAAGTATAGAAGAGCGCCGCCAAGATATGAGCCAGTATGATAACCACGCCCGACTCCGTTCCGGCAACCACGATTTCGATAACGAAGCGTACAACAATTACCAGCGCAACAACCAACAATTAAGGAACGCTTATGATAACCAGGTACGTCGCGAGCACCACCAGTTAGACGATATCCGGCAGGGCTACGGCGTCCCGGAATTCGGAAATTCATCAGGTTCGGGATATCAGCAGGAGCAAGGCTACAATTCCGGAAGAATGAGCGGTTACAGCGGTGCTGCCTTCGGAGGATCTAATTACAGTGCACATGGCGGGTTTGGTGGAGCACCTGAGTACGGCGCCATGAGCGGCGACAGAGGCAATGTAACACAATACACATCCGCATCAGGTTATGGCGGCGGCGAAAACCGCAATGCATACGGACAGGGTATAAGGCAACCTGATTCAGATAATTACAGAAATCAGGATCATCAGAACAGATACAGAAGAAACCACGAACAGAACTGGTAATAAAAAAAGCGCCTCTTTATCAGGAGGCGCTTTTTTTATAATGTACTCTATTATTCTTTTAAGCCGATACTTCAGTTGCAGCTATATGGCGTGGTATAGTTGTGTTTTTGATGGAAGCATAACCTCCCTGTATTTCAACCAGATCGGTAAAGCCTTTGTGCTTCAGGATGGAAGCTGCGATCATAGAACGGTAACCACCCGCGCAATGGATATATAGCGTTTCACCCTTCGGAAACTGCTCAAGTTGCTGCTGTATGTAGTCGAGCGGCAGGTTCCTAGCGTTTACAATGTGGTCCGGAGCAAATTCGCCGGGCTTGCGCACATCAATTACAGCAATTGTATCATCCTCAGCATAGGTTTTTGCAAACGCATCCGCTGCAATAGAGGTGATGGTTTCAGTTTTGTTTCCGGCAGCAGTCCAGGCAGCAATTCCGCCTTCCAGAAAGCCAAGTATGTTATCGAACCCAACGCGGGCCATGCGGGTAATTACTTCCTGCTCGCGGCCTGCATCTGCAACTAATATGATAGGCTGGTGCACATCCGGTAACAAAGTGCCTACCCAGGGCGCAAAGCCGCCATCAATCCCGATATTTATTGATTTAGGAATAAAGCCGGCAGCAAAATCCTGCGGTTTGCGGGTATCCAGCACCAGTGCGTTCGCACTATTTATTTCATTTTGAAACGCAGCTACTGTTAAAGGCTGCAGGCCTTTGGCAAGCACCGTATCAATGTTGATATAGCCTTGTTTGTTCAGTTGTACGTTAACCGGAAAATATTCCGGAGGAGGAAGGAGTCCGTTGGTAACTTCTGCAATAAATTCCGCCTTCGTCATATCAGCGCGCAGGGCGTAGTTGGTTTTCTTTTGGTTTCCGAGGGTGTCAGATGTTTCCTTGCTCATGTTTTTTCCACAAGCAGAGCCCGCGCCATGCGCTGGATAAATGACCACATCATCTGCCAGCGGCATGATCTTCGTGCGCAGCGACTCGAACAACATACCGGCCAGGTCAGCCTGGCTAAGGTCCGATTTTGCAGCCAGATCAGGACGGCCAACATCGCCAATAAACAGTGTATCGCCGGTAAATAGTGCCAGGTCTTTTCCGTTCTCGTCCTGCAGCAAATACGTGGTAGATTCTAATGTATGGCCAGGTGTGTGCAGCACTTTCAGGGTCAGCTTACCCACTTTCAGTTCTTCGCCGTCTTTGGCAATATGGGCAGGGTAAGAGGGCTGCGCGTTCGGCCCGAAAACCAGCGTTGCGCCGGTTACTTTGGTTAAGTCTATGTGCCCGGATACAAAATCAGCGTGGAAGTGTGTTTCGAGTACATATTTGATGGTGGCGTTGTTGCCGGCAGCTTTTTGCAGGTAGGGTTCAATATCGCGGAGCGGGTCGATGATGGCAGCTTCGCCGTTGCTTTCGATGTAATAAGCGCCCTGAGCCAGGCAACTGGTATAAATCTGTTCAACTTTCATGATGCAGTGGTTGCGTATAAACTCCTGCAAAGATGCGTATAAATTTTCGCTCAAAAAGTGATTAATGTTATTTACTGTTCAGAAGTTGGCGTTATCAGAATGCTGTATATTGGAAATCATCTTTGAGAAGTATAAATGAAAACAAGGGAAAGTATGCATTGATAACCTATGTTGAAATCAGCTGCAGGGTGCTAAAATAAAATCTGCCGACTGATGATTTTAAAGTATAAATCACCAGCCGGCAGATTTAAAGAAAGTATGAATTACTTTTTAGCGATGGCTAAGCCGCTTTTCAGCATGATGCCATCTTCGATCAATCCACAGATTAAATTCGGAACCTTGCCTTTATCATGTAGCGCTTTGCGCAGGTAGAAAGTGGCATAGGTAGCGGCAATGGCAGCTACACCTCCGAGTGCTGCGCCTTTTAGCGGACTATCGTTGTTTACAGTAAAGATGGTAGCCCCTACTACAGCGCCTGAAATAGCGCGCACCCCGATCTGCGGCAAGGCAATCCGGTCTGGTGAGTTCGGTACTTTATCGCCGGCCATTTCGGTTACGGCCAGCCATTTAAGTCCGGTTGCTACCGGGCCTTTTTGTAAATAACGCAAGGGGCTATTGGCAAGCAAAGCGGTAGGGGCGTCCTGTAATTCGTTGCTGAGTATGGCAGGGGCCGAAAGCGCACGCATGCCTGCAATAGCGCCCATGCCCAATGCTTTTAAAGTATAGTTTTGAGTTGTCTGTTTCATTTGTTCGTCGTATGTTTTTTGGATATACGCGAAAGCGCAGGCAGAGACGGGAAAATTATGCGCTTAAAGAGTTCAGGTGTTTTTTTTACCCAACAACCTAACCTCTTATCAGAGCGGAAATAGCGGGCGCAAAAAAGGCCTTGCTGTGAAGCAAGGCCTTTTTTGTTTGATGGTTTATAGTTTAAAACTAAACCAGCTTTACGTTTACCGCGTTTAGTCCTTTTCTTCCTTCTTGCAGGTCGAAAGTTACTTCATCGTTCTCACGAACTTCGTTTACTAGTCCAGAGATGTGTACGAAGTACTCTTGTCCTGAATCTGCGTCTTTGATAAATCCGAATCCTTTAGAATCGTTGAAAAATTTTACTGTTCCTTTGTTCATGATGTTGTTAATTATACACTGAAGACGTTAAGGTAGGCTAAATTGTTCACTATCGCATTTTTATTTTATACTTTTTTTCCAAAAAGCCCCTTTAAAACCGTTCAGTACTGTATTTATTTTCAAGGTTAAACTTCTGCTCAAACCATATCTGTTCAAAATAACCAATCAGCATCTTCTGGAAATCTCCCTGAAAATCGGAGTATGCTCCATCCAACCGATATTTGCTTTGCTTCTAAATTCCGCATTAACTGGTTGTGGGAGGTGTAAAGTATACTAACACATAATATATTCTTACATCAACAAGGAAAAGACCGTAAACCTTAACTTTTATACTTTCAGGTTTAACTTAACCTTGATAGTTAAGCCAATAGTACACTTGTTTGAAAAAATATTTATATATTAAGGAACTAACTGTTACCAATATTACTTATAGCCTTAGATCAATAATTATTTATGAAGGAATTAGAGAAAATACAACAGGGTTTAGCAAACAGCAACACACTGGTACTGACTTACAACACTAAAGGCGTAGAATGTTCTTTTGTGAAGGAAGGGTTGGTAAAAGATTTTCTTGTGATTGAAGATAAAATTATTGCTGAAGAGCTGAACGGCAAAAGCGTTAACGGCATCATCGAAGGCAGTAATTTCCATACTTTGAAAGCTGATTACGGTTGGTTTTCATTGCGCGTAAAATCTAAGAAACTATACCAGGAACTTCTGTAACAAGCATACGATCCAAGTATAAAATCCCACGCTGCACAACTCTTATGAGGTAGGCAGCGTGGGGTTTTTGTTTAAACGAAGATTTAAGCGTTAGCTGTATCTGCTGTCGGAGGTTCTTCTAAATGTACCAGGTAGCGGGTAAGCTTATCCCATTGCAGCGCCTGCACACCTGCCCAGCCGCCTTCTGCCACCAGCGTATTCAGTAAAGCTCTGTTACCTGCCTCTTCGCCGGTGTTGTTGATGGTCTCGTTCTTACCGATTTCGAAAGCGGCCAGTTTGATGCCTTCTTTGGTTACCCGGAACGTGCTGCTGGCTTCCTTTACAAAAAAGTGCTGGGTTACCTCCCTGCCTTCGTTGGTTGGCTTTGGCTTTTCGCTGGGGTGCACGGTAAATTCCACCAGGTTGTCTTGCCGGCGTACATCAGTTATGCGTACCCAGTTCTCGATCGGAGAGGCCGGAAGTATGATCTGCATATAAAAGCCTTCCTGCGCCACTTCGTTTTCTGCCGGATTTCCGTTGGCATCATACAGTGTAAAGGTAGAGTTAAAACCTTCCAGTTCTGACCACCTGTTTACATCAAATAATTTCTCCTGGCTCCGTTTAAAAGCGGCTAATGCGGCAGCTTCATCGGCAAATTCCTGCTCGTTGGCATAAACCTTATCTTTCGAGGCATCGCCCTGCAACACCTTAATTTCTTCCTTTACTTTGTCTACTATATTCTTCAGGCCCATGGCATTATTTTTAAGTTACATTTACTAAAGCGTACGTCTGGGCGGGGCCGATGTTAAACCAACATGTGTTTACTTCGTTAAAAAATAAGGTAAACCAATGAATGTAAAGTAATGGGAGAGTTAATCTTAGGGCTCGGGCTTTTAGGAATTGTGCTGGGTATTGTGATTCTGGTACTTTATGTCTGGAGCATTATCTGGGCCTACCGCGATGCCGAACGCAGAGGGAAATCCGGTATTTTAATAGCGCTGCTGGTTGCATTTCTGCCATCTTGGCCGCTGGGCATCATTCTCTGGCTACTTATACGGCCTGCCAACCCGACAAGCAATTTCCGATAATGGATACTTTGTAAGCCAGTAAATCATCAAGCTATTACTACCTGAAATTTACTCTAGACCCCTTAAAATCATACTTGCCTGTTTACTAATAGAGTAAATTAGAATGCTGCCATTTGATTTTCTTTTACACGATTTCAGGTTAGGTTTACCTGCCACAAATAAATTTATACTTTATGAAAGCCAGCAAGAAATGCCCACACTGCGGCCAATGGTCCGGCTGGAACCAGAACCCAACTGACCGCTGCGAACATTGCCACAAGATACTGGACCCGGTTAAAGTAGCCAGCCAGCAAGCACAGGAAGTGCGCAAACAAGAAGAAAAAGAGCGTTTCTCCGTTAATTTTATTCAGGTCGATCCGGATGATGCGTGGTATACTAAGTTTTTCAAAAGGATAGGGCTGGGCTTTCAGCTTGCCTTTGTTTCCATTATCTCGCTTATTCTGTGGCTTATCGCATTTCTGGCTGGCTAAGAATCTGGCACACTGTTTCTCCCTTATTCTGGGTGCTGGCGGCAATTTATGCTGGGCACGTAAGCTGGCGTTGGCTGGCCTTACCAAGACCGTGGTGGATAATAAATTACCTTGATGATCTGCTTTGCCTGCCCCTGGTACTAACCATCACTTTATACTTGCTTCGTCTTTTTTACGGTTCTGAATTACGGCTTGCGTGGTACCACGTGGTTTTTACGGTCGTGTATTTTATACTTGCTTTCGAAGTTTTCTTTCCTGGTTTTATGCCCCGTTATACTTCCGATTGGGTGGATGGCGTACTCTATGCAATTGGCGGGATGATCTTTTACCGTTTCCTCAATAAGTAAATCTGAATGCTAAACAGCTAATTTCTGGCTGATCAACCAAAGTATAAATCAATCGCAAAGTATAAAAACGAAGCCGGCAGCAAGTATAAATCTGCTGCCGGCAAAGTATAAAATCATAAGAATCTTAATTTCCGGTACGGTTCAGCTCGTCGAGGCTGGTGTCGCGTTTGCGTTGCTCAAACGATTTGCCTTTGTTAAACTTATAGCGAAGGCTGAAGCGCACGGCCTGGGTGCCGCGGTACTGTTCTATGGCATTCAAGTTGCCGTTTAAGTAGGTATCCACGTTCATGGTGCGGCTTCTAAAGATATCTGTTACATTCAGGGTCAGGGTCAGTTTATCGTCTTTAAAAGAACGCTTCAAGCCTGCATCAGCCCACCAGGTGCTTTTTACTTCGTAGAGTGCGTATGCGGCCGGGCCCTGGTATTGTCCGGAAAGCTCCAAGCCGAAACCATAAGGCAGCCTGATGTTGTGGTTTGTGTTGAAGAAGAAAGTTGTTTTCTCGTTTAACACCGGCTCATCGGCAATTTCTTTCTTGTAACGATTATACATCAGAATCAGGTTGTTGCTGATTTCCCAGCTTTTGGAAACTCGTACAGGAGCAACCAGTGTAGCGGTAGCGTTGCGCAAATCTTCCACGTTTTGCTGCAGAAAAACAGTTGCAATTTCTTCTTTCATTTCGCCGTTCTCTTCTACCATACGCTTCACCAGCATCGGTACTTCGCCCATAAAATCTTTGGTTTCGGCGTAGCTCAAAATCAGGTTATAGGTCTGCTTAAACGTGTTGGTTACTTCAAAAGAGTTGGTGTATTGCGGTTTCAGGTTCGGGTTGCCCTGTGCCGATGTAAATTTATCGAGGTAGAAAACGAATGGGTTCAGGCTTTCGTAATGCGGCCTGTTTATGCGGCGACTGAATTTGTAGCCTATCTGGTAATTATCGCTCACTTTCTGCTGCAGAAACAAGGTCGGGAAAAAATTAAGGTAACTACGTTTGTTAATCGGAGCTTTGTCTTTCAGGTCGCCTTCCGATTCGGTTTGTTCAGCGCGTAAGCCAGCCTGCATCGTCCATTTATCGCCCAGTTTTGCAGATAAGTTGGCATAAGCAGCATAAATGTTTTCGGTATAAATAAAGTGGTTGCTTCTGTTCGGGTCCAGATTTCGTCGGCCATCGTTCACAACATAAAACTGCAGTTCGTTATCCGAAATTACATGGCTTGCTTTTGCGCCCAGTTCAAGTTTGGTAGTTTTGGTAAGGGGTTTGGTAAAGTCTACTTTCGCAGCATAAATGTTATAACTGGTGGGGTTGTCGTTTTGTAGAAGTTCAGTTGCATCTGCCTGGTTTCCGGACAGGAAAATGGTGCGGTTAAAGAACTCCGCCTGGTCATCGTTCACCAGATTTACAAAGTCCAGATCCGCAGACAGGGTAGTGCCGGCTGTATCTAATTTGCCCATGTAATGCAGGTTAAACGTACCGTTTTTATAAGTACCATCTGCCTCATTTCTGGCATCAATAAACTTGTTTTCGGCTGCATTTTGTAGCGTTTGGTTTGTCGCTGTCAGGAACACATCGCTGCTCGTTGTATGGGCCAGTCGTGCCATAAAACCAATGCTGTGCTTGTCTGTGATATCATAATCGGTGTTGAAGCGCAGGGAAGGAGAAATGCGCTCAGACTCGTCGTAACCGTCCTGTAGCAGTGTGCTTTTTTCGCCTTTGTCCATGATGATGCGGTTGGTGTTTATATCGCGGTAACGCAACTGGTTTGCAAAATCGAGGCTGGCGGTGGTGTTCCATTTGCCCTGTTTAAAACCGAAGTTGGTACCTGCCGAATATGAATTCAGTTTGTTGTAGGTATAGTTGCCGTACACGCTGCCGTTCAAACCAAAATCAATGTTCTTTTTCAGGTTTATGTTGATGATGCCCGAAGCGCCTTCCGCATCATACTTTGACGATGGATTAGTGATGATCTCCAGGTCTTTGATGTTTTCAGCGGACATGCCCTGCAGTAAAGTTTGCAGCTCCTTGCCTGTTAAGTAGGATAGTTTGCCGTTCAGCATGATCTGGATTCCTGCTTTGCCATTCAGCTGTATGTTGCCATCCTGATCAACCCAAACGCCCGGCGATTTGGTGAGTACCTCGTAAGCTGTGCTGCCCGATGCCATGGCCGTGTTCTCAACACTGACCACCATTTTATCCGGGTGCGTAATTACTGTAGGGCGCAAGGCCTGCACCTGCACTTCCTTCAGTGTTTTGGCATCAGACTTCAGTTGTATCTTTCCGAAATCTTTCGAAAACTCAGGACCCGTAACAGTAAAAACAGCTGTCTTGGTTTCGACGTAGCCGAGGCTTGTCAGTTTCAGAAGATAGGTGCCGGTAGCCGGAGATTTGATCTCAAACTTTCCGTCCATATCAGCAATGGCGCCTGTAACGATCTTAGCGCTGGCAGCATCTAAAACAGCTACGTTCACAAAACCAACAGCCTGCCCTTTTTCGTCGGCGATAGTTCCGGAAAGCATACTTCCGGATTGGGCCTGGGCAGGGCCCGCTCCCAGAAGCATACATAAAAACAAAACAGGAAAGAGATACAATTTTTTCATAGTGTTATTTTGTTAGCGAGTGTTAATGTACTGATGCAAACTTATACTAAAGTACTATGTATAGCAAGGTACTGTTTAGATTTAAAGTATAGTTTTAGACGAACCTTACTTTTTTATCGCTCAACCAGATTATACTTTGTATAGAAAGTATAATTGCATTTAATTAATTGAAAATCAATTAGCTAAAAATGATTGCTGCGATGTAGAGTTAGTCTTTTTAACTTATGAACCAAAGATGTAGGAAGCAGGGCAGTGGTTGCCTGAGGGAAACGAGAAGTAGACGAATAGCAGAAATTAACCGGCCAACCATTCTATTTTAAGGATGAAACGGAATGTTGCTTCAAAGTATAAAGCAGAATGGATAACGGAAAAGTTATAGAATGTACGAATCCTGAATACGCTATAAAACAAAAAAGCGGAACAGGATAGCCTGTTCCGCTTTCAGCAAAGTATAAACTTATAAATTAGTTGTATGCTTCTTTGTTAGTGCCGCATTTCAGCATTGCATCACCAAAGTATGGGTTCAGCACCTGCTCTTCCGTACTGATCCAGTAAGCGCCCTTGTCATCAAAGGCCATCGGGCAATACTGGTAGTATAGCTTCTGATCGGTAGCGCCAAATGCTTTAGTCAGCGCATAAGTAGCTTCAGACAAAGGCTGCAGATGTGTACGTTGCACGCCCAGGTCGGCAGAGCCGGAAATAGCGGTGGCAGCATCTTTTATGGCCTGCGTTTTTTCTTCGGTATACTGTTTTTCATCACCTGCCAGCGACGCAACCGGAATGGCATTTACAGCTGTCAGTACGGTAGTGGCTGCTGTTTTGGCAGTAGCCGCATCCGACTCAATCAGGGCATCTTTCAGGGTAATATAATCTGTGAGCAATTGTTCCACCTGCATTTTAACCGGTCCGCCGGTAGCTGTAAAATCCGGTGTTTCCACCACTACGGTTTCTGCTTCGGAATCTTCTGATGCTTGTTCTGCCTGGGCAGTTTCCTGGCCTTCAGTAGCTGGTTTTTGCTCGGAGCAGGCTGTAAAAATAAACGCGCAAAATGTGGCTGCAATAAGTGTCTTTTTCATGTTCGGTTTCTTTTATAACGTCCGCTAAAACTGATGTTTTGCTTTCATTTCCGGATTTGTATTTCAGGTTTCAAGAAAGCTTCTCAAAAAAAGCTGTTTAGCGTTTTCAATTACAGCGCCTTAACCCGCCGTTGTTGGTGTTTTCACCCACAACTATACATTAAACTTGAAGTGCTTGCTGGTGAAAACACGCAGCAAGGGCCGCAAAAATTTATTTAGTTAAAAACGCTAAACAGCTTCAAAGTATAAAATTTAAGGATTTATACTTTGAAAAGTATCTGGATTAACCTTTAACCGGAATTTGTTTTAAAGTATCGAGCAGGTAATCCCAGTATTTCTGAACCGAGCTTATCTGTACTTTTTCATCCGGAGAGTGTGCGCCCTGTATGTTTGGCCCAAACGAGATCATCTCCATGGCAGGGTAGTTTCCCCCTAAAATGCCGCACTCCAGGCCGGCGTGGCAGGCATTAACGTGAGGCGCTTCGTTAAATTTCTGGCGGTACAGGTCGCTCATAATTTTAACGATGGCAGCATCTGGTTTTGGCGTCCAGCCCGGGTAAGAACCACTGTTGCTAACCGTAGCGCCTGTCAGTTCGAAAGCGCTTTGCACGGCCATCGCCAGGTCATTTTTCTCTGAATCTACGGAGCTGCGGGTCAGGCATTGCATCAGGTAAGTGCCGTCTTTTACAAGTACACGTGCCAGGTTATTGCTCGTCTGCACCAGGCCTTCAATGGCCGGACTCATGCGGTGAATGCCGTTCGGACACGTATAAATGGCCCGGATAAAAGTAGCCTGCAGCGCAGTTGGCAGAACTTCTGTTGGCGTTTCGGCTTCTTCCAGTGTTACCTGTATGTTTGGGTCTGTGATGTTGTATTCCGCCTGTAGTATTTGCGTTTGCTCGGTAATATAAGTTTTAAAAGCGACCTCAGTGGCAGCCGGAACAGCTACTATTGCAAACGACTCGCGCGGAATGGCATTGCGTAAACTGCCGCCATCTATAGAGCCAATGCGTGCGTTATGCGCCGTGACAGCACCAGCCAGCAGGCGGTTCATCAGTTTGTTAGCATTGCCGCGCCCCAGGTGGATATCCATGCCCGAGTGGCCACCGGTTAAGCCGGTTATACTTAATTTGTAGCTTTTATGGTCGCCGCTCAGGGTGTCGGAAGTATACTTTCCGGTTGCGTTTATATCGATGCCGCCGGCGCACCCGATAGTCAGTTCGCGGTCGTCCTCGGTATCCAGATTCAACATGATGCTGGCATCCAGCAAACCGCCTTTCAGGTTTAAGGCACCTGTCATACCAGTTTCCTCATCAATCGTGAAAAGAGCTTCCAGGGGAGGATGCGCAATATCAGTTGAGGCTAGTAGCGCCATAATAGTCGCTACGCCAATGCCATTATCAGCGCCCAGCGTAGTGCCTTTTGCTTTTACCCAATCGCCATCAATATACATCTGGATGCCCTGTGTATTGAAATCGAATGTGGTGTCGGCATTTTTCTGATGCACCATATCCAGGTGGCTTTGCAGCGCAACGGTTTCGCGGTTTTCCATGCCGGGGCTGGCCGGTTTTTTAATGATCACGTTGCCGATCTCATCTACCTGCGTGTGTAAGCCCAGCTTTTCGCCGAAGCTTTTCATAAACTGAATAACACGTTCTTCTTTTTTAGAGGGGCGCGGTACTTCGTTCAGGTCGGCAAAATTGCTCCATAAAGCTTTGGGTTCTAACGCTCTTACTTCGTTGCTCATAATCAGATAGGTTGGTGTTGTAAAGTATAAACTGCGTATATCAACTCCGGATGTAAAACCAGAAGTATAACTGCGCCGCTAATATAAGGCTTACTTTCTTAGCATCTAAAATCCGATCATCCATCAAGTATAAATCAAGCTCTTAAAGTATAAATAAATACCAGCGCCAGGCCATACTTTAAAGCTATTTTCAGGAGCATGCTTAATCTTTAAAGTAACTTAAGTTAACTGTATTTTATAAAGGCAAAATTTTTAAATCTAAACATAGGATTATATTAATAGATAAAAAAGTGAAATATAATAAGATTTGATGTTCACTTTTTAGCAGCTGAATCGTACTTATGGAGATTTATGTGCAAAAAAGCTGAAAGGCCTTGCACGCTTCCCGAAGTCCCGTAAATCTTAACCGAAACAAATTTATATGTATAAAGACATACCTTCGTCTGCTGCCCTTAACCTGCAAGAAAATACCGCCGCCATTACGAGCACTGACAGTGTTTCACCTATGAAAATCGCCCGTACAGGGCAAGAGACAGCCACCAGTTTTTTGCAGCAAATGCCGGATGTAGTTTGCTTCTCTCACCTGCGCTGGGATTTTGTGTACCAGCGCCCCCAACACCTGCTCTCCAGGTTTGCGCAACACGGCCGTTTATACTTTATCGAAGAGCCGATCTTTGATGAGACAGAAAACCCGGTACTTCATACTTCGGCACGCGACGGAAATGTACAGGTAGTGGTGCCGCACTTTCCGCATGGCTTCGATCATAACCAGTTGGAGGCTGCACAGCGCGATCTGCTCGATGCCTTTTTTAAAGCTGAAACGCTGGACCGTTATATTTTCTGGTACTATACACCCATGGCCCTGGGCTTTTCGGCTCATTTTAAACCGCAGCTAACCGTGTATGATTGCATGGATGAGCTGGCAGCTTTTAAGTTTGCACCGGAGCGTTTAAAAGACCTTGAAAAGGAATTGTTCAAGAAAGCAGACCTGGTGTTTACCGGCGGCCAAAGTTTATACGAAGCCAAACAACACCAGCACAATGCCATTTACCCTTTCCCGAGCAGTATTGATAAAGCGCATTTTGCACAGGCAAAACAACAATTACCGCAACCCGCAGACCAGGCAAGTATAGCAGGCCCGCGCATGGGCTTTTTTGGTGTGATTGATGAGCGCATGGATTTAGATCTGTTGGCAGCCGTTGCTGATGCCAGACCGGAGTGGCAACTGATCATGATTGGGCCGGTAGTTAAAATTGATCCTGCCATGCTGCCTCAACGCGCCAATATCCATTACCTGGGCGGAAAATCTTACCAGGAACTGCCTGCTTATTTAAGTGGCTGGGATGTGGCGCTGCTTCCTTTCGCTATCAACGAGTCCACTACCTTTATCAGCCCGACTAAAACACCGGAATACCTTTCGGCTGGAAAGCCGGTGGTATCTACGCCGATACGCGATGTGGTGAGGCCGTATGGTAAAGAAAAACTGGTACACATTGCTGCCACATCAGCAGAATTTGTGCAGGCCATCGAAGCAGCACTCACGCAACGCGAAGACAAAGTATGGGCACAGCAGGTAGATACGTTCATGGCCAACATGTCGTGGGACCAGACCTGGCAGGACATGGTTGATCTGATCAGCCTGAAAATTCGCCAGAATGCCGCGTCCACTCAAACTAAAATGGAAATTGCTTAAACCAACACACTATGTATGATTACCTGATAGTAGGGGCGGGCTTCGCAGGAAGTGTGCTGGCAGAGCGCCTGGCTACGCAATTAAACAAAAAAGTATTGATCCTGGATAAGCGCAACCACATTGGTGGCAATGCCTTCGATCATTATAACACAGACGGGATTCTGGTGCACAAATACGGGCCGCACATTTTCCATACGAACTCGCGCGAGGTGTTTGATTACCTGTCTAACTTCACGGCGTGGCGCCCTTACGAGCACCGTGTGCTGGCAAGCGTGGACGGACAACTGGTACCGATGCCCATTAACCTTGATACGATCAACAAACTGTACGGCCTCAGCCTGACTTCTTTTGAGGTAGATGATTTCTTTAAATCCGTGGCCGAGGAAGTATCGCCGGTGCGTACGTCGGAGGATGTGGTAGTGAGCAAAGTTGGCCGCGAACTGTACGAGAAGTTTTTCCGGAACTATACCCGCAAGCAATGGGGCATGGACCCTTCTGAGCTGGATAAATCGGTTACCTCGCGGGTGCCGGTGCGCACCAACCGCGATAACCGTTATTTTACGGATACCTACCAGGCCATGCCATTGCACGGCTACACAGCCATGTTCGAGAAAATGCTGGCTCATCCAAATATTCACATCATGCTGAACACCGATTACCATGATGTACAGGATACGATTGCGTTTAAGGAGATGATCTTTACCGGCCCGGTGGATGAGTATTTTGATTATACTTACGGAAAACTGCCCTACCGCTCGCTGGAGTTTAAGCACGAAACGCTGCCAACCGAAAAACATCTGGAAGCAGCTGTAGTTAACTTCCCGAACGAACATGCTTATACCCGCATCACAGAATTTAAGTACCTGACCGGCCAGCAGCATACCAAAACAAGCATCGTTTACGAGTACCCGCAAGCCGAAGGAGACCCGTATTACCCGGTGCCTCGCCCCGAAAATGCCGAGATCTACAACAAGTATAAAAAGCTGGCCGACGAGACACCAAACGTACATTTTGTAGGCAGACTGGCAACGTACAAATACTATAACATGGACCAGGTGGTGGCGCAGGCCCTTACACTCTATAAAAAGATACTGACGCGCAACCAGCTATTTCAGGGCAATGGAGTAGATTTGGAGTTGAACGGGAAAGAAAGCATTTTTGAAGATGTTACCACAGGCATAAAAACCAATGGAAGTCATTAGTACTGAAACAGAAGACCAGTTAATCACGCTCGCACAACCCAAAAAAAGCAGCAGGCCCGGCATTGCCCGGATGCAGCCTTTTGCCCTGGAAAATGATCTGCCCTGGATACAGGTGGCTCCGGATGCTCCCTATTTTATAACCGAAAGCGGGGAAAACTGGACACCGATCGGGCAGAACGATGCGATTACCTGGCCGGATTTTGAAGGGCTTTTCAGGCGGAAGAACCTGGCGCAGGTAGAAGGGCACCTGGCCTGGCTCGCCGGCAAAGGCGTGACTTGTTTGCGATTGATGCTGGAATATGCGCAACACGACCATAGTTATTTCGAGCGGCCGGCCGGTAATTTTTCTCCTAACATGGTGCAGTTATGGGACGACCTGTTCAAGCTCTGCGCCAAGTATAACATGCGGATTCTGCTTACGCCTTTCGATACGTTCTGGATGTGGATCCGGTGGAAACATCATCCCTACAACGCTAAAAACGGAGGCCCCTGTAAAAAAAGATCAGGTTGGCTGTTTTGCCCGAATACGATGGAAGCCGTAAAAAACAGGTTAACCTTTGTGGTAGAACGCTGGGGCGGAAGCGGCGTTTTATTTGGCTGGGACCTCTGGAACGAGATTCATCCGGCGTACGCGGGAGGCAGAACTGATAATTTTTTTGAAGTTATACAGGAACTCAGCCAGCATGTACGAACACTTGAAATGAGTTTGTATGGGAAAAGCCATCCGCAAACCGTATCGCTTTTCGGGCCTGTGCTGGACGAGCACCCGACTGTAGCCGACGTTATTTTCAGGCACCCGATGCTGGATTTTGCGAGCACACATTTTTATGATGCTGCTTCCATCAACAAACCAAAAGAAACCGTTTTATCTGCCATTTGTACAGGCAAATTAGTGCGCGAGGCCATCAATCATTTGCAGGGCAACAGGCCGTTTTTTGATAGCGAACACGGGCCCATCCAGGTGTACAAAACAAAGCAGAAAATGCTGCCAGAAGCGTTTGATGACGAGTACTTCCGGCACATACAATGGGCACACTTGGCAGCTGGTGGAGCGGGTGGCGGCATGCGCTGGCCGTATCGCCAGCCCCATACGTTAACGCACGGCATGCGGGAAGCCCAGAAAAGTATGGCCGGCTTCATCGAGCTCATCGACTGGAAAAATTTCAGAAGAAAAAATCTGAACGAAGAAGTAAAACTAAACTCGGATTCGTTTGCCGCCTTTGCCTGCGCCGACGATAAACAAGCTATACTTTGGCTGCTTCGGAAAGATGCCACGCCTAAGAACAAAGGCCTGATTAACCCAGATGCAACACCTATAGCGGTTTCGGTAACAGTGCCGGGAATGATGGCTGGAGATTTTAAGGTTACACTTTGGAATACATTGCAGGATTATCCAGTTAAAAGCTCTACTATTTCACACCTTGAAGGAGGCGATCTAATACTTGACCTGGGCGAAGTAAAAGCAGATATTGCCGTTGCCCTGACACTGGAAAACTAGAAATTTATACTTTGATTTAAACGAGAACGGCCTCCTTTTCAGGGAGGCCGTTCTGCTTTTGTAAGATCTCTGCTTTATACTTTACTTAAAGCGCGAAGCGTGTTCCGAAGAAATCGCCGGGGTTCCAGGTAGGGCGTTGAGGTGCTTGTGCTACCTGCAAACTGATCAGGAAGTTAAGCTGCACATATTTTTTAGCGGCATCGTAATCGAAAACGCCATCGGGGTTATCCTGAGGTTTGTGGTAGGTAGTGGCGCGCCAGGCTTCTACGGTTTTGTTCAGGTTGTTCTGGCCATCGGCGGTTTTGTTGCCATACTTGATGTGCAGGGCCGGAATGCCCGCAGTTACAAAGCTGTACTGGTCGCTGCGGATAAAGCGGTTCTGCTCTGGTTCCGGGTCTTCTTCTACGTCCAGATTTAAATATGCAGCGGCTTGCTGTACCTCTTTCTGTAACGACGAGTGGTTAGCGCCCAACGGCACAACAGAAAGCAAGGGCGCAATCAGGGTAGGCATATCGGTATTGATATCGGCTACTATACTTTTGGCCGGCACCGTCGGGAATTTAGCAAAGTATGCAGAACCCAGCAGGCCCATTTCTTCAGCAGTTACCATCACGACCAGTACCGAACGCTTCGGTTTTACTTTCATCTTAGAGTAGAGCTTTGCAATCTCCAGGAGGCTGGCAACACCGGATGCGTTATCGTGGGCACCGTTGTAGATAGAGTCGCCGTTTATAGGTCTGCCGATGCCCATGTGGTCGAGGTGCGCGCTGTGAACCACGTATTCATTTTTCAGGACAGGGTCGGAGCCGGTTATTTTGCCGATCACGTTATAGCTTTCGATGTCTTTATACTGGGAAGTATAACTGGCTTTGGCCGAGTAAGCAATCGGTGCCGAAACCGTTTTTCCGCTCTTAAGCGATACCATGGTTTCGTCAATTTTCAGGTTAGCTGTTGCCAGGTATTTCTGCAGGGTTTCGTAGTTTACCATGCCCAGCATTTTGATCTGATCGGATGCAAAACTTCTGGAAAAAGCCACATTGCCATCTGCTCCCATCACGCTGTTAACGCCGCCTGCAAAAGTAGGAGGCGTAGCGCCCTGCGCAGTAGCACCAACCAGCACACCAACCGCACCATGCGCGGCAGCATTCTCCAGAATAGTCAGCATATCCATGCTATAAAGCGAAACTGTAGACGGGAAACTGGCCGGAGCGCCACGCAACACAACTACAATTTTGCCCTTCGCATCTACGTTTGCATAGTCATCGTAGCCTAGGTCCGGGGCTGTAATACCATAACCGGCAAATACAAGCGGCGCTTCTACGGTCACATTTTTTTCCTGCGGATTCGGGTAAATCGAGAAGTCTTTGCCATATGTTAAAACTTCTTGTTTGCCGCTGGCATCTATACTTGTAAACGTAGCACTTGGCGCGGTAGTGGCTGTGCGCAGCCGTACTTTCTGCAGGTAGGTATTATTTTCGCCGCCCGGTTCGGCGCCCATTTTCTTAAATTCATCAGTTACATAATCTACGGCCATCTGGTAACCTTCGGTGCCGGGTTTGCGGCCTTTCAGTTTATCGTCGGCGAGGTATTGGATGTGACCTTTTATACTTTCAGGCTTTACTTTTTTTAGCTTTTTAGAAATGCTTTTTTCTACTTTTAAAGCTTGTGCAAAAACAGGCTGCGTAAAAAACAGACCGCACAGGCAAAGTAGGAGCGAGGTTTTTTTCATAAAGTTCAGTTCGTTTATCCGGATAAAGCTAAACAATTTTCAGTTGTATTAATAATCGGATCAACCTGGCAATCCCGTTTTCGGAAGTTGGAATTTATACTTTGAAAGCCCAGCCAGGAAAAATTTAAAAGCTTTTCTATTAACAAATCAACAGGATGCGGCTGGCTTACAACGAGAAAATCAACCCGATTTATACTTGCTGCAAGTATGAATTGGGTTGATTTCAGGACTGATTTTCAGGAAAGTATGATTAATCCAGTTCGATGACGGCATCGCCGCCAACAGGGTAGCCCACACATGTCAGGATAAGGCCCTGAGCAGTTTCTTTTTCGGTTAGCACTTCGTTGTTGGCCATCCATACTTCGCCAGAGGTACATTTTGCTACGCAATTGCCGCAACGCCCGGTTTCGCAGGAGTAAGAAAGTGTAATGCCGGCTGCACGGGCTGCTTGCAAGATAGTAGTGGGGTGCTGCACCTCTAGCCTGTATTCCTGCCCCCTGAAAAGTATGGTTACGTGGTGCGGCTCGGTATCCGGTGGAAGCATAACGGGCATGGCCTGTTCGGTGTTAAAAATCTCTCTCCTGATATTCTCTAACGGTACATCGGCTTGCCGCAATGTATAAAAACACAGCCGCCGGTAGTTAAGCGGTCCGCAAATGTAGAACAGCGTTTCTGAAAAGGGCGCGTGTGCGTAAGTGCGCAAAAGATCATGCAGCAACTCTTTGTGCAGACGTGCCCGCGCCAAATCAGCTGAATTACTGTATAAAAACTCGATGTGCAGCCTGTCTTTAAAGGTTTCGGCGAGTTGCTCGAGCGGCTCCCGGAACATAGTACGCTCTTTTGTGCTGTTGCTGTAAACCAGTACTACCTTTAAGTCAGGGCAAGTATAAAGTACCGTTTTTAAAAGCGAAAAGATTGGCGTAATGCCACTGCCGGCCGCCAGAAAAAATACTTGTTTATACTTTTCCAACTCATCAGGCAAAGTGAAAAAACCACCGGCCCCTGTGGTTAAGAGCCTATCGCCAACCTGCAGTGTATCTGTTAAAAACCTCGAAAAAGCACCGTTCGGAATCCGTTTCACGCCAACGGCCAGCGGCTCGTTCAGGGCGGGCGCAGATGTGATGGAATAAGACCTCCTGATCTCGCCCAGTTTGGTCGGGAGCACCAGTGTGAGGTACTGGCCCGGTTTATACGTTACCTGATCGGCGCCCTGGGTAAACGTTATTTCTTTAACGCCGGGCGCTTCTTCTTTAATATGGCTTACAGTTAAGGTTTTATAACTTGTTGACATCGCTTAAAAAATTTTGCCCGGAGTTAAAGTGGTTAATATTTTCAGAATTTATACATACGAAATTTAAAGTACACGGTAAGGTTTTGCCCGGTCGTATTGCGGTGGCCAGCTTACTTCGTAGCCCAGTTGCTGTGCGGCACGCAACGGAAAATGCGGGTCGCGGAGCAGTTCGCGGGCAAGTAAAACCAGGTCAGCTTTTTCTGCTGAGATGATGTTGTCGGCTTGTTCGGCTGTCGTGATCATGCCCACGGCTCCGGTTAAAATGCCGGCTTCGCGTTTTATACTTTCGGCAAAAGGCAATTGGTAAAGCGGCCCTACCGGAATTTTTGCATTCGGTACATTTCCGCCCGTGGAGCAATCAATCAAGTCAACGCCTTTAGTCACTAATATTTTAGAAAGTTCGATGGAGTCCTGTTCTGTCCAGCCACCCTCGGTCCAGTCGGTAGCCGAAATTCTCACAAAAAGCGGATATTCCTCGGGCCATACTTTTCTGACTTCGTCGGTTATCTCTAAAAGCAATCGTACCCTGTTCTCGAAACTGCCGCCATACTTATCGGTGCGCTGGTTGCTTAACGGCGACATAAACTCGTGCAGTAAATAGCCATGTGCGCCATGCAATTCGATCACCTCAAAACCAGCTTCCAAAGCGCGTTCTGCTGCTGCTTTAAAGTCGGAAATCACTTTCTGAATGCCGGCTTCATCCAGGGCAAGCGGAGCAGGTTCTTCGGAAGTAAACGGGATGGCGCTTGGTGCTACGGTTTGCCAGCCATTCGGCTCATCGGCAAGTATAACGTTGCCACCTTTCCAGGGGCTTTGGTGGCTGGCTTTGCGGCCGGCGTGGGCCAGTTGTATGCCGGGTATGGCGCCTTCTGCTTTAATAAAGGTTGCAATGCGCTGCAACCCTTGTATGTGTTCGTCTTTCCAGATACCGATATCGTCTGGTGTGATGCGGCCTTCGGGGCAAACGGCGGTTGCTTCGGCAATTACAAGGCCAGCGCCGCCTACAGCCCGGCTGCCCAAATGTACCAAGTGCCAGTCGTTGGTGTAGCCATCTTCGGCTGAGTACTGGCACATAGGCGAAACGGCAATGCGGTTCCGGAAAGTGATGTTGCGTATGGTAAGCGGTGTGAAAAGGTTAGCCATTGGTTTAGTTCCAGTAAGTATATATCCGGAAGCAAATAGTTTTTCCGGATTTGTAAAGTATGTTCGTCTCTTTTACAAACAGCGCCCGGAATTTGTTTTGAATTAAAAATCTTACGTGTGATCTCCAGGAAGTTACCTTTCAAATCCTTGATTTATACTTTTAAATAAAGAATTAAGAAAACTATATTATAAATATTGTTAGAATATATTGTTTTTTATATTAAAACCGTATCTTCGAGCATTAACGTATAGCACAAGGATATACCCACCTTTCGCTATGCCGGCTGCAACACATTTTTCTATGCCTGATACCTTTTTGCCACCCTCACTGTTTGCTTCTCTGGTGCAAAACAGTGCCGATATTATTGCTGTGCTAACCCCATGGGGGAACATCGAATACATAAATCCGGTTGCAGGAGCAATATTTGGAACAAATTCTACTGTACTTAGACGAACCAATATTTTACGCTTACTTTACCCGCACGACCAACCGGTGCTGGCTTCTGCGCTGGAGTCTGTTCAGCAGGCAAAAGAGATACGTCTGCCCGCCTTGCGGTTTTCAAGTATATCCGGCGAACTGAAATGGCTGGAATGTACACTTACCAATCAACTTTCCAATGCTTCTATTTCGGGCATCATGCTGCAGGCGCGCCTGGTAACACCAACTGTACAGCAGCCTGTAAGCCAACCTGTCGCTACCGAAATTTACAGTTCACAATTATATACTTCGTTTGCTGCCAACCAACTGGGAGGCGTTTTCGGCTTGTCGCTCGAAGGAGTGGTAGAACACGTAAACCAGGGCATTACCAAAGCCATCGGGTACGGACAGGAAGAAATGCAGGGAAGCCATTTTGCCCGTTTTCTGCACCCCGAATACCACCGCCACGCCATGACTGCCTTCCAGAAAGCCTTGAACGGGGAGTCCGGAAAGATTGCCGCAAAAGTATACCACCCATCCGGAAGTGAGCGCGATATCAGCTTTACACTATCGCCGGTTTTCAGAGGGAACGAGGTAGTAAGCGTACAGGGCATGGCCAAAGATATAACAAAGCTTAAACGCGCCAAGCAGATCATCAGGCAGCAGGCCGAGCAATTTAACAGTGTTATACAAAGCGTAACCAAACCGCTGTTTGTGCTTGATACCGAGTGGCGCTACAGTTATGTAAATAAAGTTTATACTTCTTATGTAGGTATAAAACGCCGCCAGTTAATTGGCAAATGCATCTGGGATATCTTCCCGAAGTTGGTGGATACGCTATTTTACGCGAAATGTCAGGCTACGGTGGCTTCCCAGCAGTCCGTATACTTTGAAGAGTATATTGCCCTTCATAACCTGACGCTTAGCTATAGCTTGTACCCGCACCGAAACGGCCTGACCATTTATTTTTCGGATGTAAGCCAGATCAGAAATACCGAGCGCGAACTGAACAAACTCTCGTTTGTAGCCAGCAAAATAACCAACGGTGTGGTGATCATGAACGCCGAACAACAGATTGAATGGGTAAACGAAGGCTTCATGCGCTTAACCGGCTACACCAAAGAAGAAGTAATTGGCATGGTACCGAGCAGGTTACTGCAAGGCCCCGGCACAGACCCGGAAACAAGTGCGCGCATCGACAAAAAATTTAATGAGAAGATTCCTTTTTCGGAAGAAGTGCTGAATTATCGCAAGAACGGAGAGAAGATATGGTTTGCCATTGATATTACGCCAATTTTTGATGATAGCGGTGAGCTGATCAATTACATTGCTATTGAAACCGACATCACAGAAGAAAAAAAGAAAGAAAAAGAGCTGATCACGCTGGCAGACGAGTTGCTGAAACAGAACCGCGACCTGCAGCAGTTTACTTACATTATATCGCATAACCTACGTGCGCCTGTAGCCAATGTGCTGGGCCTGATTGGGTTGTTGGGTAAAATGAACAAGGAAACCCCGCAATACGAACTGGCCATCTCGAAGCTAGGAACATCAGCCAACCACCTGGATATGGTGATCAAAGACCTGAACAAGATCCTGACCATCAGAAGTAATGCACAGGCCGGCATAGACGAGATTGCGCCATTGGCACAGGTTATAAACGAAGCTGCCAGCGGCCTTGAAGAAAAAATCGAAGAATCAGGTGCTATCCTGGAAAACCTGGTGCCGCGCGATATTACCATAACTGCCAGCAAAGCCTACCTGTACAGCATTTTCCATAACCTGCTCAGCAACGCCATCAAGTACAGATCGCCGGAAAGAGCATTGCATGTGCAGGTTTATATGGAAAGTGACCAGAAAACGCGTACGTTATACTTCGAGGACAATGGCATTGGGATAGATATGGAGAAAGCCGGTGACCAGTTATTTAAGCTTTACAGACGGTTCCATTACCACGTAGAAGGGCGCGGCATAGGGTTATACATGGTTAAAACGCAGGTAGAAGCGCTTGGCGGCGAAATATCCCTGACCAGCCAGCCGGGCGTTGGTACCAGGTTCCGGATCACGATACCGCAGCTGGCCGCATAAGTTTTCAAATCATACTTTGTCTGCATGTGCCCGGATAAAGTATGAGCGGTAAAAGTCAGGTTGCCCATAATATTCGTCGAAACAAAAAGGAACGGAAAACCATATAAGCAGCAGGTAGGTACTAAGAAAGCCTTCTAAACTTGTTTTCATCCCTAAAGAAAAAACCATGGCAAATGTAAAATGGATCATCGACCCGGCCCACAGCGAAATTCAGTTCAAGGTAAAGCACCTTATGATCACGACTGTAACAGGCTATTTTAAGACATTTAACCTGGAAGTAGAAACAGAAGGAGATAACTTCGAAACTGCTACCAAAATTATGTTCACGGCCGATATCGACTCCATCAATACAAACAACGAGCAGCGCGATACCCACCTGAAATCTGCTGACTTTTTTGATGCCGACAACCACGGGCAGCTTATTTTTAAAGGGAACAGATACGAGAAAACAGGCGAAGGCAGCGCAAAACTTCACGGCGACCTCACCATTCGTGAAACGACGAAACCCGTAACGTTTGATGTGGAATATGCCGGCATTGTGGTAGACCCTTATGGCCAGACCAAAGCGGGCTTTACCGTAGAAGGCAAAATAAGCCGCAAAGAATTTGGCCTCACCTGGAATGCTGTGACCGAAGCGGGCAGCGTAGTAGTAAGCGATGATATTAAGCTGCACGGCGAAATCCAATTGGTACGCCAGGGTTAATCTGAATTATACTTCATGCTCAACGGAGCCGTTTTGCTTTTGTGCAGAGCGGCTCCGTTGAGCTTTATACTTGCCCAACGTATAGCTTTGCAGCAGCAAGTATAAAATTCTGAACTGTATTTTGCTGCAAAGCATGATATAAATAAGTAGCTTCACGGCTACCAACGCTACCCTAAACAATAATGTACGCTGTTGCACGGCCCTACCTTTGCTATGAATAGCCAGACACGCGAGATCAGACACTTTTTTTTCAGCCAATACTTTTCCGACGGATTGCGCATTACACTGGGTATACTTTTACCTTCGCTGGTGTTTGCGCATTTTAACGAGTTCCAAACCGGGCTTACTCTTTCGCTGGGCGCACTTTGTGTGAGTATAACCGATACCCCCGGGCCGGTACTGCACAAGCGCAATGCTATGCTGCTATGCAGTTTGCTTATTTTTGTAATTGCCATGCTAACGGGTTTTGCCCGTTTGTATGTATGGTTGCTGGGTCTGGAAGTACTGCTGCTAAGCTTCCTGTTTTCGATGTTTCTGGTGTACGGGAACCGCGCGGCTGCGCTGGGCACGTCGGGTTTGCTGGTGATGATCCTGATGATGGATACCGCCCTGACACCGGCAGAAGTACCCGGTTACAGTGCGCTTATTATGGCCGGAGGCGTGTGGTATGCTGTGCTGAGCTTACTCTTTTTCCAGATACGGCCCTATTTAGCGGCACAACAGGCCCTTGGCGAATGCGTGCACGAAGTAGCCAAATTCCTTCGCATCAAAGCTGATTTCTACAACACACATACCAACCTCGAAGACGATTATAAAAAGCTGGTGGCGCAGCAGGTGCAGGTAAGCGAAAAACAAGATGCCGTCCGGGAAATTCTGTTCAAAACCAGGGTTGTTGTTAAGGAATCCACTCATGCCAGCCGCGCTTTACTGCTGACCTTTGTTGATCTGATGGATCTGTATGAGCAGATCCTGGCCAACGCATTTGATTATGCCATGATCCGGGAACGCTTCGGGAATACCGGTATCCTGCCGGATGTAGCCAGCCATATCCGGGCAGTTGCCAACGAACTCGATAACATCGGTTTTGCCATCCAATCGAATACGCGCTACAGAAGCCTGCCAAACCTGAATGCGCAACTCGACGAACTAAAGCAGAAGATTGATGCCCTGGAAAGGCAAGGAAATACCGGCAGCCTGCTGGTTCTGAAAAAAATAATGGTAAACCTGCGCAGCCTGACACAGCACCTGCACGCCATCATGGGTTTCCTGAATGCCGGACCGGCCAATCCGCTGAACAAACCGAACATGCTGGATTACGACCGTTTTGTATCCCATCAGAGCTTCGACATTAAAAAGATCAGAGAGAACCTGACGTTTAATTCCTCTATTTTCAAGCACTCGTTCCGGGTAGCGCTGGTTTGTTTTTTTGGCTTTCTGCTTACCAAATTTCTGGCCTACGGGCCGCATAGTTACTGGGTGCTGCTCACCATCATCGTTATCCTGAAACCCGGTTTCAGCTTAACCAAACAGCGTAATTACGAGCGTATTGTTGGCACCTTGATCGGCGGTCTGATCGGGGTGCTGGTGCTGGCCTTTGTAAAAGATAAAACGGCCCAATTTATACTTTTGCTTTTCCTGATGGTAGGTACGTACAGTTTCCAGCGGGTTAATTATACTATCAGCGTCATTTTCATGACGCCTTTTGTGCTCATCCTGTTCTCGTTTATGGGTGTGGGCGGCATAGATCTGGTACAAGAGCGCATCGTGGATACTTTTATCGGGGCAGGGATTGCTTTTTCGGCCAGTTACTTCCTGTTTCCGAGTTGGGAGTCGCAGCTTATAAAAGGTTTTATGCAGCATGTTTTAAAGGCTAACAGCGACTACCTATGGCGCATCGGCGAGTTGATGACCGGGAAAGAAGACAACATACTGGAATATAAACTGGCCCGAAAAGAAGTATACGTCAGCTCGGCCAACCTTTCTGCGGCGTTCCAACGGATGCTCTCGGAGCCGCGCAGCAAGCAGTGGCGCAGCAAAGAAGTGCACAAATTCAGGGTACTGACGCATGTGCTGTCGTCGAGTATGGCGGCCCTGGGGGCAAGCGTGCAGGAACGTCCAAGCGGCGTTTATGCTCCGGATATGCTCCGGTCGGTCCGCCGGTCGCTGCACCTGCTTTCTGAAAGTATAAATGCGCTGAACCCGGCTGCTAAAAGTGCGCATTTGGTAAAATTATTGCCCGAAATGGCAGACCAGGTTGTTACCATACCTGAAGATGCAGCGCTACAGGAGCACCTCGATTTTATTCAGAAGATCAGCAGCGATATTCTGAAGGTAACAGAAGCAGCTACTAATCCGAAACACAGGCTGGAAGTATAAATTTTTGCATCCTACAACGTATAAACTTGACGTATGAACACCACGAAGCTCTTTATTAAAAACATGGTTTGCGACCGCTGCAACAGGGTAGTGGCAGAGGAGCTTTCGGGGCTTGGCTATACAGTGCATAACATATCGTTAGGCGAAGCGGAAATCAGTGCTGAAAACGATACCATCGACCTGGAGAAGATCAGGCAAGTACTGACCGATAATGGTTTCGAGCTGCTCGACGACCGCAAAACGCAGGTGATAGAACAGGTAAAACTGGCCATCATTGACCTGATTCATACGCAAGGCGAAGCAGATCAGCGCGTGAACACTTCAGATTATTTATCGCAAAAAACCGGTCTGGACTATTCCTACATCAGTTCGCTTTTTTCTGCTTTCGAAGGCATCACCATCGAGAAATACCTGATCCTGCAGCGCATCGAAAAAGTAAAAGAGCTGCTGGTGTACAACGAACTCAGCCTGAAAGAAATAGCATATAAACTCGGCTACAGCAGCGTGGCGCACCTCTCCAATCAGTTTAAAAAAGTAACCGGCCTGACGCCCAGCCATTTTAAAGAGATAAAAGAGAACAAACGCAAGACCATTGATAAGATTATTTAATGGTTGAATTGCTGGATTGTTGAAGCATAAAGTGATCCTACCGCAAGTTTGAGTGCAGCGGTAACTTGTGGTTAAGTATGAATAGAAGTTTGTAACTTCTTTGCTTTGCAAAAGCAAGTATGGCAGCGGCTTATACTATCTCTATTCTGCCTCATGCTATTTGTCATCCTGTTAAGGATCTTGTGAATTATCTGCAACTCATTACCAGGATCCTTAACAGGATGACAAATAGAATGACCGTTTCAGCACGAGTAGTTTTTCTGCTGTCGCAGAAAGCAAGTTACAAACTTACATCATGCAAAACCACAAGTTACCGCTTCGCTCAAACTTGCGGTAGAACTTAGTTCTATACTTCAGCCAATCAATAATTTAGCTTTCAACAACTTAACAATTAAACCATCCAACAACCAAAATCATATAACGCTTCTTCCGAATTGTGTAACACCCCGGCTCCGGCTTTATGTATCTTTGTATTATCCTGAACGCTATAAATAAAATGAGCTATGGAAAATATACAGCTAAGATCAACTAAAAAGACTGCTGCCAAAGCGTCTTCAGAAATAAAAGCCTCGGTTCCGGTTACGGGTATGAGTTGCGCCTCGTGTGCCGGCAGCGTAGAAAGTATGGTAGGCGCGCAGGAAGGCGTGCACAGTGCAGCCGTAAACTTCGCTTCCCAAACCCTGCAGGTTGCTTATAACCCCAAACAAATTTCGATTTCAGAAATCCAGAAAAGTGTGCAGGACATCGGCTTCGACCTGATCGTGGACGAGGAAAATGCGCTGGAGAAGCAGGAGGAAGTACAGGAAAATAATTACAGGCAACTCAAACAGAAAACCATAGCGGCGGCCATACTTACGTTTCCGGTTTTCATGATCGGGATGTTTTTCATGAATATGCCTTACGCCAACTGGATCATGCTGGTGCTGAGTGCGCCGGTTGTGTTTTATTTTGGCCGTAGCTTTTTCATAAATGCCTTTAAGCAGGCCCGCCATGGCAAAGCCAATATGGATACGCTGGTTGCCCTGAGTACCGGCATTGCCTTCGTGTTTAGTGTTTTCAATACGTTTTTCCCGGAGTTCTGGCACGCACGTGGGTTGCATGCGCATGTTTACTTTGAGGCTGCTGCTGTCGTTATTGTGTTTATTATGTTAGGTAAGCTGCTTGAGGAACGGGCCAAATCCAACACATCGACTGCTATTAAGAAACTGATCGGTTTGCAACCCAAGACGGTGTGGCGCATAGAAGGAGAGCAGGAACGCGAAATACCGGTTTCCGAAGTACAAAAAGGCGACTTATTGTTGGTTAGGGCAGGCGAGAAAATTCCGGTGGACGGTCTGGTGGTTTCGGGCAGTTCGTATGTGGATGAAGCCATGCTTTCCGGTGAGCCGGTGCCGGTAGCCAAACAGTCCGGTGATAAAGTGTACACAGGTACGATTAACCAGAAAGGCAGCTTCCGGTTTACGGCCGAGAAAGTAGGCAGCGAAACCATGCTGGCCCAGATCATCAGAATGGTGCAGGAGGCGCAGGGTTCCAAAGCGCCGGTGCAGAAACTGGTCGATAAAATTGCCGGCATCTTTGTTCCCATCGTGATCGGCATCGCGCTGCTTAGTTTTATACTTTGGTTTGTGCTGGGCGGCGATAATGGCCTGACGCAAGGTTTGCTGGCGCTGGTAACGGTACTGGTTATTGCCTGCCCGTGCGCGCTTGGTTTGGCCACACCCACTGCTATTATGGTAGGCGTTGGCAAAGGCGCTGAAAATGGCATCCTGATAAAAGATGCGGAAAGCCTGGAGCTGGCGCACAAAGTAAACGCGGTCATACTTGATAAAACAGGCACCATCACTGCAGGTAAGCCCGAAGTAACCGACATCCAATGGGCAGCTGGAGCTGAAAATCAGAAAGAAATTTTATTGCCTGTACTGTTGGCTTTAGAGCAGCAATCCGAGCACCCGCTAGCCGAGGCTATCGTTCGGAAATTACGGGAACAGAAAGTACAAACGCATACTTTAACCAACTTCGAAAGTATAACCGGGAAGGGTGTAAGGGCGCAATCCGGAGATAAAGTATACTTTGCCGGCAGTCCTAAATTACTCTCAGATCAGGCTATACTTCCGGACACCTTACTGGCCGATAAAGCTGCTAGCCTGCGCGCCGAAGCGAAAACGGTTATCTTTTTTGCAAATCAGCACCAGGTACTCGCCCTTGTCGCCATCGCCGATCAGATAAAAGAAAGTTCTGCGGCGGCTATCAAAACATTGCAGCAACAGGGCATAGACGTGTACATGCTCACCGGCGATAACGAACAAACGGCTGCATCTGTAGCGGCGCAGGTGGGCGTAACAAAGTATAAATCGGAAGTGCTTCCTGCCGATAAAGCGGCTTTTGTAGAAGAGTTGCAGGCAGCCGGTAAAGTAGTGGCCATGGTCGGCGACGGTATAAACGACTCGCAGGCGCTGGCGCAGGCTGATGTAAGTATAGCCATGGGCAAAGGCTCGGATATTGCCATCGATGTAGCCAAAATGACGCTTATTTCATCGGACCTGCAGCACATACCCAAAGCCCTGAAATTGTCGCGGGAAACAGTGCGCACCATTAAGCAAAACCTTTTCTGGGCCTTTATTTATAATTTGATCGGGATACCTATTGCGGCTGGCGTACTTTACCCGGTTTACGGTTTCCTGCTGGATCCTATGCTGGCTGGTGCTGCGATGGCCCTGAGTTCGGTGTCGGTGGTTAGTAACAGCTTAAGGTTAAAAGCCCGGAAGCTGTAAAGTATAATTGGGTGTGAAGTATAGATGTACAGCAAAATTCTGTAACGCAAATCCGGAATTCTATAAACACTTTCCACTAGCCCGGCCGTACCTTTGTAACATCTAGTAGAAGTATAAAAAGAGAAAGATATGAAAGACCTTAAATTTAAAACCAACATAAACTGCGGCGGCTGTATCGAGAAAGTTACCCCCGTACTCGATAACACACAAGGCATAGCAGAATGGGCCGTAGATACAGCCGTTAAAGAAAAGATACTGACCGTTAAAACAGATTCCTTATCCGAAAACGAAGTAATTGCGGTAGTAGAGAAAGCCGGCTTTAAAGCCCAGACCCTATAGGTTATACTTTTAAAGTATAGATTTTATACTTGCAAAGCGCCGTTCCGGCTATGGAACGGCGCTTTTTTTATACTTCAAAATGCTTTTATACTGTAGACTTTACCCACCCCTAACCCCTCCTCGGAGGGGTTAGGGGTGGGTTTCAGTATTGGTTGTATCTTTTATTCTCCACTTATACTTTAAGCTGTTAACTAGTTTAGCAGTTTCTGATTCTCGAACCAGCGCATCCGGTAGGCGTTCATGGCAGTATTACCAAGTTTGTTCAGCAGTTTATAATTCACGATTGCCCCAACCGGTGCCCCGATGATCGGGATCAGCTGGGCCATTTTGGCAAGATCAATATAATCGCGATACTCCTGCTGAAAGTGCAGCCAATTGAACTGGTGAATGTCTTCGGGCAGATCGTTTTTTTGTAGTTCCCAGTGGCGCATTTGCAGGTATACTTCGCGGCGGTGCTGGTGGCTGCTGAAAGCCAGCTGGAAAATATGCAGCAAATAGATCCGCTCGCGGTAATCATCCAGGGCAAATCCGTAAAAAGCGGCAATGTCGTAGAGCATCTTTATTTTCAGACTGATCAGCAACGGGAAATCAGCAAGGCCCAGCAAAAAGCCACCTGCACCCGTGATGCCGCCTTCGGTCGCGGCTGCTTTCTTGTAGAATTCAATTTGTCGTTGCACCAGCCTTTCGCGTTCCTGCAGCGGCGCGTGTAACAAAGGCTGCCGGTTTATCTTTTGGGCACCAAACAACATAGCACGTACCATCTGTTTGATAGTGGCAGTAATAGCACCGTGTACCTTATCCGGAATATAGCTGTTCATTTTTACCTGCAGCTTTTTGGCCATGTTATTCAGGAAAGTTGGGGAGCGCTGCATTTGCTGCTGCTAATCCTGCATTTCTTGTAAAGCGTAATTCTCGTATGGTGGCACCATTTTTTTGCTTACTTGAAGTTAATTCTCTTATACTCTTAAATTTATACTTGCTCTAACTTTAAGAGTTCGATGTTTAATAGCAACCTGTATCCTTCTAATTTACTATATATAAGAAAATATATTTTATAGCTTAAACAAGATTGATTAATAAAATTTAATTTTTTAATAACATAATATATACTTTATTTTATAATTTAGATTACAAATTGCCTCTCAGTTAAACTAAACAAACAGATTCAAATGAAAAAAATTTTACGAAGCTTGCAGGCCGCTTGCCTGGTGGTCGGTTTAGGCCTTCCGCTACAAGCTGCAGCACAACAAGTTTTTATTAACGAAATACACTACGATAATGTAGGCACCGATGCAGGTGAAGGCATTGAAATAGCGGGCCCGGCTGGCGCTGACCTATCCGGCTGGAAACTGGTACCTTATAACGGAGCCAACGGGCAGTCTTACAGCATCCAGAATTTATCCGGTACTATTCCGGCGCAGCAGGCTGGGTTTGGGACTGTTTTCGTTCCGATCGCAAACTTACAGAACGGCGACCCCGACGGGATTGCTTTAGTAGATGCAGCCGGGGCAGTTGTGCAGTTTCTGAGCTACGAAGGTACATTTGCAGCTACCAACGGACCGGCAACCGGATTAACCAGCACTGATATCGGTGTGAAGCAAGGTACCGCATCCCCAGTTGGGTTTTCGCTTCAGTTAACGGGCACAGGCAAGTCTTACACTGATTTTACCTGGGCGCCGGAAGCCGCCTCTACTTACAATGCTGTCAATAACGGGCAAAGCTTTATACCCTTACAAGCAGTGGTGTTCATCAACGAGCTGCACTACGATAACGCTGGCACCGATGCTGGCGAAGGCGTGGAAGTAGCCGGTAACGCGGGCACCGACCTGGCAGGCTGGAGCATTGTAGCGTACAATGGCAATGATGGCAAACCTTACAAAACGACGTCTCTTGCAGGGGTGCTGCCTAATCAGCAGAATGGCTACGGCACGTTATTTTTCGAAATAAAAGATTTACAGAACGGATCTCCGGATGCAGTTGCGCTGGTAAATGCGAACGGTGAGGTAGTAGAGTTCTTAAGCTACGAAGGTGCTTTTACGGCAGTAGGTGGCCCGGCAGATGGCATGGCCAGCACAGCGATTGTACCAGAAGAGACTGGCACAACTCCTATCGGTTTTTCTTTACAGCTAACCGGTTCAGGTTTCAAAGCGTCTGATTTTACCTGGTCTGTGCCCATCGCCAGCACTTATAACAAGATCAACGCTGGGCAGAGCTTCGGCGATGGTCCGGTGGAGCCAGAGCCAAACCCTGAACCACAAAAAGTAACTATTGCGCAGGCACGCAAGCTTCCGCTTGGTACCGAAGTGATTGTAAATGGTACCTTAACGGCTGCCGGCGAACTCGGCGGACCTGCTTTTATACAGGATAACACCGGTGGTATCGCTTTATTTGAGTTTGATGTTCATAACGGAGAAGATTTTGCCATCGGCGATTCCTTGCAGGTAATTGCGGTTATTGGTGCATTTAACCAGCAGGTGCAGCTAGTGGATGTGATCGGGTTTACAGACCTAGGTGTTGCTAAAAATCCGATTGCTTCGAAGCAGGTTTCTATTGCCGAGATCAGCACACTGGAAGGCCAGCTGGTAACGATCCCGAATGCTACGTTCACGGATACACGCGGTTTACTGTTCCCGGAGAGCAACTATACCATTACAGATAACACAGGCACTACCCAACTGCGCATCGATGGTGATGTAGAAAGTCTTGTTGGCCGCGTGAAGCCACAGGAGGCAGTTACTGTAACAGGCGTTCTTGGTAGCTTCCGGGGTGCGTTGCAGTTATTCCCGCGCTTCAGAGCCGATTTGCCAGGCACTGCGCCATACTTGCCAAAAGGCACCGATGTAGCCATCACCAAAACACTGGACGTTATGACCTGGAACATGGAGTTTTTCGGCGCTACGCAAAAAGATTTCGGACCGGCTGATAACGAACTGCAACTACAGAACGCATTTAAACTGATCGATAGCGTAAAAGCAGATGTAATTGCAGTGCAGGAAATTTCGGATGAAGCCCTGTTGCAACGCCTGGTAGATATGCTGCCTGGTTACAAGCGTATTTGTTCCGATCGTTATTCTTATTCTTTTGATGGCGAGGACCCGGCTTTCCCGGCTCAGAAAGTATGTTTCCTGTATAATACAGCTGTAATTTCGGTAGTAGATGAGCAGGTTATTTTTGAAGAAATGTATGATGCGGCCCGTTTAGGCGCTAGCACACCACTGGATAAAATTCCGGGCGGTAATCCTTCTTCGTTCTGGTCAAGTGGCCGATTGCCTTATATGCTGACTGTTGATGCAACCGTAGAAGGCGTAACAGAAAGATACCAGCTGATCAACATCCACGCAAAATCCGGTTCTGCCAGCGCAGACCTAACCAGAAGACGCTTTGATGTACAGGCCCTGAAAGATACACTGGATCAGTATTACCCGAATGCAAACATTGTAATGCTGGGAGATTATAATGATGATGTAGACGTTTCGATCGGAGGAGGCACTACAACTTATAACCCGTTTGTGTCTTCTGATAACTTTAAAACAGTAACGGCTTCTTTAAGCGAAGCTGGCCTGCGTTCGTTCATCACACAGGATAACGTGATCGACCATATCACCATCAGCAACGAGTTGTATGATAATTACCTGGTTGGTACCGAAACGCTTGTTATTCCGTTCAACCTGATCCCGAATTACGCCAACACCACCTCCGACCACCTGGCAGTGGTGACACGCTTCGAGCTGGCCGACCCGCTTACGGTTGATGCCGGTAAAAACAGAACGGTATACTATGGCTATGCGCCGCAGGCTTCAACTACACTTACAGCAAGCGATGCAACTGGCGGCAAGCCGGGTTATACGTACCAGTGGAGCAACGGCCAGACAGGGCAGTCTATCACGGTTAGCCCTTCCGAAACCACCGTTTATACCGTTACAGTAACCGATGCCATAGGCAGAACAGCCACTGATTCGGTACAGGTATGCGTGGTAGATGTGAGCTATAAGAATGGCATGGTACAGATCTGCTACAACGCCTCCGGCAAACCAGGTCTTGAGAAGAGCCTGCAGGTGCCGGCTAAACTTGTAGAATCGTTCCTGGCGAAGGGTGCTACATTGGGAAGTTGTGGTGTTGCCACATCTTGTGAGGATGCACCAGCACCTGTAGCTCCGGCTGCTGCGGCGAACGTTTATACTTTCACAGCCTATCCAAACCCGGTTAAAGATAATGTTACCATGAGCTTCGGCGAAGTACCAGCTAGCAAGAAAGTAACTGTTGTGATCTTCAACAGCCAGGGCACCGAAGTATACAACCGTACACACGCATTACAAGGAAACAGCCTCGAGCTTAACTTAACATCACTGCGCCTGAAAGAAGGTTTATACTACCTGAAAGCCGGTAACGAAACAGGAACACACACTGTTAGAATTGTAAAAGAGTAGGTATCGCTTACTTTATACTTCAGCCGCCCTTTCTGTTTTGCAGGAAGGGCGGTTTTTATACTAGGTTTATACTTGCTGGAGAGTTCTGAAATAGAGAATAAAGGCGGACGCCGAAAAAAATCAAAAACTTTCAGCAATAACGAAACCCTTTGAAATAAGCTACCGTATAAACGGATGGCTAAAAGTTGAAAAGTAAGTTTTCAATATTATGAAAGGCTCTCTGTTTATTCAGAGAGCCTTTCTTTTTTATGCGCTTTATACTTACCTGACTGGCCCGTTATCGAGGCGGCTTTCCAGGTCTTGCTGTAATTTGGTTGGCAAGGCCGATAGCAAATCGTAGCCGGTTGCCTGTTCAATGGCATCCACCGTAGTTCTATACTTTGCCCAATCCCCGGAAACAGAATTCAGGTTAGGAGAATCTACCGCTATTACGCGCGTAGAACTGTTGATGCGATTCAGGTCATTATTCCCCTCAGGTAAAACCACCAGTACTTTCCAGATGCGTGCCGGTACGGTCACACGGCCTTCATCAATTGTTTTCCGGTAGCCATTTTCACCGGTGCCGCCTGCGCCATACGCCCCCATAATCACATAAATCTCCATGCCTTGCTGCACCAGCTTGCGGGTATATTCTTCGAGGTTCGCCCAGGTTTCGCGGTTGTGGTTCGGGGCTTGCGGCAGCATATTCGTCATTAAAAAGGTAGCGGCATTATCTTCGCTGCTGCTTGTTCTGTCTGCGGAAGGTGTGCAGTGCCCCCGATCAAAACCAGTACCCGTGTAACTGGATGCGTTTACTTTATACCAGCCTGCCGGAAGCGTTGCATCGGCCCGGAAGTTATCCTGCCTGTCGGTTTGGCCGAGCCAGGTGCTGTTCACGTGCCAACTTACCCAGTTAGGTATACCCCGACTTTTGCTATACGATACAACATATTGTGGCTTGGCAAGCAGGTAGTTTTCCGGTTGGCTGCTATCGGTTATAGCGTTGCTGGGGTTGCCCAAGGCCAGGTGATCGGTTTTATCGGGAGTAACTTCTGTTGACTTACAACTAAACGCGAGCAGAAGTATAAATAGGTATTTTAAAGTATGGGAAACTTTCATTTATAAATTGTGTGAACTCCTCCGGCAAAAGGAGAGAGTAGGAGTAAGGATAACTTAGTAAAAGTAACTTTATTGTACCAAAAATAAATGGTTTCTGCTCTTGATGCGTGTTTTTTGTCAGCAAGCGTTAAGGTCGTATAATGGCCGTTGAAATCAGGCTGGGAAATGATTTTAAGGAAGTGCTTTCAAAGTATAAAGATCGCTTCTAAAGTATAAATAAGTTAAAGTGCCTTTTTTTGCTGTGCCTGCTTTATTTCCTGAAAGGGGCCATACTTGTGTTGCTTCTCAGTGAAGGCATCGGCGTAAGGCCCGAACGGATGATCGAACGGTTTGTCTGCTATTTCAGGCCAGTCCTGCTTGAATGTTTTTTGCGGCCGTGGCATGGAGTTTACATACGCGGCCACATCCCAGGCTTCCTCATCAGAAAGTATGGGTTTGTCGTAAGTCGCGCCAAGGGGCATGTTGGCTTTCACAAACTTCGCGAAATTAGAGATCCGGTACAGGCCTGCACTTACATTATAACTGTTGTCCCCGTAAAGCGGCGGATAAAGATATTCTGTGGCGCCAGCTTTTTTCTGGCCTTGCCCGTTTTCGCTGTGGCAGGTTTGGCATCTGGTTTCGTATACCAGTTTTCCTTTTTCAGGTGAGGCAGCCCTGTCAAGTAGCGCGATTTCATATAAGCCGGCTCCTTCCGGTTCGTCGCCTTTTTTTACATCCCTGCCCACCCAGTTGATGTAAGCGGCCATGGCTTTTAGTTCTTCTGAGTGCAGTGGCAGTGGCTTCCCATTTAGGCTGCGCTCCAGGCAATCGTTGATGCGCTTGTATATATCTTCTTCGGAGCCTGATCTTTTCCTGAATTTAGGGTAAGTTGAGAATACGCGCGAATAGTTGTTTCCGAATATCTTGGTGCCTGCATCCAGGTGGCAGTTCTGGCAGTTCATGCCGTTGCTGATCTGCAAAACGCTTCCTTCAGGCCCTAGGTATTTGGCTGTATGCGCAATCAACTCGCGGCCATACGTTATACTTTTTTCTTCGGGATTTCCTGTCAGCGAACTGAGCGCAGGTGCGCGCCATACTTCGTCTTTCTCTATTGACGTAACAGGTTCAGATTTTCCGGTTGAATTGACGGTTTTTGAATCAGTGAAAGTATAACTGGCAGCCGGGTATAAATAGAAAGCACCTGTAACAGCCACTAAAAGCAAAACGACAAAAGAAAGTAAGGCCAGTATGCCGCAGGTGCTTAGCAATAGGTTTATACTTTTTTTGTCGTCTTTCATACTTTAGAGTTTCGTTTACGTTACGGTTACGCCTTGTGTTAAGTGGGCCAATATGATATTGAAAACATCGGTTGCCTGTACTTCGGCGGGCGCTACATCCGGGTTTTTAGTTAGCAGCAACGGCCATTCCCCTTTATCTTCCGGAATGCGCCCATGCGAGCCTTTCACTAACGTAGCATCCAGCGGAATGATATCCATTAGCGTCCGGAATCCCAGTTTCTTTTTGAGCAGTTTACCTGCCACCAACGGCATCAGGAACTTGATCTTCGGGTCGGCAAACATCTCTACGGGGTCGTAACCCGGCTTTTTATGGATATCGACCATGCGGGCAAAATCCGGCGCTTTGGCATCATCGAGCCAGTAATAATAATTGAACCACGAATCTTTATCGGCAATCGCCACCAGTTCACCGCAACGGTCGTGGGCCAGGTTATACTTGTTGCGCTCGTCGCCTTCCAGTACTTCCTGCACGCCGGGCACCTGTTGCAGCAGCGCTTTTATTTCTTTTAATTTTGATAAGTCGTTTACGTAAACATGCGCTACCTGGTGGTCGGCTACAGCAAAAGCTTTGCTGATTCCGGCATCCAGTAACTCCAGGCCACGTTCTTCGCGCACAGCTATGTAGCCTTTCTCACGCAGAATCCGGTTCAGCGATATAGAGCGGTTCACATCCGAAATACCATACTCCGAAAGTATAATTACCTGTGCGCCGCGGGCTTCATAAAACTTTACCAGATCAGCGCAGACGGTATCAATTTCCTGCAAATCTTTGGCGATGCGCGAATCGCTGGGTCCGAGGCGTTGCAGGTTATAATCGAGGTGGGGCAGGTAAATAAAGGTGAGGGTCGGGTTGTAGAGCTCATCGGTTATTTTAGAGGCATCCGCAATCCACTTACTCGATTTGATCTCGGTTTTAGGTCCCCAGTAACTGAATAACGGGAACGTGCCCAGTTTCGCCTGTAACTTATCACGCAGGTCAGCAGGCTGGGTATAGCAATCGGGCATCTTACGGCCATCGGCCAGATATTGCGGGCGCGGCGTGAGCGTATAATCTGCATTAGTGTACATGTTATACCACCAGCCCATGTTCGCGCAGGTAAACGTCGGGTCCATGGCTTTGGCCACATCCCAGATCTTTTCTGCCTGAATCAGTTTGTTTGACTGCCGCCAGAATTTGATCTCACACTCGTCCCTGAAATACCAGCCGTTGCCCACAATACCATGTTCTTCGGGTGCTTTGCCGGTGAGGTACGTAGCGTGAGCCGTGCAGGTAACAGCAGGCACCACAGGTTTTATGAGGTGTTGCTGCGCTTTAGTTGCCCATTCCGATAAAAAAGGAGTATTGTTTTTTGAAAGCAGCGAGGTGGTTAAGCCTACTACATCTATTACGACAGTTTTATGCATGATTTTTCAGGCCAGTATGGTTAAGCACCCATTCCATTTCACGTTGGATGGAGTCGGTTAAGTCGAGTTTTAAAGGTTGCGGAAGTACATCCCAGGTATAGGTTTCCACTTCCAGATGTGCGGTTACGGCGTTGTTTTCCAAAAGGTCGAGTACCTGTTTGATATCGTCCTGGGTTGATTGCAACCCGTTATACGCATCCGTAAACAAAGGCACATGGAAATGCGTGCGCCATTCTACTGCATCTGTCTGTTCTAAGTTTTCCAGCGCTTCGGTCAGGTCCGGGAAGTGAGCAAGTTGGTTGGAGTTGTTACGGGCTACCACCTGGTGCAGGTACGTGGATTCTACAAAAGGCGCCATTTTGCCAGCCAGTAATTCGCGTTCGTTTATACTTTCCGGAATGGCCGTTTTAAGCGCGGCACTCAACTGTATCTTTCCGATATTGATGCCGGCTTCTTTTAGCTGTGCAAAAGCAACTTTGGGCTGCTCGTAAGCCAGCGCAAAATGGCACACATCGTAGCAAAGCTGTATGTGTGCAAGTATGGCTTCCCTTGCTTGTTCAGGTGATAGCTCGTACTGTTGCTGAAGTATACTTCCCCCAAAAGGCAGCAGCCAGTTATTGTAATAACGGATCACTTCTTCGGTGTTTTCGAGTACGCCGTCCGGTTCGGGTTCGATGTCGATGTGGATTGTTTTGCCGGTTTTCTCTTTGAGCTGCAGCAAGGTGCCGGTTAGTTCTGCCAGGTGCTCAGTGGATGTTCTGAAAACTTCTTCCGTAGCATCTGCGCTGGTGTGCCACGGTTTATAAGACAACGGAGACGTAGAAATGCCACCTTCCATACCTTCGGGCAACAGCACCGCTAGGATTTGGGCTAACCTAATGGTATAATCCAGTCGTTCGCGGGTAGTCCAGTCAGGTTTATGAACGGCATCTTTTACCACCTGGTGATGGAAGCCACCAAACGGAAACCCATTCATGGTAAACACATACAGGTCTTCTGAAATGAGCCAGCGCTTAAACGTATCCAGTTTATTTTCTTCCAGCAACTCACGACTCGCCAAATCAGACAGGCGCAATCCCACACCAAAAGGTGCATCCGGCGAAAGCCTGGCTTTTAAAGCGGGCAGGTAATCCTGTAAGCTCGCCATCACTTCGGCCCAGGTCTCTCCAGGGTGGATGTTGGTGCAATAAGTGAGGTGGTAGTTAGCTTTATAGTTCATCTAGAACGAATGGTTAACCTCCCCCTGCCCCCTCCTAAAAACAGGAGTGAGGCGGGAAAGAGTGTTTTATTCTAAAAAATTACAGCACTTAAGTTTTTGCCTTTAGCTCAGTTATGCAACTTAACGATTTGCCTAAACCTCCTCCAGTTTTTAGGAGGGGGCAGGGGGAGGTTAATGTATAACCGGCGCTTTGCTGTAGCGTTGGGCAAGCAGTGCAACGGCTTTCTTTACCATTGCGTCGTCCATCTGGTGTACTTCTTCGCCTTCGCCGATTTTATTTAGCAGCATAATGGTTAACTGGCCACCCAGGTGCTCTCTAAACTCGCGCAGGCCAACCGAAATGCATAAGGTCTGGTTTGTTTCGCTGATGGTTTGGGACAGTTCCGGTACATAAAGATCAAAGCCCAGCTCAACTAAAAGCGCTAGTACATTTTCCCAATCCTGCTCGCTGAGTCTTCCCGAAAGCATTGAATAAGTAACATCTAGGGCAATGCCAATGGCTACCGCTTCGCCGTGGCGCAGTTCGTAGTTGGTCAGTTGCTCCAGTTTATGCGCGGCCCAATGCCCGAAATCCAATGGTCGCGACGAGCCCATCTCAAACGGATCTTTGCCGCCGATGTGGGCTACGTGCAATTCGGCACAACGGAAAATAAGCGAATCCATTGCCGCTTTATCACGCGCAACGAGTTTGGCTGCATTCGTTTTTATTTCATCGTAAAAAGCGGCATCCTTGATAAGCGCTACTTTAATTGCTTCCGAAATACCCGAACGCCAGTCGCGGTCTTCTAAAGTGGTCAGGAAATGATAGTCATTTAAAACGGCAAAAGGCGGTGCAAATGTGCCCAGGAAGTTTTTCTTCTGAAAAGCATTCACGCTGTTTTTTACACCCACTCCCGAATCATTCTGGGATAAAACAGTAGTTGGGATGCGGATATGACGGATGCCGCGATGCGAAATGGCCGCTGCAAAACCAGCAAGATCAAGTATAGCGCCACCACCAATGGCCACTAAGTATGAATGCCGGCAGATACCATGATCGTTCACTGCATCCAATATTTGCTGCAGGTATTTCGGGTCGTTTTTCGCTTCTTCGCCGCCGGGTATAATGATAAAATCGGAAGCAGCGGTCAGCACTTGTGAGTAGTGTTCCGAAAAGGCCTTGATATCCTGTTGTAAAGTTGGATGCGCCGCTGCCACACCGCTATCGAGCACAAACAAAAGTTTACGTGGCCCCAGACTGCCGTCTTTTTTAAGTAGATCAGGCAACAGGGTATTATTGGTATTAAAAAGACCTTCGGTAAAATGGATGCCGTAGCTGTACTGCACCTGGAAAGTCTGTTGGATAACTTGCATAAAGTATAAAATTGGGCAATTAAGTTCGTAAGATCGATTTCTGAATACGTAAGTCTGCTGTTACCGGATCAGGTGACAGCAAAGCTTTTGGCAGTGAAAATAGAAACGGGCAGCAGCAACAGCACCACCAAACCATAGGGCCAACCGGCAAAACCAGCTGCAATGCTCGCATCCATCACAATCAGGGCAAGTATACCGGCTTTTACTGCTTTCATGATCAGTTTCGGTTCTTTAGCTGACAAAGCTTTAAAGAGCGGTGGAAAAATTAGATACGAAAAAAGCAGCAAAAAGGGCACGCTGTAGAGTAACTCAAATTCGGGAAGTATAGCCAGGCAAAGTATAGCTCCAATAACGAGTGCATACATTACAATAGCACCCTGCAATGCTTTCCGGTTACCGCCATGCACTTCGCCGCGGCTTATCATGGTAATCGCTGAAATGTACACGATCGGAATGAAGGCCAGGTACCAGAATTGTTCTACGGCTTCGGGCACGGCACTCACACCCAACAACAGGTTTAAACCACGGCAAGTACCCATGTTTACAGGGCCAAGCAGATTATGATGTTTGCCTTTCCAGTCGTAGAGCAGTGCGCACAAAGCAACGGCTACGGCAATAGCAGCGCTTAAATCCGAAACCTGCCACGCTGCCAGAATTCCGGCAACAAGTAAAGCTCCGCCTAATAAAGCTGCGGCCGTTAACGAAACTTGTCCGCTTGGGATCGGGCGCTCGGGCCTTTCTACGCTGTCGAGTTCGGCATCAAATACATCGTTAAAAACAACGCCGCCGCCATACAAACCCACCGTTGCCAGTATCAGCCAGAAAAGTGGAGTCAGGCCTGAAACTGCTAACGTCTGGCTGCCGTCTAAAAAGTATAAAAGTGCGCCTGAAGCAGCGTAACCCAACATGATATCAGCAATGGCTGTAACAATATTGGCAGGCCGCATCAGGCGCAGGTAAGGTACAAGGGCCATGTTAGCGAATAATGTTAGAGTCTGTTGCTGAAGAAGATGTGTTAATTTCTCCTACAACCGGCGTTTGGCCACCTCTTAGTATAGAATTGTCAGAAAACTTATCGCGCTGGTCTACGGTGTTGTTATCCATCCAGTCAGCTTCGTTCATTTGCCCGCTCTGGCCAAATGCAGCAAGGGCGTTCTGGTAACATACTTTGTGGATATCCTCCATCGAAATCCCTTTTTCCAGCATCAGCGCAGCGGTTTTCGGAACCGACAACGGATCGCTGATGCCCCAGTCGGCGGCGCTGTTGATCATGATGCGCTCGGAACCGTATTGCTTCACAATTTCTACCATGCGCTCGTTGCCCATTTTAGAATGCGGGTAAATGGTAAAGGCGGCCCAGAAACCTCTGTCCAAAGTATCTTTCACGGTTTCTTCGTTATTATGGTCTACAATAACCATGTGGGGTGCCACGCCATGCTCCAGGCATACTTCCATACTTCGGATAGTGCCGGCTTTTTTATCGCGGTGTGGCGTGTGTATCTGCACTGGCATGTTGGTTTCTTTGGCCAGATCGAGTTGCAGGCGGTAGTATTTATCTTCAGCGGCCGTCTGGTCGTCGTAGCCAATCTCGCCAATGCCCACCACACCTTCCTTGTAAATAAATAGCGGCAGCAGTTCCATTACCTGTTCGGCCAGCGCTTCGTTGTTCGCCTCTTTCGAGTTCAGGCCGATGGTGCAGTAATGCTTGATGCCAAATTGGCTTGCCCGGAAACGCTCCCAACCAACCAGGCTGCTGTAATAATCCTTGAAAGACCCCACTTCGGTGCGTGGCTGCCCCAGCCAAAAAGCAGGTTCGATGATGGCTACGATGCCTGCTTCGCGCATTCTGGCGTAATCATCTGTCGTTCTGGAGGTCATGTGGATATGTGGGTCGATAAAGCGCATGTTCGGGTTAAGCATGAAGTATGATTTTATAGTTTCTTGATGTATGTTTTGTAGCGGCAAAGGGTAAAAGCTATACTTTCTTTTGTCCTTTGTAAAAGCTTCATTTGTAGAATTTTAGGAAACAGCCAGGTTTTTCGTGCCGATCAGTTCCCAGGTAATTTCATTGTTTTCTATACTTTGTTTTAGCTGGGGATGATCGTTCAGTAAATTTTTCGCTTCGGTGGAGTTGCTCTGGTAGCAGGCAAGTGCCGCAGCTTCGTGTTGCAGGCCGGCCGGTTCCGCAAAAAGCCTTTTAATATCCTGCAGCAAACGCTCCTCTATAAACGGCCCTACTGGTCGCCATAATTCCGGGGTAACGGTGCGGCCTGCTGCCCAACGCTCGTGCGCATAATCCGAAAGCATGCGTGCCAGCGCCGGATTGCTGCGTTTGTCCAAACCATAAATTTTAAACAGCGGCTTACCTGTAAAGATAGTCTTTAAAACCAATTGATTCCAGGCGCCTTCTTCCAGGTAATCGGCAGGGTAGGGGTTGTGCAGCGCGATGGCCTCAAAAACAGAGCCTATGTTGGTTCGGATACCTTCGGCGGCGCGTGCTTTAAACGCTTCCGGGTAAGGCAATAAAGGCAGGCTGGCGTACAGCGCAACCAGTTCGCCCATATCAGCGGTATTATACAACTGGTTGATGATCTTCAGGAAGCGTTCTTTCTCCTCATACGGCAATGCCAGCAACAGCAGTGTTCGGGCCAGTTGATCCACCGTCCAAGCAGCAGGCGAAAAACCGGTGCGAAGCTGATCGGCTTCGGCTATACTTGCTGCTGTTAGTTGTAAAGGCGTTTTGCCGGTAAAGCGGGGCACTGCACTAAAAGCCAGGTAAAAGTCTTTCTCCGAAAAGGCCGTATCCAGCAGGGTTAGTTTCTGAGAAAGCCAGTCCTGGGCTGCCGGCGTAGCATTTTGGCGGAACAGGTTGAATAGGAAGCTTTTAGCCTGATTTAGATCTGTCTGATACACAAGCATCTGAATTTTAAGTAGCGAATCTGTTAAAGTATTAGATGTTTAATATATAATACTTTCTGCTTATACGGGCTTATCTGTAAAAGGTAACTCTTTTAAGGGAGATTTCAGGATAATTTTCTATACAAATATAGCTGAAAAGTATAGATTTATGTTGTTAAGCTGATTATAAGGCGGTTATATTTTTAATAGCGTCAAAGTATAGTTTTTACAATGCGTATACGAATAGTTTGGTGTTTATCTTTTATAAACTAGAATGAAAATTAGTGGAAGAAAGAGTTTGCAACAGCAGCTTATACTTTGCACTTAGCTATCATCCTACATTCCCGCCAACCATTTTCGGCCGATCAGGTTATACTTTACTATCAAAAAAGAAAATACAACCTATGGCAAAACAAATGAAAGCTGCGATTTATGAAGAATTCGGCGGCTCCGACAAGATAAAAATTAGTACCGTAGAGATACCTGAACTGAAAGAAGGGGAGGTACTGGTGAAGATAAAAGCGGCTGGCGTAAACCCTGTGGATTATGTAGTGCGCGAGGGCTACCTGAAAGAAATGCTGCCTTACCAGTTTCCGGTTATTCCGGGTTGGGACGTGGCTGGCGTGGTAGAGGAGCATGCTTTCAGTGCCCGCCGGTTCGAGGTTGGCGACGAAGTATACGCCTATGCGCGCAGGCCAACGATGCAATACGGTACCTTTGCAGAATATATCGTTATTCCGGAAAGTTACCTGGCATCCAAACCAAAAAATATGACCTGGGAACAAGCAGCCGGCATTCCGTTGGTGGGGCTGACGGCGTACCAATCCATGTTTGATGCGGGCAATCTGCAGGCAGGGCAAACGGTACTTATACTTGGTGCATCGGGCGGCGTGGGCACCATAGGCATCCAACTGGCGAAAGAAAAAGGCGCTACCGTAATTGGAGTAGCCAGCGAGAAAAACCATGCTTACATGCAAGAGCTTGGCGCCGACCATACCATCGACTACAAAGATAATCACATTGGCCAGGCTGTAAAAGCCATACTTCCGGAGGGCGTAGACCTGATCTTTGATTGTGCCAGCGGCGAAACCTTGACGCAAAGTTTAGAAGCCCTGAAGCCGGGAGGGAAGTTGGTTTCGATCTTAAACCAAGGCCAGGACCTTGATAAAAGTATAGATTTTACGTACGTGTTTGTGGAGCCAAATTCAAAGCAACTCGAGCACATGCGCCAGCTGGCAGAAGACGGAAAACTGAACGTGCCGAAAACTAAATCTTATACTTTGGAGCAAACCGCTGAAGCATTAGACCAGATCCAGACGCAGCACACTACCGGCAAAATCGTGATCACCCCGTAAAATCAACCCTTTATTATACTTCAGAGAGCCGCTTTGCTTTGTAGCCGGGCGGCTTTCTGGTTTCAGACGAAAGTATAAAGTATAGCTGTACCTGCCGTCGCGCCGTTGTTGGTGTTTTCACCGACAACTATACTTCTGCTTATTGGTGCTTGCTGGTGAAAACACACAGCAAGGGCTGGCTGCATCAGCTTTTTCTGAATAAAAGTATAAGCAGAAGTATAATCCCTGAATTTGATTTCTGATATAGAAGCTAAACTTTTAACCAGCCAGCTGCTGTTGTGCAGTTTCAGTTATACTTTGCAATGAAATTGGTCAGAATTAACCTTATCTTTGCAGGCTTATTTTTAGAAAATCATGATTTCAGTAGACGGAGTTACAGTCGAGTTTAACGGCTCGGCACTTTTCAGCAACATCGCTTTTAACATCAACGAAAACGACCGCATCGCCCTGATGGGTAAGAACGGCGCAGGCAAATCAACGCTGCTTAAAATTATTGCTGGCGTGAGCAAACCGACGCGTGGCAAAGTATCGGCCCCGAAAGATGCCGTGATTGCGTACCTGCCGCAGCACTTGCTCACCGAAGATAATTGCAACGTATTTGAGGAAGCATCGAAAGCATTTGGCAAAGTGCTGGACATGAAAAAGCAGATGGACGAACTGAACGCCCAGCTCGAAACCCGCACCGACTACGACTCCGATGATTATTACAAACTGATCGAGCAGGTATCCGAACTTGGCGAAAAATATTACTCCGTTGAAGAGATAAACTTTGATGCCGAAGTAGAGAAAACGCTATTGGGTCTTGGCTTTTTAAGGGCCGATTTTACCCGCCCGACGCGCGAGTTTAGTGGTGGCTGGCGCATGCGCATCGAGCTGGCCAAAATCCTTTTACAGAAGCCTGACCTGATCTTACTCGATGAGCCGACCAACCACATGGACATCGAATCGATTCAGTGGCTTGAGGATTTCCTGGTGAACAACGCCAAGGCCGTGATCGTGATCTCGCACGACAAGACCTTTGTCGATAACATCACCAACCGCACCATCGAAGTAACGATGGGCCGCATCTACGATTACAAAGTAAATTACTCGCAATATCTACAGCTGCGTAAAGAAAGACGCGAACAGCAGCAGCGCCAGTTCGAAGACCAGCAGAAAGAGATTGCCGATATACAAGGCTTTATCGACCGCTTTAAAGGTACCTACTCTAAAACGCTGCAGGTACAATCCAGGGTAAAAATGCTGGAGAAAATCGAGATCATCCAGGTGGATGAAGTAGATACGTCTGCGCTTAACCTTAAATTTCCGCCGGCACCGCGCTCGGGCAACTACCCGGTGGTGGCCGAAGGTTTAACCAAAAAGTATGGCGACCATACCGTATTTGCCGATGCATCGCTTACCATTGAACGTGGCGAGAAAATAGCGTTTGTAGGCAAAAACGGCGAAGGAAAGTCTACGCTGGTAAAAGCCATTATGGGCGAAATTGATTTTGACGGGAAACTGCAACTGGGCCACAACTGCATGATCGGGTACTTTGCCCAGAACCAGGCCTCTTTATTGGATGAAGAACTGACCGTTTTCCAGACGATAGACCAGATTGCGATTGGCGATGTGCGTACGCGCATTAAAGATATGCTGGGCGCCTTCATGTTCAGTGGCGAAACGATTGAGAAGAAAGTAAAAGTGCTGTCAGGTGGCGAGAAAACACGACTGGCCATGATCAAACTGTTGCTGCAACCGGTTAACCTGCTGATACTGGATGAGCCTACCAACCACCTAGATATCCGCACAAAAGATATCCTGAAAGATGCTTTGAAAGCGTTCGATGGAACATTAATACTGGTATCGCACGACAGGGATTTCCTGGACGGGCTGGCCAACAAAGTATACGAATTTGGCAACAAGCGTATCCGCGAGCACTTCGAAGATATCAACGGCTTCCTCAGAAACAAGAAAATGGAAAACCTGCGGGAGATAGAACGAACCGCTGCAAAATAACAACATATTAAAAAAGCGCCTTTCTAACCGGAAGGCGCTTTTTTTATCAATTATAGTACCTAAACCTGCCGTTGTTGGTGTTTTCTCCGACAACTATACTTTCACCAATAGGAGCTTGCTGGTGAAAACACGCAGCAAGGGCCGTAGTAATTTATTTGTTTAAAACTCTAAACAGCCTCAAAGTATAAAAAAGCGCTTTTCTAACCGGAAAGCGTTTTTTTTATGCCCAACTTGTAACATGACCTACATCATTTCATACTTCCGGCAATAGCTTTATACTTGCACTTATACTTCAAACTGCACCCTGTCTGGCCTGATCAAAGTATAAGGCAACGTAATTCCGTACACGAATTGGATATCACAAAAAAACAGAACTGGTTACTGGTCGCGCTGCTGAACTTTGTAGTAGTGGCACTGCTTGGGTTGCTGCTCCGCTGGCAGGTGGTGTCGCCTTTTGCGGGTATCAATTACAAATACCTGCTGCACGCGCACTCGCATGTGGCCTTGCTGGGCTGGCTTTACCCGGCCTGTTTTGTAGCGCTGCTGTATGCTTACCTCCCGGTAAACCTGCGTTCCAAACCAACCTATGCCTGGCAATTCTGGCTTTCGCAGGGTGCGGTGCTGGGTATGTTGCTGAGTTTTCCGTTGCAGGGCTACGGCGCTGTTTCCATTACGTTTTCCACGTTGCACATACTGCTGAGCTACTGGTTTGTATACAGGTTTCTGAAAGATGCCAAAGCTGCAAAAGTAGTCGCTGGCAAGTATAAAGTATCGTTTCGGTTTATAAAAGCGGCGCTGTTTTTTCTGGTACTTTCTACACTTGGGCCCTGGGCGATGGGCCCGATCATGGGGACAGGCAACAGCGGCACCGAACTATACTTTAACGCCATCTATTTTTACCTGCACTTCCTGTACAACGGCTGGTTTACGTTTGTAGTGCTTGGCCTGCTGTGCTGGCTCCTCGAAAAGTATAAAATCGACTTCAATAAAAAGTATAGCCAATTGTTTTTCAGGCTGATGTGCTGGGCTTGTTTTCCTGCTTATCTGCTATCTGTACTCTGGATAAAACCACCAACTATAGTTTATTTTATCGGCGGAACAGCGGCGTTGGCTCAGGTAATTGCGCTTGGGTTATTAATCAGTATGTTACGGCCACTACGCAAGCAACTTTTGGCGTTATTTACAGGCTGGGTCCGGGTTCTGTTTTTACTGGCTGCTACGGCTTTTGTTTTTAAAGTACTGATGCAGTTTACCTCTGCGTTTCCGTACGTGGCTAACCTGGCCTATACTTTCCGGAACTTCATTATCGGGTACCTACACTTGGTTTTAATTGGGTTCGTTAGCTTTTTTATACTTGCTTTTTTTGTGCAACTGAGATGGCTCAGTATGCAGAAAAGGGTTAGCAGGTGGGGAGTCGGGCTATTTATACTTGGTTTTATCAGTAGCGAAAGTATACTTTTTTTGCAGGGAATCCTGAACTGGCTTGGTTACGGCAGCCTGCCAGGCTACCTGCTGCTGCTTTTTAGCGTGAGCACCCTGATGCCGGTCGGTTTGCTTTTATTTTTGGTAGGGCAGGTAAAAGCCATTCAGCGCTATTCACCTTCTTCTTAAATCCGGTTCAGGAAAGTATAACCTTTCCCTTCTTTTACATACAGCTCAGCAAAGTATAAATTAAGGATAACTTTTCTTCTTAAGCCAGCTAGTGGATAATGCAGCTGTGTTTTCTAAGTTGATTACTTCAGCTTTTTACTCCCAGATAAGGCGGAAGACGGTGCTTAAATATATTTATTTTAAATATTTGTCAGTTTATTAATATGTTTGATGATCAATACGTTGTAAATTGAAAATTGTGTGAATAAAAGCATCTGTCAGGCAGGGCAGATTTTTGCCTGCGCTTTTTAAGGGAAATTTTACTTTAGATTTATTATATTACCCTTCTGATAAAAAATACATTTAGCTTACCTGTGCCATGAAGAAAGAAATTTGCAACGCTTTTGGGAATGTTTTCCTGACGGTGGAGTATGAGGACAAATATAATCTGGTGCATAACAACTGGCTAGGCTATCAGACCTTGGAAAATGTAATGCTGGGAGCAAATGCCTGCCTCGAATTGCTTGCTTATTATAATTGCCCCTACCTGTTAAACGACAACCGCCTGGTTATCGGAGACTGGAACCATGCCAACGATTGGATTGCCAATGAATGGACGCCACTGGCAGTGGAGAACGGCCTGCGGTATTTCGCGCATGTGGTTAACCCTGAATCTTATGCAGCTTTATCAGCTCAGATGATGGAGGAACAAGTAAGTGGCCTGCTAAGGATGCGCATTTTTGAAGATTTTGAGGAGGCCCGAAACTGGATCATCACAGCGCAGCCAGCCGATGTCCCCATCGAAATCTAATTTATAAATGCTTCAAATAAAAAAGCCCGGCCTGGCAGGCCGGGCTTTTTTATTTGAAGCATTTATACTTTTAATTGCCTTTGCCGGGGTTATCGACATCCTTGATAAAGGAAATAAGTCCGTTAAAATAGGTTTGCTGATCGTCGTAGAAAGCCATGTGGCTGCCGTTGGGGCAATGCAGGTAGCGGCCTTCCGGAAACTGTGTGGCCATCCACTCCATGTGTTTAGGGTCCATGGTGTCGTGCTGGCCGCCAATGGTTAAAGTTGGTACTTTGATGTTAGCCAGGTCTTGGGAGCGGTCCCAGTTTTTAAGGGAAGCATTGCCGGTAATTCCAAATTCGCTGTGGCCCTGCATCTGTACATAAATAGTATTATTCATGTGGTTGAACATACGGTTAACCGGATCGGGCCATTCTTCCAGGGGCATGCGCAAGGCGTGCTGGGTATAAAAATGGGGCATCAGCAGCTCCATGTAGCGTGGGTTTGCAAAATCGTTCTTAACTTCCAGCGCTTTTATTTCCGAAAGCACTTCTTTGGGCATTTGCGGGCCAAGCACTTCTTCAGCATACTTATTATAGGCCGGCACACTCGACATCATGTTCGAAATGATCAGCCCTTTCAGGTTATCTTGGTACTTTAGCGCATACTCTGTGGCCAGGATGCCGCCCCAGGAATGGCCCAGTAAATAGAAGTTGTCTTTATCCAGGTCGAGCGCCTTTCGTACCTGTTCTACTTCTTCTACAAAACGATCTATGTTCCAGAGGCTGGTGTCGTTGGGCTGGTCGCTGTAATGGGAGCCAAGCTGGTCGTAATAATAATACTCGATGCCAGCTTTGGGCAGGTAACTGTCAAAGCACTCAAAGGCCTCGTGGGTACCGCCAGGGCCGCCATGCAACAGCAGCACCCGCATGGTTGGGTTGTTACCTACACGTTTTGTCCAGACGTTAAAGTCGCCCTTCGGGGTAGAGATCTTGATCATCCGGGCACCGCCGCTCAGCACATCTTCCCGGCCGGAGTAATCCAGGTAGTTAGCAGTGGTATTAGACTTGCGCTCATTTTCGGTGCCAGACGGGGACGAACATCCCTGAAAAAACAAGAGGAAAACCAGCACAAGAGGAAGTATACATTTCATGGGGTTCGGTATAAAAAAGGTCAGGATTTTAACTTTAGTAAATATAAAAATAGTAGGTTAATAAATGCTATACTTTTCAGTAGCATACTCCATCCTCTCAACAATTTATACTTTGTAGAAAAAACAAAAAGCCGGTCCTGCACAGAACCGGCTTTTTGCAAATTAAAAAATAACTACTTTCAGAAAAGTAAGATCGGCTAAAAGGTTATTAGCTTCCTACCTGCGTCTCAAGTTGTTTGGCGTGTTCTAAATGTTTGCGCAAAACGGGTAAGGTTTTCTGTGCAAAGTCTTTTAACGGGCCGTTATCCAGGTCTTCAACGGCGTCTTCATACAGCTCAACCGCATCTTCGTGTGCATCTTCCTGCACATCAGCAAAATCCTGGTCGAAGGCTACGCCGGTTTTCCCTTCCAGTCGGGAGATGATGGTTTTTTTATCTTCCGGCAAAGTTTCACGGGTTGGCATCGGTACATTGATGTTGTTGGCTTTTGCTATGTTCATCAGTTCATTGCTTGATGCGGTATGGTCTGTAACTAGCTCTAGACCAAAAGTTTTTACAGCCGGGTTTTCCGATTTATCGTTGGCCATGTTACCGGTTGTAATTTCAAATACATCACTGGCTGCTGCCCGCTGCACAAATTCAGTTGCCGACATGCGGCCCAGGTCTATTTCATCATCATCATCGTCGCAGGATGTTACAGCAAATGTTGCAAAAAAGAGTGCAGCAAGTTTCCAGTTTTTTAACGCGTTTGTTTTCATAGGTTGTTTAGGTAAAATATATAAGTATGTATAAAATATGAGGTGAAGCAGCGCTGAAAAAAGCCCGATCCATCACCTTAAAATTGCACCGTTTAGTTACTGGCGCTTAGTTGATACGTGCGACACGCTTAGTGAGTTAATACCGTTTAGTGATTTAGATAGTATTTTAATAAGCTAATATTAAGATAGTTAGATTAATAAATTTGGATAATGGCGTTATAAGTTCCGTCTACAACTTCGGTCATTTTAGCAAAATCGAGGGTGTCAATTGTATCAGTTTGCTGGTGGTAATGCGGGTTCCGGATAAAAGCTGTGTCGTTGATCATGAGGGCGTTATATCCGAATTTCCAGTAGCTGCGCTGGTCTGACATGCCTGCCAGGCTATCCGTAGTCGGGAAGTTAATGGCCTGCACATCGAGGTTGGCGGCAGCAGCCAGCAGGGTATGAACTTTTGCATTAAAAGCCTTATACCGCTCGATGCCAACCACGATAATAAAATTGGCGGTATGCGGGTATAAACTGGCCAGCTCAGGCGATGGAAAAGGCTGGGATTCGGGCGCATCGGAAAAATAACCGATCATTTCAAGGCAGATCATCCCGATAACATCAGCTCCGCTATCATGCAGAGATTTTGCATGTATATAGCTGCCCATTAAACCGGTTGCAAAGAAAGGAGGCTCTTCCAGGCAATACGCTACAAAGTCGATCTGATAATTTAGAACGGGCTGCTGTGCAAACACCATACGGGCAAGTTCGAGGAGGCCGGCCACAGCGCTGGCATTATCGTCGGCGCCGGGCTGGTTTCCGCACACATCATAATGGGCACCTACAACCAAACGCTTTGGTTTGCCGGCATTATACGTCGCGATCACGTTTTTATAGGTTTTGCCTTCTGCTTCCCAATGTTGCAATTCGGTTGGGGCGCCTGCTTTTTCGAACTCGGTTTTAATGTAGTCTGCTGCTTTTTCCAGCGAGGCCAGGTTCCTGTAGTTTCGGGGCGGGTTTATACTTGTCAGGAACCCGACATCGCTGTACAGGCGTTTCGTATTTGCTTTCAAAGGAAGTAAAGTTTGGTGTAACAAAAGTTGCCGGCAGCTAAGGTATACTTGCTAAAGTATAAAACAGGAAGTATAGCGCTGCTGAGCGCTTATACTTTTTTGTAAGCTGCCCGTGCTACCCGGTACAAGTACTTTACGGAATTTTTACATCTTAGTAAGTAAGCACGCCAGGTATAAAAAAGGCAATCTAACCCAGAAGCAAAAAACATACGTTGGACGTATGTTAGCCTGAAAAAGAGTGCATCTAAAACTTTGAAAGACTGCTTATACCAAATAAGATTTCGGGCAGGATGCTGGCAATAACTTTAGAGACGAGCTGCACATATCAAATATGCACTTAACCGGAAATTAACTAACCTGTGTGTTGAGGTCGTTTTGATTGTTTATATGTTCTTCTATACTGTCAATTATCAAATCCCAATCATCAAAACGTAATTCGTGCCCTGTGCCTTCCAGGGTAATTAATTTTGAGCCTTTGATCTTTTCAAGTAGAACACCTGCATTTTTATAATGCCATATTTTGTCATCTGTTCCGTGTATGATCAGCGTTGGTTGGTTAATTTCATTTAATTTATTCCAATAAGCTTCACCTCCTCCTAAGGCGGCATGATTAAACATACTTAGGTAGTTGTTGGCTCTGTTGAACTCCGCAATTATTAGCTTTTCACTTCTTTGTTTGTCGAATTTTTTTGCGCCACACATTAACTCAGCACTTTGAATTAAATAATTTACAACACTATCTTCCTGCGTCCAATCCACTGTACCTGATTTACTTTGTAAATCTAAGATACGTGTATCCATTTCTGGAATAGTAGGGTCAGAGTCTCCCCAGGGCCCCGTCGATATAAGTGTTAATGATTTAACTCTGCCAGGATACTTTATTGAAGCAATTTGAGAAATTAGTCCGCCTAAGGATAAACCAACAAAATGAGCTTTGTCAATATTGTAACCATCCAAAATTAAAATGGCATCATCAGTTAAATCAACAATATCGTAAGGTGTTAAGCCTGGCTCGTAAAAAGTTGATTTCCCGACATCTCTGTTGTCATAGCGAATTACAAATAATCCTTTTTCCGCTAACCGCTCACAAAATTCAGCGTCCCAAAAGAGCATTGAAACAGTCGCTCCTGCAATTAATAAAATAGCAGGGTTATTTTCATTGCCAACACTTTCTGTGTACAGTTCAATGCCATTTGCTCTAATTACTTGCTCTTTCATTTCTGTTTTTTCCTGTTTACAACTGCCAACGGTGTTAGTATATGCCACTTGCGAGGCTTTAGCCGAAGCATGTAGTATATACAGGGTTGGCGCATTGTGCTTTTTTATGTTTTTATAATTGACTTCACTTTAAATAATTTCTGTCCCCTGCCCATAAGAATTGAAATATATTTTCCATTGAAGAAGTCTGTTAAATAGTCCCAGTCACTTGCGTTCATACTTCCATTTCCGTTTTTATCAAGGTTATCAACTATTTTCAGGCTTCCAATTATTTCAAAGTTATCCTGAAACTTCATTAAGTCTTTTCTCCATATTATCAGTCCGTAAGAACCTAGGAAATATGGTTTTAATTCAGGATGGATTGACCACATTCTTTCTAGTTCCTCGTCTGAATATTTGAAGTAGTCATTCTTTGTGTTTCCAATACCGAAAAAGTCGCTATCGATTATAGTTTCTATTGTTGGCTTTTCTTGCTCGTCAATCGTCAATGCAGCAAACGTGAAATTCTTAGGGCTTATTTCCTTATGGGTGCTCGTACACAAGAGCACTTTGAATCTTTCGTCGCTTGCTTTGAAAGTTAAAACGTCACCTTGGTTTATATCCTTAATTTTTGTTTTCATTTCTTGCATATGCGCCAACTACCAGATAAACGAGAACATACGCTTATCTGCACTATATATGTAAGTAAAATGCGTTCATCGGATAGCCCACATCTCCTGGGATATAATCCATCTAATGTAAGGAAAAGGATAAAAACACGTAAGTTTTATCCACTAATATTATTCCTCCCTACCTCCCGAATACATAGCATATATATAGCAAAGTATAAAATATCAGTACGCCCTATTCCTCCGTACAAGGCTATACTTATGAAATTTCTGCCTACTCAGCTTATTATTTTTCTGCGTAACAAACCCGACCGGCGTAACCTCAAGCTTCTTGGTAAGTTCCTGGGTGTGTTACTGCTCCTGGTACTTGCCTTTACCCTTATCTTTCACCTGCTCATGCTCCGCGAGGGGCAGCAACACTCCTGGGTTACAGGTTTTTACTGGACGCTTACTGTAATGTCCACGCTTGGTTTTGGCGATATAACGTTCCACAGCGATGCCGGCCGCTTCTTTTCCATAGTCGTGCTGCTGTCCGGAATGGTATTGCTCCTGATCCTGTTCCCATTCACTTTTATCAACTTCTTTTATTCACCCTGGATGAAAGCCCAGGAACATGCGCGCGTACCCCGCTCTTTGGACACCGCAACCCACGGGCACGTTGTACTGACACATTATGGCCCCGTAACAGAAGCACTGATCAAAAAACTGAATCGGTTTAAATATCCTTATGTGGTATTGGTGCCAGATCTGGCCGAAGGGTTGCGACTGCATGAGCTAGGCGTAAACGTAATGCTCGGGGACCTGGATGATCCGGAAACGTACGAACGGGTACAGGTAAAACAGGCTGCTTTGGTAGCGACCACTTCCACGGATGTTATCAATACAAACGTGGCTTTCACCGTCCGGGATATCAGTGCAGAGGTGCCCATCATTGCCACTTGCAGTCAGGAAGCTTCTGAAGATATTTTAAAGTTGGCAGGCAGCAACCACGTACTGCGCCTCGGCGAAATAATGGGGATGTTCCTGTCGAGGAGGGCCAATGTAGGCGATGCCAGCTCACATGTAATTGGCCGGTTCGGAGAGTTGCAGATTGCAGAAGCGGCCGTAGCCGGGTCGCCACTGGTGGGGCTTATGTTAAAGGAAACCAGGTTGCGCGAACAGGTGGGCCTGAGTGTGGTAGGTGTTTGGGAAAGAGGCAAGTTTAAGGCCGCCCAACCTGAAACGTGCATTTCCGATACCACCGTACTGGTACTGGCCGGCTCTGATGTGCAGATTGAAAAGTATAACCAACTGTATGGTTGTAAGCAGGAAATAACCACACCCGTTATCATTATTGGGGGCGGGCGCGTGGGCAGAGCTACCGGCAGAGCACTTATGGCCCGCAACCTGGATTACAGGATTGTAGAAAAAATGCCGGAACGTGTCAAGCACAAGGATGCCAAGTATATCTCGGGCGATGCTGCCGAACTCGAAGTTCTGAAAAAAGCCGGTATCGATGAAGCTTCCTGTGTCATCATCACTACGCACGACGATGACCTGAATGTGTACCTGACCATTTACTGCCGCCGCCTGCGCCCTGACATCCAGGTTATTACGCGTTCTACGCTTGAGCGCAACCTGGCTACCCTGCACCGGGCAGGCGCTGATTTTGTGATGTCGTATGCATCAATGGGCGCAAATACCATTTTTAACCTGCTGAAGCGCAGCGATATTATGATGGTAGCCGAAGGGCTGGATCTAGTTAAAGTAAAGGTTCCGAAGCAGCTGGCCGGGCGCACCATTGCACATTCTTCCGTAAGGCAGGAAACAGGCTGCACCATTATCGCTATCCGCCACGACGGATCATTGATTATTAACCCTGTTCCAAGTATGGTTATTCCGGCAGAGGCAGAAATTATCCTGATCGGGACGGTAGATGCCGAGAACAAATTTTTTGCAAAGTATGGCGTGCACTAAAAATCAAGATCAGGTATAAAAGCAGACTTGCTTGCCAGTTGCAAACCAACCACAAAAATGCGAAACAAATAATTTGTCTAAATTTGGCTTTTTATACTTCACAGCGCAGGCACATCTTACGTCTGTTCTAAAAACCACCCGAATCTCCATGAAACATACTTTGCTCAGATCAGGCATGTTTTGCATATTAGTTTTAGCTGGTGCCTGCCAGGCACCAAAACCGGCCGGTAATGCGGCAGCTTCTTCAGAAATGACACAAAAACAAGCACTTTATACTTCCGAGAATTTCAGTATTTACCCGGATAGTGTTGTGCAGGGCGAATATACCGCGCGTATCCTTTCACCCACTCAGATCACTTCCGATTACCAGAGTCCGGTTAACGCCACGCTCACGCCAAAGGTGGTTTTTAAGTTTGCCATCAACGGCCGCGACAACGAAATGCAGCCCGGCACCGACCATCTGTTTAACTGTATCGCTGACAATGGCGTGTGCCAGACGCCTGTTATTACGTTTGGCAAGCAGTTGAAAGACGATGCTGAAGTACCCGCTGATGTATACCTGGCACCCAATACGCAAATGAAAATCCGGCTGGATATGCGGCCTGTTTTCGAAGCGTTTAAGAAAGACGGGTTTTATACTTCGCCTACCGGCGATAAAATTTACAAGGAAGATTTTAAGGGCGTTTACATTGCGGGCGGCACCGATCCGCTGAGCTGGGATTTTGACAACCTCGGCGGCAAAAAAGAAGCCGAACTGCTCGATAAAGATGGCGACGGTATTTATGAAATAACGCTGCTGATGAACGAGAACCGCGACGAAAAAATGACAGCCCAGCAATGGAGCATGTCGCGCGAGGCAGCGGCTTTCCCAATCTATACTTCTGATTTTCCGGTGAGCGATGCCTTGTATAACCTCGCCATCGAAGAAATGATCAAGGCCGTGGAGCCCGACAGTACTTTCCGGACAGGGCAGGAGTGGGCCGGCGTCTGGACCCGCGACATCAGTTACAGCATTATCCTTTCGATGGCCCAGCTGCAGCCCCAGGTATCGAAGTATAGCCTGCTGCGCAAAGTGAAAAATGGTCGCATAGTGCAGGATACCGGCACTGGCGGCGCTTACCCGGTCTCCACCGACCGCATGGTGTGGGCCGTAGCGGCCTGGGAAGTATACAAAGCCACCGGCGATAAAGTATGGCTGCGCGATACGTATGCCATCATTAAAAACTCGCTGGCAGATGACCGTAAAAATGCCTTTAACCCGAAAACGGGCATGGTGCGCGGCGAATCTTCTTTCCTGGACTGGCGCGAGCAAAGTTACCCGCGCTGGATGCAGCCTGCCGATATTTACGAATCCGAGAACCTGGGTACCAACGCTGTTCATTTTAAAGCGCACCTGGTAGCAGCTGAGATGGCTGAACTTTTAGGTGATACTGACGCTGTTGCAAGCTATAAAAGTATGGCCGAAAGTATAAAAGCGGGTATGAACAAGCACCTGTGGCAACCTGAAAAAGGGTACTACGGGCAATACCTGTATGGCCGCAACTACAACGTATTATCGCCTTCAGCGGAAGCATTGGGTGAGGCCCTGACTATACTTTTTGATGTAGCCGACGAAAGCCGCAGCAAAACCATCGTTGCTAAAACCCCGGTTACAGAATTCGGTATTCCCAACATTTTTCCGACCATTCCGGGCATTCCGCCATACCACAACAATGGCATCTGGCCGTTTGTGCAGTCGTATTGGGCACTGGCCGCTTACAAAGCCGGTAACGAAAAATCTCTGACCGAAAGCATCAGCGCCATTTACCGGCCTGCCGCGCTGTTCCTAACCAATAAAGAAAATTTTGTGGCCGATAACGGCGATTATGCCGGCACACAGGTAAACTCCAGCAACATGCTCTGGAGCCTGGCCGGTAACCTGAGTCTGGTGTATAAAGTATTTTTCGGGATGAATCATGAGGCCGAGCAGCTGGTATTAAAACCATTTGTACCGAAAGCCTTCGCCGGAAACCGCACGCTTTCTAATTATACCTACCGCAATGCTATTCTTAACTTTGAGATGAGTGGTTATGGCAACCAGATCAAAAGTATAACACTAGATGGCAAACCGCTGGCAAGCGCTGTTATCCCCGGTAATCTGGCTGGCAATCATACTATCATAATCGAGTTGGCTAACAACCAAACCGACACCGAAACAAATAATATTGCCAATTATACTACCCCGGAAACGCCTAAAGTAACTTACAACGCGGGTAAACTAAGCTGGTCGACTGTTAAAGGTGCCGTGGCTTACCAGGTTCTTAAAAACGGACAATTACAGGAGAAAACCCAAAACACAAGTATAGCCGCAATACCTGCCAAGTATGCTGAGTACATGGTGTTGGCTGAAGACGAAAATGGCGTGACCTCGCTTGGAAGCGAGCCTGTGATGGTAGTAGCAGAGAAGTATAAGCAGGTACTTCAGCTTGAAAAATTTGCTCCAAAAGCCAGCCTTCCGTACCGCGATTTTACAGGAACAGGTTTTGTGGAGATCAGCAAACAGAAAAACACGCAGGTAAAAATCAGCATCACAGTGCCGGAAGCTGGAATTTACGCGCTTGATTTCAGGTATGCGAATGGCAACGGCCCTATCAACACCAGCAACAAAGCTGCCATCCGTTCGCTAAAGAAAGGAAATACCTTTTTAGGTACAATCGTATTGCCGCAACGTGGTTCTGACGAGTGGAGCAACTGGGGTTTTACAAACGCAGTTCAGGTAGAACTTACCAAAGGAAAACACGAACTGACCTTATCTTTCGAGCCGCATAACGAGAACATGAACGGCGACGTGAACCAAGCCATGCTCGATTATTTGCGGGTGATTAAGATCAACTAAAGAACTATAATTCAGAATAGATAGAAGCTGCCCTTGCTGCGTGTTTTCACCAGCAAGCCTCAAGAGGCTAACGTACAGTTGTCGGTGAAAACACCAACAACGGCCGAACGGCAGAAGTATAAAGTATAAAAAAAGGAATCCATACTTTACAAAGTATGAATTATCAGATTACCCTATAAAAAAGCCCCTGCAACAACACGCTGCAGGGGCTTTTTTTATGAATTTATACTTGAGTTATGCTAGCGCAGTCGGGTCTGTTTTTTCTACTTTAGATCCGAAGAAGCCATAGTAAACAATGTACAGGTAGCAGAACAACGGCACCAGAAACGACAGCTGCAGATTACCGCTCACGTCAGCAACGTAGCCTTGCAGCGGCGGAATAATAGCGCCACCAACAATCGCCATCACCAAAAGCGAAGAGCCCTGGCTGGTATGCACGCCCAACCCACGGATGGCCAGCGTAAAGATTGTCGGGAACATGATAGAGTTGAAAAGACCGATACCGATAACCGCCCACATAGCAACAGCGCCTTCGGCAAAGCACGTAATAAGCAGCAACGCGATAACACTGGCCGCGAAATAACCCAGTGTTCTGTTCGGAACGAAACCAGCCACCAGCAGCACAACAAAGTTAAGCGCGATCAGGCCAAGGGCGATCAATGCCTGATCCAGGCCATAGATACTGAAGATGGTAATAAACGCAACGGCTGTAATTAAGCCAATAACGCCGTATTTAAAGCTTTTACTTTTGCCATGCGATAAGGCGATAGCACCAAAGAAACGGCCGATCATAGCACCTCCCCAGTAAAACGAAAGGTAATGCTTACCCTCAGATTCGGTGAGGCCGCCAATTTCAGGTAGTTTAAAGAAGTTGATCAGCGTACTGCCAATAGCCACTTCGCCACCCACATACATAAAAATACAGATAATGCCCAGCACCAGGTGGCGGTACTGCAGCGCACCTGAACTGGCTGCGATCTTAGCTTCGCCCTGCACCTGTGGCAAACGCGAAACCTTGATGAAAACTGCGATCAGTAACAGGGCCAAAGCCAGACCAATATAGGGCAATTTAACAGAATCTGCGTTGTTGGCCAGTTGGTCGGCGCCTTCAAAAATAAGCCAGCCGCCCAGCAAAGGAGCCACTGTTGTACCCAACGAGTTAAGGGCCTGCGTTAAGTTCAGGCGGCTTGCAGCGCTTTCGGGGGAACCAAGTATGGTAACATATGGGTTAGCGGCAATTTGCAGAATGGTGATGCCAGAAGCCAGTACAAACAAAGCCCCCAGAAAAAAGCCGTAGCTCTCTAAACTGGCAGCCGGAAAAAACAACCCACAACCGGTAGCGGCCACTACCAGGCCTACAATGATACCGTTCTTATATCCGATCTTCATGATCGGGTCGCCTTTGGTAACGGAGAAAACAAAGTATAAAAGCGAGATAAAGAAGTAGGCCCCGAAAAATGCCGACTGTATAAGCATGGCCTGCCAGTGCTGCAGGGTAAATACCTGTTGCAGTTTCGGGATTAAGATATCGTTGAGGCACGTAATGAAACCCCACATAAAGAAAAGAAGCGTAACGGTAACCAATGGCCCCGTGTAGTTCTGGGTGGTGTCGTATTGCGTGTCAGCTGACGAAGACTTGGTAGAAGGTGAAATTTGTGCCATCTGGTTCGGGTAAATTTTAAGCGCGATAAGTTATAGTTTAAATTTGGAATCCGGTGGTTGCAGGTATGTTCGTAAACGTATTTTAGTCAGAGATCAGGGAAGCATCAGCCGGGAAGTATAAATCTGTACATGCAGATTTGCTGTGCTCAATTTAAGATAAAAATTTAATAATACGGTTCGATGCATTTTAAATGCAGAATAGTTTAGAATATAGCAACGTAAACCCACAAGCAAACGTAGTACGCAACTTATCAGAAAAGGATTACTCAAAAAAAGCATTCTACAATTACCCAGGCAGCTTTAAATTTGAAAGGACCTTTCCGGAAACCAATGTACTGTTCATTTTAAGCTGTTCGCAACAAGTGGCAATTAACTGTGATACAGATTTTAAGATTAACTTGTATCTGATTTAACATACTATACTATACCTGCATGCGAAAACTCTACTTCTCTCTCTTTTTATTTTTCATGGTTTGTATGCAGGCGGCAGGGCAGGTTGTTACCACCCAGCCGGCTTTCCCATCCACTGACAAAGAAATAACGCTGATCTTTGATGTTAGCCAGGCAAAAGATTCCCGGGCTAAAGCCCTGCTTGGCAAAACCGACGATGTATATTTATGGTCTGGAGCAGGTACCACTGAGAACGGCGATGCCTTTCAGTTTCAGCCCACCGGCCAGACTGATTTCTCGAAGCCTTTTCCGGCTGGTAAAATGACGCACCTGGGCAATAATAAATGGCAGATAAAATTTGTACCGCGCCAGTATTTCAACGTACCCGCCGACAAGGAAATTAAACGGTTAGGCGTGTTGCTGAAAAGCGGCGATGGCAAAGCACAGACGGAAGATTTATTTGTGACCATCTACCCGGATAAACTCAATGTATCCTTCGAAACGCCTGTTGCCCAATATTTTTATGTAGATGCCAATGCAAGCATTCCGGTTAAAGCTGTAGCATCCGATAAAGCGAATTTGAACCTTCGGTCTGGTGCTACCATCCTTAAATCAGAGCAGGATAAAGAAACACTGGTTTATACGTTAAATGCAGGGTCGGAAACAGGCGTTCAGAAAACCATCATCGTAGAAGCCAAAACTGCTTCCGAAGCTGCCAACGATACGTTTTATTTTACCGTGAAGCCGCAGCCGGCAGTGGCCGCGCTACCTGCCAACATCAAAGATGGCATAAACTACACTAGCGCTACTGAAGTAATTTTGTCATTATATGCACCGCAAAAAAGCTTTGTGTATGCGATTGGGGAGTTCAATAACTGGACTGCTTCTCCGCAATACCTTATGAACCGCACACCCGATGGCAACCGTTACTGGCTCTCGTTAACCGTACCGGCAGGGCAGGAGGTGGCTTACCAGTATCTAGTGGATGGCTCACTGGCGGTGGCAGATCCGTACACCGAAAAGATCCTCGACCCGAACAACGACAAATTTCTGACCGCAGCTAATTATCCGAACCTGAAACCGTACCCGGCCGGTGCGAAAGGCATTGTATCGGTGCTGCAAACAAACCAGACAGCTTACAACTGGAAAGTAACCGACTTTAAACGCCCCGACCCGAAAAACATGGTGGTGTACGAGTTACTGCTCCGCGATTTTGTGGCTACCCGCAATTACAAAACCCTGACCGATACCTTGACTTACCTGAAGCGCCTGGGCGTAAATGCCATAGAGCTGATGCCTATTACAGAGTTTTCCGGAAACGATTCGTGGGGCTATAACCCGATCTTTTATTTTGCGCCGGACAAAGCCTATGGCACCGCAAATGATCTGAAAACTTTTATCGATACCTGTCACGAACATGGTATGGCAGTTATACTGGACATGGTGCTGAACCAGGCCGATTACGAATTTCCGTATGTGAAAATGTACTGGGATGGCGATAAGCCGGCAGCCAATAATCCATACTTCAACCAGAACGCCACCCACCCGTTTAACGTGTTTTTCGATTTTAACCACGAAAGCCCGGACACGAAAGCGTTTGTAGACCGGGTATCGCGTTACTGGCTCGAAGAGTATAAGTTTGATGGTTATCGCTACGATTTGTCGAAAGGCTTTACACAGAAAAACACTGGGGCCGATGTAACTGCCTGGAGCGCTTACGATGCGGGCCGCGTGCAAACCTGGAAACGCATTTACGACACCATCCGCAGCTACGACCCGACCGCCTATGTTATTCTGGAACATTTCGCAGATAATAAAGAGGAAAAAGAGCTGGCCGATTACGGCATGCTATTCTGGGGAAATTCTAACCACGATTACCGCAACGCAGCCAAAGGAAATACGGCTAATTTTGAATGGCTATCTTACAAACAGCGCGCCTGGCAGAACCCGAATGTAGTTGGCTACATGGAAAGCCACGACGAAGAACGCCAGCTGTTTGATGTACTTAAGAACGGCCGTTCCGGTGCCGGATATGATACCAAAAACCTGACCACCGCCTTGAATCGCGCAAAACTGGCAGCTGCCTTTTTCTTTACTGTGCCCGGTCCTAAAATGATCTGGCAGTTTGGGGAGCTGGGTTACGATGTATCGATCGATCACATTGACCGGGTAGCGGCAAAACCAATCCGTTGGGAATACCAGAAAGATCCGGAACGCCAGAAACTCTACAAAGTGTACGCCGAGCTGATCAAGCTGAAACTGACGCAACCTGTCTTCCAGACAACAGATTATTCATTAGCTGTAAACTCTACTGTAAAACGCATCACCCTGAACAAGGACGAGGTGATGGTGTTTCTGATCGGGAATTTTGATGTGCAGGTACAGGCGCCACAGGCTAACTTTCCGAGGGTTGGCAAGTGGTACGATTACTTTACCGGCCAGGAAGTTTCGGTAACCAACCCTGCAGAAATTATCATGCTGCAGCCCGGCGAGTTCAGGCTTTATACTTCTGTAAAACTGCCAACACCCGAAGCGGGCTTACTGCCGTGGCAAAACGTAGTTTTAGCAGCTGACGAGGAAATAGCGGGAAATGCGATCGTTGTGTATCCGAACCCATCTGCAGGCAAAGTGCAGGTAGAGTTAACTGATGATTACCGTGGCGAAGTGACAATACAAGTAACAGATCTGTCTGGGCGCATGCTTCGTACCTCGAAGCACATCAAAAGCCAGCAGTTGTTTAAGCAAACCCTTGATCTGCAAAGTATAAAAGCAGGTACTTACTTGTTGCAGTTCCGGGCTGGTACAAAGCAAACAACCCGTAAGCTGATGAAAGTTAATTAAGACGGATGCCGGATTTAAAGGAGATGCTAGCTGCCAATGTATGATCTGATTCTTTTAGTTATGCCAGTCGATTCAGGAGGTAAAATGTAGTTGAGACAAAAAAAATATATTATAACAGTTCCTGTTATAACAACAGCTGACACAAAACTTAATCTAAACGACTGATCTTTTACCTTTAATTAAATAATCGGATGAATGTTGTCGCCAGCCTTCAGGAACTGATACTAAGCCTGATAGAATTATGGAATTAAAAATTTAGCATTTAAAGTTTATTTTTTATGATTTATAACAATCATTGTACGTATATATTCGTATTACGGCATGTATTAAAATAAACACTGCTTGCTCAATTCCTTAAGCTGTCATATTAATTTTGATCTATCAGTTAGAAACCGGCTGCATGCATACAAATTTCTGATGAAGTATTCCTATTTATAAGTAGATTTGGTCCGACTATGGTAAATCCACCTTAAAACGCACTTTTCCGGATGCAACTAGTAACAACCGTTTCATTCCTTTCTTTGGAGCAGGATCTGCCTCTCAAATTTTAGTAACCAATTAGCATTCAACTTAAGACTTAACACCAAACCTATGCAAAAAAAGTCTACAAAACGGCTAAGTACTTTTAGCTTAACTGTGACGCTCTGCTGCCTGTATATGTCCGGGTCGGCGTATGGCAACAGCCCTGCCAGCCCAACCTATGCACCTGCATTTGTAGCTGAAGCTGCCGTACAGGCTAATGTAACCGTAACCGGCCGCGTAACCGACAACACCGGGATCGGGTTACCAGGCGTAACTGTCGTATTAAAAGGGACTACAACAGGTACATCCACCAACGCTAACGGCGAGTATTCGCTTTCTGTACCGGAAAGTGGTGGCATACTTTCATTTTCATTTATTGGTTATACTACCCAGGAAATTGCTATCGGTAACAGAACATCGGTAAACGTAACGTTGGCAACCGATACAAAAGCGCTGCAGGAAGTAGTAATTGTTGGTTACGGTACCCAAAGAAAAAGTGATGTAACCGGCTCTGTAACATCTGTTTCTTCCGAGGATTTTGTGAAAGGCCAGAACACCACGCCAGAACAATTGATCCAGGGTAAAGTAGCTGGTGTGCAGATCACTTCAAACGGTGGCGATCCTGGTTCCGGAAGCCGTATCCGTATCCGTGGGGGTGCTTCGCTTAACGCCAGCAACGATCCATTGATCGTGATTGATGGCGTGCCGATCGAGAACAGTGCTGTTGCCGGTGCTGGTAACCCGCTTAACTTTATCAATCCAAATGATATCGAATCTTTTAACGTACTGAAAGATGCGTCTGCCACAGCTATTTACGGTTCGCGTGCATCCAACGGCGTTATCATTATTACTACTAAAAAAGGAAGGGTAGGCGATAAACTGAACGTTAATTTCAGTACGCAGCATTCGGTTGCCAAGGTAACCGATAAAGTTGATGTATTATCTGCAAGCGAATTCCGGCAGCTGGTAACAGAGCAAGGTACAGCAACACAGGCTGCCTTGCTGGGCTCTGCCGATACCAACTGGCAGAACGAGATTTTCCAGACGGCACTTACTGCTGACAACAACCTGAGCTTTAGCGGTGCTATAAAATTTGTGCCATTCCGTATTTCAGTGGGCCATCTGAGCCAGGAAGGTATCCTGAAAACTTCTAAGTTTGAGCGTTCTTCCGGTTCCATCAGCCTGAGTCCTTCTTTCCTGAACGACCACCTCAAAATAAACCTGAATCTGAAAGGGGCTTTAACCGACAGCCGCTTTGCTGATAAAGGCGCTGTTGGAGCTGCTGTAGCATTCGATCCTACCCAGCCGGTTTATGCTAATAACAAATTCGGGGGTTATTTCCAGTGGACAGATGCGGCAGGCGCTTTTAATACACTTGCTACGCGCAACCCGCTAAGCTTACTGGAGCAGCGCAACGATATCGGTGATGTGAAAAGAAGCATCGGTAACATCCAGTTCGATTATAAATTCCATTTCCTTCCAGAGCTGAGAGCCAACCTGAACTTAGGGTATGATTATACCAAGAGTGAAGGTTCTGTTCGTTTTCCAGCCACTTTTGCGCCAAACTTTGTAGAAGGCGGTCGTGTGACGCAGTTCGCACAGGAGAAAAAGAACACGCTAACCGACTTTTACCTGAACTATGTAAAAGAGCTGGGCTTTATGCAAAGCAGAATTGACGCAACAGCCGGTTATGGTTATCAGGAATTTGGAACGGAGAACCCGCAGTTCCCAATCTTTAACGCCAGGGGCGAACAGCTTTTTGTAGCAAACAGGCCTAGCGATATACCTTATAACCTGATGTCGTTCTTCGGAAGAATCAACTATTCCATGATGGATCGCTACCTGTTCACGGCTACCATTCGTCGCGACGGGTCTTCCAGATGGGCTGAAGAAAACAGATGGGGAACGTTCCCGGCGGCGGCATTTGCCTGGAGAATCAGCGAAGAAAATTTCCTTAACAGCTCGTCTGTCGTTTCTGATCTGAAACTTCGGTTAGGTTATGGCTTAACAGGCCAGCAGGACATACTTGATGACGTGTTCCCATATTTGGCCCGTTATACTTTAGGTGATAACACGGCACAATACCAGTTAGGCTTTGATGCACAAGGTAACCCATTATTTTATACTACATTCCGTCCGGAAGGCTATGACGCCGGTATCAAGTGGGAAGAAACAAAAACATATAACGCTGGTCTTGACTTTGGATTCTTCAACGGGAAGCTGAACGGTACACTGGATTATTATTTCAAGGAAACAGAAGACTTGCTTGCTGAAGTAGTGTTCCCGGCTGGTACAAACCTAACAAATCAGCTTGTTACGAACGTGGGTACCATGGAAACGAACGGTTTTGAAGCCGCTCTGAACTACACGGCCATCTCTACAGATAAAATTAACTGGAGCGTAGGCGTAAACGGAACCTATACAAAACGCAGGATCACGAAACTAAGCAAGATAGAAGATGAAAACTTTATTGGTTATCCTAATGGAGGTATTTCAGGCGGTACAGGTAATAACATTCAGATCAGAACGGTTGGCTATGCACCGGATGCATTTTATGTATACAAGCAGGTGTACGACGAGAATAACAAGCCGATCGAAGGCCTGTATGCTGACCTGAACGGAGACGGCTTTATATCAGAAGCTGATAAGTACCGTTACAAAAACGCAGAGCCAAGAGTATACTTGGGCTTTAACTCTGACTTCACGTACGGTAACTTTAACTTCAACTTCGTGATGCGCGGTAACATTGGTAACTATATGTATAACAACGTATACTCCAATAACGGTGCTTACCAGGCATTCGGCTTCGCTAATTACCTGACCAACGTATCTCCAAACGTACTGGATACCAACTTCCGCAACTACCAGCTATTCTCTGATTACTACATGGAGAATGCTTCGTTCCTGCGCATGGAAAACATAAACGTGAGCTATGCTTTTGGCAGCATGGCGGAAGACAAAGTTAGAATACGTTTGAACGCCGGTATACAGAACGCCTTTGTGATCACGAAGTATAACGGGCTTGATCCGGAGATTGCAGGTGGTATTGATAACAACTTCTACCCAAGACCACGCATCTATACATTTGGCCTGAACATCGAACTTTAATATTTACGGAACAGAAACATGAATAAGAGATTCATAAGAAATATAGTCCTGGCAAGTGCTGTAACGCTGGTAGCAGCCTCTTGCGACCATACCCTGGATGTTGAGCCGAAGTACGATGTGGTATCGGCCAACGTGTACAAAGATTTTGCAAACTATAAGCAGATACTTGCCAAGTTATATGCAGGCTATGCCGTAACTGGTCAGCAGGGCCCGGTCGGAAGACCAGATATTAAAGGTGGCGATGAAGGTGCATCCAACTACCTGCGCCAGTACTGGCAGGCACAGGAGCTTTCCACAGATGAGGCCGTAATCGCCTGGAACGATGGCACCCTGCGTGACCTGCATGACATGGACTGGACACCGGCAAACGAATTCCTGCGCGACCTTTACAACCGTATTTACTACCAGGTTGCGCTTACAAACGAGTTTATCCGCGAAACAACAGATGCCAAACTAAGCGAGCGTGGTATTACAGATGCCAACCTGGCTGAAGCGAAATTCTACCGTGCCGAAGCCCGTTTCCTGCGTGCGCTGAGTTACTGGCATGCCCTGGATCTGTATGGCAACGTACCGTTTGTAACAGAGGAAGATGCAGTAGGTTCTTTCTTTCCGAAACAGGCTACCCGCCAGGAGTTGTTCTCTTATGTGGAGTCTGAACTGCTGGCCGTACAGAACGAACTGATGCCAGCTGCGCCCGGAAACCTGACAAACTATGGCCGTGCCAACCAGGCTGCTGCCTGGCTGCTGCTGGGCAAGTTATACCTGAATGCTGAAGTATATACTGGTACAGCCCGTAACACGGATGCCGTTACGTATGCTAAAAAAGTGATCGATGCTGGTTACACGTTGGAGCCTGAGTACGAGCACCTGTTCCTGACAGATAACTACAAGTCAAAAGAGATCATATTCCCGATCACGTTTGATGGCCTGCGTACCAATACCTGGGGTGGGATGACCTACCTGGTGCATGCGCCGGTGGGAGGCAACATGCCATCTGCAGCATTTGGTATAAATGGTGGCTGGGCTGGTTTGCGCACTACCAAAAACATCGTTAACCTGTTCCTGGATGTTTCCGGCAATACAGACGAGCGTGCTATGTTCTGGACAAGCGGACAGTCTCTTGAAATTAACGATCTGTTCACGTTTACAGACGGTTACCCGATCACGAAGTATAAAAACGTGAACGCACAAGGCCAGGCTGGCTCAGACCCAACCGGTAACCACCCGGACACCGATTACCCAATGTTCCGGTTAGCTGATGCTTATTTAATGTATGCGGAAGCGGTACTGCGTGGCGGTGCTGGCGGAACAGTAGGAGAGGCGTTAGGCTATGTAAACCAATTGCGTACCAGAGCATTCGACGGAACGGCCGGCAACATCACACAATCGCAGTTAACATTACAGTTTATCCTGGATGAAAGAGCACGCGAACTGAAGTGGGAAGCACACCGCCGCACCGACCTGATCCGCTACAAGCAGTTTGTGGAAGGAAGCTACCTGTGGCCATGGAAAGGGGCGGTAAAAGATGGCAGAGCAGTTGAAGCGTTCCGGATACTTTATCCATTGCCTACAACTGATGTTACAGCCAACCCTAACCTGAAGCAGAATACAGGTTATAATCAATAAGAAGGAAGTATGAGGGCAGTAAGTATAAACTGCTCTCATACTTATACTTTCATTTTAAAGGATATTTGTATGAAAACTATATACAACCGATTATTTATACTTTGTTTCATGTCGCTTTTCCTGTTCTCCTGCGAAAAGGACGAAGACATGGTAGTTGTGAAAGCAGGCACAGCACCTGCACTATCAATGGATGCGAGCAACCTTGTTTTAACCGAAGATAAGGCGGAGAACAAGGCCATCGCACTTAATTGGACAGCCTCTGATTTTGCTTACCAGGCTGCCGTAACTTATACCCTTCAGCTGGATATGAAAGGGAATAACTTTGCAGCGCCTTTGGAAACTGCCATGGGTAGCGGGGTATTAAAAAAGGAGTTTACTGTAAGCGAATTTAACACGCTGATCAACAGAATGCCTGTAACGGCTTTCCGTGAGAACGAAGTGGAAGTGCGTGTAAAAGCATCTGTTTCGGATCTGGTTGCACCGGTTTATTCTAATGTAAGCATTCTTAACATTACGCCTTATTTAACAGAACCTCCTTATAAAACACTTTATATGGTTGGTGGCGCTACAGATGCAGGTTGGGATAATAGCAAAGCTATTGCCATGCTTCGCGATCCGAACGATCTGTTTAAGTTTACTTATACAGGTAAGTTTAAAGCAGACTACTTTAAATTCTTAGGCAAACGCGGAAGCTGGGCACCTATGTATGGCGGCCAGAACAATACACTTATTTTCCGTGAAACTGAGAGCGATCCTGATCCGGCATCTATTCAGATTGCGACGGAAGGGTACAAAACCGTAACAGTTGACCTCCGCAATAACACTTACACGATAACTGATTTTGATGCAAGTGCCAAGGCTACTTACCCGTCTATCGGTATGATCGGAACATTTACCGAATGGGGCTCAGACGTATTGATGACCAGATCAGACTTTAACCCGCACTACTGGAGCATTGAGTATACATTTAAAGAGGATGTACAAATGAAATTCAGAGTGGCCGGCGACTGGGGTACCAACTGGGGTGCGCCAATTGGCGAAGAGCAGAAGTTGTTTAACAAAACAGGTGGCGAAAACTTCCAGGTTGCGGCAGGTTCCTACTTAATCGTGTTCAACGATCTGACTAATAATTATATCTTCGTTAAGAAATAATAAGCCAGCTTAGTTAACACAGATCATTCCTAAAATAAACCCGGCAATTGGAAAGTTGCCGGGTTTATTTTTTAAATTACCTTTCCTGAATAGCTCTAGAGCTGGTAAAGAACTTTGCATGAAAAAAAATAGCATCAAATCCTTAGTACCCCTCATCGCGCTTGCCTTAACAGCAGGCTGCAGCGCGCCTACCGCCACCACTACCCATCCCGAAGCCAAAGCAAGCGAATGGCCGCGCGGCGTAACCTACGAAATTTTTGTACAGTCTTTCTGCGATTCGGATAACGATGGCATCGGCGATATAAAAGGGATGACCTCTAAACTGGATTACCTGGATGAGCTGGGCGTGGAAGCTGTCTGGCTGATGCCGATAAGCCCGTCGCCGACTTACCACAAGTATGATGTAACCGATTATTACGGCATCCACCCGGATTACGGCACCATGGCAGATTTTAAAGAATTTGTGCAACAAGCCCATAAACGCGGTATAAAAGTAGTGATCGACCTGGTGCTGAACCATTCCGGAAACAGCCACCCGTGGTTTAAAGCAGCTGCTGCAGACGAAAAAAGCCCGTACCGCGATTACTACGTTTGGGCACACAAAGACGATCCTAAAACAAAAGGCGAAGGCAAAACGACCGGGGCAGATTCGTACAATGTAAACCATTGGCACCCTGTACCAGGCAGCGATTATAAGTATTTTGGCTACTTCTGGGGAGGCATGCCCGATCTTAATTTTGATAACCCCGTTGTGCGCCAGGAAGCTTACAAAATTGGCCGTTACTGGTTGCAGGAAGTAGGCGTGGATGGGTTCAGGCTGGATGCGGCCCGCCATATTTTCCCGGACGACCGCCCTGAAGACAACCACCAGTTCTGGGAAGAATTTTTAAGCGAAATGCAGAAAGTAAAGCCCGATGTATACTTGGTAGGCGAAGTATGGGCCGAAGCCGATCTTGTAGCGCCCTACACCAAAGGTTTGCCCGCCTTGTTTAATTTTGAGATGAGCTGGGCTTTTCTGAGAGCCCTGAAAAATGGTACCGGCGATTCGCTTGCCATCAAACATGCGCAGATTCTGGAAACCTACAAGAAAGTTAACCCCGCTTTTATAGATGCCACCATCCTGAGCAACCACGATCAGAACCGCATCATGAGCGAAGTAAACAGCGATGTAAACAAAGCGAAAACAGCCGCAGCCTTGCTGTTCACGTTACCCGGCTCACCGTACATTTATTACGGCGAGGAGATCGGTATGACGGGCAAAAAACCAGACGAGCAAATCAGAGAACCGTTTTTGTGGGATGTTGCCGGCAACGATGATTGCCGCACAACCTGGATGCAACCTGTAAACAGCACCGACCAGACGGTGGTACCAGTAGCCATGCAGGCAGCAGATCAGAACTCTATCCTGAACCATTACAAAACTCTGATCAGTTTAAGAAATAACAGCAGCGCCCTGACGCACGGAGATATCACGCCGGTTTCGGTACCGGACAAAAGCATCAGTGCTTTTCTGAGGTCTCATGGAAATGAGTCGGTGCTGGTGTTGCATAATGTATCAGCACAAGCAGCCAGTGTTGCCCTGCCTGCAGCTCATTCTAAGTATAAAAAGGTGCTTTATACGTTAAACAACCCGGAACACAGCGGTAATCAGGTGCTGCTACCTGCTTTCAGTACGCTGATACTTGCGAAATAAAGTATAAATTCCGCAGAAAATTTATGTTATAAAACAGACTTAAAAAACGCTACCTATCCAGCTTATATGATAAAATTCGCTACTAAAAATTCGCTCATGCTGCTTACGCTTGCAGGAAGTATGAACCTGGCAGGTTGTAACAACCCGGAAGTTATCACGGAGACAAACGCGACAACCGAAAATATTCAGCCAGCCACCGAGATCACCAAAGAGCCTTTCGGAACTACACCCGACGGGCAGGAGGTAAGCCTCTATACCTTAACTAATGGCACAGGCGTAGTGGTTAAAATTACGAATTTCGGGGCTATCGTTACCTCTGTTATCACGCCGGATAAAAATGACCGGATGGGCGATGTGGTGCTGGGTTTTAACAATGTGAAGGGGTACATACCAAACGATCCGCATATCGGCGGCATTATCGGGCGTTATGCCAACCGCATTGCTAAGGGCAGGTTTACGGTTGAGGACCAGGAATATAAACTGGCAACAAATAACGGCGACCACCACCTGCATGGCGGCAACATCGGCTTCGACAGGGTAGTTTGGCAGGCAGAAACCTTACCGGACCAGAATGCCATCAGGTTAACCTACGTAAGCAAAGATCAGGAGGAAGGCTACCCCGGAAATCTGACAGCAGTGGTAACCTATACTTTAACACCGGATAACGGATTACGGATAGACTATACCGCCACCACCGACAAAGCCACGCCCGTAAACCTGACCAACCACAGTTACTTTGACTTGAGTGCCGGGCAGGAAAAAAATATCCTCAACAACATCGTTCAGATAAACGCCGAAAAGTATACCGTACCGGATAAAGACCTGATCCCGACCGGAGAGCTGGCACCTGTACACGGCACGCCACTGGATTTTACAACGCCCGAGCCAATTGGCACGCGCATCGACAATCTACAGGGATACGGCTACGACCTGAACTATGTGATCAATAACGGCGGCGAAGACCTGGTACATGCCGCCACGGTTTACGAACCTACCACCGGCCGCGTAATGGAAGTACACACCACCCAGCCCGGCCTGCAATTGTACACTGCTTACCACCTGGATGGCAGCCTGAAGGGCAAGGATAACCGCCCGTATAACCGTTATGCCGGCCTCTGCCTCGAAGCGCAGCACTTCCCGGATTCGCCGAACAAGCCCAATTTTCCGAGTACACTTTTAAAGCCCGGCGACACGTACCGCGAAACAACCATTTATAAATTCGCGGTGCGTAGATAAGTATAAAACCAGTTACAAAGTATAAATATGATCGAACGCCAGGTATACCGCATGCCCAAAGCCGGCTCTATTAATGATCTGAAACTGCAGACCGAAGAGCTGCCGCAGCCGGGGCCAGACGAAGTATGCGTGCGCGTAAAAGCGATCGGGCTTAATTTTGCAGATATTTTTGCGATGCAGGGCCTTTACAGCGCCACACCCGCCGGCTCTTTTATTCCGGGGCTGGAATTTTCGGGTGAGGTTTTGGCAGTTGGCAGCGAAGTGGAAAGCCACAAGCCCGGCGACAGGATTATGGGCGTTACCAAATTTGGCGGGTACGTTTCGCATATCAACCTGCCGCAACGCTACATTATTCCGTTGCCCGATGCGTGGAGCTTTGAAGAGGGCGCCGGCTTTCTGGTACAGGGGCTAACGGCGTATTATGCCCTTACGGAACTGGGCAACCTGCAGCAAAACAGCACCGTGCTGATACACAGCGCAGCCGGCGGCGTAGGCATTCTGGCAAACCGGATCTGTAAGCAATATGGCGCTTTTACCATTGGTACGGTGGGCAATGCCGCTAAAGTAGATTTTCTGCTGCACGATGAAAAGTATGATGCGGTGCTGGTGCGTGATAGCAACTTCAAAAGTAACCTGAAAGCCATACTTGGCGAGCGGCCGTTGCAGCTTATCATGGAGTGTATCGGCGGCAAAATTCTGAAACAAGGATGGGAAACAATGGCACCTATGGGCCGGATGGTGGTGTATGGTAGCGCAAGTTTCAGTAGCCACAGTGCAAAACCCAATTACCCGCGCCTGGTGTGGCAGTTCCTGCGCAGACCCAAAATTGATCCCTTGCGCCTGCCCACCGAAAACAAATCACTGATGGGTTTTAATTTGATTTACCTCTACGAGCAAACCGATATGATGCACCAGTTCCTCGCCGAATTGCAGGCACTTGCGCTAAAACCACAGCACATCGGCCACGTTTTTTCTTTTGATCAGATGCACGAAGCGATCCATTTGTTTCAGCGGGGCAAAACGATTGGGAAGGTAGTTGTGAATGTGTAAAGAAAGAAACCGGAAAGTATAGAAAACAAAAAAAGCTCCTCAGGTAGAGGAGCCTTTTTTGTAATGATCAGTTTATTAGAAAACTTTTCAACTTTTAGCCGTGTCTTTTTACGGTGATTGATTTTAAAAGGTTATCTCTTTCTGTAAAATAGTTGAAAATAAATTAACAAAAGTCTAGGTTATTTATGTTAAATACTGATAATGAGTATGTTGTGCAGCTGATAAATTTTTAAAAAATTAAAATTTAAACTTTTCTATCTGCCCTTTCTTGGGTTTTCATCAACAACTACATTTAAGTTTTTTCTGCTGAAAACATCCAGCACCTTCAGTATGAATCGGTTACCGGTATCTCTTTTAGCGAAGTATTTATTTAAAATGCCTGATTTATACTTTACCTGCTAGTTTCCCTCGTATCCTGGCCTGTAAAACCTGAACCCATCCTGCACTTAACCCAGAATCAGCTAAATTTTTAAGTTGATTTTCCTAATTTGCAAACTGGTAACAATTTTACATGCTTCCCCATTTAAGTTAATGAACATAATCAAGAATTTAAAGATCAGAGATAAGCTGATCCTGCTGCTGTCGTTGTTGCTGCTGCCACTTATTTATTTTGTTTTTTCAACAATAAGAGTTGAGCTGCAGGGAAATGAGTTACTGAAACAAGAAGTAATTCAGCTGGAAGAATCTGAAAAGATATCGGAACTGCTGCATTCGTTTCAGCGGGAACGAGCGCGCATTCTGGCCGCGGCGGCAGGTAACAGGCAGTATATTCTGGAAGCAGTAACGCAACGTAACTTAACCGATGCCGCTGAAAATGACCTGAAAGCTTTTCTGCTTAGCTCTGGCAGGTCGCTGCCCGAACTGGCTGCCCTCAACGAATTAAAAAAGCACCGCAGCAACCTGGATAATAAAAGCCTGAATGTACAGGAGTTCAGAGAATATTCTACCATGCTTGTTTTTAGCCTGCTGGATAAAATAGAATCGAATGCAACGGGTATTACCAACCCGGCCATTGCCAGGCAACTGGTTAGTTTTAAAAACCTCGCTGAAGCAAAAATACAGCTAGGCCGCATCCGGAGTTTACTAATGCTGGTGTTGCAGGATAACAGTTTTACAGTTCGTGATTATGCGGCCATCAGTAACCAGATCATGTCGCTGGAACGTGCCTTGCAGGGTTATTATCAATTTGCCGACCAGCAGAGCGTTAGCGAAATGCAGGCCACTATCTCATCGGAAAACTACCGGCAAGTTACCGATATTATAGACCAGATCCGGAAAGATCCGAACATTGAACTTCCTACTTTTAACCCCGCCACCACCTTTAATCTATTCACAAAAGGTATAGAAGATTTCCGTAAGACCGAACGGAATCTGGTAAAGGATATTAAAAGTAGAGTACAGGCAGAGAGCAACCAGAAAAAGCAGAACCTGCTCATTCTGATGGTTATTACGTTTCTTTTAATCGGGTTAACGGCACTGCTTTCCTTCTACATCATCAGCATTATTGCCACATCACTGTCTGCCTTAAAAACAGCTGCCGACCGCATTAAACTGGGTGCCACCGACGTGGTAATCGATATCGATAGCACCGACGAGATTGGGAGCGTGGCCGAGTCCTTCAGAGGTGTGCTGGAGAAAAATATTTTACTTTCCAATGTTGCCCGCGCCATCGGCGAAGGCAGTTACGAGGTAGAAGTTGTGCCGCAAAGCGACGAAGATATCCTGAGCTATTCCATCAAAAGTATGAAGGAAAACCTCCAGACCTTTACCACCGAATCGGAAGAGCGCAACTGGGTACTAACCGGCATTTCGGAGCTGAACAACCAGGTGGGAGGAGAGAACTCGCTGGAAAGTATAACAACTAAGATCGTCTCCTTTGTGTGTGATTATGCAGGAGCAGAAGCCGGCATTTTATACTTACATAACAACATTGGTAAACTAGAGCCAGCTGCTGCCTTTGGGGTGCAGCAACCGTTAGAACAGTTGCCGCATTTTGCTTTGGGTACAGGCAAGGTAGGGCAGGCTGTCAGCGATAATAAAATACAGGTATTGGAGGCAGTGGCAGATGAGTACCTGCGTATCAAAACGGGCCTGGCCGATATAGCGCCAGCTTCCATCATCATCATTCCGTTATACTTTGCCGACACTATCATCGGGGCGTTGGAGCTGAGTACACGCAAGCCGTATAATGAAGTGCAGCAACGGTTTTTCAATTCAGTTTCCGACCGGATCTCGGTGGTGATCTATACATTGAAATCGCATGTGCAAACCCAGGAGCTGCTTTACGAAACACAGAACCTGGCCGAAGAACTGGAAACACAGCAGGAAGAGCTGCGCCAGGTAAACTCCGAGTTAAGGGCATCCGAAGAAGAGCTGCGCGTAAACCAGGAAGAACTGCAGGAAAAGAATACCGAGCTGGAAGAGAAAGCACAGCTGCTGGAAGAACAGTACGAAGCGCTGCGTAATAAAAACAAGGCAATTGAAGACGCCCGCGAAGCCATCGAACTGAAGATACAGCAGGTAGAGACCGTGAGCAAGTATAAAAGCGATTTCCTGTCTAACATGAGCCATGAGTTGCGTACGCCACTTAACAGCATCCTTATACTTTCGAGGTTGCTGGCCGATAACGCTGAAAATACGCTTTCTACCAAACAGCGTGACCACGCCCAGATCATCCACAAATCCGGCAACGACCTGCTCAAGCTCATCAACGAGATACTGGATCTGTCTAAAATAGAATCGGGTATGATCCGGTTGGAAACCGATGAAGTAAAGCTTGATTCGATTACGTTGGAGCCTATTTTCAGGGAAGTAGCCACTAAGAAGAATATCCGTTACAGCGAGCGCCATATTCCTGCATCCTTCGATACCATCATCACAGACAGGTTCAGGCTGGAGCAGATCCTGAAAAACTTTATTGGCAATGCACTTAAATTTACCAGCGATGGCGGCGAAGTAGAATTGTCTGTTTACCCGGTTACCACTAAACCAAACTTTGCATCCGCACATTTGCGTGAGCAGACCGATATCATCGCATTTTCGGTGCGCGATACCGGCATTGGTATTCCGGCAGATAAGCAGCACCTGGTGTTCGAAGCGTTCCAGCAAGCCGATACATCCACCACGCGCAAGTATGGCGGAACAGGTCTGGGCCTTACCATCAGCCGTGAGCTGGCAGCTATACTTGGCGGCGAACTGATGCTGGAAAGCGAACCGGGCAAAGGCAGCACGTTTACGGTTTACCTGCCGCGTGTAGCCTCCAACCAACCTGCAAAGCCTAATCTGGCGCAACCATCCATGGTGGCTTCGCAGCATAAAGCGGACTCCATGCAGCAACTTATCTCAGAGATGAAGCCCGGGAATAATGCCGAAGTTTCGATTCTGATTGTGGAAGACGACAAAGGCTTTAACGATATTCTGGCTGATTTTGCAACCGCGAAAGGCTTTAAAGTATACCAGGCCTACACAGGTAAAACCGGTTTGGAACTGGCGCACCAGCATAAGCCCAACGCCATGCTCCTTGATATTCAGTTGCCGGATATGATGGGCTGGGATGTGCTGCAGGAAATAAGAAAAGACAAAGTACTGCGTGCCACCAACGTGCACGTTATGTCGGCTTATGATAAGGAGGTAATTCAGGGGGCAAGCGACAACGAAGAATACATGCCCAAACCGGTTACGCTCGAAATGCTGAACAAAGCGTTTTTAACCTTCTCGGAAACAACGGAAGCGCCGCTCGAGAATATCCTGATTGTGGAAGATAATGAGGTGGAAAACAGGGCTGTGGCAGAACTGCTGCTGGCCCATAACCTGAAATCAACGTCTGCCTTCTCGGCGGAAGAAGCAGAGCAGGTGCTGGCCAAACATAAAGTTGACTGTATCATACTTGACCTGAACCTGCCGGGCATGAAAGGCTACGACTGGATGAAAAAGATCCGTTCGAGCGAAGGCCTTTCTGATATTCCGATCATTATTTACTCGGGCAAAGACCTGAGCGAAGAAGAAGAAACCAGCCTGAAAGAGTTTACCAACACCATCATCATTAAAAACGAATACTCTTACCTGCGCCTGCTGGATGAAGTACAATTGTTCCTGCACAAAGTAAACCAGAAGCTGCCGCAGGGCAACGCGTTCCGGATGAAGCTGCACGTACCCGAAGAAGTATTGCAAGGCAAAAAAGTGCTGGTAGCCGATGATGATGTGCGTAACATTTACTCGCTCAGCAGCTTACTGGAGCTGCACGGCATGGAAGTAATAACTGCCAGCAACGGCGAAGAAGCCCTGCGCAAACTGGAAACCGAAAAAGGGATAGATATGGTGCTGATGGATGTGATGATGCCGGAAATGGATGGCATAGAAGCCACAAAACAAATCAGGAGCAAGATGCGTTTTAGTCAGTTGCCTATAATTGCGCTAACTGCTAAAGCTATGAAAGAAGACAAGGAAAAATGCCTGGCTGCAGGTGCCTCGGATTATATTACGAAGCCCGTAGATACAGATAAACTGCTAACCTTAATGCGGGTATGGTTATATGAAGCTTAAGAAGGATCTCCTTTTTGAGCAGGAAGCAGAAACGCTGATCAAAGAGATACATGCCACCTATGGCTACGATTTCTCGGGTTATGCACGTGCTTCGGTATACCGGCGTATCAAACGTTTTTTAACAAATAAAGAGCTGGCAAGTATAGCAGAGCTGCGCACCAACCTGTTTCAGGACAGCTACTTTTTTGAGAATTTTCTGCAGGAAGTGACTGTGAACGTGACAGAGATGTTCCGCGATCCGGAATTTTTTCTGTCGTTGCGGACCAATGTGCTGCCCATACTTTCGACGTACCCTTTTATTAAGATATGGGATGCGGGCTGCTCTACCGGCGAAGAACTGATCTCGCTGGCTATTTTGCTGGAAGAAGAAGGCCTGCTGAACAGAACCAAGATTTACGCCACCGATATCAACCAGAAAGTGCTCAAACAGGCCAAAGAAGGTATTTACCCGGCTGCGCAAATGCCAACGTATACGGCGGCTTACTACGCAGCAGGGGGCAAACAGGAGTTTTCGAGTTATTACAGCAGCAATTACGGCAATGTAAAATTCCATGCATCGCTGCTCAAAAATGTGGTGTTTTATCCGCATAACCTGGCCACCGATTCGTCTTTTAATGAGTTTCATTTGATCCTGTGCCGCAACGTGCTGATCTATTTTAACAGGGAGTTACAGGAACGTGTGTATGCTTTATTTGATCAGAGCCTGGTAAGTCTGGGGTATCTGGGACTAGGCAAAAAAGAATCGCTTAGTATGTCTCCTTTCAGCAGGCTTTATAACTTCGTGGATAAGGAACAACGCATTTACCGCAAAATAAACTAGCCGGTAAATCGTATTAAAGTATAGTCTGAAACAAGAGTTCGGTTTAAAATCATATCTTTGGGCAACCTGTACTTTACAAGCATAGCTCAGCTATTTTCTGATTAAGCCAATTAAACAAGTGTAACGAATTTAGAGCAGATAAAAGCCATTTTACTTTCCTTACATGATTACTGACGAACAATGTAAATCTTTTGCGCCTGCTTCTGAGCTTCATCCGGTAAAAATTCTGCTGGTAGATGATAAGGCCGAAAACCTGATCAGCCTGGAAAGTCTGCTTTCGACGGATGATGAAAATATTACGTACCTGTTTGCTAACTCCGGTGAAGAAGCCCTGAGAATTGCGCTACAGGAAGAACTTGCCCTTATTTTGCTGGATGTGCAGATGCCCGGCATGAACGGGTATGAAGTAGCCCGTTACCTGCGCGATATTTCCAAGACAAGAGATATTCCGATAGTGTTTGTGACGGCTATAAACGAGCAGGACGCCCACGTGATTGAAGGCTTTGAGGCCGGTGCTGTCGATTTCCTGTTCAAGCCCCTGCACCCGTACATCACCAAAGCAAAAGTAGCGGCCTTCGTTAAGTTTTACCTTCAGAAAAAAGAACTGGAGAAAGTATACAAACTTACCCTGGAAGCCAACCAGCAGTTAGAACAACGGGTAGAGGAACGTACCAAAGAACTTACCCGCGTTAACAAAGACCTGGATACCTTTGTGTACACGGCATCCCACGACCTAAAAGCGCCCATCAACAACATCGAAGGCCTGATTACGGCGTTAAACGAAACCCTACAGGAAAATACCCCGGACCTGAAAGAGGCAACGCATATAATCGGGATGATCACCAATTCGGTGGGCCGTTTTAAAGATACCATTTCCGATTTAACGGACATCGCCAAGATACAATACGACTACGCTGCGGGCAAAGACCAGATCAACTTTAAAGAGTTGCTGGAAGATGTGAAGCTCAATATCAGAAACCTGATTGAAGAGTATGATGCGACTATTATAGATGATTTTTCGGGAGCGCCTGAGATTTTATTTTCCCGGAAAAACCTGCGCAGCATACTATATAACCTGATCTCGAACTCGCTTAAGTATAGCCACCCGGATCGTAAACCGCATATAGTCATCTCTACATCGATGGCGGATGGATGCACAGTTTTAGCGGTGCAGGATAACGGGCTGGGCCTCCGGAAGCAAGACCAGGAAAAGGTTTTCGGGATGTTTAAGCGCCTGCACACCCACGTAGACGGCACCGGGCTGGGCCTGGCTATTGTAAAGCGCATCGTAGAAAACTGCGACGGCAAAATAGAATTTGATAGCGAGTTAAATGTAGGCTCCGTTTTTAAAGTTCACCTGAAATAACAGCATCATACTTTATCATAAACAAAGCCTCCCAAAGTATAAACTAAGATTTATACTTTGGGAGGCTTTGTTTATGGCCGGTTTAGCTCAGTAGTTCGTCGATGTGTTTGCGGATGTTGTGGCAGATCTGGTCGATGGGCAGGTCGTTGGCATCGGTTCCGAAAGGATTTTCAATTTCTTCCGCGATCAGCTCCAGGCTGGCCAGTGCGTAAAGTATAAGCACCACCACCGGTATGATAAAATAGCCCATACTGAACACCCAGCCAAAAGGCAGCGTCATCACATAAAAGAAAATAAACTTCTTGATAAAGACGCTGTAAGTAAAAGGAATAGGCGTGTTTTTGATGCGCTCGCAGGCGCCGCAATATTCTGTCAGGGCTTTAATTTCTTCGCTCAGCACCAGCATCTGCGCGGTATTGCAACGGCCTTCGGCCTGCATATAATTCAGCCTGGTGTAAAGGGCGGCAGCGAGTTGGTTGGGCAAATGGCGCTCCTTTTTCAAGTCGAGTACGGGGTCGAGCTCACTGAAATCCTCGTTCTCGCGGAGCATATTTTTTAAAGCAAAACAATAGTTCGGAACCATCAACCTGAAAAATCTCCTGTCGTCGGGGTCGATGGTGATGGCCTGTAGTTTAATGGCCAGGTTGCGCGAGCTGTTGGTGATGCCGCCCCATATTTTACGGCCTTCCCACCAGCGGTCGTAGGCGGTGTTGGTCCGGAAAACAAGCAGCAACGAAATTACAAAACCTAGTACGCCATGCATCAGCCCAACATGCCGGATGTACTCAGCCTGGCCCGCATTTAAATAATTGAGCTCGAAATAAGCAATAAGGCCAGCGTAGATACTGACCGCGATCATCAGCGGAAGCAACCTTCTGAACGTATCTGCTTTGCTGAATCTGAAAATAAAAATAAACCAGTCTTTAGGGTTGTAATTGATCATAGTTTAATAGGCAGCGCGACTTAAAAAAGTAAAGGTAAAAAGTATGCAGCGTAAGTATAACGTGCAGTATAAAATAAAGATAAGCCTTGCTATACATCCCCCAGGAGCATATGTTATACTTTACCAAAACTATACTTTATCCGAAATCGGTTTCATACTTTTTATGAAGAGCGTAAAAGCCTGGTTTATAACTCCCTGCTGGTTGGGTAGCCTTGTGTGCTGCGTGATATAGGTGAGCGTTGCCTGCAACTGGCCATTAAAAAGTGAGATAAAAAAGGTAGGTTCTATCGGGATGAATTCTTTTTCGCGGATGCCTTTTTCAACCAGGTCCTGCAAAAAATGAAACGACGAGGCTGCTTCGTCTTTGCTGAGGCGCGTGATGAAAGGGGAGTTGCTGAACATCGAGAAAAAGCGAAAATGAAACGGATGTGCAAGGGCCCAGGCAGTAGCCTGTTGCCAGCATAGCCTGAGTTGTTCTTCGATGTTGCCAGCTGTGGCCAGGCTTTGTTTCAGGTAAGCGGCAAAGTCGTTTTTGGCTTCGATGTAAAGCGAATTGATCAGCTCATCTTTGCTTTTAAAGTATAAAAACAAGGTACCGGTAGCCACTCCAGCCTCTTTCGAAATAGCTGCAGTGGACGTATGCTGAAAACCGTTCTGGCAGAATAACCGGAGCGCTGCGTCGATGATACGTTCTCTTTTTTCAGACATAATTGCCGGGTTAAAGTGTCCACCACTGGCTGGTTGGGTAGCTTTTGCCTAATATTACCGGCTCGCCGATAAGCGGTGTGGTGATTTTTACCTGCTTTTCAGTGGCGCTTTTTGTAACGCGTTGCAGGGGTTCATCCCAAGCGTGCAGGGCCAGCGCAAATTTTCCGAGGTGCATCGGAAAAAGTACATCTGCATGCAGATCGATGGCGGCTTGTACGGTTTGTTCGGGCATCATGTGGATATAAGGCCAGCTTTTGTTGTACTGCCCGGTTTCCAGAATAGCGATGTCGATGTTGCCAAACTTCTCGCCGATTTCCTTGAAGTGCGTATCGTACCCGGAGTCGCCGCCGATGTATACTTTGCTGGCAGGAGTTTCCAACACATAAGAAGCCCACAGTGTTTTACCACGCGATAAACCTCGGCCGGAAAAGTGCCTGGCTGGCGTGGCGGTTAGGGTAAGTTCTTTAAACGTAGCCGATTCCCACCAGTCCAATTCTGTTATGTTGGAAGCTTCGATTCCCCAGTTTTCTAAATGCCCGCCAACGCCCAACGGCACATAAAAATGCTTTACTTTATCTTTCAGTTCTACAATGGTTTTGTGGTCGAGGTGGTCGTAATGGTCATGGGAAATCACCAGCATATCAATTTCCGGCAGATCAGCAGTTGTATAGGCATCCGTCCCATCAAAGGCTTTCACCATAAACGAAACAGGGGAGGCGTACCCACTCAAAACCGGATCAACCAGAATCGTATACTGCTGCGCTTTAATCAGATAAGAAGAGTGCCCGAACCAATAAATGCTGGTTTCGTTGGTTGCCGCGGCTTTCAGATCAGATTTTACAGTCGGGATTGGGTTGGCTGGCCGGGTGTTAGCTGATTTATTGAAGAAATCATAGAGCATACCCAGGAAAGAAGCGTCTTCGGCTTGTACCGGTGTTTCGGATATATTCCGGAAGGAGCCATCCCTGTAGTTAGGAGAGTTGTGAATGCGCTCCAGCCGCGTGCCTGCAGGCGTTTTACCGAACACATCCTGCTGTAAAAACAGGAAGCTGACCAAGGTTAAAACGGCTGCAATAGAAAAAGATATCAACATAAATTTTTTCAGAAACTTCATATATTAATACTACTGTAATGACTAATCAGTCAGTAAAAGTATAAACTGCTTTCCTGCCAAACAAGTTCAGGCCTTAGTTATACTTTAGAAAGGCAGAAAGTATGAATTAGTGGAGCAGCGCTTCCTTTTCGTAAGAGTTGTTTTGCTGCAGCAGTTGATGTGCCAGTTCTTTAGCCTGCAGCCGTATTTCGCGCAAAGCGCTGGATTCGTAGAGCGTGCCTTTCCGGGGCGGGCCGAGGGTGTATAAGCCTTCCACAGGTAAATTATTAGCCCCAACCAAGGTGCCATCCGCAGTCGTTACTAAACCCAGGCGAAGCGCATCAGGTTTTAAAAAGCCATCATGTCCTAATTGCTGCACGAGTGGTAACTGTACTTTTTCAAAATCGCTGACCGGGCCTGTACAGTTTATAACACGGTCTACAAGTATGGTTTCTGGTGCATTATGCTTTCTTCTTTTAATAGTAACACAGGTTTTGGTTGCAGTTTGCTGCATATCCAGGACAGTTGCGGCTATTACTTCCAGCTTGCCCTGTTGCTGTAATTCTGATAATAATTCGGCCGAACTGGCTGGCATGCGGTGGCGGTGCGTTTCCCAGTAAGGCCGGATGTGGCGCATAAATTTCATCTTTTCCGGTAAAGGCATCGCCGACCAGATAACCGGAATTTCATCGCGCAACGCGTCCAGCACACTTCTCCAGTTATAGCCCAGTTGTGTTGCTGTTTTTATTTCATTTCTGATAAACCGGAACAACGTTAAAGCTGATGAAAGCGCATGTTCAGGTATGTTTACGGCTGGATATGGCATAGCCTGCACATCAAAAGGCTGCGGCAGTAAACCATGGCGCGATACCACATAAACGTTCCCCTGATGATTTTTTGCCTGCAAACTACCTACCAGATCCACCATCGTCAGGCTGGAGCCGATCAATAAAATGTCAGCGTTGGTGGGCATATTATCCAGCACCTTGGCAGACCACGGCGATGCAAAGTATAACTTGCTGTGGTAAAAAGAACTGGTAGGGATGGGAAGTTGGGCCGGTGCAAAATTGCCTAAGGCCAGCACTACTTTGTTTGCCGGCAAAGGCGCAGCGGTATCTTTAAAGTATAAACTGAATGCCTGCTCTTCTTTTTTTACGGCTACTACCTCATCGTATACCTTTATAAATTTTATACTTGCCGGAGCCTGGGCTTCGGCCTGCAGCAAACGGTCTTTCAGGTAATCTCCGAAAATAAAGCGGGGTATAAAGTCAGTTGGGCTAACGGTGTTTTGTAAATAGTTTTTGTAGTGCTGCTGGTTAGCGGTGAGCCAGGTATAAAAGTCGTCGGGTTTGTCCGGGGAAAGGCTCATGACAGCTGCCGGCACGTTCAGCGGCTGAAAAGGCAATTGGCTGGCGTACGCAACGCCCCGGTTCATTTTATACCTGTCCTGCTCTATCAGGTAGATCGTTGTTTCATTTTGAGCAGTCAGCAGTAACTGGATAGCTGTTAAGGTGCCGCTCAGGCCTCCACCGATAATTGCAATAGCCATAAATAATTAACTTATGTGTTGGAAACAATTAAGCTGCAAAGCATTCAGGCAAGGCTTGCATCAGCAGGTAGTAAAAGCAACAGAATCTTCAAATATCAGATAATACGCTAGTTGCAAAGTATAGTTAAGACTTTAAAGTATAGTTAGTTAAGCTGCAGATCAGAATTTTATACTTTGGAACAACCCATACGGCCTGTGGTTGCAAGTGTGCTTGTATCGAAGCTGTTTAGCGTTTTTAATTATAGTACCTGAACCTGCCGTTGTTGGTGTTTTCACCGACAACTATACTTTCACCAACTGTAGCTTGCTAGTGAAAACACGCAGCAAGGGCAGCAGTAATTTATTTGTTTAAACGCTAAACTGCCGCATCAATATAATATAAGTATAAAAATCAGAAAGCAGTTAGTATTAAATATTAAGGTTATGTTTAAACTAATCTAATAACTATATTATAAATATCATATAGTTATTATTATCTTGTAGGCTTAAAAATGGACTAATGGCAGAGTTAGAAGTTGTAAAGCATACCAAAGCAGTTTTTAAAATTATGGGTGATAAGAATACCGGCTGGAAACACAAGTTTAAAGAAATTATCCTCGAAATAGGCATTATTGTATTTGCCATTACGCTCTCGTTGTGGTTGCATAACTGGAGCGAGCATAACCACGTGAAGCAGGAAGAAAAAGAGTTTCTGACCGGCCTGAAAGTTGATCTGCAAAAAGACCTGACAGAGTTAGAATCGGATATTAAAACTTATAACCAGGTGCATAAAGGCTTTAACTATTTTTATAACGTAGCCTACGGCGCGCCTCTGCAAGCCGACAGCCTCCTGCAATATCGCTGGGTACTGCATAACAGTACGCAGTTTAACCCGAACAACAGCAGGTTTGAAGGGCTTAAAGCGTCTGGTAAGATCGGCATCATCGAGAACAAAGAACTGCTGAATGCGATACTGGAGCTTTACCAGGAAGATATTCCGTGGTTGCTGATGCTGAACGAAAGTATAAATTCTTATAAAAAGGAGAAGCTGGAAGCAAGTATGAACACCTTCCTGGTAGTAGATAGAAATAACAATGATAACCTGGAAGATGTACTGCACGAACCGCTCATACAAAACCATCTAAGGCAAATAGGAGCGTTTGGAGAGGTGAAAAACCAATACAGCAAGGTTATCGAGAAAAACACAAAAGTGCTGGCCCTGATAGAAAAGCAACTTAAGGAATAGAAGTCGTTTTCAAATAAAGTTAACCGATCATAAAGCGTTCAGGAGTACCAAACAACTAACCATTCGGCACTATGAGTCAGAAAGAGTTCTTCCGCATCAGGTTATACTTTACTGCGGCAGTTGCAGTCCTGATCTGGGCGTTGCTGGCCTGGGATTATTTCCATGGAGGAGTACCAAGCCATCATTTGTTAGCCAACGAAAACCTGCCGGAAATATCGAACGGCTGGGGTGCTGTTTTGCTACCGGTGCTTACCTGGGTTTTACTTTACCGCATGCATAAGCGTGCATTTAGCCAAACCGATCCATCAAAAATCTTGAAGCGGGAAGTATACGGTTTTGCAGGTGCCTTAGCCTTCGGAATTATACTTTCTGCGTTTTTCACACTTGGCTACCCTGAATACTGCAGTTACATGCTTATGGGGTTATTGGCTGTTGCATTTTTTGTGCCTGTGTACCGGGCCGGTTGTTTGCTGGGTTTTGTATTGGGAATGAGCTATACTTTCGGAGCGGTCTTGCCAACGCTTATCGGTTCAGTACTTTGTTTGGCGTCCTTTGTGGCCTACAAGTTAATCCGGACGGCCATACTTTACATGGGTGCAAAAGTAATGTTGCTGGCATCTGTCCGGAAATAAAATTGAGCAAAGTATACATCCGGCAAGTATACTTTTAATTGATTTCATAAAAGGTCCTTCTTCTGTTTTTCAGGGGAAGGACTTTTTAATGGCGGCACTTCTGCTGTCGCTTTATTTAGGGTTTTTCCAAAGGCTCACCTCAGAGCTGCATGGCTGTACTTTTAATCGAATCTTAATTGCGTTAAAACCAGTATAAGGCTTTGCTTTCAGGAAAACTGCGATAATTAATGTATTTTGCCGGCTTGTTATGCCAGTTAGTTTATACGTAACCACTTAAGCCCCGACAACTGATGACCAAAAAGTATACAATGCCTATCCCGATCATGAAAAAGAACACTACAGCAGGTTTGCTGCAACGGTTTTCCCTGTTTTTATTTTTGTTTACCTTCTCGTTCCTGGTAAATGCGCAGGTAATTACTTCGCCGGATAAAAACTTTACCATGAAGTTTGCCCTCGAAAAGAACGGCGTGCCCACCTATGAATTAACCTACAAAAAGAAGCCGGTTGTAAAGCAAAGCAAACTTGGCTTTGAACTGAAAGACAGCCCGGCCATGGCAGAAGGTTTTACCGTTACCAAAACCGATCAGGCTTCTGTAAACAATAGCTGGGAGCCGATCTACGGCGAACAGAAATCCATCCGCAACAACTACAACGAGCTGCTGGTAACGCTAACCCAGAAAGAGCAGAAAGACCGCCAGATCCGTATCCGTTTCCGTTTGTTTAACGATGGCCTCGGTTTTCGTTATGAGTTTCCGGAGCAGAAAGAGCTGAACTACTTCGTTATCAAAGAAGAAAATACAGAATTTAACCTTGTTGGCGACCACAAAATATGGTGGATCCCAGGCGACTATGACACAAACGAATACGCCTATACAACCTCTAAAATTTCTGAGATACCGGGCCTGATGCAAAAGGCTACCATCGATGTGCACGCACAGTGGCCGATTAAAACGCTGGCTGTGCAGACACCTTCGATGATGAAATCTTCGGATGGCCTGTACATCAACATACACGAAGCGGCGCTGATCGATTACCCGGCCATGAACCTGAATGTGGACCCGAAAACGTTTAAGTTCAGTGCGCACCTGACGCCGGATGCGATGGGCAACAAAGGCTACATACAGACTGAGTTTAACACGCCCTGGAGAACTATTGTGGTAAGCGATAACGCTGCTGATATTCTGGAATCGAAGCTTATTCTTAACCTGAACGAGCCGACCAAGTATAAAGACGTGTCTTGGATTAAGCCGGTGAAGTATATTGGTGTGTGGTGGGAATACTTTGTAGCCGGCAAAAGCAGCTGGGCTTATGGCACCGAAACCAATGTTAAGTTAACCGACGACTTCACAAAACTGACTCCCAACGGACGCCATGGCGCTACAAACGAAAACGTAAAAAAACACATTGATTTTGCTGCCAAGCATGGCTTTGATGCGGTACTGGTAGAAGGCTGGAACATTGGATGGGAAGACTGGTTTGGCAACTGGAAAGAGGAAGTATTCGATTTCGTGACGCCTTACCCTGATTTTGATGTAAAAGCCCTGCAAAAGTATGCAGCCGATAAAGGCGTGAAGATCATGATGCACCACGAAACATCAGCTTCCGCTACCAACTACGAGCGCCGCCTGGACGATGCTTTTAAGTTTATGCAGGATCATGGGTATAACTCTGTGAAGACAGGTTATGTAGGCAAGATCATCCCAAGAGGCGAGCACCACGACAGCCAGTGGATGGTGAACCACTACATCAGAGTAGCCGAGAAAGCAGCCGAGTACAAGATCAGAGTGAACAGCCACGAAGCCGTAAGGCCAACCGGTTTGCACCGTACTTATCCGAACTGGTTTGCACAGGAATCTGCGCGCGGAACTGAGTTTGAAGCCATGGGCGGCCTGGCACCAGACCACGCCACTATACTTCCGTTTACGCGTTTGATGGGTGGCCCGATGGACTACACGCCAGGCATTTTCCAGACAGATCTGTCTTACTACAACAAAGACAATACCCAGCGCGTGAACACGACTTTGGTAAAGCAACTGGCATACTATGTAACCATGTACAGCCCGTTGCAAATGGCCGCCGACCTGCCGGAGAACTACGAGCGTTTCCCGGATGCTTTCCAGTTTATAAAAGACGTAGCCCTGGATTGGGACGATACCTGGGTGCAGGAAGCTGAGCCCGGCGATTATGTAACGATTGCACGTAAAGCGAAAGGCAAAAACGAGTGGTACGTTGGTGGTATTACCGATGAGAATGCCCGCACAGCAACCGTTCGTTTTGATTATCTGCCAAAAGTTAAAAACTACATCGCGACCATTTATGCCGATGCCAGTGATGCCAGCTGGAACAAAAATCCGCAGAAATACACGATCCGTAAGGTATTGGTTAATTCTAAAAGTGTACTGAAGCAGCCCTTGGCACCAGGTGGTGGCGTTGCGGTAAGTATAAAAGAAGGAAACGCGCAGGAGACCAAAGGCCTGAAAAAACTGTAATTAACGTAAAACATATCACTCAGAAAGCGCGGCTCTATAGAAGGGCCGCGCTTTTTTTGTGTGTATGCTTCTGATTATCTCACGTAGGTTTTATAGTAATCTTACACGGGCCGTTTTTCAGCAAGTATAAAATGCTGTTTCCTATTATTTGGACTGAAAAGTATAGCGGTTTACGTAAGCAAGAGCGTATAATCCGGTATCTTTGCTGCGTAAATAAAAGCGATAATGAAATGAGCACAAACAACTCACTTTTATATAGTATAGCTGCCGTAAAATGCCCGCGCTGCCGCGAAGGAAATATGTTTCCGGAAGGTACCCTGTACAGCACCAAATTTGCCGACATGCACGAGAGTTGCCCTTGCTGCGGACAGGCTTTTGAGCCGGAACCAGGCTATTACTATGGAGCCATGTATGTAAGTTTCGGTTTTAACGTGGCCATTTTCCTGGCAGCTATTTTTATACTTTACCAGTTCGTAGAAGACGTGACTATTGCGATGGTGATGGGCGTGGTAGCTGTAGTCGTAATTGGTTTTCTGCCTATTATTTTCCGGCTTTCCAGGGCCATCTGGATCAACATTTTTATTCATTACGAAGGCCCGTGCAGCGAAATACCGCATAAGAACCACGGCAGCTCACACTAAATATAAAAGCAGGATTTATACTTTAAAGTATAATTTTCAACTAACTGGGGCAGCATCAACCTGCATCCCTTCCAGCATATGCCCCAGGATCGGTTCGCATTTTTCGCGGCAAGCAGGGTAAAAGTGGCCATGTTTCCAGGTAGCTGTTTTAGGCGATTGGCCCCACCAGAATTCGGCCAGCGCAACAGGCTTTAGGTTGTGCTGAAATGCGTACTGCAATAGCTTAGGGGCTGCGCATTCGCCGGCTCCGGCTGGCGGGTTATTGTTGGTTTGCTTCTGAAAAATATGACGGATGCTTTTTGTCTCGCCCATCTGGTTCAGAAAATAAAACTGATCGAAAAGTTTTCCCTGCAAAGCCACTGAAGCCTCTTTTCGGGTTTGGTATAACTCAGAGAGCTGGCTGCTGTTTTCTTCGGTTTTCTGCTCTTCCAGTGCTTTTATTTTTTTGCCCAGTTCTGTCAATGCCTGCATGCCCAAGTTCAGGAAACTCCCTTCTTCTAAACTATCGAATACCGGTGGCACAAAATGCGCATGATGGAAACTACCCGCTATTTTACCTGAAAAAGCCGCCAGGTAACCCAATTCGTTTTGCGCGTTCTGTACCACCAAAACCCCAAACATCTTCCCGATAATTTTTCCGGTTTCAGTGGCATTAAGCCCGAAGTTATGCTCCCAGGCCAAATCTGTCTTAAGATATTTTTGCAACTCAGCCACAGCCAGTAAACTGAGCGGGTGCGGTTGGTAACGGAACGGGTACGTAAATTTCCGGGGCAACGTATAAGCGGCAGGCAGCGAAGTAAACGGAATAAAACAGGCGCTTTCCGGAAGTATAGGGTGTAGCAAAAAAGTAAATCTAAAAGTATAAAGCTGGGTAGCAGGCAAAATTAAAAAGAAACTTCGGTATCTGGCTGCTTACCACTTAACTGAAGTGCTTCTTTCTGAAAGATTTCCAGAACAATCCGGTGCAGATATAGTTACAGAGTACACAACTTATACCTGTACCATGTCTCAACTTCCTTCTGAAAATATAATTGTACTGGCCGGAGCAACCGGCGATCTGGGAAACCGCATTGCCGTTGAGTTAATCGCCCGCGGGGCTAAAGTGAAAGCATTGGTTCGTCCGGAAACAGACCCTCAGAAAGTGGAAAAATTAAGGACGCAGGGTGCAGAAATTATGGAGACCGATTATATCAACCAACGGCAACTTACTAATGCGCTTCGGGGTGCTGGCTGCGTAGTATCCGCGCTGTCGGGTTTGCGTGATGTGATTGTAGATGCGCAGACTATGTTGCTCGAAGCAACTGTGCAGGCCGGCGTACCCAGGTTTATTCCGTCTGATTTCTCAATTGATTTTACCAGGCTTCCTTACGGCACCAACCGCAACCTGGACCTGCGCAAAGAATTTGGCGAACGGCTGGACCGGGTACCTATCGCGGCAACCTCCATCTTAAATGGCATGTTTACGGACCTGCTGAAAGGGGAGGCCCCGGTTATAATTCCGCAGCTAAAACGGGTTATTTACTGGGAGAACGCTGAGCAGCTGATGGACTTTACCACGATCAGCGATACGGCCATTTTTACAGCAGCCGCAGCTTTGGACCCAACCACACCACGTTACCTGCGCATTGCCGGCGACGTACTGAATGCATACGGTTTAGCGGAAGCAGCCCGGCAAGCTACTGGAGAGAAATATACCTTGCTTCGGGCAGGAGGTTTGGGCAGGCTGGATGCCATCATAAAGGTAACGCGTACTTTATTTCCTCAGAAAAAAGAAGTTTTCCCGGCGTGGCAGGGCATGCAATACATGCGCAATATGTTTAGTGGCCTACCCAAGCTCGAACCGTTAGATAATAACCGTTACCCTGAAATTACTTTTACTAAAGTGCACGAGGTTATTGCAGCGCAGTAAAAGAGTATAAATTTCTGCAGATCTATACTTCGTAAAACTCGATGGGTAAATTATCCGGATCGCTGATAAAGGTAAAGCGCTTGCCGGTAAATTCATCGGTCCGGATAGGTTCTGCAGCTATGCCTTTTTCCTGAAGTTGCTGCACGGTTTCGGCTATGTCTATAACGGCAAAAGCTAAATGCCGGAGCCCGGCTGCTTCCGGTCTGGATGGCCGCGCCGGCGGCGATGGAAACGAAAAAAGCTCCAGCACATACTCGCCGTTTAGGGCCAGGTCCAGTTTATAGGATTGCCTTTCGTCTCTGTACACTTCTCTTAAAACCGTCAGTCCAAGTATGGAAGTATAAAATTCCTTCGACTTCTTGTAATCAGAGCAAATGATGGCAATGTGGTGTATTCGTTTAAGGATAAGCATAGCTGGCAGTTAATTCGATCATCATAAAATAGATTATTAAGGTACGTTTTTCACGCAAACCTGTACTTTCCATACTTTACTTAAAATTCATAAAAAATATTTTATACTTAAAACTTGATTATCCGTAAAGCTTAATTAACTTTGAAACACAAAGTACTTTATTATGAACCACCAACAGGACCAATTAGAAACGCTACACGAGATCCGGAACATCATGGATCGCTCTTCCCGGTTTATTTCGCTTAGCGGACTTTCCGGAATTGCAGCCGGTGTTTCGGCGCTGATAGGGGCAGCCGTGGTGAAATGGTACCTGGTTTCAAATAACATCGCTTATACAGAGAACGCAGCAATTGCCCTGACGCGCGAAGCTGTAATGTTTATACTGGCAGTGGCGGGCCTGGTATTTATACTGGCGCTTTGCTCTGCTACCTATTTTACAGCCCGCAATGCCCGCAAATCAAACCACCGGGTATGGGACAGCAAAACGGAGCGCATGCTGGTAAATTTATTTATACCGTTGGCAGCAGGCGGCATTTTTTGCGGCGTGCTTATTTACCATGAGCTGTTATACCTGGTGGCACCGGTTATGCTGATCTTTTATGGTTGCGCGCTGCTGAATGCCAGTAAGTATACTCTAAGCGATATCCGCTACCTGGGCATTCTGGAGATTGCGTTGGGTTTGGTGGCCAGCTTTTTTGTGGGCTATGGTTTACTCGCCTGGACACTGGGTTTTGGCGTGTTGCACATCGTGTATGGTACGCTGGTGTACTTTAAATACGAACGCTAGCAGACCTGTGAAAGATTATTTTGAAAATATAAACAAAGCCTTCGAAAGCAAGGCGCGGCTTGGCATCATGTCGGTTTTGATGGTAGAGGACCGTGTGGATTTCAGTACGCTGAAAGATACGCTGCAACTAACAGACGGCAACCTGGCCAGCCACCTGCGCGCACTCGAAGAGGCCGCTTACTTACTTGTAGAAAAGCAGTTTGTAGGGCGCAAGCCGAACACCACGTACCAAGCTACTAAAACAGGCCGAGAAGCTTTTAACGAACATTTAAACGCACTGGAGCAACTGATTTTAAACAACCGGAAATAGCAGCTAAATTTTTTTATTTTTATACTTTGAAATACAAAGTACTTTAAAGTATAAGTTCATACTTTGAACACATCTAATATGGAACAGAAAAATAACGATCAAAACCAAACTATCCATCCGGCATCCGTGGGCAAGCGCATGCTACAGGGCGCAGTAATCGGCTTTATACTAATTACTTTTTTCCTGGTTGGTGCCGGCGAGCCTGAGCCCGAATGGCCAGCTTACTGGATGGTAAAACCACTGCTTGTTGTTCCGGCTGCCGGTGCGCTCGGAGGGCTTTTTTTCTTTAACATGGATCATCTGCGTTTCCAGGGCGGCTGGCGAACGGTAATAGCTTATGCACTCAGCCTGCTTGTGTTTTTGGTGGTCTTGTGGCTGGGCACTGTGCTGGGCTTGCACGGTACCATGTGGGATTAACAACGTAACTTTCTCAATTCAAAAATCTTAACCTAACCATTTTAAAGTATAAAGCTATGAACACCCATCAGAATCTGGAAAATGAGCTGCCTGCAAACGAAGGCACACGGGCTTTAAACATCATCAGCTGGCTTTTCGGAACCCTGTTTTTTGCCATCGGTGTAGTAAACACTTTTTGGGGCAACGACCCGGCTTTCGGAGTTTTTATCGTGCTGCTTTCGCTGGTTTATTTCCTGCCTGTAAACGACATACTGGATAACATAATCGGCTTACGCATTACCCGCATGTGGTTAGTGAAGATTCTGCTGGGCATGTTCATCATCTGGGCGGCCATGGGAGTAGGGGAGCTGTTCGATAAGATAGAACTAATGCTGCTGGATCTGAAATAAAACGATTAACCATTAATTTAAAATCAATCAATTAACTAAAGTATAAACCATTAAAATTTAAACTTATGATGACACAGAACAGAAGACTTTTCGGTATTATACTTGGCGTGTTGGGTATACTTCTTATTCCGTTGGTAGCCATGCAGTTTACCAGCGAAGTAGATTGGGATTTATTCGATTTTGCCGTGATGGGTACTTTACTGCTGAGCACCGGGCTGCTATGCGAATTTGTGATCCGGACGGTAAAAAACAAAGATTACCGCATCGGTTTGCTGGCTCTACTGGTGGTAGCGCTTTTCCTGATCTGGGCGGAGCTGGCAGTTGGTATTTTGGGGTCTCCTTTTGCCGGAAGCTAAGTATGATTTGCGCTGTCAGAAACTAAAAGGTAGCCACCACAAAGTATAAAATCAGCCATGAAAGAAGAGATACGCATGCAGCTTAATAATCCCGGTGAGCTGGAAAAGTTGTACCGAAGCAACAAAGGTCCCTTTAAACGGGAGTTCGGTGTACTGTACCCCGAAGTGAAGGGCAACGCCCTCGCTGATTTCTGGAACGAGCGGCTTAACTACGAAAGCGACGACATTAACTGGGGTACCACCAGAGAGTTAGTGCTGGTGATTCTGGCATCGCTGGTAGCAGGTTTTATCGCCAAAATTCCGGTTATATTTGGTGTTGATGAAGAGTTCTTTTATCCGCGAAATATAGGATTTATCTTTCTGCCGATATTAGCTGCTTACTTTGCCTGGAAAAACAAAGTAGATGCAAAAATGCTTTTTGTGATTTTCGGGGTGATGCTTCTCTCGCTTTTCTACATCAATTTGCTGCCTGCTTCTACGACAAGCGATACCTTGCTGCTGGCCTGCATCCACCTGCCTTTGTTGCTTTGGGCTTTAGTAGGAGCGGCTTTTGCCGGAAACAACCTTCGGGATTATACAAAACGCCTGGATTACCTGCGCTACAACGGCGACCTGATCGTGATGACCACGCTTATCCTTATTTCGGGTGGCATTATGACCGGGCTTACTATCGGGTTATTTTCCCTTATCGGCTTTCAGATCGAGGATTTATACTTTGGGTATGTTGGTATTTTCGGGTTGGCTGCTGCACCCATAGTTGGTACGTACTTAACCCACACTAACCCGCAGCTCGTCTATAAAGTATCGCCGGTTATCGCCAAAATCTTTAGCCCGCTGGTATTGGTTATGCTGGTTATTTACCTGGTTGCTATTTTCTATGCAGGCAAAAACCCATACAACGACCGCGAATTCCTGATCATCTTTAATTTACTTTTGATCGGGGTGATGGCCATTATTTTCTTTTCGGTAGCAGAAAACGCTAAAAGTACGGGCAGCACGACTGCTACCTGGATACTTTTCCTTTTGGCTGCGGTAACTATACTTGTAAATGGGATTGCGCTGTCGGCTATTGTTTTCAGGATTGCGGAGTGGGGCATCACGCCTAACAGACTGGCCGTTTTGGGAAGTAATATGCTGATGCTGCTAAACCTGCTCCTGATCTCTTTTTCACTTTTCAGATCCCTTACCAGCAAATCTGATGTTGCGAGCATTGGGAGAGCGATCGCTGTTTTTCTGCCGGTTTATACTATCTGGGCAATAATTGTGGTCTTCTTGTTTCCGCTGTTTTTTAGCTTTAACTAATCCCTAAAATATACTTATTATGAACAAGACCTTAACTGGTACAACTATACTTAGCGGTATCTTCGCCATAATTTTAGTGGTAGTCGGCCTCCTGAATCTGTTTTTAATTCATCCTGTTCCCGGCATCGCTTATATGCTGCTTGCCGTGCTATACTTGCCCCAAACCAATGCGCTGCTCATGCAAAAGTGGGGCTTCCATATCCCGGGTTTACTGAAAATTATCCTGGGCATTGTGCTGATTATGTTTACACTAGGCGTAAGCGATCTAGGCGATATGATCGATAAAATGTAGGCTGTATCTAACTGATAAGACTGTATAAGTGTAATGCTTTTGTAGTTGGCCATTCGCAAGCGATAAGGCCTCTGATCCTGAGCAGGAACCTTTTAAGCACCGGCCCGTTGAGTACCTTGAAAACTAACTAAAAAGACTATGAACGAGACAGAATACAGAGCACGCGGAAACTGGAATGAGATGAAAGGCAAAATGAAACAGGGGTACGGGCAGTTAACAGATGATGATCTGACATATGATGAGGGAAAAGAAGACGAATGGTTAGGCAAGTTGCAGCAGAAGCTGGGCAAGGCGAAGCATGAAGTTAAAGAATGGATAGATAGCTTATAATAATCCGCTCTATCAGACAAATTAATAGAAAAGCCCTGAACCTGATTCAGGGTTTTTCTATTTAAGAGCGAGCACCGCACTTCGAGATTTTTTTTGGAAGTATAGCTGGCACTATTCCACATCCGGGAGAGCGTGCCCACTCAAATGCTGTTTTTTAAGCACGAACAACACTTCGCTGCACCGAAGCAAGGCTGTAATTTATACGTTGCCAGTTAGCTTACCCCTCCTTTTTATCATCTCTGGCGTTAGCACGTTTTGCATTTTTTGCAGCAGCTTTAAGGCGCTCCTGGTTTTCTTTCTTTTCCTTGAATTCTTTTTGGCGTTGCTTCTTTTGTTGGTTTTCTGCTCTGGTACTCATAATCTTTAGTTCAATATATTTTCTGACTGATCAGCAAAAGCGTACTCAATATACGCTTATTTATCATTTTATATGGCATCTGTTAATCCCAACTCCATTACGTAATGATAACATGAACTTCATCACAGCTTAACAAGCTTCTTGCTTTAATTGCAGACTTTTGCATCAAACAAACAGAGATAAAATGATAAAGTATTTGCTTAGTTCGTTAGTGGTCATGTTTACGCTTGATGCAGCTGTTGCTCAGAAACAAGCCGAATTTGTGATGGCCTTCGGATCGTGTAACAGGCAGAACCTGCCGCAACCTATGTGGGATGTAATTGCCAAAGAGCAACCTAACCTGTGGATTTGGTTAGGAGATAACATCTACGGGGATACGGATGATATGGCAGTTTTAAAAGCAAAGTATGATGTACAGGCAAACCAGGAAGGGTATAAAAAGTTAGCCTCCAGCGTACCCGTTATCGGCACCTGGGATGACCACGATTATGGCCGTAATGATGCAGGCAAAGAGTATCCTTACAGGAAAGAAAGCCAGGCGCTGGCACTGGACTTTTTTAACGAGCCGGCCAACAGCCCCCGCAGAAAACAAGAAGGGATTTATGCCGCCTATGATTACAAGCTCAAAAATAAAACCGTAAAAGTTATTCTGCTGGATATACGCTATCACCAGGATGCTTTGCAGAAAGACAGCACAAAAGCCTATTTACCAAATATGGAGGGCGATCTTTTGGGAGAGGCGCAATGGAAGTGGCTGGAAAAACAGTTAAAGGACAGTAAGGCGGATGCCCATATTATAGGTTCAGGTATACAGTTTATACCAGACCAGCACCCGTATGAGAAATGGGCAAATTTCCCGAATACCCGCAACCGCCTGTTCAATTTGCTGGCTAAAACGAAACCCAAAGGCGTTATGCTGATTAGCGGAGACCGCCACATTGGGGAGTTCTCTAAAATGGAAGTAAAAGGTTTAAGCTACCCGGTATATGAAATCACCTCCAGCGGACTTACCCATTCGGCTACTAATAATACTTCTGAAGTTAATCCTTATCGTGTAGGCCCTTTGGTAAACCAGAAGCATTTCGGTGTATTCACCTTTAAGGAAAATGGGAAATCATTTTCAGTGGAATTAGAACTGAAAGGAGAAAATGGGGAGCCTTTCCATACTGAGAACATTGTGCTGGCAAAATAGCGCACCAAAAGCATGCTTCAAAAAGAGGCTGTCTCCGTTTGGGGCAGCCTCTTTTTTATACTCTCCACAGTCACTACAAATTGTTAATATAAGGCCCCTATACTTTATGAAAGGGTAATACTGGCGTTCCGGTTCGGTAATATGGCGAGGGTAGTTTTGCACCATACTTATACTTCGTTATAACATGACAAAACAACTCTACTACATGTTTTTTAGCTTTGCCTTATGGGTATTGGCTTTTGCAGGGCAAAGCGCGCTGGCTCAGGTAACCGGTGCTTCCATTACAGGTAAAGTAACTGACGAGCAGGGGATCGGCCTGCCGGGTGTAACAATAGTAGTCCGGAACGAATCTACCGGATTTCAGACAGCTACCCTCACCAATGTGGAAGGAAGCTATTCTTTTAAACAGCTGCCACTCGGAAAACCATATGAAGTGAAGGCATCCTACATCGGGCATGCTGCGCAGGTGCAAAACAACATTGCCCTGAACCTAGGTGACCAACTAGCGGTTAATTTTATACTGAAACAGGCTGCTACTGGTCTGGAAGAAGTGGTGATCACGACCAATTCGCTTAGCAGCCGCCTCGACAGGGCAGGGGGCAGCACCTTTATCCGGTCGCAGGACATTGAAAAACTACCGACCATGGACCGTAACTTTACAAACCTTGCCTCACTGGCCCCAACCGTAAACGGTGGCAACATAAGCGGCCAACGCGCTTCATCTACCAACTACCTGATCGATGGTGTCAGCTCCCGCAATAACCTGACCTCAGGCGACTTGGCCAGGGGCCCATATTCCCTATCGATGGAAGCGATCCGGGAGTTTGAAGTAGTAACCAACGTATACGATGTAACCTACGGACGACAGGGAGGCGGTACGGTTAGTGCCGTTACAAAATCAGGTACAAACAAGTTTACCGGCTCGGTATTCGATTATTATCGTTCCGATTTACTTTCCAGTCCGTATGATATCCGTGGCAACAAGCGGGAACAGAACTTTACGACCAACCAGTATGGATTCAGCCTCGGTGGCCCGATCATCAAAGACAAGCTGCATTTCTTTACGGCATTAGACCGGCAGGATGAAGCGATGCCATTCTTTATAGCCGATATACGGGAACCCGCCGATGAAAATGCATTGCGTATCAGCAAGGGAGCACTTGATTCCCTGATCAGTATCGGGCGCGAAAAGTATGGCCTGAGCAACAACCCGCAGACCGGAGAGTTTAAACGAAAAACCAGGGCAAATACGTTCTTCGCCCGCCTCGACTGGCAGTTAAATAACCGTAACCAGTTAACGCTCCGCAATAACTACAGCGACTGGAACAACCCTAACAGCGTAAACGACAATTCGCCAATTAACCTGTACGAAGTATACGGTGATTTCAAATCAAGGGAAAACAGTACCATGCTCTCCCTCCGGACGCAGTTCCGCCCTTCGTTACTGAACGAACTGAAAGTACAGTACCAGCGTGCTACCCGCAACTATGTTCCGAATCAGGAATTGCCTGCTGCCAACATACCGCGTGCTATTGTAACTGTGCGGTCAAAATTACCGAACGGAACCCTCGGAAATACACAGGTGCAGTTGGGTGGCCAGCGTTACCTGCCGGAAGATAACCTCGAAGACCAGATTCAGTTGGTGAACACCACGTACCTGACCAAAGGAAAGTATAACTTCACCTTTGGCACAGACAATACCCTGACCTACCTGGATACTTATATTTCGAATGAGCAAAACGGGCGTTTTATCTTTAACAGTCTCCAGGATTTCGATAATCTGAATCCATCCCGTTACGCACGCGAAGTACCGCTGCAGGGTGTGCCATCTGTGCAGCAATGGGTCCTGAACGGCTCGCTTTTCGGACAGGTACAGTACGAACCTTTGCCGCATGTAGAAGCAACTTTCGGGCTTCGCTGGGATGTAACAAGCTACCTGAATGCAGGCGAGTATAACCCTGTGGTAGAAGAGGTACTTGGCCTTCGCACCGACAATAATCCAACCGACTGGAACAACGTGCAGCCACGCCTGCAACTGAGTTGGGATGTTGCGGGCAGAAGAACGGATGTGCTGAAGTTCGGAGCCGGTATTTTCTCTGCCAACCCGATAACTTATGCGCAGGTCAATAATATACAGAACAGCGGCACAATGGTTGCAGCTGTAGATGTAACGCGCCCTGCAAACGGTGTTAACCTGGTACCGCGTCCGGATTTTCCGGCTTACCGCCAGGACCCGAACACAGCGCCCGGCCTGATACCCGGCGTATCCACTGTCTCTACCATTAACCTGAACGATCCGGACCTGCAGATGCCTTCTATCTTTAAAGCCAATTTAAACTATAACAAAATTGTAGGCAACTGGCTGCGTTTGGGTGTTAACTTGTTGTATTCCAAAGCATGGAACAATTATGTGTACCTCGACCGCAACCTGGCAGACGAGCCATACTTCCGTTTGGCAAACGAAGACAACCGGGGGGTATTTGTGCCCGCCAGTACCATAACTGCTTCCGGTATAACCAACAACGTGCTGGGCAGGAAAACGCAGTCGGTCGGCCGTACGCTGGAGTTTACAAATGGCGCAAAGCTTCAGCAGGCTGCCGTTATATTTGATGCAGACATAAGATACCTGCGCGATGGTTACCTGAATGTAAGCTATACCTGGAACGACTCCCGCGACAATACTTCTTACAATGGAAATGTGGCCAATACGTCTACCTTCCGTCCTGTAAAATCTGACCCGCGCGATTTAAGTGAACTGTATTACTCCGATAACCATTTCCGCCACAAGGTAGTGGTGTTCGGTTCTACACCTAGCCTGAAAGGTTTTGTACTTAGCGGAACATTTACCGGGTTTGGCGGCTCACGTTACTCGCTGCTGGTAGATGCGGACATTAACGGCGACTTTGTGGGTGGCCCCGGTACGGATAATGACCTGGCTTTTGTGTTTGATCCTGCTAATCCGAACACGCCGGAGTCTGTGCGCATTCCGATGGAAAAAGTATTGGCAAACCCCGATAACAGAGCAGCAGACTATATCCGGGAAAGTTTAGGAAGTATAGCAGATCGTAACGGCGGAAGCAACCCGTTTTCCGGAACCTTTAACCTGCGCCTGGCCAAAACCTTTAAAACGTACAAAGAGCAAGGGCTGACTCTAAGCATCGATGCCTTTAACTTTGCCAACCTGCTCAACAAAGACTGGGGTGTAAACTACAACCTGGGTAACCAAAACCTGTTGTTTGTAACTGGTTTTGATCAGGTTAAAAAAGAGTACAGCTACCGTGTAAACGAAAACGTGGGTGTTACGCAACAAAACGGAACTCCTTATCAGATTCAGGTAGGAGCCAAGTATTCTTTTTAACTTCCGGCACTGGCGAATTACCAGTCATACTTTTAGAAACCACACTGTACCCAGGTACAGTGTGGTTTCTAACTTTTACCTGTTTTCATTTATTTCCGTCATAATTTCGGCCAGTAGTCTGGTAGATTTTAGACGGTCATCAAGGTTGTACATCGTGGATACAGTTATCAACTCATTTACGCCCGTTTCTTCCAGAAATTCCTGAATTTGTGTTTTTACCGTTTGCTTACTACCTACAAACGAATACCTGAGCATTTGTTGTAACGTCGGATGTTGCAGTACTTGTTTTAACTCTTCATTCAGTTCGGTAGGTGGCTGTAAGGGGGCTCTGGAACCGGTTAATATACCCACAAACATTCTGATTAAGGAAGTGAAAAGCTGATCTGCCTCTTCATCTGAATCAGCCACTAACACATTTACACCGGCAATGGTATAAGGTGTATCTAAAAACTCGGAAGGTTGAAACTCCTGCTCATAAATGCGTAAGGCGTTATGTAGATGCGTGGATGCAAAATGACTGGCAAAAGCGTAAGGCAATCCCTTTTGAGCAGCGATATGGGCGCTATCTGTTGTTGATCCCAATACATACAGCGGCACAGCTGTGCCTTCTGCAACAGGGGCCCTTACGCTGGCAACTTTGTTTGTTACGGAAAAATATTGCTGAATTTTCTCTATTTCCTGTGGAAAAGAATGTGCTGCCTCCATAAAGTCTGACCGGATAGCACGTGCCGTCTGCTGATCGGTGCCGGGTGCCCTTCCGAGTCCTAAATCAATGCGGTTTGGGTAGAGATGCGCAAGTGTACCAAACTGTTCGGCTACAATCAAAGGCGAATGATTGGGAAGCATCACACCACCTGAGCCTACCCGGATGGATTTAGTATTTTCGGCTACGTAACCAATGAGCAGGGAGGTAGCACTACTGCCAATATTGTCAGAATTATGATGTTCGGCAAACCAGATCCGTTTGTAGTGATGTGCTTCCGCTTCTTTTGCCAGAGCCAATGAGTTGTGCAGTGTCTGCTGTATGGTTTCTCCCTGCGATACGATAGCAAGCTCTAAAATGGAATATGCAATGGTATGTTTCATAGTATTCAGTTTATTCGTTTTTGTTCTCCAGGTACGGCTGATTAGTATTAATTAGCCCGATAAAACATTTATCACTTTTTAAACTACAGTGCTGCTTTTATTTTGTATGACATATACTGGAGCCAGTAGCAGTAGCAGTGCCGTTTACTTTACCATGCCATCCCACAAAAGTTATAGTACAAATTAGCAGTTCTGTAAGTGCTACCACTTACCAGCAAGCACAGGGGCAGAAATCCTCTCTGAGTTCAAGTACCCTTTTTTCGAAGAATCTTTATCTCTACTCTTCTGTTAACTGCCCTGTTTTCTATTGTTAGATTATCTGCTTTCGGCATCGTTTCCCCAAACCCTTCGGAAGTAATTCTTTCAGCAGCTACTCCTTTTTGCTGCAAATAGTCCATCACGGCCTGTGCCCGCTGTAGGGATAGGATAAGGTTAGCTTCTTCTGTACCAACATTGTCTGTATACCCCTGAATAGCAATAACGGCTTCCGGTTTGGTTTTAAGAAATGCTGCCAGCGAGTTGAGGGTTGGAAAAGCGGCCTCTAAGATCTGAAATTCACCTGTTTTAAAGTTTAAATCTTTCAGTGTAATGGTACTGCCTATGGCGAAGGGGGGTAGAACCGGCTTTGCGGCTGGCAAAGCTGGCTCGGGCTGGTTTCCGGTTCCGGCTGCAGGAATTACACTGATGTTGTCGTAGCAATAGTAGGTCCCTTTTAGCTTGTTATACTTTGTAACCTGGGCGCTATCCGGGTTCAGTGCCTCCAGCTCTAGTCTGTTTGCTCCTGAAAAATTGCCAATAAGCAAGTACTTTTCTCCTCCTTTGGCTTTATAAACACCGGTTACTTTTGTCCAGGATTCGCGGGAAGCAAGGCTTGGTGATGCAGCTGAAGTCAGAGGCAAATAAGGAATCCCTTGCCCTGTTAAGATGTGGTCCTGTTCTCCATATACCTTTCTGCTTTCCGGTAAAGGCTTTCGGGTAAAAGTGACGGTTATCTCTCTGATAGGCGGCTCGAGTTCAGTAGCTCTTATTGTATAAAGCGATACCATATAACTGGTGTTCTTTTTAAGCGGCTTTTTTAGTTTTGCCTGCATCAGCTCACTCGACTCAGAACTGAACCACTGGCAGAAGCAGATATCTCCAAACTGAATATTAGTAAGATACCGTGTAGGGGAGTCTGACTGGTAAGCATTATAATAAGGGGGATATTGAATGATTTTATCTTCTTTGGCAGCAATGTCTGGTGTGCCACTCACGCCCCTGAATCCCGCAACGTAATCTTTAATCTCCTCCAGGCTTGGGTTTCCTACAAGATTCTGTGCTTTGACCTGACCGATAGATAAACCGAATAAAAAGTATAGCAGGATAGTTTTCATTATATTTTCAACGTAACGTACCAGGGTAAAGTATAAGCTAGAATTCCTACGTGTTTTGGAGTTAATGTCTCTCCGGAACATCTCTGGCAACCATGGGAAGCTTTTAACAAACAAGTATGTTTTACGGGCCGGTTTTTTCTAATTGGCACAAATCAAGTATGAATTTCAGAATGAAAAAGAAATATAGTTTAAGCTTTATAGGGGTAGTAATACTTCTTGTTTTGGGTGTAACCGGTTGCTACGTAAATAACCAGCTTGGTAAATTAGATGGCGGTGACGAGCGTCAGGAGCGATACGCCAGGTATTCCTATTATTCAGCGGGAAAAGATGAGTTTGTAAGCCCCAAAGAAATCGTATCTCATCCTGATCAGACAACGGGGGGTAACCCAGGGTTCGCGAGGTTCTTCAAAAAATCTCCCAATGCCCCGGAATCTAAGCTGCCAAAACAAGTGCTAACTAAAAAGGATTTCCCGGAAGTACCTTCTTCTTATGCGGCTTATTGGCTAGGCCATTCCACCGCGATCATTGAGCTTGACGGATACCGCATATTAATCGATCCTGTGTTCGGGAATGCAGGCCCCCTGCCTGTAATTGCCCGAAGAATGAGTGTATCTCCTCTGAAGAGGGAAGAGCTTCCACCAATCGATGTTGTCATTATCACCCATGATCATTATGACCACCTGGAAACCGAGACCATTCAGTATTTAGCGGATAAGAATATTCAGTTTATTGTGCCGCTTGCCGTGGGAGCCAGGTTAGCGGGTTGGGGTGTTGCCAGAAATAAGATCACGGAGCTTAGCTGGCATCAGACTATAAGCCATGGGTCTTTGAAGATAACTGCTGCCCCAACAGTACATTATTCGGGAAGAAGTTATAACGACAGAAATAAAACGCTGTGGGCTTCCTATGTTATCAAAGGTAAAGAGAAGAACCTGTATTGGAGCGGAGATACGGGTTATGGCGAACATTTTAAGGAAATAGGAAACAGGTACGGCCCATTCGACCTGGCTTTTATGGAGATTGACGCCTGGAATAAAGGATGGCCAAACACTCACCTTTTCCCGGATCAGGTCATCAAAGCTACCCGGGATATCGGGGCTAAGCTTTTGTTTCCTATTCATTACGCCACCTTCGACCTGGCATTACACCCCTGGGATGAGTCTATTAAAATGGTAACTGATCTGGCCTCGCAGCATAACATCGGCATTGTGACGCCTAGCATGGGGCAGAAAGTAGTACCGGGTAAAACCCCTACGCCAAGCTGGTGGATTCCACAATAAATACTTCAGAAGTATAAAAGGCGCAACGCGGGGCTGGGGTGCACCTCTATAAACTGCTAGTAGAGTATCAGGAAAAGTGGTATCAGGCTTACTGCATTTAATGCGGCATACTTTTAAACAGGTAAAGTGCTGGCAGTAACACTTCGCCAGTTGGGGCGTTAAAGGTTTAAACTACACTGCAAGGAAGTATAGCTTAAAGACCAGAATCTGGCAAAAGCCTCCACATCGCAGAGGTATTTGCACCATCGTATTAGTCTCCGGAGTTATAAGCACGTATATGACAGATCAATTAACTGGTAACACCGCTAAAACCGGGTAGCAATCTTTTGAAGTGACCTGCAATGCGAATGAGAAAATTACAGGAATTGCTTCGGTTATACTTTGGCTGGATTCAGGTGCAGCTTCTTCGTTACAGGCTTGTCAGGATTGTTCGTAGGTAGCCTGTTCAACTATGTATTTTCAACTTAGAAATTAAATCTTTAGTAATAGTCCTATATGGCCGTAGAAAAAGACCTTCCTCATACTTGCTCCCAAGGGGAAAAAGGGCAATGCCCGAACGAAGCCCGCCGAGATTTTCTTAAATATTCTTCTATTTTAACTGCTTTTGCATTTATGCCAAACATGGCTGTAAAAGCTGCAGACCTGAAGTTGGAAGAGAAACTGGTATCAGCCTTTGAGAAAGTAAACGTGACGCTGAACATCAACGGTAAGAAACGTAAGCTCTCCATCGAACCACGTACCACGCTGCTGGACCTGTTACGCGAACAACTGAACTTAACAGGCACTAAAAAAGGCTGCGACTACGGCCAATGTGGCGCCTGCACCGTGCACGTAGACGGGCAACGTGTTTTATCCTGTCTGTCTCTGGCAGCTATGCAGGATGGTAAAAAGATCACGACCATCGAGGGCCTGGCAGACGGCCATGAACTCCACCCAATGCAGGCAGCTTTTATTAAACACGACGGTTTTCAGTGCGGGTACTGTACGCCCGGCCAGATTATGAGTGCGGTGGCATGTATCAGAGAAGGCCACGCCGATTCGGATGACGAAATAAGGGAATATATGAGCGGCAATATCTGCCGGTGTGGCGCTTATCCTAACATTGTAAATGCCATTAAGGAAGTTAAAAACGGGGGACAGAAAGTATGAACCAGTTCCAATACGTTCAGCCTGCCAAAAGCAAAGCAGCCATCGACACGGTAACCAAGGACCAAACGGCCATGTTTATTGCCGGCGGCACCAACCTGCTGGACCTGATGAAGCGTGGCATTGTAACGCCGGAGAAATTGGTGGATATTAATAAACTGCCGCTCAAGAAAATACAAAAAGAAAATGGTGCCGTGCGCATCGGAGCTTTAGCCTTAAACGGCGAAACGGCCGAAGACAAGCTGGTGCTGGAAAAACATCCGCTGCTGTCTCAGGCGTTAAATGCTGGGGCATCAGCGCAGCTTAGAAATATGGCCACGGTAGGCGGCAACATGCTGCAACGCACACGCTGCCCTTATTTTTATGATACCGCGCTGCCCTGCAACAAGCGGGAGCCCGGCACTGGCTGTGGCGCACTGGAAGGCTATAATCGTATGCATGCTATTTTCGGGCATAGTGAAAAATGTATAGCCGTGCATCCGAGCGATATGAGTGTAGCATTAGCGGCTTTAGATGCAACTGTGCTGGTTTCTGGGCCTAAAGGTGACCGGAAAATTCCGTTCGCTGATTTCCATAGATTGCCGGGAGATACGCCGCACATAGAGACCAATTTGCAGAAAGGCGAACTTATTTTAGCCGTTGACCTGCCGGAAAATCCTTACACAAAAAACATACATTACCTTAAAATCAGAGATCGTGCATCGTATGCGTTTGCTTTAATTTCGGTAGCAGCTGCGCTGGATTTGGATGGAAGTAACATCAGATCAGCCAGATTAGCGATGGGCGGCGTAGCACATAAGCCCTGGCGATTAACGGAAGCAGAAAACTTCTTAGCGGGCAAGCCTGCCACGGAAACCACTTTCAGGCAAGCCGCTGATCTTGCCATGCGCGGTGCCAAGGCGTTTGAGCACAATAAATTTAAACTGAAACTAGGACCGAACGCCATCGTGCAGGCTTTAAAAAATGCGGCGGGCGTCGCTTAATTTCCTCTCTTTATGAAAGATTATTTCTTCCAAGATAGTGTCGGTAAGCCGATGGACCGGGTGGATGGCCGCCAGAAAGTAACGGGTGCCGCCAAATATTCCGCAGAGTATGAATTACCCAACATGACGCATGCCGTACTGGTGGGCAGCATCATCGCCAAAGGCCGCATTAAAAGTATGGACACCAAGAAAGCTGAAAACGCCCCTGGTGTGTTGGCTGTATTATATCATCAGAATGCTCCTAAAGTACCTGGCTATGTACAGGCCGCGCACCCTTCAGAACCAAAACCAGTCGGGCAACCGTTGCGCGCTTTTTATGATGACAAAGTATACTTTAACGGACAGCCAGTTGCGGTAGTAGTTGCAGACACGCTGGAACGCGCCATGTATGCCGCCCACCTGGTGAAAGTTACCTATGAAGAGGAGAAACACGCCACTGATTTTACTAAAAACGTTTCCAAAGCTTTCTTGCCCACCGCAGCCCAGCGCAACCCCAAGCATCCGCTCAACGATTATGTACGCGGAAAAAAAGATGCTTACAAAACAGCTGATATCAAGATTGAACAGGAGTATGTTATCCCTACGGAGGTGCACAACCCCATGGAACTGCAGTCTATCGTCGCGCACTGGGAAGCTAATGATAAACTTACTGTGTATGACAAAACACAAGCTGTAATAGGCACACAGAATGCCTTTGCCAAGGACTGGGATATACCCGTGGAGAACGTAAAGGTGATTGCCACTTTTGTAGGCGGTGCCTTTGGCAATGGCTTGCACACCTGGCCACACGAAACAGCTGCTATCATGGCTGCGAAGAAGGTAAACCGGCCTGTAAAGCTGGTGCTCACCCGCGAGCAGATGTTTACCATGGTTGGGTACCGTCCGCACGCCTGGCAGAAAGTAGGGATGAGTGCCACACCCGACGGGAAAATAACCGCTATTACCCACGAGGCCATCGGGCAGACTTCTTCTTACGAGGAGTTCACGGAAAGTACCTTGCAGCAGACGCGCATGATGTACACCAGCCCCAACGTAACCACCCGCTACCGTATTCTGCCATTGGATGTCAGTACGCCGATCTGGATGCGCGGCCCCGGTGAAGCAACAGGTGCCTTCGCCCTGGAATCTGCTTTGGACGAGATGGCCCATGTAATAGGGATGGACCCACTGGAATTTCGGATGCGTAACCACACTGACAGAGACCCGGAAAAAGATCTTCCGTGGTCTACCAAATACTTGAAAGAAGCCATGCAAATGGGAGCCGAGCGCATTGGCTGGAGCAAACGCCCTAATATACCGGGAACCCTGAAAAACGGCGAGTGGCTGGTCGGGTATGGTATGGGCGTAGGTACGTTTGGGGCTAACAGAGGCCGCGCCAAGGTTAGAGCCGTATTACATGATGATGGGACCGTAGTGCTTCAATGTGCCACCACAGACATTGGCCCCGGAACGGGAACAGCCATGGTGCAGATCGCAGCCCAGAACCTTGGGTTAGCACCCGAGAAAATCATTTTTGAACTGGGGAGTTCCTTGTACCCGCCATCACCAAGCCAGGGCGGTTCTGCCACTGTAGCCAGTGTAGGCTCTGCGGTGCATGCGGCCTGTAAAGCGCTGCAACAACGCCTGGCTACTTTGGTAGCAGATAACGATGCGGGCTTTAAAGGAGCGACAGCCGATAAACTCACCTTCGATAATGGCTACCTTTCATTGGCAGCAACGCCTGCGGCCAGAGTTTCCTTTGCAGATGTTTTAAAGCGACAGAAGCTAAAAGAAATCGAGGTGACAGAAGAGTCCAAGCCGGGAGATGAGCGCACAAAATATTCGATGTATTCTTACTCGGTGCATTTTGCTGAAGTGCATGTGCACCCGCTAACCGGACAAATTAAAGTTGCCAAAATCGTTTCTTGTGCCGATGCAGGAACGATTGTCAACACGAAAACGGCCGGAAACCAGATGATTGGCGGCGCAGTAGGAGGCATTGGTATGGCGTTAACGGAAGGTACGGTAATGGACCATCGGTTCGGGCGGTACGTAACCAAAGACCTGGCTGAGTATCACGTTCCTGTTCACGCCGATGCCCCTGCTATTGATGTGTTTTTTGTAAACAAACCTGACCTGATCAACAACCCAAATGGTACAAAAGGAATAGGAGAGATTGCGATCATCGGTGTGGCACCGGCAATTGCCAATGCTGTTTTCAACGCAACCGGCAAGCGTATACGAGAGCTGCCTATTACACCAGATAAGCTGATCTAAGGAAGATAATTTATAATTGCGATATTCGTACCTTGTTTAAGCTTTAACATACAGGCTTAAAGTGGATGTGTAATGAAGGAAATTCAGGATATAGTTATAGCGTTTGAGCAGGCCCGGATGCAGCATAAAAAAGCTGCGCTGGCAACTGTGGTGCACGTAGAAGGTTCTTCGTACAGAAGGCCGGGCGCGCGCATGCTGGTAACAGAAGACGGACAACTGACCGGCGCCATAAGCGGCGGTTGCCTGGAAGGTGATGCGTTGCGCAAAGCCCGGCGCGTCATGCTGGAGCAAAAGGCTATGCTCATCACCTACGATACCACGGATGATGATGACGCTAAACTGGGCGTAGGGCTGGGCTGCAACGGCATTATCAAAATCCTGATCGAACCCATCAACCCCAAAGATCCGGATAACCCGATTTCATACTTCAGGTCGTTTTTAAGCAGCCGCCAGAAAGCAGTTCTCGTCACACTTTTTTCTTTGGAAAGCAGAACTGCGGAACAGCCGGGTACGTGCCTTTTTATACCTGAAAACGGAAGTATGGCCGGCCAATGTAAGGACAAAACCATTCAGGAGGCGTTATTGGCTGAGGCACAACTTGTACTTGAAACAGGCAGCTCCGTAACTAAAACGTATATTTCTGCTGATACTTCGCTAACTGGTTTTGTAGAAATACTGAAGCCTGCTGTTTCGCTTGTGGTGGTGGGTGCCGGCAACGATGCCATTCCGCTTACGCAACTGGCCGCCATACTTGGGTGGCAGGTTACGGTGGTTGATGGCCGGGCTAATTACGCTACCGTGGTTCGTTTTCCCGCTGCGCAGCGTGTACTAGTTGCTAAACCGGAGCAGGTGCTTAATCAGGTTCAAACAGACGATCAAACTATTTTTGTCTTGATGACGCACAATTATATTTATGACCTGGCCATGCTGCGACAGTTATTGCCGTTACAATTGCCTTATATCGGCTCATTAGGCCCCAAAAAGAAACTGGACCGCATGTTAACGGAGTTGCAGGAGGAAGGGATGGTTATTACAGAAGCGCAAATATCGCATGTTTACGGACCAACCGGATTAGACATCGGTGCTGAAACCCCTGAAGAAATTGCGCTTTCCATCATCTCAGAAATTAAATCTGTACTTGCCCATAAAAAAGGAGCGTCATTAAAGTATAAACAGGACGTGATCCATCCGCGTGATGAAGCTGCGATCGGAGTTGAGTTTTTAGGTGAGAAGCTTCCGCAAAGTATAAATGAAGTAGCTGATTTAAGTATAAAAGGCAGCTTTACCTGTGGTATTTAAAATTTGAACGGTTCAGGAATAATACTTCTGTGATAGTTTTCATCCCGAACACAGTGAGAGATCAAGTGCGGTCAACTCAAGCCAGATTTGTCATCTCGACAACAGGAGAGATCTGTTTAGAACACCCGTAATTGTATCCCAGATAGATTTCTCGTTGCACTCGAAATGACAGCTTAATAAAGCAGCTTAATAGCTTAAAACACTTAAGTTGATAGCGTCGATGAGAGATCTAGTTGGAATTTTAATAAGATTTCTCCTATTGCCGAAATGACATCATACTTTGAAGCGATTATAAAGCTAAGTTTATAACAAAAAGCCATGACGGGACTGGTCATACTAGCAGCAGGAGCTTCCACACGGTTAGGTAAACCGAAGCAGAATTTATACTTTGAAGGGGCCACGCTGCTGCAGCGCGCTGTGAAAACAGCCTTGATTTCGGTATGCGATCCTATTATAGTGGTGCTCAGTCCTGATGCCAGTTATACTTTACCTGAAGACAAAACCAAAACCGTTACCATTGTTCGGAATTCAGAGTGGCAGGAGGGGATGGCATCTTCAATTCGCATTGGACTTCTAACCTTACTCGAAGCAAGTTCAGAGATTACTTCCAGTATCTTTATGGTATGCGACCAGCCTTTTGTAGAGGCCGCTTTGCTACATAACATCGTGCAAACGAAAACAGAAAGTGGCAAAGGTATAGTGGCTAGCAAGTATAAAGATACGCTGGGTACCCCTGTGCTTTTTGATAAAAGATACTTCCCCGAACTGCTGGCGCTGCAAGGGCAGGAAGGCGCAAAAAGATTGATAGCAAAGTATAAAGAGGATGTTGCAGCTGTTGATTTTCCGCTTGGCTATGTGGATATAGACACCTCAGACGATTACAACGCGCTGATTAAACCAGAAAACGATACATTCTAAATTGCGGCTGCCTATATGGTTGCTTCCGGATATTTTCTATCTTAGTGTTTAAACTTAACAGAATTTACGGATGGCAAAGTATAAGCTGCAAATCAATGGCCGTGCCTATGAGGCCGATGTGGAACCGGATACCCCGCTTTTGTGGGTGCTACGCGATAACCTGGGGTTGGTAGGTACAAAGTATGGCTGTGGTATTGCGCAGTGCGGCGCCTGCACCGTGCATGTAAACGGCAACCCGATGCGCTCCTGCGTGTACCCGGTTTCAGCTGCAGCAAATGCCACGATCACCACCATTGAAGGCCTCGAAACCAACGGAAAACTGCATGCCGTGCAGCAGGCCTGGGACAAGGTAGACGTGGCGCAATGTGGCTATTGCCAAGCTGGCCAGATCATGACAGCAACTGCTTTCCTGAGCAAAAACCCGAACCCAACCGAAGCAGAAATAGAAACCGCCATGAATGGGAATATCTGCCGCTGCGGTACGTATCACCGCATCCGTGAAGCTGTTGCCTTAGCCGCCACAAAACTGAATTAGCCATGACCGACATCTCTACAACAAGCAGACGCAGTTTTATGAAGCTTGCTGCCACGGCTGGCGGCGGACTTATGTTAGGCTTCAGCTGGACCAGCACCTTGGCCTCAACGGCTATGGAAGTACTAACCGATACCCAACTGGCAAGCGGCAATATCAACTTCAACAGCTATCTTTCTATTTCTCCGGATAATATTATTACCATACTTTCACCAAACCCGGAACTGGGGCAGAACATCAAAACCTCTTTCCCGATGATTGTGGCCGAAGAGCTGGATGCGGACTGGACGAAAGTGAAAGTAGTACAAGCTGCCTTAGATACCAACAAGTTTGAGCGCCAGGTAACCGGTGGCAGTGGGGCCGTACCGCATTCCTGGGAGCGACTGCGCAAAGCCGGAGCAACCGCCAGGCACATGCTGATGGAAGCGGCAGCCAAGCGCTGGAAAGTTTCTGTAGACACCGTATCAACCGAAAACGGCATGGTGCTGCACAAAGCAAGTAATCGAAAACTTAGCTATGGCGAGCTGGCAACAGAAGCATCTAAAGTTGCTGTTCCAACAGAAGTTAAACTAAAAGATCAGAAAGATTTCAAGCTGATCGGCAAAGCTATACGCAACGTTGATAACTACGAAATGATAACCGGCAAACCGCTTTACGGACTGGATGTCTATAAAGAAGGCATGCTGTATGCTGTCATACAGCGGCCAAAGGCATTCGGTATGAAACTGAAATCCGTAGATGCGGCAGCGGCCAAAGCTGTACCTGGCGTAGTGGATGTGGTTACGTTCAAAAACAATGTAGCAGTGGTGGGTACCTCTACCTGGCAGGTTAATAAAGCACGGAAAGCGCTTAAAGTGGAGTACGAAGCAGAAGGCACGCTGGAGAGTTCTGCGGATCACGACCGTATTTTCAAAGAATTACTGGCAGGAAAAGAAGCCACAGAGCGCCGCAAAGACGGAGATGTTGACACAGCCTTTAAAAATGCAGCAAAAGTAATCACAGCCGAGTACCAATGTCCTTTCCTGTCGCATAGCCCGATGGAGCCCATGAACTTCTTTGCGGATGTTCGCCCGGATGGTGTGGAACTGATCGGACCGATACAAACGCCGGAAAGAGCACGCGGCGACGTGGCGAAACTCCTGAACATCGCCCCTGAAAAGATCACCTTAGAATTAACCCGTTTGGGTGGCGGCTTCGGCAGAAGACTTTACGGCGATTATGTGCTGGAAGCTGCCGAACTTTCAAGCATAATTAAGAAGCCGATCAAACTGATCTGGACCCGCGAAGACGATATGACCGGTGGTACGTATCGTCCGGCGGTGCGTTATCGTTTTGAGGCTGCTTTGGATAAAAAAGGCAACATGATCGGCTATAAGCTGCGCGGCGCAGGCATCAATTCTGGTAATCCTACCCGGGAAGATAATTTCCCGTCAGGTGCTGTAGAAAACTTACTCATCGAATCAGTAGAACATAAATCGCCTATTACGACCGGAGCATGGCGCGCACCAATTACCAACTTCCTGGCGTTTGCAGAGCAGGCATTTTTGGATGAAGTGGCCCAGGCAGCTAAAAAAGATCCAATACAATTCCGCCTGGAGTTGCTCGACAAAGCAAAAACGGCTCCGGTTGGTGCCATCAAGTATGACCTCGACAGGATGAAAGGCGTGATTACGCTGGCAGCAGAAAAAGCAAATTGGGGCAAAAAGAAAGGCGTTTCGCAAGGCTTCAGTGTATACTTTTCGCACAGGTCGTATGTAGCGCAGGTAGCCGATGTGGTGATGAAAGATGGCAAGCCGACCATCGATAGAATTCATGCTGCTGTAGATTGCGGTATTGTAGTGAACCTGAGTGGTGCTTACCAGCAGGTGCGCGGTGGTGTGATCGATGGGTTAGGCCACGCCATGTACAGCAACCTGACGTTTAAAGCTGGTGCTGCCGAGCAGAGCAATTTCAATAATTATCGCCTGATACGCATGAAGGAAGTACCGGAAGTAGACGTGCATTTCATTAATAACGGCATCGACCCGACTGGCTTGGGAGAGCCGGCATTACCGCCAACAGGTGGTGCCGTAGCAAATGCCCTGTTCAAAGCAACTGGCAAGCGTTTGCGAAACCAGCCCTTCATCAATCAGCCGGAGCTGAAAAATGTATAAAAGTTAATAGCAAGTATAGCACACCGTCTTCAGTAAATCAAATCAGAAGGCGGTGTGTTTTTATTTTATGAAAAGGCATTGGCGGACCCGTCAGTTTTACCCATACTTTTCAAAATATCCCGTATAGCAGAGCATGTTGATAGACAGACACGGAAGAAAAATCAATTATTTAAGGCTGGCAGTAACTGACAGGTGCAACCTACGCTGTTTCTATTGCATGCCCGAAGAAGGCATTGACTGGCTTTCGCGGCAGGAACTGATGTCGTATGAAGAAATGCTGCAGATCAGTTCGGTGCTGGTGGGGATGGGAGTAGAGAAGATCCGCATTACCGGAGGAGAACCTTTCGTGCGCAAAGACTTTATGCCTTTTCTGACTGATCTTTCAAAACTGAATGGGCTGCAACAACTAACGCTCACAACTAACGGCGTACTCACGGCTCCCTTCGTGCCCGAACTAAAAAAGATCGGTGTTTCCTCTGTAAATCTCAGCCTGGATACCCTGGATCGGCAGCGCTTTCTGGATATTACCCGCCGCGATGAACTGCCAAGTGTACTGGGTACATTGGAGGCTTTGCTCAAGTATGACATCGAAGTAAAGATAAATGCCGTGGTGATGGAAGGCAGAAATACCGAAGACATACTTCCGCTTGTAGAACTGACCAGAGACTTGCCCGTTAGTGTGCGTTTTATTGAAGAGATGCCCTTCAACGGTGGTTCTCACCAAGCGTCCTTGTCCTGGGATCATGTGCAGATTCTGGAAGCGATCAAGTATAAACATGCTGCTATTCAAAAACTACCGGACCCGCTTTATTCAACATCATACAATTATCAGATACCCGGCTATAAAGGCACGGTCGGTATTATTGCGGCGTATACCCGCTCGTTCTGCGGCACTTGCAACCGTATTCGCTTAACACCACAAGGAGATTTAAAAACATGCCTTTATGGCAACAGCGTGCTGAACGTAAAAGACCTGATGCGCGCAGATACAACGCTGAACGGACTTGAAACAGCGCTTCGAGAAGCTGTCAGTAAGAAAGAAGCAAATGGCTGGGAAGCAGAAAAGAACGTGGTGGGTTTGCCAATACTTAATGCCTCTATGGCCACTATTGGAGGGTAGCTTGTAAGGTTTCTTCTTTTTTTGTCATCTCGAACAACGTGAGAGATCTATCTAAAATAGCATTTTATAGTAAGTATAAATACAGCTAAAACTTAGATGCCTTCGCACAACTATTTTACTTACATCACGACTAATCCCAAAAGAACAACTTTCTACATTGGAGTTACAAATGACCTGGTAAGACGCTTGCGGGAGCACTTTGAAAACGATGGAAACAGTAAAACTTTTGCTGGTAAATACTATTGCTACAACTTAATCTACTACGAGAGGTTTACCCAAGTTGAACATGCAATAGCACAAGAGAAAGAGCTTAAAAAATGGAGTCGTAGCAAAAAGGAAGCACTGGTTAAGGCATCAAATCCGTTCATGAAATTTTTAAATCATGAGATACAGGATGATCAGGATTGATGAAGGCTTTCAGGAATCTGAGATAGATCTCTCACGATGTTCGAGATGACAAAAAGGCTAGTATAGTTTACACCTATGATTAAAGTAGAAGAAGCGGAAGCGATCATACAGGCGCAGGCCCGAAACTATGGAGTAGAAGTTGTGCCCCTGGAGCAGGCATTGGGCCGGGTGCTGGCCATAGACCTGAAAGCTGACCGGGATCTTCCGCCATTTAACCGGGTTGCGATGGATGGCATTGCGATCAAGTATGAAGCGTTTAAACAAGGCACGCGCACTTTTCATATCAATGCAACACAAGCCGCCGGCGATAAACCGGTGGAGATTTATACTTTGGATGCCTGCAACGAAATCATGACCGGTGCCGCTTTGCCAACTACTGTCGATACGGTAATCCGGTACGAAGATCTGGAAATTAAGAATGGTACTGCCACCATTTTAACGGATGAAATTAAGCGGGGCCAGAACATTCATCAGCAAGGAAAAGATAAGCAAGCTGGCGATGTGGTGGCGCCTGCAAACAAGCTTATTGATGCTGCCTTAATAGGAGTGGCCGCATCGGTGGGTGCAACAGAACTGCGCGTGAAAACGCTTCCGAAAGTGGTGGTTATTTCTACCGGAGATGAGTTGGTTGCTATACAGGATTCGCCACTACCGTATCAGATCAGAAAATCGAATACTTATACGATACAGGCGGCTTTGCAAAAGTATAAAATTGAGGCTGAGCTGCTTCATATTCCGGATGATCGCCAAAGTATAAAGCAGCAACTACAGAAATGCCTGCAAAAGTATGATGTGATTATACTAAGCGGTGGCATTTCGATGGGCAAGTTTGATTATGTACCCGAAGTGTTGGAAGATCTGGAAGTGAAAAAACTTTTTCATAAAGTACAGCAGCGACCCGGCAAACCTTTCTGGTTTGGAAAGCATGCCAACGGCGTACTGGTATTTGCATTGCCCGGCAATCCGGCCTCCACATTTATGTGCCTGCACCGCTACTTTATGCCGTGGCTACAGAAAAGTATAGGTTTGCCTGAAGCTAAGGTATACGCTGCTTTAAGTATAGACTTCGTTTTTGAGGCACCTCTGCAATACTTTCTGCAGGTAAGTTTAAGTATAAACCCGAAAGGCCAATTGATTGCCACGCCACTGGCAGGAAACGGTTCCGGTGATTTTGCGAACCTGGTAGAGGCCAATGCTTTTCTGGAGCTGCCCGCTGAAAAAAGTAATTTTAAGCAGGGAGAAGTATACAGAGTTTGGCCGTTTAAGCCGCTAGTATAAAAGTATAAACCGGCCCACATACAGCAACTGAAGTATAAATTAGCAAGTATAACATGAGTGAATTTTCGCACCTGAACGATAAAGGACAAGCCACGATGGTGGATGTGGGAGGAAAGCAGGCGACCCACCGCACCGCTACTGCCAGAAGTATAGTTTCGTTACCTTCTGAGGTACTGGAAAAATTAGTGGAAGGAGACATTCAGACAAAAAAGGGCTCAGTTTTCCAGACGGCTATTATTGCCGGAATTATGGCCGCCAAAAAAACCGGTGATCTGATTCCGCTTTGCCACCCCATCGGCATGGATAATTGCCACATCAGTATACAGCTAAATGAGCAGCAAGAAGTTGTCATCGACTGTACAGCCAGTATTACAGCCAAAACAGGTATAGAAATGGAAGCGCTGGTGGGTGCTTCGGTGGCCGCGCTTACGGTGTATGATATGTGCAAAGCCCTGAGCCACGACATTGTGATCAAAGAAACGAAGCTGATAGAAAAGACAGGAGGGAAGCGTGACTTCAAAAGAGCATAAAAAACACAGCATCATCACAAGGCCAGCCTACGGCAACTTTGCCCGAAATGAATGGGCTATACTTGGCACACCTTGCGGAGTAATAAAGGATCTTGCTGATGTTGTGATAAAAGCTTTGTCTGGGAAGTATAAATGTGCTTACGTGGATGCTCAACATGCAAATGCGGATGAACAAACAGCATTGCCCGGACGCCTGAACTCAGGTGCTGTAGCGGAGTATACAGACCAGATCCATTACCACCAGTTCGACTTCAAAAAGGAGCTGAATCCGTTTAAGTTCAGACAGCTATTTTCAGAAATGGATCTGGTGCTGGTAAACGGCAATCATCAGCAAGCAAAGGCACAGGTGGTAATAATCGACAACGCTAAAAAAGCATCGTTGCAGAAACGGCTTCCACAGCTAACGAACGTGCAGTTATTTATACTTGCCGATAATACTGATGAGATGTTTGACTTTGTAAAGGATGCTTTACCAAATTGGCAGGAAATCCCGATCTATCAGCTTAGCAATACAACCAAGATTATTTCTTTCTTTGAGGTGCAGTTGCAGCAGGCAAAGCCAGTTTTAAATGGACTGGTGTTGGCTGGAGGTAAAAGCCTGCGTATGGGGCAGGATAAAAGCGCTATGCAGTGGCACGGCAAGGAGCAACGCTATTTTATGGCCGAGTTGTTAGAGCAGTTTTGCAACGAAGTGTTCATCTCCTGCCGACCTGAACAGGAAATGGAAACAGGCGAAAAGTATAAATTGCTGCCAGATACCTTTACCGGTTTGGGGCCGTACGGGGCTATACTTTCTGCCTTCCGCGAGCAGCCGGATGCAGCCTGGCTTGTCGTTGCCTGCGACTTGCCCTTACTAGATGAAACAACACTACAACAGTTAACTAAGCATCGGAACTCATCTACTGTTGCAACGACATTCCAAAGTCCGCACGATGGTTTTCCGGAGCCGTTGATCACGATTTGGGAACCGAAGAGCTATCCGGAGTTGCTGGCTTTTCTGGCGCAGGGCTATACATGTCCCAGAAAAGTATTGCTTAACAGTGCGGTTACGCTATTAAAACCACTTGACCCGGACGCGTTACTGAATGTGAACACGCCCGATGAACTGGAGCGTGTGCAACTCATACTTCAACAAAGAACAAAACAGTTACATGCAGAATAATTTACTGCGCTATACTTGCCAGATCGCCTTACCGGGATTTAACGAGGCTTCTCAGCAGGCTTTGCATAACGCCCGCGTGCTTGTAGTTGGGGCAGGCGGATTGGGTTGTCCGGCGGCGCAATACCTGGCTGCGGCTGGTGTGGGCACCCTGGGTATAGCTGATTTTGATGTGGTTTCTATAGGAAACCTTCACCGGCAGATACTTTTTACGCCGGATGAAGTAGGTCAGAAAAAAGCTTTAATTGCCTGTGAAAAACTCCAGCGGCAGAACCCGGATGTGAAGCTGGTACCGCATGTCTTTAAAGTTACTTCCGAAAACATTATGGCCCTACTGCAAGCGTATGATCTGGTGCTGGACGGTACTGATAATTTCGATACGAAATACCTGCTGAACGATGCCTGTGTGCTGGCCGGGAAGCCGTTGGTGTACGGTGCTATTTACCAGTTTGATGGGCAGGTAGCCGTCTGGAATGTAGCGCTGCCGGATGGAAGTTTCTCGCCTAATTACCGCGATGTGTACCCGGATGTTGATGCTTCGCAGGTACCCAACTGCGCGGAAGGTGGCGTTATTCCTACGCTGGCAGGGATGATAGGCTGTATGCAGGCAAACGAAGTAATCAAATACGTTACAAAAACAGGCGAATTATTGGCTGGCAAGTTGCTTCTGTTCGATGCGCAAACCATGCAGAGCCGCATCATCAAACTAGGAAATGTTACCAAAACAAGTATAAAGGCATTGCCACAAACCGAAGAAGTACCGACAATCTCTGTAAAGGAGTTACAGCAAAGTATAAATTCAGATGCTTATGTGTTGGTAGATGTCAGAAGTCAGGCGGAGCGGGAGAGTTTTAACATCGGCGGTGAACATGTACCGTTGGAGGAGCTAAGCAGCAATACATCATTCTTAGCTACAAATAAGCCTATCATACTTTACTGCGCTTCGGGCAAGCGGAGTGGGGAAGGTGTTAAGATGCTGAAGAAAATTTATCCAGATAAACAATTCTATTCTTTAGATGGGGGCATGAAAGCCTGGCGGGAAGGGCAAGTATAAATTAAGGATGCGCGGCTACCCATACTTCGCCGTCTTCAAAAATCTCTCTTTTCCAGATAGGTACGGTTTGCTTTAACGTATCGATGATGTAGCGACAAGCGTCGAAGGCTGCATCGCGGTGGGCGGCAGCGACTGCAATGATAACGGGTACTTCACCAATTGCTAACGTGCCGGTGCGGTGGTGCAGCAATATCTTCTGCACCGGCCATTTCTGCATCGTCTGATCCGCTATCTTTTGCATTTCCTTCAGTGCCATTGGTTCATAGGCTTCAAACTCCAGGCGCAAAACCGTTTTGCCTTTGGTAGCATTCCGGACAGTACCAATAAAAACATCAATCCCCCCACACTCCGGCGACATGACCCACTCCACGCAGGCAGAAATATCCAATGGTTCTTCCGTTAACTTTATATCAATCATTTATACCTGGATTAACCTCCGCTTACCGGCGGAATGATAGCAATTTCATCGCGCAGCTGCAGTACGTCTTCAGCGGACGCATATTCGTTGTTGACGGCTACCATGTAAGAGGCCAACTGCTTTAGGCGCGGAAATTGGTTTTCAAGTGAGATACGCAATGCAGTAACAGTCGCTTCTCCGGTAAGCTCCACGTCTATGGCAGAGCCGCTGAAAATATCCTTGGCTATGCCAAATGCCAGTACATTTAGTTTCATGTTATACTTATTAGTTTCATGTTATACTTAGTTAAAGAGGAGCAGGTGCTTGTACAATACTTCAATACCAGCCACAAAGATAAGCGCTGCTGTTACGCGGCGTATCATCAGCGGATTAAACTTAAATATGGCTACACGGGAGCCTAACTGCCCGCCTGCTAATACGGCACCGCACAGCAGAAGTATACGCGAGTAATCCATAGAAGTCGGGAGTTGAGAAAGCTGACCTGCGATACCTGCCAGCGAATTTACAAGTATAAAAATGCTGGCTGTAGCCGCTATTTTCTTAGTGCCATCCCATTTCATCAGGTGCAGGATAGGGGAAAGAAAAATGCCACCGCCAATGCCTAGTAAGCCAGAACAGAAACCAATGATTCCGCCTAAAAAGCTGTTTTTTATAGGGTTAACCTGATTTGCAGGAGCTTCCGGATTCTCGGAACTCGTACGCTTTTTAATCCATAATAGTACAGCTGCCAGCAACAAACTACATCCGAGCAACACATAAAAAGTCTCCTGCTCCATTTTAAGAGAAGCCCCGAAATAAGCCATCGGTACGCTAAGCAGTACCAGCGGAATTACTTTTTTCCAGCTGACGTGGTGGTTTCGGATGTAAAGTATAGTGCCGCCCGTTACTACCACAATGTTACAGATCAAGGCAATTAATCGTACTTCCTGGAAAGGCAAAGCGTACAAAGCAAGTATGGCCAGGTAACTCGAGCCTCCGCCAAAACCGACCGAAGCATACACAAAAGCTATCACGAAAAAGAACAACAATAGCTCCGGGTGCTGCATGGGTTTTATACTTCACTTACTTACTACGTGTTGCTTTTACCTGCGCCGGTGTTACAGCCTTGGCTTTGTTGCCCCAGTTATTCTGGATATAGTTGACCACATCGGCTATTTCCTGGTCTGATAAATGGCTCTGGGCTGGCATCTCCATGTTATACTTTTGGCCGTTCACGGTAATCTCTCCGCTCATGCCGTGCACAACAGCTTTGGTTGCTCTGTTCGGGTCTTTCTTCAGGTTATCAGATTTTGCCAAAGGCGGAAAAACGCCCGGTACGCCTTCGCCGGCTTCCATGTGGCAGCTCTGGCAATTGGCCAGGTATACTTGTTTGCCTCTTTTTATACTTTCTGTAAGCTGATCTGTACCCGTAGGAGCAGCTGTAACACTATAACCTGTAATGATCAGTATGGAGAATAGGAATGTCTTGAACATGTTGTGATGAATTGGTAGGCTAAGATAAGTAAAATAAATATTCCACCTAAATAACGCAAGGCTTCCTTCGCATAAAGACGAGTGTATTTGCTACAAAGTATAAGGCACTATGTTGCGGGTCAGAAATTAATCCTGAACATGAAGTTAAAGTTGCCCGTTAAACCTCAGACAAATGAAATACAACCTGACAGCGATCTGAAGCCGCTATTTAACGCGAAGCAAAGTATGTGTTTATACTTTGTAAACCGTGCGCTTAGGTTACTGTTGCGTGCTTGATGGCCTCCCTTTACATAAACTTTAGTTGAACCATAACCGAGTAAAATTATGGAAAAAAATACGGTAGAGTTACCCCCGACCAGTAGCGTTACATTACGCGTTAACGGCTTAAGCAGGCAGCTGAATATAGCACCCTGGACCACGCTATTGGATGCCTTACGCGAACACCTGCACCTGTCAGGAACCAAAAAAGGATGCGACCACGGGCAATGCGGCGCCTGTACGGTGCTGGTAGACGGAAAGCGGATCAACTCCTGCCTTTCGCTGGCAGTGATGCAACAGGATAAGAAAATAACAACCATAGAAGGCCTGGCCAAAGAAGGCGAGTTGCACCCGGTGCAGCAGGCTTTTATTGATCATGATGCTTTCCAATGCGGTTACTGCACACCCGGGCAAATCTGTTCGGTGATAGGTTTGGTCAACGAAGGTAAAGCTAAAACCATGGATGACATCCGGGATTTGATGAGCGGCAACGTGTGCCGTTGCGGGGCTTATGTCAATATAGTGAAGGTAGCGCAGGAAGCACTGGAAAGGGGCGAAATACGATGAGGCCATTTACTTATACCAAAGCCGCAGATGTAAACGCAGCTGTACAGGAAGTCAGCACGCACGAAGGCGCCAAATTTATAGCAGGCGGCACCAACCTCCTCGACCTGATGAAAATAGATGTGATGCGGCCGGCACACCTGATCGACGTTACGCACATCGCTCATAAAACCATTGAAGAAAACGACAAAGGAGGGTTGCGTATAGGAGCACTTGTAACAAATAATGATACAGCTTATAATGAACTGGTAGAAAAGCGTTATCCTTTATTGTCGCATGCCATACTTGCCGGCGCTACTGCGCAGTTGCGTAACGTAGCTACGGATGGCGGTAATTTGCTGCAACGCACGCGCTGTTATTATTTTTACGATACCGCCACACCCTGCAACAAACGCGAACCCGGCTCCGGGTGTTCGGCCATAAAAGGCTATAACCGCGACCTGGCTATACTTGGCACCAGCGAACATTGCATTGCCACGCATCCTTCCGATATGGCTGTAGCGCTGGCGGCGCTCGATGCAAGTATACATGTTACCGGTAAAGATGGCGAGCGTACCATTCCGATTTTAGATTTTCATAGGTTGCCCGGAGATACGCCGCATATCGATACCAATCTGAAAGAAGATGAACTTATCACGTCTATCGACCTGCCAGCGAAAGGATTTCCGGAACATTATACGTACCTGAAACTGCGCGACCGTGCTTCCTATGCCTTTGCATTGGTGTCTGTAGCGGCTGCGCTTGAACTGGATGGTACTACCATAAAGGAAGCCCGCATCGCGTTGGGTGGCGTAGCGCACAAACCCTGGCGAAAACCGGAAGCCGAAGCTATACTTCAGGGAAAGGCCGCCACAACTGAAAATTTCAGGGAAGTAGCAGAAGCGTACCTGGAAGGCGCAAAAGGGTATGGAGACAATGATTTTAAGATCGAGCTTGCCAAACGGGCTATTGTACGGGCGTTGGAGCAGGCTTTAAAAATGGAGGCAGCATCATGAATACAGATCAGATAGGAAAACCGGCTAACCGCGTGGATGGTTATGCCAAAGTTACGGGCCAGGCAAAGTATGCAGCTGAATTTAACGCTCCTGATCTGGCATATGGGTTTGTAGTGAACAGCGCGATTGCCAAAGGTAAGATCAAAAGTATAGATACTTCTAAAGCACTTGCGCTGGATGGCGTGCTGGAAGTTTTCACGCATGAGAACAGGCCGGGCTATATCTGGGGTGATAAAAATTACCAGGATGAGGATTCGCCTCCCGGTTCTCCGTTTCGACCGCTTTACCAAAATGAGATACAGTTCAGCATGCAGCCTATTGCGTTGGTGGTAGCCGATTCGTTTGAACTGGCCCGTTATGCCGCTATGCTACTGGAAGTGGAATATGAAACTGCTGCTTTTGAAACAGACTTTGAAGCGAACATTGAAAAAGCTTACGAGCCTGAAGAGTATAAATCTACCCCGCCACCAGACCCACGAGGTAATCCGGAGAAGGCTTTTAGAGAAGCTGAATTTAAAGTAGAAACAGAATACGCACACCCCAGCGAGCACCACAACCCGATGGAAATGCACGCTTCTACGGCTGTTTGGGAAGGAGAGGGTAAACTGACGGTTTATGATAAAATTCAGGGAGTGGAAAATAGCCAGAACTACCTGGGTAAAGCTTTTGGCCTGAATAAAGAAAATGTGCGTGTTATTTCACCGTTTGTGGGTGGCGCTTTTGGGTCTGGCTTACGGCCGCAGTACCAGTTGTTTTTGGCTGTGCTGGCAGCGCTTGAACTGAAGCGTTCTGTAAGGGTGGTATTAACCAGGCAACAGATGTTTTCTTTCGGCCACCGGCCCAAAACCATGCAGCGTTTTGCCGTTGGCGCCGCTTCAGATGGTAAGTTAGAAGCCATTCAGCAGGATGTGTTTGCAGAAACTTCCCGGTTCGAAGATTACTCCGAAGATGTTACGATTTGGCCCGGTGTACTTTATCAGTGCGATAATGTGCAGGTAAGCCACAAACTGGTCGGGCTGGATGTATACACACCACTTGATATGCGCGCTCCGGGAGGTACAACCGGTATTTATGCGATGGAGTGTACTATGGATGAACTTGCCTACAAAATAGGGATGGACCCACTGGAGTTCCGGTTAAAGAATTACGCTGAAGAGGACCAGTCTAAGGGCAAGCCATTCTCGAGTAAAGAGCTGAAAGAATGCTACCGGCAGGGTGCTGAAAAGTTTGGATGGGAAAAACGCAACCCGGCACCTCGCTCTATGCGCGAAGGGCGTAACCTGATTGGTTGGGGAATGGCGCACGGTGCCTGGGAAGCACAGCAGAAAGAGGTATCCGTTAAAGCTGTGTTAACTCCGGACGGTAAGTTAACCGTTGGCACAGCCACAGCTGATATCGGAACTGGTACTTATACCGTTATGACCCAGATTGCTGCTGAAACAATGGGAATGCCACTGGAGGACGTAACTTTTAACCTCGGTGATACTTCCCTTCCAAAGTCCCCGCTCGAAGGTGGCTCCTGGACGGTGTCATCGGTAGGTTCAGCTGTGAAGGAAGTATGCGATAAAGTAAAACAAACGCTTTTTGAACTCGCTAAGCAGGCAGATAACCAAACGTTCGGTAACGCCACGTTGGAAGATGTTACTTTCTCTAATGGCCGGATCAGCCTGAAAAATGATACCACAAAAGCAGTTGCCTTTACTACTGCGTTAAAGCAAAATGGCGGTAAACCAATAGTAGAAGAATTGACTACTAAGCCTGCAGATAAACAGGAAAAGTATGCTTCGTATGCCCATTCTGCCACGTTTGTAGAAGTTAAAGTAGACGAAGACCTGGGTACGATTAAAGTAACAAGAGTAGTAAGTGCTATAGCCGGAGGACGCATTGTAAACCCGAAAACAGCCAGGAGCCAGATATTAGGAGGCATGGTCTGGGGTATTGGGGCAGCCCTGCAGGAAAAAACTGTAATGGACAACAACCTGGGCCGTTTCATGAACCACGATCTGGACAAATACCATGTGCCGGTTAATGCAGACATCCACGAATCGGAGGTGATCTTTGTAGAAGAAAAAGACGATATCGTGAATCCGTTAGGGGTAAAGGGCTTAGGCGAAATTGGTATTGTAAGTGTAGCACCGGCTATAGTTAATGCAGTTTTCCATGCTACAGGTAAGCGGGTAAGAGAACTGCCAATTACCCTGGATAAACTCTTGTAGTAAAGAGTTTCAATGCAAATTTCGTAAGTAGTTTATAGCAAAAGTGAGTATTCTTTCCTTATAGTACAGCACTATATTTACTGAAGGAATTCTCACTTTTGCTTATACCAGGAGTTTATACTATACTTTGAAAGTTAGGGGATCAAGTGTTAAAGCTAACAAGATACGATCGTACTAGAGAGAAAAGCCTGCTTATTGAACCATAAAGGGAAGTGTATTCCAAAACATATTGCCTTTTTATACCTCTAAGGTGCGATTGAAAGCAGCACCACTAGATTTAAGAAATAGCTATCTCGCCTGATTTTATCCACGTTAACATCGCTCCAATGAGGTAGTAATGAACGGAATACTTTTGCTATTTTAAAATTGAACAGTATTAAACCAAGCTGTGACTTACTCAAACCCAATAGATTGTTAATAAAGCTTTACTGGGCACTCTACATTTTTAAACTTCTTTTTAATTTACGCCACTTTCGTATCATATTCCCTGTACCTGGCTTCGGCCTGCTCCATAATTTCATCCAGAATCTCCTGCAGTTCGGCTTTTACCTTGAAGCGCAGCACGGATTTTACCGCTAATTGCAGCTGGGCTTTGGTGTCGTCTTTTTTGTACCAGTCGGGTTGGGAGGCGCTCTTTTTAACCTGGGCCAGTATCTTCTGCACCAGCTCTTTTATCAGGTCGAAATCCTGCACGGCGTTGGGGTGGTTTGCCAGAATCTCGTAGAAAGCTTCTTCTTCGTCAGTTAGACCGAGCTGATTGCGGCGCTGGTCTTCTTCCTGCATCTGACGTGCAACTTCGCGGAGCTTTTCCATAGCCACCAGGCTGTCGAAAAAGTGGTTGTGGTAGTCGGCGATGATGCGCTCTACTTCTTCCCGCAGCTTTCTATACTTGGTCAGGTTTTTGCTGGAGCGCACTTTTATTTCATCGTTCATGATCTGGCGCAGCAACTCCAGTTTCAGTTCGTTGCCGGTCTTCTGTTCCTTTGCCGTTGCCAGGAACTCGTCGGTAACAATAGAAATATCGAAGCGCTCGATGCCGGCCATCTGGAACACGTCCACTACGTCTTCGCTTTCGATGGAGCGGTGAATCAGATTTTTAACCTGTTCTGCTGACTTCCTGATATTTCGATCCGGATTCTTGGCCTTGCGCAGGGCTGCGCCTACGTGCTGCAGGTAAATGATGTCGGAGGAGAGTACGTTTATACTTTCGTGACTCTTGATGATAGGAGCCAGGCTGCTGAGTATCTTCTCGTTCAGCATAAAAGTTTTGCATACTTCGTCATCGGCAACAAGGTGGTTGACGGCATGCTGTATCAGCTTGAACTTTTCGGTTTTAGGTAAAGACAGGAAGTAAGGTATAGCCGCATGCACGGAAGCGAACTCCCTAGTGGGTGTGCCTGTAACAGAACTGCTCTTCCGGATTTGTAATCCGGAGGCACTTACGACCGGGATTTTTAATCCCCGTTCACTGTTATCGTGAGTCTGCAGAGTAGCGGATTGCAAATCCGCAGGTATAGTGGTTCGGGATTGCAAATCCCGAACAGCAGCAAAGACTTCAACCGGCCCACTTGGCAGCATTTCCCGCAATTGGTAAATCGTTTCCTTCGCCAGCTCAAAAGCCTCTTCTATATCCAGCGCTATCTGGCCTTCGCCGCCTGCGGCAGTATACTTCTTGGTAGCATCGCGTAATCTGTCGCCAATGCCAATGTAGTCTACGATCAGGCCGCTGGGCTTGTCGCGGAAAACAGTGGCAACGCGGTTGACAGCCTGTATCAGGTTGTGGCCGCTCATCACTTTGTCTACATACAAGGTATGCATGGCAGGGTTGTCGAAGCCGGTGAGCCACATGTCGCGCACGATCACGAGTTTCAATGGGTCGTCGGGGTCTTTGAAGCGGGCTTTGATGCCTTCCATCTGCTCTTTGGAACGCACATGCGGATTCCAGGCCGGTGGGTCTTTGGCGATGTTGGTGGTCATGATCACGGCTACTTCCGGGCAGCCTTCCAGTGCGGTTAACGCATCGTAGAGCTTCACGCAGTTGCGGCGGCTCATGCACACAATCATGGCTTTGCCTTCCAGGTTGGCACTGCGCGAACTATAGTGTTGCAAAATGTCTTTGGCAATGGCTTCCACTCGTCCGGCAGATCCGGCAGCGTCTTCCATGGCTGCCCACAAAATGCGGTTCTTCTCGTTTTCTTCCAGGCCGCCGGTTATCTCTTCGGCTTCTTCTTCGAGTTGCGCATTGCCCAGGTGCAGTTTGGCCAGGCGCGGCTCGTAATAGATCGGCACCACGGCTTTGTCTTCGGTGGCCTGGCGGATGTCGTAGGTATGGATGATGTCGCCGAACACGGCTACGGTGTCGGCGTCTTTGCTATCCACGGGCGTGCCGGTGAAGCCGATAAAACTCGCCTGCGGCAGGGCGCGGCGCAGGTTGTTGGCATAACCATCGATCAGGCCGTATTGTGTGCGGTGGCACTCGTCAGCAATCACGATGATGTTGTCGCGGGTGCTCAGGACGGGGTGTTCCAGCTCGCGGCCTGTGGCGGTGTCTTTCAGGTTGAACTTCTGCACGGTACTGAATACCACGCCGCCGCTATCGCCGCTGAGCAGGCTGCGCAGCTCGTCGGTGGTGTTGGCTATGCTTACATCGCCTACCAGGTCTTTAGCGGCCACAAAATCGTCGAAGAGCTGGCGGTTGAGGTCGAAGCGGTCTACCTGCACCACTATGGTTGGGTTCTTCAGTTCGGGCAGCTGGCGCAGGATGCCGGTGTAAATGGCCATCGTAATGCTTTTGCCGGAGCGGGTGGTGTGCCATACCACGCCAATGCGGCCATCGCCGTAGGGCTTTACCGACTTCAGTGTTTCCTGCAGGGCGTACTGTATGCCGAAGAACTGGTGGTACTTGGCGCCTTTCTTGATCAGCTGGCCCTTGTCGAGCTCGTGGAAGATGTAGTGGCGCACGTATTGCAAGAGGCGCTCAGGCACGAGCAAACCTTTAATAAGCGTTTCCAGCGCGAAGCCGTTACCGACTACCTCGCGGCCGTCTATACTTTTCCAGGCGGCAAACCACTCCAGGCCGCTGCTGTACATGCCGTGCAGGGTGGTCTGGCCATCGCTCACTATAGTCAGGGCATTGTACTCGAAGAGCTGCGGAATCTGGTAGGTATAGTGCTGCACCTGGTTGTAGGCGGCTTCTACGGTAGCATCCTGGTTGAACAGGTTTTTGAATTCGAAGAGCACCAGCGGCAGGCCATTCACGAAAATGATCAGGTCGGGGATGCGTTTGCTTTTGCCGATGATGGTGAACTGGTTAACGACCAGAAATTCGTTCTGGTGAACATCGTCGTAGGCGATGGGGTAGAAGTGGCCGAAGTGTTGTTTGCCGGTGTCGTCTTTCCAGGTTTTGCTGATGCCTTTGCTGAGCTTGAGGTGGAAGGCGTGGTTGCGCTGATGCAGGTCTGCGCCCGTGTTGTAGAGGAACTCCTGCTTCAGTTCGGCCAGCACCTTTGGCGGCACCTGCGGGTAGCGGCGCTGCAGAAATTGCTCAAACACATCTTCTAGCACGGCTTTGCTCAGGTCGCGCTTTATATCGGAGCCGTGTTGGTAGGTATAGGGCTCCAGTTCGCGCAGCCAGGCAATGGCCGCTTGCTCAATGGCTTCTTCAGCTAAGTACTGGCTCATGCAGCTCTTCTGGTTTGGTTTGCATTACATCAATTTCTCCTGACATGAGTTTGGGAAGGAGGGTGTCGCGGAGTTGGGTAAGCGTTTGAATCTCTTCTATGTCTGTCTTTATCTTCTGAAGAGAAGGTAATATTAAGTTGTTAAATTTAATGAATAGCTCTTTAGGAGGTATAGCTATTTCATAGCCTGATAAGCCTTTCCAATCTGCTCTTGGCATTCGTGTACCATGAGATAATTGATTTGAATACTGTACTACTTCTTCACTTGAATAATGAAGAAGGCAGAACGCCAACATGTAATCTTTTAGTGGCTCAATGACCAAAATATCTGTTGAGCATATACCTTCAAATGGTGCAAGTATAACTTTGTGAAAGTATGGCCTAAGCTTTCCAAAAAGGATATGATTTTGCTCAAATCTATACTTCTGGCTTTCTACTCCAGCTGAAGTAGACCAATCAGTTAAGGCTATTGATTTACGAGGTATATGCTCTAACCCAACATATTTACATTCTTCCTGTAGGTCTTTAGGATTTGCAGTCATACGAACATTCTTTGACACATCACTAAGCTTACCAATTTTCCATCCCTCCGGCAGATTCTCTTCATCAATACCATCCACGAAATACTGCCTGAAGAGCGTTTGCGCCATTTGCTCCAGCGTTTGGTTCATGCGGCGGTTCAGCTCTATTTTGTCATCTATACTTTTAAGAATCTCACCAATCCGCCCACCTATCTTTAAAATCGTCACTATTTAGGCTTTTAAGATCAACTATACCTCTTGTTGAGTATTGCTTGACTTTTGATTTAGCTTCTTCGCCAGTACAGATAAAATACTCGGGTTCGGTCATTTTATCACCGTTAAGGTTTACAAAGATGTAGTAGTGGCCTACATGGACTCTATCTCTCATCATGGGCCAACCTACGTTCTTTTTCTTATAGATGGCTTTTACCTGAATTATAAACTGCTTATTCTCCTTTTCAGCTAAAATATCAATGGCCTTAGCATTACCCATTGTAATGCCAACACTAAACCCCCGCCTAAGTAGTTCAGCAGCTACAAAATACTCACCAGAAAGCCCTGTACTGCTGGATTGAATCTCTGCCATTATACTTCCATTAATACTTCTGCTTCCTGTGATTCTTCCAGTTCAAAAGCCTGGTGCAGCAAAGCTTTTAATAGCTGCTCAGTAGCTTGTTGGTTTGAGATGACATATTTTTTTAGTTGTTCAATTTTAGCTGCTTGTTTTTCAACTTCCGCAATGATCCGGTTTTGTTCACTAAGTGGCGGCAGAGGTATCAGTAAGTTATCTATATGACCTTGATTAATTGTTTTTTGACCAGATGTAGTCTTGAAATTATCCGCAATAGTTTTTCTTACATGTTGAGCCTTGCCAACAAGGAAGATAAAATCTGCATTTACAAGAACACCAAATCTCATTCTGATAAAGTGATCACAAGGGGTTAGAACTTTATCAGAATTACCAACATAATTGAAATTCCCTACTAGATCTATACTTCCATTTACTCTAGTAATTAATATGTCATTTTTTCTCAGTTTATGATTCTCAATTATTTTGGAAGGTAGATTTATAAGTCTAGTATCAGAAACATCAACTTTAGAATTTTTAATATCAGCTAATCTAAGAACTATAGCACTTGTGATGTCATTTGATCCTCGCGTTGAAATTCCATTTTGGTAACTTTCTACTATATCACCTAGTTTACACCAAATCCAATTTTCAGGAATGTCGAAAGGTATGTCATCAGATTCAATTGGACGCAAATGCTTTTCTTTTATACCTGATTTTACTTTCTCTACTTTAATTCTCTTTAGTAGATCGCTTGCAGGCTCATCAGCTATATTTTGTTTTACCAATTTACCTTGAATCGCTTCCTGTAAGATAGCTTGATGAAGTATTTCTGTATAAATAAGCTGATCATCTATAAGTTTAAAAGCTGCTAGCTCTTTCGCCATAAGCTTTCTTTCCAGATTAACTATATACTGTTGAGCTTCAAAACTTGGTATAATAACTTCCGTGTCGGCAATTCTATTCATTGGCAAGCTTACATTTGCCATTCCTTTCATTTGAGAAACAAGTAGTTCTTCCCGGTTCCAATGCAGATAAATTTGCAGGTATTTAGCTAAAACAAAGCTTTCATCTTTGGGGATTACTGCACAAAGTATATTGCCAAGTGCAAATTTTCCTTCCTGGTACTTCACTCTTTTCATACTGGCATGTCCGTGGCCAGTGGAAGAGATCAAAGGAATAATTACGGCTTTTGCATCAAACTGGTATTCATTATGTGTCTTATCAATTTCACCTAATGTTACCATTGGGTATTCGCCAGGAATAGCTTTCATGATTCCTGTTGCACCTTTTGTGATAGTGCAAATATCACCTAATCTGTATCTCATTATAAAGCCAGCTCTTTAAGTTCGTTAAGAATCTGAGAAATCTTTACCTGGTTACTCTCAATTTTCTTTATAATAGCTAACCTATCGTAAGTTACTTCTTCTTTAACCTTGTTGGGGTTTTTAATATCCAGATCAAAAGCTGCCCAGTAAATAATATCGCCAGTTTGCTTGTTAGATTTAGCCAGCTGTTCATTCTCAGAAATTAAAGCAGATAGCTCTTGTCTTACACCTTCAAACTCTGGAGCCTTGGCTTTATTTTCTTTTATCTTTTCAACTACAAAAAATAGCTTATTCTTTAGTTCAGCAATGGTGTTCTCTGCTTCTTCAGCCTTGTCCCAGTAAGGTTTAGCTTTAACTTTGGCATCTTGTACTCTTTTGGTAAAGTCTAGCTTCCAGCATACTTCGCTTTCCAGCCTGTCGTTCCACCAGTTCTTTATTGGTTCAAATTCTTCTATTCGTATTGGGCGTGTTTTGCTATAAGCTTTCTGGCCTTCGGGCAAAGTATGCTCGTAATACCAGATGTCCGTAGTAGGCTTACCTTTCTCAAAAAAGATAAGATTGGTGTTTACGGTTGCATAAGGTGCAAAAACAGATTGTGGTAAACGAATAATGGTATGCACGTTGCAGTCTTCTAATAGCTTTTGCCTTACCCTTGCCTTTACGCCATCACCAGTCAAGCTGCCATCAGGCAGTACTATACCGGCACGACCACCTTCTTTCAGCATCTGTATAAATAAAATCAAGAACAGATCTGCACTTTCTTTGGTGCGGTAGTTTAGCGGGAAATTGGTTTCCATACCATCGCCCACTACGCCACCAAAAGGAGGGTTAGCCACAATTATATCAACTTTGTCAGCCTGCTTGATAGATGTTAACTCACGGCTCAAAGCATCACCATTTTCAATCTGTGGAACTTCTATATCGTGCGTAATCAGGTTCACCACGCTAAGCATGTATGGCAATGGCTTTAATTCTGTACCAGTAATTGTGTCCTGTAGCGTTTTGTGGTCATTAACGCTGTTTACCTGATTCCGCAAATGTTCTATAGCGCAAACCAAGAAACCTGCCGTACCACACGCCGGGTCTGCTATTTTCTCGCCTAGCTTTGGGTTTACCATATCCACGACAAACTGTGTTACAGCTCTTGGTGTATAGAACTCGCCCGTATCTTTTTTAGTAGCAAGGCCTTGTAAAATATCTTCGTAGATAACGTTGAAGATATGATGATCTTTACTGCTATTAAAATCAATCTCGTTTAGTTTATTAATGGCTTGGCGGAAAGTAGTCCCGCTCTTCATGTAGTTATTTGTGCCATCAAAAATATTACGGATGATAACACCCAACCTGTTATCTGCCGCAACCTGTATTTCCTTTAACTGCGGAAACAGCTGGTTGTTTACAAAATTAATCAGTTCATCTCCTGTTATACCTTCGTCGTTTTCAGCCCAGTTACGCCATTGCAATTCTTCTGGTATCGGGGAAGTGTAGTTCTCGTCAATTAATTCTCTCTGTTGGTCTTTATCATCAAAAAGCTTTAAAAAGATCATCCAGCCTAACTGCTCAATGCGTTGTGCATCGCCACTCAAGCCAGGGTCTTTTCTGAAAATATCTCTAATGGACTTTATAATTCCGCTTATGTTACTCATTTGGTACTTGTTGTATTGGTATTAATATGGTTCATTTTGCCAAAGGCAAACTCGTCGTAGTGATTCATTAGCTCAAATACGTCATAGCTTTCGCTCACCCATCTGCCTTTTTTAAATCGGAAGCAGTAGGTTAATCTTTTGTCGTACTCTTTAGCCTGGTTGTTGAATACTATTACAAGTTGGTCTTTTGGTTTGAATGAAGCCGGAAAATCAAAAGCATCCGGTTCATTTAACCTGCTTTCAAGTGTAAAATTATTAATAATAAAGTTAGGGTCGGTAAATTCTGAAGGTATCATCGGCACGCCCATAAAGAAGTCATGTTTATCTTTATTGTAGCGGTGTAAAAGCCAATAATGGTTCAGCCTGTCCGGTGAAGAACTCTTGCAGGTACAGAATTTAATATTATCAGAAACTAAGCACATCAGGCAATTCTGTAAAGTTCTGTTTCTAATTCCTTTATCGCTTCCATGTATTTTTTCCTACTTCCGAAGATCCCGTTTACAATTTCGACGGTGGAGCCAAAATCACTTAGTGGTTTTACTTGTAGCACTTCCAATGTTTCAATGTTCTCAATGCCTTCGTCGGCATACTTTTCAAGCAGTGTTTCTAAAACTTGGCGGGCCTGTTCACCATACTTCGTAAAGTAGTCTCTTTTCTTAACATTGTTGGCCCTTTCTTTACGTGTTAACGGAGGTTGGTCGTAGGCAACATGGCAGATTAAATCAAACAAGTCTACCTGCTTGTCAACTGCTTCAAGTAGCGCATCTACCATCACACCTTGATCTTCAAGTTCGGCAACTATAGCTTCTTTACGCTCTGTGTTATTCCACTTGTTCAGGAAGTCATCTAAGGATGCGAACTGGCCTTTTATGATTTGCTTAGTATGGTCTTTCAGACTGGAAGTAATAGGTTTACCATGCTGATCAAAATGCAGCTCACGCTCAATTAGAATGGAAACATCAACGCCGTTTACATACACTTTGGATTTCGGGTCGCTTGTAGGTGGAGTGCCTGATGGATCTGGCTGACGTACTTTAGGTATTTCAATTATAATCTCTTCACCTGTATCGTCATCTGTGATTGGGTCTGTATTGGCTTCTTCTTCATCAATAATACCTCCTAGGTTTGTACCTTCGGTAACTGGCTTAATTCTTATTGGCTCTCCGTCAAATTTCGGATCTGCAAAATTGTCTGTGGCGTTCCTAAAATCAAGTATGGTAAAATATTGTTTGCCATACTCTTCATTTATTCTGGTGCCACGTCCAACAATCTGTTTGAACTTAGTCATTGAATTGATAATGGCATCTAACACAATTACCTTACAGGTTTGTGCGTCAACACCAGTGGTCATCAATTCAGATGTGGTAGCTATAACCGGGTATTTTTCCTCCGGGTTAATAAAGTTGTCAAGCTCCCTTTTGCCTTCTTCATTGTCCCCGGTAATTTGCATTACATATTTGTAATTCTCTGCTACTAGGTCGGCATTATGTCTGGCTAAAGCACTACGCATGCGCTCAGCATGGTCAATATCCACGCAGAAAATAATAGTTTTGGCAAAGCGGTCATACCCTTTTAAAAATTCGGTTACTTTCCTTGCTACTGTATCTGTGCGTTCATCTATAACAAGGCTTCGATCATAGTCTTTCTTGTTATACATTCTATCTTCAACCTCATTGCCATCCTTATCGGTTTTACCTTGTTCTGGTCTCCATCCTTCCGCATCTACATTCAAGGCAACCCTAATTACTCTGTAAGGAGCCAGAAAGCCATCATTAATACCCTGTCTTAAAGAATAAGTATAAATTGGGTCGCCAAAGTATTCAGAATTACTTGCTTCTTCTGTCTCTTTTGGTGTTGCCGTTAAACCAATATGTGTAGCGTTACTAAAGTAGGTTAAGATCTCGCGCCAGTTACTGTCTTCTTTAGTACTCCCACGGTGGCACTCGTCAATAACAATAAGATCGAAAAAGTCCTTTGAGAATTGTTTGTAAGCATTTGCTTTTTCATCGCTACCGCTTAAGCCCTGGTATAGTGCCAGGTAAACTTCGAAGCTCTTATCTATCTGCCGCTTTTTCACAACGGTCATTTTATCTTTAAAATGCTTGAAGTCACCGCGTTTGGTCTGATCTATCAAAGCGTTGCGGTCTGCTAAAAACAGAATACGCTTCTTCGCTCCACTTTTCCAAAGCCTATGAATGATCTGAAATGCAGTATAGGTTTTACCTGTACCTGTAGCCATAACCAGTAGCACGCGGTTTTGCCCTTTAGCAATAGCCTCAACCGATCTGTTTACAGCTATCTGTTGGTAATACCTTGGCTTTCTATTGGTGCCATCAAAGAAGTATTCCTGTGCAGCAATCTTTTCAGCTTCAGGCGTCTCTATACCTTTGTACTTTTTATAACGCTCCCAAAGCTGATCTGGAGTAGGGAAGTCTTCTAAACCGATTTCGCTCTCGATGTTTTTGCCTTCTGCAGTTCTGTCGTGGAAAAAGAACCCATCACCGTTACTGCTAAATACACAGGGTATATCTAATATTTTAGCGTAATCGAGTCCTTGCTGAATACCAGCTCTTACAGAGTGATTATTGTCTTTTGCTTCAATGATAGCAATAGGGATGTTAGGCTTGTAATACAGTATATAATCAGCTCGTTTTTTGCTTCCTCTAGTGGTTAGTTTCCCACGAACGTGTATTTTACCATCAGTGAAAGATACTTCTTCCAATATCTGTAACTGCTTATCCCAACCTGCCTTTTCTAAAGCGGGTGTTATGAATTTGGTACAAATATCTCTTTCTGATAGGCTCTTTTTGTTCATAGCGTCTAAAAATAAGTGAATGGCAGACGAGGAGTTTAGGTTGTTTACTTGATTAATTACTTGATGTTAAAGATAGCTTTTTAAAGATCTGAACCCTTTATTTCTCCATTCAAAAACTTCTCAATTTTTTTTCTGAATTTAAATTCAAGTGGTAGGCCATCTAAGATAGAGTTAATTAGTGCGTTAGGTATGATAAGCCAAATTGGTTTGCCAGTAGAAAAAGGATTCCCTCCATTACCCCAAAACCACCTCATTCCTAAGTTTGGATTTCCGTCCCAATCTAAGGCCACTATAGCCCATCTTTCGTCTACATTTTTATAAACAACTTTGTATGGTCCATCAACTGATTTCTTAGGAGAGTTGATATTTAAAATATTGATGTCTTTAGTCAAATCTAAGCTGTGGCCTGCCATGTTTTTTAGTTAGAGGTATGATTATTAAATGTTTTATAGAATTGATGTAATCTTAGTTTAAATTAAGATTTACCCAATTTATATATTTATTTCTATATTAGCTGTAATACATACCATAATGGGGTTGGTATAAAACTCAAACAGCAGATAATTAATAGCTTATAAAAAATTAACTTATGGAAATAGAAAACTTAATAGTGCAGCTAAAACCCAGTTATACTGCAACAGCTCGTAACCGTGGCTACAACCTAGATGAAGAGGAATCTAATGACTATGACATAATGTTTAGCCAGGGCTTTAATATTGATGAGATAGAAGTAGAGCCAGGAGAGGAGTTTACTATCTCTCGTGATTTCGAATCTGGAAGTATAAACTGTGAAGAGACGAAGTATACCTATGTAAAAAAACGTTATGAAGATGATGAAGAGGAGTGGGATGATGATCGATCTGATGAAGACTGGATTGTTTTGGGGCCTGGAAGGTATAAGTTTGAGAATGATGGGAATACAATTATACAACTTAGTATTAATAATAATTTTGATTAATATTTAAGATTATAGAATTTATAAATATTTTGCTAATTTCAATTTGCTCATATTGATAAATACTAGGTTTGTGATTCCTTATTAATGTAATAGAGTTTAGCAAAATATTTTGCTAAACTCTATTACATTAATAAGGAATTTTTAGAAAAAATTAAAAGTGTAAATTTTCCGTTCGTGAATTGAAGTAAAAGTCTTTAAAGCGTATGACTATTCAAAAACTTATTATTTTAAAATACGATGATTATCTGGGTAATCGATTCTGGAATTATCATCTAACATTAGATTTGTATTAATACTTAGTTTATTTTCAGGTGTGTTGATTTCTTGGCTAATTAATCGCTTTAGACCTTTGAAATTAACACCAAAATATGTTTGATCATTATCTCTCTCCCAAGAAAAATTTGATTCTTGTTTTCTTAGAACTTCATTACCTTCATATCTTATTGTTTTCAATAAATACTTTTCTTCGCCTGCCTTTTGAAGCTCAACATCGAAAGAAATTCCACTTTGATGTATGGATGGTATATAAAAAATAATATCTCTATATGGCTCAAGTACTAAGTTTAGAAACTTCAAGCTTTCTTCATACTTCTTATCTTCTAGTAATTGGTAGGTAGCGGATAAGTAACAGGATTTAATCTCATCTTGTCTAAAACTCCCATATGAGTTAAAAAAGGTTTCATAAATAATGCCATTCAGGACATGGTTCTTATGTCCGATATCTAAAGAAGGTAGATTAGTAGCAAGATTATCCATGAACTGTATTGCTGCAGCAGAATTGCCACAGGCTGCCTGTAATATGTTCCTACCTAATATAAAAAGTTTATTTTTGTCTTCGGTTCTAACATTAATTTGGCTGATTTTATCTATCGCAGGATTTTGAGTGTAATAATTATACGATTTTAAGTCTTTAATTATAGAGTCTATTAAGGTAGAAGTATTAGCTACATATAAGCCATCTTGAATTGCTAACTGTGAATATTCAATAGTTATAGAATGTGCCAGCTGGCCACTATTAAAGTAGAAAGTACCTGTTAAAGAAGTATGTTCCCAGCTAGTTTGCCTTCCTTTAGAAAACGCGAAGACTGAATTTCTCACTCTTTTAAACATCTCTTCCACTGGTATATTTTCTACAGTAATATGCTGTAAAAGTGCATTAGTATAAATACCATTACGTTGGCCAGTTCCATCTAATGCTTTTTCTCCTGGAGAAGTAGCATATGCTATTAGCGTTCCTTTAGGTGCAAATATTGGGGCTAACCCTGAATCTTCGACAGAACGATACCATGCTTTCTTTTTTAGCAATTCTCGACATGCATCTAAAATTATAATGCTTGTACTGTTCTTTGATTTGCCGAAGTAGGATAGAAGTATATCTAGAGGGAAAGCAGTATGTTTTGCATGCTCTTCGTCATTGAAGTCGGTATCTATTGCAGCTAGATAGTTTTCATTATTTATTTGAAAACCATGACCCGCAAAGTAAAATAACCCAATATCAAAATTGTCTAAACTTGTAGCAAATTCAGTTATAACTTTGTCTTGAGTAATTTTATCTGCATCTGTAATAAGAGTAGTTTTAAAACCTAAACGTGAAAGTACTTCATCTATATCTGTTGCATCGTTTATAGGGTTGTCAAGTTGATTACCAGAATAATTTGAATTTCCTATTATAAGTGCTTTTGCTTTTATCATATTTAACTAATTCAGATTCTATAGATACAAATTGCTTGTTTGCAATAGTTATTACTGTGAGTTTAAGATTTGTCGTTTGGTTATACATTAATTACATTTTGACTTCAGATCAAGATCTTAAACTATACTACGTGTCCGAATAGTGTCCGAAGTAAATAAAAAAAGCCTCTCAGGGTTAACTGAGAGGCTTTTTAGTAGTCCGTAGGGGAATCGAACCCCTGTTGCCAGAATGAAAATCTGAAGTCCTAACCCCTAGACGAACGGACCGTGCTACTGTTTTGATGCTGCAAAAGTATAGCCTATTTTCGATTTTCCAAAATAATTTGATAATTTTTTTCAACTATTTAATTGGCACACGTACCTATGCCTAAAATAATGTTGGTTTTCCAGCAAGGTAATCGTAAATTCGCATCGGAAAAATAAACCTCTCAAAACTAGATACCATGTCTAAAATTAAAGTTGCAATAAACGGCTTTGGCCGTATTGGCAGACTTACTTTCAAGGCCCTGCTCGAGAAGGACAATGTAGAAGTTGTAGCTATCAATGACCTGACGAACACAAAAACACTGGCCCACCTGCTGAAGTATGATTCCGTACACGGCAGATTTAATGGTACAGTAGAAGCCACTGAAAACGGTATTGTTGTAAATGGTCGTGAAATCAGAATTACTGCTGAGCGTGAGCCTAAGAACTTGCCTTGGGGCACACTGGGTGTTGATGTAGTACTGGAATCTACCGGTCGTTTTCTGGATGCACAGGGAGCTGGCGGTCACCTGGAAGCGGGTGCCCGTAAAGTAGTGATCTCTGCCCCTGCAAAAGGCGATATCCCAACTGTAGTATTAGGTGTGAACGAAGACATCCTGACAGGCGATGAAACCATCGTTTCCAATGCTTCGTGCACAACGAACTGCCTTGCGCCAATGGCTAAAGTGCTGGATGATACTTTCGGAATCGAGAAAGGCTACATCACCACAGTACACGCTTATACTTCTGACCAGAGCCTGCAGGATTCTCCGCACAGCGACCTGAGAAGAGCGCGTGCTGCTGCTTATTCTATCATCCCTACCTCTACGGGTGCAGCCAAGGCAGTAGGTCTTGTATTGCCTCACCTGAAAGGTAAACTGGATGGTGTTGCCATGCGCGTTCCTATTCCGGATGGTTCTTTAACAGACCTGACTGTTGTGCTGAAAAGACCAGTTACAAAAGAAGAAATCAACGCTGCCATGAAAAAAGCGGCTGAAGGCGAAATGAAAGGCATCCTGGAATATACAGAAGATCCGATCGTTTCGATTGATATCGTTGGAAATGCACACTCTTGTATTTTCGATGCTGAACTGACTTCTGCAAACGAAACGCTTGTAAAAGTAGTTGGCTGGTATGATAACGAAACCGGATACTCTAACCGTGCTGCCGACCTGATCGCGCGTATCGGAAAGTAATCTTCATTCGATTTATACTTTTGAAAGCCCACCCTGTAACCAGGGTGGGCTTTTATTTTTATATTACCGTATAACCGGACAAAAGTAAATGTAGGATATGATATATATCATACTTCCGGATCAGTAATACTACTACTTTTGGGTTTATACTTTATAACCGAATAATTGTATCGCTAACCTTCCCTATACATATGAGAAAGATACTTGTCCCAACCGACTTTTCTGAAGAATCGAAAAATGCCTACGAAGTGGCGCTGGCTATAGCACGTAAAATAAATGCTGAAATAGTGCTGCTTCACACAATCGAGATGCCTTATAATTCCACTTTCAGTACAACAGGCGAGAACACTTCGGATGGTATGGAGCAAGTATATATGCTGCATTTACTGGAGAATGTGAAGCGCGATATGAACAAGTTTAAAAACGCTTTTCCATACGAAGGCTTACATGTCACGGAAGCGGTGGATGTGAGCAGGCTACACAGCAAAGTAAATAACCTGGTGCAGGAACAAGGCATTGACCTGATCGTGATGGGCTCCAAAGGGGCAAGCGGGCTACAGGAGATTTTGATCGGCTCGAACACCGAGAAAGTGGTGCGTACGGCTACATGCCCGGTACTTACCGTAAAAGACCGCCAGCAGCATTTCGAACCGCGTGAAATTGTAGTAGCGTCAGATTTTAAACGTGAGATTAAAGGTGCGATGCAGCGTTTCAAATCGCTGCAGGAAATGTTTGGCGCGAAGCTGCACCTGGTATATGTTAATACACCGAGCGCATTCGAAAACAGCCTAAACCTGCAGCAGCGCCTGGTGCAGTTAGCTGAAGACCACAATTTACAGAATTACTCTGTCAACATTTTCAACGATGTAACAGAAGAGGATGGTATCCTGCATTTCGCATACAATATTAAAGCCGACCTGATCATGATGGCCACACACGGACGTACGGGGTTGTCGCATTTGCTGAGCGGCAGTATTGCCGAAGATATTGTAAACCATACTACAACGCCGGTTCTGACGTTTCACCTGCGTTAACTGCTTGTCGTAATTATACTTCTGAAGAGCCTGTTATACTTTGTGTGGCAGGCTTTTTTGCATTACGTGGTTTATGGCGTAATTTTACCACCGGCTTTTTTTGGCTGCAAAAGTATGAGCAAACTTTCCCCTATCAGATTTATCATCAACCCTACGTCCGGCCCCCGGAACAAGGTAGATGTGGCTGCACGCATTAACCTGCTGCTCGATCAGACAAAGTATAAACCCGACATTGTATATACCACGCATGCAGGCCATGCCCCCGAATTAGCCAGAGAAGCAGCCGAAGCTGGGTATGAAGTAGTGGTAGCAGTAGGAGGGGACGGCACCATGAACGAAGTGGCCAAAGGTTTGCTGCACTCCGACACAGCGCTGGGCATACTTCCGAGAGGGTCAGGTAATGGGTTAGCGCGCCATTTACAGATTCCGTTGCAGCTCGATAAAGCCATACTTGCCTTGAACAACGGGGTAAAAAGCCGGATAGATAGTGGCAGTATTAACGGGCATCCTTTTTTCACGACGGCTGGTATTGGCTTTGATGCCTACATCAGTTCGGTATTTGCCGGCAATAAAAAGCGTGGTTTGCAAACGTATGTAGAGCTCATCCTGAAAGAAATACGCAAGTATAAACACCTGCCGGTTACAGTTACCATTAACGGACAAAGTATAAGCACCGACTGTTTTGTGATGGCATTCGCCAACGCGGCCCAGTACGGCAACAATGCATATATTGCGCCTTTGGCTGATATCCGGGATGGCTTACTGGATGTTTGCCTGATCCGGCAACTGGATTTTGTAAAGGCCCTGAACCTGAGCTATTGCATGCTCGCCAAACAACTGGCCAACGCCGACAGCGCCGAATATTTTAAAACAACCAACGTAGAAATAGAAACCGAAGAACCTATGATGTTTCATGCGGATGGCGAATTTATCGGCAAAGCGAAGCAGTTCGAGGTGCAGACATTACCGCTTTCATTACACGTTATACTTCCTTCAACTTAAAATTATGAGCGATAAAAATAAAAAAGGCCGCCAGGGAGTTGTGTACTCCACCAGTTCTGATTTCAGTTACGACTATGAGCAGGAGAACGAAGCGACCACGCTGCCGCCGCAACAGCAAAACCTGAAAGTGATGCTCGATAAAAAATCCAGGGGCGGAAAACAGGTAACCCTGATCGAAGGCTTTGTTGGAACCGATAACGACCTGAAAGAGCTGGGAAAAACACTGAAAAGCAAATGCGGCGTAGGCGGCTCAGCAAAAGATGGCGAGATCCTGATTCAGGGAGATTTCCGGGATAAAGTGTTGCAGATACTTTTAGCGGCTGGTTATAAAGCAAAAAAAGCTGGCGGCTGATTTATACTTTTGAAAGTATAGATTTATACTTTAGGCCGGCTTATAACTTAGTGTTTTCAGGATTCTTGTAGCGCCTTGCAAGTGGTAAAAGTTAGCTGACCTGGCCACAAATATTTTACCAGCCAAAACAGGCGCTTTGGGCGGTGCTGGTTTGTAGAGGCTATACTTATCCTGATGCGCGCCGCTGATCTTCAGAAAGCCAATTTCCTGTAATGCTTTGTCCAGGGCCGTTTGGCTCAGAGCCGTTACCGGAATCCTGAGCTCGGTTCTGCGGTACCACACCAGTATACTTATTGTAAAGATCAGCGAGAAGAAAGCCGCATTCAGGAAAATCTCATCCAACGCTCCGAAGTTTTCGCTGAACCTGCCATTTATACCATACCATATCGCCGTAAGCACGCTGTACATACAAAAGAAGTATAAATTCAGCTTCACGAAGCGCTGCAAAGTATAGTTTTTCATGAGAGAGCCGGGCTGGATAATTACATGAACTGTTGCACTTTCAGCAGATCTTCGGGTGTATCGATGCCAATCGTTTCAAACGCGGTTACGGCCGTAGCGATCCGGAAACCGTTCTCAAGCCAGCGCAGTTGCTCCAACGATTCGGCCAGTTCGAGTGCAGAGGGCGGCAGTTGCGTTATCTGCTCCAGAATATCGGCGCGGTAGCCATAAATGCCGATGTGCTTGTAATACGTGTGTTGCTTGTGCCAGATATCGGCAGGTACGTTGCGGCAGTAGGGTATAGCCTGCCGGCTAAAGTATAAAGCTTCGCCATTCTGGTTAATCACTACTTTAGGCGCATTCACATTAAAAAGGTCTTCTTCCTGCGTGATCTTTTTAATGAGCGTGGCCAGCTGCGTAGCCGGGTTCTGAAAGCAGGAAGCTACCAGATCGATCTGTTCCGGTTTTATAAAAGGTTCGTCGCCTTGTATGTTGATGATGTATTCGAAAGGCTTGTCGTAGCGCTGGTAGGCTTCAAAACAGCGGTCGGTGCCACTCTGGTGATGCTCGCCTGTCAGTATAGCTTTGCCGCCAAATGCTTCCACATGTTCCAGTATACTCGCATCATCTGTGGCAACCAGCACAGCTGTTAAACCCGACTTGGTAGCCTGTTCATATACCCGCTGGATCATACTTTTGCCGTTGATAAGGGTAAGCGGTTTTCCGGGGAAACGGGTGCTGGCGTAGCGGGCCGGTATAATGCCAAGTATATCCATGGTTGTGCTGTATGATTTTGGTGCAAGTTACAGAAGCGTGCCTTTTATACTAGCGCTATTTCACTTTTTTGCAGGCTACAACTTTTCGAGCTTCACAATTTTAACGCTGTTCATGTTAGTGTTGGCAAATCCGCAGAAAACCGAAGTAGACTTCCGGTAGTTGATAATAGTGGCCTGCACCAAAGTCGGGTCCTGTGTTTTGTAGCTGTTCGGGATGTCGTTTTCGTTTGTAGGTTTATACTTTGATGTCCCCACATTTAAAATATAACCGCAGCCATCTGCCGCATAGTCCCCGGTCCATTGCAGGGAAGCCTGTATCGTTTCTGTTTTAGCAACCGGATCAACCGTAGTTTCGTCATCGGTATCGCAGGCAAGCAACCCGAAAAGCAGTAGAAAGGAGAAAGCGTTGTTACGTAGTTTTTTCATAAAAGAAGTCTAGCAAATCAGTTGCCAACAAGAGCATCTACAAAAGAAAAAGGTTGCAAGCCTCTTAAACAAAAGCCTGCAACCCATTACAAAGTATAAAATGCGCTAGTTTTTTGTGATAGACACAATCCGGATGCCATCCATGGCTTTGCTATCCGGCGACAGGCCGCAACGGCGGTCGATCTGCTCGTTCAGGCGCACAAATTCCACTTCTACCGGCATCGAGCCTTCTACTTTAAAAGCAGCATCAATGGTATCTTCGTTTTCCGGTTTGTAGGTTTTACCGTCTATCTCTAAAGTAAAGCCGCAACCATCAGACATGTATTCTCCAGCCCATGTAAGTGTGCCGGTGGCTTTTTCAGTTCCTTCTGTTGAAGAAGTACTGCCGGTTGTATCGTCCTTTTTCTGCTGCATAGCGCCTTCTTGGCAAGCGGTGGTTACAAGCGCCAGACCAAGTATGGCTGGTAAAAACAGTTTTGTGAATTTCATAGGTTAGGTTTGTTTTTTGAGTCAATACGATAGCAAAGGCAAGTATAGCTGAAATTGTTGCCGGAATTCAGCTAACTCTTTTTATGATAAGGGCGAAGGTACTTTGGTCGATCACTTCGATGGTTTCACCGGCTTCGATATACCCTTCGCGGGCCTGCGCATCATACAAAGTATCATCTATCAACACACGACCGCTAGGCGCCATGCGGGTATGGGCAACTCCGGTTCTGCCGATCAGTTGGTATTGCGCCTCAGCAGCGCGGTAGCCCTCGCTGCTTTGCTGGGTATTGGTGAGCACAATGCGCTGCATGGCTTTGCTATTCGAGAGTCTGTTCCAGGTCAGTGCGATCAGTACCGCGGCCCCCACCATGCCTACTAGCACCGCTACAAGACTTTGTTTCAGGTCACTGGCAGGCACAAACGTAAAGTCGAAATTCTGGTTGTTCACCATCACCAGCACCAGCGATGCAAAGACCAGTATAATGCCGCTGATGCCTGTTACGCCAAACCCCGGAATCACAAAAACCTCCACGCAAATCAGGATAAGCCCCACCACAAAGAGCAGGATTTCCCAGTTTTCGGCAAGGCCATTCAGGTAATACGGTACTAAGTATAAAACACCGGCCACAGTCGCCGCAAGCAACGGAAAGCCAATGCCCGGCGATTGCAGCTCGAAGTATAACCCACCGATGATCAGCAACAGTAAAATACCACTTATAACAGGGTTCAGGAAAAATGAAATGATCTTATCTGTTGTACTGAGCTCGAAATTTATGACCTCGGCATCTGCCAGGTTCAGCCTGGACAGTACGCCTTTCACATCAGTGGCAGTGCCTTCGCAGAAGCCCTGTTTTATGGCCTCAGCAGTGGTAAGCGTTAACACCTGTCCGGCAGAAATTGTGCTGTCTACGTTGGCATCTACCATGGCTTCGGCAAGTTGTGGGTTGCGGCCGTTGGCCTCAGCGGTAGAGCGCATAATAGAGCGCATGTAACTCTGGTATTTTCCGGGGGCAGCCTGCCCATCGGCACCCACCACCGTGGCCGCACCGATATTTCCGCCGGGAGCCATGTAAATGCTGTCGCAGGCAAGCGAAATAAGCGCACCCGCCGAAGCAGCATTTTTGTTGATGAACACATACACCGGCTTCGGATATTCCAGAATGCGTTTCCGGATCTGGTCGGCATCTGTCAGGGCGCCGCCAAACGTATCGAGCACCAGCAACACGTGGTCGGCTTTGGCGTTAGTTGCTTCAGTAAGGGCAAGTTCGGTGTAGCGGTTGGTACGCGGGTCTATTTCAGCGTTGATCTCAAATACAAATACTTTGGGCTTGGTGGTTTGGGCCATACTTACCAAAGGGAACAATAGCAGGCAAAACAGGAAGTATAAAAAATAAGGATGCCGGTGCTTTGCAGGAGATTTCATAAATTGGAGCTTCACAAACCTAAGATAACAAAAAAAGCCAAGCTTATACTTTCCTTATTATACTTATTCGATTTTAAAGCTCCCGTCTGGCGCATGGCCCTGGATACGGAAGGCAACCGTCTCGCGCTCGAGATCCGGGACGGCGACGTGCTGCTGGCTCATTTTTATACCTTAGATCTGGCCCATTTTACGTTAACCCAACTGAACACCCCCGAAGAACCTGCCTGGTGGCTTGGCCTGGAAGATGCGCACCAGGGCATGGTTTTGTTGCATGGCTACGGCGACCGTAAACTGGGTCAGCATAAAAGTATAACTGCGCTTGATGCCGCTAAAAACCAGATTAGCTGGCAGCAACCAGCCAAAGCCTTTTATGGCATTTCCAAAGCAGGCATCGTGCTCTATGACCCTGAGCAGCCCGAAGCCGGTTTTGAAATTGCAGAAACCTCCTCAGGTAAAATCATACAGACCGGCCTGGCACAGCAACAGGCCCTGCAACTGGTAGAACAACATACACTACAGCGGTTTAAGCAGCACATTACCCCCGATTTATACTTGCAGGGGGAACCTTACTTTGAACAGGTACAGGCTTTTCTGGAGCAGCAACTGGGAGTTACGGCCATAGCAGGTATGGAGTATGCCGAAACCGATCATGCGATCATTATCAGCTATTATACTTCGTCGGGTAAAGAAACATGGCAGAATAATCTGGCCGCCTGGACTCTGGCAGGAGAATTGCTATTGCAGATCGAGCTTGCTACCGGATTAAGTGGCATAGGTTCAGATACTTTTTTTATCTTTGAGGGCAGGTTATACTTTATCAAAGAAAAAGTAAGTTTGCATGTTTACGATTTGATTTAACAGATTATTATTAGCTATGATACGAGTTTTAGTTACTGCCTTGTTGGTAGCACCTTTCCTTACTTTTACAGCCATGGCGGCAGGTTTTACGGCGCTCCCCGACTCGGTGGGCATAGAGCGTAAAAACGGGAAAGTATTTGTGCAGCATAAAGTAGAGCCCAAAGAAACGCTGTATGCTCTATCACGAAAGTATAATGTGCCGGTAGCTAAGATCGTTGAGTCCAACCCAAGCGTACAAAACAGCATTAATGTAGGCCAGATCGTGCTTATTCCGCGCAAAACGCCGGCCGCCAGCCCGGCTACAACAGCTGCCAAAACACCGGCAGCCAATACGACAGTAGCCACTGCCAGCAACCGCACGTTTACCGTGAATGATAACGGCGATAAACTACACACGGTAGCGGCCAAGCAGACTTTGTTTTCGCTCTCAAAAATGTATAACGTGTCGGTGGATGATATCAAACGCTGGAACAATATTACAGACAACAGCATTAACGTGGGTGCTTCCATTATTGTAGGAAAAGGTGCTTCGAAGCCAACCAAAAACCCGGTTTACGTGCCGGAGAGCGACGAGGAAATGACCAAGCCTAAAACAGTGGAGCCACTGGCAACCCCGGTTAAATCTGAGCCTGCCAGAACAGAGCCAGCTGCTACTACTTCTGAGCGCGTGGAAAACAGTGAGGCAGATGAATCGGGCGTAAAGAAAACGATTGAAACCGGTATGGCCGAATCCATCGACCCGAAAGCTGACTCAAACAAATACTTAGCTTTGCACCGCACCGCTCCGGTGGGCACCATTATGCAGGTAAAAAACCTGAACAACGGCCAGGTGGTTTATGTGCGCGTCATCGGCAAATTACAGGATAGCAACAACGATCTGATTGTGCGTGTATCCAAGAAAGCTTACCAGAAACTGAATGCTTCCGATGCCAGGTTTAAAGTAGAAGTTTCGTACATGCCGTAAGTTGGTGTAGCAAGTATAGATTTTACAAAAGACCTGAGCCAAAACTCGGGTCTTTTGCGTTAGAAGCCCAATTATCCAAGCAGGTATATTTTATACTTTAGAAACAATTTATACTTTATGAAACAAGACCTGGCCGCTATCAAAATTCTGCTCGATGAGAAAGTGGCGAAGTATAACCAACCCGCTTTTATTCCAAACGACCCGGTTTCGATTCCGCATTTGTTTACGCAGAAGCAGGACATCGAACTGAGCGGTTTTTTTGCAGCCATACTTGCCTGGGGCCAACGCAAAACCATCATCAACAACTGCATTAAACTAATGGATTTGATGGATAATGCACCGCACCAGTTTATATTGCAGCACGAAGAGCAGGACCTGAAACGTTTCTTGGGTTTTAAGCACCGCACTTTTAACGATACCGATCTCTTGTACCTGATCCATTTTTTCAGGTGGTATTACAGCCAGCACAATAGCCTCGAAACTGCATTTACAGGCGAGCAAACCCAGATCCGAACACAAGAAGAGCGGCTGGAGCATTTTCATAACCTGGTTTTTAGTTTGGAAGATGCGCCCCACCGCACCAAAAAGCATATCGCTACGCCAGCCCGCAAATCGGCCTGCAAGCGCCTGAACATGTACCTGCGCTGGATGGTCCGGAACGATAGCAACGGCGTGGATTTTGGTATCTGGCAACATATGCAACCTGCTGATTTGGTATGCCCTTGTGATGTGCACGTAGAGCGCGTTGCCCGCCGCCTTGGCCTGATAACACGCACCGGTATGAACTGGCAAACCGCCGAAGAGCTAACCGACCACCTCCGCACTTTCGACCCAACAGACCCAGTAAAGTATGATTATGCGCTCTTTGGGATGGGCGTAGAGGAAAAGTTTTAAACTTTCTTCTTCAGCATTTCTTTTTTCATATACAGGCCAAGTTCTTTCTCCGTAGTACTGTCGCTGCTTTCCAAGGCTGCAACAATACTGGCCTGTTCTGCTGCGGTTTTATTCTGGCTCAGTTTCTTTTTGCCCTGTAAATCTGCGACCTCAATTTCAAAAGCTACAATACCTTTGATCATGTTCAGTTTATAGTCGTCGGGCAGTTTATTCCACTGGGCTTTATAGGCAGCTTCGTACGTTTCGATTGTAGTTTCCAGTACCTCAAATGCCTTTGTTGTATCCAGGAGAAGTGTTCCGTTTCCGTAGGCATGTACGGCGATGTAGTTCCAGGTTGGTACGTTCAGTTGCTTGTCGTAATGTTTTGGGGAGATGTAGGCGTGCGGTTCACTGAAAATAACTAATACCTGATTGGCTGTCAGTTCCTGCCACTGTGGGTTTGCCTTCGCGAAATGTGAAGTAAGTATGATTTTATCTTCCCTTTTACTGATAATAAAAGGCAGGTGCGTGGCAGTCTGGTAGTTGTCTTTTACGGTAATAATAGTGGCGAAACTATACTTCTGCATAAAAGTTATAATCTCTTCCTGATCTGTGGTGCGGTTAAGTTTAGGAATATACATCAGGTTTATGCTTGTTTATACTTCCACCGCAATTTTCAGCACTACTTTCCGGACTACATTTTCGCCGGTTACCATGGCAGCGTGCGCATCATCAGGGTAAAAAATGGTGAAAGAGCCAGCTGGTACATCAAACCAGTTGTCCGTTTTATCCGGAAAAAAGGCGGCTTCGCGGATCTCGTTATAAGGGTCGTTTGGCTCAGAACAAAGCGCCAGGTCTTTCCAGCCCATGTGGTCGGTGCCGGAAATAATGTATTGTATATCAATGTACTTGCGGTGTACTTCCAGTTTATAAGCGTCTTTGGTTACGCCGGCCGCTTCAGAAATAATAGCAAAAAGCTGCTTCTCCTGAATTTCGTGTACGCCTGCTTCAATGGTTGCTAAATCTGTATTTTTCAGGTAATCAAATGCTTTTCCGAAAAGCGGGTGCAGGCAGTTATAGCGGTCGGCGTTGGCAAGTTTATCTAAGATCATTATTTTGAAGTAAGAGGGAGGAAGTACGAATTTAGAGGTATGAATTACAAACTAAATTTTACGGTTTGACAAAGTATAAATCCTTAAGAAGTTAATCTGAAATCTAACAAATAAACGCATAACTTAATATTCTTATTTCGTACATCTTTCAGCTTACTTCGTGTCTTTCAATTCGAACTAAACCACAGGTTTTACTTGTTATAAAATGCTAAATTTGCTTTAAAATAAGAGATAACAATTGACATATCCAGAAAACTTTGAAATTAAAATAGGGTTTACGCAGGTACGCGAAATGCTTTCGGAGCTTTGCCTGAGCGCACTGGGCCGACACCATGTAAACCGCATGAAATTTCTGAACCGCCACGACCTGGTGCAGCGGCTCTTACAACAAACCGACGAGTTCCGGCAACTGCTGGAATCAGACGCCGAAATTCCGCTTCAACATTATTTCGATGTAACAACTTACCTCGATCGTGCTGCCATTCCGGGTACTTACCTGGATGTTGTTCAGTTTTCCGAAATCAAGATGTCGTTGCGTACCATCCGCGATTCGCAGCGTTTTATTTCGCAGTCGGAGGAGGGCAAGTATGAAGCCTTGAAAGCGTTAGGCGCAGACATAAACGTAGAACGAAACCTGATCGCGGCGCTGGATAAAGTAGTAGACGATGCCGGTGCCGTGCGCGAAGATGCCACACCCGAACTGCAACGCTACAAACGCGACCTGATCGGGCAGCAATCCATACTTCGGAAGCAGATAAACTCCATACTTCGGCACGCTAAAAACGAAGGCTGGACACCTTCTGATGCGGAGCCGACGATACGTGGAGGCCGTTTGGTAATTCCGGTTATCACAGAGTATAAGCGCCGCGTAAAAGGTCTGATCCACGATGAGTCGAATACGGGGCAAACTGTTTACATCGAGCCGGAATCTATTTTCGAACTCAACAACGACATCAAGGACCTGGAGAACGCGTACCACCGCGAACTTATCCGCATCCTGATCGGGCTTACCAATACGCTCCGTAACCACATACCAGAACTTCGCAAAGCTTACCAATACTTAGGCTTGCTGGATTTTATACGTGCTAAAGCAGCTTTTGCACGCCGTATAAACGCCACGTTGCCAACCATACACAAATATCCGCATATCCACTGGAAACAGGCGGTACACCCACTTTTATACTTGTCGCACAGGCAAATGGGCAAACCAACTGTGCCCATGGATCTGGAACTGAACCGCGACCAACGCATCCTGTTGATTTCGGGGCCAAACGCCGGTGGTAAATCAGTGAGCTTAAAAACAGTAGGCCTGGTGCAGTACATGGTGCAGTGTGGGATGCTGATTTCGGCAGCAGATGGTTCGGAAACAGGTATTTTTCAGGATGTGTTTATTGATATCGGGGACGAGCAGTCCATCGAAAACGACCTGAGTACCTACAGTTCGCACCTGACCAATATGAAGAAATTCGTGACGGTAGCCGATCATAAAAGCCTGGTGCTGATAGATGAGTTTGGTACGGGTACAGAACCTGTGCTGGGTGGTGCCATTGCAGAGGCCGTTCTTCAGACTTTAAACGACAGCAAAGTATACGGTGTGATTACAACGCACTATACCAACCTGAAAAACTTTGCCGAGCGCACAGCGGGGATTGTAAACGGCGCGATGCGTTACGATCATAAAAACCTGGCGCCGCTTTATCAACTCGAAATAGGAAAGCCGGGTTCTTCGTTTGCTATCGAGATTGCACGTAAAATTGGGTTGCCAAAGCAGATCGTAGATAAAGCCAGTAGTTTGGTTGGTAAAGACAAGATACGCTACGATAGGTTACTCGAAGAACTGGAAACCGAAAAACAGGAACTGGAGCAGAAAACCCGCGAAGCCGCAGCGCTGGAGCAGAAGCTGAAACGCTCTGTAAAAGAGTATACCGACCTGAAAAACTACCTCGAGGAAAGCAAGCAGGACGTCATGCGCGAAGCCAAAGGCAAAGCCAAGTTGCTGCTGCGGGATGCTAATCAGAAGATCGAGTCTACGATTTACCAGATCAGGCAGGGGCAGGCAGAAAAAGAGCAGATCAAGCAGGCGCGCCAGGAACTGGAAACTTTTGCAACCGAAGTGCGCAAGGAAGAACCGCGTCCGTTACACCGCCGCCTGGCAAACAGCGGCCCTTTAAAAGCAGGCGATCATGTTTCGCTCATCGGGCAGGACTCTATCGGGCAACTGGTAAGTATAAAAGGCAAAAATGCCGAGGTGCTATTTGGCGGCCTGAAAACTTTTGTGAAGTTGGATAACCTGGAGCGTGTGGAAGTAGAAGCTGCCAACAGGAAGAAGAAAGAAGATGCCAAAGCCAAAGCAGCCGAAGGTTATACACGCGGCATGAATATCACGCAGCGCATGGCCGATTTTGGCAGTACCCTCGATATCAGGGGAGAGTATGCCGAAGAAGCCCTGACCAAACTGATGAACTTTACCGACGAAGCCATCATGTTGGGCATGCCGGAGATCAAGATCATTCACGGGCGTGGCAACGGTATCTTGCGCCAGATTGTGCGCGACTACCTATACTCGGTGCGCGAAGTAGCCAGCCTGGGCAGCGAAGCCGAAGAACGCGGCGGAGATGGAGCAACGCTTGCAGTGCTGAAGTAAAGTATAATCATTTATATAACAGAAAGGCTACCAGTTTTGGTAGCCTTTCTGTTTTAGCGCTTGTATTCAAGCTCAAAAGTTGAGGTATATCCCTGATTGGAGAATTCCTGCGTCATAATAAGTTGTTTAGCAGAAAGTGCTTTAATTCTGAAGCTACTTTCATCCGCTGTACCTTTATCATGGATGATATACTGCTCATCTTTTGAAAATTCCCATTTACCTGAGATGGTTGAGCGTTCGTATGAATCGGTATATGTCCCTGCTTTTTCAAACTTCAGGATATTTTTTGACATGTCGTAGTTTTGCTCAGTTTTATAAAGCTGTGTTACATCCTTGCCAGACATATAAATTTTAGCACCAGTCCACTCACCCGAAGTCAGTAAGTCTTGTTTTGTAGGCTCTGTATCTTTAGCATCATCTTTACAACTTACCAGTGTAAGCAGGAAAAGTGATGAGAACAGAAAAGCGATGAGTCTTAATTTTTTCATTTAAAGGAGTATATTTTTCATAAATATAAATATATAATTAATAATATGTTTCAAATGAACTTATACTTTTAAAAGGAAGCCTTCCCTAAAACAAGACAAGCCCCTGATTTCAGGAGCTTGTCTTGTTTTAAATAGTTTTTAAAATGGTTACCGCACTAACCGTACTTCAGCTTTTACCGGTATCGGAATATTGGGAGCCGTTATCATGGTACTCAGGTGAAGCTGTGTTGCCGATAACTCATCAATATCTGCCTCAGAAGAAGGGAAATTGAAAAAGTTGCCAGATAATTTTCTCTCGTTATCTGTAAATTCCCAGTCGCCGGTAGTTTTAGTAGATTGGCCGTTTAAAGTATACTGGGCTTCGTAGGTGCCGTTCCTATCAAATTTAATGGTCATGGTCTTTGGGTCCGGCAGCCTGTCTTTATACGATATATTGAGAGCATCAAGTGCCGGAACACGAATTTCGTCGCCTTTCCAGGTCTCGGCTGTGATCAGGTCTGTATTAGTTAAGGTTGTATCCTCGTCGTCATCAGAATCGCAGGCAGTAAAAACGGTGAGCGATAACAGCATTAAAAGCAGGGTGCGGAAAGTATGTTTTGTCATGGTCGATATTTTAAATAACCCTAGTATACCGTTACAACTATACATAAGGTTGACCTGAAAGAGGTATATTTTCCGCTGGCAGCCGAATATTAGATAATGTTTACTTCAGGGCGCAGCGTTATGCCAAATTTCTGCTCTACAGAAGCGATGATATCATAAGCAAGTTGCTGAATTTTACCTCCCGAAGCACCGCCATAGTTAACCAGCACCAGTGCCTGGTTTTTATGTACACCGTAATTTTCGATCACTTTTCCTTTCCAGCCGCATTGTTCTATCAGCCAGCCGGCCGGTACTTTTACAGCTGTTTCCGATACCGGGTAAGCCGGCATCTCCGGAAAGTTAACTTTCAGGGTTTCGTAAAGGGCCAGCGGTATTTCAGGATTTTTAAAGAAGCTGCCTGCGTTTCCGATCTGGGCAGGGTCAGGAAGTTTGCTCTGGCGGATATGGCAAACGGCCGCACTTACATCCTGTATGGTGGGTTGTATTACTTTCAGCTCGTCCAGCGTGGTTTTGATAGCTCCATAAGACGTGTTTAAGGTATGGTTTTTCTGGAGTTTGAAGGTGACAGCTGTTACAAGGTAGCGGCCTTTCAGCTCGTTTTTAAAAGCGCTTTCGCGGTAGCCAAACCTGCAGGCTTCTTTGTCAAATGTATGAATATCGCCGGTTGCCAGTTCAACTGCTTCCAGTTCTTCGAACACATCCTTCAGTTCCACGCCGTAGGCCCCGATGTTCTGTAAAGGCGAAGCGCCCACCGTACCCGGAATCAGCGAAAGGTTCTCGACGCCGCCCAGGTTTTGATCTAACGTATACAGAACAAAGCGATGCCATACTTCGCCGCCACCTGCTTTTACAAAAGTATGCGTGTCATTTTCAGCAATTATCTCAATGCCTTTGATGCCATTCTGTAAGACTACACCGTCGAAATCTTTCGTAAAAAGCAGGTTGCTGCCGCCACCCAGTATAAGCTTTTCTTCGTTTTCAAGTTCAGGCATCCGGAGCAGCTCCTGTAATTCCTGCACCGTTTCGAAGCGGGCAAAAAGTTTTGCTTTTACATCGATTCCGAAGGTATTATAAGGTTTCAGCGAAAAATCTGCCTGTAGTTTCATGGGTCGTAATTTGCTACAAAGATAGGTTTACGAATTACGAATTACGAATTACGAGTTACGAATTTCAACTTCAGTTTTATCAAGCCAGTTATTTAAGCTGAAAATGGAGTAACTCGTAACTTTAAACTCGAAACTCTGAACTCAGAAAGCTATCTTTGCATATTAGAAAGTATAAAATATGGCAAAGAAAAATCCGAACGGCAACTTTAATATAACGGTCACCACGCTGGCAGGCCTGGAAGAAATTCTGGCAGAAGAACTGCGTGCGCTGGATATGGACTATATAAAAGTAGGAACACGTGCTGTAACCTGCTCTGGCAACCAACGCCAGCTTTACGAAGCAAATGTGTGGTGCCGCACGGCCATTCGTGTTTTAAAACCTTTTGCCACCTTTAAAGCCCGCGACGAACGCAACCTGTACGAGCAGGTTCAGAAAATTAACTGGTCTGATTACCTGACTTTGGACCAGACCTTTGCCATTGATGCAGCTGTGAGTCATTCCACATTTGAGCACTCGCTGTTCTTGGCCCAGCTTACCAAAGATGCCATTGTAGACCAGTTTAGAAGTAAAACCGGCGAACGGCCTTCCGTAGACCGTGTGCGGCCCGACCTGCGCCTGAATTTACACATGCACGAAAACATGGTCACGCTTTCCCTGGATTCATCCGGTGACTCGCTGCACCGCCGCGGTTATCGTTTGCAAACCAACGTAGCGCCGCTGAACGAAGTACTGGCTGCGGGTATCATCATGCTTTCGGGTTGGGATAAAAAATCTACTTTTATCGATCCGATGTGCGGTTCTGGTACTTTGCTGATCGAAGCGGCTATGATGGCGCAGAATATTGCCCCAGCTTTATACCGCCGCGATGATTTCGGGTTTGAGAAGTGGAAAGATTTCGATAAAAAGACTTTTGAAATGGTGTGGCGCACCGCCGAAGCCAAAGCAAAAGAGCAACCGCAGGCAGAGATTATTGGCTACGATATTGATGCCGATTACATTGAAGCTGCACAAAATAACATCGATAACGCCAGCCTTGAGAAAGTGATTAAGCTGCAACAGGCCAACTTTTTCGAAACCGTTGCCCCAACATCAGAAGGCGTTGTAGTGATGAACCCGCCATACAACGAGCGTATCTTATCCGATGATATCAACCAGCTTTATAAAAGTATAGGCGATACCCTGAAAACAAATTACCAGGGTTTTGATGCGTTTATACTGACCGGTAACCTGGAAGCAGCTAAAAATATTGGCCTGCGTGCCTCGCGCCGCACACCGCTTTACAACGGCCCCATCGATTGCCGCCTGCTGAAGTATGAATTGTACCGTGGCAGCAAAAGGGGAGAGGAGAAGAACAAAGAAAGTATAGAATAGATTTTCTGATATTAATTTTTCAAAACAAAGGCCTGCTACCATTAAGTAGCAGGCCTTTGTTTTATACTTTACCTAATTCCCCTCCTCGGAGGGGCAGGGGTGGGTTACGAAATCCAGGGGATGTTTTTGAAGTTTGGCTTGCGCTTTTCCAGGAATGCATTTCGGCCTTCTTTGGCTTCTTCGGTCATGTAAGCTAAACGGGTTGCTTCGCCTGCAAAAACCTGCTGGCCTACCATGCCATCATCCGTGGCGTTAAAGGCAAACTTCAGCATTTTAATAGAGGTTGGTGATTTAGCCAGTATTTCCTGAGCCCAATCGTAAGCGGTATCTTCCAGTTCGTCGTGCGGGATAACGGCATTTACCATACCCATGTCATAGGCTTCCTGTGCGGAGTAATTTCTGCCTAAAAAGAAAATCTCACGGGCGCGCTTCTGGCCTACCATCTTCGCTAAATAAGCAGAACCATAGCCGCCATCAAAGCTGGTAACATCGGCATCAGTCTGTTTAAATATTGCGTGCTCTTTGCTGGCAATAGTCAGGTCGCAGACAACGTGCAAACTATGGCCGCCGCCCACTGCCCAGCCCGGAACCACGGCAATTACCACTTTCGGCATAAAACGGATCAGGCGCTGCACTTCCAGTATGTTTAATCGTGGCGTACCACTTTCATCTACATACCCCTGGAAACCACGCGCATTCTGGTCGCCGCCGCTGCAAAACGAATAAACGCCATCTTTAGTAGACGGGCCTTCCGCAGAAAGCAAAACCACACCTATACTTGTATCTTCGCGTGCATCCAGAAACGCATCGAATAATTCGAACACAGTTTTCGGCCGGAATGCATTGCGCACATTTGGTCTGTTGAAAGCGATACGGGCCACGCCGTCTGCTTTTTTGTAAGTTATATCTTCGTATTCCTTAACGGTTGTCCAGTTTGCTTTGCTCATATTTAGAATTTTGCTGCAATTTAGCTTATTCTATACGTTGGCTCAAAAGGTTTTTGAGTGGATATGTATTAAACTGAGAAAATGCTCGTTCAAAAGCCAATGTGGGACTATACAATACATCCTGATTGCTATGACCAAGAAATTGTTTAGCGATTTAAAATTAATCAGAGCTGCCCTTCCTGCATGTTTTCACCAGCAAGCGTAAAAGTATAGAAAGGCTTACGGCTTGGTTATTTTCAGTAGCTGTAACGTTTTTGTATCTTTTTGGCCGGCAAAATAGTTGGCCAGCACTTTCTCAAAAACTGTATCTCCGGGGCTAACTGCTGCAAACAACGTCATACTTGATTTCAGCTTCATGTCGTCGGGGCTGCCAAAAATCTGGTTAGCGGATTTGCCTTCGTGTTTGAGTAAAGCTTCAGTTATTTCATATAAGCGTTTGCCCAGCACCGGATGGTTCAGGTATGCGGTTGCTTCGTTTATACTTTTGATTCCGTAGAATTTTGATGTTTCACTGAAGCCCAGCCCGGCTACCTGCGGAAAAATATACCACATCCAATGGCTGGTTTTTCGTCCGTTTTTTATTTCAGTAAGTGCGTTTTGGTAGGAGCTTTCCTGCGCTTCGATGAATCGGTTAAGGTTGTGGGTGTCGGGCATGGTGGTTATTTTGATTTTATAACGGTCTTGGACATAAGGCGGCGTAGCTGGCTTATGGGTGTGGTTCCCTTATAGTGCTTTTTACTTTTGAGTGAACTTAATGAGTTCTTTTATATACATATCACCGAAGCTTTCTTTGGTCATTGTAATAAATCCTTCTGTGTGTTTACCGCTGTGCCTTAAGATTTCTCTGTTTTTCCTTAACTGGGCAATCTTCTCACTCTCTTCCACTGTCGTGAATTCGTCTTTCTCACCTGCCACGAGGAGCATGCTGCACTTTATTCTTTTCAGCTGTGAGGTATACTTGTCGACACCCTTTGGCAAGACGATATCCCTGCCCTTCAGTGCCTTTATTTTTGCCACGTAGGCAGACGGGTCATATACATATCCTTCCCCTATCAGAAAGTCCGCTTTCTCCTGCTGCAGGGCAAAAGTTGCGACGATGGTGCCCATAGAGTAGGCCAGCACACCAGTATTGTGTCCCTTGATGTTTTTTTTCGTCCATCCCAACACGGATTGAAGGTCAGTGGCAAACTCGTTGTAATAGAGGTTCAGCGGGTTTATCTCAAAGTCTGAGCTTTGTCCAAAGCCCCTGTAATCAAAGGCAACCACCGTGTAGCCGCTTTCTGTCAGCGCCTTAATGTGGTAAAGCCAATAGGACATGTTACCCCCGTCGGCATAAGCCAGCACTAAGGTGGTCTTGTTGTCTTTAGATGGTTCTGGCTTAATATGCCACGTGTTCAGGTCATACCCATCAGGAGTTTTTACTACCTGCTGCTTATAGCTCATCTTTAAGCTATCTGGTGTGGTTACGTACTCTCTTACTGGCTTGATGGCATAACAGTCGAGAGAAAACAGTAAAACAAATGTTAAGAGTATGTTTTTCATTTTATAGTTGGGGATTAAAGGTAACGTGTTCGTGCAGCCAAAGCCCATAGCGTAGCAAGGGTTAGGGTTGCACCTTGTTACATGCTTTTATTTTTCCTTTATTTTGATAGTCATGATTGATTTGAGAAATAACCTATTGCTTTCAGGTGTAAGGTCAAAACCAGAAATCTGTAACTTTAGCTTACCCATGGGCCCAACGCCTAAGCTATCAAAGTAAACTCCTGTTAGTCCGTCTCCAACTACTTTAGGTTCTACTATCTTAGCTTGATAGCCATCAATCCTCTCAAAGGAGTTCTTCCATTTTCTGTACTTCTCCCTATCCGCCTCTTCTATTTTCTCTTTGTTTAGGAACACCATTCCCGTGGTATCTGTTTCTCTTTCCAGAAAGAAAGGAATCATGCTGCTTGGGTACATCCATACACTTTCTTCTTCTAAAGAGTTTGAATATACTCCAGAATCGATGTGGATGGTATCTCCGTCACCTGTGACTATTTCACTGACATAGGAGTCAATCCCTTGTACTTCATTCACTTTCCAATCTGCTGGCAGGTCAATGGAGAAAGCGCCAAATTCCTGTTTCTCCATTCTAACGTTCTCTTTGGCTACGCATGAGCTTAATATTACAAGTAGAATAGAGAGTTTTTTCATAATTATAATTGCATGTAACTACTGGATAAAGTACAACATACGCTTATCTGCACTATGTATGTAACTCCTTAAGTCTACCACTGGGAATTTATGTGCCAAATTTTGTAAAGTGATTGAGCGAGGTAGACAAGGGGATAAGTTTTAGCTAATATAGAAACTTTCATTTATAATTCTTGTGCACAAAAAAGGAGCACCCATTTCTGAGTGCTCCTTTTTATACTTTATACTTAAGATTTATACTTTAAATTCTTCTGATATCAGCGCCAAGAGCATTTAAGCGGCCATCAATGTTCTGGTAACCACGGTCGATCTGCTCTACGTTATCGATGATGCTGGTACCTTCGGCGGAGAGAGCTGCAATAAGCAAGGCTACTCCTGCACGAATGTCAGGGGAGGCCATGCGGATGCCGCGTAACGGGATGTTCTTGTTGAGGCCGATAATGGTAGCACGATGCGGATCGCAAAGTATGATCTGCGCACCCATATCGATCAGTTTATCAACAAAGAACAACCGGCTTTCGAACATCTTTTGGTGCACCAGTACCGTTCCTTTGGACTGCGTGGCAACTACCAGCGCTATACTTAAAAGGTCTGGCGTCAGGCCCGGCCAGGTATGGTCTGATATATTCAGGATGCTACCATCAATGTAAGTATCTACTTCATACTTGTCCTGCTCCGGAATAAAAATATCATCACCCCGGAATTCCATCTTAATACCCAATCGCTGGAAAGTTTCAGGTATAAGACCCAGTTCTGGAATCTGGCAGTTTTTGATCGTGATCTCTGACCCCGTCATGGCAGCCAGCCCGATAAACGAACCAATCTCGATCATATCCGGCAACATAGTATGTTCGGTGCCATGCAGTTTCTCAACGCCCTCAATCACCAACAGGTTAGAGCCGGTACCTGTAATTTTAGCGCCCATGCGTATCAGCATGCGGCAAAGTTGCTGCACGTAGGGCTCGCAGGCGGCATTGTAAATAGTGGTAGTACCTTCGGCGAGTACGGCAGCCATCAGGATGTTGGCCGTTCCGGTTACGGAAGCCTCGTCCAGCAACATGTAAGCGCCTTTGAGTTTATCGGCTTCTACACCATAAAAGCTGTCCGGAGTATCGTAGTTAAATTTAGCGCCTAGCTTTTCCAGGCCGGTAAAGTGCGTATCCAGTCGGCGGCGACCGATTTTATCACCTCCGGGCTTTGGCATTTTGCCTTTTCCGAAACGCGCCAGCATCGGACCTACAATCATCACCGAACCTCGTATGGCACGGCCCTGCTCTACAAATTGCTCTGTTTCGAGGTAATCCAGGTCGATGTTCGCTGCCGTGAAAGTATAGGTATCCGGTGCGTTGCGCTCTACGGTTACACCCAGGTCACGGAGCAGTTCAATTAATTTATTTACATCCCGGATATCCGGAATATTAGAGATCCGGACAGGTTCTGGTGTTAGGAGTACGGCACATAATATCTGAAGCGCTTCGTTTTTTGCGCCCTGCGGGTAAATTTCGCCTTTCAGTTTATTACCACCTTTTACTTCGAAAGAAGCCATGTATTACTTATTTCGTTGGTTGTTGGATTGAGATCGGTTGTTGGTGTTTTTGCGGTTGCGGTTGTCGTTGCTGCCTCCACGGTTTTGCTGTTGCTGGTTGCGCTGGTTGTCCTGCTGCGGACGGCCCCCTATATTCGATTCAAACAGATTATTGCTCTCGATAAAAGCAAGGTCCATGTTCAGCTTACCTCTTGAGATCGACTTGATATCGTTGAGGATGATTTCGTCTGTAATGGACTCCTTGTTATAAGAACGGTACAGGGTTTTCATCAGCTTGCCAATCGAAATAATGGCTCCTTCGCGCTCTTTCTCATCTTCCAGTTCCGTGGCTTTCTGAATCAGCTTCTCGACGTTGGTACCGTAGTGCTTAAAGCGCGGCGTTACCAGCGAATAATCCATGCGTTGCGGCTTATCGTTCAGGTACTCCATGGCGCTTAATTTATAAGGCGCATCCACCTCCAGCGTAGAGCCGGACATTACATACAGGTGGTTCCAGAGTTTTTGCTGGTAATCCAGCGTATCGCGCAGCTGTGGGTTCAGCTTAGCCATCAGGTTAATTAGCAACTGAGCCAGGCGTGTACGTTCGCTGCGGTCTTCTACTTTACAGATATAGTTGACAAGGTCTTGCACGTTGCGGCCATATTCGCGCAGCAGCAGGTCTTGTTTAAAGGAGGTACTCGCTTCCATTTTTATTAATTACGAATTAAGAGTTACGAATTACGAATTAAAAAATCAGAAATACGAATTATGACATTAAATGAATTATTTGATGCTGAAAAGCAGGACAGTAGTAAATCATTTCACATTCGTAATTCTTAATTCGTAATTGATCAAGTGTGTATGCGCAGTTTGGCAAAGCTCAGGAGCAACGTTTTTTCGCCTACTTCATCAAAGTTGATGATCGCTTTGGTGCTATTGCCTTGCGTATCCATCTTAGCCACTACGCCAAATCCGAACTTTGGATGTTCTACTTTCATGCCGGCGGCCAGTTTCGAGGTATCGCTGGCTTTAAAATCGGCAGGTGGCGTATAGTTGGCAGCTACCTGTTTGCGCGGCGGTGGCGAAACTAAATTGCTTTTGCGTTGCATAACGCGTTCAAAAACGCCTCCGCCGCCTGCTGTGTCGCCATACTTAAAGTTAAGGTATTTCGGGTCAATTTCCTCAATAAAGCGGCTTTTTTCGCAGGCACGCAGGTTGCCCCATTGGTAGCGGCTGGTAGCGTAGGTCAGGAACAGTTTTTTCTCGGCGCGTGTAATAGCTACGTAAAATAAACGGCGTTCCTCTTCCAGGTCGGCACGCGAGTTCAGCATCATCTGGCTCGGGAACAGGTTTTCTTCCATGCCCACAATAAACACATTCTTAAACTCCAGCCCTTTGGCAGAGTGGATCGTCATCAGGGTTACAAACTCACCGCCGTCATCGGCTTTGGTATCGGCGTCGGTAATCAAGGCAATATCCTGCAGGAAAGCGCCGAGGCTTTTATCTTCCTTCTCCGGATCATCTACATACTCTTTAATACCATTGAGCAATTCCTGTATGTTTTCGTAGCGGGCAAGGCCTTCCACGGTTTTATCCTGGTACAGGTCTTCCACGATGCCGGACTTTTTGGCTACGTGTTTGGCTACTTCAAACGCATCGTTGTTCTCGGCCATCAAGGCAAACTCCCGGATCATGAACGAGAAGTTTTCGATAGCGGTGCCTACGCGGTTGCCCATAAACTCGCTTGCATTCATCACCACTTCCCAAACGCTGTGGTTTATTTCGTTGGCAGTTACGAACAGTTTCTGTTCGGTAGTTTCGCCGATGCCGCGTTTCGGGTAGTTGATTACGCGGCGGAGTGCCTGTTCGTCGTTGGGGTTCACCGTCAGGCGCAGGTACGCGATCAGGTCTTTTATTTCTTTTCGCTGATAGAAGGAGAGGCCACCGATGATTTTATACTTGATGTTCATGCGGCGCAGGGCTTCTTCCATAGCCCTGGATTGCGCGTTGGTGCGGTAAAGTATGGCAAAGTCATCGTAAGAGAAGTGGTTGTTCATCTTCTCCTCGAAAATGGTAGTAGCTACCAGCTTGCCTTCTTCGTTATCGGAGTTGGCTTTTATAACCTCGATCAGCGGGCCTTGCTCATTATCCGTGAAAACATCTTTGCGCAGCTGCGCCTGGTTGTGCTTGATAACCGAGTTGGCTGCGTGTACAATGTTCTGGGTAGAGCGGTAATTCTGCTCCAGTTTGAAAACATCCAGCTCCGGGTAATCGCGTTCAAAGTTCAGGATGTTCTGGATATCAGCACCCCTGAAAGCGTAAATAGACTGGGCATCATCACCAACCACTACAATATTTCGGTTCTGAGCAGCCAGCTTGCGCGTGATCAGGTACTGCGAGTAGTTGGTATCCTGGTACTCATCCACCATCACAAACTTAAAGATGTTTTGATACTTGTTCAGCGCATCCGGGTGGTCTTTGAAAAGCACGTTGGTATTGAACAGCAGATCATCAAAATCCATCGCGCCCGCCCGGAAACAACGGCTCTGATACATCTCGTAGATCTTTCCGATCTTCGGGCGCATTGCAGCTTCGTCATCGGCCTGAATAGTGGCATCGTTGAGGTACTGGCGCACCGAGATCAGTTTGTTTTTAGCGGATGAGATACGGCCTAACACTACATTAGGCTTGTAGAGCTTATCATCCAGGTTCATTTCCTTTACGATGTTCCGGATAAGTGTTCTGGAGTCGTCGGTATCGTAAATGGTAAAGCTTTTTGGGTAACCAATTTTGTCGGCTTCGGCGCGAAGTATGCGGGAGAACACCGAGTGAAACGTGCCCATCCAGATATTCTTGGCTTCGGCGCCCACCACTTTCTCCACGCGTTTGCGCATTTCTTTGGCCGCCTTGTTGGTAAAAGTAAGGGCCAGTATGTTAAACGGGTCTACTCCCTGGCTAATGAGGTGAGCGATCCGGTAAGTAAGTACTCTTGTTTTGCCTGAGCCTGCACCTGCTATAATCATGGCCGGGCCATCGGTGTGCAGCACGGCCCTGCGCTGTGATTCGTTTAATAAACTGATATAATCCATTTCTTCTCTTCGGCGTGCGTCTTAAAAATCTATGCAAGTTACGAATACAAATCCGTATTCAGAATGGCGCTTATACTTTTGGCACGGAGCGTGCTTGTATAGCGCAGTAACCCCGTTATTGAACACCATTTAAAGAGAAAGTGTTTAGTAGCAGGAATTAAATTAAAGTATAAAGCTGAAAGCAGGTTTACGCGCAGTTTACAAAGTATAAATCACCGAACAATAAACAGTTTATCTAAGTATAGCAGGATGGCTATACTTTGCAACAGGCACTTTTTTGATGAATACAGCTATTCCTTTTAAATTGCAGCCTGTGCCGGCCCAAAACATTATGAAAAATACCTCAGCATTTCGTTTCTTTTTTACTGATTCATACTTTCCAAAGTACTTCTTTTTATTGTTTTTCAGCTTTTTGATAGCTGCTAATGTGCAGGCTCAGACCACCACGAAGCCGGCAGTAAAAGCAAAGCAATCTACAGCCAAATCTGTAAAGAAACCTGCGGCTAAACCAGTTAAAAAAGCAACTCCAGGCAAAACCACTACAGCCAATGTAACTCCTGAAGCGAAACCAGCGGCTCCTGCAACCCTGATCTGGCGGACGCCGGCGTTGCAGGAAGGTTTAGGTTTTTACATGAGCCTTAATTATGCCAAAGCGGAAGCAAAATTCAGGGAAGCGGCTGCGCAGGGCGATAAAGATGCCTATTATTTTCTGGGGCGGATGCACCAGTACCGCGAGCTGAAGTATAATGCTGTAAAGATCGATACGCTGAAAGATATCCAGGACGCAACGCAGTATTTTGCAGCAAACACCGACTCGGCTCGTTTTTATTTCGATAGAGCCATCTCCGAAAATAGTTTACTGGGCCACCTGGGCCTGGCTGAACTGATGATTTTACAGACGCAGGCCGATAAACAGAATTTTTTGCAGCGCATGCGTACTGCCGCCATCGAAATACGCGAAAAAGCCGTGCAGGGCGATGCCTTTGCTAACCGCCTGCTGGGAAGTATGTACTACACCGGCTACGGCGAAATGAAAGATCTTGGTCTTGCCTTTAACTACCTGAACCGCGCTGCTGAAAAAGGCGATGTGGTGGCCTATTGCCAGCTGGCTAACCTGTACCTGGAAGGGGAGGGCGTAAAGCCAAGTATGGATAAAGCAGTTTACTGGCTTAAAAAAGGTGTAGTAGCCGGCGACCGTGAGTCGCTTTATACTTTGGGGCTGTTGTACGAAGAAGGTAATTTAGGAGAGATCAAACTACCCGAAGCGCGCAAACTTTACCGGCAGGCCGTATCAAAGGGAAGTATAAATGCATTTGAGCAGCTAAAGTATATTAACCAGACAACAGATCAGAAACTGGTGATTGCAGCTGTAACCCGTAACCCCGAAATGATAAAGCGCGCTCTAAATGCAGGCGCAGACGTGAACACGTTGGCTGAACCGGATGATTTTGGCGATAACCTGGATGGCCGCACACCCCTGATGCATACTATTTTTATACCCTTGCTATTAGAAGATTACGGCGTTATTTATGAACCGGAAGTACGTTTGCAGGGCGCAAGTATCTTGCTCAGGAAAGGAGCCGAAGTAAATGCCCGCGACAGATCTGGCAAAACAGCCTTGCACCACGTAGTTGGCAGTTCTCGGGTAAAAACGGAGTTGTTTGAGCTGGAGCAGATCCAACTCATTGATACGCTGATGCACTACAACGCTGACCTGAACATACAAGATAACGAGGGCAATACAGCACTGGCACAAGGATTAAAGGCTACCATTGGGCAGCACGTTGGCATCATGGAAGTACAAAAGCTGATTCAGGCTGGCGCTAATCCAAACCTGGTAAACAAGGCTGGTAAATCTCCGCTGATGCTGGCCTGCGAAATGGATGCTGACTTTGAGATTATATTGGCGTTGGTGCAGGCTGGTGCCGATGTAAAAATGGTCGATCAAAACAGCCGCGCAGCCATAGATTTCACGAAAAAGGAAAACGTACGCAATATGCTGCTGGCAGCCGGTTCTCCGGCACCAAAACAATAATTTATACTTACACCTTTCGCATTACGGCAACATCGGTTTAAACTAATTTCTGGCTACCTTTGTCTTTCTTTTACAGGAATATAAAATTCGTTTTTCCTGCTGTTTTAGCCTCCATTTACCATGATAGTTCTTCAGAATACCGTTATAAGCGATGATATTCGCGAGCAATTTTTTGTTTGTAATCTTGAAAAATGCAAAGGTGCCTGCTGCGTAGAAGGTGACCTGGGAGCGCCCCTGGATGGCGACGAACTGGTTTTACTGGAGCAGCATTACGATAAAATAAAACCTTACATGTCGGGGGCGGGCAAACATGCCATTGAAGAGCAGGGCTTGTACGTGATCGACTTTGAGGGAGATTATTCTACGCCAACCATCGAAAACCGGGAGTGTGCTTACGCCATTTACGACGAAAACAAGATGCTGAAATGCGCCATCGAGCAGGCTTACCTGGATGGCGAGATCGACTGGAAAAAGCCAATTTCCTGCCACCTGTACCCGATACGCATTACCAGGTATGATGATTTCGAAGCGCTGAACTACGACCGTTGGGGAATTTGCAGCGCCGCTTGTAGTTTTGGTGCCGATCTGGGCGTACGCGTGTATCAGTTCTTGAAAGAACCGCTTATCCGGAAGTATGGCGAAGGCTGGTACTCCGAACTGGAGCAACTAATGTTGGAAGAAGAGGCGAATGCCACCAAATAACAGCTATATTAAAGTATAAGTGCTTTAAACGAAACGGGCCTGACTTCTATAGTCAGGCCCGTTTCGTTTTATAAAGTATGAACATCAACCGAAACTTGTGTTTACACGTGGTTCAGCAGCGGTATTTCTGTTCAGTAACGCATCGATGCTCCAGATGCCTGAACCGCGCGAGGCAATGTATAAAAACAGGAAACAGTATAAAACGGAAAGTTCGCCGTTATTGAGCAGCGGCCATGCGTTTTCGGATGCGTGGGCCATAAAATAAGCAACTGCCATCTGGCCACTGGCTATAAAAGCAGCTATACTGGTAAATAAACCAACCGCGATCAGCAAACCACCAAAAAATTCGATGATACCGGCCACGCCCATTAAGGAAGCCAGTTCTACAGGGTCTTTTCCGCCGGGAAAACCAAATAATTTCTGACTGCCGTGCAGGGCAAAAAGCAACCCTGCTACTATGCGAAGCAAGGCATAAAAGTATGAATTGTACTTTCCTAAAAAATTTCCCATACTCATTATATTTAAGGTAGATTAGTAACTCAGCCCCAACTAATTAAAGTATAGAACGATAAGGTTTTTATAAAGTTTTTAAGGGTAGTTTGTATTTTAAAGTCTCTACACTGCTTTATATTAATATCAGGCTTTTAACCCGTTTTTCAGTTCTGCATAGATCCGTTCTGTAACCGGAGTCGCGATGTTCAACTCCTTTCCATACCTTATTATGGTGCCTGCAAATAATTCCAGCTCATTCTGGCTTTTGCCGGCCTGCACATCCAACTGCAGCGATGTAGGCGTCTGAGGTGGAAAAGTAGCAGCCCGTTCAAACGTTTTTTCGATCGCATCATCTGTTAAGCCGATTCCTTTTTTCTCTGCGATCTGCTTTATTTCCTGCATAATGCCAGCAGCCTGTTCTTTTAAAGCAGGGTTCTGCAAAAGCTCCCCGATAGACTTATTATAACGCGCCGTAACCAGGCCAAAGCTGGCTATAAACAGGAATTTCCGCCAGATTTCAGGAAAAGCATCTGCTGTGTAGGAGATATTAATACCTGCATTTTTTAATAGCTGATACGTTTCTTCAGGTTCGAAATCAGGGTGAAGCGGGTCTTTGCCCATGTAGATTTTACCTGGTTTGCCTTTGTGCTCCACAACACCCTTTTCTTTGATATGGGAGGCTACATACACGCAGGCTGGCAACACGATACCGTTTGGGATGATCTTTCGGATGCGTTCGTATATATCAGCTCCGTTCATTAAAGGAAGCAGTATTGTATTTGCTGTTACGCTGCTCTTTAACGACTGGCAAACCTGCTCCAGGTCATATTCCTTTACACAAATCAGAAAAATATCAGTCTCGGGTAACTCAGCTATACTTTCGGTGAGGAAGGAGGGATGGCAGACGCTGACCTCATGTTCAGGAGAAAGTAACGTAAGGCCCTGGTGGGAAACCGTTTGGAAAGTGGTGCCCCGGGCTACAAACGCTATCCTTGCAATTTCACTGCCTGCATACATGCTGGCAAGCTTAAAACCGAAATAGCCGCCTACGCCACCCAGACCAATTACGGTTACATTCATTTTTTTCATAGTAAAAAAGACTTTATACTTTATTATGAGCAGGTAAGGTATAAAATGCCGGTTATAGTTTCTAGCTGAAGTATAAAAAATCCCCGGCCATACTTTGCGTATAACCGGGGATCTTTTTTTTGTAAATCTATACTTGCTGTTAACTTAACTCACTGAAATTGAAGTTATCCAGGTAGGCGGTTGTGAAATTACCTTCCTTAAAGCCAGCATCATCCATCAGTTTTAAGTGGAATGGGATCGTGGTTTTGATGCCTTCGATCACGAATTCGCTCAGGGCACGCTTCATTTTTACGAGTGCCTCTTCGCGGGTTTGCGCTGTTACGATCAGCTTTGCGATCATGGAGTCGTAGTTAGAAGGGATCGTGTAACCAGAGTACACATGAGAGTCTACGCGAACGCCGTGGCCACCTGGTACATGCAGTGTGGTGATCTTACCCGGGCACGGTCTGAAGTTGTTCTTCGGATCTTCGGCGTTTATACGGCACTCAATTGCGTGGATTTTCGGATAGTAGTTTTTACCGGTTATCTTCTCGCCGGCAGCTACTTTTATCTGCTCTTTGATCAGGTCGTAATCAATTACTTCTTCCGTGATCGGGTGCTCTACCTGAATACGCGTGTTCATCTCCATAAAGTAGAAGTCACGGTTTTTATCTACCAGGAACTCGATCGTACCCACACCTTCGTAGTTAATGGATTTGGCACCTGCAATAGCTGCCTGGCCCATACGCTCGCGCAGGTCATCGGTAATGAACGGGGAAGGAGTTTCTTCAACCAGTTTCTGGTGGCGGCGCTGGATAGAGCAATCGCGCTCCGAAAGGTGCGCTACCTGGCCATGCTGGTCTCCGATAAGCTGGATCTCGATGTGGCGTGGCTCCTCTACAAACTTCTCCAGGTAAATACCATCATTGCCAAAAGCTGCTTTGGATTCGGTACGGGCATCGTTCCAGGCTTTTTCAAACTCGTCTTCGCTGCGCACAATACGCATACCACGGCCACCACCACCGGCAGTTGCTTTCAGGATGATCGGGTACTTTATTTTAGCGGCTAGTTTTATACCTTGTTCCATCGAGTCAAGTAACCCTTCGGAGCCTGGTATAGTAGGTACGCCAGCTTTTTTCATGGTTGCCTTTGCCGACGATTTGTCGCCCATCGAGTTGATCATCTCCGGGGAAGCACCAATAAATTTAATGTTGTTCTCAGCGCAAATGCGCGAAAATTCTGCGTTCTCAGACAAGAAACCATAGCCAGGGTGTATGGCATCGGCATTTGTTATTTCGGCAGCGGCAATAATGTTAGGAATATTAAGGTAAGATTGTGCACTTGGCGGAGGTCCGATACAAACGGCCTCATCAGCAAAGCGCACATGCAGGCTTTCTTTATCGGCAGTAGAGTATACAGCTACCGTTTTTATGCCCATCTCCTTGCAGGTACGAATAATGCGCAACGCAATTTCGCCCCTGTTAGCGATCAGTATCTTTTTAAACATTGTATTAATGTGCTAATTAAAGAATGTGGTAATGTGCTAATTCAACACTAATTTAAAGCCGATGTGCTAATACTCTAATTATTTAAGGTCAGGTATAACAACTTTAAAATAATTAAAACATTAGCACATGAAAGCATTAGCACATTAGCTAGGATCTACCAGGAATAATGGCTGATCGTATTCTACCGGCGAGGCATTATCAACCAGCACTTTCACGATCTTGCCTGATACTTCAGATTCGATCTCGTTGAAAAGCTTCATGGCTTCGATAATACAGATAACCTGGCCTTTTTTCACTTCGTCTCCAACGTTTACAAATATTGGAGCCTCCGGGCTGGCGGCACGGTAAAAAGTACCGATCATAGGCGCTTTAATAGCGATGTACTTGCTATCACTATCGTTGCTGGTAGCCGGAGCAGCAGCAGCAGGGGCTGCTGCAGGCGCAGCTGCCGGTTGTGCAGCAGGTGCTGGTGCCATATGGCTGCTCGATGCTTGTACCTGTGTGATTTTCTGGTCTGGATCACGTTTTACAGAGATCTTGAATTCTTCTGTTTCGATGTTAACCTTGTTCAGACCGGACTTAGCGATGAAGTCAATAAGGTCCTGGATTTCTTTAGCTTTCATGTTCTATTTTACTCTCTCTGCGTAAGAATAAGTACGTGTATCTACTTTTATTTTTTCGTCCTGACCAATAAAAAGCGGCACCTGAATGGTTGCTCCGGTTTCTACAATGGCTGGTTTTGATGCGTTGGTTGCTGTATCTCCTTTAAGGCCTGGCTCCGTATACGTAATGGTAAGCTCTACAAAAGGAGGAATTTCGCAGGTAAGCGGCGATTCTGTTTCGGCATGGAAAAGGATGGTAACTTCCTGGCCTTCTTTCATCAGGTCGGCAAACGGAACCATCGTTTCCGGTAACGTTACCTGCTCAAAAGTGCTCATATCCATAAAGTTATAACCCATGTCATCTTTGTAGATAAACTGGTGCGGGCGCTGCTCTACGCGGGCCGTTACAATTTTATGTCCGGCAGAAAACGTATTGTCGAGTACTTTTCCTGTTTTAATGTTTCTGAGCTTAGTTCTAACAAAAGCAGGACCTTTGCCAGGTTTAACGTGCTGGAAATCAATAACAACATATAAATCGTTGTTATACTCCATGCACACTCCGTTTCTGATATCAGCGGTAGTTGCCATACTATACAGTTTCTTGATAATTCTAAATAAGGAAGTAAAAGTATATCCCTTTTTTCAGTCTTGCAACGCAAATTTATTTAATCTGCTAAAAAAGACTTCTATTGCTGTTCAGATTTATCGCTTCTGTTTTACAATTTTTTACTGAAAAAGTGGCTGGTTTATACCTTACACCCAGCTTATACTTTTGAAGGCTCACGGCAAGGCCGCTAAATTTTTACTTCAAAATACCCTTCATAATAATGGATAACAGCCCTTCGAAAATATCGGCCGGTTTGGTAGGCATAACTTCCTGAATCTCCGGTGGCAAATGTGTAATAAAATCAGGCTCAAACATGGTTTCAACAGAGCGAATGTAGGCCAGGCAGGCGATGTTATAGTTCAGATCTTCCCGGATATAGCCCTGGCGTTGCCCTTCGGCTAAAATTTTATTGAAACGGTTATAAGAAAGGCTCACATTTTCTCTTAGCATTTGAGCTAATGCGTTGGGTGCATTTTTTTTAAGATCGCTTAACATCGCACTGCTAACTGAAATCAACCTGGAGCCAATAACTTTATAGATCTGGTTGGCCTTCTCCGGAAACAACAGGTGCTCATCCTGGAGAATGACTTCTACTTCGTCATCAAGTTGCTTTCTGTGATAAGCTATGCCGGCAACCAGAAGTTCTTCTTTGCTGCTAAAATAGCGGTACATCGTTTTTTTGCTTATGCCAAGGTCACGTGCCATCTCTGACATCAGTACCGTAGAGTAGCCTTTGGAAAAAAACATTTTTTGTGCTTCTCTGATAATGCGGGTTCTTACATCTTCAGACTCTGACATAAAAAGCTGTATAAAGTAAAATATGATTTTATAAATATTCTATATTTATACGTGAAGGTAAGCCATAAATAACGGATATAAAGCAGATAATATTTGACTTCCGGGATGTATAAACTTGTTGGTTAATAGAATTTACTCTTGGTTGTATGTGTAAGTTATTGCTATTTAATAATATATAAATAAAAAAAAGAGGCTTGATACAAGGGGTGTGTTTGGAAAAGTATAAAATCTGATCTGGTTAGCATTTGGCCAAGCTAAACCTGCTCCGGATTATAAGGAAAGGCATCCATGTAGCAAAATTGATGTTTGATAATTAATATGCTTATTTACAGGAGCTTAAAGTATGGGATGCAGAATTTTAAAAGTTGTGAAATAATTTGATGGAATTACTTGTATCTTAAAGATAAGGCCTTTTAATTTGTATTAAATCGTTTTGATTTTTTGGGTTCACTTTTCTGATAGGGAAGAACTATTGGGTGAAGCCTTCTGTTAAACTGAAAATCAGTATTGTTTTTCTTTGGCCAGTTTAAGGCTTCGGATCAGCAAATTTATAGCAATAACCCATGCTTGATATAATAAATTTTGTTGCCATTTCAGGGATTTTCAATGTTTTGTTTTTTTGGTATGCCTCAACCAAAATGCGATCCAAGCCTGACCCGATGAAAACCCTTATTGTATCTTTTATCTTCTCGATTCCGCTTAGTTTCCTACTGATAGGCGTGTACACAACCATGCTGATCTGTGCTGCCAAAGACGGCCTCTCAGAAGATGCCATGTGGGAATACATGGAACAGGAAGAACTTCAGTAATACTGCAATAAGACATAAAACAGAAGGCCCATACTTAACTTAAGTATGGGCCTTCTGTTTTAGAGTATCCGGATATCTTCGCTGCGGATAAGAGCCGAACCAGCATAACGCCCTTCCTGCGGTCCGTTTTCAAGTTTTAAGACACCCCGCGGACAAACCTGCGCGCAAATACCGCACCCCACACAAGATGCCCTGATAATAGGTTTGCCTTGCTGGGCATACCAGCGCACATCAATTCCCATTTCGCAGTACGTAGAGCAGTTGCCACACGAAATGCACTGGGCGCCATTTGTTGTAATCCTGAACCTGGAGAAATATTTCTGAAGCAAACCTAAGTACGCAGCCATCGGGCAACCAAACCGGCACCAGACGCGGTTGCCAAGTATGGGATAAAACCCAACGCCGATCACGCCGGAAAACATCGCCCCGATAAAGAAACCATACGTTCTGGAAAAGCCACCAGACAAATCGCCGAACAGTTTGCCTTCGCTCCAGGAGTTGAGCCATAGTAGGATGGTTGTGATGATGATGAACCCGAAAATAGGGTAGATGATGGCTACTTCCCAGCGCCAGGCGTTTCGGCTTTTATCAGATAAGTGGCGGTAGGGGTCGCCGGCAGTTTCGGCAAGGCCGCCGCACCCGCACACCCACGAACAGTACCAGCGCTTGCCATAGAAATACGTAAGCACCGGCGTAGCCAGAAACGACAACACAGCCCCCCAGAATATCATGAATACCCCAAGTCCGCCGCCACTTTCTACTAAATAGCCAACCGTACTCGGGAAAAGGTAATCATACTTTAATGGCCAGAAATAACTAAAATAAAATTCCGGCTCGTTCAGAAACAAAAGCAACCCGGGCAACAAAAACGCAAATCCCAGCTGGAAAAACATAACCGAAGTCGTCTTGATAAGCTGGTAAGGGTTATTTCTATACTTTAGCAGCGCATGTACGCCCATCAATAGCACAGCCAATGTATAAAAAGTGCCATACAGAAACCACTGGTCAGCGGGCCTGTTCCGGAGCAGTTGGCTGAGCGGTTCTACAGCCTTCACCAACCCATGCAATGTATCCGGAAACCAGTAAAGCAAAATGTAAAAGCCGGTCAGTACAATGCCAATTACCCAGCCCACTGCACCACGGGCAGTTGCGCTTTGTTGCCAGGCACCGTTATTTTGCGCCGCTACTGGTAACTCCAGCCGTGCAGGAAGTATGTAAAGTATACTTCCGATGCTAACAGCAAGTATGCCGCCGCCACCGCTTATAACAGGAGACAGCGCCTGGTAACCTACACCAGCCACCAGCAAACCCAGTAAACCCAGCCCGATCAGGGTCAGGCCAATCGCTTTTAAGGGAGAGCTGTCTAGTACAAAAGGCGAGCTTGCGTGCATAATTTAGAAGTATAAATACTGAATTAGGAGTAAGTTGATGTTGTATTTTAAAGTATAAATCAGGTAGTGAAAGCCCACTTTAGTCTTTTACGCAACTGCCACCAGTTATACTTTTCAGTCTTTTCTTTTTGGTCAGGGAATTGGCTGAAGTACAAACTGAGCAGTTCCGGTTCATACTTTTTGAAAAACTCAGGATCGAAGTTAGCGGCTTTTAACTCGGGCATAACCTGGTGCAAGGTATAGTTTTGCGTGAACCAATGCTGGCAAAGATCGTGGCGGTACCGGATGCCCAGTAAGTTTATACCTTTCAGCAGCGCTGTTTCCTTTTCATAGAATAACCGGATGGCTTTTGGTTGCGTCGGGTGTTGCCAGTAAAGCGAGTCATACGCATCGGGCCAGTTATTCGGCACAAAGCCATAGGTCTGGTACTCGATATCCAGGAATTTTGCGGAGTTGAACCAGGGGCCGCGTTCATACTTTTTTCGTGTTCCGGCAAGTGTAAAGGCCAGTGTCTCGGCGTGCGCGCGGCCTGTGTACCAGAGTTGCTCCAACGCCGGAATGCCAGGCTTCGGGTTCGAAAATTGGGCGCAGTCGCCGATGGCGTATACTCCCGGCAGGGAAGTTTCGAAGTAATCGTTTACCAGAATGCCTCTGTCCAACTCCAGTTCTGAGCTTCGTAAAAAATCCACAGCAGGTTTTACGCCGGTTGCTATCCCTACAAACTCACAAGGTATTTCCTGGCCAGCAACAGTTTTTATACGTTGAACCTGCCTGTTTTTATCCGCAATAATTTCTGCCAGTTCTTCTTCAAACCTGATTTCAATGCCATGTTCCTGAATATGCCTGGTTATGAGGTCGGCTTCCTGCTCCGGTAAATTGCTTCGCCAGAAAAGCCTGTCCCGGACCAGCATGGTAACAGCTATTTTTTTGCTGCGCAGCATCTCGGCCATTTCAATCCCGATCAGACCGCCACCCACAATGACAGCGTGTTTTATGTGTTGGGTTTGTTGCTGCATCAGTTCCAGGTCCTGTAAGGTCACAAAGCCCTGCACCCCTTTTATATTAGCCTTCAGCCAGTGCGTACCAGCCAGACCGGAGCCCGTTGCCAATACCAGTTTATCATACCTTACAGGCGTTCTTTGCTGCAGTACAAGTTGCTTTTTACTGAAATCGATCTGCTCTACTTTATCGTGTAATAGGTTTATACTTTGTGCCTGCCAGAACCAGTCGGCGTACGGCACAATATCCTGGTAACGCATGTGGCCCATGTAAACATACATCAGCGCGGGCCTCGAAAAATGTGTGGCAGATTCGGCTGAGATCAATGTTATGCTGCAGTTACTTTGCTTCCTGAGGTTGATAGCAAGGGTAGCGCCGGCTATGCCATTGCCAATTATAACGATGTGTTGATCAGGAAGAAACATGCAGCTGGGTTATAACAATGTATCCGTAATTTATACTTTAACGCTACGTATACTTTCCGTATCAAAACGGGAGGTATACTTTGCTGAAGCAGGAAGGTATGAAAATTTACGGCAAACTTGCATATGTTGGCTTAAACCGGAATCCAACGGAATAGTTTACTGCTGCCTTGCTAACTTAATCGCATAAAAAAAGCGGGTAAGCTTTTCAACTTCCCGCTTTTATACTTTTAATGTATAGCTTAGTGGCTTCCTGCACTGCTGCCCATATCTTGGCCGCCATCTGTTACATCTGCTGCGCCTCTGCTACCACTTTTCTGTGATGGTGCACCACCTACGCGGCCGCTTTCCAGGTCATCGTTATCGACATCCTGCTTTGCTACCGGGTTAATATTTGGTGCTTTCTTATCGTCGTTATTTTTCTTGTTCGAATCGTTTTGTTGGTTATTATTCTGATTATTGCTCATCGTTCTAAAGTTTAAGTGTACTGTTTATACGTGAAGTAGGGGCTGTTGAGTTTATAATCTTCCTAAAGGCCTGAAATCATCGGGGTTGTTTTCTCGGTCCTCATCAGTATAAAAATTTGGACGGCGGCTGGCATAATGGCCATGCTTACTTCCGATCTCACCACTCATCGGGTCGTAGCGGTTGTTCCAGTCCGGATTATAATTGGAGGTGCCATCATACCCATAGCTAAGCGAGCCAGCCATATTTCCGTAATTTTCGCCGCGATTATAATTGTTATAGCTGTCAGGGCCATAATTTGCATTTGTGTTCAGGTCGTTGCTGAACTGCCTGCTCTGGCGGCCATCGTTGTAAGATCGTTGCTGCTGGTTGTTGTACTGGTTTTGATTCTGGTAATTCCTGTTACGGTTATCGTTATAATCCTCTCTGTCAAAACCGCCCCGGCTGTTATGATACCTGGAGCTCCAGTCGCGTTCGTAATCCTGGTCATGGCGCTGGTTTCCGCGGTGCTGATCGTTAAATTGATCAGGTCTTTGGTTGTTGCGGTTGTAAGTAGATTGGTTATGGTGCTGGCTGTCGTTATCTAAGCGATAGGAGCCCCGGAACACGCTCTGGTCCAGTGGCCTTTCATCGCCATCTGCACGGTTTCTATAGTCTGTATAGCCTGTTCTGTTATACCAGTTATTTCCTTCCATAGTCGTTATCAGGTTTAGTTTATACTTTTTTAACGGTTGATTCCGCGTCAGGTTTAGTTTATAAGTAAAGTAAGGCCTTAACCCAGAACGTGGTAGCACACGTATTTAAGGGAGATGTAAACTAAACCCACAAACTTAAATTTGTTTAGCTATGAGAAACAGACAAGATGATTACCGCGATCACAATGAGCAGGATGCACGCTGGCTGCATAACCACCACAGCGGCCAGCGCTCAGACAGAGGAAATTATAACGTAGATACCAACTTTAACCGCGGATATGGCAGCAACGCCGAAAACGACTGGACCGACACCAACAGTTTCAACTCCAACGCCGACCAGGACCAGATGGCTAGGCAAGGCCGGTTTGGGGTAGGCGGCGCACGCTACAGCGGCCAGAATTTTGCGCAGGATTCTTCTTCCTCAGACAACATGTATGGCATGACCTTCTCGCCGCGTAACGCCTATAACTCAGGCCGCCACTACGATCCGCGTGCCGATTACAGTAACTCAGATTACTCCGACAGAGGAGATAACAGCAACCAGCGCCGCGATGATTATGGCATGTCAAACGAGCGTTTTGGCCATGATATAAACCAGGGTGGCCGCTCTGAAAACCAGGCACGCGGTTCTCGCGGAGACTATGAATCTTACCGCCGTTACGAGCAAAATAACCGTATGTATGATGATGATTACAGTGGCGGATTTGCAGGGAGAAATTATTCCGAAGGCCAGACGCATTACGGCGAAGGCAGCCACAACAGCAACTTAGACCGCTGGAACCAGGAATCCGAAAACCGTAACCGAAACAACAGGTAATAAATCAGTCAATTGATCTTTAACAAACGGCACAAAATGAAATAGGCCGTTGAAATCTAATACTATGAGAAACGAAAGAATGAATCATTATAGCCACTTCAGGCAACAGGATAATCATAACCAACCCGACCACCAGTACCGGTATGCTTATGAGAATGGCCGCTACGAACCAAGCCCGGATTCGGGAGCGCAGCGCGAAGAGTTCCGTAAAATGAACGATGCGCGTAACTACACGAACGATCATGGAAATGGCCGCGAGGATCATTACAATGCCATGTATGAAACCTCAAACTATTATGCCACACCCCGGAGTGCTGAGTATGGTTTGCAAAACGGCACCGAAAGCAGCTTGGATAGTATAGATCATTTCTCCCGCCCGGACTGGATCTACAACGAGCGCCGTACGCCTTACCGCTATAACATGGGGTATAACCCTAATTTCGATAATCCCGCAGAAGGCGATCAGTACCGCAACTTCGATAGCAGAGGTAACCACGGGTTTAGGCACGATGCGGCTTATGGTAACCAGGATGAGTTCAGGGATTTTGGGAACGACCATTACGGCAGCCGGGATTCCGCAAACCAAAACTACGACCGATACGATGACAGGTGGTAGCAAATAATTAAATCATTAAAAAACCGCTGTAAATGCTACAGCGGTTTTTTAATGATTTATACGTGGTCAAAACAAACTATTTTATTTTATTGAGCTGAATTGTTAACCTGGTAATAGCAAGCTTTTTTTCTTTATCACTAAGCCCGGTACCTAAATTCTGTGTATCTCCGCCATCATCAGAACGCAACCATAACCCGGAATTATCAATATCCAAGACCATAAAAGAAGTAGGCAATGTACCTAAATTCATAAATAAAGACGTATTGCTTCCGCTCCCCTCAGTAACCCTGTACGTGGCTGAAGTTGGGTTAGCAAATGGGTCCAATGCCGTAACGGTGCCGTTTTCAAAAGTGAACCGATCATACTGTACATCTTTTTTCTCTGCCAGCTTGGTGCCGTTTGCACTGAACAGCTCATACTTCATTTCCAGGGTAACCCAGGTACCTTGTATGAGTTCGTTTGCAGCAGGCCCGGTTGGTTCAGTTGGTTCGTCCTTATCACAGGCAACTAAAAAGAGGCAAAATAAAAGCGGGAGCAAAAGTATCTTTTTCATTTTTTAAATTTGAGTTCGAACGTGATATGCGGGTTACTTGTAAAGTAGTTAAAGGATTAACACAAGTATAAAGTCATAAGTTTAATGAGTACTATATACTTAGTATTAGTTCTTATACTTTAAACGCTGTACCAAATTCTTTAGCCAGGCAAATTGGTAGCAGTGGCGTTGGTTGCCAGCTTGCTTTTGCGATAGCCGTAAATAAAGTAGATGATCAGCCCAAGCCCGAGCCACGCCAGAAAACGGCTCCAGTTTGTAAAGCCCAGTTCCGTCATCAGGTAAAGGTTAGTAAGCAATCCAAGTACCGGAATCAACGATAGGTTTCGGGTAAAGGAAAGTATGGTCATGATAATCGTAATAATAATAAAACCGATCATCGGGAGCTTATGCTTCAGCACTTCCCATCCGGTTTCGGTGCCATCCGTCATGCTAAAAAACTGGGCCATTCCTTCTTTGTTAAACACATATAAAAGCGCAACGCCGGTAAGTATAAGTATAGGTAAAACATACTTGCTGTTCATATAAGGCACTTTAAATGTTTTCTTCGAAATGGGTACCTCGTTGCGGTCCTGCTGCACCAGTACGCCGCCGCAAACCAGCACAAACGCAAACAAGGTACCAATACTGGTCAGGTCTGTTACTTCGGTCAGGTTCATAAATAGGGCAGGCACAGCTACTACAAAACCTGTTACAATGGTAGCAAACCACGGTGTTTTATACTTTGGATGTATGCTGGAGAAAAGACCCGGCAATAAACCATCGCGGCTCATGCTCATCCAGATACGTGGCTGGCCATACTGGAAAACCAACAACACACTTGCCATCGCAATAATCGCACTTACAGCTACAATGCCAGCTATCACATCGAGGTTAACTCTTGAGAATACATAAGCAAGCGGATCGCCTACGGCCAGTTCTGAAAAAGGAACCATACCAGTCAGGATCAGGGCAAGTATAACGTAGAGTGTTGTACAGATGATGAGCGCAAAGATCATGGCACGAGGCAGATCGCGTTGCGGGTTTTCGCATTCTTCGGCTGTGGTGGAGATAGCATCAAAACCAATGTAGGCAAAGAAGACAGCCGAAACGCCTTTCATGATGCCGGATATGCCATTTGGCGCAAACGGGCTCCAGTTATCTGTATTCACGTAAAAAGCGCCAACCACAATCACCAGCAAGATTACCAGCAACTTCAGGATAACCAGTATATTAACCGTCTTTTTAGATTCTTTAATACCGATATAAACCAGGTACGTGATCAGGATAACAATACCGAGCGCAGGAATATCGGCTACAAAGCGCATGCCTGCTAAAACGGGCGCATTCTGCCATGCCAGGTATGCCTGCATAACAGTGTTTGGCAACGTATCGAGTGTACCGCCCTGTGCCAGTAAGGCCGTTGCCTGCTCGTACCCACGCGAAGCGCTCAGGTAATCCATGGTCAGGTATTCGGGTAGCCCGATGCCGATGCCACGCAGCACTGCCGTAAAATAATCCGACCACGAAATCGCTACGGCAATGTTGCCGATGGCATATTCCATCAACAGGTCCCAGCCAATTATCCAGGCCACCAATTCACCGAATGATGCATACGCATACGTATAGGCGCTACCCGAAACAGGTATGGTAGAAGCGAACTGGGCATAACATAACGCCGAAAATCCGCAGGCAATGGCCGTAAAAATAAACAGAAACGAAACGCCGGGCCCGCCAGCGGCACTCGCATTACCAATGGTGCTGAAGATACCAGCGCCAATAATGGCAGCAATACCAAATGATACCAGGTCTTTCAGGCGAAGGGTGCGAACCAGGTGCGTGCCGCCAATATCTCCGTCGTCTTTAAAATCAGCCAGCAGAGCCATTGGGTCTTTCCGACGACGAATGTTTTTGAAAAAGTTAGCCATGTGTTGTACTTAGAACAGGTAGTTTTATTGATGTAATTTATGCGAACGGGTACTATGTTTCGGACTTAACCTGAAATGTAAGCGGCGCAAGTATAAACCCGGTTAAGGCAAAACAGCAGGCGCTTACTGACATTCAAGACAGGAAAATACCAAAAAATCGTGGTAAAACAAGTAGGATGCGGGTAAGAGAAGCGGTGAGGAAAGTATAAAAAAATGCTGGCCTGCCTCCGGATGATCGGAAGCAGGCCAGCAAAAAAGATAATACCAGAATAAGCTATTTTGTAATACGTTGTAGTTCAGGTAATTGAGCAGGCATGATAACCAGTGGTACTTTTTCGACTTTTACAGAACTGGTATCCAGGCCAAACCACTTACTTTCTGAGCTGGTGAATTGTTTTATATTGAAATACCACTCCATGATCACGCGCTTGATAAAGGGCAGGTCGTTTTCGTAGCTCAGGAATTTTTCGAGCACTACAAACCGGAAGTCGCCGATTAAGTGCTGCCTGTTCAGGGAAGTATAACGGCTGGTGATATCCACTTCTTTGTTAGCTACCATTTCTTCCACTACTTTCCGGAAAAACAGGTTAATGCGCTGCTCTACCCGGAAACCTAACCGGAAATCAACCCGGATAACGTCTTCCTCGCCCAACTTCCGAACATGATATTCCATGGTATAAGGCTGGTCTGTGGTTTCGACGTGTACAAACCAGTAAATATCGGCGCGCTTCGGCCGCTTCTGGAAAATAGAATAAATCACTTTGGATTCGATCTCCTCCGGGTCTGGCGCACTTGTCATAAACACCAGGTGGGTAGTATACTTCGGGATGGTATCATCTTCGCTTAGCTCACGCAGAGCTGGCAGATAATCTTTCAGCGTAACATACTCCGTTAAACTTTGCTTTATCTGGAAGGCATTTATCCAGATGTACATTATGGTTAAAAGTATACCTGCGATCAGCAAAGAAACCCAGCCGCCATGCGAGAACTTGCTCAGATTTGCGAGCATAAAAGCCGACTCGATGCACAGGTAAACGCTAAAGAAAATGGCAGCCAGTACAACAGATTTTACTTTATGGAACAGGTAATAGCTCATCAGGATGGTAGTGGAGAGCATGCCCATCGCAATGGCCAGTCCGTATGCCGCTTCCATGTGTTCCGATTCCTGAAAGTATAAAACGATGCCCACACAGCCCAGCCACAAAAGCCAGTTTATACTTGGTACATAGAGCTGTCCCTTCAGGTTGGTAGGGTAAACGAGCTTTACTTTTGGCCAGAGATTTAACCGGATAGCTTCACTGATCAGCGTGAACGAACCGCTGATCAGGGCCTGGCTGGCAATAATAGCGGCAATCGTAGCAATGATGATCCCGGTAAGCAAAAACCAGTTCGGCATTAAACTATAAAAAGGATTGCCCGTCAGGCGGCTGCCTGCGTGGCCCATCAGCCAGGCGCCCTGGCCCAGGTAGTTAAGCACCAAACACAGTTTTACAAATATCCAGCTTATCCGGATGTTCGGTCGGCCGCAGTGTCCCAGGTCAGAATAAAGTGCCTCAGCACCCGTTGTACACAGGAAAACAGCTCCCAGCAACCAGAAGCCCTGCGGGTAATTTACAAGGAGATTGTAGGCATAGTATGGGTTAAGCGCCTGTAAAATTTCGGGGTGTGTGATAACGCTTATTGCACCCAACGAGCCCAGCATGGCGAACCATAAGAACATGATCGGCCCAAATGCTTTGCCCACTATTTCGGTACCAAAACTCTGCAACAGGAAAATGAGCGTGAGGATAACCAGAACGATAGGTACAGTTGGAATATCAGGGTAAAGTATGCGCAGCCCTTCCACAGCAGACGAAACCGAAATAGGTGGCGTAATAATACCATCTGCCAGTAAGGCCGCGCCCCCGATCATGGCCGGAACGATCAGCCAGCTTGCTTTACGCCGTATTAAAGTATAAAGCGAGAAAATGCCGCCTTCGCCGTTGTTATCGGCTTGCAGGGTTAAGAGCACATATTTAATGGTGGTTTGCAGGGTTAGCGTCCAAAAGACACAGGAAATACCGCCATAAACTAGTATTTCAGAGATTGGTGCGCTGCCAATAATGGCCTTCATCACATAGAGTGGCGAAGTACCGATATCGCCGTAAATAATACCCAGCGAAATAAGCAGGCCAGCCGTGGAAATGCGGCTGGCCGTAGGAGAAAGGCTCATCTTAGCTTAAATAAAACTAAACGTGTGTTGTTCCATACAAAACGAAACGGTTAAAGTGTATTGCTGTTATTGCCAGCAAATTTCTGTTTCAGAATTTGCCAAACGGGAGGTAACACAGATAGTACGATAATAGCCAGAATCAGGAAGGTGAAATTTTTCTTAACGATAGGTGCATTGCCAACTAAATAACCTAACAGGGTAAAACCCATCACCCAGACAAAAGCGCCTACCACATTAAAAAGTATAAAACGGTTATACTGCATCTTACTGATACCGGCCACAAACGGGGCAAAGGTGCGCACAATCGGAATAAAACGCGCATAGATAATGGTACGCCCGCCATACTTTTCGTAGAACTTCTGCGCCTGCATGAGATGGTCCTGCTTTAAGAACCAGTAATCTTTCTGAAACACTTTTGCGCCAAATTTAAACCCGGTAAAGTAGTTGAAAGAGTCGCCGAGAATGGCTGCTATGATAAGCAATGCGATGATTAAAAACAGATTGATGCCTGATTCGGGAATGGCAGCCAGCGCGCCAATAGCAAAAAGCAACGAGTCGCCGGGCAGGAAAGGCGTTACCACCAAACCGGTTTCGCAGAACACGATCAGGAAAAGTATAAGATAGATCCAGTTTTCGTATTTCTGAAGCAACTCTACCAAATGCACATCAATGTGAAGTATAAAATCTATGAGGTACTGAATAATTTCCATGAAGAAGTATAAAGGGTGTAAGCAGCAGCACAATTGTTTGTGTACCTGCTGTTTTAAGGGCGCAAAGATAATTGAAATTTAGAAAGCAAGCAGGAAGTATAACTCGAATTTATTTTTGCCAAATACCCTGTTTAAAAAACCGGAAGCCAGATACAGCTGTACCTGGCTTCCGGAAGTATAAAGTTGAAGTATAAACTACAGTAATTTAAAAATCCTGTCTTTCAGGCCTGATGTGGCTTCCATTAAAGGCAAACGTACCTGAGCGGTGCAAACGCCGAAACGCTCCAGCACCACTTTTACGCCAACCGGATTGCCTTCTTCGTACATCAGGGGGTTGATGTCCACAAAATTAAGCATCAGCTCAGACGCATCTTTAAAGTTGCCATCCAGCGCCAGCGCCACCATCTTGCAGAACCTGTCCGGAAAAGCGTTGGCCAGCACTGAAATAACACCAACAGCTCCGAACGCAGTCATCGGTACGGTTAGCAGGTCGTCTCCGCTGATCAGCATAAAGTCGTTTGGTTTGTGTTTGGCAATGTGCATGCACTGCTCCAGGTTACCGGAAGCTTCTTTTATGCCGATGATATTTTCGTGTGCAGCCAGGCGCAGTGTAGTTTCCGGTGCCATGTTGCTACCCGTGCGGCCCGGCACATTATAAAGTATAACCGGCACCGGCGATGCGTTGGCCAGCTGAACATAATGCTGGTAAATGCCTTGCTGGGAAGGTTTGTTATAGTAAGGGCTAACTGAAAGTATGGCGGAAACACCGCTCAGGTCAACTTCCTGGAGTGTTTCTAAAAGTTGCATGGTATTGTTTCCGCCCAGGCCATATACCAACGGCACGCGCTGGTTTACGTGTTGCTTTACAAAACGCAGCACTTCGGCTTGTTCGGCTTTGGTGGTGGTTACTGATTCGGCGGTGGTGCCGTTAACAACCAGGTAATTTACGCCGCCATCCATCGTAAAATCGAGCAGTTTACGCAGCGCATCATAATCTACGGCCAGCTCTTTTGTGAAAGGCGTTACCAAGGCTACGCCTGTTCCTTTCAGTTTTTCTTGAATCATGTTTACTAATTACGAATTACGAGGTACGAATTACGAATTATGGATCGACATCTGCAAATGATGCTCATTAAAGCAGCCGACAAGTATGAATTCGTCTCTTCCCTGAATATCCTGACTCAACACTCAAAACTCGCGACTCATAACTTTATTGTATGTTATTTTCTTCTACCCATTTCAGGAACTGCTCTTTGTATACTTCACCGATCGGAATTTCTTTCGGGCCGATGCGGATGCGGCTTTTCTCGATGCTGTCTATTTTTTGAAGCGACACGATAAAGGAGCGGTGCACGCGCAGGAACTTGGAATCCGGCAGTTTCTCCATCATCTTGTTCATCGAAAGCAGGGTGATAATTTTCTGGTCTTTTGTCTGGATGATGATGTAATCTTTCAAACCCTCGATCCACTGGATGTCATTAAAATCGATGCGGATCATTTTATAGTCTGCTTTCACAAACATAAAATCCTGCTCAGGCGTTGGGGCAACCGGCAAAGTATGATTTTCGGAGGATTTGCCGTTGCGCTGCAGGCGTTCCTGGGCTTTGGTTACCGCTTTCAGAAACCGGTCGAAAGGGATAGGCTTCAGCAGGTAATCCACGGCATCCTGGTTAAAACCCTCCAGGGCGTAATCCGGGTAGGCTGTAGTAAAAATGACAAGCGGATGCTGCTTTAATATGTTCAGGAACTGCATACCGGTCAGTTCGGGCATTTCGATATCCAGAAACATCAGGTCGATCTGCTCGGTTTGCAGCACCTGCATGGCTTCTGTGGCACTGGAACAGGTTTGTACCAACTCCAGGAAAGGCAGTTTACTTACATAACTCTCAATTATATCGAGTGCAAGCGGTTCATCATCAATAGCTAAGCAACGTATTTTCATGGGATTATTTTTGGGAGTCAGTAAAGTATAGTTTCAGCGTAGCGTAGAAAGTGCCTTCTTTTTCTTCGAAGGTGAGCTGGTGCTGGTTGGTGTACAGTAGGTTTAAGCGGCGTTTCAGGTTTTCGAGGCCGATGCCGCCAAATTCGCGCTTTTTGTGCGAGCTGGTGTTATTAATAGTGCTAAACAAAAGCGAATCCTCTTTCACGGTCAGGTTAAGAATGATCCCAATCTCGTTCTTGCTTACCAGGCCATGTTTAAACGCGTTTTCGACCAGCGTCATCAGCAACATCGGAGCAATTTGTTTTCCGCTCGGTTCGCCTTCGATGTTAAATTTTATACTTGTCTGTTCGCGTAAGCGCAGCTTTTGCAGGTCTATAAAGTTTTTGATGTGGTCTACTTCCTTCTCCAAAGATACCAGCGCATCGTTGCTCTCATAAAGCATATACCGCATCAGCAGCGACAGTTTCATGATGGCATCCGGCGTTTCGGGGGATTGCTTGTAGGCTAGCGAGTAAATATTGTTTAGGGTATTGAACAGGAAATGCGGGTTCACCTGCGATTTCAGGAAGGCCAGTTCGGCGGCGAGTTTCTGGTTTTCGAGCTCTTTGTTGCGGCGCTCGTTCCGGATATAATTGCCCGTTACTTTTAAACCAGAACTGATAAAACACACGATCAGGCCGCCCAATGCATGCTCGATTAGGCTTTGCTGGGTGTAGATATTCTGAAGCTGCGGATTATAGTCTTTAAAAACCAAGTAATCGAGGGGCGAGCGTACCAGCGCCAGCACAACCAGCGAGCATAAAACAGCCCCGATGTAAAGCAGTACTTTGTCTTTGGCCAGAAAGCGCGGAATCAGCACAAACCAGTTAAAGTAGAAAAGCAGCAACATGAACGCCAGGCCTACAATTACATCCAGGCTTTTACCAAACGACAGGTTGCCGCTCGACTGCAGAGACGTAAAGATCCAGCCTACCAGTATAAGCCAGCACGAAACGTGAACGGCAAGCTGGTAGCGCTTTTTCATGGTGATATCGGGTAAGGTTAAATGGCTGTAGGGCAATGTTTTATATTTTAGATCTACAACTTACTGTTGTGTAGCAAGCCGTATATCTGATTTCTTTATCTCTGAAAGATAAGGATTTCCGCTTATTTTATAAATATAAGTTTACAACAATATACCAACAGCAAAAAGTAAACAACCAACGCCATTTTAAGCCCGATAAGCAGTTAGGTAAAGTATAAAGTATAGCTTCCGTTATTCCCGGATCATACTTAAAAAATCTTCTTCGGAAAGTATGGCGATGCCTAGTTTGGTAGCTTTCTCGAGTTTGGCCGGGCCCATCTTAGCACCTGCTACCAGGTAATTTAGTTTTGCTGAGATAGAACTGACCACTTTGCCGCCATGTGCCTGTATGAGTTGCTGTAATTCTTCGCGGCTTATACTTTCAAAAACACCGGATATCACAAAGGTTTTGCCTTCCAGCTTATCACTTTCAAGTACAAGAACTTCTTTTTCGGATTTAAATTTAAGCCCGGCAGCCTGCAGGCGCTCTACGATGGCTACATGTTCCGGGTCCTGGAAGTAGGCGATAATCGAGTTGGCAATGCGCCCGCCAATTTCATTTACGGCGATCAGTTCTTCGTACGTGGCGCCGCGCAACGCTTGCAGATCAGGGAATTGTTCGGTCAGTTTTTTTGCTACCGTGCTGCCTACTAACCGGATACCCAGCGCAAACAGCACGCGGTCGAATGGCGATTGCTTTGATTTTTCGAGGCTATTTAAAATGTTGTTAGCCGATTTTTCACCCATACGTTCCAGGTTAGCCAGTTGGTCAAACATCAGGTCGTAGAGGTCGGCTACATTGTTCACAAAACCTGCTTTGTAGAGTTGCTCCAATGTTTTAGGGCCAAGTTCATCCACATTCATAGCCTTGCGGCTGATGAAGTGTTCCATCTTCGCCAGCAACTGCGGCTCGCAACCTTTCTCGTTCGGGCAGTAAAAGTGTGCTTCCCCTTCTAGGCGTACCAACGGTGTCTGGCAGGCTGGGCACTCGGTCGGGTACACGATTTCTATGCTGTCGGCAGGGCGTTTGGTTACATCAACACCGGTAATTTTAGGAATTATCTCTCCGCCTTTTTCCACATAAACCGTATCGCCCAGGCGCAGATCGAGGCGCTGAATTTCATTGGCGTTGTGTACCGAGGCGCGCTTTACCACAGTGCCCGCTAAGGTGACAGGCTGTAACAAAGCAACCGGCGTAACGGCTCCGGTGCGCCCGACCTGGTACTGGATGCCGAGCAACTGCGTGGCGGCACTCATGGCCGGGTATTTATACGCAATGGCCCAACGTGGGCTCTTAGAAGTATAACCAAGCTCTTGTTGCAGGGCATAACTGTTCACTTTCACTACCACGCCATCAGTTGCAATGGGCAGTTCAAAACGGCGCGTTTCCCATTCTTTAATGTAGGCCAGCACTTCTTCCACAGATTCGCATTTGCGCCACGTATTCGATACTTTAAATCCCCATCGGTGTATGGCTTCAAGGCTCTCAGAATGAGTATCAAATACCGGTTTATCTGAATGAAAACTATAAGAAAAACAGCCCAGTTTCCGGTAGGCTACAATAGCAGAATCCTGTTGCTTTAAGGTGCCGGAAGCAGCGTTTCTTGGGTTGGCCAGCAACTGGTCGCCGGCTTCTTCGCGCTCGGCATTCAGTTGTTCAAATACAGGCAACGGCAGAAAAACCTCGCCACGTACTTCAAACAGTTCGGGGTAATCCTGGCCATGCACCTGCAACGGAACATCCCGGATGGTACGCACATTGGCCGTTATATTATCGCCGCGCGTGCCATCGCCACGGGTGGCGCCCTGCACAAAATTGCCGTTTTCATACTTTAGGCTGATAGCGACACCGTCAAACTTCTGCTCACACACATACTCTACCTGCTCACCAATGGCCTTGCGTACCCGGTTATCGAACTCACGTAAATCTTCTTCCGAATAGGTATTGCCCAGCGATAGCATAGGCCAGGTATGGTGCACCGTTTCGAAGTTTTTAGTGATACTGCCGCCCACACGCTGGGTAGGGGAGTTGGGCTGGCGCAGATCCGGGTACTGCTCTTCCAGGTCCTGAAGCCGTTTCAGTAGCTGGTCAAACTCAAAATCGGATACCTCCGAAATGCTGTTCTGGTAATACTGGTAATTAAGGTAGTTGATGCGTTGGGTAAGCTCGTTTATTTCCTGAACCGGATCTGTTGCTGGCGTCATGCTAAAGGTCTGTTTATACGTCGTAAAAATAGGCAACAGCCTGTATACTTGCACAGGCTGTTGCCTATTTTAGTTTACTCCAAAAAAAGGTTTGCTGTAATCCTTTTATTTCAGAATCACGCCATCTGCTACAAAGCGCAGTTCTTGTTTTGGCTGTGTGATCAGGGCAACTTCTGCATCTGTTTTGCCGGCGTCTTTGGCGTAATGCTGCTGGTCTGCTACCGAGATAAGCTCTTGTTTGGCTGTGCCGGTAAATACCGCTGTTCGGCCTTTCAGGTCTTCGATCGGAAGGAAGAAGCCATAATCCCGGAACGTTACTTTCATACTGTTGCCATCTGCCAGTTTCACATCCATCCAGCAGCCTTTTGCCTGGCAGCTTTCCACTACTTCGGCCGCGACGGTAGCCTGTATCGAATCCTGACCTGCCACCTGTTTCACCAGTTCGGTAGGGGCAATGGCCTCGCCTTCTTCAACGGAAGCACCAAACCTGTTTGTGTTGGCTGTAGTGGATTGTTCAGTTGCTGGCTCTGTGGTGTTTGTGGTCGCTTGCTTGCAACCGTAAAACGATAACAGGGCAGTAAATAAAAGCAAGGTCTTCTTCATAGTGGATGGTGTGTTTGAGACAAAGTAAATATAAGCTTTACCCAAAACATTAAAAATTTATTCACCCAAAAGTAACTGTCCTGATCTTGGGTAATAAGTGTAATTAGTAGTTATACTTTTGATTATCAATTTTATATGATTGTTAATGCTAAGTATAAATTCAGCTACTAATTATGTGATAATAGGAGCAACAGGGTAGCTTAACCTTTCCAGAATAAGCTGAGAAAGTTTAGAGGATGGGTTTGGTCAATTGATTTTCAGGAGGCTATAGGAAACCTTTACTGGCCTAGTTGCATAAGCTGCTTGAACTCCGCTTTTTTAAAGCCATACTTTCATCATGCTGTAAAGTGGCGTATAAATCGACAAAGTATAAGATGTGTAAAAATTGTATAGTGTACTTTACTTGTTTCTTTTATTCAAGTATATAGAGTGATCTATATTAAGTTATACTTTAAGTATAGGTTAGCGCTGTTTAACGTGTGGGCGGGCGGGCCCAGCGGGCACTTCGGATCGTTAGGCCAACACGGCCTGTGAGGAGGGGAAGGTACTTGGCCGGTATACTTGCCTGAAAATTTTCGAGCAGCAGGTTAAGCGTTGTTCCGAAGATAATGGCGTTCTCGTCTGGTGAAAACTGGATAGCTGCTACAGTCTCGTTGGTAACGCCTTGTAACATTATACTTATCTGGCTGTTTATGGTTTGCGGGTAAGGCGTCCGGGAATTTATTTTTTCGATGGGCACTGCAATTGAAAAGAACAGCTCCGGGTATTTGGCCCCGTACAAAACTTCATAAGCCATGGTGGCAGGTAAAGTATCCGAAGCAGGCAACAGGTTGGCCAGGTTAAGCCGGCATTCCAGCTTCTGGGTTTGCCGGTTATAAAATACGAGCAGGTCCGATGAAGTGAAATTGTAGGGTTGCGCCACCCCTTCCAATGTAAGTAAAATGTTGTTGCCACTTGTGTAATTAACTACAGGCTGGGCCAGCACCTTGGGCGGTAATAACAGTGCGCCAAAAAGCAGAAGCGGAAGAAAGAAAGTATGGTAAAGTTTTTTCATAGGGAAGCTCGGTTATAAAAAGTGACTTTAATTTTGTGTAACGCAAGATCAGGAGATAAGGTCTTATAATGCAACAGGTTATAAGCATGTTTTTTCCGGGATCAGAAGTATAAGTAACAGGGCGGGGCAATTGTTCAGATATTAAGGGGATAATGTGCCGGCAGGTAAATTATAAGTGCAAATCGTACAACCATGCAACCGTGCTTGGGGTATAAAAGTACTAGAAGATAAACTGCGTTATTTACACCTTACACCATGCGCGAGGTAACTTCCCTAAGCCACCACAAGTTGAACTGAAAGGGATGAATCAAGACAAAAAAAATAAAGTAGATTCGAGACAACGCTCGGCCTTTGGCAACATCGAACAAATGCACCCGCTGCGCATGCTCCTGTACCTGAGCATGATGGGCATTAGCATGCTTTTCTTAATATTGATCATCGCTTTCGCACAATCGGGCGGATTTTCTACAGGTTTTAAGCTGCCCAAGTTTTTCAGTATCAGTACGCTGCTGCTTTTATTCAGCAGTTATACTTTAGGCCAGGTAGAACGCCTTTATAAAAAAGACAAACTCAAACGGATGTCCAAATACTTGGGGCTAACGTTGCTGCTTGGGTTGTTTTTTATCGGGGCACAACTAATGGGCTGGCGGGAGCTGGAGGCGTCCGGTTTATACTTTACGGGCAAAGCAGCCAGCACTTATCTTTACCTGATTTCGGCACTCCATATTTTACACTTGCTGGGCGGGGTCATCTTCCTTTCTTTCCTGTTCTTTAAAACAGTGCATATGGCCTCGGATAGTGTACGTACTCTTATCTTTATCCGCGATCCGTACAGAAGGCTACAGCTCTCGATGCTGCGCAGTTACTGGCACTTCATGGATTTTCTGTGGCTGGGTTTATACCTGGTTTTCCTGTCGATGTCGTGATAAAGTTTATACTTCACCTTGGCGCGGGTGCAGGACCTTTTCGATCAGATCAGTAAAAGTCAGCACTTCCGAAAAATACGGGTCGGTATATGCGTTTGCTGAAAGGCGGATGTAGCCCGGTTTGTTATTCACCTTCACATAATCCAGGGCAATGTTTCCGTAGCGCTGGTTAAAAAGGCTGGTGCCAGCCACATCTTTAGCGGGCGGTACGAGCAGGTATTTCTCTACTTGTTCTGTGTAGCGTTCGTGCTGCAATTCGCGCTTATCGGCACAATGCATGGTGTATTCCTGCAGCAATACCTGCTCTTTCAGGTACTCAAACAAGTATAAAAAATCTGTTGGCTTGATGGTCGTATCATAGAAAAGGATCAGGCTTTGGCGGTTTCCTTCCGTCATGTACTGCACCCTTAGATTGGTTGGCAGGCCTGCTAACTGGTAATGGAACGTCTTAAAAAAAGAAGCAGCCAACTGTGGTATAGCGCCACTGGTAACTGCGGCCTGGTAGCCAGCCCTGAAACCGGAACTGCGACGGAGCGTGGTACACGTTGAAGAAATTCCGGCAGACCCCAACAATCGTTTTAGAAATTCGTTAAACGGCATTTGATATTTTACCTAAAACAAATTTTGTTTTAAATAGTTTAGCTGCAAATTAGGTACTTCTGCTTTATCCAGAAATAAGTATCCGTAAAATCACTCTTACAACAAACTTAACTTCATAACAAAGGAACGTAAACGGCTTAGACTGAGCTGCTGTTTTCCTGACCAGATAGCACTATGGAATATATGTTGACACAAGAACTCGAAACTAAGAAAAAATTGCTTCAGGAGTGCACCAGGCTCATGAACGACCAGATAAAAGCGGCCAAAGATGCTATGGACGTTGCGCAGGAAAGCGCAAACGAGCACCAGGGAGCCATGGAAGATAAGTTTGAGTCTTTTCGGGAGGCCTGCCAGATACAGCGCGATATGTATGCGCGCCAGCTGGATGAGTTGCTTTCTACCATGGCCGTGCTGAAGCGCATTAATGTAACCAAAGCAAACCATGATATATCGCTGGGTGCTGTGGTGCATACCGAGCTTCAGAATTATTTTATCGGCGTTAGCCTGGGAGAGGTGAAGATTGATGGCGAATCATACTTTGCTATTTCCGGCATGTCGCCGTTATACAAGGTGATGGCCGGAAAAGTGGCCGGCGATACCTTTACGTTCCGTGATAAAGAATATAAAATACTTCAGGTAGATTAAAGTATACTTGCTGCACGCTCTAAAACAAAAAAGGTTGGCCCGTAAAAGCCAACCTTTTTTGTTAATAAATTATGTGTGGTTACTGAACGCGGGTCCAGTGCTGGGTTCTGCCTATTAGTGAAATGCCGATATAGCCTTTCACTTCCATTTTATCATTGCCGTTCATTTTCATGTAGCAGGCATAGGTTTTGCCACTTTCCGGATCGTAGATCGTGCCATCATCCCATTTGTTATCACCGTCATACTTAAAGCCTTTCATAAACTCCAAGCCTTGCAACGGACGTGTAGCCAGTTTTTTGTTCGGGTTATTCTCGTCTACTTTCGGTTTGCCGTTCTTTAACGGTTCTTTCAGGGTTACCAATTTCCCGCACAGCTTATCGCCGCACTTGTAGATCTCGAATTTGGCTTTGCCGTCTTCATTTGTCCATATGCCAACCGGGGAGAGCTTCTGAGCCCACGCAACAGATGCAAACAGCATGAGCACAACAAAGGTGAACAGGTGCTTTTTCATGATGATAATGTTTTAGTTTAGTAAAGGTTTTGTAAGGTAATAAATTATTTAATTCGGATGATACAATTTTCGACCCATTTATAGATTCATTTGAAAAAAATTAAAAAATAAATGCCAGATTAATTTCTACACAGCATTTATACTTATTAATTTTTATATCTGTCTGAGGTTTAGGAGGATGCAACGGGTCGCTTGCGGGAGGGATTGTTAAAACATTTTTATTGAAAAATATCCGCAAATCCTTGTGAACTTTTTACTATTCTTTTAGCTTTAAGAAACAGTAGCGGGTGCTACGCCCCTCATGTAAAGTCTGCTCAACACAGGCTGGCAATCAGGGATTATGTCGAACTTAAAAGAAGGGAGGTGCTATGTCTAATCCATCAGACGTCTTAGTAAGCCGAGGTAATATTGTTCACTTTAATTGTGGGCTGGCTTAGTAAGCAGTACCCTTACTGCTTGCGCAGTAATATTGCCTTTTTTTGGTCTTCGGATGATGCACACCAATAGTGTATCGCTTGCTGAGGTAAAGAAGGATTCTTGGAACGCGTGATGTATCTTGACGGGCTACATCGCGCGTTCTTTTTTTATTTACAGATCTTCTTTGTAAAGCGTGTTATCGCGCTGCCGGCGTTCCCGCACAAAACTCCCCACATAAAATAATGTTGCTATAAAACAGCTAAGCCCCATCACCAGGAAAGCCGGCTGCTCGTTCTCCCAGCTAAATAATTCGGGCTCAAACAACAGCATAAAATATATACCAGCAAGCAGGGTAATAGCTGTAATAGTATGTAGCACAAAACGGTTGTGCCTGCGCAAATGATAGGTAAACAGTAAAAGAATAACACCCAGCAGCGGTGCAATCAGCATTTCAATAACAGGATGGAGGGCATAGCTGATAAGCCCGGCCAGTAGCAGAACAAGCGCATTCAGTGCGTTTACGGTGTAAGATGGTAGCATACGTAATAACCTTTAAATGAAAAAAGTACCGAACTATGAAGTTCGGTACTTTTTTACGTCGTATTAGCACGAATGTATACTTCGAATTTACAAGCGGTTATAATACCCTCCTGATTCCCAGAAAACGATCGTTGTAACGGGTGCCTTCCACTTTACTGATTTTAACACCACCGTTAGAAGATGAATGTATAAACGAGATGGTATCGTTAGCTGTAGAAAGTATGATGCCGGTATGGCCCGGCGTTCTGACGCTCAGGTTAGTGCCGGTAAAAATGATAATGTCTCCTGCCTGGGCTGCTGCTTTTGTAACCGATACTCCTTCTTTGGCCTGCAAAGCAGACGAATGCGGCACTTTTATACTTTCAGAAGCAAATACGTGTGTTACAAATCCGGAGCAATCAAAGCCGGTTTCCGGCGTGATGCCTGTATAAGTATAAGGCGTTCCCAACAAAGTATGGGCATATGTTAAAAGCTCCTTTGCCGTATCAGCTGCCGGGGCCAGCGTAACAGGCTCTATTGTTTCCGGTGCGGGCGTTTTAGTTATTTCATACTTTTCAGGTGCTGCAAACTGTATAGGCCTGGCATAAGCCATTACAAGTAAAAGCAATAAAGGGGCGAGTATCAGCAAATGTATCTTTTTCATAGGTCAGGTTAATGGTTGCAGGCCTGTACTTTCTAAAACCATGCCACAGGCAAATGTTCTGGCTTTTTACTGGGCTCTGGTTATCAATAACCATAACATTTTAACCGCACTAAATAGTTTACCTTCCAATAGTATCGTTCTGCCAGTGGTTTAGCATCATTCACAATAAACTATATTCAAATGAAACAAATGTTGTTAAGTTTTTAATTATAAGTATAAATAATTGCAATCTTTTAAATTGGGAGAAGTATGTAGCATGATATTAAAGTATAACGCCGAGTCTATAGAAGTAACCTGCAACACTGAGCAGAAAAGAATTTTCATCAGAATAATAAGTGCTTTCACAACAGATGATTTCAAAAGAAGCCTGTTGCAAGCGCTTGAGTGCGCTAAAGCCAACCATATAAAAGAATGGCTCCTTGATTTTAAGGCAATAGGCAAACTGGAAGAAGAAGAAGAAGCCTGGATCTATTCCACTTTTTTTCCGCAACTGATGATACAGCTGGGCTCGGATAACTTTATGGCCATGCTCCTTTCCGAAAGCTGCTACCAGCACTTACTTGCAGAGGTAGGGAAGCTAGGGCTGATGAGCTGCAACACGTTTATAAAATTCAATAATTTTTGCGAAGAGCAGGAAGCACTGGCCTGGCTGGATGCGGCAAAATCCAGGACTTTGCAATCGTAATTCCTTTGTTTTTGGGAAAGTAAAAGGCTCTATTTTGAAAAGCAGGTTAATTATCGTAAAATGCTTTTTAATGTTTAACCATAAAGCCTTACTATGCTCTTCCAAAAGCGTATCAAACTAATCTTACTATTTACTTTCTGGGTTCTTGCCATAGCCGGCAACGCCGCCTTTGCCGCAGATCTGAAGTATACCTTGCGGATGCCGGAACCCCACACACATTATTTTGAGGTAGAAGCAGAGCTATCCGGCGCGCGCAAAAAGTACATCGATTTTGTAATGCCTGTCTGGGCGCCGGGCTCGTACCTGGTGCGCGAGTTTTCTAAAAACGTAGAAAGCGTAACTGCCACAGACAAAGCCGGCCAAACCCTTCGCTCCGAAAAAATAAACAAAAACACCTGGCGCGTGTACAGTAACCGCGCCGACCTAGTACGCCTGAAGTATAAAGTGTATGCTTTTGAGCTGTCGGTTCGTACCAGTTTTCTGGATGCTTCGCATGGCTACGTGAACGGAACCAGCATTTTTATGTACCCTGATGGCTATAAAAACCAGTCCGGCACTCTGAAAGTGGAACCTTATCAGGGTTGGGATAAAGTATCCACAGGTTTAAAAAGCACTGCTAAGTTTACCTATACTTTCCCGGATTACGATGTGCTGGCAGATTCTCCCTTGGAAATTGGTACGCACGAAGTATACAACTTTACGGCTCAGGGTGTGCCCCACGAAGTAGCCATGTATGGCGGCGGAAACTATGAGCCCAAAAAGCTGATGGCTGATATGCAGAAAGTGGTGGAAGAATCGATTAAAATTTTCGGTAAGCTACCCGTAGATCGCTATGTATTTATCGTGCATAACCTGAACCGTGGCGGTGGTGGCCTGGAGCACCTCAACTCCACTACGTTGCAAACTTCCCGTTGGAACTATACTTCGGAGAGTGCCTATAACGGTTTCTTAAGCCTGGTTGCACACGAGTATTTTCACCTCTGGAACGTAAAACGCCTGCGCCCGGCACCACTTGGGCCCTTTGATTATACCAAAGAAAATTACACGCGCCTGCTGTGGGTATCGGAAGGAATTACGAGTTATTACGATGATCTGATCGTGCGCCGTGCCGGCTATACAGCCCCGAAGCAGTACCTTGATATTGTGGCCGGAAGTATAAATTCAGTGGAGAACACGCCGGGCAATAAAATTCAGCCGGTGTCCGAGTCCAGCTTTGATGCCTGGATAAAGTACTACCGCCGCAACGAAAACTCAAATAACGCCGAAGTATCGTACTACACCAAAGGAGGTGTTTTAGGGCATCTGCTTAACATGGAAATCATGAAAAGCACACAGGGCGAGAAAAGCCTGGATGATGTGATGCGGGCGATGTATGCACGCTATTACGAAAAGCTGGACCGTGGTTTTACCGAAACCGAATTTAAAGAAGAGCTGGCCAAAGCAGCCGGCAAAAGTATGGATGCGTTCTTTAATGATTTCGTGAACGGTACCAAAACGCCGGATTACAACGCTTACTTTGAGGCAGCCGGTTTACGGGTTACAAACCAGAATGCTAACAGAAACGAACCAAGTTGGGGAGCCGCTACATCGGTGAGCGCCGGCAAAGTAATGGTAACGGGCGTTAGCCGTGGCTCCAGTGTCTGGGAAGGCGGCCTTAACGTAAACGACGAGATAATTGCAATAAACGGTTACCGCACCGAAAGTGACATCCGTAATGTAGTTGCGGCGCTTAAGATAGGAGAGAAGGCTGAAGTTGTTGTAGCCCGCGACGGTAAATTACAGACCCTGCAGGTACCTATCCTGAAAGACCAAAGTATAAAGTATGTACTTGAGCGCGTAGAGAACCCGACTGCCGTGCAAACGAAGATCTACAACAAATGGCTGGGTATAACCGGCTCTTAAAGTTTAAAAACGAAGTATAAAAAAGCGGCGCTGCAAGTTAAACTGCAGCGCCGCTTTTTTATACGTTATACTTTGCTTAATCCAGCCTAAAAGACGCGTTAACGACAGCAGTTATTTCTTTTTCGATAGACGAGACATCGTTAATGCCGTAATCCGAGATCATATTCGAGTTTACCGGTGTTATCTGGATCACGCCCATCCGGGCATTGGAAATAGGGCCGAGGTCGCTACCGGTTGCTTCTGCTATTTTGCGGGCGCGGTTCAGCGCATCTTTTGCCGCATCGGCTTGTATCTCGATCTTCAGTTCGGCAAGCTTAGTATAATAGTATTCAGGCGGGTTTACCGAGAAACTGATGCCCTTGTTAACGAGCGACGTAATATCCAGCGAAACTTGTTTTATCTTGTTCACATCCCCGGATTTTACATCTATACTTTGGTTGGCGGTATAGTACATGATCCTGCTGGTGGGGTAGCCTTGCTGGCTCATTTCATAAACCGGGTTCAGGTTAATGGTAGTTTGGTTCACGTCTTTATCCGGGAAGCCCTGGCTGGCAATGTAGGCCAGTACCTGCGGCCGCTGACTTAAAAGCGTTTGATAAGCTACTTCGGCTGTAGGGCCCGATACCTGCAGCGTACCGCGTAAAATACCCAGATCAGATTGTATTTCGCGTTTGGCGGAGCCGGTTACGGTGATGGTCTGGTTGGCCTGGTCACGTGCTTTCCAGATCATCGTAAAAATAAGCATACAGATGATCAGGCTCGCGCCTAATATCGCGACCGGTAGTATAAAAGGATTATACTTTTTCATAGTTGGTGAAGCGAATTAAAAAATACTTTTTGATGGGTATGGACTGTGTACAAGTATAAAGCGAACAGGTTACGATTTTTATTTTTGGAGGCATCCATCTTAAAACAATACAATACCAAGTATAATTAAAAAAACACACAAATACTTTAGATCTTTGAAATAAATGGTTTGTACATTCAGAAATTACTATTTAATTGCGAACTTGTTTTAAACTAAATTGTATTAAATGTATTTGGTGATACACGAAACACCATTTGTTGAAGTGGCACATGTTAATAGGGCGGAAGCCTTGATAATCAGGTGGAAAGTGCAGCCGGATGATTGCTCATTCAGGGAAACGTACCTGAAGTGTTCCGAATACGTGATGGCAAACCAGCCCTTAACGTATTTCTGTACCGACCTTACACTGATAGGCTCTTTGGAACGGGAATATGAAGCCTGGCTCGCCATTGAGTTTTATCCTGAATTTTATAGAAAGATACAGAAGACGATTTATGCGGCAGTTGTATTTTCAGAAGACCACTTTAAGGCGTTAATCGTAAACTATCAGCTCCCGGCAGATAGCCAGGCGCACGCTGCCATTCATTTTAACTATTTCACTTCGCAGGAAGAGGCGTGGTTTTGGCTGGAAAGTATAAAAAAAGGCCATGATACAGCTGTGCTGCCCATGGCCCATGAATTTTTGATCTGATACTTTTGTAGCTTACGGAAATATTCCCAGCGATTCGTAACTCACCCCGATCTTCTCGATGGCCAGCAGGAAGGCTGCTGTTCTCATGTCTGAGATATTTTTCTGGCGCATCACATTCCTAATTTCATGATACGCATTGATCATCGTATCCTCTAATCCGGAACGTACCAGGTCAACTTCATCAGCGCCTTGCGTTAACAGAGCTCGCTCCTGGGCTGTTATACTTTTACCGGATGTTAGTTCGATGGCATCTACCAGTTTACGGTAGCTGGCTTCTTCGGCACGTTTGCCCATTCTGCCAAAACGCACATTCGACAGGTTTTTAAGCCACTCAAAATAAGATACGGTAACGCCACCGGCGTTTAAGTACAAATCCGGAATTACGATAATGCCATTGCTTAGCAAAACCTGCTCGGCTTCTCGGGTTACAGGTCCGTTGGCTCCTTCCGCTACTATTTTAGCTTTGATGTTAGCTGCGTTCTGGTCGTTTATCTGGTTTTCGAGTGCGGCCGGTATCAGGATATCACATTCCATTTCCAGCAAATCCAGTGAATTCTCGATGTTCCGGCTGTTCGCGAAGTTCAGAATGGAGCCTGTTTCGGTGCGATGCTTGAAAGCTTCTGCTACATCAATGCCGTCCGGGTTATAAATACCGCCCTCACGCTCGGCGATGCCGATAATCAAAGCGCCATCCTGCTGGCAATAGGCCGCAGAATGATAGCCCACGTTACCAAGGCCCTGCACAATAATGCGCTTGCCCTGCAGGGTGGTGCCTGTTATGCCCGTATCTTTCAGGAGGTCTGTATCCGCTAGTGCTTCGCGTATGCCAAAGTATACGCCAAGTCCTGTCGCATCGGCTCGCCCTCTGATACCGCCCTGGCCTACAGGTTTACCTGTTACGCAACCCAGCGCATTGGTTTCGCCATATTTTAAAGCCTGATACGTATCGGCTATCCAGGCCATTTCGCGGCTGCCTGTGCCGTAATCCGGAGCCGGAACATCTGTTGCCGGGCCGATCAGGTTTTTCTTTATAAGTTCGGCTGCATAGCGGCGGGTAACTTTTTCGAGTGTTTTAACCGAAGAGGTGCGGGGATTAATTTTAACGCCGCCTTTCGCACCGCCAAAAGGCACATCTACCACGGCACATTTAAAGGTCATCAGGGTGGCAAGCGCTTTTACTTCGTCCTCATCTACCTGCATGCTAAACCGGATACCACCTTTGGAGGGTAATTTGTGCTGGCTGTGCTGTACCCGGATGCCTTCGAATACTTCTATCTTGCCATCCACCTCAACAGGAAAAGAAATTTTGTACACGCTGTTGCATGCTTTTATTTGTGCCAGTATACCGGGGTCTAACCTTGAAAAGCTGGCAGCATGATCAAAAAACTGGTGAACGCTTTCTAAGAATTTACTGCCTTCGTGAGGGTCTGTAGCCATATATCTGAACTTTTTAGTGAGAGAAAATAACTATCTACTCAACGGTTCCTGTGTTGTTTTGTTCGGGATGGTGAAAGCATACAACATATAAAGGACTCTTTCCCGGGATTTATACTTTATACCAGCCCAACGTATAAACCAAACAAAAACGGGACCTTTAGTATACATACCAAAGGTCCCGTTCAAATAGTTTTTTGTGCTTCTGATTAGTTAACCGAGATCAGTTCAACGTCAAAAACAAGGGCTGCATCCGGTCCGATCACATCGCCTGCGCCTTGCGAGCCATATGCCAGGTTTGATGGGATGAACAGTCGCCATTTAGCGCCTTCTTTCATTAACTGTAAAGCTTCTGTCCAGCCGGCAATTACGCCGTTAACCGGGAAAGTAGCTGGTTGGCCACGCTCATACGACGAGTCGAACACAGTGCCATCGATCAGGGTGCCGTGGTAATGTGTGGTTACGCTGTCTTTTGCAGATGGCGATTTGCCGTTACCTTCCTGCAGCACCTGGTATTGCAGGCCGCTTGGCAATGTTTTTACGCCCTCTTTGTTTTTGTTTTCAGCCAGGAAATCTTCGCCGGCTTTTTTATTCTGTGCCGTTCTGGCGCTTTGTTTCTGGCCCATTTCCTGCTGTAACGCCATCATGGCCTGCTGCACATCTTCCTGAGAAAGGGTAGAGGCTTTGCCTTCTAAAATCTCTTTGAAGCCCTGCATAAATGGCTCCGCATCAACTTCTATACCTTGCTTGTATAAATTAGCAGCCATGTCGCGGCCAATAATGTAGCTGATCTTGTCCTGAATTGTCTTTAATTCCATAGAAATAAGTTTGGCACCTAACGGCGCTATACACGATTGATTTAGTACGGTGCTTGTACGTTACAAAGCTACGTAAAATGTGCTGAACAGAAAAAGACCGCTTCAGGTTACAAATGGCCTGGAGTTTGTGGTAACTGCAGTGCCGCAGCAAACGTACGCTAACGCAGGCCTGTATTTACGCATCGTAAGTATAGGTTATTTCGAAAAGAAAGATTTACCTTTGCCTTGTAATTCAGCCATCTGTGCAACCATACTTACAAAACATACACGCTTCCGTAGCCTGCACTTCCCTTTCAGGGTTTGTAGCAGCCTCGCACCACGTCTCTCTCAGTGACGCGCTGAACGGTTATTGCCTGTACTTTTTCTCTGCTCCGAAAGACTTTAACAAGTAAGCCAGAACCACCAAACATGCTTTACTAAAGTATAGGTTGTTCTGGAAACAAAGCCTGCATCAGCAAAATCTCTATTTAATAAACTTACATTTTTTCTCAGCTATGGCAACTAACATCAGTGTTAGGCAAACGCTTGCATATACTTTTTATGCAGCGTATCTGGTTATCATATCGCTTCTAATTGTCGAGCCGCGGGCGGCCTGGGCGTTGGTGGTACTTATTCCGCTGCACGTTCTGTATTTCAAGGATATCCGGCAGGGCAAGCATTCCATACTGCGTAACTACCCGGTTTTGGGGCACTTACGCTATCTTTTTGAAAGTATACGCCCGGAACTGCGTCAGTATTTCTTCGAGTCTGATCTGGATGGCAAGCCTTTCAGCCGACGCCAGCGTTCTATTGTGTACCAGCGTGCTAAAAATGTGCGCGAAACGGTACCCTTCGGGATGCAGGCCAACAGCCAGGAAACAGGCTTTGAGTGGATGGCCCACAGCATGTTCCCGGTACATATAAAAGACGAAGACCTGCGCGTAACCGTTGGCAGTAGCCGTTGCAGCCAGCCCTATAGCGCCAGTATCTATAATATTTCTGCCATGAGTTACGGCTCGCTCAGCAAAACAGCGGTTACGGCACTCAGCGGCGGAGCCAAACTTGGCGGGTTTGCGCATAATACCGGCGAAGGCGGCGTCAGCCCGTTCCATATTGAAGGCGGTGGTGATTTGATCTGGCAAATTGGTACAGGTTATTTTGGTTGCCGCGCAAAAGATGGCAGCTTTTCTGGAGAATTGTTTGCTGAGCAGGTAGCCCACCCGAACATCAAGATGGTGGAAATTAAGCTGTCGCAGGGAGCGAAGCCAGGCCACGGCGGTATACTTCCGGCTGCTAAAAATACCCTGGAGATTGCGGCTATCCGTAAAGTAGAGCCTTTTACAACGGTTTCGTCGCCTCCGGGCCACTCCGCTTTCACGGATCAGTTTACGATGCTGTTGTTTATTGAGAAGCTGCGCCTTTTATCTAACGGAAAGCCCATCGGGATAAAACTTTGTATTGGTAACAAGCAGGAATTTGTGCGCCTGTGCCAGGAAATGATGCATAACCAGATCTGGCCGGACTTTATTACCATTGATGGAGCTGAAGGCGGTACAGGAGCTGCGCCACTAGAGTTTACAGATAGTTTAGGGATGCCTTTGTTTGATGCGCTGGCTTTTGTAAACAATACACTGGAAAAGTATAACCTGCGTAAAGAAATTAAAATTGCGGCGGCAGGCAAGATTATTACCGGTGTAGACATTATCAAAAGTATAGCCCTAGGTGCTGATTTCTGCTACAGTGCGCGCGGAATGATGTTTGCCCTTGGTTGTATACAAGCGTTGCAGTGCGATTCTGGCCGTTGCCCTGTTGGTATTGCAACCCAGGATAAGAGTTTGTACAGCGGTTTGGATGTGGCTGATAAACGCGTGCGTGTGGCAAACTTCCACCGCAATACAATTAAATCAACCATCGAAGTAATGGAAGCTTGTGGTTTTGCATCGCAGGATGATATTACACCGGATAAAATTTTCCGGAGAGTGGAGCAGGGCAAAACGCTTAGTTTCCAAGAGTTATACTTCTCTAAAAACTCTGCAACAGGTACCTTAAGCCAAAACTATGTACTTAACTGATATGAATACCATTTATTTAACCGAGCTGGATTACAAGCGCCTTGTTGACCTTAGCCAGGTACAGCGTCAATCCAATGGAAATGCTCCTTCGCTTTCAAAACTGGGCGAAGAACTGAAGCGGGCCAAGCGCGTTGCTTCCGAAGAAATCCCATCAGATGTGATCACCATGAACTCCAGGGTACTGTTAAAGGACCTGGACAAAGGAACTGAGATTGAGATTACGCTGGTATACCCGAAAGATGCAGATATCCAGAGCCGCCGTATTTCTATACTTGCGCCGGTTGGCACTGCTATACTTGGTTGCAAGGAAGGCGATGTGGTGGAGTGGCCCGTACCTTCCGGTACTATCCATTATAAGGTTGTAAAAGTGTTGTTCCAGCCCGAAGCGACAGGGGATTATTACCTGTAGCCCAATCTGTAAAAGCCTAAACCAAAAGCGCCCTGTACATATGTTTGTACAGGGCGCTTTTGTATGTTTATACTTGGCGGGTTCTATAAATATTGCGTTTCGTCTTCGCCTAGCAAATCTATCGAGGCATCCTGCTCTCTGTAAGCATAGGTCATGTAAATATAAGCTGCAGCGCCAACTATTAAACATGCAGTTCCGAAGAGGGCTAGTGGTAACTTCATTTCTTTCTGGTTTTGTTTGTCCTGTCTACGTTGGAAGTATAATGTGGTTTTAAACTATTTTGTGATTTGCTGTAAAAGCAAAAAGCCGGAGGTTAGTCCGGCTTTTCAATAACAGGTTAAAGTATAATTACATGTTTCTGCGGTACTGGCCGCCTACTTCAAACAAGGCATTCGTGATCTGGCCAAGCGAGCAGAACTTCACGGTTTCCATCATCTCCTCGAAAATGTTACCGTTGTTGATCGCCACCTGCTGAATACGTTTCAGCATGGCATCAGATTTATCTGCGTTGTGCTGGTGCAGGGCCTGTAGCATCGTGATCTGGTATTGCTTTTCTTCTTCGGTAGCGCGGATAACTTCCTGCGGTACAACTGTTGGCGAGCCTGTAGAAGACAGGAACGTGTTTACACCAATGATCGGGTATTCGCCGGTGTGCTTCAGGGTTTCATAGTATAAACTTTCCTCCTGAATTTTGCCGCGCTGGTACATCGTTTCCATGGCACCCAACACGCCGCCACGCTCTGTAATACGATCAAACTCCAGCAATACGGCTTCTTCCACCAGGTCTGTCAGTTCTTCGATGATAAATGAACCCTGCAACGGATTTTCGTTTTTAGCTAGGCCTAACTCACGGTTAATGATCAGCTGAATTGCCATTGCTCTGCGCACCGATGCTTCGGTTGGTGTGGTAATAGCTTCGTCGTAAGCGTTGGTATGCAGCGAGTTACAGTTGTCGTAAATAGCGTAAAGCGCCTGCAACGTGGTACGGATATCGTTGAAGTCGATTTCCTGTGCGTGCAGCGAGCGGCCGGATGTCTGGATATGGTACTTTAACATCTGCGAACGCGCATCGGCGTTATACTTCTGCTTCATCGCTTTTGCCCAGATCTTACGGGCCACACGGCCAATAACCGCATATTCCGGATCGATGCCGTTGGAAAAGAAGAAGCTCAGGTTCGGCGCAAATTTGTTGATATCCATGCCGCGGCTCACGTAGTACTCTACAAAAGTAAAGCCATTGGCAAGCGTAAAGGCCAACTGCGAAATTGGGTTGGCACCCGCCTCCGCAATGTGGTAACCCGATATAGAAACCGAGTAGAAATTACGGATGTTCTTATCGATGAAATACTGCTGCACATCGCCCATTAAACGCAGCGAGAACTCCGTAGAGAAAATGCAGGTATTCTGTGCCTGGTCTTCTTTCAGGATATCGGCCTGCACGGTACCTCTTACTGAAGCCAGCGTGCGGATTTTGATTGGTTCGTATACTTCGGCAGGCAATACCTGGTCGCCGGTTACACCTAACAGCATCAAGCCCAAGCCATCGTTGCCTTTCGGTAACTCGCCCTGGTAACTTGGCCGCGTGGCGCCTTTTTCTTTGTAAATCGCTTCTATTTTCTGGTTGATCTCATCTTCCAGGCCATTTTCACGGATGTATAATTCACACTGCTGATCAATGGCGGCGTTCATGAAGAAGCCGGTCAGGATAGCAGCCGGACCGTTGATCGTCATGGAAACCGACGTCATCGGGTCAGCAAGGTTAAAGCCGGAGTATAACTTTTTGGCATCATCCAGGCAGCTTATACTTACACCTGCGTTACCAATCTTGCCATAAATATCCGGACGGAAATCCGGGTCTTCGCCGTAAAGTGTTACTGAGTCAAAAGCCGTAGAAAGGCGCTTGGCTGGCATGCCTAAACTTACATAATGGAAACGACGGTTGGTACGTTCCGGTCCGCCTTCGCCTGCAAACATACGGGTCGGGTCTTCGCCTTCGCGCTTGAACGGGAACACACCTGCTGTGTAAGGGAACTCACCTGGTACGTTTTCCTGCAGATTCCACTTTAACAGATCGCCCCAGGCCTCATAGCGTGGTGTAGCTACCTTCGGAATCTGAAGATGCGAAAGCGACTCGGTATGTGTCTTGATCTTTAGTTCTTTGTCGCGCACTTTAAAGATGTAGAACTCATTTTTGTAAGCCTGCACCTTGTCTTTCCAGTTCTCGAGTATCTTTTTGTTTTGTCCGTCGAGGCTCAGTTCTACTTCTGCGTATGCTTCCTGCAGTTGCTTCACCAGGCGGTCTTTGTCGGCAATTTCTATACTTTCAACTGCCTCAATAGACTTTCTGATACCGTACAGTTTCTGGGCAACTTCTGCCTGGTCGCGGCCCCATTTATCGTAGCTGCGGATGGTTTCGGCAATCTCGGAAAGGTAACGTGTACGGGCAGGAGGGATGATGTATACTTTCTCTGACATCTCTTTTGAAGTCAGGAGGTTAGAATCGAACGCTATGCCTGTTTTCTCGGTGATCTTCGCGATAACGGCACGGTACAACTGGTTCATGCCCGGGTCGTTAAACTGCGAAGCGATCGTTCCGAAAACCGGGATCTCATCGTCGTTTACATCCCAAAGCTGGTGGTTGCGCTTGTATTGTTTTTTTACATCACGCAGGGCATCCAGGGCGCCACGCTTGTCAAATTTGTTCAGGGCAATCACATCGGCAAAATCCAGCATGTCGATCTTCTCGAGCTGTGTGGCAGCACCGTATTCCGGCGTCATCACATACAGGCTGGCATCTGAGTGCTCAATAATCTCGGTATCAGACTGGCCGATACCAGACGTTTCTAATACGATCAGGTCAAAATCAGCGGCTTTTACAATATCCACGGCATCCTGTACATACTTGCTCAGGGCCAGGTTGCTTTGGCGTGTGGCCAGCGAGCGCATGTATACCCGTTCATTCGCGATCGAGTTCATGCGTATTCTATCGCCCAGCAACGCACCGCCGGTTTTACGCTTCGATGGGTCTACGGAAATAATGGCAATTTTCTTTTCCGGGAAATCGATCAGGAAGCGGCGTACCAACTCATCTACCAACGATGATTTACCGGCACCACCTGTACCGGTTATACCCAGTACCGGTGTGTTTGCAAGTTCTGCCTGTGCTTTTACTTCAGCAAGTATGGCGCCGGATTCTTCCGGAAAGTTTTCGGCTGCCGAGATCAGGCGCGCTATGGATTTTGGATCTTTATCCTTCAGATGCTTGGCTTCGCCGTTCAGGTTCTGGCCCGTCGGGAAGTCGCATTTCTGGAGCATGTCGTTGATCATACCCTGCAGGCCCATCGCACGTCCATCGTCCGGGGAGTAAATGCGGGTAATACCGTAGCCGTGCAGTTCTTCGATTTCGGTTGGAAGTATAACGCCACCGCCACCGCCGAATAAACGCACATGGCCGCAGCCGCGCTCGTTCAGCAGATCATACATGTACTTGAAGTACTCGATGTGGCCGCCCTGGTAAGATGTGATGGCAATTGCCTGAGCATCTTCCTGAATGGCACAATCTACTATTTCCTGCACCGAGCGGTTATGGCCCAGGTGAATTACCTCTGCACCCGAGGCCTGTATAATGCGGCGCATGATGTTGATGGCTGCATCGTGCCCGTCGAATAAAGAAGCGGCTGTAACGATACGGATATGGTTGACAGGCTTATATGGTTCTGCTGTTATAAATGTCATACTTTCGTAACAAGAATTTCTGAAATTTGATGCGAAGATAATCATTTTATGGCATAATAACGTGCAGGCTTTCGATACACAACAAGGCGTTTTGTAACGTTTAACCGGTGCGTTTCATACTATAAAAGAAGGCGGAGCTGCATCAGAAGCACACAGGTTAGCATACGCGTAACAGCCCTTATTGGTATTGAATATAAAGTGGCGTTGGTTCGAGTGCCAGTATTTCGGCAGGCGTCATCATGCGGGGGCTGTTGCGCAGGTCGTTTTTGTAGAACAGCTTAAAGCCTGTAAACTGCACGGGCTCTTTCTGGATATAGCGGCGGTAGGTGTCTTTTTTTAGGGCAGGATGGCCCCAGCCGTCCATGTGCATCACTATTTGTACTTCGGGCCTGAGCGTAATTTGCTGGTGGTTGGTGATCATACGTTGCGTAAACCGGTGTACAATCAGGAGTTTGGGAGGCAAGTTGTTTTCTGTTACCAGTTTTGCCAGATAATCTGTAGCAAAGTTAATATCCACAGCATCAAATGTGCCTACCCGCCGACCAGGAATGCCACCGTTTTTCATCGAAAATTCCGCATCAATTCCTAAATGTACATGTGGCAGTTTCAGGTATTTTTCGAGCCTGGGGAGTTCCAACTGCAATGTGCTCTGGCCCACCTGCACATCCAGGAAAACGATCGCCTCGCGCTGTTTAGCCAGTTCCAGCACATCGTCTATCATTTTATCGGTCATGCGGAGCCTGTATTTGCTGCCACGGCCCGGTTTGCTTTGTGCGGTTACTACAATCGCATGCAGGGCAGGTTGCACCGGCGTAAGCGAATCGGCTTTGGTCCAGTTGGCTACTTCTTCATCTAGTTTTGCCAGCATTTCAGCAGGAGGCAATTCACCTAAAATCCCCATCCTCCTGGATAAAGGATTGCCGTAAAAAGCGATAATTCTTTTCTGCGGAAGTATGGCGCCCGGCAAAGGTTCCGGACCAGGGTAGGCCCATGCTTTGGTTTCGGCAGGTTTAACTACCGAATCGGGCGCAGTAGTTAGCTCCACCTGATTTTGTTGCGGATTTGCTGCGGCCGCCAACTGGTTTTCCGGCTCTTGGCGGCAGGAAGTTGCACCTGCCAATAGCACCGAAAGTATAAAAAGCGACCCGGATGTGGTTTTAAATCGAAACGATCGGCACAGATTCATCAGCACGAAGTATAAATAGGTATAGCCTAATATACTACTTTTTTTCATACAAAATGAAGTAAGTATAGGTATGCCTTTTCGCGCTTTCCGTTCAAGTATAACTACAGGGCTGGGTCTTCTTTTATACTTTGCTGATGTGTGTAGTGGCGTTTAAGCCAGGCACTGAGGCCCGATAAACCTGGCGTGAGCACACGTTCCGTGATGTTTGCCTGATCAAGTTTATCGCGTATCTCCCATTTGAGCGAGGCCGGAATAATCACCCGGTAGTATAGTTCTTTGTGCTGTTTCAACCAGTTGCTCATCTCCGCCTTTACATTCGACATAAGCGAGAAAAGCGCATACTGGTGCACAATGCGGTTATCAATAGAAGGCGGCTCCAGAAACAGCACGAACTCTTTCTCCTGAAAACTGCTGAGTGCTTTTAAAGTTGGGCTTACGGGTTGCAACATTTCAGGGGTAAATACATTCGAGCCTTCTTCTTCTAACACACTTTTAAGCGCGGAAGGGAGATGCTCCCCGGATTTAACATAATTAATGCACCATACCACACCGTCTTCGTTATACTTGTCCAGGTCCTGGGTTGCAAAGTGCAGCGCCACCAGCGGGGAGTAGGTCCAGTCGAGGAGGCGGGTGGGCAGGCCGTGGTGCTGCGCAATGGCCAGCCAGTTCCACACAGAATCGCCCTGCGTGGTATTGCTGTGGGCATACTTCCGGAAGTTACGCAGGATATGCGGTTCCAGCACATCATACTGGCTACCCAACCGGCTTATACTTGTGTTCAGTTCAAAATCCTTGCTCCAGGTACCCCGGTATACAAAGTTAGACCGGAAGCGGTTTATCTTATCGTTCCAGCTATTGCCAAACAAGGCTGCCTGTACTTCCAGCCAGTTTTCAGGAATAATGTCTTGTCCGAATTGCATAGGTGGCGGCTATTTTAATTTTCAGTCTGATTACATACTGGGAAACACAACGGAGGTTGCAACAAAGCGAACCTACTTTATACTTGCGCTTTTCTAAAGATAGTATAAATTCCTGGTGCTATGTGCTGGTTTCTGTATGTGCTGCTATAAACTTTCAAAAATCTGACTATATAAATACTTTGTTATTTTAATCCTAAAAATTATTCATTAAGTTATAACATTAAGTGGATGATAGCGTACAGATTTTCTATGTTTCATTAAATAAAGCTACTATGTTCTACCACGATAACAAACTTCAATACAAAGTAAGAGTAGACAAGCCCAACCCGGTATTTGCCAATATGTTGCAGCAGGCGATTGGCGGTATAGAGGGCGAGATCAGAGTGTGTTTGCAGTACCTTTTCCAGGCATGGGGCGCACGTGGCCCTGTTAAATACCGCGATATGTTACTGGAAACCGGTACTGAAGAAATATCCCATATCGAGATGCTGGCCACAGCTGTAGCACTTAACCTGGAAGGCGCGCCGCTTTCGTTGCAGGAAGAAATGACCAAAGATAAAGTGATCGGTGCTGTGATGGGCGGCATGAACCCGAGACACGTACTTTCTTCGGGCCTTGCTGCCATGGCTGTGGATGCCAACGGCAATCCGTTTAATGGCTCCTGGGTTGTGGGCAGTGGCAATATTGCAGCTGATATGTACGCCAACGTAATGGCCGAATCTACGGGCCGCGTATTGGCAACGCGCCTATGGGAGGCTACCGATGACGCCGGTATGAAAGATATGCTGGCCTTCCTGATTGCCCGCGATACCATGCACCAAAACCAGTGGCTGGCTGTGCTGGAAGAATTAGGCGGTCTGAAAGGCATGCACCCGATTCCGAATAGCTTCCCGCAAAGCGAAGAACATCAGCAGTTCAGCTACTCGTTTATCTCCACAAGTATAGATGGCAACACGCAGGCACAAGGGCGCTGGTCGGCTGGCCAATCAATGGACGGCAAAGGCGAATTCACGTTCGACCCTGCCAAACCGTTCGGCGATGAGCCAATGCTGGGACCACCAGACCCACGAGGCCACGCCCAGACAGAGCAGATGACAGGCGCTGCAGACGGCGGCTTAATGGATAAAATAAAAGGCGCACTTTAAGTAGCCAGCTTAAAAAAGAAAGGGAAGCAGGTATTACACCTGCTTCCCTTTCTTTTTTATATATGAGGGTTATGGCCGGTAAGCTGGTTTTAAGATTTCTCCCAGTTGTTGGTACGTGAACAGCATTTCCGTAGGGCCATCGGCATAAGATGCTATTTCGTAGGGATTATAGTACAAAAGCAATCCTTTATCTGTGAGGGCGGCATTTTGAGGAAGCGGCAAATCATTTCCTTCTATAAAAAAGCCCCCTTCCTGCAATGTCTGGGTGGCTGGTATTTCTCTTAGCTTTCTGATCTCTTGTTCGGCCAGTTTCTTTAGCTGTGTGGTATCCGTCAGCATCTGCTGGCGGCTGATCTGCTGCCCGGTCTGGTCGAAGCTTCGTAAACTGACAACAGAAAGCCCGTGAGCGCCGCCCGTATAAGAATAGGTGTCCGTGCGTATGGTAATAACTTTTTGGGTTTGATAGATTGGTTTTACTTCTACTTTCAGGTCCCAGGGGCGTGGTATTTCGGAAGTTTCTTCTTTCGCGTAGGTTTCGTACTGCTCTATAAATGTAGTAGCTACTATCTCGGCAGCATTTGATCGTGCAGTTGTATCGGCGTCGGGGTTATTATCCAGGAGCAGGGCCAGCAGGTGTTTTTGCAGAGTGCTGTTCAGGTTATTCCGAAGCTCCTCCGGGCCGCCGGTTGCTACTATATAAGCAATCGAAACAGAGCCACAGGCATCCGGCCGTTGGGCACAGTTAGCAGACTGGCGGCTAATATTTTTGTTCCGGAAAGTAAGTTGTTCTTGTGTTTGCTGCGTTGCTTCTGTGGTCTGGCGCTCGTTTGTGTTACAGGCCGTTAAACTCATCAAAGCAAACGCCAGCGCAAGTATGTTTTCTTTTTTCATAGATAGGGGAAGGGTTTCCTGCAAAGATGAAGAGATTCCGGCGGACAACCGTGTAAATTTCCCGTTACCTTTCATTTATACTTTAGCAGTTGTCAGTTTTTAAAATAATAAAAAGCATGGAAAAAGTTTCTGAATCACCTTTGCTACTCAAAATACAAGAAGCGTTACATGATCTACAAGAAAAGCAAAAAGGGGTTCAAGTAAGCATTATAAAAGAGCCTATTGAGCAAGAAGACGAAAAAACTGGTAACACTTTCTTAGTGAAATGGCTCTGTTGGAATATAATTGATGAAAACGGTAATGAATTAACAGAACCAAAACTTGAAATTGTTCATAAGGACTTAAATGAAGAAGTGATCTTATTCGACTTGCAAAAGTTCTTTCCCGAACATCAAGTTATAGTAGACAACGAAATATACTTGGAAGAATAATTATACTTAATACAATGCATGCTCAACCTACGCTAATGCTTCAGACTACGCATGTACGTGGCCTTAGCCCTCAATTCTAAAATAAACCCAGTTGCTTGCCGGCTTTGGTGCAGAAATGTGTGAGGTTATACGGCCGGCTGCTGCGGTTGGGCATATACTTTTGCTTGCTCATCTTAAAAAGTTTGGAAATCGTGTCGGCAAATTTTCCTTCTCCGTGCATGCGCGTTCCAAACCGGCTGTCGCTCAGTTTTCCGCCGTGGCAGTCCGCGATCTGCTTCAGTACTTTCTCTGCCTTGTCCGGAAAAGCCTCTCGAATCCAGTCTTCAAAAATAGGACCGATGCTGCCATTTAACCTTACAATCGTATAAGCGGCACTGCAGGCACCGGCTTCCGCAGCCTGTTTTATAATCTGCGGAATTTCCGAATCGTTCAACCCCGGAATAATAGGCGCCACCATCACGTTTACATCCAGCCCGGCAGCGGAAAGTTGTTTTACCACATCCAGTCGTTTGGCAGCCGAGGCAGTGCGCGGTTCCAGTTTCTGGCGCAGCTTTTCGTCCAGCGTCGTGATGCTGATATTTATGTGTACCAGGTCCAGTTTATTTAGCTCCTGCAGCAGGTCGAGGTCTCGAAGTATAAGTGCGTTTTTAGTGATAATACTAACCGGGTGACGGTATTGCAGCAGCACTTCCAGCATGCGGCGCGTCAGTTTTTTCTTCGCCTCGATGGGTTGGTAGCAATCCGTGTTGCCGGCCAGCATAATGGGCATCACTTTCCAGTTCGGGTTTTCGAGTTGGCGGGCCAGTACTTCGGGTGCATTTTCTTTTACGATGATCTTGCGTTCAAAATCGAGGCCGGCTCCAAAGCCCCAGTACTGATGCGAGTTGCGCGCGTAGCAATAAATACAACCGTGTTCGCAGCCCTGGTAGGGGTTCATGGAGTAGGCCAGTCCCAGATCCGGGCTATCCACGTTGTTTACGATCTTCTTCGGATGCTCGGTAAAAAACTCCGTTCTGGTATTGGAAAGCATCGGCTCGTCCAGCCCTTCGATGTGCTCGGCTACATATTCCTGTTTCAGGTACGGGTTGGCAGGGTTATACTGTGCGCCGCGTCCTTTTAAAAACTCTTCTGCTTTCATCGTTTTAGTTTTTTAAGTATCACTTTTTTTGACAAAGGACTATCAGACAAAAGACACAGGACTTTTCTGGTAGACGAAGTGTGACCTGAGCTGTTACGATGTTTCAGGCAATACTTTAGCTTCTGCAGAAACTGAATTATTACAATCTTTCGTCCTTTGTCAAATTGTCTTTTGTCAATTTTCACACTTGCACACACAGCATTTCGGCGGGGTGAGTGGTGTAGCGCGGCGACATTTTCATACTTTTCATCAGCCACGGATTTTGTTGCTTTTTGGGATCGTAAACACCTTGTGCTGCCGCAATAAGCGTTTGTTTGCCCCACAGGCCGTTCACTTTATCCATTACTTCCATAAGGCGCTGGTGCTTGGCACGGTCTACGGTATCCAGAAAAGACGTTTGGGTAGTTTGTTCGTGGTTTAATTCTGAAAGTATAACGCCCGTTTTTTTATAGCGATAGCCTTCCCGGAACAGCGGTTTCAGGGCAAGTGCGGTATAATGCAGCAGTTCCAGCGTGCTGTTGGTAGCGGTTGGGAGTGTGATTGTTTTGCTGTTGTAATAAGCCAGTTCATTCTTGAAAGGATAGGCCTGCAGGAAAACCGTAAGCACGCGGGCACAGCTTTTCTGGCGGCGAAGTTTAGCAGCGCAGGTAGCTGTGTAACTGGCCGTGGCTTCGTGCAGCAACTCCAGAGACGTAACAGGTTTGCCAAACGAACGCGACGTACACATGTTCTGCTTAGCAGCTGTAATCAGTTCGAGTCCCAGGCAAGGTTCGCCGCGCAGTTCTTTGGCCGTACGCAAACCCACCACTGTCAGGTGTTTCCGGATAAAAGAATCGGAGGCGCAACTCAGGTCTTTGGCCGTGTAAATACCGAAGCTGGCCAGTTTCTGGGCGTTACGCCGACCTATTCCCCATACATCGCCTACTTCGGTTCTGGCTAAGGCTTCGTTCAGTTCATATTTATCCTGCAGGAGCAGCACCTTGTTATCAGCTTTAATTTCTTTAGTGAGACGGTTCGCCAGCTTTGCCAGCGTTTTAGTAGGGGCGATGCCCACCGATACAGGTATTCCGGTCCATAACTTTACTGTTTCGCGTAATTTTGTTGCGTGCTTCAGTACATCGTCGTTCTTCAGGTGGCTGAAATCCAGGAAAGCTTCATCAATCGAGTATACTTCCATTTCAGGAGCAAACTGTGTCATGGTGGCCATTACGCGCCTCGACATATCACCGTATAGGGTATAATTGCTGCTGAACACTTGGATGTTGTGCTGCCTGATCTGGTCTTTGATCAGAAACTCTGGTTCACCCATTTTAATGCCCAGCGCTTTTGCTTCGGCGGAGCGTGAAATAACACAGCCATCGTTATTGGAAAGTACCACTACAGGCCTGCCTTCTAAGTGCGGGGCAAAAACCCGTTCGCAGGAAACGTAAAAGTTGTTGCAGTCTGCGAGTGCATATAAAGCGGCCATACTTACTTTATTTTAGCTGTTTGGTGCAGCGCCCATATCACCACGCCCCAGGCTTTAAAATCCATGTCCTCGGTTACCTCCAAAGTCGTGAAATCCTGGTTTGCCGGTTGCAGGTACAGTTTGTTGTCCTTACTAACGAGCCGTTTTACGGTAAATTCACCGTTCACCGAGCCGATCAGGATTTGCCCTGCGCTGGCTTTTATCGAGCGGTCTACCACCAGAATATCCTCGTCGTAAATGTTGGCATCTTCCATAGAGTTGCCGCGCACACGCACCAGGTACGTAGCGGTAGGGTTCCGGATCAGGAGTTGGCGCAGGTTCACATGGTCTTCCAGGTAATCGTCGGCAGGCGAGGGGAAACCAGCTGCAATGTAGGGCTGCAGCATGGGCAATTCCAGTTCCTGCAAAGCCTGTTGCGGTAAGACCTCAAACGGGAAGGCTAATGTGGTTTCGGGTAGGGTGAAAATCTCTTTCATAGTTTCGGGATATTGCTAACACAGGCCAAATATATATTAAAAACTAATATATTTAGCTTTTTAATACTAATAAATTTAGTATTATGTTTTGAATATTATCCTTCACAGAGAGAAATTTATACTTTGAAAGGCGGTAATTGCTTTGAAATCTTGGTTTATACTTCGGTTAGGAAGTATGGAATTTGGAGCCGGTAAATGATCAAGGATAAGGTCGCCCTTGCTGCGTGTTTTCACCAGCAAGCAGTAAGGCTGTAGCTCCGTAGCAGAGGTATAGTTGTTGGTGAAAACACCAACAACGGCAAACGCAGAAGTATAAATTATATTCCTAAGCAGAAATCTCAACCTATAGAAATAAAAAAACCGCCCTGGTAAAGGCGGTTTCAAAGTATGAAGCAGTTTATACTTCTGCTAAATGCAAGGGAAGTGTTTGTTAACTGTTAAAATGATACAGAAACGTGATGATACCTGTGTAAGCGGGCTTTTTGCTGTCTTTTATTTCAAGGGATACTTCGAGGCGGGCTTTGGCGATACCGCGCAGATCTTTTACAGAAAGTAGTTTGGCACGCAGGCGCACGTCACTGTTTACGGCTACGGCCTGGTTAAAACGCAGGCTCTCGATCTCGTAATTTACCTGCATTTTCAGGTTTTCGATCAAAGCGATCTGCGACCACAAATAAGGCAAAAGCGAAACGGTAAGGTAGCCGTGTGCAATGGTGCCCCCAAACTGGGATTCTGTTTTGGCGCGCTCCGCATCCAGGTGTATCCACTGGTAATCCAGGGTTGCATCGGCAAATTTAGTTATCTGCTCCTGCGTGATGGTGTGGTAAGCAGAAATGCCCATTTCTTTTCCTTCGTATTGGGCCAGGTCAGAAAAGTTTTTGATAAGTAATTGACTCATGTATAAATGTTGTGTTTTAAGGGAGCGTGCCGGTAATATAGATTTGGTAGCCCAATATACACTTTATCCGACAGGAAGAAATACTTCACTTTAAAGTATAAAGCAAAAATTTCATCAGAAGAATACCAGAAAGTATACTTGTTTATACTTTTAAAACAGCAGTTATACTTAAAAATCAGGCTGTAACCTGGGGCTGTTAGTTGGTTTTGCGGTTTGCCAAAAATTCTTGTAAAGCTTGCTCGAATTGCTCTACTTCCTGCAGGGTATTGTAAGGTGCCAGCCCAATCCTGACCCAGCCGCCCATCGGGATCACGCCCAGTTTTTCGGCCATGGTAGAGGCGTAAAAGTGGCCGTCAGCGATGCACATATTGTGGTTTTCGGCAAACCAGGTAGTTACGTCGCGGGCATTTGTACCGGCAACGGTAAACGCAAAAGTCGGGGTTTTGGGGTGGCCGGCGGGTGCACGGTAAAGGGTAACGTCAGGTAACTGGCTCAGGAAAGATTCGATTCTGTTGGCCAACTGCAGTTCGTGTGCCTCGATGCGCTGCATGCCGGAGCGGAGTTGCTGCCGGCGGGTTTCGCCTTCGCCCTGTGCGGCTATAAAAGCGATGGCACCAATTAAACCGGCAATGGCTTCGTGATTCTGGGTGCCGGTTTCCAGTTTGTCGGGGATGGTTTGCGGAGCAGGCTGCAGTTTGTAAACCGGCAGCTTTTCGAACAGTGTTTCAGCAATAACAGCAATACCAATGTGCGGCCCGAAGAACTTGTACCCCGAGCAAAGCAACACATCGCAGCCCAGCTTTTTAAAATCGATTGGCAGGTGAGGTACCGCGTGTACGGCATCCAGAATTACAATGGCATTTACTTCTTTTGCGCGCGCAATTATTTTTTCGATGGGCGTAACCGTACCCATCACGTTCGACGACATGCCCACTGCCACCAGTTTGGTTTTTTCGGTGATGAGTTCGTGCAGATTATCCAGGTTTAACGTATAGGTAGCCGGATCAACTTCCAGAAACTTAATGGTAGCGCCTTTGTCGTTGGCCATGGTAACCCAGGGGTCCACGTTGGCGCGGTGGTCGAGTTCGGTAACCACAATTTCGTCTCCGGGTTTTATAAGAGTACCCAGGCTACGGGCAATAGCAAAGGCATGCGAGGTCATGTTCTGGCCGAAAGCAACTTCAGCAGGCGCACAGTTCAGCAGATCGGCTACCGCTTTTCTAGCTTCTTCCAGCAAATTATCTGTTTTTATACTTGTCGGGAAGGCGCCGTGGAGGTTGGCCATGCCGCCGGTAATGTAGGCCACCATCGCATCGAGCGCCTGCTGTGCCATTTGTGTGCCGCCGGGGCCATCAAAGTAAATAAAAGGCTTATTGGTTGCTGTTTCGTGCAGGGCCGGAAAGGCCGCGCGAAGTTTTTGTACCGTAAACTGGCTCATAAAGTATACATTATTTGCTATCTGGTGATGCTCTGAAGTTGAGAAGTCAGAACAAGATAAAGATTTTAGCGATAGGTTGATAAGGCAAAAGTATAAGCTGGAAAAATCAAGCGATTTATACTTTCTGAAATACACCTCGGCAAGTATGAAAATCCTTAGGCGTAATGTATTTCGAGTTCTTCGGTTTGCAGCCCGAACGCGATTCCCTGCCGCAGAATGTTGTAATTCGGATGGTTGGGCGTGGCCAGTTCTTTTTCGATGTCAGAAATGGTGGTTTTTAGCGTGTCGCCGGCAAAAAAGCGGAACCAGACACTTTTATCTGTTTCTTCTTCGTCGTCGGCCACCAGCAGCTGTTCAATGTAGCGGAGCTTTTCGATGAGCTCTTCCAGGCTGATGTGGCTATTGAGGTACTGGCTGAAGGCCTCGTGGGTAATGGGCGTATAAGTGGTTTGTTTGCTCATGTGGAGGAAGTATAAATTGGCTGGCAAGTTAGCAAGTATACATTACAATGGTAAAACTAACTGAGTAGTTAAGAAAGCAGCGCTTTTTTTCTCAGCCAGTCGAATATAAGCTGGTCTACAGCCGAGATCCGTGTTCTATCCTGGTACGTAAGCCACACTATTTCTTCAATTTCGTTGGCAGGGGCCATGGTGCCGGTATAATTTCCTGTATAGCACGTCATGCGTACCAAAGTGCCTTCTGGATGGTTATCTGCCTGCGCCACAAAGATGCCTGCCAGGGTTATACTTTCTTTGATGAGGTTTACACTAAGCTCCTCGCTGATCTCTCTTGACAGTGCTTCGAAATCATTTTCGCCTGCTTCGCGCTTACCACCTGGTATGTAGTATTTGGTTCTGTCTCTGCTGCGTGTACTTAGTATTTTGCCATCCTGTAGTTGGATCCAGGCCAGTTTGTCGATTAGTTGCATGTGTTTGTTTTTTTAGCTTTTAACTGTAAAAGGAAGATAGACATGTGCCGGAGCGGTTTAATTAAGTTGCCTCTCGCTGTGGCGCTGTTTATACTTTAGGTTGAACATAAAATTCCTGCGGAAATAAAAATGAAAAGCTTGTACCCTGATCAGGCCGGGATTGTATGCTTAGTTGTATGTTGTGAAACCGGGCTACCGTTTCGACAATCGGCAGGCCTAACCCATGGCTGACGCCGTCGGGGGCATGCAGCCGCTTAAACCGGCTGAAAATGTGTGGCAGTTGTGTTTCGGGGATGCCTACGCCGGTATCGGTAACAGTTAATTGATAGCCTGCTTCGGTAAAGCTGCCTGTTATGGTCACAGCGCCGCCTGGCCTGTTATACTTTATGGCATTGTTTACCACGTTAAACAGCATGGTAAAGAGAAGCGAGTAATTTGCTGTACAGGTTAAATCTTCGGCTATCGCCAAATCCAGGGTAAGGCGTTTTGCTTCTATGCGCTCTGTTACTTCTTCAGCCACCTCGTGCGCCAGCGCCTCTATACTTACTTTTTCATTGCGCAGGTATTGCTCATTCTCGATACGGGAGATCAGAAGCAGCGCCTGGATGATACTTTTAAGGCGGTGCAGTGTACGCTGGCTTTCCACCATTTTAACAAGCATTTCTTCAGGGAGCGCCGGGTCTGTCAGCAGGTTTTCGAGGCGGGTCTGTAAAATGGTGACCGGTGTTAACAGCTCATGCGACACGTTGCCTATAAATTCTTTTTCCTTCAGGAAAGCTTCCTGCATCTGCATCATCATGCTATTGATGGTGGTATTCAGGTAAACAAAGTCGCTGGTAGAGGTCGAAAGCTCCTCAGGTTTAAAGGTTTCGGGATGGCTTATTTGCTGCAGCCGCCGGATAATAAGGGTAAGCGGGTGCAGAAGCACTTTTATAAAAGCCAAGTCTATAAAGACAGTGATCAGGACAATGGCCACCAGAAAATAGGACGCGTAGCGTTGCATGGTGTCGCTGGTTTCGCGGATAGTGGCCAGGCTGCGGCCAATTTCCAGCAGATAGGTACCGCCTTCCACTGCAAATGCCAGGCTCAGAACCCTGTACTCCAACGTATCGCCTTCCACTTTGCGGTAGCTGTTATCAATCCTGTTATCAATCTGCGAAGCGTCAATGGGCTCCAGCGATATAAATTCTTCTTTCAGGAGGTTGTAGCTGCCATACATATCTGTCTCAGTGTTTATAAAATACTGGATTCCCTTTTCCTGGATAATGTCAAAAACCTGCTCCTTTTTCTCGAGCAGCCGCTTATCTGTATTATGCAGGGCAACGCGATTGATAAGGGCAGGGAGCAAGAAAATCAGAAGCAGTAAGGTTATGATCTTGGAAACCGCACTGAAAAGTGTAAGCTTGGATTGCAGCTTCATGTTATACAGTTAACCTGTAACCTACGCCCCGTACAGTTTCCAGCCAATCGTTGGGTATAAACGGAGCCAGTTTTTTACGCAGGTTTTTAATATGAACATCAATGTAATTGGAGTCATAGTCATCCTCCAGGATGTTTCCCCAGATATGCTCGGTTAACTGCAGGCGCGTCAGGATCCGGTTTTTATGCAATAGGAGGTAGTGCAGCAAATCAAACTCTTTTTTTGTAAGTTGTATTTCTGTCTGTTCGAAATTTACGCGCCTGCCGTTACTATCCAGTTCCAGGCCATGCAGTGTCAGCAAAGACGAACTGATATTGAATTTACGGCGCACAATGGCCTGCATGCGCATCTGCAGTTCCAGAAGCGAAAACGGCTTCGGAAGATAATCGTCGGCCCCGAGCCTTAACCCCTCTATCCGGTCTTCCACGGCCCCACGCGCAGTAAGTATGATAATGCCCGGCTGTTGTTCCAGTTGCATGGCTTCTCTTAACAGGTCGAGGCCGTTGTAATCTGGCAGCCCGAGGTCAAGCAGTATAAAGTCATAACGGTTAACTGCGATTTTTTCTGAGGCTTCTTTCCCAGTATAAGCCGTATCGCAGCAATAATGCTCTTTCGTTAAAAAGTGCACCAGTTCAGAAGCCAGGCTTTTTTCATCTTCTACAATCAGTATATGCATGGGTATAAGCTTTAGATAATAAAGGTATTAAAAAGTATAGCTGATGTTAAACGAATAGAATGATTGTGCTTCCGAATTATCGCCCTCTATCTTGTTTACCGGAATCGAATAGCGGTAAGCTGGTTCCAGTTCAAAGTTTCCCCAGTACATGACTACCGGTAATTTTAATTCATAATTAAGGACCTTGAACTTGCTGACAACCTCGGTGGTAGTGGTGGTGGTGCTACCGGAACCGGGAGGAGCAAGTACTCCGGGAAGTAATTTTCCTTTGCCGGGCTTGCCGCCGGTTGAGCCGCCGCCTGTAGTGGTGGTATGGGTTTCGTAGAAGCGTTGCGTACCTGCTGTTACCGATACTTTGGGGTCCAGCCCGATCACGTGCTTTCCGTTCCAGAGCGGGTTAAGCGGAATAAACCTGGAGTTTTCCAGTACAGTAAAAATATCGTGGCTTTCGCCGAATATATAACTGGTTGTGAATCCGGTGTAAAGTATACCCCAATCCAGGGCAGCTTTGGCAGAGGTGGCATTAGACGTTGCTGCTTTTACCAGCGGCGTATTTTCCCCGAAGATAAAGCGGGAATAGCTCAGGTTTACTTCAACCAGGTCGCTGATTTTAGTAGCGTACCCTACCGAGAGGTCTGTTTCGTCTACATAACCCGCTGTATCGAACAGCTTATAGGAAGTAACAGATGCCCAAAGGCCTGTACGGTGTAGATAGGTTAGCGAAGCCGCCGCATACGGAAAGCGCACAGCTGTGTTCCGGCCAAAGAAAGAAGAGTTGTTAGCTACTTCGGCTCCAACAGTCCACCAGCCTTTTTTTACTTTTGTAGTATCTGTGCTTACAATTGCATCAATGGGTAGTAACGATGGCGCGGCAAACGACAGGGCAGGAGCTACGAGTAACCCTATTAATCCGATAAGGTGTTTTTTTGACAGCTTCATAGGCAAAAAGCCGGCAGCCTGTGCGCTAACGCCAGGCTGCCGAACTGAGTTTAGGGTGAGTGGGGTTAGATTAGTTACCTACTTTGATCTTGGTACCTACTTTTACAGCGCCGCCCACTTGTACAGGGCGTGCAGAAGCACCGTTGGTTATGGTTTTAACAGACTTACCGACACCATTCACTGTGCCTTTTGCATTTGTGCGCGCACCTGAAGTAGTTGCCTGAACAGCACCTGCAGCACGATTGGCGCCGGCAGAACGCGATGCACCACCTTTCAGGATGTTGCTTCTTACCTTCACGTTAGCTTCCGCATTTCCATCCGTAGTTATATCGGCAGGCTTGTTGCTTCTGCGCTTGGAAGTAGCTACTTCTTTCACTTCCTGGCCCTGCGTGCTTTGAGCTACCACTGTTACAGCAACTCCGTGTGTTTCTGCAGCTTTTACCTGGCCTTTAACTTCTGTATCAACCTGTTGTTTTGCTTTAACAGCAGTCTGGTTTCCGGCTTGTACGTCTGCATTTGCATCGGTAACTAATGATGCTTCTGTTTCGCGTGTTGCAGCAACGGCGGCTTTGCTGTTGTTCTTAGCTTCTTTTGTTTCTGCCTTCAGTGCAGCCTTTGTTTTACGGGCCGATTCGTTTGCTGCTTTATGGCTTGTTTCCAGTGTTTCGCCAGCAGTAGTAGTTACCTCCGCAGTTGCTTTGTGCGCAGCTTCTGCTACTGCCCGTCCATGGTTTTCTGCTACGGTCACAGCTGTTTGTTGCTGGTGCGCTACTTCGGCCACTGCCTGGCCATGGTTATCTTTCGGAGCCTTGTCTTTTGTATTGTTTCGTTTCGGGGCTTTCTCTTTTGATTTCGCTGCCTCAGCTGTGGCTTTTCCGTTTGCGTTAGCTTCGGTGGCAGTTAAGTGGGTTTCGGAAGTATGGGAAGCGCTGGCAGCGACTTCTACTTTTCCTCCCTTTTTATTTTGGTCAGCAGCAAGTGCAGCTGCATTTTTAGTATTTATACTTGTAGTAGTTGATTGTGCGAACGTAGCTGATATCGTGAAAATAGCTGCTGCTAAAAAGGTTAATTTTTTCATCTTATTGGAGGGTTTGGTTAGTTTATAGGTCAAAACTATATAGTCAAGATGAAGACAAAATGAAGAAGTGCTTTTTTTGAAATATTTTTTCAGAATTTTTTTGTGCACGGCTTAAATGGGGGGTAGCTGCGCTTTAAAGGGGATTTTCAGAGTAAATTCCTTTTGTGAGTGATGTTATACTTTAGTAGCACATACTATCAAAGCATGGGCATCTGTACGAGTTCTTATATTGTATTACAAATCCCGGTAGCCGCCCTTAAAAACTTCGTTAACATGCCAGGTAGTGAATTTATACTTTAGCCTTCATCAGCTCTACCAGAGATACTGCAAAAGGTAAAGCTGAGCCTCTTCCTTTACTATACTTAGATAATTTTTTTATATCCCATCTTGCGCCATCAAAATCATCAGGATTAACTTTTTCAATTTCATAAATAAGGTAATATGGCTGAGAAGGATTAGGGTAGTGAATTTTGCTCATTGCTTCTTTTGAATAAACACGTGGGCCCTTACCGGTTATCCGCCATATTTCCCTAGTAACAAGTTGTCCTTTTGTATGTAGTAGTAAATAGCTGGCACCTGCTTCGGCAGGACCTAAATGTATGGAACCCCGGCCACTGTCTATCCTTGCATTGTAAAGTTTGTTTTTTATTATCCAATTTAAGTGTTGACTATCTTTGTAGTAGCCCACAAGTATGTCAATATCGCTTGCAGGAGGTTTCCTGTCTGAGCCAAACTTCTCAGGTATGGCCTCCATCAGTACATCGCTGCTATTGTCTTTATGAATGTCATACTTTCTGTAAGACATACGCTCGTGTTGTGAAGCCCTGTTAACTAATTGGTTTATTACTTCAGTAACAAATGCTTTAAGTTCAGCAATTCCATTGTTATTTTTGGAAGGCCTCACCGGAAAAGCTCCAAGACCTGGAATCAACTCGTGAAAGCCTGATTTTTGTAATAACTCTGTTCCAGGATAAAGAATATAAGCGCCTCCGGTTCTTCTGATTGCATCTCTATAAGCATGCATTTTAAGAAGATCTTCTCTCTTGTAGTTGCCTTTTTTATTTTCTTCTTTTTCCTCGTCGAGGTTGTCTTCTTCGTTGCCTATAATATCAATTAAATTTGAGATTTTATATTTAGCATCGAAGTGTATGTGTGTTATTAACTCTTGGTCCTCAGCTTCTTTTGCAGATATCCCATCCGGCCAAATACTAAGCGTGTAATCTGGTCGCATATCCTTCGTCCAGCTTCCACCGGAAGGATAAACCTTATTACCTGTGAAAGTACGGTTAAAGCTAAAGACAACCCGTAGCTTTCGGTTCCCTGTATCATAGATACCCTGAAATGGTATGTACTTTCCGGATTTAAGTTTGAGACCAAGCCCGTCAGAGGTAGGTTTTATAAGTTTATCTAAAGTGGAAGGTTCGAATTTAAAAATCTCTTTAAACACATCAAGAAGAGTGAAGAAAAGCCAATATTCATATAAAGTTGCCACATCCCGTTTGCCGGCATCATAAACATCATCACCACCCTTCCATATAAGTTTTGCTGCAAGATCGAACATTAGCCAGGCCCGGAGGACTTCCCGATAGCCCTCCTTACGCTGAAGTACAGGGCTATTTAAATTCAGGGAGACAGGAGGAGAAACATCCTTGAAAACAGAATGACTTAAAAAGTTTTCGAGAACTTCTTCAAGCTGAAGAGCTTCATGAAAAGCACGGCTTTCGGTAGAAAGGCAAGACCTGATATCGGCACAGAACTGAGAAAAAGTTGTAAGAGCATGTTTGATGAATCTGTTTTCAGGTGTATCAACAGTTTCATGCTTACTACTGACTTTTAATCTTGTAGGGATAGAAGAAAGCTTGCTATGTAAAGGATGACTGACAGGAACCTTGATTCGGTTCGAACCAGAAGTAAGTTGCCGGATTATACTGTTATTCATCCGTCTGGTCCTTCTGATGTCTTTTTCGTCTTCTATTTCAGTCCATTTTGTTACCGGAAAAGAAACTATCCGATGTACGGCTTCCTTAAAATCAGACGATTCGATTAATGACTTTACAAAAGCAAACCTTTGGTATAGTGTCTGTGGATCTTTATTAAAATCTATTGTGAAATTTTGTGTTACAGGCGAGGTATGTTGCATCAACAGGTCAGTACACTTCTCTGTAATGTCTTCCAGCATGAAACGATAATCCTGGCGGTAAGAAGTTTTAATAGATCGTACTTCTACAGGAATAATGCCCAGTTTCTGTAAAGTCAGTTTATCAAGAACCTCTAACTTTAAAGTGCCTACATAAATGTTAGGGGTTATCCGCCCTGCGGATTCATTTACTTTTGATAAACTTACAACTTTAGGTATTTCTCTGATTTTATAGTTGCCTGAGATAGCATATTCGTAACTATAACCCTCCAACAATTGTAGCGCAGCTTCGCCATGCTCAGATGCTTCAGACTCACATAATAATTGTAAACAATTTTCGTTATCAGACTCAGCGAAAACTGTAAATAAAACAGTACCCCCATCTGTTAAAGTTACTTCTTTGGTGATTACAGTATTAGCCATACAGCCTGAAATTAAGCTTCAGCGAAACTTGTAAATCCATCCTGTACCACAGCTTTATACATGCGTAATATTTTCTCCAAAGCAAGAGGGTATTTTTCTCCGGAGAGGTCTTTTATGCCAGTTGCTTCTGAATCTTTAAGAAAAAGGTTTATGTCTCCGCTTTTTATAAGACAAAGGCTTGCTAAAGCTTTCAAGCTGGGTTCAATTTTTCTTCTGGACCCATGAATTTTAGGTAACAACTTCTGCATAATGGCAGCGTCCACTATCTGATTTACAGACCAGCCTGCTTCAAGAGAATGTATAATTTCAGAGAATCTCTTTATTTCTGAGGCTGTTCTGTAACCAAATTCGGCTCCTACTTTCTTAAGCTCACCAAAGAAAGTAAGGAGTGCTTCATTCAGGGCTTCTGCATCAGGAAATTTATTAGCTTCAGATTTTGCTTTGCCTACAAGATCTGAAGCCATACCAGCGCCCCTGGTTTTTAGCGAATTTAAATCTAGTTTTATGGAGTTACTAAAATATGTTTTCATCTCATTCTCAGTAACCCTGAACTCGATAGCATTTGCTCTGTCCAGAACTTTAGGGCTAAACATATAAGTAGTTTCATCTATGTTTACAGTGCCAATAATAAAGACATTGGGAGATAAGTATAAACGGGACGGAACATCTTTTATATCTTCTTCAGCATGAAGCGGAATAGGTTGATGGGATTCCATGGCACTGAGGAAATCGGCAAAGTAGCGTTCCACATGGCTTAAATTCATTTCGTCCAGAATCAGGAAATATGGCTTATTTGCATTTTCTTCTCTGTTGGCCTCTATTAAAAGTTTAACGGCTCCGTTTTCCGGTAAAGCATATTTAGTTGGGTCCAATGCATTTGGATACCCTAACAAAGGTTCCCGGTTGGTCCAGTCAGCTCCAACTGATACGATACAGATCTGACTTTCTTCAGCAGATATCCAGTATGAAAACGCCTGTGCAAGCTTCGTTTTTCCCGAACCAGCCAGGCCTGTAAGTATAACAAACGGCTTAGTGCAAAGGGAAGCTACAAAACGGATTAAGAGATCATTTTGTAAGTTAAGGCCTGCTGCTTTAGTGTCTTCTATAAATGCTTTATAATTAAATAATTCCATCCTTCTTTCTAAGTCACCTTCCTTAATACTCGAGGTTGAATTATTAGTATTAAACTCGAGAGGCAGTTGATTATACTTTTTAATAACTTCTGATAAGTCAGCATTAATAGTTTCAGTATTCAACCCAAAGGAATCAGAATTTTTGTCTAAGAAATAATAAGAATGCACAAAAGAGCTCCCATACCTAGCGGGGGTAAAATTAAATTCCTCAGAAAAGAGATTTTTGATAGATCTAACTGAAGAATCTAGGTTCCATGAATGAATTGATACTTGTGTTTCACTTACTCCGTAAGCAAGCACAAGTATGTCTAAATCCTTATAGTATAAATAAACAGGATAAATCCCATTTGAAACAGATTGATCATTTCTTAAAAATGCTATCCAAGGTATACGTGCTACATTACCCTTGCCAAAGCTTACTTCAACTTTTAAATTCTGATAGTCCCCTCTGAAAGATTTAGTTTTTAGCTCATTTGACTGCGCTTGTTTTAAAAAAGAAATTAATCTTTCGAAAAAGGATTTTTCTTTAGGAACTATTTTAAATCCTAGTCTTTCTAATAATCTAAAACAATCTGTATTTAACCCTCCTTCAAATGTCCTTCTATCTAACGCTGTATTATTAGCAAAAATATTTGCATATGATACAAGGAGCTTCGGCGGAAATCTCTTACCCTCAAAATCTACATCATAAGTTGAAGAATGTGTGTTAGATGGAATTCCTTCAGCTCTAATTTTTTCAATGGCTTTAAGGATATGGTCTTTTTGAATATTATTAGGAATTACCATGCTACTATATATTGCTTTTCATAGCTTCCTGAGCTTTATTCCAGTTTTTTCTAAGAACTGGCCGCCTAACACTTGTGTCACCATTAGAAGATTCACCTGAGAAATGACAAAAACGTTCTTTATAATCTACATCTCCAAATTGACTCCATGTTTGAAATGCTTCATAAGTCAAAGGACGTTCAGGATTCAACGGTATAGGTTTACCAGTTCTTATACAGTAACCAGTAAGTTTCTGCATTTTCTGCTCAAATCTCGGTTTGGTTACTTCAGAAAATGTTTGTCTTTCTTTTGGAGCCTTCTCAATTGATACAATGATTTCATCACTAATTCTTATTAGTCTTTTTACCTCTTCATAAATATCTTTATACAAATCAGGATCTGAATCCTTCTCTACATAAATGCCCATTTCATTATTATTTATTTGAGAAAACTCATATAAATTCATTGATGTAATAATAGCTTCTCTTTCGTTGAGATAGCACTTAGCATGCAGGTCTTTACAAAAGCTAGAACGAATACTTGACATTGATTTCAGCCAATTATTTTCTTCAGGTTGAAGCTCATTTTTTCCATATATAACTCTTATATCAATTTTCAATCTATTCTTATCTTCAAGAGATTGCTTTATTCTCTCGTTTATTTTAAGATATGGGCTTATTAAAACTAATTTTTCATTAGCCTTATTTATTAATTGTTGTAGATGGTAAGAAACACCAGTAGTGTCAAGAAATTTGGCCATTATGTGCTTTGTGAAAATTTGGCTGTAATAATTAAAAAAAAGTATAAATCAGGTATATATACTTGTGCTAATGTAAGGATATAAAAAATGTATTAAAAGTATACACTTAATTCTAAATCACACATTACTTTAACACACTAATCCCACACCCCATCTTGCCAGCAAACTCCATTTCCGAAGTTGTGCCGGTCAGTTCCATGGCTTTTAACGATAACCGGGCGCAGGCATCGGCATCGGAGGCGGCGCGGTGGTGCAGGAAGTTAATGCGGTGCAGATTGCAGAGCGTTTTCAAATCATACTTGTGCATGCCTTTCCAGATTGTTTTAGAGAATTTCAGGCTGCAAGCGTAGCGGGCTTCAGGTAAGGGAATGTTGTAGGTGGCCAGCGTTTTACGCAACACACTCATATCAAAGCTGGCATTGTGCGCGATCAGGAACTGGCCTTCCAGGTAGGGCTTTAGTTGCGGCCACAACTCCCGGAAATCAGGTTGGTTTTTAACATCGTTTGGCGTAATGCCATGCACCGCCACATTAAAAGAATTAAAGTGCGGATAATACAGCGGCTTTATCAGCCACGAGCGCGTTTCTATGATCTTCTTGTTGCGGACAACGGTCAGGCCAATTTCGCAGGGGCTGTCGCGTTGCGGAGTAGCGGTTTCAAAATCTAAGCTGATAAAATTCATCGCCAAAGATAACAAAACCGCATGCAGCTACTGTTACGCTTTCTTCAGAAAACATCCGGAAAAAATCATTTCTTTTCAGTAAATTAAAAGTAAATTTAGTGCAATGCTTTAAAGCAAAGTATAGGGTATCGCTATACCAGGTATGGCGCCGTAGTCGTTTCGACTTTGAGGCAGTAATACGCGTATAGGAAAGTATACCCCAATTTGTTAGATCAAAAGACCTGAACATATATGTTGATTTTCTGGATTTTCGTGATAGGCGCCCTGCTCGGATACCTGTTCGGCTACTTTATTAAACCAAACCTAACGCTGCGTAATGCCATAAAAGAGGCAAGAGACAAAGGCATGTTAGCCCTGCAGGAACACAACAAAGGCGTGTACAAAACCATCGTAACGGACCATAACCAGTCTTCGGAGTTGGTAGTGGAAGTAAAGGAACTGGCTGTAACATCGGGCGGGCAGGTGAAGGTAGAATTTGTGAGCGCATGCTATAAAAACCCCGAGTTCAGGACGAAGAAAGGAGAGGCCCTGCTGCGCGAAGTGCGCGAGCTGCTCGGAGAATATTTGCCCCAGAACGAGATAGAATGGTATGAGAACAAGGAACGTGAAAACACCATCCGCCAGCACCTGACTTCCCTGGATAACCTGCACAAAACGCATTTTGGAAACTAAGCACTATGGAAAATACGAATATCACCGTCACCGAGAACAAAGAGCAGCTCCAGAAAAGGGCAGAGGAAATTTCTAAAACCATCGACCCGTCCAAGCCCGAAACGCTGACAAACTTTGGCGTGGAAACGCAACAGAAACTGGGTTATTATTCCAACGAGCTGCTTTCCAAAGTCAAAGCTAAAGATTCCGGCGATGCAGGCACGGCCATAAACGAACTGCTGGCCCAGATCAACATGATAAAAGTAGACGAGGATGAAAAACGGGGCATTTTGTCGCGGATCCCGTTTATGAGCAAGATAAAAGATCGCTCCAAGAAACTGGCCAGCCAGTATAATTCTATTTCGAGCAACGTGGATGATGTGGTGGTGAAGCTGGAGAAAACACGCCAGAGCATTCTGAAAGATTCGACCAGCCTGGAAGTGATGTTTAAGCAGGCCGTAGAATACATACACGAAGTGCGCGCTGTAATTGCTGCCGGCAGGTTAAAGATCGAAGAACTGGAAAATACCGCTATTCCGGCGTTGCAGGCAGAAGTAGAAGAAAGCGGTCAGGATGAACTGGTGGTGCAGCGCCTCAGCGACCTGGTAGCGTTTAAAGACCGCCTCGAAAAGAAAGTACATGATTTAACACTGTCGCATACCATTGCCACGCAGTCGATGCCGCAGATACGCATGATCCAGACCACCAACGATGTGCTGGCTCAGAAAATACAAAACTCTATTGTAACCGTAATTCCGGTATGGCGCCAGCAGGTAGCCATCGCGCTGGGCCTCGAAAAGCAACGCAAAGCCCTCGAGATCCAGAAAAAAGTAACAGACACTACCAACGAAATGCTGCTTAAAAACTCTCAGATGCTGAAAACTAATGTAGTGAGTGCGGCAAAGGAAAACGAGCGAGGCATTGTGGATGTGGATACGCTTAAAAAAGTAAACCGGGACATGGTGGAAACGTTAGATGCGGTACTAAAAATATCAGAAGAAGGAAGTAAGAAGCGTGCCGAAGCAGTAAAAGAGCTGGCCCAGGTGCAGGAAGAACTAAGCAATAAAGTAATCGGCTCCTTCGGTAAATCAAAGAAGATAGAGGCGTAGCATGACCGGCAAAAAAGAGCAACAAATACCACAAGGCAGTATACTTAACCCGGAACAGGAGGCTTTACTCGACCTCTACATCCGGCACCTGGATACCTATTTTGAAAGTATAAAAACAGCCGAAAAAATACAGGTCGAGATAGAAACCCAGCATCTTAAAAAGATCCTGACCAAATGATGGGATTTCTGCGTGGTATTTTCGCGGCGAAGCGGGAGGCAGGTACCCGGACGGTTGCCGGTGCACCCGTCACGTTAAACGTGCAGGATGCTGTATATAGTCAGAACTCGCTGCAACGGCTCGCTGCTTTAAAAGAACTATACTTTAAGTATAAAACCACACCGCACGCCAACAAGATAAACGCTGTTTACGAAAAAACGCAGCACCTGCATACCTACCTGTTAAGCCGGGCAAAGGCCCATGAGCTCGAACTTTTCCATCTGCAGCATACCGATAATTTCCTGAATACGTTTAGTGTGATCATCGATATGCACCGGCAACATGGCAAGCATAGGGTGGCCAGGCCTGCTCTAAACCGGCCTCCTGAACCTGACCCTTTCCGGAAAGGTACCAAAGAAGCTAAAGAAGCGCTGCAGCAGAACATGGAAATGAGCCGAACCGTGCTTGCCGATGCCATTGCCGCCAAGCTCGAAGTGCCCCGGTTAGGTGTCATGCAGGTATCGATCAACACGTATTGCAAGCTCATTTATTTGCAGGAAAGTATGGCCGGGTCCGTTATTTCGCATGAGATTGGCTATACTTCGTCTCCGGAAGAAAAAGAGGAATTCGCAACGTATGTTTCCGTCAGGCTTGGCCTGGAGGAAGTAGCCTATGTTGGCAATGCACTTGTCTCGTTCCCGGATAGCAATGGCCATCAGCTTCCTGAGCTGGCGCCGGTTATCCAGGTGAAAGGCTGTTCCTACATTTTCAGCATCGAGAAATTTCACCTGTTCCCGGTCCGGACTTACGCCAAAAACCGCTGATCCAAAGTATAAAGTATAGGTTATAAGTTACGACGGGCACGTTGCTTTTTTTCATTGGCAAGGTAATCTGTTAGCAGAAAGTTAGCGAACGCTATTCCGAAAAAGGAAATAAAATAACGGCGGCCATTACGTTGTTTCATTGCGCCGGTTACTAACGGAAGTACCAGCAAAGCAGGTACCAAAGGCATTTCCAGTTCGCCGTGTATACGCAGCGGCACCACTTTTTTTATACTTAACGGGTGGTCTGTAAACGCATTGAGCAGACCCTGCATACCGGCAAAAGTATAGCATAATGTTTTAGCTGATCCCTTCAGATTAAACAAGCCAGGCGCAAGAGCCTGTAGTATTACAAAGCCATAATCAATAGCGCCGTGAGCGGTAGGTCCGATTGGATTATACTTCATCATTCTGGAAAGCTGCCTGGTACACTCCAAAAAACGAACCTGTATAGAAAGGGTTGGTGCCTGGTATATTTATTTGCCGGAGGGCGGGCAAGCCACAACTTTATACTGCCGTCTTTCGTGAAAAGTAAGCTGCCTGCAATCCGGCTGTCATTCCATCTGATAACTAATAAGCTATGAAACACTTACCACAATTTTATCTGGTCCGTTATATTGCTGCGCGTTGTGAAAAAGGTTTTACAAGACCAAACCAAAGTATAACTCCGGCAATGTACCTGAACAAAAGTATAAAAACTGCTTCTCAATTAGGGGTTCTGCTGCTGCTGTTCTGTTTAAGCAGTTGTGCCACCTGGGAGCTGGGAGCATCAGGGCAGCGCCAAACAAAAGGAAAAACCTTTGTGATTGTGGGCGCGTCCAGCGGTTTTGGCAGAGGCGTAGCAGAGCAATTGGGTGCTTACGGAGCCAACGTAGTACTGGCCGCCCGCCGCACAGAGCTGTTAGAGGAAGTAGCACAAAACGTGCGTGCTGCAGGCGGAAAAGCGCTTGTAGTAACCATGGATATCAGCAAGCCGGAAGATGTACAACGCCTGGCAGACGCAGCGCTTCAGCAATTTGGTGAGATACATGTATGGATTAACATGGCAGGCGTAGGTGCAATAGGGCGGTTCTGGGATATACCTGTTGAGGACCAGGCGCGTATTGTGGATATTAACCTGAAAGGATTTGTTTATGGCAGCCATGTGGCTATCCGCCAGTTTAGGTCACAGGGCTATGGTACGCTTATAAATGTTGGCTCTATCGAAAGTGAAAACCCGCTCGCCTACCATGCCACTTATGCAGCCACCAAAGGCGGCGTTGTAAACCTGGGGCAGGCCCTTAACCAGGAACTCAGACTGAGTGGTAACAGAAACATACGTGTAGTAACTGTGGAGCCCTGGGCAACCGATACCCCTTTCTGGGGGCACGCAGCTAACTATAGCGGTGGTACGGCGCGCATGGCTGCCATGGACCCGCCACACAAAGTAGTAAATGCTACGATCCGGGCTTCTTTGCGCCGCAGAAACGAGCTGCCAGTGGGCTGGAAAGCAAGAGGTGCCTACATTTCTCACAGGCTCTTCCCGCGATTTACGGAAAGACTGTCGGCTAACATTATTCATAAAGCACAAATAAAGAATGCACCGCCCGCGCCATCAACAACAGGAGCAGTTTACAAGCCGATGTCGTCTGGCAGAGGCGTAGACGATAACGTAAAGCAGCGCATGAAAGCAGAAAACAAACTACGGAAACAAAAAAAGCAGCAGGAAGCGAGCTATAAATAAAGGAAAGTATAAACCTATTAAAAAAAGCCTGGCTAGTAGTGTAGCCAGGCTTTTTTACTGTAGTATACTAAAGTGTTGGCAGGTTGTTTAACAGCGATGCTATGGATGGCTGAATTCTACTTTGATCTGCACGCGTTCGGCATTAAGGTCTGTGGTTGGCAGTACATTTATTCTGTCTTGTTCCTGGAAATACCGGGCCAGGCCTTTTACAATGCCAATCGCAAAACCCGCCATCCGCCGCTTAGAGTGGTAATCTATTATGATCAGGTTTCGGCCAACTTTAGTAACGTGCAGCGGCGGCGGGTTTGATAGGCTGTTCTCTTTTTTAATACCACCGTGCATGTGTGTGCTTATGTATTGCAGCATGTCATAGGTTTTCCAGTTAGGGTCAATAAATTTCTTAAAAACCAGCAACAGGTCCGGCACTAAAAACTCACCAAACTTTTCCTGGAACTCAGGGTTTGAGACACCTGTAATGGCAGCTCCCTCCGAAATAATATCGAACAGTTCTGCTACCGGGTATACCTCATTCATCTGATAGGTTTCGTGTAACCGGTTAATCCCTTTGCGCTCTAAAATTTTGATCCAGGTACTGTAATCATATTCGTTTTCCATAAACCGTTTCAGGAAAATGAAAATAGACCCATGCATATTATCTGAAAAGGCAGAATGCATATATTATAATATTAAATTTTTTATACTATTGAGTGCAACAGGTTAAGATTTGAAATTAAATAAAATTGGTTTAAACCCAACTATATTTGGTTAAATGTTTTTCAGGGCGGTTTTCTCAGGATTGTAGTTGCGTAGCTCTCAAGTGTATTAAAAGTGATTATATTGTACTTATAAAGGATATTCGTTTTTGTAATTTGCTGAATTACTATGTTTTTCAGCATTATATCCATCCGGAAGCTAATGCAAACTATCTATACTTGCCCTTAATCAACATGCTTACTTGCATTCTAAACAAGTTTACAGACGATGCTATCTTGATATTGCACTTAATTAACATATGTAGACTTTATCATCATTTTAATAAAATATTAATTATTTAAATAGTTATAATTTAAAGTGCCTCTTTAAAAATTTATAATAAATAACTTTTATCATTTATTATTCCAATCAAGCTTAAATGTCTGGTAATTAGCTAGGTGTTGTGGTTGTAAGTTTAAGTGGGAGAAAATTAATTTAGAATAAATAGATAGCAGAATGTTGTTCATGTTGAAAAAATGCTATAGATTTGTGATGACTAATTATTGTATTATTGTAACAAATCTACACCCAAGCTTTTATGGCATTATTACCTAATCCTTCTCTCGAGAAGCGGGAGAATATACGGTATGGTTTTTTCAAATCGTACCTGAAGCAGTTAGTCTTTTATGTTGCATTTTTATGTACACATATAGCTGCTGCTCAAAATATATCATCAGTCGGAGGGGGGGGCGCAGGGGCCGACGGAAGCCCTGCGACAGGTGCGGCTATCTCACCTCCTTATGGTGTAGCAGTAGATGCAAGTGGTAATATTTATTTTGCCGAATATCAAGCTCATAAAATACGCAAGATCAGTACAGATGGGATTATCAGTACAATAGCGGGAACAGGTGTTAACGGGTCTACCGGCGATGGAGGACAGGCAGTAAATGCACAAATTTCCGGACCGATTGGTATAACCCTGGATAATAGCGGAAATATTTACTTTGCAGAATATCAAAGTAACAAAATCAGAAAAATCAGCACAAGCGGTATTATCACAACGGTAGCTGGGAATGGTACTGCAGGTTTCAGTGGCGATGGCGGCCCGGCAACAAGTGCAAGTTTATACTATCCGTGGTCTGTTGCTGTAGATGCAGCTGGTAACCTGCTTATTACATATTACCAAAATAATCGTATTCGAAAAGTTGCTACAAATGGTATTATCAGCACCTTTGCTGGGAATGGTACAGCAGTTTCCGGTGGCGATGGCGGTCCGGCAACAAGTGCAAGTTTCAGAAATCCTACAGGAATATCGATCGGTAAAAGTGGTGCTATTTATATTTCTGAATTTGGTGGCCACCGCATCCGTAAAATCAGTACAAATGGTGTGATCAGTACAGTCGCCGGTACCGGTACAGCTGGTTTTAGTGGCGATGGCGGTCCGGCAACAAGTGCTGCTATAGCCTCTCCTTACAACCTGGCAGTAGATGGTGAAGAGAACATTTACATTGCAGATTTTAGTAATCACCGCATTCGTAAAGTTACTATGGCCGGTACTATTTCTACAATAGCAGGTTCAGGTACGGCTGGTTATGAGGGAGATGGCGGGCCTGCAGTCAATGCAAAACTAAATTCTCCGCTTGATGTAGCAGTGGACCGTAACGGCCATGTTTTTATTGCAGACTACGCTAACAGGCGTATCCGAAAGGTGATGAATCTTCCGGCTAATGAGCTGACATTTAACGGCACAAACCAATATGTAGTTGTTCCGAATAATAGTGCACTTGAGTTTGCAACCGGAACAGTAGAAATGTGGGTAAAACCCAACTGGACAGCAGGTTCTCATGGTGGAGCCAACCCAAGTATGATTTCTATGAGATCAAATTCAGGAACAAGATACAGCCTGCATATAGGGAATGACCTGAATAGCATTGGTCTTTGGAATAATTCCAATTCCTTTTATACGCCTTATACTTTTGTTAAAGGCCAATGGTACCATATTGCTGTTGTCATGAAGTCCGTAACAACTGATTATTATGTAAATGGTATTCTGATTGGTAGTACAAATAATACGCTCAGAGCCAACGGAACAGGATACGATCTTAAAGTCGGAGCTTCTGAACTTGGTACAGCACTTGGAGCTAACGAGTTGTTTGAAGGTGCCATAGATGAGGTGCGTATCTGGAACACACTACGGTCAGCGGCTGAAATTAAGGAAAACATGAATGCCCCTGTTGCTGCATCAAGCACAGGCCTGGTAGCCTATTTCCCGATTGATGCCGGCGTAACAGGCCCAGCCAATGCCGTACCTAGATTGTTTAAAGATTATACTTCGAATGCACTAAACGGGAAGCTGTATAATTATTATTCTTCCAATGCCAGTCTCTCAAACTTAACGGTTGCTTCAGGTACATTTGCGCCTGCGTTCACTTCGGCTACGCTTTCATATGCAGTACAACTGGCGCAACCAGCTACTTCTGTCATCATCACACCCACTGCACAAGATCCGAAAGCAACTATAAAAGTAAACGGAACAGCTGTAGTGAGTGGTAATGCTATAGAAGTTCAGCTCAGCAGGGGAATGAATTCGGTCGAGGTTTTGGTAACTGCAGAAGACGGTACCATAAATACGTATTCGTTAGCCATCGGCGAAAACGATACCAAAGCTCCTGTGCCAAGCATAGCAAATCTGCCGGTTATTACTGCTGAATGTGAAGCCACTGTAAAAGCACCAACAGCAAATGATGAAACAGATGGTCTAATTACAGCAACGACTTCTGATCCAGTAGTATATACAACTCAGGGCGACTACACCATCACTTGGAAATATACCGACAAGAGCGGAAACGCATCTACTCAGACACAAAATGTTAGTATCAAGGATGTAACAGCTCCGGTTATTGGTAAAAAAGTTTCGAAAGTTGCTATTATAGGAGGCTGGGGAACTGAGAAAATGAAGTCTTTCTTAGCTGCACAAGGCTATGTTGCTATCACTTTAACGGCAGTTCCGAATGCAGCGGATCTTGCTACCTACGATGCTGTAATACTTATGAGAACTCCAGGGAATGATAACCTAATTGAATGGGTAAAAAAAGGAGGCTTGCTGATAACCGAGTATGATGCATCTATGTGGACACTTAATACAGCCAAGCTCCTCAATGCTAGGCATGTGTCAGCGGGTTATGTAGAGAATAGCGTTGTAACCTTTGCTTCAACGGCAAAAGGTGCAAAGTTAGGAAAAGACCTACCAAACCCATACTATGAGGCTGACCGCACAGATTTCTTCATCTCGTTTAGTGACATAGGAGAAGGTGTTGAAGTTTTAGCTACCCGTGCCGGACAAGCTGCCATATTGGGCGGAACTTCAGGATCCGGATACGCCATGATCATCGGGTACGACTGGGGAGACGGTTTCCCTGAGACATATTCGTTAACAGGACAGTTGCTTTTAAATGCGCTTACATTTGGCAATAGTACACCGACTAATTTGGCTGTGAGTGCATCTACAGCCTCTTGTGGTGCCATTGTGGAGTATGCTACACCAGTTGCGAACGATAATTGCTCTCAGGCAACGGTTACGCAAACAGTTGGTTTGCCGTCAGGCTCGGTATTCCCGTTAGGCGTAACAACAAATACATTTGTAGCGAAAGATGCTGCTGGCAACGAAACAACTGTGAGCTTTACAGTAACAGTTACAGATAATGTGAAGCCAACAGTACTAGTTAATAATTTCACGATTCAGTTAGATGCAGAAGGTAAAGCTAGTATTACACCAGCAATGGTAAATAACGGATCTATAGATAACTGCACAATACCAGAAGACGGTTATGCTATAGATAAGACTAGCTTCGACTGCTTGAACGTTGGTACAAACGAAGTTATACTTACCGTAACAGATGCAAGTGGAAACTCAGCCACTAAGACTGCAATTGTAACAGTAGAAGACAAAACAGCCCCGATAGCAATTGCTAAGAACATTACCGTTCAGTTAGATGCAAACGGAGCCGCCGTTATTACCCCTGAAATGATAAACAACGGATCTTCTGATGTGTGTGGTAACTTAACCTTATCGCTATCTAAAGCTACTTTTAACTGCAGCAACGTAGGAACCAATACAATAACGCTTACTGTGAAAGATGCTAGCAACAATGAGGCTACTACAACAGCAATAGTTACTGTAGAAGATAAGATAGCGCCCGTAGCTGTTGCTAAAAACATCACAGTTCAGTTAGATGCAGCAGGCAAGGCCAGCATCACACCAGCAATGGTGAACAACGGGTCGACTGATAATTGTAGTATTGATGTAAATAGCTTCTCTATTGACAAATCAAGCTTCGACTGCTCAGACCTTGGTAAAAATGAGGTTATATTAACTGTAAAGGATATCAACGGCAACGAAGCAACAGCAACTGCCATTGTTACAGTAGAGGATAACGTAGCACCGGTAGTTACTGCACAAAACCTGACAATAGAGTTAGATGCAAACGGCCAGGCTACTATCACAGCTAATCAGTTAAACAATGGCTCTACAGATGCGTGTGGTATTAAATCAGTTAAAGCCAGCAAAACAGCATTTAACTGCACGAACACAGGCGAAAACCAGGTTATACTTACGGTAATAGATAATAGCGGCAACAAAGCTACTGCTACGGTAACGGTTACGGTTCTGGATAAAATTGCTCCGAGCATTACAGCTCCTGCAGCAGTTGTAGTAAACGTGGATGCCGGTAAGAATACTGCTTCTGAGGTAGTATTAGGCACACCGGTAACAGTGGATAACTGCTCGGTAGCAAAAGTTGAAAACGATGCACCTGCTATTTTCCCGACGGGTACGACAACCGTGACCTGGACGGTAACAGATGCATCCGGCAATACAGAAACAGCTACACAGCTTGTAACGGTAAGAGCTAACATTGTTTCAGTAGCACAGCTGTCGATGATCAAAGTACCGATCAGAACACCTTATACTTCCGTTCCGCTTCCTGCTTCTGTTGAAGTAACTTATACCAGTAATGAAAAGCAACTAGTAAGCATCAACTGGAACAAAGGTAATTACAATGGTATGGTAGCCGGACCTTATACGTTAACCGGCGAACTTATACTTGCAAACGGCACAACAAACCTGGATAATAAGGTAGCAACGGTAGTAGTGGAAGTACAGCCAAACAAAGCGCCGACAGCGCTTGCCTTCAGTGCAACTACTTTCAAGCCGGAAGCAACAGCTAATGAGGTGATCGGAACGCTTACAACCACCGATCCGGACGATACCGAGTTTGTTTATACGTTCGTGAACGGTGATGGCGATGCAGATAACAGCCTGTTCGAAATCAGAGGCAACGAAGTATACCTGAAATCAAATAACGGCTTATCCGGCAAAGTACAGTTCTCGATCCGCGTGCGCAGCACTGATCCATACTTCAACACCATCGAAAAAACCTTTACACTAACCAAAGGCAAGTATGGCAAAACAGAAGATCAACTGAAGATCGTGAACGCCTTCTCTCCGAACGGCGATGGCATCAACGACAACTGGACAATCCCGGAACTGCGCTTCTATAACAATGTATACATCCAGATTTTCGACCGTTCAGGTGTGCGTGTTTTTGAAACAACTGATCCTGAAACCGGCTGGAACGGCCGAAGCTCAAACGGGCAGCTTCTGAAAGGTCCATACCTTTATACAGTAGAGGTGAAGGATATCAATTGGGTGAAAAGAGGTGTTGTGACAATCCTTAGTAAATAATCAAAATGAAAAAGATAGTATTATCAATAGCTCTTGTAGTTTCTGTTCTGGGTGTGCAAGCCCAGAACAGAAAACATGTAGCCAACTTCTCGCTGTTTCAGCAATATTTTAACCCTTCCCTGACAGGCTACGAAGGGTCAATGGTAAAATCGTTTTACCGCAACCAATGGACTGGCTTTGAGGATGCGCCAAAAACCATTTTTGCCTCCGCAGAACTGGACCTGGCAGATATGGCTTCCTGGAAAAAGGACGGTGTGCTTAAAACAAACCAAAACGATAGCTACAACAGACAGACAGGTGGCAAACACGCTTTCGGACTTACCCTCCTGAACGACCGTTTCGGCCCATTTAAGGAAACACAGGTACAGCTAAGTTACGGCGCACGGGTGCAGTTATCAGAAAAGTTAAGCCTGCGTTGGGGAACAGCACTTGCGTACAGCTCGCAGCAACTGGATGGTAACAAACTGACAGTTGACCAGGAAAATGACCCTGAATTTGTTGATGTGATCGGAAACAATGGCAAAGTAAACCGCCTGGATCTGAACATGGGCCTGACGCTTACGGGAGAGAATTTTTATGTTGGTTATGCGATGCAGGAAATAACAAAAGGTAAATTACTGTCTTCCGGCGACGAATACCTGCAGAACAATGTACCGCAGCACCATGTAGTGCAAGCCGGGTTTCGTGCACCGGTTTCTGATCAGTTTGGGGTAGTAGTAAACAGCTTGTATCGCTACGACAGCAAACTCGAAGAAACGCTGGAGGGCCAATTGAAAGGTGTTTACCAGAACATGTTCTGGGTAGGTGCCGGCTACCGGAAAGATTTGGCTTACAGTGTAAACGCGGGCGTGCGCCTAAGTCAGTTAAAGATTGGCTATGTGTACGAAATGCCGGCAGGTGATGCCAGCTCTATCAACAGAAATACAAATGAGATCATGCTTACTTACAACCTGATACCTGTAAAGTATCCGAAGTATGGCAAGAAAGTAACCATGTGGTAATCGGAAGAAAGATGAAAAAAATAGTTTACACCATTGCCTTTATACTTGCAAGCGGCGCTGTGGCCAACGCCCAGTCTGTACTGAAAGAAGCTACTCATGAGCTGGCAGATATTACAGTGCTGCAGGATGATCTGCTGATTTACACCATGAAAGAAGCAGGTGGCCAGTACATTTACACTGAGAAACGCGGGGAAAGCGGAACGGTTAAAAAAGAGACTATTCTGAATACAGGTTCTATCAATACCCTGATCGGGAATAATCCTGCCAACAACGAGGTATATGTCTATCAGAAAAACGGCCGAAACGAGGAAGTAATCACTTTTTATACATTACAGAACGGTATTTTCGAAAAAACAGGCGACAGAGCGTTACCTAAGTTAAAGAATCATTCTTACAACCTGGGCCTGTTCCTTTCTGCAGATAAAAACACGTTACTGGTAGCAGCCGAACTGGGTAAAAGCCGCGGCCACGATGATTTATACCTGAGTACCTGGCAAAATAACAGCTGGTCCAAGCCTAAAAATCTGGGCAAAAGTATAAACACCCGTCAACCGGAATTTGCTCCTTTCCTGGCCAGTGATACCTTATACTTCTCAAGAAAAGAGGCAGATGCTGTGTATGCGTACAGTATTCCTTTTTCAGGCGGAAATGTAGCAGGAGAGGCAGTGAAGTTAGACGAAAGTATAAACAAGCTGAATACCTATAATGCTTATTATAAAAAGCAGGAAGATAGACAGTTGTGGATAACCGCTTCTACAGACAAAGCAACGCATACAGCTTTTGTGTTAGAAAAAACTGTTGCAGCACCTGAGCAGGTAGAAGAAGCTCCGGTTGTAGAAGTTGCTAAACCAGCTCCTGCAGTAAAAATAAAAGTGGCCAAACCATCTCTTGTCATGTTTCATAACCTGAACATTACAAAGCCAGCCTCACAGGATATGGCCAAGCTCACAGCTTTTCTAGCTAAGCAACCAGAAGGCACCGCTTTAGTTGTAAAAGGCTATTCGGATGGCTATGGCTCTGCTGAGGCAAAAGATTTTGTAAGCCGTAACAGGGCAGTACAGGTGCAAAATTACATCCAGCAAAACTACCCAACCAAGAACTTCACCATCACACTTGAAAGTGAAGTTCTGGAGCAGAAAGGCAAAGCCAATCGTAAAACGGAAGTTTACCTGATGCAATAAGTATAAAAATAAGTTTATGAAAAAAGCCACTCTGTTTGAGTGGCTTTTTTGTTTTAGAGATGTACTTGATCGGTTACTTTCCGATGCAGAAAGTAAGTAGGGCGTATAACTTGTTAGTAATTAATAACTTATCATTAAAATTAAATTATAAGGTACAAATAAGGAACAAAACTATTTAAGCAGCTACTTTTATAAACATAGTAGGCATAAAAAAAACCGCTCCAATGGGGCGGCTCTTTCCAAGAAACATGAATAATAATATTTTATCCCACTCTGCGTGAGGTCACTTTACTCTTAAGCAAGTGAATGTTGATATTTGTTGTGTAGCCGCCTGCCTGATAGTCCGTAACCTGCCTTAGCACGTCGCCTACAAAGTTTGTGCTGTACTTGCTTGATAAATAGTCCAGTATATCCGCTGCCTCCTTCATGTACAGATAAGCTTCTTTTTCCGCTTCTGTAACCGCGTATGTTGTATACATCGCCTCTACCTGGTTCAACTTCTCGGCGTTTGCCACTACCACGCCCTCCACGATCATAACGCTATCTAACGCCTTTAGGCCGTATGGTGTCCTTGCTTCACGTTGCTGAAACTCCTGCACTTCGCTTAAAGCCTTTTCGAGCGTTCGCAAGTCTGGTAATTCTATCAGTTCCTGTACCTTCTCTGTGGAAAAGGTTAGTGTTCCAATTCTTACGGGCTCCGTGCCTGCTACCTTCTCCCGTATCAGCTGCTGAGGCCTTTGCTTTAGTAGCCGGTTTAGTTCTGCCTGTGTCAGATCTCCGAGTTCTAAAGCCTTATAGGCCACTACTACTTCCTGCACAAGTTGTAAGGCTTGCCCGGCACGTTGGCGGTACGAATTGATTTTGTCTGTCTCCTGTGCCATTTGAATTGGCTCTGATGGAATTTCTACTTTGATCATCATAGAATAAAGGTTTAAGGGTTTATTATGGATTTATTTAAAAGCAATTTTTACCACGTCATCTAAGGAATCCGTACCTAATTTATCCTTTACCTCCTCCTCTGTCAGTCTGCCTTTATCCGGCCAAAGGGAGTAACTGTTATCGCTCCACTTGATGAGCGTAGGAAACGGCTTTGCCTGCTTTCTTAATTCGGCCGCTGCCTGGTGGTGGCTGATACCGCCGCTCAGCATCTGTTTTAAAATTGTTCTGCTGTCTTTCATCTGCTGTTATCTGGTAAAATGAGTTAATACATTCGCCTTTATGATGGCAAGCCGTTACCTCCTAAAAGCGCATCATCTTCATCAATCTCTACATAAAGGCTGCCTGCAAACAGCTCCTTCATTTCTTCGTATGTAAGGCCCGTTTCGCTGCCAATGTTATACAGGCCGTTTGCCGCTCTGATGGCTAAAGCTATGCTGTTAGTTCCTTCCTCCGTTTGGAGCCTTGCAGCGGCCTCCTGTGGGCTTATTCGGCCGCTTATCAGTTGCTTTAGTACATTCCGTTTCTTGTCTGTCATGTGCCTATCTTTTAAGTTTTTGTAATAGTTCGTCTACTAACTGATCCAGTCTTTCCGGTGGCAATTTGTCAATCAGATCTGAGGCCGTTACATACCCGCCTAAATGCTTCATCAGCATATCAATAGCCGTAAGTTTGGGGTGCAATCGCACTTTCACTTTGCCGCCGTGGTTAGTTATTTCCTGTATGGCCGCCCGTTGTGCTGGGCTCAGGCTTTTGAGGTCTTTGAGTTCGCCTGTTTCAGGGTTTATCAGGTCGGGCATATCAGCAAATGCGACTTTAGCGAGTTCCTGTACAAGCTGTTTAACCTGTATTCCAGTTTTATCTTCTACCTGTTTTTGTAGCCGTTGTACTTCTTGCTGAATACTAACATTTGCTAACAGCCGCGCGCCTTGTTCGTTGGCTGTTTTCTCCGAGTAGCCCGACCTGATAGCGGCCGCCGTGGCGTTACAGTCCTTCATGTACTCCAGGCAGAACCGCTGTTGTTTAGGGGTTAAATTTTCTTTCTCCATATTATTTATCAGGTTTGCGGGTGTGTTACTTCGTGTATGAATAATCAGCTGTATACTTATTCAGGTATGTATGAAAGGTGTCAAAGTCTTTGGTTTGGGGCTTTTTAGAAAGAAAGTAGGATATCAACTTGCTAACCTCAAGATTACCCGCTAAAAAGTCGTCAGCATAGGCGATAAAGCTATTCTCTATTTCTTCGAACCCGTATTGCTGGCTCAACTCATACAGGGCATCTTCATTGCGTTGTAGGAAGCTGAGCTTTGTAATACTCTTTACCCGTTCGCCTTTCTTTTTGTCAGCGTTGTGCATTGTAACCCTTTGGGCATAGGTGCTGTTAAGCAAGTTCTTTAAGCGGCCAATTTCTAAAGCCTTAGCTTTAGCCTGTTGCTCAGCCTCCCTTTGTGCTTTTCGTACTGCTGCCTCTAATGCTTTTTGTTTCTTTGGATCTTCTGGATTATTACCATTAGAAAAAGAAAGAGAATGGTCTGTAGTTGAGTTATCAACTACCATATTCTTTTCATTTTCTGAAGTTTCTTTTTTAGGTTCCTTAATATGTTCCTTATAAGTTCCTTTATGTTTGCTGTTTTCGGGCAAAAGTTTACCGAAATAGGATAATAGTTTACCGTTTTCAGGTAATAGTTTTCCGTTTTCGGTAAACTGGTATATTTCAGGAATTAGGGCTATTACCTTTTCTTTGTTGATACTGAAGTAGGAGCATTTTGGCATTCCTTTTTTCTCAACTTGGATAATTCCTAAGCCCTCAAACTTTTTGATAATGGTAGATAAGTGAGCTTTCCTTATTCTTGTTTCTTCTGCAATCCTTCTTATAGAATAATAGAACTCATTCAGTCTTTTAAAGGAATTGGCCTTTACCATAAACCACTCAAACAGTACGATCTCGGGCAAGTCGAAAAAGTCGGTATAGTTTTGTAGTCTGAGAATGTTAAAAGCGAGCGGGTTAAATTCCTTTGGTTTTTGCTCATTCATTTAACCCCTCCCTTCTCTGGTTTATCCAGTTGTAAAAGTCTTGGAAGTCTTTAGCAACATAATATCTGCCGCCTGCCGCTCTTACCTGCTCCTGTGTTTCTGTCTGGTACTCTGAAAGTGTATCACGTCCTATCTTTACTTCTATGGAGTAATGAATACCATTCAGGCAGGCGTGTACATCTGCTGTGCCTCGCTTAGTGGTGCTTTTAGTCCACTTGCCTAACTTCTCATTATATTGGCCTTGTGTGTTGATGCGTACCGCGTAGCCTCCATTTAATCTGAAGTAGTCTATAATGCATTTTGTGAGGCCGTTAGCGTCTTTATCAGAATAGTTAGGTGCAACTATGCCGTATGCTGGAACATTCGGGAAACGCTCTCTTTTGCGCTCTAAGGATAGGTTCCGGATTATATCTAATGCCTTCATCCTTCGAGCCCTCCCTCTCTGAACTGTGCTATGTTGGTGGTAAAGAATCCGGCTCTGAAACCTGTGATAGGGCAAAAGCCTTTTCTGATCAGGGTTATGGCTCCGGCCTTGCGTAGGGTGGCAACGTAGCGGCAAATGTTGGCACGCTCTATACCCGTTTTTCGGGCAATCATTAGCATAGTGGCGGGGGTGCTGCCAAAAGCTGTTTTAACTATTGTTAGCTGCTTTTGCCAGTTTTTCGTATCTTTAGATTGACTTTTAAGATGGGGGGCGGCGGTGTTATGCATTGTTGCCCCCTTTCCGTTTCTTGCCAATATATCTGGCTGCTTCGGCCTGTATCTCATTATTAGACTTCTTGCGGCCGCCCTTTAAGTATGCAATAAGATCAGATTTGAAAAAGTACAAGCGGCCGCCCCGTTTTGAGGCTGCAAACTCTTTCCGTTGCACCATACTGTAAACGGTGGGTACAGCTAAATGTAAAAACTTAGCGGCTTCCTGAACTGTTAAAAATTCATCTGTAGCAGGCGGGCTGCTGGGTGGGGTGTTACTTAATGCTGTGCGAACAGCGTTTAGCATCAAGTTGCTTAATTCCTCTCCAGTTAATTGTAAAATTACCATTGCTTACAAGTTTTATTAATTTGAACTTGTGCAATGTTACGTGCTTATAACTGTCTGTTTTGTAGTTAAGTAAGTAGTGTAAAAACAAAAGTAAAGAAGTAAAAACAAAAGTAATTACCACTCCCTTTTTGATTTGTTTTGGCTGAAATTTCCCTTTAAATCCTCGTATTTCCAGTTGCTGAAATTGTCTGATAGCAGGCGTATGTATTTATCCTTACATTGAGTTGTTGATTCATACTGCACTGAAGCAATAGAGTAGAATTGATAAAATCTTTTAATGACAAAGTATTTTTCTCCATTCCCCATATTGATTTTTTGTTGCTCAATACCTGTTTGGTTAAGGAAAGCGCGTTTCAAGAACAAATTAAACTGCTCCTGGCTTAAAAACGGTTGGTTATTATGTTTGGATAGTGTTGTTGCTAATGGTTTAAAGTGTTCAATTACCTCTTGCATTGGCATACCCTTACAGAATTGGTTTTCCTGGCTTGCCAACTCTTTAAGCGGATCCGGTGCTATATTGTCTTTGTCTGCTTCAACTTTAGCCTTTTCCTCCTCCAGAAACTTGATAAAATGCCTGCCAACGTGTTCTGTCCTGATACTGTCGAAACCTGGTGTCTCTAACTCTTTTTTGATAATATCTTCAGTTCTTTTTATCAGACTTTCAATATAATTTTTCTCTTCAAAAAAGTCCGTATTTTGTTGATTAAGCAAGCCCTTCGCATTGTCTTTGGAGCCCGTTATAGCAAAGTCATAGTTAAGTATCAAAGTATCTAAATCTCTTCTGCGGCAGGCTTCTAAAAACTTTTCTTTGTAGTTTCGACTGAAGCTATCAGCCATACCTCCAAATGTTGTTAAATAGTCCCCTTGCTCAAACTTTCGCTTTAATTCCTCCTTTCGCCTATCAGCTTCTGCCTTATCGTATTTATGCGATGATTTCCAGCTCCTGCCCCCGTCATAGGATCTATAGGTAAGGCCGTCTTTTTCCTTCGTTAGGTAATTGGCTCCATATTTGGCCTTTCTTGTTTCTTCTCTATCCGGATTGCTCATAAGTTTAAAATTAAGGCTGTTTAAATACCTGCGTTTATTAGCTGAATGCTAATAGTTGCGTTATGTCCTTATAATGATAGTTTAATCTTACCTGCGGCCTCCCGTTTAGCTTTGTCTATTACCTTCGCGTAAACCTGCGTAGTCTTTAGCTCTCTATGGCCTAGCATCTTTGAGACGGTGTAAATGTCGGTTCCTAAGGATAATTGCAGCGTGGCGTAGGTATGCCGGAAACAGTGGAAAGTAATAGGCTTGGTTATACCGGCTGCCTTTATCCAGTCCTTTAAAAAGCTGTTGTTATAAGCTGAGTATTGCAGATCAGGAAACGCTTTAGCTTCTGGTTTCCCCCGTTCGCCTAACAGCAGTATAGCCTGTTCCGGTACGGGCAACACTTCAACGCCTTTTGTTTTCTGTTGCCTGAACTGGATATAATATCCCTCTGCCTGGCTTTGTTGTAGTTCGCTCCAGGTAAGTTTCTGAATGTCTGAAAACCTAAGCCCTGTTAAAGCTGAAAAGATAGCAGCCTGCTTTATAATTGGTAAGGAACAGGGTGTACTGTACAGGGTTTGCAGTTCTTCGAGCGTCAGGTACTCGCGCTGCGTTTCCTGTGGTTTGATGGCTTGTATGTTCTTGTTAAGATCTGTTTGTAACAGTCCGTCTTTGTATGCCTGCTTTAGTGTAGCCTTAAATTTATTGAAATAGGAAACGGCTGTATTGCGGCTTATAGGGGTGGCGTTTTTCTTTTCTTTGTCTTTGCCCCGTTGGTTAGGTGCTGTTAGCAGGAACGCCTTATAATCGTTGCAGATAGGTGCTGTAAGCTGGCTTAGCTTTATACCTTCATCAAAAAACTGATTCAGAAAGTATAAAGAGCTTTTCCAGTTGGCGCTGTTCGAGCCTTCGCGTTTAGCTGCCAACTCAGTATAATAAGCGTTTAGAGTTGTATCGCGTTGCGAGGTTGGCAGGAATCCGTATTGCTTGTTCTGTACTTCGAGTTGCCTTGTTGCCCGAATGTTAGCAGCTAATACCTGCGTATCTTTGTTATGCTGTTTGTCCAGCGGTGTTTTAGGCTTATCATAAACGAACAGGCTCAAAAACTCCCTACGGGTTAGCTTGCCTGTTTCAGGGTTTGGAATAGGGGGGTAATAGTCCAGATACAGCGTCTGCCGCCCTTTGGATATTGGCTTTTGCCTCAGCGTTACTTTTGTCATCAGTCCTTTATGCTTGTGGGTTCAATATGCAATCAATAGCGGCTTTAGGTACATAGGCAAAAATACCTTGTTTATACTTTGGTATGTTGTTGCGTTTTATTACATCATACAAGGCTTTATCTGATATGCTGTACAGGCGCTGAACTTCAGATAAGGTATAGCAATTGTCAGGGCAAAAGGTAATTTCTATAGGCTCTTTACTGGCTTGTGGCAGGTGTTGCAATTCAAAGAGCTTATCAATATCAGACCGTTTTATTAGTGTGCTTCTGCCAATCTTAGCGGCTGTTAATTCTCTTTTCTTTATAGCACGCCATAACGTCCAACGGCTTAGTCCTAATAATTGGCAGGCGTTCGCAATGCTTAAATATTCTTTAGCTCTCAAATCCTCAATAGGCTTATTCTTTATCGCTTTTGTCTGCTTATCGCTAGTTTCAATTTTTGCTACTTTCTGCCTTGCCTTATAAGCACGTTTAGCACACTTATCACCGCAATACTGTGTAACGGTGGTTTTAGCAGTAAACTCGCTGCCGCAATGCTGGCAAATACGCTGTAGCTTAATATTAGAACTCATGTTGCTTAGTGTTTCAGTATGTTGCAGTATGGTGCAATATGTTGCAAGATTTCGCCATTTGAACGGGTTAAGGTACAAATCCAGCTAACGAGGTACAATTGAGGTACAAATATAATAGAAATATACGCATAATAGAATAGTAAAGCCAATTAAATTGGATAATAAAAAACCCTGTAAACGAGCTGTATACAGGGTTTTTATTAATTTATAGAATGGGTATGTTTTGATAGGTTACTTTCCGATGCAGAACTTGGTAAAAATATTATCCAATAAATCATCTGTTGTGATCTCTCCGGTGATTTCACCTAAGCTGTAAAGTGCGCGGCGGATATCGGCGGCTACCAAATCGCCGCTCATGCCCAGAGCGAGACCGTTGAGTACATCATCTAAGGCACTGTACGTTTTGTTCAGGCTGTCTACGTGGCGGAGGTTGGTAACGATGGTTTGTTGCTGCGTATTTAGTTTTCCGAGGTTAACCTTGTCCATCAATGCCTGTTTCAGCGCTTCCATATTGGCACCTTCGGCAGCCGAGATCTGTACCAGGTTTTCCATATTTCCGAAAGCGGAAAGCAGGGCAGCGGAAGCTTCGTCTATTTTATTGGCAACGGCCAGCAGCGGAAGTTTTTTCGGATTCAGTTCTTCAATTTCAGTTTGTACTTCCTCGGGCGAGCTGGTGGTGATATCGAACAGGTAAATGATCAGCGACGACTGGCTAAGCTTCTGGTGCGTGCGTTCCACACCGATTTTCTCTACTTTGTCTGTTGTTTCGCGGAGGCCGGCGGTATCAATAAAACGGAAAGTGATGCCGCCAATGTTAATCTCATCTTCAATAAAATCGCGGGTAGTGCCGGGCACATCCGATACAATAGCTTTTTCCTCGTTCAGGAGTTTGTTCAGCAGCGTAGATTTGCCGGCATTTGGTTTTCCTACGATCACGGTTGGTACACCGTTTTTGATCACATTGCCTAGTTCAAACGACTTCAGCAATTCCCGGATTATACTTTGAATGTTGAGAATAAGCGTACGTAACTGGTCGCGGTCGGCAAACTCCACATCTTCTTCGCCAAAGTCCAGTTCCAGTTCGATCATCGAAGCAAAGTGCACCAGTTCGGCCCGCAGGCGCTTTATTTCTTGCGAAAAACCACCGCGCATCTGCTTAATGGCCACTTCATGCGAAAGAGCAGAATCAGAAGCGATCAGGTCGGCTACGGCTTCAGCTTGCGCCAGGTCAAACTGGCCGTTCAGGAAAGCGCGTTTCGTAAACTCACCGGCATTGGCCAGTCGCGCTCCTTTTTTCAGGAACAACTGCATCAGCTGCTGCACAATAAAATCAGAACCGTGGCACGATACTTCCACCACATTTTCGCGGGTATAAGAATGCGGCGCTACAAACAACGACACCAGCACTTCGTCCAGCACTTTTTCTCCGTCGCGGATAGTACCAAAATGTATGGTATGGCTGGCTTGGTTTAACAGGTTCTTACCGGCAAAAACAGCATTGGTAATGCTGATGGCTTCAGGGCCCGAAAGGCGAATAACGGCAATAGCGCCGGTGCCGGGAGCGGTAGCTACAGCTGCAATGGTATCGTTCGAAAAAGTATGGTTAATCAAAATAAAGTCGCTTAAGGAACAGGCAAAAGTACGAAAAAGTATGAATCTGGAAGCGCACTTAGCAGCACAGCCTACTACTTCAGCGTTTTTTCGTACTGCTGCCAGTCCATGGTTTTGTGGTGGTTGTCGCCGAAATATTTCAGAATATTGGAGAAAGCCTTTGCATCCAGATAGCCCGGAACCGGAGTCAGCATATTAAATTTTTCGTCCAAGTAAACCGTCGTCGGAAAGCTCATTTGCCCTTGCAGCAACGCAACAGCCAGTTCGTGTGCTTTGTATTCCGGGTTATATTTGTAAGTATGGCCATTTAACGTGATCGGCTCTTTGCCTTCGGCATCCAGTTTTACAGCGTAGTAATTCTTGTTTACATAGGCGGCTACTTCGGCATCAGAAAAAGTGCTTTTATCCATTTTCTTGCACCAGCCACACCAATCGGTATACACATCAATAAAAACTTTTTTAGGGTTTGATTTGATTTTCTGGGCAGCTTCTTCCATCGTGATCCACTTAATCTTTTCGGCTGGCTTCTTATCAGAAAGTATGGCATGAGCAGATGAAATGCTTGTTTCCGGAGAGATAAACGCGAAAGCGGAAAGTGCAGAAGCAAGTGAAAGTATAAAAAGTAAGTATGGCTTACGAAACATGTTGTTTTCTTTTGTAAAGTATAAATGCTGCTATTATCTGGATGGAAACAACGCGGGTAAAGTATAAATTCCGGCTTAGGTTATCCTTATACCGGTTGCAGGGTGCGGCGCTTCAAAAGCAAACCACGCTGCGGCGAAAAGCAAAGTGCCAAAATAAACTCGACACCTGTAACGGTGGCGATAGCACCGGCAATAGAACCATCCAGCCACACCGCCAGGTAATAACCTGAAAACGAAGCGATTACACCAAGTATAACCGAAAGTATAAGCATCGTTTTAAAGTTATCGGTCAGTAAATAAGCTGTAGCCGGCGGACCAACGATAAAAGCCACTACCAATATCGCACCTACCGACTCGAACGATGCCACCGTAGTAAGTGAAACGGCCGTCATGAGTAAATAGTACCACAACGATGTGGAAATGCCAATAGCAGCTGCATAAGCCGGATCAAAAGCGGTCAGGAACAGTTCTTTGTAACCGATAACGATAAACGAAAGTATAAGCAGCGTAACAACTCCCAGCGTCCAGATGGTGCGTGGGCCGTAACTAAGGCCATTGTCGGTTAGCCATAGGTCGAGCGGCACGTACGCAATTTCGCCATACAGCACACAATCCTGGTCGAGGTCTACTTGTCCGGCAAAAACGGAAATCAGGATAATACCGATTGCAAATAAAGAAGTAAAAGTTACACCAATAGCTGCATCAGCCTGCACACGCGCATAGCGATGAAAAAACTCGATCAGGAAGGTGGTGAGCACGCCCAGCAAGCCTGCCCCGATCAGCATCGGAACCGTATCACGGGAACCGCTCAAAAGAAAAGCGATCACAATGCCAGGCAGCACTGCATGTGAGATTGCATCGCCCACCATGGCCATCCTTCTAAGTATCAGGTAGCACCCCAGCAAGCTACAGCAGGTAGCTACCAACGAACCAGTCAATATGATCCAGAATGCATTCACAGGTTAAAGGTTTTATTGTTTAATAAATAACTCGTAACTCAGAACTCTAAAGTGGTATTTTAGACTGATGCGGATCGAGTGCCGGGTAATTCAGTTCTTCCATCAGTTTTTCTTCCAGTTCGGGTGTGATGATGTGTTCGATTGTTTCTGCGTCTTCGTGTACGTGGTCGGAGGGGAGTTCTAAGTATTGCGTTAAGTATAATTCCCAAAGCCGGTGTAGCCTCACTACGCGTCTTCCCCGAATCCGGCCTTCTTCTGTTAGCAGCCAGCCGTTTTGCTGTTTACTTACAAAACCTTCGCATTGAAGTTTTTTTAAGCCTTTCAGGATGCTATTCTGGGGTAGATGGCGGCGTTGCATCAGCTCGGTTATACTTTGTGCATCTGTAAAATTCTCCTTCAGCTCGCCCACCTGGTAGAGTAACTTAAGAATATTTTCGTCGAGGATGCGGGAACGGTTGCGGCGCTGGCGAATGATCCGGGATACCCAGCCACGGCCGGGTGCAAACGCAAACGAAAGTATAGCGATCAGGGAAATGATCAATACGATCCAGGGACCGGTGGGCATGGAAGGCGCCGTGTAGGAAACAAAAGCTCCCGCCAACCCCGAAAATGCACCCATCACAGCAGCTATCAAAAGCATAACCGGTAATTTCTCTGTCCAGAAGCGAGCCGCAGCAGCCGGAGTGATCAGCATGGCCGCCATTAATACAACCCCAACCGCCTGTATGCCCACTACCACCGCAAACACTGTAAGCGTGGTTAAGAGCAGTTCCAATGCCCTCACCGGAAACCCGATGGTACGCGCATAAGCCTGATCGAAACACAGCAGCATTAATTCTTTATAAAAAACGATAGTAGCCACTAAAAGAAGCACAGCCACCACACTGAAAACAATGAGGTCTTCGCCGACCAGCGAGGCTGCTTTTCCAAATAAAAACTTATCGAGTCCGCTTTGCGCTGCGTTGCCCGAATGCTGGATGGATGTAAGTAAAAGTATACCGATCCCGAAGAAAACGGAAAGTACCAGGCCAATGGCCGTATCTTCTTTAATGCGGGTACGGGCCGTAATAAAATCAATAACAACGAGCGAAAACCAACCGGTAATAAAAGCGCCCAGCAAAAGTATGAAAGGGTTTTTTGTGCCCGAAAGTATAAATGCCAGGCAAACGCCCGGCAGCACGGCATGGGCCACGGCATCGCCTACCAGCGCCCTTTTGCGGAGCAGGCTAAAGCAACCCACTACCGCCGAACTGCTCGCCAGCAAAATGGAGCCAATCGTAACAAAGCGTACATTGGCATCAGCAAACGAAAAGAATTCCAGGAACTCGTTCATTTTACCTGTTTTTCGCGTGATGGTATTTCTTGTTTGCGGAGCAGATCGCCTACTTTAGTCAGTACGGTTAGTTTGCCGCCATAGGTTTTTTCGAGCAGTTCCTGTGTCAGTACCTGGTTGGTTGGCCCGGATGCTACCAGGCGCATATTCAGTAGTACAATCCAGTCAAAGTATTCTACTGCAGATTGCAGATCATGATGTACCACAACCACCGTTTTGCCTTGTTCGCGCATAATTCGGAGAAGTTCGATAATGGCCATTTCCGTAGCGATATCAACGCCGGCAAACGGCTCATCCATGAAGTAGATATCAGCGTTCTGTGCCAGTGCCCTTGCCAGGAAAACGCGTTGTTGCTGCCCTCCCGAAAGCTGTGAAATCTGGCGGTTGGCAAATGATTGCATGCCTACTTTTTCGAGTGCCAGCATGGCTGCTTCCTTGTCGGCTTTACCGGGACGCTTAAACAAACCCATACTTCCGTAGCGGCCCATCAGTACCACATCAAAGGCAGAGGCCGGAAAATCCCAGTCTACCGATTCGCGTTGCGGTACATAGCTTATCTTTTTACGGACTTCCTTGATTTCTTTATCGAAGATGCGCACGTAGCCGCTGCTGGTTGGCAGAAGATCCATGATGGCTTTCACCAGGGTAGATTTTCCGGCACCGTTCGGACCGATCACGCCCACCAAAGCACCGGCGGGCAATGTTAAGTCTACGCCCCAGAGCACAGGTTTCCGATCATAACTTACCGTCAGGTCATGTACTTCTACTACCGGATTCTCAACATGTATAATCATAGATCTACTTTAAAGCTGCTACTATAATGCGGACATTATACTTTACCATACCGATGTAAGTGCCTTCGGGTGTGCCGGCTGCGCCCAGTGCATCGGCATACAATGTACCGCCGGTTTTAACAATGTGGCCTTTCTGGCGGCTGCCTTCCTGTACTGCTTCGATGGCTTTCGGGGATACCGAGGACTCTACAAACACCGCTTTTATTTTGTTTGCTACAATGTAATTTACCAGCGATGATACATCCTGCAGTCCGAATTCCGAAACTGTGGAAATACCCTGCAGGCCGCGCACTTTTATTTTATAAGCATCACCAAAATAACCGAAGGCATCATGGGCTGTTATTAAGATGCGTTGCTGAACCGGTATCGCTGCTATTTCAGTTTTTACCAGGCTATCCAGTTGCGTGAGCTGCTGTAAGTATAAAGTTGTATTTTGTTTATAAAGCGCAGCGTTGGCAGGGTCTTTCTTTTGGAGTTCTTCGCTGAGGTGCTGTACGACCAGTTGCCAGAGCGCTACATCAAACCAGATATGCGGGTCGTGGTTCTGGGAGCCATCGCCAAGCTGCCTGAGTTGGTTTTCAGGAATGTTTTCGGTGGCGGCTACAACGGTTTTAAGCCGGCTGAGTTTTTCGAGTACTTCGCCCATTTTGCCTTCCAAATGCAGGCCATTGTAAACGATTACATCTGCCTCAGTCAGCTTATTCAGGTCGCCTTGTGTAGCTTTGTAGAGGTGCGGATCAACGCCGCTGCCCATCACGGCTTCCACATCGGCGGCATCGCCTGTAATGTTTTTGACAGCATCCGCCAAAATGCCGGTAGTGGTAATTACCTGCATGCGCTCCCCGGGTTTTACGGGTCCTTTGTCTACAACCTGGGTGCAGGCCGAAAGAAGTATAAACAGAAAGAGGAGCAGGGTTTTCATAGTATAACGGCTTAAGCCGACAGGAAAATGTTTCTGGAAGCTTCGCTGGAGAGCACCATACTTTTGGTTTCGTTCAGCATAATTTCCATGGAGTTATCGTACGCAATTTTATCCAGCACCTGTATGGAACTGCCCAGACCAATGCCCATTTTATCGAGGTACTGCAGAAAAAGCGGCTGCGAATCGTTTACGCCAACCACACGCCCAACAGTGCCAACTTCCAACTCGGCCAGCAGCTTTTGTTTTTTCTGTTTCATCTGGCCGCTTTCGGAAGGAATCGGGTCGCCGTGCGGATCGAACTGCGGAAAAGCCAGAAACTCATCCAGGCGCTTTACCAGCAATTCAGAAGTAATATGTTCGAGTTCTTCGGCTACTTCGTGTACTTCGTCCCAGCTGAATTTCAGTTTATCTACCAGGAAAACTTCCCAAAGCCGGTGCTTCCGGATGATCTGCAAAGCAATGCGCTCGCCTTCTTCTGTAAGCGAGACACCTTTATACTTTACATAATTGGCAATGCCCTTTGTGCCGAGTTTCCGGAGCATATCTGTTACAGAGGCGGCTTTGGTGTTCAGCGCTTCGGCAATGGCATTGGTATTTACTTCCTGCGTACTGTTAACCGACAGTTTGTAAATGGCTTTAATGTAATTTTCTTCGGTATGGCTATGCACGTTAGATAATTAAGAATTATGAATTACGAATTAAGAATGAGATCCTAATTCGTAATTCATAATTGTAAATTCGGAATTCAAAAACCTACCAGCGGATTAAGGCAGAAGCCCAGGTAAACCCACTGCCAAATGCGGCCAGGCAAACCAGATCGCCTTCTTTAATGCGGCCTTCCTGTACGGCTTCGCTCAGCGCAATCGGAATAGAGGCTGCAGTGGTATTGCCATACTTTTGAATATTACTGAAAACATTCTCAGCAGGCAGGCCCATTTTCTGTTGTATAAAAGAGGTAATGCGCAGGTTTGCCTGGTGCGGAATCAGCATGTTGATATCCGAAGACTGGTACCCGTTTTTGTTCAGGGCTTCTTCAATCACTTCCGGGAAACGGGTAACAGCGTGCTTAAATACCACATTACCGTTCATGTAAGGATATACGCTGCCATCGTCGATCATCTCGTGGGTCAGGCGGTCTTTTTTATTTGAGTTAGGTGCCGTTACAGCCAGTTCTTCGGCAAACTCGCCATCGGCATGCAGGTGCGTGGAAAGTATACCGGAGTTGTTATCGGCAGCAGGTGTTAAAACAACCGCGCCGGCGCCGTCTCCGAAAATAACCGAAACCCCACGGCCACGATCCGAGAAATCCAATCCGCTGGAGTGTATCTCAGAACCCACCACCAGAATGTTATTATACATGCCTGTTTTTATGAACTGATCAGCTACCGAAAGGGCATATACAAAGCCAGAGCATTGGTTACGGATATCCAAAGCCGGAATCTCTTTCAGGCCCAGTTCGCGCTGCAACAATACACCGGAGCCTGGGAAAAGGTAATCCGGGCTAAGTGTAGCAAACACGATCATATCCAGGTCAGTGGCTTGCAAACCAGCCATTTCCAGGGCCTTGCGCGAAGCATTGGCAGCCATATTGGCGGTAGTATCTTTGCCTTCCTCAAAATAACGACGCTCCTGTATACCCGTTCTTTCCCTGATCCACTCATCAGTGGTATCCATCAACTTCTCCAGGTCTTTATTTGTAACTACATTATCAGGAACGTAGTGGCCGGTACCGGCAATTTTAGAATTACGCATAGTATTTAGCTATTTATAGATTTCAAATATACTGATTATCGTGAGATTTAGATTTGCCTAAAAATATTTTTTTCAAAGATATCGTTTGATTTCAGTTGATTAAATTTGAGATCAACGGTACTAATTTCTGCTCTTCGGATTTCCAGAATACGTCATCCGGAATCCCATACTGATAAAAAAGCTGCTGTTGCAACTGATTTAAAACTCCGGCAGCACCTGCAGTGGCAAAATCTATACTTATACCCGCCTTATACTGCTTTACCAGTTGGTTCCAGAACGGATTTTCCTGTATTAAGATAGGTAAACCATGCGCTGCATACTCAAATAACTTGGTTGGGATGCATCGGAACGTACTTTCGTTGGGCTGGTAGGGGAGCAGGCCGAGGTTACATTGCTGTATTTGCGCAAGTATAAGTTGGTGTGGTACAGGTTCAGAACCGCCTATCAGTTTAATGTAAGGCTTGTTTTTTGTTGCCTGAAGTACACGCTGCCAGGTTGTTGCTTTTGCGCAATAACCAATAATGGTGAGCGTGATATCGGGTTGCTGTTGATAGAATTTTTCTGCCCATATTATCGCTTCGAAAATGCCATACTCTGCTGCAATAGTGCCCGCATATAAAAGCTGTAAGGGTGTGTTTCGCAATGAAACCGGCAGTTGCCTTTGCTGTAAAGTATAAACCGCTTTATACTTGTTTTCAAGGATCGTATAGTTGTTGGGCTTCAGAAAAGGAAGTTCATCTGCATAACTGCGCTCTGCCAGAAAATAATGATCTATACTTTTGGCCAGCAGCTTTTCCATACTTCGAACGCCAAACGCAAGTATACTTTTTAAAACCGGCGGATAATTTTGCTGGGCTTTCAGGTTGAGGGCGTAATTTTCCTGTACATCATACACCAGTTTGCAGCTATACTTCCTTTTGTAAAGTGCAGCCGGCAGCAGAAGCTCGTGGGTACAAACGATGATCAGATCAGGCTTTAGTTGCCTTAATAACCTGTAAAATTGCTGCTGCGCTGTTATCCTACCAAAACTGAGGCGCCTGAATCTGAAAACAGGATGAAAAAATACAGCAGAATTCTCGGGAATAAAGTCTGTATGAAAACCGCATATATGCACTTCTGTGCCTGGTAACTGGCTCAGCGACAGCCCGATCTTTTCGAACATGCGGGTGTCGGTAACCGGTTTGAGGAGTGAAGCAAGCAGGATTCTCTTTTCAGACATTGGTTAAATTTAATACTTTTGCCTGATCATATACAAACCCAACCCAGACATGGAACTTAAACAAATAATAGAGCAGGCGTGGGAAGACCGCAATCTGTTAAAAGAAAATACAACTGTAGACGCAATTCGCGCTGTAATCGAAGACCTTGATAAAGGCAGAATACGTGTAGCCGAACCGGTAGGAGATGAGTGGCAGGTAAATGAGTGGGTGAAGAAAGCCGTACTTTTATACTTCCCGATCCAGCAGATGCAGACCATAGAAGTTGGCCCGTTCGAGTTTCATGATAAGATGAGCCTGAAAAATAACTATGCAGCCCTTGGCGTGCGTGTGGTGCCTCATGCTGTGGCCCGTTACGGTGCTTACCTGGCAAGTGGCGTGATCATGATGCCTTCTTATGTAAACATTGGCGCTTACGTGGATTCGGGAACGATGGTAGATACGTGGGCAACAGTTGGTAGCTGCGCACAGGTTGGCAAAAACGTACACCTGAGTGGGGGCGTTGGTTTAGGCGGTGTGCTGGAGCCGGTTCAGGCTGCTCCGGTTATCATCGAAGATGGCGCTTTTATTGGCTCCAGAAGTATACTGGTAGAAGGTTGCCGCATTGGTAAAGAAGCCGTAATCGGGGCTGGCGTTACCATAACCGGAAGCTCCAGAATTATTGATGTAACCGGTTCTGTGCCAAAAGAGTACCGTGGCATCGTACCGGCGCGTTCGGTAGTAATTCCGGGTTCGTATACCAAGAAATTTCCGGCAGGCGATTTTCAGGTGCCATGTGCCCTTATCATTGGCCAGCGCAAGGAAAGCACTGATTTAAAGACTTCTTTAAACGATGTACTCCGCGACCATGCGGTAGCTGTTTAATTGCTAATTGTTGGTTGTTGAATTGCTAATCATCAGTTGTTTTCAGTGACTGAATTTAAACCAAGTATAAACAAAAGCGCCTTTACCAGCTAGCTGGTAAAGGCGCTTTTGTTTTAGATAAGCTGCTATTAAACTAGATTTTAGCAAGCAACAATTCAACAATCAACAATTAATTTTTCTTGAAACGGTCGGCTACGATCAGTTCTTTTGTGCCATGCGACCACGAATAGAAACCCTGACCAGACTTGATGCCTTTGTGGCCGGCCTGCACCATATTTACCAATAATGGGCAAGGCGCATACTTTGGATTTCCGAACCCGTCATGCAGCACGCGAAGTATGGAAAGGCAAACATCCAGGCCAATAAAATCTGCCAGTTGCAAAGGCCCCATCGGGTGCGCCATTCCTAATTTCATGATCGTATCGATCTCTTCAACACCGGCAACGCCCTCGTATAAACTGTAAATAGCCTCATTTATCATCGGCATTAAAATGCGGTTGGCCACAAAACCAGGATAATCGTTGCACTCGGTAGGCACCTTGCCCAGCTGTTTTGATATCTCCATGATCTGCGTAGTCACCTCATCCGAAGTAGAGTAGCCACGGATAATTTCCACCAACTTCATAACCGGAACCGGATTCATAAAGTGCATCCCGATCACTTTATCCGGGCGGTCTGTAACCGAAGCAATTTTGGTGATAGAGATGGAAGAAGTGTTGGAAGCAAGTATAGCTTCCGGTTTGGCAAAGCTGCTCAGGTCGCGGAAAATCTTCAGTTTCAGGTCCACGTTTTCGGTGGCTGCTTCTACTACAAGGTCGGCTTCCTGCACACCTTCCTGCATGCTGGTAAAGGTGGTAATATTTGTTAAGGTCTGTTGTTTCTGATCTTCGGTAATGGCGCCTTTTGCTACAATGCGATCCAGGTTTTTAGCGATGGTGCCAAGTGCTTTCTGCAAAGCTTCTTCTGAAATATCAATAAGGGAAACCGAAAAGCCATTCTGTGCAAAAACGTGGGCAATTCCGTTGCCCATGGTGCCGGAGCCGATAACTGCAACTTTTTTCATAGATGATCAAACTAAGTATGATGATAGTATAAATACAAAGCTAAGATAAAATCCAGAAATCAATGCCCGAATAAAAAGCGCTCTTAAAAGACTTCAACTTTGCAGATATTTTAGAAATGATTTAGTAAAAACAATTTTAACAACTTCATAAATATAAAAGTTAATTAAAATTTAAAAATATATCCATAGTATAAAAACAAACCAGCTGTATTTCAAGTATGTATGCCTATATTCTGATTCGGGTTTTTATCGGGAACAGGGGTTTAAAGAGATGTTTTATTTAAATCAAAGCTTTTTTTTAAATCTTTTAAATCGATATTCCGTTAGAAGCTACAACTTAAAAATACAAAAACGAAAAAGTAAGGTCGCTGAACCTGATGCTTGTTACAACACCCTTTTAAACTGTACACAGCAGGAAAGCACTTACAAAAAACAAAAACTACTATGGGAAATTTACTCTACATAATCGCCGTAATACTGGTCATCTTCTGGCTGATCGGATTTCTTGGATTTCCGGATGCGGTGGGCGGAATCATTCACGTATTACTGGTGATCGCTGTAATTGCTGTGCTGCTAAGACTTATTCGCAGGGCTTAACCTGATAAGATTTTTCACGTTACTTACTATTAACCTTACAAACTAAAACTGATAAAACTATGGGAAATTTATTGTATATAATCGCAGTTGTTCTTGTTATTTTTTGGCTGATTGGCTTTTTAGGCTTTCCTGATGCCGTAGGCGGACTAATACATATCTTATTAGTAATTGCTGTAATCGTGGTTCTGCTTCGATTGATAAGAGGATAACAAGTTATAAGACTATTCATAAAAAAGAAGGGCTGCCATACTTGGCAGCCCTTCTTTTTTATAATATTAATATTAGCGCTTAAACGGTAAATTAAAGCTTGCCCTGAAAACCGGATTACTGTATGGGTTAAGCCGGTCTTCGTTTACATTATAAAGCAGCAGTAGGTCAAAAGATGCCTTTTCGCCTATGCGCTGGCGGTAACCAATCCCTAGCATAGGCAGCGCAATAGATTTACGGCTCGTTTCATAAAAGCCGGCGTTAAATGCAGAAAGATATTCCAGGCTCAGCATCTCCACTTCGGCATGCAACAAAATAGCGCCATCGCCAATTTCAAACGTCTCTGCCTGCAGTAGTGCCCGGCCACCATAATTATTAAGGCTGATATCGCCTTCCCTGATAAAGTGGTACACACCACCAACCCCAATGCCTAACTTATCGGTTAACCTATAAGTAACTGTTGGCAGCAACGAGATGTTCGTATAAGTCCCGAACTGTAACCCGAAACTACCACCATAATATAGTTTATCAACGAACGTAGCATTTTCCTTTACTTCCCGGTTGTCTTCTTTACGGACGGTATCAGGTATAATTACCTGAGGCGGTGACACTATAACAGGCCTTTCTTTAACCGGTTGGGTTGGTTGCGGAGCAGGGGAGACCGGCACCGGCGGACCAGTAGGCAGCGAAGGTTTTTGATAAGTTGTATCTCTCGGTACGGTTTGCGCGGCAGCTTCCGGAGTTGCAAAAAGTATAAACAAAAGCGGCATTAAAAGTCCGGCGAGGCACGTGTGCTTTCCCATAACTACCTGTTTAAAGTATAAGCTTTGAAATTTTTAGGCTATAAAAAACTACTCCACTAAAGTAAGTAGTGGAGTAGTTTTTTTAATTAAGAAGTAGCATACATTTTTTTACGAAGCTCCTTGATGTTTTCATCTTCGAGGTATTCTTCGTAGGTCATGCGCTTATCGATCATTCCTTTCGGAGTGAGCTCGATGATGCGGTTGGCAATAGTATCCACAAACTGTAAATCGTGTGACGAGAACAGGATAGTGCCATCAAAATCGCGGAGCGAGTTGTTCAGCGCCTGGATCGACTCCAGGTCTAAGTGGTTAGTCGGCTCATCTAAAACAAGCAAGTTACCTGATTGCAGCATCATTTTAGAGAACATGCAACGCACTTTCTCACCTCCTGAAAGTACACTTGCTTTTTTAAGCGATTCCTCGCCCGAGAAAAGCATGCGGCCCAGGAAGCCACGGATAAAGCTCTCGTCTTTCTCCACGGAGTATTGGCGCAACCAGTCTACCAGGTTCAGGTCTGTATCAAAAAACTCTTGGTTGTCTTTCGGGAAGAAGGCTGCATTGATGGTTGTTCCCCACTTAAACTCGCCACTGTCTGCCTTCATTTCATCCATAATGATCTTGAAGAAGGTAGAAGCTGCCAGGTCATTACGGCCCAACACTGCGATTTTATCTCCTTTATCCACCATGAAAGAAACTTTACTGAAGATGGTGGTACCGTCAATGGCTTTGCTAAGATTTTCTACGTTAAGCAGTTGGTTTCCGGCTTCGCGTTCAGGCTTAAAGGCAATGTACGGGTACTTACGCGACGAAGGCTGAATATCTTCCACCGTTAGTTTTTCCAGTAGTTTTGATCTGGAAGTGGCCTGCTTTGATTTGGAAGCGTTGGCGCTGAACCTGCGTATAAATTCTTCGAGTTCTTTACGCTTATCTTCTGTGCGCTTGTTAGAATCTGTGCGCTGTTTCAGGGCCAGCTGGCTCGACTGGTACCAGAACGAATAGTTACCGGCATATAGTTTTATTTTACCATAGTCGATATCGGCAACGTGCGTACAAACGGCATCCAGGAAGTGGCGGTCGTGTGATACTACAATAACAGTATTCTGGAAATTGCCCAGGAAGTTCTCCAGCCACATGATAGATTCAGCATCCAGGTGGTTGGTAGGCTCATCGAGCAATAAAATATCAGGGTTACCAAACAGCGCCTGCGATAAAAGCACACGTACCTTCTCGCTACCGCTCAGGTCTTTCATCAAGGTATAATGCAGGTCTTCGCCAATGCCCAGGCCGCTCAGTAATTCAGCTGCTTCGTAATCGGCATTCCAGCCTTCCATGTCGGCAAATTCGCCTTCCAGTTCGGCTGCGCGCTCTCCGTCTGCATCATTAAAATCTGGCTTGGCATAGATCGCATCTTTCTCCTGCATGATAGCCCACAGTTTGGTGTGGCCCATGATCACGGTTTGCAGGGCAGGATACTCATCATACTCAAAGTGGTTCTGCTTCAGGATAGCGAGGCGGGCATTAGCCGGAATATTTACAGAGCCGGTGTTCGGGTCAATCTCACCGGAAAGTATTTTAAGAAAAGTAGACTTGCCAGCGCCGTTCGCACCAATAAGGCCGTAACAGTTGCCGGGAGAAAACTTAATGGTTACATCTTCAAATAATGTGCGTTTGCCGTAAGCCAAACTTACATTGCTGGTACTGATCATAAATAGCTTCTAAAGAAATATGAATTAATTGTGCTGTAAAATTACAAAAAAATATGGCCCTTGTAAAAGCCTGTCACCAAGATATTCTCTATTACAATTTTATACTTTATAACAGCTTTTTAATAAGCGGTTTAAGGTTATCAGATTAAAAAATAATATGCGAAAGCACAACGCCAGGGCTGATAATGGAGTATATTGATTTAATGATATAAAGCAGTATGAACAGGTAATTTTAGGCCCAGTGCTTTATATAACCTTTATTTTAACCAATCCGAAGGTTAAACTGTTCATTTTTAATTAAGTGTAGAACTGTATAAAACAAAACAATTATGGCATCTTCAAGAGTATCCTGGACTAATATAGCTTTGAAATATGGAATTTTAGTGGGAGTAGCCCACATCGTTTATTTTTTACTGATGGGCTTGCTGGGGCTTCACGATAAAACCGAGATGTCCTTCCTGAGTGCCATATTTCTGGCAATAGGTATTTGCCTGGCTATTGCAAATTTTAAACGCCGCCGCAACGGCACGATAGATTATTTTCAGGGCTTGGCTATCGGTGCTATAACCGGTGTGGTTTCCTCTACGTTGCTTGCCCTGTTTATGGTGCTTTACATTAACCTCTTCGATACAAGCTATCTGGCTAACCTGCAGACAAGTGCACTGTTCCCGCAAAGTTTATCTATGCTGTCGTTATTTGCGCTCACTATTATCTATGGCCTGATACCGGGCTTCCTGATGGCTTTTGTTGCCATGCAGTGGTTCAGACGAGCAGACCATTCAATGACTGAAAGAGTTTAAGTAGCAAGATTTAACAATTTAATTTATGGAAAAGATAGGCCTTAAGTATGGCGTACTTACTGCTGCTGGCCTTATTTTATACTTTCTGCTGATGAAGCTGATTGGCCTCTCTCATATAGTGGAGTTGCGGTTTTTTAACGGCCTGATCTTAGCAGCCGGCATTATACTAAGTATCCGTACTTTTAAAAAAGTTAATAACCAGAAGATCGGTTATTTCCAGGGATTAGGAGCCGGGTTGATTACAGCAGTTATTGCTACGGTGCTTTTTGCAGCCTTTATGCTGGTTTTACTTAAAACAGGTAACAATGATCTGTTACAAGTATTGGCAGCCGACAAATATTTTGGCGACCAGATAGAACATACACCTGGCATTGTTGTCTTTTCGGTTTTGTTACTCGAAGGCATTTTTTCAGGAGCTATGATCAGTTTTATTGCGATGCAGTATTTTAAACAGCGTAGCTATAAAGTTCCGAACAGCCCCTGAAGCAAAATTTGAATTATGAAACCAGTGTCTCCTTAAAAAGAGGCACTGTTTTTTTTGTGCACTTAGCTTCACCAGTTTATCATCTGAGACTGGTGTATACTTTGAACCGTAATCGGAGCAAGAGGTAAATATGCAGACTGATATTGATTATATAAGGAATAATTAATATTAATTATGGAAATTTTTTAAAAATTTATTTCTCTGTTAAATATTGATTTTAAAGAGATTAAGCCTATTATTTCATATAGTGTTTATACTATACAATAATTATTTTAACAGATTTTAATATAGGTTACATTTTATATTTAATAAATATAATTTATCTTTAAGAATTAGTTCAACATTTCTGGAGAACTCCCGTTAGAGATCATAACAACAGACATATAAACGACATTCGGATATGAAACATATATTACTCATTTCATTAGCACTTTTATTTGCAACTGCTGGTTCAGCACAGGGACTTAAGGTTACAGATGACGGCCTGGATAAAATGGTTTTGGCGGTTGAGCTGGATGGTGTGCAGATGGCTAATTTAGAGATGAAAGAAGAGCTTAAACTAGACCATAACCAGCTGGCCCAGATTGCTGAACTGAACGTAGCCAAGTATAAACTGATTGAAGAAGCAGAACAGGAATTCAGCTCAGATCCAATCCTGCTTTCTAAAACGATCTATCGCATCAAGATGGAAACTGACAAAGCGTTTACAAGTGTGCTAAGCGACAATCAACTCAGACAATACCTGGAACTTGAAGGACGAAACAATATTCGCTTTGTAAGTGAAAGTGATGAATAAGTAAAAAAAGTATAAACTAAAAAAGGCCCGGAATTATCCGGGCCTTTTTTAGTTTAAAGGGGCCTTTTATAAGTTACTTCTGATACTTTTCCGAGTGAGTTAATCCTTACCTCTGCGCGGTTAGCTTCCGACATCTTAGAGCGGTCATCGCATTGGGCGCCAGGCTCGAAATAATAATAGTAGATGCGGGTGCTTCGCTCCAGTAATTCTTCATGGTCTGGCTTGCCTAAAACATTGCGTACTATAAACTCTTTTTTGCCATACAACTCTTTGCGTATCTTATCGAAATCCTGCACAAGATTTTTACGCTTGCTTTCGCATCCGAACCTGTCGGCTTTCCAGGTTTCGCTGTCGAACCCTTTTAAGGTATCCGGCACATAACATGCATTAAGAGACACAAGCAGCATTAAGGCTAATAATTTTCTGAACATGGCTTTCGGTTTTCAGGCTCAAAGTTGCATTTAGCTTTGGGATTACACAAGCAACAGGCATAAAATTTAAAAGTTGTGTATTAACCAAAGGAAATATTTAATTGTATTAATAAAATAAAAATTAATGCCAGACGTTGCTTGAATATCTGGATAAATGGCTCTAGATTAATAGAACCAACACTTTTAGAATATTAAAAGTTAAGGAACAAATTGTACTTAAATTGCTGTTGAGTAGTTTGACTGTAAAATCTAAGATAAAAAACGACTTATGATCAGAGCACTTTTGACCACGATTACCCTTGGCCTAGTCTCAATTACATCACCAGGAGCCTCCGGAATAGAACATAGTCTGAATACAAATATTTCGGCAAAAGAGGAACTGGCAACTAATAACGCAACAGCTACTTTTGCTGAAAAACAATTGGTTTTTGATGACCGCGTACTGGAAGTTTACAATGATGCATCCCTGAAGAAATCAGGATTATCTTTTAACGTTTTCAGGAAAGCTTTTGTAGGTTTTCAGAACTTTAAGCAGCGTAATCTTGTCGCGCCAGCTAAATCTATACTTACGGTTATAGATTTTACAAAGCCGAGCAGCGAAAAACGAATGTGGATCATTGATCTGAAATCCAAGAAAGTATTATTTAATACCTTGGTTGCCCACGGTCGCAATACGGGCCAGGCTACTGCTGATAAGTTCTCGAACCTGCCTAACTCAAATATGAGCAGTGTTGGTTTTTATTTAACTGATGAAACCTACTTTGGCAAACATGGCTTATCGTTAAAGTTGGATGGCATGGATGAAGGCTACAATGATAAAGCCCGTGAAAGAGCTATTGTAGTGCATGGCGCCGATTATGTAAGCGATAGCTTTGTGAAGCAGTATGGCCGCCTAGGGCGTAGCTTAGGATGCCCTGCTTTGCCACAGGAAATCTCTAAAGAAGTAATCGAAACGATTAAAGACCATACATTGATCTATATTAACGGCAATAACCCCACTTATACTTCTAACTACTTAAACCAGGATACAGCTATAGAAGCTTTTGCTTCTGCAACTGCAATGCCTGCACTAAGCATATAACAAGAAGGTAATAAAAACAAAAAGCCCACCGGATGATCTCCGGTGGGCTTTTTGTTTTTATCTGAGGTGGTTAGGCCTCATCTTTAGTCGTTTTAACTAAGTTTATACCAGAGAAGAAGAAAATCAGCCCTACTACAAAAGGAACAGCAGCCGTAAATTTACCTACAGCAACACCATCTCCACCGTTTATAAAAGCATAAGCGCCCCATATAATACCGACGATGCCCAGTATAGTCAGCAGGGCACCGAATGTTCTTTTCATATTCATATCGCAAAAATTTAGTTTCAGAAGCTGCCCGTGTGGCAGAAAATTACTTGTCATACGCAAAACATATAAAAAAGTAAATGCTGTATCAGGCTGGTAAATATAAAATGCTGTATACTTTGGTCGAGCAGGCATAGCACAACAGCAACCACACTACCTGTCGGCTCGTTTGCAGGTTACAGCTTTAGCTACCTGACTTGCTATGCGTAAGTTGATGCTGTTATAAAGTATAAACCAGAAACCAGTACAGAAAAATGAAAGCTATATTAAAGATAATTATTGGCTTGTTTATGGCGCTGCTATCGTTGGGTACTTATTGGTGCAATACGCAGGATAATGAGTTTACAGGCGAGAAACAGCACGTAGACATTACAGTTGAACAGGAGATAGCGCTGGGCCTGCAGGCAGCACCGGAAATGGCCTCTCAATACGGCGGCCTGCACAGCGACCAGGTAGCTGCAGCCAAGATCAAGGAAATTGGGCAGAAGTTACTGCAAAACTCTAAAGCAGGACAAACGCCTTATCGGTTCGATTTTCATTTGCTGGCCGACGAACAAACAGTAAATGCCTTTGCGTTGCCTGGCGGACAGATCTTTATAACAGCTGGGCTCCTGAAAAAACTGGGTACAGAAGGCCAAGTAGCGGGTGTGTTAGGCCATGAGATTGGGCATGTAGTGGCCAGGCATTCTGCGGAGCAGTTGGCTAAAGCAAAACTTACGCAAGGCTTAACGGGTGCAGCAGCTATTGCCAGTTACGATCCCGAAAACCCGGCAAGCCAGTCGGGGGCAGTGGTGGCTGCTATGGTTGGCAAGCTGCTGAACATGCGTTATGGTCGCGAAGACGAACTTGAATCGGATAGGCTGGCTGTTGCACTCACGGCGCAATCTGGTTACAATCCGCAAGCCATGATACAGGTTATGCGCATTCTGGAAGAAGCAAGCGGTGGTACCAGCGGACCAGAATTTGCCCAGACGCACCCAAACCCCGGCAACCGTGTTGCTGAGATTGAACGGGCTATACAGGCACAGTACCCGAATGGTTTGCCAGCCGGCCTTCAGGAATAGAACAAAGTATAAAGCAGCATAATTAATAAAATATCCGATAGGAGTCTGAACTTATGCACTGTCTTTTTTCTGCTACAGGTAATATAAAATCAAACAGATAAATTTTAGCAATAGTAATTCTTCTGCTTTAATAGGAGCATCTACATCAATTAGTCCGGCTAGCTTAAAATCATGTAAACAGAGAACGTTATAACACATAACTGGTACAACAAGGGCAGCAAAAAAACTTTGTATTGCCGGCTACGTTTTTTTGCTACCAACAAGTATAAAATCCGTATCAGAACAAGCAATTATACTTAGTTAAACTATGGAAGAGGCAAAATTAAAAAGCCTGTTATTTGTGATCAATCCAATTGCCGGCGATATCGACAAGGAAGAGCTTGAAGAAGATATAAAAACAGTCTGCACAGACCACGATATAACCTTCGAGATCCATAAAACAACAGGAGATGCTGATAAGGAAAAAATCACAGAACTCATAAAGCAGGCAAAGTATGATGCTGTATTTGCAGTTGGCGGAGATGGCACCGTAAACATGGTGGCCGCCTTGCTTATCGGAACCGACATGCCATTGGGTATTATTCCGCTGGGGTCTGGCAACGGCTTGTCCAAAGACCTGAACATACCCCAGGATACGGAAGATGCCCTGCAGCTTATACACCGCAACATAATCCGTAACATTGATACGATCACGCTAAACGGTAATCCTTCTATACACTTAAGTGATTTTGGTTTTAATGCCTTGGTGGTAAAGCATTTTCATGATGGCGAGACGCGCGGGCCCGGCGCCTATGCCTGGATCGCGATGCAGGAATACCTGGCTTATGAACCGAAAAAGTATAGAATCGAAACAGATACCGAAAACTTCGAAGGGCCTGCTTTTATGGTGACTATAGCCAATGCCAACGCCTTTGGCTCTAACGCAAGTATAAACCCGAACGGAATTTTAAACGATGGTAAATTTGAGATCTGTCTGATAGAGCCATTTCCGAAAACAGCTGGCTTAGGTATACTTTATAAACTGTATACTGATAGTATAGATACTTCAGTTTATAGTCGCAAAATCTGTTGCAGCCGTGCCACCATTTATAACCTCAACCAAGAAGTGATGCATATTGATGGCGAACCATTGGAATTAGGTACAACCGTAGAGGTGAAAATGCTGAGTAAAAGCCTGAAAGTTATTTTGCCGGAAGAAGAAAACCAGAAACATTTATAATTTTTTAACCGGAGCAGGTTTTGCAGCCCAATGCAGTTCCTGCTTTAGTTCTTTCCGGAAAGCCACCAATCCTTCCGGTGATTTTTCGTCTGCGACCCGGGCTTCCATCCAAAGCTGGCCGTTGCTGTAGTAGTTAAAAACAAAAAAGCCGAGCTGCTCTACTGTAAACGTTGCTTTGCCTCCTTTTGTAACGAATGCCGTTTTGCTGCCGGCCCCACTTACCAGAAAGTGGTTTTTACGCACCTCAAAATGTTGTAGGTTATGATCGTGGCCAGCAATGTATACAATGTTGCTGTAACGGCTAAAAATACGAAGCAAACGTTTGCGCATACGTTTATACCGCCTATGCGACATATCTTCTGCTGCCCCAAAAAGTTGCCTGTAAAACGGGTATAAAGAGCCAAAGATCGGTAAGGGAATAAGAAAACGTTTGTTAGCAGCCAGTAACGGAAAAATGTGCTGCCGTACCGTAAATTTGCCGCCATGCTGGGCATTGCTATACAAAGGATGATGTGCCGCGATAAGTACGCGCTGGTGCGCATTCCTACGAAGCAAGGTGTTGAGCTCTACATAGAACTGTTCTATACTTTCGATAGCGCAATTGTAGGCACTGCCCAAAGGTTTTTCGCCGCGCTGCACCCACCATTGCGTATTGATCACAACCAGCAGTAATCCTTCGGCTAACTGTATAGCATGTGGGCCCGGGCAACCATTCGCTGGCAGAAAGGCCTCCGGGTTTCCCATACGTTGGGTAATGTAATTTTCCTGCCGGAGCATTTGCTGGTAGCCATTTTTGCGGCCTTTGTTCCAGTCGTGGTTGCCACTCATAAATATACTTCTGCTGTTAAATTGCTTTAGTTTATCCGTAAGTAGATCCAGCCGTTCTTCTGCTTTTTGCCGGTGCTTGGTGTTTTCCGCTGGCAAACCGACAGGGTAGAGGTTATCGCCCAGAAAGACGACGGTAGCTTTATGGCCTGAGTTCTGAACTTGCCAGTTATCAAGCATCCTGAGTATGGGATCGGAACCATCTGTTGCAAATGCGCCTACATCACCGATCATCGCTACTGAATGTACTATTTCCGCATCTGCAGGAGGTGCTATATGTTGCCAGCCTATGTCGCTTAGTTTATAGAATGCCTTGTGCCTGTACTTTAATTCCTGCCAGTAACTGAAAGCAAGAAACGCCAGTATCAACACAACAGGTATAACAAGGAAGTAGAAAAGCATAAGCAGGTGTACTTGGTCCGGAATTTAAAAGTTTGGCGGCGTCAGGTTTTTAAAGTGGCCATTTAATTTTACGCGTTCTTTCAGGCGCTCCGTTTCTACTACTACAGGAAGTATGCGCTCAATATGTTCCAGGATAAGAAGCTGGCGTTCGCTTTCAGTAGTAAGTTGCAGCAGCATGTATTCCTGCTCCAGGCTCAGTCCGATGGTATGGGCAATATCAAAACTCCTGAAGTTTTCCGGGAGCTTTAAGAATAAATTACCGATTCCTAAGATGGAATACAGTTCCTGTACTGCTTCCCTGATCTTGTTTTTAATAACTATATTTTCGTCCATCACATCGGCAACGGCTTCTACCTGGCCGCCGGCATACAACTTGCCCGGGGTTACTTTATCAAACTGTCGGATTCTGAAAACAGAAAGCGCTTTGGTCCTGATATCCATTTCGCCGGAATCATACTTTTTTTCGACCTGCACCAGTTCTACTTCCGTTCCGAAAATACCAACGCCATTCTTAATATAAGCCGGAATACCGAATGTGATGCCCGTTTCCAGGCAATCGAGGACCAACTGGATGTAGCGCGGCTCAAATATGTGTAAGTTTAATTTCTCACCCGGAAATACAACAACCTGAAGTGGGAAAAGTGGTAGATATTTAGCCATGCCCGATCATGTTTTACAGAAACAAATGCCTTCTAACTTACGGCGCTAGTATAAGCCGCGTTGGCCTGAAAGCACAAAGCCATACTTTAAATTTGAATATGCGTCAAACTACTTACCTTTGCGGCCATTCTTAGAAGTATAATTGATGAAAAAGAAGGCAACAGGACTGCGGTCTCTTAAGCTGCTGACTGTAAAACTGATCTTAACACTGTTTCTGTTAAGTATAGTTTGGGTATTGCTGTACCGCTGGGTAGCACCACCAGCCACGCTGCATATGGTAAAGCGCCGCGCTGAAGCGGGTGTGGCTTCTAAAACTGACCCTGAGATAAAGTATAAATTCGTATCGCTGGAAGAGATGTCGCCACAATTACCCCTGGCCGTTGTTGCTTCCGAAGACCAGCTTTTTCTGCAGCACCACGGTTTCGATTTTGAAGCGATCTGGAGTGCCTTTAAACAGAACCAGGATAGCAAAAAGATACGTGGCGGGAGTACGATAAGCCAGCAGGTTGCTAAAAATGTGTTTCTGTGGCATGGCCGGAGTTACTTGCGCAAAGCCGTAGAAGCTTACTTTACAGCGTTAATCGAAATTTTGTGGGGTAAGGAGCGCATCATGGAAGTATACCTGAACATTGCAGAGATGGGGGATGGGGTGTTTGGCGTGGAAGCTGCTTCGCAGAAATATTTCCTTAAACCGGCCAGCGAAGTGAAGCGAAGTGAAGCTGCCCTTTTAGCGGCCGTATTGCCTAACCCAATTAGGTATAAAGCCCATCAGCCTTCGGGTTACGTGCGCACGCGCAGAAGCAGAATATCGAGAGCAATGAGCCGCCTGGGCGGAACAACATACATTCAATCTATACTTCCGGAAACGAAAAATGAGAACTAAAAACCTGTTACTGGCCTTAGGGTTTGCTGCAAGCATAACTTCCTGCAGCTCTTTAAAACAATCACAACCTCATGCAAGCGCAAATGCTGAGATACGCCAGCTTTTAGGAGAGCAGGCAGCTTGCTGGAGCAACGGCGACCTAGCGTGCTTTATGACTCCTTACTGGAAATCTGATTCGCTGTTGTTTGTAGGCAAAAGCGGCCTGACGTACGGATGGGAGCAGACCATGGCCAACTATAAGCTCAATTACCCTGATGCAGCAGCTATGGGCAAATTAACCTTCGATCTAAAAGAAATGCGCCCGCTTGCTACAGAAACGGTATTGGTAGTAGGAAAGTGGCACCTTGCGCGTACAGTTACAGAAGGAGATGTGGAAGGCCACTTTTCAGTTATTTTCAAGCGGTTCCCGGAAGGTTGGAAGATCATAACGGATCATTCAAGCTAATCTGGCAAGTATAACCTGTCATCTTTAAATAAGGTCTGCTACACTTGGTGTGGCAGGCCTTTATTTTTTAGCAGTCGCGCTACGTTACGGATGCTTTTTCAGAATTCATACTTAAAAGCAAGCTAAGAGTCGTGTTTAGTGTCAAAGGTAGGGTAAAGGCGTCTTCAAAATCAAAGCTCCCATCTGATCTTTGGAGCTTAATGCACTAACTACCTAAAATATAGGTAGCTACATGTATAGGTGTTTAAACTTTAAAAACTGAAGGCAATTGCTTCATAAACAGAGCTATACAAGTCCTTGCTAACTTACTTGACAGGACACAGGCAGTTCAGGTTCTTTATAAGTTTATACTTCAAATCTTAATAAAAATTCATTTCGGCTGTAATTTGAAAAAAATCACGGGTGGTATTTCCACAGTTCTCGCGGGAGATGCTACAATAGCACTGTCGACCATGTGCACAAAGTGTGTAATAAATTCCACAACTATTTTAGAAGTATTTTATCTTCGATTTCTTAATTATCTGTATTTCAATATTTTATCATAAAAAAATAAATTTACATAGTATAACTTGAATATTTGAATACCCAACTTGTTAGATGTTGTAAAATGAAAAAGACAATTTTTTATATTATATATAAAGTACAATTTTTATTTATGGCCTGTACTTTATAGACCCGCATAAAAAGCGTTCCTGAATGAAATATATGATTTAGCTATACTCTTTGAATGGTGAAATTATATGCAAACACACTAAGCCAACCTTATTAGAAACCCTTTTTAAATTAATTTTGATTAAAGAGCTTGATTTTGGCTATATTTTGTGATTATAATCACTTAATTTATGATTAAATCATTTAATTTAAGTAAGGTTGCAAGATTAAGTAAAAATATTTTTTGTGAATGGGTAAAATTACTTTATGTTTGTAAGAGTAAGCAAGTAAGAAAACTTATAAACTCCTATTTGTTTTATCATATTGATCTAGAGCATTTGCCCAGTGCGATAGAAGATATTAGAGTGCAAGATGACAGTTTTTAAATGTTACACTACATTAAATTAATGTTATTTTAAATTACAAGCCGCCCTGTATTAAGTCTATTGACCAATTGTTAATTAAAAGATTACTTATTGTGTATTTTTTGTGAAATAGATTTAACTAGTATTAGTGATGAAACGAATCCAACTTTTAGCAATTTCTTTATTATCATTCATTACATTTTCATGCGACAAAGCAGAAATAGTTGAGCCACAAAGTCAGGCCAATAATATAGCGCTTAAAGCTGATCTGAGCCAAGATGTTATCATTTCCGCTGAGCCCGGTAGAAATAACCTGTTAATAGAAGAAAGATTTGAGAAATCTTTCCTGCAATCTATTTTCGATTCTAAATACACACAGTTTAGATACTTTGAGCCTTATTACAGAATATTTTCTGATCCTTCTAAGGAATATGCTTTTAAACAATCAACTGGTATAAAGAGAAAAGGAAACGCTTCTGCCAGATTCGAGATGCGAAATACTGACAAGGGTATCATCAGAACAGAGATGATGGGGAAGAAAGCAGAAGGTAGTCCGACACGCTGGTATGCTGCAAGCTTATATCTGCCTGCTAAATATTGGGAGAGAGATGATGCCTGGGATATTATTACTCAGATGAATGGTGTCCCTGATGAAGGAGAATCAGTTAGAAACCCAGCTATTTCCCTTATCGTTTCCAGAGGCAGATTAATGTTAAAAACGTGTTACTCAGCAAGACCAATTAATACAGATGCCAACAGAGATGGCCAGAAATCTTGGGATTTAGGTCCTGTAGAAAAAGACAAATGGCTTGATATTGTTTTTCGGGTGAAGTATTCTTATGGCACTGATGGTATATTAGAGATGTGGAAGAATGGAGTGAAAGTGGTTAGCTACAAAGGTCCGAACAGTTATAACGATAAAATACTGCCTTTCTTTAAGTTTGGAATCTATAAGAGAAACTGGGAAGATGTATCATCGCGAGTACTTTATGTAGATGAAGTACGGGTTGGAAATGGCTCTGCCACTTATAAAGATGTAGCGCCATCTACTATTTAAGTAGTAGTATAAAGTATAAGATGAGATCAGGTAGAGTAGTATTTACAAATTGTAGCTACCACATTAACTAACCTGATCTCATCCTTATCAAATTACATCCTAAATCTAAATAAGAATTAAGCATATCTAGTGCTCTCATTGCAAGTCTGTTTATAAACTGTTTTTATACTTACTAATATTAAGGTAAGCTGAAACATAAATTGTTTATGAATACCCAAGTTTCTAATCTGTACTTTCTTGAGTTCCCTAACATTGGGCATAGGTATGTTGGTGTATCTTGCTTTGAAATTACCTCTCTCTTTTTTTCTCCTGATGATCCCTGGAGATATAAATCCTATTACAAGTATATTTTATTGTAATGTATTTATTTACAGTGAATTGAAGTATTTAAAATTTAATAAAGCTTGTTGTGTAAGATTATAACTCGGTTAGTAGACTAATTGGGATGCCAATGCAAAGGGACCAGAAAATATACCAAATTTGTTCTTGCTGATTTGGGTTTAAATACAAATGCAATTTATGTATTTTGTTCAATTATAAAATAAATGTGTAATCATGGAAAAATATAATAATAAATATTCAAAATTGCTCTTATTTATTGAGAAGTAATATAGTGAAATCTTAATATAAATAAATTAATTCAGTTTTTTAGTACCTATAAATTATATTTAATAATACTTTATGGGGTAAATTTATAAAAGTTACAATAAATTACCATTTTTTTTTGTGGGTAATTAAATTTCGTAGTATGTTTGTAACACAAGATTGATACATCAGAATCAGAGTCCGGAATTTGATTTATTATATCATTGAAGAATAAAGATTATCAACTAAAAATTCTTTTTTAATATTAAATGTACCGCCTTGGAAAGGTATTGCAGTATCGCTTAAGTATTATTGTCTCACTTAAATTTATCAATTAATCAATCGCTTCTGGGTTTAAATCAAACTTAACTTTAAACAGAAAGAAGGAAGCATCTAATCGAGAAAAACAAATGAAACGCACTCAACTTTTAGCCCTATCACTTTTATCATTTTTAACATTTTCATGCGAGCAAGAAGAGGCTGTTCAGCCAGATGTTGTTGCTAGCACCATTGATACAGAAATGAGTATCCAGAGCGAAATTACCTCTGTTGACTCTTATAGAAGAAACCTGCTCACTGAAGAGCGTTTTGAGAAACATGAAGGCAGCTCTTTTATAGATGGTACTTATAGCCCGTTCTATAAAGTACAAGCAAAAAGGATACATAATTTTGATGCGACAACTGCTAAAGCCAGAAAAGGGTCAAGATCAGCTAAATTCGAATTGCGTAAGTCAGATTCAGGAGTTATTCGTTCAGAATCTATCGGCAGGCAGAGTGAAACAAATCGTAACCGTTGGTATGGGTTGAGCATGTATTTGCCAAGCGCTAACTGGAGCACATCTAATGATTGGGAAATTATTACTCAGTTCTGGAGTCAACAAGATCCAGGTGAACCATCACACAATCCTCCGATCGAACTTTTTGTTTCCAGAGGTCGCCTTAAATTAGGCGTGAAGTGGGCTTCTGCCAGAATCCATACAGATTCTAACCGTGATGGTGAAAAGAAATATGACTTGGGTCCGGTGCCAAAGGATAAGTGGGTTGACTTTGTTTATCATATCAACTACTCTTACAAATCTGATGGCGTTTTAGAAGTATGGATGGATGGCAAAAAAGTTGTTGATCATAGAGGTCCAAATAGCTACAACGATGCTAAAGTACCTTATTTCAAATACGGTGTCTATAAGCGTAACTGGGATAGCAAAACCAGCAAGCGTCTACTTTATATTGATGAAGTACGTGTTGGTAATGAGAATGCTACATATAATGATGTAGCTCCAATTAGAAAATAATTATTGACCATTTTTATTTAGGTATAATAAATTAAAAAAGGCAGAAGGATATCCTTCTGCCTTTTTTAATTTATTATGTTTTAAACTTAAAAACACTGATCTAAGCTTGATATAATAGCGGATTCCAGCAGTTATTACATCTGATAACAGGTTGTGTCTTATTGTATAATTCCTCTTAAGGTTAAATATTCTTTCAAAGGCCATTTCTGTATTTTAAGTATAGGTAAGGTTTAACGTTTAAATTGTGCTTATTTCTGAATACTTTTATATATCGCATTTCTTTTGTGCTTAGAAATGTATAATTAAAGTTTTAACGTCGATCGTTGGGTTATATCCATTATTGCAAAGAGTTAATGGATTTTTCAAAAGCGTAAATTGGATTTAAATTTTTAAAATTATGCCTTAAATATGAATTATTGTAGTAATAACTAAAAGGTTACATTAAAAAGAATATTTATTTTGCTTATTTAATTATTATCAATATGTTTGTGACAAGTCAATTAGAAAGCGGATTGATGTAGATGTGTCTTGAATTAATTATATTTATAAAAATAAATAAATTGCTTCTGAATTTCACTAATCAGCTTTTTGGATTTCATTGGCCATACAGCAAATTCCACTTATTAATCTGAGTTAGCGGGATTATCATTGCAAAATTTATAGCATTTTTATTTGAAATAACTTTTACTACTTATTTTTAAAACAGACTTTTTATGAAACGCACCCAACTTTTAGCCGCCGCCCTCGTTTCGTTTTTTACAATTTCATGTGAGCAGTCCGAAGTGGCCGCTCCAAGCGTTAGCCAGTCCATTGCAGGCGAGGTAAGCCAGCAGCAGCAATCTGTTATCTCTTCAGTAGAGACGTACCGCAAAAACCTGCTGGTAGAAGAGCGCTTTGAAACCCCTGAACTGGCCGATTTCATTTCGGGCAACTACAGTGCCTTCTACAAGATGCAGTCCTCCAGGCTCTACAGCTTTGATGCCTCCGCCGAGAAGGCAAAGAAAGGAACGCGTTCAGGTAAGTTTGAGATGCTCAAGGCCGATGCCGCCGCAGGCGTGATCCGCTCGGAGGCGGCCAGTCGTAATGCTGAAACCAACCGTCACCGCTGGTACGGGCTGAGCCTGTATCTGCCATCCTCGGACTGGAGCACCTCCAATGACTGGGAGATCATCACCCAGTTCTGGAGCCAGCACGATGCGGGCGAGGAGGCACACAACCCACCTATTGAATTGTTTGTCTCCAAGGGCCGCTTAAAGCTGGGTGTGAAGTGGGCCTCTGCCCCGATCCACACGGATGCCACCCGGGACGGAGAATTAAAGTTTGACCTGGGCCTGCTGCCCAAAGACAAGTGGGCGGACTTTGTCTACCACATCAACTACTCCTACAAGGAAGACGGCCTGATTCAGGTATGGATGGATGGCAAACTGGTGGTCAACCACAAAGGCCCCAACAGCTACAACGACCAGAAGATACCTTTCTTCAAATACGGCATCTACAAGCGCAACTGGGACACCGCCACCACCAAGCGCAGGCTCTTTGTGGATGAGGTGCGGGTAGGAAACGAGAATGCCACCTACAACGACGTGGCCCCGACCAGAAAACTTTAATATAGGTTATACTTCAAACAGCACAGGCAGAAGATCACTCTTCTGCCTGTGCTGTTTTTAATGTGGGAAG
>NZ_QMDV01000005.1:0-165000 GCF_003284895.1 Pontibacter arcticus
TTTCACCGCTGACTTAACGGGCCGCCTACGCACCCTTTAAACCCAATAAATCCGGACAACGCTTGCACCCTCCGTATTACCGCGGCTGCTGGCACGGAGTTAGCCGGTGCTTATTCATCAGGTACCGTCAGTTACTCTCGCAAGAGCGTTTTCTTCCCTGATAAAAGCAGTTTACAACCCAGAAGGCCTTCATCCTGCACGCGGCATGGCTGGGTCAGTCTCTCGACCATTGCCCAATATTCCCTACTGCTGCCTCCCGTAGGAGTCTGGTCCGTGTCTCAGTACCAGTGTGGGGGACCATCCTCTCAGAACCCCTAGCCATCGTCGCCTTGGTGGGCCGTTACCCCGCCAACTAGCTAATGGCACGCATGCCCATCTTCTATCGCCTCAGCTTTAACCATATCCCGATGCCAGGTCATGGTGTTATGCGGTATTAATCTTCCTTTCGGAAGGCTATCCCCCAATAGAAGGTAGGTTGCATACGCGTTACGCACCCGTGCGCCACTAAACCAAGAACCGAAGCTCTTGATCTCGTTCGACTTGCATGTATTAGGCCTGCCGCTAGCGTTCATCCTGAGCCAGGATCAAACTCTCCATTGTAAAAAAATTTTAAATGTGTCTGTCCGATCCCGGCCTTTTTCCTTTTCTCCGAAGAGAAACTAAGCAGGTGATCTTTTCAAATCAGCCTGCCCGGATTTACCTATTCTTTTTCTTTATTCTATCTTAAGCAATCACTCAAAGAACTTACCTAGAACCTGTTGTTCTAGCCTGTCATCTTTCGATGTTTTTCCGTTAGCACTCTCTGTGCCGTGGAACAAAGGTCGGTAGTTATTTTCTAACTTCCAAACTTTAATTGATTTATTTTTAAACTTTCTTTTTTCGCTTCCGTAGCCCTGTCAGCTACGTTTGCGGAGTGCAAAGGTACAAACTCTTTTCCCTTTTGCAATACCTTTTTAAAAAAGTTTTTTTTCTTTTTTCTCCCGGCCTGCCGCCTGAAGAAGTACTTGTTTCGCTCACTCTCAAGCGGGTTGCAAAGGTAAGCAGAAGTTTCAAACTTACAAGAACTAAAATTAAATTTCTGCTCTTTTTTCTAACCCTGTCAACCGGCCCGAAAACCAATCAGCAACTCTCGCTTAAAGCTTTTCTGCAGCTAAAACCCCTTCCTTATGAAGCGGAGTGCAAAGGTACAACCCTTTTTTAAAGTTGCAACACCTAACCCAAATTTTATTTTACAGCCTGTGTTAGCTTCTAGCCTACTCCCCAGCTCCTGCCGAACCGGGTTGCAAAAGTAAAAAAACTTGCTGAGTATGCAAGGAGCTTGTACAAGGTTTTTGGGTACTTTTCCCTATCTACCTGAATATGAAATGAAAAAGTTTTTCAGAATTTAATCAGCCCCTTTTCTTTCTCTTAATCGCTTTGCCACTCATCTACTTTTTAGATGCTTTTGATCAACATTAATTTCCGTTTAAGAAGTTCCAGCCATACTATATTTTCTTTTACGTACTTTAATCAGTATTGTAATTAAAGCAAAACAGCCAGTAGTTTTACTTACTGGCTGTTTTTGGAGATTATACTTTGGGTCTTTTATATAAAGGTACGGTGCTGCAAGGTTCACCATACATCAGGCTGCTTACCACCGGAAGCAATTTCCGCATTATTTCCACATAGGCGTAAGTCGGTACTGGTATACTTCCGCATCCTTTAATTACTACTTTCCCGTCGCGGTATTCTTCCGGTTCTATTTTTGCAATTGCTTCCTGCATTAAAGCCTGCTCCAGTGCTTCCAGGTTTCCGAATACATAAGCATTGGCGTATTGCTGGAGTTTGGTGGCAAGTAACATATATGCCCAGGTTGGTACGATCGCATCAGCAGAACATATGATGGCTACGTTCTTTCCGGCATACTGCGACCAATCGTTCTCCTTTATAAATGCCCTGAAATCTTTTTCGCGAAGCATCAGGCCATGAAACAGGTTATCCTTTATATCATATACCACACGTTCGCCGGGATGAAGCAATTCTTCCAGGTTAAGTGTTACGAGTGTGCTTTGTGCTACTTTATTTATTAACTCATCCATTGCTTTATACTTTTAGTTTGCGCTTTTACCTGCACTTGTTATATAAACATCCTTTAAATAGAAGGGTTCATAATACGCTACATCTTCAAAAGCTTTTTGTTCATACTTTGCCAATGCCAGTTTTCCAATTGTTATAGACGATGGCTGTACATCCTGAATAAACAAGGCATTCGTATTTTCCGGGAGCAACTCTTTATACTTAGGTGCTCCGCTTCCGAAGAAAATGACCTTATACGCTGCCAGCTTCTCTTTAAAAGTATCCTCCGCAAGTATGAGTGGTGCTATGGGCTCTACTTCGTCCAGCTGATTTGTGAGCAGGCAAGTATAAACTTCCAGGCGGCGGGCATCCAGCATAGGGCAAAATAAGAACTGCTCCGGATTTGGCGTTACGTTTATAACCTGCGCAGCCAGGGCATGTAAGGTTGAAACTTCCAGAAGCGGAATTTCCAACGAATAACACAGGCCTTTTGCTGTAGAACTTCCGATCCGAAGACCTGTATAAGAACCCGGCCCTCCCGAAACAGCAATTGCGCTCAGGTCCATCAGTTTCATGCCGCAGTTTTCGAGCAATTGTTCTATCATCACGGTTATATGAGACGAATGCGATTTCTCTATCCTTAGCTCAGAAGCACCCAGTAAGTGTTCTCCTTTATATAAGGCGATAGAGCATACCGATGATGAGGTTTCGAGTGCGAGCAGTAAAGGCATTTTTCAGATCATTTGTAGTAAGTGTTCGTGCTACAAAAGTACGGCAAGCCGGTAAAGGGAACAAGTATGATTCCATACTTCCAAGAAACAACAAAGGCGGTGCCATTTCCAGCGCCGCCTTTATACTATATTATATAGAGCTTATTTCAGTTTTAAGTATGAATTATACTTCTGTGTATCTTTTAAGACCTGCTTGGCAACCAATATATCCGGGTCATCATCAAAAGTAGATTCGATGTAGCCCTTCTGCAGAAAATAACGCGATGCAATCTCAGCTTCCAGCACTTCCTTGATCTCAGGTTTAAAGCGGGTCAGGTCGTTGGCTTTGTTATGCGATACTTTCTTTTTGATAGCCGCAATCTCTGATTGAATATCTTCGTAGTGCTTTCCATCTTTTGCTTTTTCTGCCAGGTCTTTCAACTCATTCTCGATGCCGGTGGTATAATTCAGGTCTTTATCAGCGAGGTAAGCTGTAAACTTCTGGTAATCGGCATCCGATAACTTAAAGCTTTTAGCAGATGAGATGGTAGGGTGCTCTACTTTATACTTGTTTGCATAATCAAAGAAGTATCCTTTCTCAGCAATGGTTCTGGAGATTTCAGAATATTCGGGTTGCTTCACTTCTACATCCGGGCTAACGCCGCCGCCATCATACACCACGCGGCCACCTGCCGTTTTAAAAGCTACCCGCAACGAATCTGCAATTTTGCCAGCACTACCATCCTGGTTGCGGTGCGCATAATCGATGGCCTGAATGCAACGCCCACTTGGGATATAATATTTAGCGGTGGTAACTTTTAACTGTGAGTTATAAGACAACGGACGGGTGGCCTGCACCAATCCTTTTCCGAACGTACGCTCGCCTACCAATACCGCCCGGTCATAATCCTGCATGACGCCGGCTACAATTTCGGCGGCCGAGGCACTGCGCGAACTGGTAAGTATAACTAACGGAATGATTTTATCAAGTGGCTCATCGAGGGCTTTATACGTTTTGTTCCACTCTTTTACTTTGCCCTTGGTGCTTACAATATCTTTGCCCCTGTCTACAAAAAGATTTGAGATGTTTACCGCTTCGTGCAGCAAGCCACCCGGGTTATCGCGTAAATCGAAAATGATCTTGGTTGCGCCCTGCTCTTTCAGTTTTTGTACAGCTACTTTTACTTCTTTAGAAGCATCCACCGTAAAACCCGACAACTGGAAATAACCGATCTCTTTATCAAGCATCCCAAAGTATGGCACGTTATCTACCATAATATTCGCGCGGGTCACTTCAACAGCCTTGGATTTGGTTTGGCCGTATGGTTTTACTTCGAGCTTGATCTTGGTATTTGCCTGGCCTTTCAGAATCTTGCTTACTTCTTCCGATGATTTACCAGTAACCGTTACACCGTCTACTTTCAGGATCTCATCGCCGATGTTGAGGCCTGCTTTGTGCGCTGGAGAGTTTTCGTAAGGCATCTGCACAATGATCTTTCCATTGCGGTTGCCGATAAAAGCGCCCACGCCACCGTATTGCCCGGTCGTCATGGTACGGAAATCTTCTATATCGTCTTCCGGAATATAATTGGTATACGGATCAAGGGATTTGAGCATGGCATCAATGCCGGTACGCACCAGTTGGGCTGGCGGTATATCATCCACGTAGTAGGTGTTTACTTCTTTAAAAAGTGTGGCAAACACATCCAGGTTTTTGGCAATTTCGAAGTAGCGGTCTGATTCTGACCTAAAGGAAACCAGCCCCAGTGCCAGACAGCCTGCCGCCAGTACGGCTATAGACTTTTTATACATAAAATTCAGGTTAAAGGAGGCCGATGTAAGACTACTTTATCAAACAACGCTCCAACCCTGAAATTAGTTTTTTCTGGATAGAATGAAAGGATTTTTTTTCTTTGCCAATGTAAAGGATACCCAACAACGCAGGAGCCTGCCCCGGGTGCTGTGCAAAGAAATGCTTGTTTAAGCGATAGGCCTCGCGCATCTGCCTTTTCAGGCGGTTACGGTCGGTGGCGCGTTTAAAGTAACGCTTGGAAACAGAGATAAGTACCTGGGTATGGCCAGGAGGCACATCTTCCGATGCGAAAAAGATAAACCTTAGCGGATATACATTAAAAGAAGAACCCTTGGTAAACAGCAGCGAAATGAATCGTTTACTGCACAAGCGTTCTTCTTTCGGGAATGTATGTAGAGGCTGCTCTGCGTTTGCGTCGTTTACTAACTCCACATGCTGCATGGGCGGCAACGGCTAAAGCAAAGCATAAATCCGGTTAGGGATTACGCCTTATGTCTTCTTTCGTCAGAAACTGTCAGTTTCTTTCTGCCTTTGGCTCTTCTGCTAGCCAATACTCTTCTACCGTTAGCGGTTTCCATTCTAGATCTGAAACCGTGTTTGTTTCTTCTTTTTCTCTGAGAAGGCTGGAATGTTCTTTTCATCGTATGCCAATGGTTTTATTATGGCCTGCAAAATTAGCAACCTTTTGTAAAATAACAAAGGCTGGTCTATATATTTTGTAAAAAGATGCGCCATATCTGCCCCTACGCAACGCAGACAGCTAAAATAACAATGGATTACTTTTGATTGCTTACTTTAGACGTACTATTTCTCAGGCAACTACCTTTATACTTTCGCTCGAATTTATACTTTGCAATATGATTACTTACCACCTCTCGTACGATAACCCGCTCACACATGTGCTGCACATCACCATCACGATACCACAAAATAAACAGCAGCAAGTATACTTACAGCTACCCGCCTGGCGCCCGGGTCGCTATGAACTCCAGCAGTTTGTGCAGAAGCTATACACTGTAACAGCAACCGGCGATAAGCAAAGTATAACCGTCTCAAAAATAACCAAAGACAAATGGGTGCTGCAAACTAATGGCGCGGAAACAATCGAAGTGAAGTATAGCTTTTATGCACACCAGATGGATGGCGGCGGCTCGTGGCTGGATGAAGAGCAACTTTACCTAAACCCAATTAATTGCCTGATGGCCGTAGAAGGTCGTGAGCAGGAAGCTTGCCGGTTACAATTAAGTATACCTGAAAACTGGCAGATTGCCTGTGGCCTCCCTGAGGAGCAAAGCCATACTTTAGTAGCTGCAAATTACGATGAGTTGGTTGACAGCCCCTCCATTGCCAGCGGATCATTAGAGAAAAGAACCTTCGAAGTAAATGGTATTCTGTTCCATATCTGGCTGCAGGGCAATTGCCAACCTGACTGGGGAAAAATTATTCCTGATTTTGAAGCGTTTACAAAAGAACAGCTGGCCGTTTTCAAAGATTTTCCGGTTACGGATTACCATTACCTGATCCAGATCCTGCCTTATCGATTTTACCATGGCGTAGAGCACGCTAACTCAACCGTTATCACGCTTGGCCCCTCCGAACTGCTCATGGCGCCCAGCCTGTACAAAGAGCTGTTAGGTGTAAGTTCGCATGAGCTTTTCCATACCTGGAACATCAAAAAAATCCGGCCAAAGGAAATGCTGCCTTACAATTACGCATCAGAAAATTACTTTCGGACAGGTTATATAGCCGAGGGCATCACGACTTATTACGGCGATTATATGCTGGCCCGGGCTGGTGTATTTACTGCAGCACAATACTTCGAAGAACTGAACACCACGCTGCAGCGCTACTTTGCTGATAACGGGCACCAGAATTTATCTGTCGCTGATTCTTCTTTTGACCTGTGGCTGGATGGTTACAAACCCGGCATTCCGGACCGGAAAGTATCCATCTATATAAAAGGTGCGTTAACGGCCTTGCTCCTCGATCTGCAACTACGCCAAATCACAGCCAACACCGCTAGCTTGGATACTGTAATGCAGGCGCTTTGGGAAGAATTTGGTAAAAAGGAAATTGGTTATACCGCTGAGGCTTATGAAAACTTGGTAGAAAACATCGCCGGGAAATCCTTCCGATCATACTTTGACAATTACATAAACGACACCACGCCTCTAGAACCTGCCCTTGCCGAAGCCTTACGTTTTGTGGGGTGTACTTTAAAAATAACAGAAAACCCGTTAGTACACGAAAGCAAGTATGGCTTTAAGATCACCTCAGATCAAAGTATAAAAGTAGCAGCTATTGCGCCTGGTTCTCCTGCAAGTATGGCGTTAAGTATAGATGATGAGCTGATCGCTCTGAACGGGCGCAAACTGGAAAACAACCTGCAACAGCTGCTTTCACTACCATCAGAGAAAACGGAGCTAACTGTTTTCAGGAACAAAACGTTGCGCACCGTTATACTTCAGGCAGATGGTAAAAATTACTACGGCAAGTATACTATCGAGAAAAACCCAGACGCATCTGAAACTGAAAAACAAAACTTTAAACTGTGGCTGAAGCAGGATTTTTAAGTCCGCTAATCAGGAAAGTATAAAATCAGAAAAGGAGACAAACCCATGGGCGTATCTCCTTTTCTGATTTTTCATAGTTGTTATTTTGCGTGTGCTGTTTGTTATTTGTCGTTCGGCGTGTTGTTACCACCCTGCGCCAGGTTACGGTTCGGGTTCTGTACTTTTGATTTATCAGCCTGTAAAGACCTTTCTGCAGGATCAACTGCTACCTGATCTGTATAGCCTTCCTGCTGGCGTTTGTTTTCTACTTTAGAAGTAGCATTCGCCTCAGATTGCTTTTGTAAGCGTTCTTTATTGTTATCCTCGTTGGTTTCCATAGCTAGTATCGTTGTTAAAGTATAGCTAGTTTTACATCCATACGCCTCATTTTGTTGCAGAAACCTTTTTCCGGCAAATTTATACCTGCGCCAAATAGCCTCGTTTATACCTTAAAACGCAGCGCTGCCACTTTGCTCCACGTGGAAATAAACTTTATCTAAAACAGGAAAGGGAAGCCGAAGCCTCCCTTTCCTTATGTTTATACTTATAATTATACTTATACTTCAGCCTCAAAAGCTACCAGTTCCACAAACTTCTGAACGCGTGCACTGATCTCGTCCTGAGAAAGTGTTTTAAGGCGTTCCGTACCGAATTGCTCTACGCAGAAAGAAGCCATCGCCGAACCGTGTATCACAGCACGTTTCATGTTCTCGAAGCTGGTATCGCCGGTACTGGCAATATAGCCGATAAAGCCACCGGCAAATGTATCGCCTGCTCCGGTTGGGTCAAATACTTCTTCCAGTGGCAAAGCTGGTGCAAAAAACACGTTGTTTTCATTAAATAATAACGCGCCGTGCTCTCCTTTTTTGATGATCAGGAATTTTGGTCCCATCGCCATGATAACTTTAGCCGCTTTTACCAACGAGTATTCTCCGCTTAGCTGGCGCGCTTCTTCATCGTTGATCGAAAGTACATCTACCATCGCCATTGTTTCTTTCAGCTCCGCCAAAGCGATATCCATCCAGAAGTTCATGGTGTCCATCACGATCAGTTTCGGACGCGTAGTCAGGCGCTCGATTACAGTTTTCTGTACCTGCGGTGCCAGGTTGCCCAGCATCAAAAACTCACAACCCTGGTAAGCAGCCGGAATGATCGGATCGAAATCGCCCAGTACATTTAGTTCGGTCACCAGTGTTTCGCGGCTGTTCATGTCGTTAAAGTAACGGCCCGACCAGAAGAACGATTTCTCGTCCTGCTTTACCTGTACGCCTTCGGTGCTGATGTTGCGTGTATGCATCAGGCTGATGTGGTCCTGGTCAAAATCGCCACCCACTACTGATACCACATTCACCGGTTTCACGAAGTATGAAGCCGAAAGCGAGATGTAAGTTGCTGCGCCACCTACTATTTTATCTGTTTTTCCGAAGGGAGTTTCCAGCGCATCAAACGCCATCGAACCGACTACTGTTAAGCTCATATTTTTTTGTATTACGAATTACGCGTTAAGAATTACGAATGGTTTATAATTTAGCTGAAGTTTTGTAAAACCTTACTGAAGAAGGAATACCATGTACTCATAGTTAGTTGAAGAAGGTAAAGGAGCATAATACTTTATCTGGCTACCTGATTCTTCCGCTAATTTATACTTTGTTCCGTCTATGGTCAGCTCTTTGGAGCTCTTATCATAAACATAACTTACGGTTTCACTAATAGCTTCATTGCTATCACACTTAGCTGTTCCTTTACTAATCTTTAAAGTGCCATTTGAACTAAACTGAAAAGTGTCATCCTTCTCACAGTTTAATACCGCATAATACAGCACCCGCCCTGGTGGGTTTGAGGATTGGTTTTTATCAACCATACCATACTTCCAGGTTTTAGAAAGTAAAATGTTTGCTGGTTCATGCTCATTATCCTTTTTGCAGGAGCTCAGCAGGACAATAAAAAGCATGAAGCTTACTATAAGTAGTTTATGCATTTGTGTAAAGAGCTTTTAATGATGTAATAAGTAGTTGTGGCGTAGCCTTTTTGCTCATCTTGAAACCAGCCATTTAACTATTTAACAACACAGCACTTAACCAAAATAAAAAAGCCCTTGAAGTTAGCTTCAAGGGCTTGGGGTGATCGATGGGATTCGAACCCACGACTTCCAGAATCACAATCTGGTGCTCTAACCAGCTGAACTACGACCACCGTGTAGTGTTTGAGAATGCAAATATACGTATCAAATCCTTATTTGCAAACTCCAGCCCACTTTTTTGCTCAAAAAATTTTAACGGTCGAACAGTAAACGTTCGCCTTTTTTATTTTCGTGGAAAGTACCGTTCGCAAATGCCAGATGCCCAGACACAACCGTATGCGTAATGGTGCTACCAAACGTATGCCCCTCGAACGGCGACCAGTTGCAATGGTAGTATGTATTTTCTTTGCTTACCGTGTACGGCTTGTTCAGATCAACTAAAACCAGGTCGGCCCAGTAGCCTTCTCTTATAAAACCGCGCTCGCGCACATTAAAAAGTATGGCCGGCGCATGGCACATTTTCTCCACTACTTTCTCCAGTTTCAGTTTGCCTTCCTGCACAAAGGCCAGCATCATTTGCAGCGAATGCTGAATTAACGGCACCCCGGACGGCGCTTTTTTATACTTCTCCTGCTTCTCGTCCCAAAGGTGCGGCGCGTGGTCGGTGGCAATTACATCGAGTTTATCATCGAGCATACCCTGCAGCAATGCTTTTTTGTGGCGCGCTTCTTTTACAGCCGGGTTACACTTTATCTGCGAGCCCAGGGTATCGTAATCATCCTTATCGAACCAGAGATGGTGCACGCATATTTCGGCAGTAATGCGCTTTTGTTCCAGCGGAACATCGTTCCGGAAAAGCTTGAGTTCTTCTTCCGTAGAAATATGCAGGATGTGCAGGCGGGTGTTATGCTTTTCGGCCAGTTTCACAGCCATATAAGACGATTTAAAACAGGCCGCTTCGTTCCGGATTTCGGGGTGGCACTTTACAGGGATGTCATCGCCATACTTTTCCTCATAGATCGCCATGTTATCGCGGATGGTTTGCTCGTCTTCGCAATGCACGGCAATTGGTAACATGGCTTTCGAGAAGATATCTTCCAGCGTTTCGGCATTATCTACCAGCATGTTCCCCGTGGAAGACCCCATAAATATCTTGATGCCGCACACCGTGTTCGGGTTGGTCAGCAGCACTTCGGACAGGTTATCGTTGGTGGCACCCATGTAAAAAGAGTAGTTCGCCAGCGAGGTTTCCGCAGCAATTTTATACTTGTCTTCGAGTAGCTCCTGCGTTACAGCGTTAGGCACCGTGTTGGGCATTTCCATAAAAGAAGTAACGCCGCCTGCCACAGCCGCCCGCGCCTCTGAGCCAATTGTTGCCTTGTGCGTAAGTCCCGGCTCCCGGAAATGTACCTGATCATCAATAACTCCAGGCAGCAAGTATAAACCGGTGGCATCAATCGTTTCGTCAGCTTCGGTGGTTATGCTTTGGCTGATCTGCGCGATGCGGCCGTCTTTTACCAGCACATCGGCAGTAGTTATACTTCCTTCGTTTACGAGTTGTGCGTTTTTGATCAGGATAGATTTCATGTTGCGAAGATAGGGGAAGCGCGCCAAGGTTAAAAGTGAAAACAAACAGGTTTATACTTTTAAAGAGCGGGTAAGTATAAATCAGGAAAGTATACGGATAATATACGACAGGTTTACCGGCATTTCCCTCCTTAATTTAAAAAGCCGTACTTTTGTAAATCAATACAAAGTATAAAATACATAGTTATGGCCGAAGAAGCAGAAAAAGAAGTGACCACGTTCGAGGATTTTAAGTTGAACAAACAATTGCTGAACGCCATTGAAGAAGCCGGTTATGAAAAGCCAACCCCAATCCAGCTACAATCTATTCCGCAGATTATGGCGGGCCACGATATTTTAGGCATCGCCCAGACCGGAACCGGAAAAACAGCCGCATACCTGCTGCCGATCCTGATGAAAATAAAGTATGCGCAGGGCAACAACCCGCGTGCGCTGATACTGGCGCCTACGCGCGAGTTGGCTATGCAGATTGAAGAAAGCATTAGCTTACTGGGTAAGTATACCGATATCCGGTACACAGCCATTTATGGGGGTTTAGGCCCCAAAACGCAGATCGAGATCATCAACAACGGCCTTGATATTATAGTGGCCACGCCCAAGCGCCTGATGGAGTTATACCTGAAAGGTGAACTTATATTAAAGGAGTTGAAAACGCTGGTGCTGGACGAAGCCGATAAGATGATGGATATGGGCTTTATGCCGCAGATCCGCCAGATTTTAGAGGTAATTCCGCGCAAACGCCAGAACCTGCTTTTTTCGGCTACCATGCACGATAAGGTCATTACGCTTTCGGAGGAATTCCTGGAATTCCCGACGCGCATTGAAGTAACGCAACAGGCCACGCCCGTAGAAACTGTTAGCCAGGTATTGTATCAGGTACCAAACCTGCGCACCAAAATCGCGATGCTCGAGTACCTGATCCAGGACAAGGAAACGTTTAACCGCGTGATCATCTTTACCAGAAGTAAGAAAAATGCGGAGAGCGTAGCAAAATTTTTGGAACGCCGCGAGTACGGCGAAGTACGCGCCATACACGGCAACAAAGGCCAGAACACGCGCATCAACTCGATGGAGGATTTTAAAAGCGGCAACGTTCGCTTTTTAGTAGCAACCGATGTGGCAGCCCGCGGGATTGATGTAACGATGGTAAGCCACGTCATTAACTTTGATGTGCCGTTTGTGTACGAAGATTATGTGCACCGCATTGGCCGTACTGGTCGCGCAGAGAACGCCGGAGCCGCGATTACGTTTGCCACAGAGCCAGAAATGTACCACATCCAAAGTATAGAAAAGCTGATCCGGATGAAGATACCAGTGGAGCTGATGCCAACGGAGGTAGAAGTTTTTGAAACCCCTTTTGAAGAACGCCAGGAAATAGCCCGCGAAATAGACCATCAGAAGCGCCGCGACAACCCGGACTTTAAAGGTGCCTTCCATGAAAAAAAGCCTTTCCCGAAATCAAGAGACAAAAAAGGAAAAGGAGACCCGAAAGCTTCGTTCTGGCAGAAAACAAAGAAAAAAGGAAGCAAGAAACGTTAAACAAAAATGCCAGCTCTTTCGGGCTGGCATTTTTTATACTTTATACTTTACAGTTAACTCTTGCTGCCGCGAGTTTGAGCGAAGCGGTAACTTGTGGTTTTCTCATTGCAGCAAGCTTTCAGCTTGCGGTAGGCAGAAATTCTGGTTTGTTTAAACTTAAAAGAAGCCTTCTGCAAACTGCCTGAACTCGAAAACCAGGAACGTCATCGCGAAGCTCCACATCACTGCGCTCCAAAGCATGTGCAGTATAATCCGCTTCCTGGATGCGCCGAACAAAGCAGCAACGATGGTTCCGAAGATAGGCGTTAGTAACAGGGGCGTCAGGAAAGCGATACCGCTTACGCCGAAGCGTTTCCATACTTTTACAATGTTGCGGTTCTTTTTGCTGAACATGGGCTGGCGCTTGGCAACCCGCCTTTTAGAAAGCCACCTCGAAGCCGCCCTGCCTATAAAAGAGAAAACCACTACGCTGGTCATCATTCCGGCAGCCGTTAACAATACTGTTTCGAAGTAAGATAAACCCAATGAAATACCCGTTACAGGGCCGGCAAAGAACTTTACCATACTGATCAGGTACACCGAAAAATATTTAATTACCTCCACTTGCTCCGCTGCTAAAAATTGTACTCAAAACTAAGAAATATTCTTTCAAGTTTCTTATACGTATTCAAATCAATTTATAAGTATGATTATATCAACAACTCATTGCGTTAAAACAGAAACATTCAGGCTATTATTACAGCTAAACCAAGTATAAACCTTAAGTTCAGGGTTATATTTTAGGGCCAAAGGCAAGATCACCGGCATCGCCTAAACCAGGTATGATGTAGAAATTCTCGTTCAGGCGTTCGTCCATCGCACCCAGCCATACAATGGCCTCCGGGATTTGCTCCTGCACGTAAGCCACCCCTTCCGGCGATGCAATAGCTGCCGCAATATGTACCTGCATTGGTTTGCCGTGCCGTAACATGCCCTGGTACGCTTTCACCAAAGAGCGGCCGGTTGCCAGCATCGGGTCGGCGAGAATCAGTATTTTATCGTGCAGGTCCGTAGAGGCCAGGTATTCCATGTTGATCTGCAGCTCGGTATGCGCTTCTTCTACGCGGTAAGCTCCTACAAATGTGCTGTACGCTTTATCAAAATAATTCAGCATGCCCTGGTACAACGGCAAACCTGCCCGAAGTATAGTAGCCAGCACAGGTTGTTCTACCAGTAGCATGGTGTTTGTTTCGGCGAGCGGGGTTGTGATGGTTTGTTCTGCAAAAGGCAATGTTTTGGAAATTTCGTAAGCCAGCAGTTCGCCTAAACGCTCCAGGTTGCGCCGGAACCGGAGGCTGTCGTGCTGCACGTGTATGTTGCGCAGCTCTGCTACAAAATGGTTTGCCAAAGATGGTGTTTCGGTAAGTATGCGGAGGTTTGATCGTTCCATGTAAGTGTTGATGCGTGGTTGTGGCTTAAAGATACAGAAGTACGGATAAGCCGCCAATCATACTTTAAATTAAACCCGTTTACAGTTTGCAAATAGCTTCCAAAGTATAAAATGAGGGCTACTTTAAACATTCATTTTAGAAAGGAGTACATTTGTGTTTCGGAGTGATCTTCCATACTTTCTAATAAACGCTACATGAGAGCTATACTTTGTGCCCTGGGCCTTACGCTGCTGACTGGTTTCGGTGCGGCTGCGCAGGATGTAACCGTACCCTACAACCGCGATGTGTACGACCTGATAGACCGTTACGCAATAAAGTATGGCGACCGCGTTCCGTTGCTGCACACGGCAGTACGCTCTATCGGAAGGCAGGATGTAGCTAACCTGGCAGAGATAAGCGCCCGCAATGCAAATTCTGTTGTAGATGATTTTAACACGCAGTATCTCCTGAACGATAACTGGAACTATACCACCCAGGGCGATAACCAGAGCCGCCGCCCTTTCCTGAATTACTTCTATACGAACAAAACAGACCTTTACCATTTCGAGAACGAGCATTTTACTGTTCGTGTAAACCCGGTACTGCACCTCGAACTTGGCCATGATACGAACACCGACGGCGTACGCTACGTGAACACGCGCGGCGTGCAACTGGAAGGAAGTATAGACGAGCGTTTTGGCTATTACTTTTTTATAGGCGAGAACCAGGCACGTTTTCCGGGGTATGTAAACGAGCGCATTCTACGCGATAACGTGGTGCCGCACGAAGGTTTCTGGAAACGATTTAAAGAAGATGGCTACGATTTTATAACCGCGCGCGGCTATGTAAACTATGGCCTGAGCAAGCACGTGGAAATACAACTCGGCCACGACCGCCACTTTATCGGTGATGGGTACCGCTCGCTGGTGTACTCTGATTATGCACCGCCAGGCTTTTTCCTGAAACTGAATACCACCGTCTGGAAACTGCATTACATGAACCTGTTCCAGGAGCTGATCTCCGAATTCCGCCGCTCGGACCGCGATCTGTTGTTTCCTAAAAAGTACATGGCCTTGCACCGCCTCGGCATCAACGTAACCGAAAACTTTAATGTAGGTGTTTTTGAGCAGATCGTGTTTGCCCGTGACAAAGGCCGCTTCGAGTTGCAATACCTGAACCCGATCATCTTTTACCGAAGTATAGAACAGGGCCTCGGCAGCGAAGATAACGCCATGCTGGGCGCAGACTTTAAATGGAACGTTGCCAACCGCGTGCAGCTGTACGGTCAACTGATGCTCGACGAATTTTTGTTAAAAGAAGTAAAGGCTGGCAATGGCTGGTGGGCGAATAAACAGGCAGGCCAGCTCGGGGCAAAGTATATCGATGCGTTTGGGTTGAACAACCTGGATCTGCAGGGCGAAGTCAACATCATCCGGCCGTATACTTACCAGCACATCAACCAGTTTTCTAATTACCAGCATTACAACCAGCCGCTGGCGCACCCGATCGGGGCAAACTTATATGAGCTTATCGGCATTATCCGCTACCAGCCTATTCCGAGACTTAACCTGAAAGCTACGGCTATCGCTACACAATACGGCCAGGATATCATCACACCAACCGATACGATTAACTACGGTGGCAACGTGCTGCTTTCTTACTTGGACAGGCCGCAGGAGTACGGCAACAAGATCGGGCAAGGCATTAAAACAAACCAAATACACTTAGACGTGACAGCTACTTTCCAGGTGCGCCACAATGTTTTTGTTGATCTGAAAGGCGTAATCAGAAGAACCGATGCCGCCGAAAATACCTTAGACAGAAACACAACCTACGGCTCATTCGCTTTCCGCTGGAACATTCCGCAACGCGTACACGAATTTTAAACTTACCTCCCTTGCCCCTCCTAAAAACAGAAGGCGAATCATTTTACAGGAAGCGGCTATACTTGCGCGGGCAGGTGTAGTCGCTTTTTTGTGCCTGTAATTCTGTGGTGTCAGGCACATTTTATACTTTAGAATTTAAGTATCTTTGCGGCGGCTCATGCAATTCGGTTCGCAGCGGCTTTTTATTTATCTGAAAAACATTCCGTTGCCCTGGGGCAGCAGTTATAGTTGCCGGCATTGTTCGCAATAACGGCAACAACCCATACTACCATGAAAACCTATTTCCGCGTCCTTCAGTTTGCCAAACCCTACAGCCAGTTTGTACCGCTTTATACTTTGTATACAGTGCTGGGCATCATCTTTGGCTTGTTCAATTTCACGCTGCTTGTACCGCTGCTTGATGTATTATTCGGGAAAGTTGGCGCCGGAGAAGCAACTGCTATGGTAACCGAAAGGCCGGATTTTGCTTTTACCATCGAGTTCTTCAAGGATTTTTTCTACTATCATTTCGGGCAGATCATACTGGAGCATGGCAAACAGGGTGCCTTGCTTTTTGTGTGCTGCATTATTGTGGCCTCTATCTTTCTGGCGAATCTTTTCCGTTACCTAGCCTTCCGGATTATAGGTGCGTTGCGGGCACATGTGGTGCGTAATATGCGCAGAGCCGTGTATGAGCGCGTAACCGAACTGCATTTGGGTTACCTATCCAACGAGCGCAAAGGCGACCTGATGACGCGCCTCACTGTAGATATTCAGGAAGTGGAAAACTCGGTGGTCAGTACCTTAACCAGCGTGGTGCGCGAGCCTATTTCTATCATTGCATTTTTTATAGTGCTGTTTACGATGTCGGTGGAGCTGACGCTTTTTACGCTACTGCTGCTGCCTATTTCGGGTGGTATTATTGCCGGTATTTCCAAAAGACTGAAGCGCCGCGCACAACAAGGCCAGGATTCGCTTAGCTTTATACTTACTATTATTGATGAAACCCTGAGCGGCATGCGTGTAATCAAAGCCTTTAACGCCGAGCCATTCATACTTAATAAATTTCATAACCAGAATAACCGTTACGCACACATCCAGCGGTCTATTGCAAATAAGCGCGACCTCGCTTCTCCCCTTTCCGAGTTTATGGGCGTAACCGTTGTGGCAGGGCTTTTATACTATGGCGGCTCGCTGGTTCTGAATAACAACTCCGAACTTTCATCAAGCGAGTTTATTACCTATATCATACTTTTCTCGCAGGTGTTGGTGCCGGCTAAGGCTATGTCGTCGTCGTTCAGTAACATCCAGCGCGGCCTTGTTTCCGGTGACCGCGTTTTACAGGTAATCGATACAGAACCATTGATTACAGACAAACCGGATGCAAAAGTATTACCCGCTTTTGAACACCAGATCGAGTTCCGTGATGTTAGCTTCAGTTACGGCGATAAACCTGTCCTTCAAAATATCAACATCACCATTCCGAAAGGAAAAACAATTGCGCTTGTGGGCCAGTCTGGTGGTGGAAAATCTACCCTCGCTGATCTGATCCCGCGCTTTTACGACCCTACCGCAGGCGGCATTTTAATTGATGGCCACGATATCCGGGATTATACCATGGAGTCGGTGCGCGATAAAATGGGCGTGGTAACACAGGAAGCCATACTTTTTAACGATACCATTTTCAACAACATCGCCTTTAACAAAGTAAACGCCACCGAAGAAGAAGTGATAGCCGCAGCTAAAATTGCGAACGCCCACGAGTTTATCATCAACACACCGGATGGCTACCAAACCATGATCGGCGACCGCGGCGGCAAACTTTCGGGTGGGCAACGGCAGCGCTTAAGTATAGCCCGCGCCATACTTAAAAACCCGCCCATCCTTATCCTGGATGAAGCTACCTCGGCACTCGACACGGAATCTGAAAAACTGGTACAGGAAGCGCTGGCCAACCTCATGAAAAACCGTACTTCCATTGTCATTGCCCACCGCCTGAGTACCATCCAGCACGCCGACGAAATTCTGGTATTGCAGCAGGGCCAGATCGTAGAGCGCGGCAGACACAACGAACTGCTCCAAAGCAGCGGCCTTTATGCCCGATTAACGCAAATGCAGCTAACTGTTTAATTTATACCTGAGATGCAAGAAACGATCTTAACCGAACTGAACCAGGCGCAGCAAACCCTGACCGCCTTTTTAGCTGATACAAATAATATCACCGCGATAGAACAAGCCGCCATTACGATGGCCGAAAGTATAAAAGCAGGTGGTAAAATACTGAGCTGCGGAAACGGTGGCTCGATGTGCGATGCCATGCACTTTGCCGAAGAACTGACCGGCCGCTACCGCGATAACCGCAAAGCCATACCTGCCATTTCTATTGCGGATGCGAGCCACATTAGCTGCGTAGGCAACGACTATGGTTACGAATACATTTTCTCGCGTTACCTGGAAGCGCTGGGTAATAAAGGCGATGTTTTGCTGGCGATCACCACCAGCGGAAATTCAGGAAATGTGATAAAAGCCGCCGAAGCAGCCAAAGCCAAAGGCATGAAAGTAGTAGGTCTAACAGGCAAAGATGGTGGCAAGCTGGCGCCGCTCTGCGATGTGGAAATCCGGGTTCCGCATTTTGGCTACGCCGACCGCGTACAGGAAATCCATATCAAGGTCATCCATATTCTCATTCTGCTACTTGAAAAGCAACTGGTATAAAGTATAGCATAGCTCTTTTGTAAAGTATAAACGTATGGCAAGGTAAATTTATACTTTACTTTATGCTGAAATCCATACTTACGTTTATACTTGCCCTGCTGCTAGTTGCCTGCGAAACCAAAACAGAAACCGCTGCAGTACAGCAACCCGAATCTCCGCAAGCAGATACAACCCAGGCTGTAACAGCTCCAGCACCGGACTCTTCTTTTATGATTGTGCCCGGAGTAAGTATGGGCCAGATCCGGGTTGGGGATACTTCTGAAAAAGTAACAGCCACGTTGGGCAAACCCGACAGCGGCGATGCAGCCATGGGAAAAGCGTTATCTGTGTGGGTCAGTAAAAAGCAAAACGCCGAACCGCAGCACACGGTAAGCGTCTTCTTTTCACGCAACGGCACCGAGATGCCCGCTAACCTGTTTGCCCGCCAGATCAGAATAAACTCGCCGGTTTTTAAAACTCCCGAAGCCATTCAGACGGGCAGCTCTCTGGCAGCGATCAGGCAACATTACCGCGTAGCGCCTTTCGCTTATTACCTGAACAAGCAGCAGCAACGTGTCTATATTTTTGATGACCAGGCCCAGGGCATCGCTTTCGAAATAACCACACCCGACAGCACCTGCACTGCCATCACCATCCACGATAAGACAAAAGATATAACAAACAGCTATATACCTTTGGATCTTGAACTGATTCCTGTAACGAACTAAAAGACCAGCACTTAACAACTGAAAGCAAAGTGTTTAGCAGGCCAAAGGCAAGGCTACAAATGAATTAATTTAAAGAGCGCGGCGTTCCAACTCAAATCATCCTAAATTTATACTTCCGAATAAGAAAGTATGCTCATTAAAACATTTGGCAGTGCCGTTCAGGGCGTCAGCGCCTACACCATCACAATAGAAGTAAACGTAAGTCCGGGCACTAAATATTTTCTGGTGGGCCTACCGGATAACGCCGTTAAGGAAAGCGAGCAGCGCATCGAGTCTGCGTTAAAGCAATATAATTATAAAATCCCGCGTCAGAAGATTGTCATCAACATGGCCCCTGCTGATATCCGCAAAGAAGGTTCTGCCTACGATCTGACCATTGCGATGGGAATTCTGGCTGCATCCGGGCAAATTAACCCGGACAGAGTTGGACAGTACATGATTATGGGAGAGCTATCGCTGGATGGCTCATTAAGGCCGATAAAAGGAGTTTTGCCGATTGCCATACAGGCGCGCAAAGAAGGCTTTAAAGGGATTATACTTCCGGCCCAAAATGCAAAAGAGGCAGCTATCGTTAACAGCCTCGATGTGATCGGGGTACAGAACATACTCGAAGCCATTGAGTTTCTGGATGGGCGTCGCGAAATAGAACCATTACTAGTTGATACCCGCGATATTTTTAACAATGCCGTTGATATTTACGCAGCCGATTTTGCCGATGTGCAAGGCCAGGAAAACATTAAACGCGCTTTGGAAATTGCTGCCGCCGGTGGCCATAACGTGATTATGATCGGCCCGCCGGGTGCAGGTAAAACGATGCTGGCCAAACGGCTACCTTCCATACTTCCGCCACTGTCCATGCACGAGGCGCTGGAAACCACCAAAATACACTCGGTGGCAGGCAAATTAGGCGAAGCGGCATCGCTTTTAACCACACGCCCTTACCGCTCGCCGCACCATACTATTTCGGATGTGGCCCTGGTTGGCGGTGGCGGCAACCCCCAGCCCGGCGAAATATCGCTGGCCCATAACGGTGTTTTGTTTCTGGATGAATTACCTGAGTTTAAGCGTACTGTGCTGGAAGTAATGCGGCAGCCGCTCGAAGAACGCCGTGTAACCATATCGCGCGCAAAAACTTCCATCGATTTTCCGGCCAACTTTATGCTGATCGCCAGCATGAACCCGTGCCCGTGTGGCTATTACAACCATCCTGACAAAGAATGTGTGTGCGGACCGGGCATTGTGCAACGCTATTTAAACAAAGTTAGTGGCCCGCTTTTAGACCGCATCGACCTGCACGTGGAAGTAACGCCTGTTACGTTTGATGAAATGACGGCTACCCGAAAGTCTGAAGATAGTGTTTTTGTACGGGAACGTGTGGTAAAGGCGAGGGCCTTGCAGACAGAACGCTTTAAAGAGATTCCGTCGGTACATTCTAACGCCATGATGCAGCCGCAAATGGTAAAAGAGATTTGCCAGATAAACGATGCCGGCCGCACGCTTCTGAAAACGGCCATGGAGCGCCTGGGCCTCTCGGCACGCGCTTATGACCGCATCCTGAAAGTAAGCAGAACCATTGCCGACCTGGCCGGAAGTGAAAGTATAAAAATAGAACACCTCGCAGAAGCGATCCAATACCGGAGCCTGGACAGAGAAGGCTGGGCTGGCTGACAATACCTATAAAATCTACCCTGAAATACCAAAGGCGGCACTTTTGCCGCCTTTTTTTATCTACCTGATAAATCAGCGTTTATACTTTTATCCGTAACCTTAACACTAAATTTATCCACAATTGCCAGCCCTTTATTTTAGCAGGCCGTATTAGTCTTAGAATTAGCAGAAGCCAAAAACTTATACTTCTGCTTAACCTTTATTATTTTAACAAAACCCATTACTATGAAAAAAAGTCTGTTTTTAGTTCTGTTTGCGTTTCTGACTACGGTAGCAGCGCAGGCGCAAATGGCAGCACCAACCTTTGGCGTAAGAGTAGGCGCTAATTATTCCGGTTTCTCCGGAGATGATGTAAACGATGATATGGAAAGACAATTCGGTTTCCATGGCGGCTTAACAGCTAACTTCCCGTTAACTGACGATGGCTTCCTGTCGTTGCAGCCAGAAGTTTTATACTCTATGAAGGGATCAAAGTTTGAATTTAACAATGGAGACTTTAAAACCAAGTTAAGCTATATTGATGTACCGGTTCTAGCCCGCATAAACGCAGGCCCTTTATACTTTGAAGGCGGTCCGCAGTTCTCTTACAGAATTGGAGGCGAGCAGGAAAATACAGTTGGTAGTGTTACCGTTACCAATGATGATTTAGATCAGTACAGAAAAACAGCTTTTGGCTATGCAGCCGGTGTTGGTATTGGCACGCCAATGGGTGTTAGCATTGGCGTACGTTACAACGGTGATTTTACCAAACTTAATGATGCTGACAATGATGCTGACGCACCTGAAATCCGTAACTCTGTATTTATGTTAACACTGGCTTATAGCTTCGGCGCCAGATAATCGCCACTACGTTAGTACAAAATAAACTATAAAAGCAGAAAGCCTGGTCATGTCGATCAGGCTTTCTGCTTTTTATGATTCTACCAATCAATCAGTTACTATTTAAGTGTATGTTGTTAATCAAAATTGCTGTGTTTTGGCCTGCTTCTTGTAAAAGCCTGTTCAGCGGGCAGATAAAGCATATTAATTCAGAAATAAGGCTTCCGTTCTAACTTCTCAACTCTCTGCTTGTTTTAGTAAGGAGCTTTAAAAAAGTAAGCGGTGGCTATCTTAAAAGCTAACTTCTGCGCGTTATTATCAATCTTAAAAAAAACTAAAAGTATGAAAAAGCTATTTATTGCATTCTCCATTATGCTGGCCTCTGCATCAGTGGCGCAGGCACAGTCCGGAATTGGTGTTCGTGTTGGGGCCAACCTGTCTAATTTAGAAGGCGACCTCAAAAACGAGAACCGTTACGAAAACAAGTTCGGTTTCCATGGGGGCCTTACCTATAACATCGGTGTGGTAGGCAATTTTTTTTCTATTCAGCCGGAGTTATTATACTCTAACAAGGGTTTCCAGAACAGCGATGAAGAATTTGAGATTCTGGGCCAGAAGTATAAAAGAGAAGGAAATGTAAATTATAATTACCTGGAGTTACCTGTGTTGGCGCGCATCAAAGCCGGCCCTTTATACTTTGAAGGCGGTCCGCAGGCATCTTACCTATTAAGCGTTAACAACAAAACCAAAGAATACCTGAACGGCGAAGAGCGTTCTTCCACCACTACCCAGATCGATAAAGACGGCATGAAGCAGTTTGAGCTGGGTTATGTAGCTGGTGTTGGGTTTGCAACAAACAGTGGCCTCAGCGTGGGTGTGCGTTACAACGGTAGCTTTAATGATTTTGTAGACGATGCGCCAGCCGATTATTTTGATGGCGACCTCGTAAACGCAAAGCACTCTACTATCATGCTGACGCTTGGCTATACTTTTGGCCGCTAAGCAAGTATAAAAATCAATAAAAAAGCCAGCCTTGTATAAACGAGGCTGGCTTTTTTATTGATGCTGTTTTAAAGTATAAATTGTTATTACTTACTCATTTCAGCGTAGTGCTTATAAAACATCGGGATAGTTTCGATGCCTTTCATATAATTAAACACGCCAAAATGCTCGTTCGGCGAGTGAATCGCATCCGAATCCAGGCCAAAGCCCATCAACACAGAATCCAGGCCAAGCTCTGACTTAAACATGGCCACAATCGGAATAGACCCACCACTGCGCACCGGAATCGGTTTTACGCCAAATGTTTCTTCGTAAGCTTTAGATGCAGCTTTATAAGCAACAGAATCGGTTGGGGTAACAACGGGCTCACCGCCGTGGTGTGGTTTAACCAATACTTTTACGCTGGCCGGTGCTATACTTTCGAAATGCTTCTGAAACTTCTCTGTTATTTCTTCTGATGTCTGGTTAGGCACCAGGCGCATGGATATTTTAGCAAAAGCTTTAGACGCGATTACGGTTTTGGCACCTTCGCCGGTATAGCCTCCCCAAATGCCGTTCACATCCAGCGTTGGCCGGATAGAATTTCGCTCCATGGTTACATAACCTGCTTCGCCGTGTACATCGCCTAGGTCAAGGGCTTTTTTATACTTGTCGAGGCTGAAAGGTGCGCGTGCCATCTCGGCTCTTTCTTCTGCGCTCAGTTCTTCTACATTGTCGTAAAAGCCCGGAATAGTGATGCGGTTATTTTCATCGTGCAAGGATGCGATCATCTGGCAAAGTATGTTGATCGGGTTTGCCACTGCGCCACCGTACAACCCGGAATGCAGATCACGGTTCGGGCCGGTCACTTCCACTTCCACATAACTCAACCCGCGTAAGCCAGCTGTAATGGAAGGCGTATCGTTGCCCAGCATCCCCGTATCTGAGATCAGGATCACATCGCCTTTCAGTTTCTCTTTATTTTCTTTTACGAACGTGCCCAGGTTAGAAGATCCAACTTCTTCTTCGCCTTCGATCATAAACTTCACGTTGCAGGTTAGCGTGTTGGTGCGCATCATGGTTTCGAATGCTTTTACGTGCATGTACATCTGCCCTTTATCGTCGCAGGCGCCACGCGCGTAAATGTTACCGTCTTTTATAACAGGCTCAAACGGAGGCGAATTCCAGAGTTCGTACGGGTCGGCGGGCTGCACATCGTAGTGGCCATACACAATTACGGTTGGCAGGTTCGGGTCGATTATTTTCTCGCCGTACACAATCGGGTAGCCAGCTGTTTCGCATAGTTCCACGTTATCGGCACCGGCTTCTATCAGGCGCTGCTTTACAAATTCGGCAGTACGCAACACGTCTTCTTTAAATTTAGGGTCGGCGCTAACAGACGGAATACGCAGCATATCTAACAGCTCGCTCAGGAATCTGTCTTTATTTTCGGAGATATAGTTGTTCATAGTATGGGTTTGTTGGTTGTGCTAATTTACAAAAAAAGAACCACTCCGGGCAGCCAGTGTGGTTCTTTTGAAAGATCGTGTGCAAGTGAAGGTACTATCTATTTTCTCCGGCCGATGCGGATGTTGGCTTTGCTTTCTTCGCCTTGCAGCAGGCGGTTGATATTTTTACGGTGCGTAAGGGCAACTACTGCAAAAAGTATAAACCCAAACACAATCAGGATCGGGTTATCCGGGTGAAAACGCGGCAGCAACAATAGTATCGGGAAAGCTAACGCTGCAATCATAGAACCCAACGAAACGTAGCGCGATGTAAACAGCACGATCAGGAAAATTACCATACACATCAGGGCAACCACCGGTTGTATGGCCAGCATCATGCCTAAAAGGGTAGCTACGCCTTTGCCCCCTTTAAAGCGCTCGTAGATCGAAAAAATATGACCCAGTACCGCCAATGCACCAAGTATAAGCTGATAAACGACAATATGCTCTGCCGGAATCGCTTCGAAAATAACGAGCAGACCTGCCAGCGAAGTAGCCAGCCAGCCTTTAAAAATATCGATGAACATAACGATCGCGCCGGGCTTTTTACCCAGCACCCTGAAGGTGTTTGTAGCACCCGAGTTACCACTGCCGTGCTGGCGGATATCGATACCATAATAAGCTTTGCCGATCCAGACTGCCGTCGGGATGGAGCCGATCAGATAAGCGGCAATAAAAAGTATAGCGATCAAAAGTATGTCCATGAATTCTTGTTCTTGTTAGCTTAAACTGCCTGATACTACTGGCCAGATTGCACTATTAACGGCGCGTTTATACTTGGATAGAAGCTCAAATATAGATAAAACTTATTTCAGACTCAAAAACCAAGTTCTGTTCCCTTTATACGCGGGTAAAAGGTTTACAGGTTATTTCCTTCTTCTTCAGAAGTATCCTCGAAGCTGTCTTTGTTCTTTTTCTTTTTTCTGCGTTTCTCTTTTTTAGGTTCCTCCTCTTCTTCCAGGTCTTTAAAGCTGCTTTCCGGCTCCGTATTTATACTTGCCGGCTGCCCCGAAGCTGCCTTAAAACCGTCTTTGCCATTCAGGTAAGTTGTTTTAAAGTAATTGATAAACTCGTTTTTCTCAATTTCTTCGCCCTGGTAAATGCCGTAATTGGTGCTCAGCCCGCGGCTACCCTTCGATTTGGACCGGACTGCTTTGTTAAATTTATCATCGGCAGAGGCCATGGTCAGCGCATTTTCCACAAAACTGAAATAGTACCAGGTATACGGATCGGCCTGCAAGTATAAATTAACGACTGGCAAACCGTTTAAGTCCTGTCGCATTTCCAGGTAGCCGTCCATCGGCGCATTTACATCCTCTTTTAAAATACTGGCCAGGTTTAACTTTCCGGTACTGTACCAGGCGTTCTGTTTTGTAGACCAGTGCATGTTGGCCTGGCTCAGAATTAAGCTGCGCACCAGTTTCTTGGATACTTTCGGAAGCGGTACATACCCTGTTGCGGAGCGCTCCTCATACTTGCGCACTTCCCGATCCCCGATAAAGGCACCCAGTTTATAGAGCATCGCCGGACTTGTATCTGACGTCAGGCCGGGGCCGCCTGCATTTTCCTGTAACGTTTTGGCCATAGCAGTTAGCGCCTGCGACGGTACATCCAGATCAAAAGCCATAAATGCATCCAGGTTGTAACGGCTGCTGTCTACGTTGGCATTGCCACTTCCGGAGGCCTGTACTTTAAAATTTTTGGTTGGCTTTAATAGGTTGAGTTGGCCTTCAAAATTGATGTTATTGGAAGCCTCGTTGTACAACAGCATATTGCCTTCATACGCGCCCTGGTACGCACGGGCTTCACGGCCTATCTTAAATTCAGATTTTTCTTTGTTATAAGAAAGCAAGCCATCTACGGTAAACAGATCGAGGTCGTCTTCCGCCTGCTTTTTCGATACAAATGTATTATAAAGCTTCGCTGATTCGCTGGAAACATGCAACCCGGTGTGCAGCGGTGTCCCATCGGCAGCTTTCGGCTTTAGGATCGGGATACGCACATTACCTGGGTCGAGGGTATCTTTTTTGTATGGAAACCAATCCGAGTCGTCGGGATTACCCGTGAAGTTCAGTTTCAGGTCGCCGTCAAAATCCATGTGTTTTTTGTTGGCGTGCATCAGCACTTTTCCCCGGTACAAAATACGCGGGAAAATATAGAAAGGCTTTTCTTCCTTCACTTCAGCGGTTGCAAAAGTATAAACCGGCCGTTTTTTGTTTTGCGGATTACCGTATGTAAACTCAGCAAATTGTAACTGAAACGAATCGGCGGCAGCGTTTGAATAGCCATGCAACGCATCGCCTTTAAAAGCCATCCGCGACAGCACATCAATGTTGCCTTTGTACAGGTTATGGTATTTCTGCGAGGAATCGGCCTGGATGCGGGCATTGCGGAGTGTACGGATAGTCGCATCTGCGGCAATGGCTACGTTACCGCTGTCCGGCATCACATACGCATCTGCCACGGCAATGTATGGCACGCCACCCGCCAGGATCGTATTTTGTTTCAGGTCATAAACGCCGCTACCGGCCATAAACTTTAGCTGGCGCTGGTCCGGGTGCTGCGAGTAAAACCAGTTCTTACCGCCGTTCTCATCTGATTTCAGGTTTACTTTCTGCGTTTTAAAATCCCAGCGGGCACTGCTCATCGAGGTTTTATACTTTGCCTTCGGGAATTCTATACTTGCCACGCCTTTCTGCTCACTTCCAAAATCCACGAAACCCTGTACCAGGTCATACTCAAAAGCTACGTCCTGCGACCTGATGGCGGGCTGGCCCTCCACATCCGATTTTGCAATGAATGTAGCATGATGCCCGCTGATCCCGCGCTGCTTAAACAACAACTCTCCAGACGTTACATTTGCTACCGGATTATCCACTACGCCGCTTCCGTACAAACCTCCCGGCGATAATTTGGCTACACCTTTAAAGTCAAAATTCTCTTTAAAGATCTTCATCGGCTCTTTCACCGTCTGGATGTACATGGTATCGGCTTTAGGCAACCAGTTCATGTTAAAGCCTGCCAGCGTAGCCACCGGAAAAGCTGTGCCGCCATGTGTGCCTTCGGCTATACTTACCGACGTGCCGCCTTTTACCTGCACGGCATCTTTGTAGTAAGTATAAACGGGCGCCTGCAGCGTAGAAGTAAGATAAGTGAGTTTGCCTTTGCTTTGGATGCCGCTGGAACTCATCATAATGGTATCATACGCCATGCCTTTGCCACCAAAAGCAGCCAGGCCTTTTGCAGAAGGCTGGTAGTAAAAGCCAAGCGTTTCGTCGGGCATGAGTTGCAGCTTCGTTTTGATGGGCGGGAAAATACCACCGGAATTAAATGTCCCATCAAAGGTCAGAGCGCCTTTGCCAGAACTTAAGCTATCCATTTTAAACGGAGGCATATCAAAAAATACCGTACTGTCGTAAACGCCCCCCAACACATCAGGGCGGTTGAAACTTACTTTTGCCCCAACCGGCGCATCAAAACGTGGGTACTCCGGATGCGAATCTTTACCGGATTTATTGTTGGGTTTGTTGATGTACAACTTACCCGTCATGGTGCTGCCTTTTCCGGTCAGTACCTGGTCCGATGCATCGCCTTCCAAAGCGCGCCGTCTGCGCGATACCAGTGCAATGGTATCCAGTTTAGCCAGGTCTATCGAAAACTCATCGTAATTAAACTTAAACTTGCTGCCTTTAAAAGCCAACCGGCTGGCGAAAATCTCTCCGTCAAATTCGATGTCGCGGTTTTTCAGGATATGAATTTCACTTTTGTTCGGAAGTATGTAAACGCTGGACGTATCGGTATGGAAGGTGATTTTATCCACGCCGCGCACAGTTAACTTATTTGTTTCGAGGTTGAGGGTAGCGTTGCGGCCCGATGGCACAACCGATTTAATAACCAGGTGATCGTAGTCGCTTAGCTTGCGCGATGATTTTACATAATGCCACGCTTTTGGCTTCAGGGAGATGTAGCCCGTCTGCGGATCGTAATCCAGGTAACCTTCCCGTGATAAATTTGCAGCGCCTTCTTTTACACCGTTCTCGTTTATACCGGTTGTGCTGGTTACATCGCTGGCGTAAAAATCGTTCTTCTTGGTTTTGTTGGCGTGCCCGATCAGGGCTTGCAACGGATGGAATGTAGCCACACCCACTAATTGCTGGTAACGGTTATTGGAGTAATAATCCGTAGACTCCAACTGTACCGGAATAAGTGTTTTGGTGTTCAGGATAGAAAAATCAACATCTGGCTGGTTCAGGTTCCAGTGCAGCTTTTCAGCCCGGATCTCGAGTTTATGGTAGGTGTCGTAGAAAGGCGTTTTGGCGTAAGGTCCTTTATCTTTGGTAAGTGTAAGCTCGTTTTCTGATTTGGAATAACGCAGTTGCATGGCGGGGTGCGACAACGAATCGCGGCCCTGGTAAATGGCGATGCTGGCGCGGTTAGCCAGTATGGTAGAATCTGTAATAGCGTACTCGCGTGCCATCGACCTGAACTTGCGAACCCCGCTCTGCGACACGATGATTTCCGAAAAACTATTATCGAGCGGTTTGCTGCCAACGGCATTCCCTACTAAGGAGAAACCGCCTCTGTAGGAGATGTTATCGCCCAGGGTTTTAACGCGCGCATCGTTCGTGAACGAGTAAAATTTCGGATAAGGATAATCGCCGGTTTTACGTTTGTTGCTGATAAATTCCAGGCTGCCCTCTACCGGCAATGCTAAAATAGACGAAAACGTAACGGTTACATCCGGGGCTTTAAAGCCTGCAAACGATGTAGTGAAGTTATACTTGCGCAGTTCTGCGGAAGCCGGCTGCCCGTTTGCCTGCCAATTAAATTTACCGCCTTCGCCTACAAACAGGTTATTAGCCAGCATCAGTTGGCCACTCGTTTTAGCTATCGAAACAGAATCCCAGGGCGTTACAAAGGTCAGCGTTACATCATCCAGCTTCAAAACCGGGCCTGATACTTTTGGCTGCGCCGGTACATAGATGCTTTTTATACTTTCGCGGCGCTTTTTTTCTGTTAGTTTTTTGTCTTCTTTTTTAGGTGCCGGCGCGGGTGTGTCCCAACCCCAGCCATCATCTTCGGATGCAGTTTCGGTGGCTTTGCTGCTTTCTTCTATACTATCCCAGCCGTTGGTAGCCTCTGCTTCCGGAGTGGCTTTGCTGGTGCCTTCGTACGAAAAAGTCAGATTTCCGCCGGTAGCATTCAGTCTGTAATAAGTATTCTTGTAAAGCCGGTTTGCGGACAAGTATAAACTGGTGGTATTCAGGAACTGTTCGAGCTTTTTGGAGTCTTCGTTCTGAACTGTTTTGGCGGTAACTTCCAGCATATCGTTCAGCTGCTTGTTGCTCAGGTTTTTATCCTGGATGCCGCTCGTGAGCATCGTAAAAAAGTCGGAGAAATGCGGTTTGGTACGCATCCGTTTCCGGTACATACTTTGGGCAATCTCCATCACTTCTTTTTGCTGTCTGGCAGATAGTTTGCCGCTGGTCCATACTTCCTGCAGGTCTGCGGAAAGCTTTTCGGCGTTTTCAACTTTTCCGGCAATCAGCATGTTTTTGACTTCTGCCACAAAATCATCCGGTTTATCTGTTAACCTGGATTGTGCCTGCACCGAAAAAATTGTAAGAAAAAAGAAAAGCGGTAAAAGTTGTTTCATAGGGGGAATAGTAAAAAAGCAAGTATAAATATCTCGGAAACTACACAAACCATTTTAAAGGCTTATATACAAGATACTTATACTTACTTAAAAACTAAGGTATAAAATTATTCTTATAGTAGCAGGTAATGCTATGCTTTAAAAATAACGGAAACCCAGTTGTTTTTAACCCGATGCGAAGTATAAGTTAAACCCAAACCGGCAGCACTTTCCTGAATAGCCGGCAGGTCCTCGGTGTAAAAGCCGCTTAGCAGCAACCAACCCTCCTGCTTCAGTACAGCTTTGTAGGCAGCCATATCATCTAACAGTACATTCCGGTTGATGTTGGCAAGTATAATATCGTAAGGCTCATCGCCGGCAATGGTTTCGGCGCCGCCCAGGCGCACATCTATCGCCGGGTAATCGTTGTAAACCGCATTTTCACGGGCGTTCTCTACCGTCCAGTCTTCAATCTCAACAGCTACAATTTCGGAAGCACCCAGTTCGCCGGCCATAATAGCCAGTATACCGGTGCCACAGCCCATATCCAGCACGCGTTTGTTCTGGTGATCGATGGTCAGCTGGTTTTCAATCATGAGCGTGGTAGTTTCATGGTGGCCCGTACCGAACGACATTTTCGGGTTAATCACGATATCATACTTTGCTTCGGCAGGTTTCTCGTGGAAAGAGGCGCGCACCGATACTTTTCCGCCTATAAATAAGGGCTCAAAGTTGCGCTCCCATTCTTCGTTCCAGTTCTGTTTGGCTATTTTCTGGATGCTGTATTGTAGTGGCACCATTTCCGCGTAGCGGTTTAAGATAGCCTTCAGCCTTTCTTCCGAAAAAATATCTTCGGTGATGTAAGCGTTGAAGCCATCTTCGGTATCAATAAAAGCATCAAAGCCCAGTTCGCCCAGTTCGGCAGTCAGAATATCCGCAAAATCTTCGTTTACGTGTAAAGTAATTTCTATAAAATCCATGTTTGGTTGTGTTATTCGCGGCAGGCGGCAAACGAGCGGGCATCGGTAAAATACACGCCAAAGTCTGCCAGGTTACGGTTATCGGTTACAAATAAAATATGATCGGCAAAGGCTTTTTTAGGCGTGATATACCACGTCGCAGTGCCGTCGGCAAAGAGCTTGTTGCTTTCGCGGTAAACTACCATGTTGGCAAAGGCCTCGTCTTCGTTCAGGAAAACAGTATAAGAGGCCGTGTTTTTATACTTCGGATCGCGCTCGAGGTACACGGAACCATAAATATTACAATAGCCTTGTGCTGGTTTGGTTACTGCTGGCGCGGGTGCAGCATTGCTAAACAGACTGCTGATTGTCAGCCAGATGACAAAAATCGTATACATAGGTATAAAATTAACTAAAGTTCTTCAGAAGCCTAACAAAAAAGGCACCGGAAAATTGCATTGTTTTCGGTTTTGTTTGCTGATGGAAGTATACCTTGGCTTCTGTTAAATAACAAAGGCTGCCCATGTATAAACACAGGCAGCCTTTGCAAAGTATAAACGCAGCGTTTTTAGAACGATTTCACGATATCTGCAAAATCTCTTGACTTCAGGGAAGCTCCGCCAATCAGACCGCCATCTACATCCTCCTGCGAGAAAAGCTCTTTGGCATTGCCCGGGTTGCAGCTACCGCCATAAAGTATAGACGTGTTATAGGCAGCTTCCGCATCGAATGTGCGGGCCAGTTGCTCTCTGATATAAGCGTGCATTTCCTGGGCTTGCTGGCTGCTGGCGGTGCGGCCGGTACCAATCGCCCAGATTGGCTCGTAAGCTACTACTACCTGGTCAAATTCTTCGTTGCTCAAGTAGGAAAGGCTGTCGTGCAGCTGCTTGCCTACGTACTCGAAGTGGTTTTCCGCATCACGCTCTTCCAGGGGTTCGCCGCAGCAGAAAATCGGCTTTAAACCTTGCGCCAGAGCAGCTTTCATTTTTTTGTAAAGCGTCTGAGCATCTTCGTGGTGGTACATGCGGCGCTCGCTGTGGCCGATAATCACGTACTCTGTGCCTACTGATTTTAACATCGCTCCCGAAACTTCGCCAGTATATGCGCCGCTTTCGTGCTCACTGATGTTCTGAGAAGCCAGGTGCAGTTTATCGTTGCCCTGCATTAATTTACCTACGCCCTGCAGAAACGGAAAAGGAGGCGCAATCACAACTGTTACATCGCCGTTCACTTCGTCTTTCACCATGTTATCGATCTCCGACACCAGCGAAAGTGCTTCCTCGTAAGTTTTGTTCATTTTCCAGTTACCTGCAACGATCTTCTTTCTCATGTTTTATAGTTTGATAGTGATGTTATACTTGGTTTTATAGTATAGGCTACAAATACGGCAAGTTAGTAATTTATGATGAGTACCTCCCCCTGCCCCCCTCCTAAAAACAGGAGGGGGTAGAAAATTCATGTTCTTGAAATTGCTTCTGACGAAGTCAGATTAAAGTAATCAAAGGACAGATTATACCTATTCAAAAAAATCAGAGAAATACCCCCTCCTGTTTTTAGGAGGGGGCAGGGGGAGGTACTACAACTTCTCTTTCAAAAATCTTGCGGTGTCGTTGCCTTCTATTTTTGTCATATCTTCGGGAGTGCCTTCAAATAAGAGCTGGCCGCCGTTGGTACCTCCTTCCGGACCAAGGTCAATTATCCAATCAGCGCATTTGATGATATCGATGTTATGCTCGATAATTACGACCGTATTTCCATTCTCGATGAGCGCAGTAATAGACGTGAGCAACTTGTTGATATCATGAAAATGAAGACCCGTGCTCGGCTCATCAAAAATAAAGAGTATATCTGAGTTATGTGGTTGCGCGCCTTTGGTCAGGAACGAAGCCAGTTTTACGCGTTGCGCCTCCCCGCCGGATAACGTATTACTCGATTGCCCTAAACGGATGTAACCCAAGCCAACATCGTTCAGCGGTTTCAGTTTCTCTACTATCTTCGGTTGATCACTAAAAAACCCGATGCTGTCGGCAATGGTCATGTCCAGCACATCCGAAATGCTCTGGTCTTTATACTTGATATCGAGTACATCCTGCTTAAAGCGCTGGCCGTGGCAGCTATCGCAGGTCAGGTAAATATCAGCCATAAACTGCATTTCTATTTTCACCTGCCCTTCGCCCTGGCATACTTCGCAACGGCCGCCTTCGATGTTAAACGAGAAATGGGAGGGTTTAAATCCGCGCGCTTTTGCCAAGGGCTGGTCAGCATACAGGGTACGGATGGCATCGTAGGCTTTTACATAGGTTACCGGGTTAGAGCGCGACGATTTACCGATCGGGTTCTGATCTACAAACTCCACGTGCCTGATCTGGCCATAGTCGCCCTGCAGCTTATCGAATTTACCGGTTGCCTCTGATGTAGCGCCGTGCAATTTTTGCATAGCCGGGTACAGTATCTTTTTAACGAGCGTCGATTTGCCTGAACCACTGACGCCGGTTACCACCGTCATCACACCCAGCGGGAATTTCACGGTCAGGTTTTTAAGGTTGTTTTCGCGGGCGCCTACAATCTCTATGGCGTTGCGCCACTTACGGCGTAAGGCCGGCACCGAAACCTCCATTTTACCGCTCAGGTATTTGCCGGTATACGTATCCGCTTTAATCATTTCGGCAAACGTGCCCTGGAACATCAGATTACCGCCGCCTGTACCCGCTTCCGGCCCTATGTCGATCAGTTGGTCGGCAGCTTTCATCATTTCCTCTTCGTGCTCTACCACAATTACGGTATTGCCAATCTGTTGCAGCGAGCGAAGTACACCAATCAGTTGTTCCGAATCTTTGGGGTGCAACCCTATACTTGGCTCATCCAGAATATACATAGAACCTACTAACGCACTACCCAGCGAAGTAGCCAGATTAATGCGCTGGCTCTCGCCACCGGATAAGGTGTTGGATAAGCGGTTAAGTGTTAAGTAGCCCAACCCTACACGCTCCAGGTAACTCAGGCGGTTGGCCACTTCAATTACCAGGCGGTCAGCTACGTTCCGTTCGTGCTCGTTCAGGTCGATGTTCTGGAAAAAAGGCAGCACCTGCGTAATGGGCATTAGTACCAGGTCGGTTATACTTTTGCCATTCACTTTTACGTAGCTGGCATCTTTGCGTAGGCGCGAACCACGGCACTCGGGGCAGGTCGTGCGGCCACGGTAACGCGACAACATCACACGGTACTGTATTTTATGCGTCTGGTTCTGGAGGTGTTTGAAAAAGTCGTTCAGGCCACTGAAGTATTTATTTCCTTTCCAGAGCAGTTCCTGTTCAGCTTCCGAAAGCTCGTTGTAGGGCCTGTGTATCGGGAAGTCGAAGCGAATGCCGTTCTTTACGAGCGGATGCAGCCATTCACTCATTTTATCAGAACGCCACGGCGCAACAGCTCCTTCATACACCGTCAGGCTTTTATCCGGAATAACCAGATCAGGGTCGATGCCGAGCACAGAACCAAAACCTTCGCAGGTCTGGCAGGCACCGTATGGGTTGTTGAAGCTGAAAAAGTTAACAGAAGGCTCCTCGAACACGATCCCATCCATCTCAAACTTATTTGAGAATACACGTTCCTGGTCATCGCCATACTTTACGTAGCATTCACCATGGCCTTCAAAAAAAGCAGTCTGCACTGAGTCCGCGATTCTGAACTGGAGGTCTTCATCGGCTTGGTAAATAACAGCTCTATCGATTAAAATAAAGATCTGCTTGCCAAGTTTCAGTTTTTTCTGATCGAGTAATTCTTCAATAAAGTATACCGTACCGTCGGCGTAAATGCGCGAATAGCCTTTTTGCAGCAGCAGGTCCAGTTCTTTGTTAAGCGTGCGTTCGGCCTGCAATTGCAGCGGTGCCAGGATCATTACGCGGGCCTCATCTTCGAGCTTAAAGATAAAATCAACTACATCGGCCACCGAATCTTTCTGCACTACCTCACCGGAAACAGGCGAATAAGTTTTACCGATGCGTGCGTAAAGCAACTTTAAATAGTCGTAAATCTCGGTGCTGGTACCTACTGTAGAACGGTTGTTTTTTATACTTACTTTCTGCTCAATAGCGATGGCCGGGCTGATGCCTTTGATGTAGTCCACGTCGGGCTTATCCATACGGCCCAAAAACTGGCGGGCATAGGAGCTCAGACTTTCCACGTACATGCGCTGCCCTTCGGCATACAACGTATCGAAAGCCAGCGATGACTTACCCGAGCCCGAAAGCCCGGTTATCACAATAAATTGGTTTCGTGGCAGGGCCACACTCAGATTTTTAAGGTTATGAACGCGCGCGCCTTTGATAATAATGTTTTGGCGCGCGTCGAGTTGGTCGATGTTATAATCAGGAATATTTGCCATACAGACAGGGGCTTTACACGCGGCTTATACTTTACCGGGCAATTGCCGATCGCTTGTTTTAGTAGTTTGTAAAGATACACATACATAACCTTTTTTTTAGGGTAGGGGTTGCATTTCAGGAAGGCAATGTAACAGGCAACTTATAATGTTGGTAGCCGCTACTCAATAGCAAAGGAAAAATAGCAGTTTACAACTACTTCCCTTGTTCAAACACCTGACGCTACACTGGTTATACTTTGCGTAAAAGTTGCCTTTGCAGTAAACACCCTTTCTGTATATCCGTAGAGATTAGGAAGTTACTATTTTTTCGCTCTACCCGGTTTTTGCCGGCCAGCTGCAGTTCCCGTAAATCCACTGCAGCATACTGATTTAAAAAGTTAGCGCATGGGCTGCCTTTCGTTAACTCAGCTAAAATTCTCTTATACTCTTTAAACAACTTGCTATGCGAACTTCTACTTACTTAATGCTATTTATAGCTTTCATCCTTATAATTGCCCAGCCGGCCAAGGCACAGTATACGCCCCCGGATGAAATAGAAACAGCAGATTGTGAATATAATAACCCTTGCTTTACTGCTATCTATGATGAATTTCTTATAAACGCAGATTCTACAATGCTCACGATTGTTATGTCTATAATACCCATAACTGATGGCGATTGCAGCGATACAGAACAAATAGCAATAAGTGCACTTGGAGGAGAAGCTCAAACCTTTACATTAGCAGAGCTAAACGATAACCCTATTGTAACTCTAGTTGTTGATAGGGAAGCTTTCCAAGCCTTCCCTCAGGTTGGATTAGTAACATTAGACTCTATAGTTCTTGCTGCAGGGCTTGATCCAGTATTGCTTCCTACACGTGCTATTGCGCTTAATGCCAGAATAGGCACAGACAATCCTTGTCAAGAAATAGTACCTCTTCCAGTTGAACTGATCTCGTTTGAAGGAAAAGCATCTGCAGCAGGAATCGCATTAGAGTGGAGCACGGCCAGCGAAAAAGACAACAGCCATTTTGAAGTGGAACGCAGCGCAGACGGACAGGCTTTTGAGCAGATAGGTAAAGTAAACGGCAACGGCAACTCTTCTGTAAAACGCCGCTATAACTTTACGGACAACAACCCGGCCAGCGACTTAAATTATTACAGACTAAAGCAGGTTGATTTTGATGGCAAATCAGAATACTCCAAAGTAATAACGGTAACGGCTGATGTACTGGCCAGCTCAGAACTAAGTATAAACCTGGCGCCTAACCCTTGCGAAAATGGTGATTGCTCCGCAATTATTGCTAACCCGGGCAGGCAAGGCGCTATTACATTAGAGCTCAAAGATATGTCGGGCAGGCTTGTACATACCAAAACTATTACTGAAACAAGTGGCAGTACAGTTAAAATACCAATGGCAGAACTTGCGCCGCATAAAGGGCTGTTTATACTTACAGCCACTTCAGGCACAAATGTAGTGCACAAGCGTGTTGTACTTCGTTAATCATAAAGTATAAATTTATACTTTGGAGCGGCAGTTTTAACGGAAGTACTAAGCCAGTTAAAACTGCCGCTCTTTTATTCCTGAGATATTTAGCCAGGCATTTGCACCCACGAGGCCGGCTAATCCGTAAGGGTACTTAATCGCTTTAAAACAAACACAAACTAACCTACACCATGGGAAAAGGAGATAAAAAATCTAAAAAAGGAAAAATATCAAAAGGTACGTTCGGTAACAAGCGTTTGCGCAAAGCCAATAAGCCAACCGAGCAGGCTGCAAAGTCAGAAGCCAGCAAATAAACTGTAGTACCTTTTAACAAAAGAAGCGCCGCCTTACCAGAGTAAAGCGGCGCTTCTTTTGTTAAAAGTATACTTTCTAAACTGTTTCGGCTTCGGGTTTCAGATCGAGTACGCGTAGTTTATCAGCTTTAAGCGCAGTTATTCCTACAACCAGCAAGGTCATAGTACCACCAAAAACAACAGCAGGAACCACTCCCAGCAACTTCGCCATAAACCCGGACTCAAAGGCGCCAATCTCGTTAGAAGAACCCACAAAAATATTGTTTACAGACGATACGCGGCCTTTCATGTACTCTGGCGTTAAGGTATGAATGAGCGTAGACCGGATGATGACGCTTATACTATCAAAACCACCACTCAGGGCCAGCATCACCAACGAAAACCAGAAGTTAGACGATAGTCCGAAAAGTATGATCGTGAGGCCAAAACCAGCTACGCACCACAACATTTTTTTGCCGGCTTTTACACTGATCGGGTGATGGGCCATGTAAACAGCCATCAGCACAGAACCTACCGCAGGCGCCGCTCTTAAAAAGCCAAGTCCTTCGGGACCGGTTTTCAGAATATCCGAGGCAAAGATAGGCAGTAGCGCAACCGCCCCGCCAAACAGCACAGCAAACAGATCCAGAGAAATAGCGCTAAGTATAATCTGGTTCCCAAACACGAACCTGATACCAGACTGCAGGCTTTCTTTCAGGTTTTGCGGGTTGATGTTCTCAGGCAATGGCTTACTCCCGATCATAGAAAATGCTGACAGCGACAAAAATACAAGTACGGCATCGGTAATATAAGCGGCGGTTACGCCAAAAAAACCATAAACCAAACCGCCAACAGCCGGACCAGCCAGCGAAGCCGCCTGCCAGGTAGTGCTGCTCCAGGTAATGGCATTGGCGTATAAAGTTTTATTTGCAACCAGCTGCGGCATAAAAGCAAATACGGCCGGCCCCATAAACCCTCTGGCTATGCCGCTCACAAAAATAACTACGTAAATGGGTAGCGCGCCGTAGGTTAATAAAGTATGGCTGGCATCCAGGGTAAAGTATAAAAGTGCCAGCGAACAGAACATCAGCACCGTTATCACTACCATAATTATTTTCTTACGGGGCACCATATCAGCGAGGTAGCCGGCATACAGCGATACGAAAATGGAAGGGATAGCTTCGGCAAGCCCGATCAGGCCAAGAGAAAGTGGGTCTTTGGTGATGTCGTAAATTTGCCAGCCTACAATAACGGCCTGTATCTGCATAGCCAGTGTAATGCACAAACGGGCACTGATGTATAACCTGAAATCAGGGATCCGAAGCACCGCATACGGATCGTGTGTATTTCTGTGGTTCGCTTTCATTGTAAAGTAGCTTGAGTAGGTCCGGAATAATTTTCAAAGCTACTGCAAAGGTGGCATTTCAGGTTAGTATCGGTAAAAATAAAGTTTTGCGGTGCGGTTGCTGTTTTCAAACCATCTTTCCTGCCGCTACCCCTGCAACTACAGGTAAATTTACTGTTAAATTACGCCTCCATCGTAACACAAGTTTGCTTAACTAAGTATACCTCCATAATAACAGAAACCTATTTACAGGTGTTGCTGCATCTAAGCCTGTTTTAAGTAGGTTGTACTCGATTTACTCGTTCTGTTACGTGTTTGCTGCCAATATCGCAGGGGCACTTTAAAGTTTTAATAACATATTTCTGATCCACGCCAGCGTACCTCTGCACAAAAAGGAACACTATAAGCCGTGCCTTTATTTTTTTATTATTTCAAATTTTACACTATGAAGAACATGGACATAAAAAGCTTGCTGGATAACATCGAAAAAAAAGTATGCCAGCAGGAGATCACTTCGGATTCGGACGTAACCCGGTTAATCAACAACGAGATCAACTCGGCTATTAACCTGAAATCTAACCCGGATGCCATTGACCAGTATTTTAAAAACGCAAACTGCACCACGCTGGAATGCTACTTACAGCACCTGCAGGCACTCGAAGAAAAACTGAAAGCCCCATCCAACATTACTGCCCAATGCAAAGCCGTGGAAGAGCGCGACATTAACCGCCGCCTGCTCCTGATCCTGAACCGTATCAAGGGTTTCAGCAGAAAACAGTAATCCCAGCGTAAAAACATCCTGCATCCTTCGACAAGATTCCTCAGCTCTTTCGAAGGATTTTTTTATGCCCGTACTTTCCTGTGCTGATTTTTACATTTTAAAAGGCCTCATTATAAGTAAGATGACCAATATCATTTAATTGGAAGCCCGCACACGGTATTTTTGTAACACTGTAGCTTTCATAGATGGCATTAGGACGTATTACCGATGAGAAAAGACTTAGAAAACGAAGCTGATATAAAGACCCTGGTAGATACTTTTTACGATAACGTAAACAAGGACGAACTGCTGGCACCGATCTTTAATGATTTTGCTGAAGTAGACTGGAGCCAGCACCTGCCGGTTATGTATAATTTCTGGAGTTCTATTTTATTTGGTTCAATGGCTTACAAAGGCCAGCCCTTCCCAAAGCACATGCGCCTGCCCATTCAGAAACAGCATTTCCAGCGGTGGACCGCTTTATTTACGCAAACCATAGATGCTATTTTTGAAGGCCCGAAAGCAACCGAAGCCAAGCAGAAAGCCACCAGCATTGCCCAGATTTTCCAGATGAAAATGGGTTTCCTGGATGTGATAGCCAAACAAGTATAAAATGATCTACAGCTTTATATTTTAATTCTGTATACTCTTCTACGTTCTGAAACCGCCGCTATGCCAATACGTGCCGGCGGTTTTCTTAATATACCTCACTGAGCAAAGTATAAACCTGCTATCCCGTTTTAATCTCAACATAGAGAACCCACCTACTTTCTTCTGCCCTGATTTATGCTTGCTGCAACTACATAAACCATTTACGGATGGTTTTATATATGTGGAAAACTAAATTTAAATAATCGGCTACTTTTTTATACTTTATCATCGTATAAGGTTCATAATAAAATATCCCGGAACAATGTTTACGTAGCGTACAGTAGAAAAAAAAATTGCTTCCGGAGGTCCTATTGTTGCACAAGCAAAATGAGTTCTCTATATTTGATTTTGCCTTTCTCAAAAATCTAGTCTAAACCAGTAAACGACACAATATGATATAAAGCTTTACGTTAACTTAATGTAGCTTTAACATGAATATAACTACCCAGCTGACCGACTCTAATTTAGTGTCGCTCTATATCGCAGGTAACGAGAGTGCGTTTGAACAGTTAGTAAACAGACACAAAAACAAAGTCTACACCACGATCTTATTAATAGTAAAAGACTCGTATACAGCCGAAGATCTGTTGCAGGATACCTTTATTAAGGCCATCCACACCATGAAAAGCGGCCGCTATAACGAGGAAGGGAAATTCTCTTCCTGGATTTGCCGTATTGCCCATAACCTGGCGATCGACTTTTTCCGTAAAGAGAAACGTAGCCCAATGATTACGCTGGAAGACGGCAGTAATGTGTTTAACGCTTTATCGTTTGCCGAAGACTCTGCCGAGTCGCTGCAGATAAAAGAAGATACACATGCCCGTCTGCGTGAGCTGATCCAATTGCTGCCCCAAACGCAGCGCGAAGTGCTTATGATGCGCCATTACGCCGACATGAGCTTTCAGGAAATAGCAGAAGCAACCGGCGTAAGCATTAATACAGCCCTGGGCAGAATGCGCTATGCGCTGATCAACCTCAGGAAGAAGATGCTAAACGGTAATATTGCTTATGATAAAAACCTCTACTCAGAATGAGCTTATCCAGTATGTATACAATGAGTTGGCAGATGATGCCTGCGAGCAACTGGAAGTAGCGTTACTACAGGACGAAGAACTAGCCGAAAGCTGCTCCGATCTGCTTATACTCCAAAATATGCTTAACCAAGGCCTGAAAAGTCCGGGGCAGCATACGATCAATAATATTTTGAATTACTCAAAAAGCTTAAGTTTGCAGTCTTAACCGACTGCAAACTTTTTTTATGCGCACCAAAGAACGCTACAAGCTCCTGATCGATTATTTTACGAATAACTTTCCGGAGCCGGAAACAGAACTGGCTTACACCAACCCGTATGAGTTGATACTGGCTGTGGTACTGAGTGCCCAATGCACGGATAAGCGCGTAAATATGGTAACGCCTGCTTTATTTGAAGCCTATCCCACACCTGAGGCCTTAGCCGCCGCTGCTCCCGAAGAAATATTTGAGTACATCAGAAGTATATCCTACCCCAACAACAAGGCAAAGCACCTGGCAGGGCTGGGGCGAATGCTGGTAGAACAGTTTAACTCTGAAGTACCCAGCACCGTGGAAGAGCTGGTAAAACTACCGGGCGTTGGCCGTAAAACAGCTAATGTGATCGTGTCTGTTATCTGGAACCAACCAGCTATGGCTGTTGATACGCATGTGTTCCGGGTAAGCAAAAGGCTGGGGCTGGTTGCTAAAAAAGCCAAAACGCCACTGGAAGTTGAACGCGAACTGATCTCGAACCTGCCTGAAGAGCTGATAGCCAAAGCGCACCACTGGCTTATACTGCATGGGCGCTACATCTGCATTGCGCGCAGGCCCAAATGCGAAGAGTGCCCGCTCACCCATTTCTGCGCTTTCTTCCAGAAAAACTTCCCGAACATACCCGATGATCCGGAAAACAAACTGGGCGGATAACAAAAAAGGCCCGGCTATACTTTAGCCGGGCCTTTTTTGTTATCATTTATTAACCTTGTCGCTGGTGCTTTCGCTCGCCGCGGTGTTCTTTGCGGTCCCCTTTTTTGCTTTCGTAGCGGGCTCTCTGCTCCTGCTGCATTACCTCGTATTGGGCATATTGCTTTTTGTTCAGGATATCTTTTAACTCAGCTTTGTAGCTTTCCTGGCGGGTTTTGGCAATTTCGCGCATTTTACTGCGGTCTGCTTTGCTTTTATCTTTAAAGTCGCCGCGTTGCGCCATAAACTGCTGCCTTTCCTGCGCCTGTTTTAAATGCAAAGCCTGTAATTTGCGTTGCTGCGATTTGTTCAGGTCGAGTTTCTGCACCAGATGTTCGGTACGTTTTGTGGCTCTTTCCTCGGGGCTTTTCTGTGCACGCTGCTTTTTATTCTGACGGTGTTCGGTATGCTGTCCTTTCTCTTTTTGCGGAGCGTCCTGGGCAAAAGATGCACCTGAAACTAAAACCCCCATTGCCAGCATAGCTAGTATCTTCTTCATGTTCTTTCTTTTAAAATAGTTGATCAAATCGCAATCTATAGGCCTGAATTGCATTGTAAATCTGCTATTTCAATTGTTATGCCAGAATTACACCTCGCAATTCATAAAAACTAAAGAAACAACTGTAAATAACTGAATGAAAGGCACCTAGAAAGTATAAAAACGCCAGCATTTACTTTAACACAGTATTAAGTACAGAAACTGTTAGAGGTTTTGAAAAGGAAATTGTTTTGGCTGCCCTTCTAGAATGTTTTCACCAGCGCAAGCACGAAGAGGTTACTGTAAATAATTATTGAAAACACAACAACAGGCTGGTTGAGGCACGAAGCCAGAGCGCTTAACAGCTTCATCGTATCAACTTAGTAGAGAAGGTGCTTTGCTTATACTTTACGCAGGACTTATCTGAAGTATGAATTGCAGAAAAACGATGAGCTCTATCTATGCTGACGCTACTAAAGTTACTACTTAAGTTTAGCTGCTTTTACCAGCACTGCTTCTATATCTTTCACAAGTTTTTGCCTGTCGAATAACTCCTCCGAAATCCGTATGGCGTTCTGGCCTGCTATTTTTAAGCCCTCCGTATCTGCTAAGATCTGTTTTATACTTTGCGCCAGTGCTTCGGGCTGCTCGGCGGGCGTGTACCAGCCACAGTTATACTTCTCTACCAGCGCCTTCGTCCAGCCGGGGTTTGTTACAATAACAGGCGTTCCGTTTGCCAGGCTATCATACAGTTTAGCCGGGGAGTTTACCGAAAGTATGGGCAGGTTGTTAAATGGGCTAAGCGAAATATCAGCCAACTGGAACAAAGGAAAAATTTCGTTGCGGGGTTGCGGCGGTAATAACAAAAGGTTAGGCACGCGCGATGCCAGCTGCTGCAGTTGCGGTTGGTAATACCCGGTGCCGGTACAGATAAAAAGTATACTTTCATCGGAAGCCATACTTTCTATAGTCTGCATCAGGGTGGGCATGTCGTTGGCGCGGCCATAGGTTCCCGCGTACAGCACTACTTTTTTGCCTTGGGTTTTATACTTTGTCCGCAGGTTTTCTACTTGCTCTGCTGATACAGCTTTCGCCAGTTCGAGGTCGGTGCCGTTATAATTGGTCGTTATCTTTTCCGGGCTGATGCCTAAACCCAGTACATAATCGGTCATGTCCGGAGATAGCGTTACAATATGGGCGGCACTTTGGTACAGGCTTTTTTCTATCCTGAAAAGTTTGCGCTGCATCCATTTACCAGGCACGGCGCCCATCGCAACCGGGAAACTTGGCCAAAGGTCCTGCACCTCAAAAACCCACGGAATACCGCGTAACCGGGCTACTTTCGCTACCACCCACGGCGTTGTAAGCGGCGTAGATACAGCCCATAACACATCGGGTTTCGCCAACTTCATGGTCTTGCTGAAAGCACTTGCCGCGAACTTCAGAAAAGAAGAAGCCCGTTTCACGACGCCCATTTTGTTGGCATACTGTGTTTTGCACTCATGCAGCTCTACCCCTTCCGGTACCCAGTTATACTTGCTTGTGATCTGGGTACGCCGCCAGGCATCGCTAGCTACCAGGCTAATGCGGTGTTTTTTTGCCAGCACTTCCATAAAGGTATAATGGCGGCAGGTAGCAGGGCAATCCGGGGAATGATGGTGCTGGTTAAGTATAGCAATATGCATGAAAGGGCGGCACAAAGCCGTAGCGTAATGTAGAAAGGAAAGAGCTTACGTTTAGGCAGCCCGTAAAATACTGGTTTATACTTTGTTGCAGATCAGGTTTTATTTTCGCCTTTCAGGTTTATACTTCGATTGATCGAATATTTTCTGATAATCTGTTTCGGCCATCAATTGAGGCAGGGTAACTTCCGGGTTGCGCTCCATATACTTGTTCACAATCTGCCAGCCCACCCAGGTGCCTAACCTGCCCGGCGACTTTGCATCTATCTCCGGTGTGTTTGGCCGCTCCCCGATATACTTGTTTACCTGGAACGGATTTTTCTCGAAGAGCAAACCTTTCTCAATAAAATGTGCCCAGATCTTGCCTTCGTTATACCTGATATCTGCCACTTGCTGGCCGGTATACCCAATTATAGAAGAATCAGCCACGCACGGCATCACAGATTTTACGAAATAATAAGCTTTCCCTACGTTCAGCATTTCGGCCAGCATGGTGCGGTCTGCAGGGTTTGTTTTGTTGAAGTTATTGGAAAGCAGCAGCATGGCGGCCGGCACCATTTTATCTTTTTCGTAGCGTTGCAGAATGTACTCGTATACCTGCGGGCGGTAGCTGGCTTTTTTGCCGATAAAATAATCGAGCCCGAACACCAGCATACTATCCGAAACAAACAGGTCGCTGCCCATACTTCCCAGGCCAGTTACAAAAGTTTTTACCTGCGGCGTTTTATAGGCTGGATAGTGGTACTTGATAACTTTAAAAGCTGTTTCGAGTTGCTGTTGTTCCTGTTTAAAATCACCGAACGTTGCGGCTGCCTGCTTCGCCAGCGTATCCAGTGATGGGTTTTCAGACATCAGGAAAAGCGGCCTAACCAGCATGGAGTCTGATTTATACTTGGCGCGCTCTAAATATGTATCTGCAAAAAACTTATTCTGATCTATAAAAGCGGCCATTTCCTGCTGGCTTTTCGTTGCAAAAAAACCTTCTTCCAGGCGCTCAACTTGTACGGTAACAGGCACTTTTGCTATTTCTTCGGGGAGCTGGCAACCTTTCTCGCGGCACCCAAAGGATAACAGAAGAATAAGACTTACTATAATTCTATAATACATTTTCATCTATCTTTGTACAAAAATAAGGTGTTGCTACGTATTAATGCTACACTTAAGCTTCAATTTAATTAACTGATGAAGAAACTCACATTATTAACGCTTTTTTTATGCTTTGGCCTGAGTGCCATGGCTCAAATTGAGATCGGTTTACAGGTATCTCCTACTATTTCGGGTAACCGGTTTATAGCCGACGACAAGTATAACTTTGAAAAAGAAAGCAATAACCTGCGCCTTGGTGTTGGCGTTGTAGCCGATTATTTCTTTGCTCAGAATTATGCTTTCAGTACTGGTTTGCTTTATCGCAGCAAAGGAAGTGAGATAAGTTACAATTTTGCTCGCGAAGACGGATCTGTTATTTCAGGTAAAGACGATATCTCGTTGCAGTATATTGAGTTACCTGTTTCCCTTAAATTATTTACAAACGAAGTGGCGCCTGCCACAGTTTTATACTTCCAGGTAGGCGGTTCTTTAAATACTAAGGTAGGTGCAAAAGTTAATAACAAGAATGTTATTAACGATATAAAGGCCAGCAAACGCTTTAATACTTTTGAAGCTGATGTGTTGATTGGCGGCGGCGCAGAAATGCAATTAAGCGAAAGCACCAAAGTATTTGCAGGCCTTACGTACCATAGAGGCTTAACCAACATTGATGATTATTACAAAAACCTGACTAACGATAAAAATTTCTCTCTGAAAAATAACAGCGTATCACTCGACTTCGGCGTTAAGTTTTAATACCACATACTTCTTACAAAAAAAGGCCGCTCAGATCTGAGTGGCCTTTTTTATACTTTCAACACTTAACTAAAAAAGCCGCCTTTTTAAAGAGGCGGCTTTTTTGTTCTATACGAGTTCTTCTTCCTTATCCTGAATAATCTCTATGTCAGAGTAAGCTGATCGGAGCTCAATTTCATCACCCCGGCTATCCATTACTTTAAAATCTGTAATGCCAAGCGAGGTATCTTTTACCAGTTTCACCCATTTAAAGTACTTAAAGAACCACTTCACCTGCTTTGATATAAGGCCTTTGGTGTAGTAGGCGTGTACAAATGGATGTAGGTAAACCATTAAACCACTGTGGTTATGGCTCGTCAGCAGGTCGTCTACCGCTGCATCTATTTCGTCGGTTACCAGAATACTGGCAGTAATTTTTCCGGTGCCGTTACAGGTAGGGCAAACTTCCCCGGTAATAATGTTTTGCTCTGGCCTTACACGCTGGCGCGTAATCTGCATCAGGCCAAACTTAGAGATAGGAAGAATGGTAGACTTGGATCGGTCTCTCCGCATTTCTTCTTTTACTACCTCAAATACTTTCTGGCGGTTCTCAGGCAACTTCATGTCAATGAAGTCGATAACGATAATACCACCGATATCCCGAAGGCGCAGCTGGCGTGCCACTTCACGGGCTGCCATCATGTTTACATTAAGCGCTGTTGCCTCCTGGTCTGATTCTGTGTTTGATTTGTTTCCACTGTTTACATCTACTACATGCAGTGCTTCGGTATGCTCTATTACCAGGTATCCGCCGCCCGGTATAGTTACTGTTTTGCCGAAAGCAGCTTTTAGCTGTTTCTCGATGTTAAAGTGTTCAAAGGTTTTGGTCTTACCGGTGTAATGCTTCAGAATTCTTAATTTTTCCGGGGCAATACTCTCGATGTATGTTCTGATCTCATCATAGAGCGGCGTATCGTCTACTACTATGTTGTCAAAACTTTCGTTCAGTAAATCTCTCAATATGGAAGAAGAACGGCCCAGTTCTCCTATAACTTTATCACATGGCTTGGCAACGCGCAGCGTCTTAAAACCATCTTCCCAGTTAGCCAGCATGTTACGCAGATCTCGATCGAGTTCTGCCACTTCACGCCCTTCAGCTACGGTCCTGATAATAACGCCGAAGTTTTCCGGTTTGATCGATGTGATCAACCGCTTCAGGCGTGTGCGTTCCTCTTTGCTGACAATTTTCTTGGATACACTTACCGTATTTGAAAACGGTACAAGCACCAGATAACGGCCAGCCAGCGAAAGCTCACAAGACAAGCGTGGGCCTTTTGTAGAGATAGGTTCTTTTACAATCTGAACTAATAGCTGTTGTCCTTTTTTCAGCACATCGGCTATTTTGCCCAGTTTATCTATCTCTGGCTCAAACTTACCCTGGTTAAGTTTAGGAGAAGCGTTCTTCTGTGTTTGAGCTGCTTTAACATATTTATTTAATGTCTTGAAATTGGCTCCCAGATCATGGTAATGCAAAAAAGCATCTTTCTGGTAGCCAATATCAATAAAAGCAGCGTTTAGGCCTGGCATTACTTTCTTTACAGTTCCCAGAAAAATATCGCCTACAATGTAATTGGTATCTTTACGCTCGTAGTGGTATTCGACTAGTCTCTTATCCTGTAAGAGGGCAATGCGTTCTCCATCCTGAGTAGAATTGATAATTAGTTCGTTACTCAATTTCTCTCAAATGGTTAAATTAGATGTATAATACCAAAGCCCACTATTGCAAAGCAATGTGGGCCTCGTAACACGCAGAAGAAATTACTTCTTCTTATGTCTGTTTTTTCTTAAGCGCTTCTTTCTTTTGTGTGTAGCGATCTTATGTCTTTTTCTTTTCTTTCCGCAAGGCATAATTTTGTGGTTTTATGAATGAATTGATTCTTTAAATTCTACTTTAGTTTTGCAAGGTACTCATCAACTGAAGCTGCCAGCGCCGGGTCATTGCTCATCGTTTTCACTTTGTTCAATAACGTCTTTGCTTCTTCTTCCTGTTCTGTCTCTGCTAAGGATATTGCCAGGTAAAACGTTCCTTCTACGTGTTTCGGGTTAACCTCCACCAGTTTGCGGAAACGCTCTGCCGCTTTATCATACTGCCCCGACTGCACCGAAAGTATACCTAAGTTAAACAGTGCTTTCTGGTGATTTGGATTTGCTGTAATTACCTCACGCAGCAGTGTAATACCCTGCATCGGGTTGGTAGTAGAGATGTAGGTCATCGCTACGTTTGTTTTAGCATCCAGATCAGACGGGTTATTTTTAAGCACTTGCTCGTACATGTTACGCGCTTTTCCTCCCAGTTCGCCGGCACGCTCCTGCGTGGCCGCAAAAGTAAAAGCTTCGTAATACGCATCAGCCGCTTTTTTGTAGCTTTTTTCGCCTGGTCGGGCATTAGCTGCAATCTCAAAATAAAACCCGGCACTGTCATACTTCTGAGCGGCAGCATAAGCATCGGCCAGCTCTGTTGCCAGACGGCTTTTAAACTGCGGATCAGTAGATTTCTTATACTTTGCACGGGCAGTTGCAAGCGTCATCAGCTGGTCTGGTGTTGCAGTAGCATGCACATCTGATGCTGTACCTGCGCCAGCAGTTGCTCCTGCTTCAGCGCCATGGTCGTGGCCATCATCTTCTGAGTGCCCTTCCGGTACAGCAGCTGCCTGGCCTGCTGCCATAGCGCTTTCGTCTTTCTTGTTTACAACTACTTTTGGTAAAAAGAATATGCCGGCCACCAATGCGACAGCTATAATAACAATCAGAATTTGAGACCGTGACATTCTTTTTACCTAAGTTGCTGTAAGTGAATAACTATTTTTTTCAGACCTGCAAAGATAAGCAAGAGATTAGGAAAGTGCTAACTCTTTGATTTTTTTGCTGTTCTTAATCTTCTGAATGAACGTTTTAGAAGGCTTGAAACTTGGAATAAAGTGCTCGTCGATGATAATAGAGGTGTTTTTAGAAATGTTACGGGCTACTTTCTTCGCACGCTTCTTGTTCACAAAGCTACCAAAACCACGCACATAGATGTTGTTGCCGTCTGCCATAGAGTCCTTCACCACTTTGAAGAATGCTTCAATGGTTGCCTGAACATCCGCTTTATCAATCCCTGTTTTATCAGCAATCTCTGATATTACTTCTGCTTTAGTCACTTTTTTAGGTTTTTATAATTATAAACAATAATGAAATTCTAATACATTGATTAACAACACAAATACGCTTGTTTTGCTGTTTTTAAGGGGCACAAAGGTAGTTTTACTTTTTGATAAGTAAAAGCTTTAGCATTAAATTATTAGGATATTTAAACGCGCTATTTTCTTTCTTCCCTTGCCCCTTGCCCGTCCGGAAATGATAACGCGAACCTAGTGTTAATATTTTAAACTAACTATACTTAAGCACCTATAAAACAAAGTATAAACATACTTGTTTGGTTATCTTTGCGCTGTTTTGCTGCCCTATGGAAACAACCTCCCCTGCTTTTTTTTCTGGTACCTTACTGAGCTGGTACGGCCGTCATAAACGTTCGCTGCCCTGGCGCGATACCATCAATCCATACTTTATCTGGTTATCCGAAGTAATTTTGCAGCAAACGCGCGTTGCCCAGGGCCTGCCTTATTACCTGAAATTTACCGAGGCTTACCCTACCGTTCAGGACCTGGCTTCTGCACCCCAGGACGAAGTATTGCGGTTATGGCAGGGATTGGGTTATTACTCCAGGGCGCGCAACATGCACCACACGGCCCAGCAAATAGTAAATGAGTTTGGCGGGAAGTTTCCGGACAAGTATGCGGAGCTGCTACAACTCAAGGGCGTGGGGAGTTATACGGCGGCGGCTATTGCTTCTTTTGCTTTTAAGGAGCAGGTTGCCGTGTTAGACGGAAACGTGTTCAGGGTGCTGGCCCGTATTTTCGGCGTTGCAGATGATATTGCTTCGCCTGCCGCACGCAAGGTTTTCCAGAAGCTAGCAGATTCGCTTATTCCTGCCGATGAACCTGATACATTTAACCAGGCAATCATGGAGTTTGGCGCCATCCAGTGTACGCCCGTCATGCCTGATTGCATGTTTTGCCCGTTGCAGCAAAGCTGTTTTGCTTTTAACCACGGCATGGTGCAGGAACTCCCGGTAAAATCAAAAGCGAAAGCAGCCAGGCCACGTTTCTTTCATTACATTGTCTTAGAGCACGAGGGCCGGTTTTATATGCGCAGGAGACTGGAAGGCGATATCTGGCAAGGCCTGTACGATTTTTACCTCTACGAAAGTATGGATGGCCAGCTAGACGAAAAACAACTGCTGCACGACCTGCAGGCAGCCGGCGCAAGTATAGATACGGGCACACTTATACTTCCGCAAAAATCTTATAAACATGTACTTAGCCATCAAAAAATAACCGCCTGGTTTTACCATCTTAAACTTAAATTACGTTTAACGGAGGAAGTACTGCAGGAGGCGCGATTAGTAGCTTTTACACCCCAGCAAATAGAAGAATTACCCAAGCCAGTACTTATAAATAACTATTTGAAAGATGCCGGAATTTTAGTATATTTATAGGCTGAACTAATCGTAATTTATCTGCATTATGTAGTTTAGTAAGCCATAATTCGCCTCCGGCTTGGTTGCCGGAGTAGCACAAGTAACTTTTTATAAACAATTTCAGACATGGCAAGTGTAAACAAAGTAATTCTTTTAGGCAATCTGGGTAAAGATCCTGAAGTTCGTCACTTGGAAGGTGGTGTGGCTGTAGCCCGTTTCCCTATTGCAACCTCCGAGTCTTTTAAAGACAAAGCAGGCAACAAACAGGAGCGCACCGAATGGCATAATATTGTGGTATGGCGCGGCCTGGCTGAGGTAGCTGAAAAGTACCTCAAAAAAGGACAATCCGTGTATATCGAAGGTAAGATCAGAACGACATCTTACGAAAAAGACGGCCAGACAAGGTATAACACCGAGATTGTAGCCGATAACATGACAATGCTGGGCGGCCGCAGCGAAAATGGCGGTGGTTCTTCAGATGTATCTTCAGCTAACAACAATTACGGCAGTAACCAGGCAGCTGCACCAAGCGGCAAAGGTTCTGCTTTTAGCAACGATGAGCCGGACGACCTGCCCTTCTAAATGATGTTTAACTTAATTAGTACATTTTGGAAAGTATAGATTCTGACGGGGACCCCTTAAGTTATAGTTTACTACAACTTATTCAGAGCGCGTCCACGCAAATCAATCCTGACTTTATGGCTGCCCTTGCGGGCGGGCTCTTTTTATTGCTGCTTTCTGCACTGGTTTCCGGTGCAGAAGCAGCTTTTTTTTCTGTTACAGACCAGCAGAAAGAAGCCCTGCAGCAAAGCCCCGGCAAACGTGAAAAAATCTTGGCTCAGCTATTGCAAAACCCCCGCAGGCTACTTCTAAATTTTCTGGTTATAAGAAACAGCATCCGGATAAGTATCATCATACTTGCTGTTTACCTTACTTCCCTTCTTTTTGGCAGTTACGATTTTTCGTTGGGCATTATTGAGGCTACAGGGCTGCTTGTTGTGTTTTTGCTGCTGTTCTTTGGAGAGGTTCTTCCGAGAGCGTACGCACATAAAAACCCGTTGAAGTATGCATTGCGCTTTGCCCGCTTTATTCGTGTCTTAGCTATTATCACTAACCCGCCGGCCTCTTTGCTGCTGCGCCTGAATAGCTTTATAACGGGCCGGTACATGGTGCGGGGTTACAACCATACAATCCAGCACCTGCATCATAGCCTGGATATCGCACTTTCCAACGAGGATTCTTCGCCGGAAGAACGTAAACTTTTAAGAGGCGTTGTTAACTTCGGTTCTATTTCGGTGCGCCAGATCATGCGGCCCCGTGTAGATATTGTTGCTTTTAACACAGCCATGCGTCTGCCCGAACTGGTCCCTGAAATTATGAAATGGGGTTACTCACGTATACCGGTTTACAGCGAAAGCACCGATAAAATCGAAGGTATACTTTATATCAAAGACCTGCTACCCTACTTAAACGAAGCACCAGATTTTAACTGGCAACAACTTATCCGGGCGCCGTTTTTTGTACCCGATACCAGACGCATCGCCGATCTTTTCCAGGATTTCAAGGAAAAGCATGTACACATGGCCATTGTGCTGAGCGAGTACGGCACTACCACCGGTTTATTAACGCTCGAAGATATCATCGAAGAAATTGTGGGCGAGATAAATGATGAGTTTGATGATGACGATGGGCTTAACTATTCTCAACTCGACGAAAATACGTTTATCTTTGATGGCAAAACCTCCCTGCACGATTTCTGCAAAATAGTGGAGCTGCCTTTTGATGCGTTCAACGAAGTAAAAGGCGAGCACGAAACCGTAGCCGGACTTATACTTTCGCTGTTCTCACGCATACCAAGAGTAGGCGAAGAAATATCGTTCGGGCGTTACCATTTTACAGTCGAGTCGGCGGACCTAAAGCGCGTTAAACGAATCAAGATCAATGTCTCCAGCAAAAAAGAACAGTACCAGAAGGTTAGTTAATTTTTATACGTTAGTGATACTTGCGGTTGCTTCCTCGCTGGTTGCCTGTACCTCTGATTATACACCAAAACCGAAAGGCTATAACCGCATCGATCTGCCTTCGCAAACCTACCAGACGCTGCCACAGGAACATCCTTATACTTTTGAGTTTTCGGAGCACGCCAAAATTCGCCCGGATTCATCTAAAATCGCACAGCCGCATTGGATCAACATTCTCTACCCGTCGCTTGGAGCCAATGTGCAGCTAACGTATAAGGCGCTCGGCAACGAAGATAAGATGCTGAATGACCTGATCGAGGATGCCAGAAAGTTGACATCCAAGCACCAGATAAAAGCATACTCCATCGAAGAAACCGAGATCAGAACGCCGCAAGGCGATGTGGCTGCCATGTTTGAGCTACAGGGCGAAGTACCAAGCCAGTTCCAGTTTTACGTAACCGACTCTACTACCCACTTTTTGCGCGGCGCTTTATACTTTAGAACTGCCACCCAAAACGATTCGCTTGCACCGGTTATTGAGTTTGTAAAGAAGGATATTGTGCATCTCCTGAATACACTGGAGTGGCGCGAGAAGAAATAGGAAAGCAATCTGAAAAGTATAAGTCATATTAAAATTCTCAATTTATACTTTTGTAAAGTATTCAATTAATATCAACAGACTAAGCGAGTATTTAAGAGTTCATGATTTTACGGATTCTACATCTTACCTATTATATCATCTATAACTATTATTTTGAAAATGGGAAGCGCAAAAATAACAGTCCAAGGCTAAAGGCCTTAACCATTTATACTTTTGTTTTTTGCGCTCAGATTGGCTTTGTCTATTTCATATCTAAAATCATAAAAGACCCTTACTTTTACAGTAATCATGAACCGGTTAATAAAATCTATTTCTATTTAGTAACAGTTCTAGCTGGTACACTATCTTATTTGTTTTTTGTAAAAGGAGGTAAATCAGCCGAGATTTATGATCATTACAAAGACAAATCCTGGGCGAATACAAGATTTGCCAAGATTTTAGGTTGGTTATATATCTTACTATCAATTCTCTCACCTTTCCTTCTGATCATCATTCGGAATGCAGCGATAGGCCGCCATCTTATTTAAAGATATCTTGCTGTTATTATCTTTTAACCGAAAACACAAACTCAAAAGCCCCTGATATATACTTTGCTTCAGGGGCTTTTGCTTATTTTTGTGTTTATACTTGCCACCACCACTAATAGCGCAAACAAACCGTGACCAACTTCTTTAACACCAAGCTGGAATTCCTGAAAGGCGTAGGCCCGATGCGTGCCGAACTGCTGCAGAAAGAAATGGGCATGTTTACCTACGGCGACCTGATCCAACATTACCCGTTCCGTTACCTCGATCGCACACAGTTTTACAAAGTAGCCGAGCTCGACGAAAGTATGCCTTATGTGCAGGTGCGGGGCCGGGTGCGCGGAAAGCAGATTCTAGGCGAAGGCCGCAAGCAACGCCTGTCGGCTATTTTGGTGGATGAAGCTGGCGACGAACTGGAACTGGTCTGGTTTAAGGGCGTGAAGTGGATGGAAAAATCGCTGAAAAACCACACCGATTACATTGTATTCGGAAAGCCGACCGCCTTTAACGGCAAGTATAACATGGCGCATCCCGAGCTCGAAGACCTGACCGAAGAGAAGCAAACCACTGCTTTTCTGCAACCTGTTTACAACACCACCGAAAAGCTGAAAGCCCACCGCATCGATAGCAAGGTGATCAGCAGGATGATGGAAATGCTGCTGAAAGTAGCGCTGCCGCAGATACAGGAAACTTTGTCGCAGGACCTGATCGACCAGTACAGGCTGATGGATAAGCGGAGTGCGATGGCCAACATCCACTTCCCGGAATCCGCGGAAAAGTATACAGCAGCCAAATTCAGGCTAAAGTTTGAAGAGCTTTTTTACATACAACTCCGGCTGTTCCGTCAGAAACTGGTTCGTAAGTCTGATCTGGAAGGACAGATATTCCGGAACACCGCCACACTTACTGATTTTTACAAGAACCACCTGACTTTCGACCTGACCGGAGCACAGAAACGCGTTATCAAAGAGATTTACAAAGACCTGACAACCGGCAAGCAAATGAACCGCTTGCTGCAGGGCGATGTAGGTTCGGGCAAAACCATTGTGGCTTTCATCACCATGCTGATAGCGGCAGACAACGGAGCACAATCGGTGCTGATGGCGCCAACTGAGATACTGGCCGGGCAGCATTACATCGGTTTAAAGCAATTTGCAGACAGCCTGGGCATTAACATTGGCAAATTAACAGGCTCTACTAAAGCAAAAGACCGCAAGATCCTGCACGAGCAGCTACGCTCCGGCGAAATGAAGATGATCGTGGGTACGCATGCGCTGCTCGAAGATGTAGTGCAGTTCCATAACCTGGGCCTTTGCATTGTAGACGAGCAGCACCGTTTTGGTGTGGAACAGCGCTCTAAACTGTGGCGTAAAAACCCGCGCATTATTCCGCATGTGTTGGTGATGACGGCTACTCCTATTCCGCGCACGCTGGCCATGACCCTGTACGGCGATTTAGATGTGTCTGTGATCGACGAAATGCCCGCCGGCCGGAAAGACATTATTACCGTGCACCGCTTCGACTCACACCGCCTACGCGTGTTCCAGTTCATCCGCGACGAGATCAAACTTGGCCGCCAGGTATACATTGTGTACCCGCTTATAGAAGAATCGGAGCAGATGGAAAACTACAAAGACCTGATGGATGGTTTTGAAAGCGTACAGCGGGCTTTTCCGGAATATAAAGTAAGTATGGTGCACGGCAAAATGAAACCCCAGGACAAAGACTATGAGATGCAGCGCTTCGTAAAGCACGAAACCCATATTATGGTGGCTACCACGGTAATAGAAGTTGGTGTGAACGTACCAAATGCTTCCGTTATGGTGATTGAAAGTGCCGAGCGCTTTGGCTTGTCGCAGTTGCACCAGTTGCGCGGGCGTGTGGGCCGGGGCGCTGAACAAAGCTACTGCATACTGATGACGGGCTATAAAATAGGCAAAGACACCAAAGTACGCATCGAAACAATGGTGCGCACCAACAACGGCTTCGAAATTGCCGACATCGACCTGAAACTACGCGGCCCCGGCGACCTGATGGGCACCCAGCAAAGCGGCGTACTCGATCTGCTTATTGCCGACTTATCGAAAGATGCACCCATCTTGCAGGAAGCGCGTGCCGCCTCTCAACGCGTGCTCAAAGAAGACCCCATGCTGGAACAGGCCCAGAACCAAAATATCCGGCGGCACATCCAATCGTTAAGCACAGCTTCTAGAAACTGGAGCCGGATCAGTTAAGCAATATTTATAAATCAGCAGTAAATCGTGTTTTATTTGCTATTTCGTTAGGAGTTAGGTCTGTTAAGTTTCTCGTTTCAGTGTAAGCGTTAAGTTCGTTTTGCAGAGGCTGGCTTTCCTGCTTTATTGTTTGTTCATCACTTTTAGTATACTTACCGATCATCAACAATAAAGCAAAAAGACAAATTTTTAAAATAAATTTCATGGTCTTTTTGTTTGATAGTTTGTTTACCCGCGCTAAAGGCTGCAAGTTACTATAACCCTCAGTTATTGGGCAGACCAACCGATTAACTTATTGTTACCACTTAAAAACAGGGTAAACGCAAATAAATACCGCTATATCCGGATATGTTGGTTCGTTCATCAAACTAAAGTATACTTGCTGGTAACCTATACTTTTATAAAGCGAATTTTAGTTAAACTTGTAACAGGCAGCTATTTCATTTACCAGATTTATACTTGTGAAAAGATCGATTTTATACTTCATACTTCTTGCGCTGCTTTGCCAGCCTCTTTCCATACTTGCACAGTCTAAACTGAAAGCCTCGGTTCCGTTCTATTATATTCCGGATGCTAGCGAAGACCGTTATAACCAGCAGATAACGCGCAAAACCATTCCGCTAAACACGACTGATTTTGTTATACTTAGCAAAAGCACTGGCAGCAAGTATGCCGTCGAAAAGTATAATCAGGGCCTGAAAAAAGTATGGACAGCTGTAATAGACCTGACCGGCACAGAAACGGTAGAGGCTTTTTCAGCAGGAAAAGATGCTGCGCTTGTGGTAACGCGCCGCGATAACGGGCAAGGCTCGCAGTTGCTGTATGGCCACGCCATCGACCTGACTACCGGCAAAAGTCTGGAAAGCAAGCTGCTGCTCGAAGCGCCTGCAAAAGGCCGCCGCGCCCGCATCATCACTTCTCCGGACGGTAATTTTATACTTGCCTGCCGCTATCTAATCGACGGAAACGAGCAGATACGCAACATCAGCGGTACACTTTACAACAGCAGCCTCCGTAAAGTGCAGGATGTAACGTATAGCTTAAACAATGTGCCCGCCATACTTTCGGCGGATGTGCAGGTAAGCAATACAGGTGAGCAATACATTAGCCTGCTCTCTGAAAACATGACCCGCCTGACCGTGCACCAGTACAGTACCAAAAGCAAAGATGCCGTTGCCATGAGCGTGCTGGTGGGCGGTTTGTTTGAGGGCAAAAAAGTATACATCATGGATAGCAAGTTTACGTTGATGCCGAACGGTACGCTTTACGGTGCCGTTTTTATCGCTGATGAAACTTCTGGCCAGTACCACAGCCTGAAAACAGTAAAGTTCGACTTTGATGCAAAAGATATGGTGTTTGCCGAGGAGTATAAATTTACACCTGAATACCTGCCGAAAGTAAATGCCCAGGACAAAAGCGCCGGCCCTAAACCTTCCCGTCTCGAAGACATTTACCTTTCTGACCTGCTCCTGACAGCAGAAAATAAACTGATCGTGATCGCAGAGAAAAAGTACTTGGAAGCTGGCGAGAACTCGCCGTACGTTGCCAAAGAACTACACTTGTTTGCGTACGATGAGTTTATGAACGCCGCCTGGAATTCGGTGCTGCTGAAAAGCCAGCGGGCTGCATCGGAAGATGCTTTCTCGGGTATTTCGTACAGCGCTTATGTAGATGGCGCTACTTTAAACCTGCTAACATTGGAGGATATGAACGGAAAGTATGACCTGCACCTGCGGCGGATAAATACGGCAAACGGCCAGGCAACTGCCGCTAAAGCCATCGGGTTAAATGTAGCGAATGACAAAGGGTTGGCTTATGTAAAAGACTTTACCTCGTGGCTGACACCGAAAGATATTATAACGGTAGTAAGGCCCGGCCGAAGAACACAAGGCTTAAAATTATCACATGTTCAGTTAAGGTAAGTTGATTTATACTTTGCCTGGTGTTCATGTTCGTAGTGCAGGCGCTTCCGGAACGACGTTAGCTGCCGCATCATATGCGAGAAGCCCACAAACGATACGATCTCTACATACATTCTGAATTCTTTTTTTGAGCCATCGAGTACGCCTAATTTGTCTACTTTATAAGTGTTAACGGCCGACCAAGGCACCCAGCGCACAACTTTTTTATGCCGGAGCATGTAGCGGTTAATGGCTACTTCGAGCTGGTAACGTTTGGCGGCCTGCGCTAAAGCCTTTTCGAGGTCAGTTTTCCAAAGCAGCCTTTCCCCAGAAAGCAGGATATCGCTGCGGTACCACCTCACAAACCACGGCGAATTAATGCGCCTAAGTATGAGCATATCTACTGTGCGCTGCTCGGTGAAGGCTTGTATGGCGTTTTCAATTTCGTGTACCTGTAGTTCCTGCAAGTCTGCATCCATCATCAGCACCAATTCATACTTTGCCAGTTTTACACCTTGCTGTATGGCGGCAGCCTTGCCTTGGTTACAGGGCAGTTCCAGCACTTCCACTGCCGGCCAGTTTGCTTTTATGTAAGCGCTTGTTCCGTCTGTAGAGCCATCATCCACACATACAACCTGGCTTATTTGCGGCACCATCGTTATAACATTTAGCACATGCGCTATTCTGTCTCGTTCGTTATAAAAAGGTATCAGACAAGTTACTGACATACGTTATTCTTTCTAAATAAACCATTTTACCAATACGGCAAAACTAAATACAGTTATACTTTATAAGCATAAATTTACAGGCTTAAGTTATAACATTTAAGTATAAAAACTGGAGATCGTGTTGCTAATACGTACCAGTATTTTTTTGAGCTATCTTATTTGTATTGATACAAAAATTAAAGGGCCATTGCTTTCGCAACGGCCCTTTAACACTTAATATAAAACAGGAATTAGTAAACAAATTCGTTTGCCTCGATCATAGCAGCAGCTATGCGACGACGTGCTTCTTTGGTGTTATACAGGTCTTTTTTGGTGAAGCGCTTTAAGCCCATAAACAACAGACGCTGCTCATCTCCCTCTACCATAGAAGCGATCGCCTCTTTACCAGCTATAAAAGCCGAATCAACCGCATCACTCACTACTACTCTTACGATGTCAATCTGATTGGCAACGGCTTCTTCGCCTTTCTGGCCTGCCAGCTTCTCCACGCGCAGCAATGTAGATTCGGCCACATATGTTTTGATGGCCATATCTGCGATGTTCATCAGGATTTCCTGCTCTTTGGCCAGCGAGTTCATGTACTTCTGTACTGCCGTACCTGCCACCATCAAAATCGCCTTTTTCAGGTTTCTGATCGCTTTGTGTTCTGCCGTAAATAATCCTTCCTCCTCTTCTGCTCCGAAATCCGGAATCGCCATCAGTTCGCCTTGCACAGCCTGTGCCGGGCCCATCAGGTCTAATTCGCCGCTCATCGCTTTTTTCAGGATCATATCAACAGCAAGCATGCGGTTGATCTCATTTGTTCCTTCAAAAATACGGTTGATGCGGGAGTCGCGGTAAGCGCGGTCCATTGGGTAGTCGGCAGAGAAGCCGTAGCCACCGTAGATCTGTACGCCTTCGTCGGTTACATAATCCAGCACTTCAGAGCCTTCCACTTTCAGGATAGCACATTCTACAGCAAACTCACGGGCAGCACCTAACAGCGCTTCGTTCTCGTTTTTGCCGGCAGCCATCAGTTCCTGCTCTTTGCGGTAGATATCCATACCGGCGCGGTACAACGCTGATTCTACTGCATAAATACGGATAGCCTGCTCTGCTAATTTATACTTGATAGCGCCAAACTTAGCAATAGGAAGCTTAAACTGCTGGCGCTCATTGGCATACTTCACCGACAGGTCCGCTACTTTTTTAGCAGCACCCAGCGTAGCAGCAGCCAGCTTGATACGGCCAATGTTCAGGATATTGAAAGCGATAAGGTGGCCTTTGCCGATCTCGCCTAACACGTTTTCTTTTGGAACTAAGCAATCAGAGAAGAATACCTGGCGCGTAGACGAACCTTTAATACCCATCTTGTGCTCTTCGTTGCCAAGGCTCACTCCCGGAAAATCTTTCTCAACAATAAAGCCTGTAAACTTATCGCCATCGATCTGCGCGAACACCACAAACACATCGGCAAAACCTGCGTTAGTGATCCACATTTTCTGGCCGTTCAGGATATAGTGTGTGCCCTCAGCGTTAAGTACAGCTTTGGATTTAGCTGCCAGCGCATCAGAACCGGAACCTGGCTCCGTTAAGCAATAAGCCGACATCCACTCGCCGCTCACCAGTTTCGGGATATACTTTGCCTTCTGCTCTTCGGTACCAAAGTATAAAATTGGTAAGGTGCCAATACCTGTGTGCGCCGCAAAAGCTACCGGAAACGAATGGCCACCGCCTACAGATTCTGTTACAAGCAATGCTGTGTTAAAGTCCATGTTCAGTCCGCCGTACTGTTCTGGCGCTGATACTGCGAATAAACCCAGTTCACCTGCCTTTTTCATCAGGTTTTCCATCAGGCCTTCTTCGTGGTTATCGAGGCGCTCTAACAATGGGTTCACCTCTTCCTGCACAAAGTCAAGACAGGTTTGCGCCATCATGCGCTGCTCTTCCGAAAATTCTGCAGGAATAAATACGTCCTGCGGATTGGTTTCCTTGATCAGGAACTCACCACCTTTTATAGTTGCACTTTGAGTTGCCATAAGTTTTTGATTTTTAGATTTTTTGACAAAGGACAAAAGACAATAATCTTACATCCTATTTTGATTAATCTCTGAGCCTGCTTTGCAGGTTACTAATTTTTTTCTCTAAGCTATTTAACTTTTCTACTAAGTGATTAAGGCTATCTTCAGATAGAAAACCGAACTCTTTCGCAAGTATAAGCTGTGTTTCAGCTTCATAAGCCGACCCAAGAGCAATGCCTAAGAAATTACAAAAGTCTTTGTTAGTATTTCTACCAGAGCCTTCAGCTATATTAGAAGCAATTGATACGACAGCACGATTTACCTGACTTGTTAAACCATACTTTTCAGATTCAGGAAATTGACGGGAATGCAGGTATACTTCTTTTGCTAAAGTAATTGCATCCTGCCATACTTTCAATTCTCTGAAATTATGCTTCATCTTTTGTCTTTTGTCACTTAGTCTTTTGTCACAAGCTTACTTTAACAATTCATAAATACCAGCTACGCCCTGGCCGCCGCCAACACAGGCGGTAACCATGCCATACTTTTTACCTAAGCGGCGCAGCTCATGAAACTGCTGAATAGAGAGCTTGGCACCAGAACAGCCCAGCGGGTGACCTAATGCAATGGCACCACCACTGATGTTAAGCTTGGCCGGATCGAAATCCAGGTGGCGCATAACTGCAATGGATTGTGCTGCAAAAGCTTCGTTCATTTCAATCAGGTCGATGTCGTTCAGCGTTAGGCCAGCCATTTTAAGCGCTTTCGGAACAGCAGCAATCGGGCCCATCCCCATAATGCGCGGATCTACACCCCCGGTTGCGTAGGTTACCATGCGGGCAATCGGCTCCAGGTTGAGTTCTTTTACCATGCGCTCGCTCATCACAATTACAAAGGCAGCGCCATCAGAAGTCTGAGAAGAGTTACCGGCTGTTACAGTACCGCCAGCTGCAAATACAGGCTTCAGTTTGGCCAATGCTTCGATGGATGTTCCGGCACGCGGACCTTCGTCGGTATCTACTACATAAGAACGGGTTTTCTTTTTGCCATTCTCATCCAGGTAAGTTTCTTCTACCGTAATCGGAACGATCTGCTCTTTAAAGTAGCCGTTCTTGATCGCATCGAGTGCTTTGCGGTGCGAGTTATAAGCAAATTCGTCCTGGTCTTCACGTGAAACCTTGTAGTCTGCTGCTACTGCTTCAGCTGTAAGCCCCATGCTCAGGTACCAGTCCGGGTTGTTTTTAGAAATTTTGTAGTTTGGCACTGTTTTCCAGCCGGCAGTTGGCACCATCGACATAGATTCTGTACCGCCTGCAATAATACAATCGGCCATACCTGCTGCAATGCGGTTGGCAGCAATGGCGATGGTTTCTAAACCTGATCCGCAGTAACGGTTCACCGTCATACCGCTCACCGACAGAGGCAAGGATAAAAGTGAGATCATACGGCCGATCTGCAAGCCCTGCTCTGCTTCCGGTACGGCGTTGCCAACGATCAGGTCGTCTACACGCTCGGGGTCTAAAGCGGGTACAGAAGCTACTAAATGTTTGATGACATCAGCTGCCAGGTCATCGGGTCTGGTGAACCGGAAACCGCCGCGGCCTGCTTTGCCTACTGCGCTACGAAATCCGGCTACTATATATGCATTGTTCATTTTGATGCTCTTTTATAGTTTATACTATAGAATTAATTTCTCAGCGGCTTGCCTGTTGTCAGGATGCTCTGGATACGCTCCAGTGTTTTGCGCTCACCTGTTAATGATAAGAAGGCTTCGCGTTCCAGATCCAGCAGGTATTGTTCGCTTACTTCGGTTGGGGCAGATAAATCGCCACCGCACATTACATAAGCTAACTTTTGAGATATTTTCAGGTCGTGTGCTGACATGTAGCGGCCTGTATACATCGCGTTTGCACCTGTCAGGAACATACCCAATGCGCCTTGGCCCTGTACTTTGATGTTGGTGCGCTCTACTGGTCTGCTGTAACCTGCTTCGGCCATAAGTATAGCCTGCGCTTTGGCATCAGCTATCAGACGATTACTATTAATTGTAATGCCATCAGATTTGCGCATAAAGCCTAAGTCCACCGCTTCTTTAGCCGACGTAGAAACTTTTGCCATACCGATGTTCAGGAACACGTTTTTCAGGTCGTTGTACTCGATGTCGCCTTCGGCATACATATCGGCAGCACGCAGCGTCATTTCTTTTGTACCGCCACCGCCTGGTATCAGGCCAACACCAAACTCAACCAAGCCCATGTAGGTTTCAGCAGATGCCTGTATATGATCGCAATGTAAATTCAATTCGCAGCCACCACCCAGTGTTAAGCCGTGCGGTGCGCCTACTACAGGTATAGCCGAGTAGCGCATGCGCATCATGGTGTTCTGGAACTGGCGGATGATCATGTTCAGTTCGTCGAAATCCTGATCCAGCGCATACATGTAGATAAGGCCCACGTTAGCACCGGCAGAGAAATTAGCTGCATCGTTACCAACTACCATCCCACGGAAATCTTTTTCAGCCAGCTCGATCCCTTTGTTCAGGGCCATGATCACATCGCCGCCCATGGTGTTCATCTTCGTATGGAACTCCACATTCAGGATACCATCGCCCAAGTCAAGTATAGTAGCGCCGCTGTTTTTCCAGATAACCTTATTGCCACGCAGGTTTTCAAGGATAATGAAGTTCTCAGCACCAGGTATGGCTTTGTATTCTTTGGAGTTGATGTCGTAATAGCGGCGTTGGCCGTTCTCTACGATGTAGAAAGACTCTTTGCCGCTTTCCAACATTTCCTGTACCCAGGCTGCTGGCTGATAACCGGCTTCGGTCATGCGCTGCACACCTTCGCGGGCACCAATGGCATCCCAGTACTCAAACGGACCCAGTTCCCAGCCGAAGCCGGCACGCATGGCATCGTCTATTCTGTATAGTTCATCCGAAATCTCAGGTATGCGGTTGCTCACGTACTGGAACAAACCGTAAAGCGACTCATTTAAGAACTGTGCTGCTTTATCTTTCTGGCCGGAGAAGGCTTTGATGCGTTTCTTCAGGTCTTCGATCGGCTTTAACACTTCCAGACTCTGGAACTTGGCTTTCTGCTTTGGTCCGTACTCCAGCGTATTTAAGTCCAGCGTCAGAATCTCGGTTTTGCCGTTCGCATCTTTTGTCTTTTTGTAGAAACCTTGTCCGGATTTATCGCCCAGCCATTTGTTATCTACCATTGTCTGCAGGTAAGCAGGCAGCTTAAACAGCTCACGCGATTCGTCTTTTTCGCCGGTCTGGTACAAGCCGTTGGCCACATTCGCCAGCGTATCCAAACCAACTACATCCAGCGTTCGGAACGTTGCAGACTTCGGGCGACCGATGATCGGGCCGGAGATTTTGTCTACCTCGTCTACGTTCAGGCCCAGTTTGTTCATTACCTGCAGGCCTTGCATAATGGCGTAAATACCAACCCGGTTTGCAATAAAGGCAGGCGTATCTTTAGCCAGTACAGTTGTCTTTCCTAAGTATAAATCCCCGTAGTGCATTAGGAAATCCACTACACTTTGGTCCGTTTCCGGCGTAGGAATTATCTCGAGAAGTTTTAAGTAGCGCGGCGGGTTAAAGAAGTGCGTACCGCAGAAGTGCTTTCTGAAATCATCCGAACGGCCATCCAGCATCAAATGAATCGGAATACCGGATGTGTTAGAAGAGATCAGCGTACCCGGCTTGCGGAATTGCTCCACCTGGTCGTACACAATTTTCTTGATCTTCAGGTTCTCTACTACTACTTCGATGGTCCAGTCGGCAGTAGCAATATCCTTCATGTTATCCTCGAAGTTACCTGTTTTGATCAGGCTTGCATCTGCTTTGCGGTAGATCGGCGACGGGTTAGAAACAATCGCGGCCTGCAGTGCATTATTTACAATGCGGTTACGAACGGCTTTGCTTTCCAGCGTCAGGCCTTTCTTTTCTTCGTCGGGCGTTAGTTCTTTCGGGGCTATGTCCAGCAGCAACACCTGTACGCCAATGTTGGCGAAGTGGCAGGCAATACGCGAACCCATCACGCCGGAACCTAATACCGCTACTTTTTTAATTATTCTTCTCATAGAATAGGTCTAATTGTCTATGGTTTAATAAATATTTTTGTTTTCGATCATCCCCAGAATACGGCCGCATACTTTAAAGAACACGTCCAGTTCTTCCTGCGGTATCTGCTCGCGTACTTTGTGGTTAAAATGCAGCACCGTTTTCCGTGAAACCTCTTTCTTTTCGAGGCCTTTTTCCGTTAAAAAAATGCGGACAAGGCGCTTATCCCGAGCATCCGATACTTTATAGATGAGATCATTCTCTTCCATACTTTTCAGGATGCGGGTAAGGCTGCGGGCTTCGAGGCCAAGCAAGGGTGCTATTTTGGTAGCGGGCGTACCGGCCTGCTGGTCAATGTTAAGCAGCACAAACCCGATAGAGGTGGTTATATCGTTTTTGGCAGCCTCGGTATTATACATACGCGAGATGGCATGCCAACATACTTTAAAATTATAGTCTACTGTTTCTTCCGGCTTCATGTACAAGCGATGATGTTATCAAATATAAAAATAAATGTTATGCTTGCATACTATATTTAAAAATATTTTATCGTCATGCATCATATTCAGTACGAATGATATGCCACACAGATACTATAATGTAACGCATAAATTCGTATAAACTAAAAAAGCCCTTCTGGTTAAGAAAGGCTTTTTTAGTTTATAAGCTGCTCTGAAGTATAAATCTATACTTTTATCTATACATGCTATCGATCAGGGATTGCCAGTTTTGCGTGATGATCTTACGCTTTACTTTAAGGCTTGGCGTTAACTCGCCGGTCTCAACAGTCCACTGGTTTGGCACAATTTTAAACTTTTTGATAGTCTCGAACTGCGCTAAATGCTCGTTGGTTTTGTCTATTTCGCGCTGAAACTTCTCGATCACAACCGGGTTCTGCAGCATATCCTTGTCGTTGGTATACGGGATGTTTTTGTGCTGGCACCAATCCTGCAGACCAAGTATAGAAGGCACAATAAGTGCGGCGGCATATTTTTCGCCGGAGCCAACCACCATTGCCTGCTCTATTAAAACCGATTCTTTTAATTTATTTTCGATCTGCTGCGGGGCAATGTATTTACCGCCTGATGTTTTGAACATCTCTTTTTTGCGGTCGGTGATTTTCAGGAACTTGCCTTCTACCATTTCGCCGATATCACCGGTATGGAACCAGCCATCCGCATCAATCACTTCCGCTGTCAGATCAGGTTTGTTGTAGTAGCCTTTCATTACGTGCGGGCCGCGCGTCAGTACTTCGCCATCTTCTGCAATTTTCACTTCCACGCCATCTATGGCCATACCCACTGTTCCAATCACGTTGTTTTCGGCTTCGGCGCGGTTCACAGTAATTACAGGCGATGTTTCGGTTAAGCCGTAGCCTTCCATTACGCGGATATTAGCAGACCAGAAAACGCGGGCCAGACGTGGCTGCAACGCCGCACCACCTGATACAATGGCAATTACGTTACCGCCCAGCGCTTCGCGCCACTTGCTGAAGATAAGCTTGTTGGCGAGCTCCAGCTGCTTGTTGTACCACCAACCCTGGTTTTCGCGGGTGTCATACTTTAAGCCAAGCTCCAGTGCCCAGAAAAACAGCTTACGTTTCACGCCTTCCAGTTCCATTCCTTTGGCTACGATCTTATCGTATACTTTTTCGAGCAGGCGAGGTACGGTGGTAAATACATGCGGCTGTACTTCTTTCAGGTTGTCGGCTACTTTCTCTATACTTTCGGCATAGTAAATCGATACGCCCACACGCATATACAGATAAGTAAGCATCCGCTCGAAAATATGGCAAAGCGGCAGAAAGCTGAGCGCGCGGTGATGCTGGTTAAGCGGCACATACGGGTAAGCGCCCATTGCATTGCTCACCAGGTTTTCGTGGGTCAGCATTACACCTTTGGGGTTGCCGGTGGTACCGGAAGTATAAATAATGGTTAAAGTGTCGTCTTTGCTGATGGCTTCCTTGATCGGGTCGAGTTGTTTTACATCGCCGCCTTTGCCCATTTCCAGCACTTCGCTCCAGTGTTTCGCACCCGGGATACGATCAAAAGTATAAATGGCTTTTATACTTTCGGAGCCTGTAGTAGCGGCTACTACTTTATTGTACAGCTCTATATCCGATACAAAAACAGCTTTCACCTCGGCATCCGCGAAAATGTAACGGTAATCTTCTACCGTGATGGTCGGGTACATCGGCACACTTATCGCGCCTGCCTGCTGAATACCAAAATCTGCAAAAATCCACTCTGGCCTGTTAAGCGAAATAATGGCTACTTTATCGTTTTTGCCGATCCCCAATTTAAGCAGACCTAAGCTAACCTGGTTGGCATAATCCTGTACTTGCTGTGTGCTATACTTTACCCAGTTCCCGTTTTCTTTGGAGGCCAGGCAGTCCGGCTGCGGATAGTTCTGTAGCTGATAAGACAGCAAATCAAAGGTACGGGTTGTAGTCATGGTTGGGTCGGTTATTAACTTTAATATGTTTTAAGGCTGGTTGTGTGGTTGCTAACTTATAATTTTTGCACTAATTCTACTGCATTTTAACTATTTTTTTTGAAAATTCCGCTTCGTTTCCCAGAAACATCAGACATATCTTATATTTATAAGCTGTTTCTTTTGTTCCTTACTTTCCCCTAATTTCAGGAGTTTATAGCTAATTCTGTTTTATCGTTCATTTCTTTTTCCTGCATTTCTTATATGAATCTTTCTATCTTTTTTGAGCCGCTGAACGAAGATGTATTTGCCCATCTTAAAAACCCGCGCACGCTGGGCGCTTACATCGAGCGCTTCGAAAGCAAGTTCCCAGATTGGCGCGGCGCCGATATTGCCCTGATAGGAATTAACGAAACAAGAGGACGCAGCACCGAAGCAACAGATCTGCCTGAACAGACAGATGAGCAAACGCCCGCACGCGCCGTCCGGAAAAAGCTTTACAGTTTGTTTAAAGGCGCAGGCCGCTGCCAGCTAGTAGACCTGGGTAATTTACGCCCGGGCATTACCCTGGAAGATACTAACCTCCGCCTGAAAGAAATCGTGGAAGTACTTATCTCCCATAACACTATACCCGTACTTATCGGCGGCTCCCACGACCTGGAATATGGCCAGTATCTGGGTTACGAACACCTCGACCGCGCCGTGAACATGGTAACCGTAGACAGCAGCCTGGACATGACCGAAGAAAGTACCGCACCGGCCAATAAAAAGCAGCTCCGCCAGATACTGATGCACGAACCCAACTACCTTTTCAGCTTAAGCCAGATCGGGTACCAGTCTTATTTAGTGGAGCCGGAAGTAATGGGTACACTCGAGAAACTGAACTTTGAGGCTTACCGCGTAGGTGAGGTACGCAGAAACCTGCCGGAAATGGAGCCCGTTATCCGGATGGCCGACCTGCTGACAATCGATATTTCGGCCATACGCCACCAGGATGCGCCTGCTTACGAACCTGCCAACCCCTTTGGCTTAACCGGCGAGGAAGCCTGTCAGCTATGCTGGTATGCCGGCCAGAACGATGCCCTTACTTCTTTTGGTATTTATGAGTACGATCCGGCACTGGACCCGCGCGAAGTAACCGCCATGACCATTGCCACCATGATCTGGTATTTTGTGGAAGGATTTTACAACCGCAAAAACGAGCTTAACTTCTCAGACAAGCAATTTACCAAGTATGCCGTGGCGTTTAACGATGGGCCGGATCGCATGGTCTTCTACAAAAACAGGAACAGCGAAAAATGGTGGCTTGAAGTAGAACCTCTTTCCGCTGATAAAGGTAAGCGCATAGTGCCCTGCAGTTACGAAGATTACCTGAATGCCATAAAAGGCGAAATACCAAACCGCTGGATTTTGGCGCAGGCGCGCATTGGCTAATGTGTTTATACTTTAAAGGGCTGCTATTTAATTTTCATGAGCCAACTAAATAAGTCAATCCTCTACAGCCTTATCCATTATCCAATCAACACGACAGAATCAACCTCATAAAATGGACGAATTACCCGAATATACTTTACAGCAGCTTGCCCTTCGTAACGGCCAGGACCGCGAGGAAATCTGGGTGGCGTACGAAGGTATAATTTACGACGTTAAAAAATCAAGAATGTGGCGCGACGGGAAGCATTACGAGCACTGGGCCGGCCAGGATTTAACACCAGAGTTGAAAGATGCGCCGCATAATGCCAATGTTTTTGATAAATTTACAGTTATCGGGTTTGTTAAAAACTCTTCTTACCGAAAATAAGTAACAGGTTCTTTAACCAGAGATGGTTTTACCATATAACGCATACAAAAAACGATGATTTTACTTGCTGATAGCGGCTCTACCAAAACAGACTGGCGCCTGATAACATCCACAGAAGTCTTGCAACAAATGTTTACAACCGGCATTAACCCGATGTACCAGGATACAGACCAGATTTATACTTCGCTGAAAGATGAATTGCTCCCGCAGATGGAGGGCCAAAAACCTACCGCTATTTATTACTATGGCGCTGGCTGCAGCTCCGAAGACCGTAACAAACTGGTAGCAGATGCGCTCAGCAAAGCCTTCCCGGATACGAAAGTAGAAGTTGACCATGACCTGTTAGGTGCCGCCCGCGCACTTTGCGGACAGGAACCGGGTATTGCCTGCATCTTAGGCACAGGCTCCAACTCCTGTTTGTATGATGGGAAAGACATCATCGACAACGTACCGTCGCTGGGTTTTTTATTGGGGGATGAAGGAAGCGGCGCTTACCTGGGCAAGATGCTGATCAAAGCGTACCTGTACCGCGAACTGCCGGACGAACTGGCACAATCGCTTAAGAACCGTTTTAACCTTACCAAAGAAGGTGTGCTGGAGGAAGTATACCACAGCACCATCCCGAGCAAGTACATGGCTTCTTTCGCTAAATTTATTCACGAAAAGCGCAAGCACCCTGTTATACACGCTATGATCTACGAAAACTTCTCTGACTTTTTCGAAACGCAGGTCTGCAAGTATGATAACTTCACAAACATTCCTGTAAACTTTGTGGGCTCCATCGCTTTCCATTTTTCGGATACGCTAAAGCAGGTAGCTAAAAAGTATAGCGCCAACATCGGCAAAATACTTAGCACGCCAAGCGAAGGCATGATCCATTACCATCAAGCTTTATTGGCGCAGGAAGAAAATCAAAAGTAAAAAATATAAAATCCGGTTATCACAAAGTATAAAATTTAGCATTTATACTTTGTGATAACCCATCTTAACAACTTAACAATGTCTACCACCGAATCGGCTTCGCATTACAACAGCCTGGAGCAAATGCCTGTGCGGGAACTCCTCGAAAACATTAACCGCGAAGACAAAACCGTTCCGCTTGCCATCGAAAAAGCCATTCCGCAACTGGAGGCGCTGGTAAACGCTACTGTCACAAAACTTAGTGCTGGCGGAAGGCTGTTTTATATCGGGGCTGGCACCAGCGGCCGGTTAGGCATTGTGGATGCCTCCGAATGTCCGCCTACGTATGGCGTGCCGCATGGTATGGTGATCGGCATTATTGCAGGGGGCGATACAGCTATCCGGAAAGCAGTAGAGTTTGCAGAAGATGACGCCGAACAAGCCTGGAAAGACCTGCAGGAACACAACATTACCGCAAAGGATATAGTAGTCGGGATTGCCGCATCGGGCCGTACGCCTTATGTGATAGGTGGTCTGGAAGCCTCCCGGGCGAAAGGAATTGCCACCGGTTGTATTGTTTGTAACCCGAATAGTGCCGTAGCCGCTGCCGCAGATTTTCCGGTAGAAGTTGTAACCGGCCCTGAATTTGTAACCGGCAGCACCCGCATGAAAGCCGGCACCGCCCAGAAACTTGCCCTGAATATGCTGACCACAGCCACTATGGTACGCCTGGGCCGCGTGAAAGGAAATAAAATGGTAGATATGCAGCTATCTAACCACAAGCTGGTAGACCGCGGCATACGCATGGTGATGGATGAGTTGCAACTGCCGCAACCCGAAGCGGCCGCTTTACTTAAAAAGTATGGAAACGTACGCGCTGCAATTGATGCTTACACCACGGATGATCCTTCGAAAAACTAGCAGGTCTAACGTATAAAAAGAGCGGGCAGGAAAGTATAAACTTTTCTGCCCGCTCTTTTTTATGTGATTAGCTGTTTTGAGTTTCGAATTGTAATGCATAAACCTGTCGTTCCAAACCTGCCGTTGTTGGTGTTTTCACCGACAACTATACTTTACCTGATTAGTGCTTGCTGGTGAAAACACACAGCAAAGGCAACAGGTATAGATTTGTTAAAACGTTAAGTAACTTTATGGTTAGCTTAGTCGGCGGCTACCAGGTTTTGCATGATCACGCGTGCGGCCTCGCTGCTGGGTACAAAATAATTGGCCACAGCCCAGTTATTACTTAGCTTAAAGCGATTATCTTTTAAGTTAAAGCGAATCTTATCGCGGTATTCGCTTAGCGTTTCCAGGCCAAGCTGCGCGCGTTCCTCATCTACCTGCTTCAGTTCTTTTTTACTCATCTTCTCGACTAAGTAACCTTTGGCAGCTCGTAGCTTCTTATCTTTTTCGCACTCTTCCGGGTTGGTGCAGTTTACTTTTACCAGCGCCCGCGATTTATACTTGCTATCGCCTTCCCGTACATCCATTAAATAAGCAGCTACCTGCGGCGCTAACCGGCCCTCGTGCACCGCCTTGCGAAGTACCGGCGTAAAATCGTACCCACGGCTGGCTTTGGTCTGGCGCTGCATTACAATACTAAAGCGTGGCAGTTGTTCTAAAGTATCTGCTACGCCAATCAAAGCTTCTCCGGGGTAACCATACTTATCAACCCAGCTTAAAAGTTTTTTTACGTTATCAGCTTCTATTTTACGCAACGTATCGCCATACACCCGCAAGCCGCCTTCTGCCTGCCTGAAATACTGGTCGCGCGCATACAACTCATCCAGATCGGCACGCAGGTCGAGGTTGGCTTTGCGTTTGTAGACCCGGTGGTATTTTGAGTATTTGCGTTCGAATTTGCGCCAGGGCTTTGTTTGTTCCAATGAGTCGAATACAGGTTGGCGTTTCAGGTAATCGAGGCTGACGCCTTTCTGAGCGAGCGCCTGCAGGTAGGCAAAGGTTTGTTTTTCGTTATTGGCCAGCAGCGCGCACACAGTTGCATTGTAATAATCGCGGGCAAAAGCATCGGGCACGGCTGCAAAGGCTTCCTGGTAAGAGGCCAGCGCTTCCGCATAATTTTTATCCATGATCTGCAGCTCAGCGCGGTTAATAACCGGGTGATATACTTTTACATAATCGGGCGCGGCAACTGCTACCGAAATGGCACTGCTTATTAAAAGGCAAAGTATAAAAACGAAGCGCTGCAGGCTTGCAGCAGGTTTTGAGCTCATCGTACTAAAAATTAAATTCATCATGAAAGTATAACGCTGGTACAGGCCAATACAGCATATTGCCCTTAAATGGTTTCATGTATATTAATGGGCAGTCTTAACGGTTTGCATCAGAAACAAACCAAGTATAAACAATTTAGTTTCTGAAGTAAAAGTATAGCTTCGCCCATAAACTTTATACTTCCTTAAACAGTAAATGCTACCTCTGCCCTAAAACGAACAGAACATATGCATACCATAGAACCTTTTTATAACTGGCTGGAGCTTTATTCAGCCTCCGATGACCCTCAATCTCCGCTTTATGGCGCAGAAAACAGCGAAACAGAATTTACGCATACTATTTACGGCTACTACATCCATCCGCAATGGGACGATATCGAATCTGAAACGCTTTTTATAAAAATACTTTTTGCAGATTATGAGCTTGGCTTTGCCGTAATCGAGTTTATGGGTGAATGGAACGATGCCATCAATAACGACATCATGCACCTGAAACGCAACATTATCGACCCCTTAGTGCAGGAAGGCATCAAGCATTTTATACTTATCGGCGAGAACGTTTTTAATTTCCATGGCTCCGACGACTCCTATTATGAAGAGTGGTTTGAAGATGTGGAAGACGGCTGGATTGCGGCAATCGGGTTCCGGGAGTTTGTGCTGAGCGAGATGCAAAGCTACGGCCTGGATTATTACCTGAACTCCGGCGGCGCACTCGAAGAACTGCCCTGGCGCACATTTACGCCTAAAAATTTATTTGGGATCGTAAACAGCGCTATCCAGAAACGGCTGGGAGCTTAGCCAAGTATAAATATTGCTTAATAGCAAAGAGCGCGTACCCTGATGTAAGGCACGCGCTCTTTCTATGTAAAAGGAGTCTGATTACTGGATAACAGTAGTAGAATCCATGTTATCTGTATTTTCTTCCATCTGGTCAGCTTGCTGCTCACCAGCTTCTTCGATCTGATCAGCTCTTTGCTCAGCAGACTCTTCTACTTGTTCTGCAGCTTCTTCAGTATTGTTTTCAGCAGGAGAATCACATGATGCGAACGTGAAAAGGCCAGCGGCCATCAGCATAAAAATTGGTTTTTTCATAGTAATTAAATTTAAGTTAAAATATAATAAAAATTTTACTTCGAGGTAAGCCTACTGCAGTACGGCAGTTGTATCCGTATCGCGGGCAGCGTCTTTCATATCATCAGCCGTATCCTGGGCGGCATCTTCCATACGCTCGGCTTTATCATCGGCCGTTTTGTTACAGGCGGCAAACGTAAAAGCGCCAGCCACAGCCAGTAGCATATAAATTGTTTTTGGTTTGATGATCTTCAAAGTATGTTTTCTTTACTTGGTCCGGCAATTTGTCCTGAATCTATACTTGCTCAAAAGCTGGTTTGGCAGCCAATCTGCAAGCACATCCACCGAATACGGAGATAAATCTATATAGTTGGATAAAAATAAAAAAGGCACTACTAAGTAGTGCCTTTTTTACCGGTGTTAACCGGATCGTACTGTTTGTTGCTAATTACTGAGCAGCTGCAGCAGAATCAACTGACATAGAATCAACTGGCATAGCAGTAGAATCAACAACAGTTTCTTCAACAACAGTTTCTTCTACTGTAGTTTCAGTAGTTTCAGTCTCAGTAGCAGCCTCTTCTGCATTGTTGCAAGAAGCGAAAGTGAAAAGACCAGCAACGAAAAGTAAACCAAATACCTTTTTCATGTTATTTTATGATTTTTTAAAAATAGACACAAATATAGATACTATATTAATGCGTACTAATATTTAGACCGTTTATTTTTTTCGGAACACCAATTTAATCGGCACGCCTTCAAATCCGAAATGCTCTCTTAACCTGTTTTCGAGGTAACGGGTATACGACTCTTTAATATACTGCGGCAGGTTGCAGAAAAAGGCAAACGTCGGGTTGTGCGTCGGTATCTGCGTTATATACTTGATCTTGATCAATTTACCTTTAATAGCTGGCGGCGGGTAACGCTCAATCTCCGGCAACATCTTATCGTTCAGTTTGGATGTTGAGATTTTACGGGTCTTGTTATCGTACACTTCCATCGCTTTCTCTACCGCCTTGTGGATACGCTGCTTGGTAAGTACCGAAGTAAAGATAACCGGCACATACTTGATCGGTGCGATCTTTTCGAGAATCAGTTCTTCAAACTCTTTTGTGGAGTTAGTGTCTTTCTCAACCAGATCCCACTTGTTTACAAGTATAACAATGCCTTTGCGGTTTTTCTCAGCCAATGTAATGATGTTCACATCCTGCGCTTCTATACCACGGGTGGCATCCAGCATTACAATACAAACGTCGGCATCTTCCAGGGCACGTACGGCACGCATCACAGAGTAAAACTCAATGTCTTCGTTTACTTTGCTTTTGCGGCGCAAACCGGCCGTATCAACCAATATAAATTCTTTACCGAACGCGTTGTAACGCGAGTGTATGGCATCGCGGGTGGTGCCGGCAATATCGGTTACAATGTTACGCTCTACGCCCAGCAGTAAGTTTACAAAAGATGATTTACCTGCATTCGGGCGGCCCAGCACGGCAATTTTCGGGATACCTGCATCAGGGTCTTCTACGCCTTCGTCTTTAAAGTGCTTTACTACTTCATCCAGCAGGTCGCCTGTACCGGAACCGTTCTGAGACGAGATCGGGTAAATCTCTTCGCCAACACCTAAAGCATAAAACTCGCCCGTCTGGTGTGCACGTGCGTGTGTATCGGCTTTATTGGCTACTATGTAGATTGGTTTTTTGGAACGGCGCAATACGGCAGCAAACTCTTCGTCCAGGCCAGTAAGGCCGGCATCCACATCAACCATAAACAGGATCACATCGGCTTCTGTAATGGCCAGTTCTACCTGCTTGTTAATTTCTTCTTCAAAAATATCGCTGGAGCCGTGTACGTAGCCACCCGTATCAATTACGGTAAAAAACTTGCCGCACCACTCGCCGTGGCCGTAGCTTCTGTCGCGGGTTACGCCGCTTTCGTTGTCCATGATAGCCTTGCGGGAACCCACCAGGCGGTTAAATAAAGTAGACTTGCCCACGTTCGGGCGGCCTACAATGGCAATGATGTTTGATGACATCTGATAAAAATAAAAAAATTAAAGTGCCCCCGGAACACCTTGTTCCGAAGCTTTATACTGTGCGCCTATTCAGCGTTTGATTAAAGTTTATATTTTGCGCTACGAATGACTCATTTAAGAGCCTGCATTCGCATTTTTCTCTCCCCATAGCGCTGCTATGTGACTCAAAAAACGCTTCTGCAGAACCTTAACTTAATCCTTCTCGCCTGCAAAAATAAATTTCAATCAAACGCTACTCGCTGTAACCGAAGCGCCGAAGCAGCTTTTGGTCGGTTCGCCAGTTTTCGTTCACGCGCACATACAAATCAAGAAATATCTTTTTCTGGAAAAACTCTTCCATATCAATGCGGGCCTGTGTGCCTACTTTTTTGAGCATTTCGCCTTTGTGGCCAATCACAATGCCTTTCTGGCTCTTGCGTTCCACACTTATTTCAGCACGTACCCGGATAATTTCCTCTTCTTCTTTAAACTCCTCGATTACTACTTCGCAGCTGTAAGGAATTTCCTTTTTATAGTTGAGCAGGATTTTCTCGCGGATGATCTCAGACACAAAGAAACGCTCGGGCTTGTCGGTCAGTTCATCTTTCGGAAAATAGGCCGGATGCTCGGGCAAATAATGCATCAGGCGCTCGAACAAATGCTCGGTGTTGGTGCTGTGCAAGGCAGAAATAGGTAAAACCTCTGTCGGGTTCATTTTTTCCTGCCAGTAGATCATCTTATCTTTTACATCCTGCACAGTGGCCTGGTCTATTTTATTGATCAGTACCAGCACCGGTACTTCGGCATGCTGCAAGCGCTTGATCACTTCTTCTTCGTCGTGCTTCTCGTAAATATCGGTTACGAAAAGTATAACATCGGCATCCTCCAGCGATGTGCGCACAAAACCCATCATGGATTCGTGGAGCGCGTACTGCGGTTTAATGATGCCGGGCGTATCCGAGTATACCATCTGGAAGTTGTCGCCGTTCAGGATGCCCATGATGCGGTGACGCGTAGTTTGTGCCTTCGACGTGATAATAGAAAGTTTTTCGCCTACCAGCGCGTTCATGAGCGTTGATTTGCCCACGTTCGGTTTACCTACTATACTTACAAAACCGGCTTTGTGCGGAGTTTCTGCCATACCCTTAAATTTGAGGTTGCAAAATTACTTCTTTTTTATGACATGTACTGCTTATATCCGAATTAATTGGTTTACAACCGGATACGCCCACTTACTATAAACGTAATATATGTTGTGCGTTCCATACTTTATAATCCGCAAAATTTAAGGCTGCCCACTGAACATTTCCGGCAATTATTGTATTAAGGTAAGGTTGTGTATTTCCTATGGAGTTATAAATATTATCAATCAGCACAAACAGTTTATACTTTGTATCTTTGTACCTGATAAGAACTATAATATAGATGAGCAAAAAATCAACTGGTAAAATCGGCGTTCTGCTTGTAAACCTGGGCACTCCGGATACGCCAAACACGCCTGACGTACGAAAATACCTGCGTGAGTTCCTGCTGGACAGGCGCGTAATTGATATACCTGCTATACCACGTTATGCTTTAATTAACGGCATTATAGCGCCATTCCGGGCACCAAAGTCGGCTAAAGTATACAAGCAGCTCTGGACTGAACGCGGTTCGCCGTTGTTATTCCATGGCTTAGATCTTCAGAAAAAGCTACAGCAAGTGCTGGGCAACGGCTACCATGTTGCTTTTGGTATGCGTTACCAAAGCCCAAGTATACAAAGCGCTTTGGAAGAACTGCAGGAGCAAAGTGTGGATCGTATTATTGTATTGCCCCTGTTCCCGCAATATGCCGCAGCCTCAACTGGTTCGGTGCAGGATAAGATCATGGAGATTGTGAAGGACTGGTGGATCATCCCAAGTATAAACTTTATTTCTTCGTTCTGTGATGACCCTGGTTTTATAAACGCCTTTGCCGAACTAGGCAAACAGCACATGGCACAGGATACCTACGACCATGTCATTTTCAGTTACCACGGGTTGCCTGAGCGCCAGATCCTGAAAGGAAGCGATAAAGGCTATTGCCAGTTGGGTGCCTGCTGCAACTCTTATAACAAACGCAATAAATATTGCTACCGTGCGTCGTGCTTTGCAACATCCAGGTTACTGGCCGAGCAGCTTGGCCTGCGCGAAGACCAATACACGGTTACGTTCCAATCGAGGTTATTGAAAGATCCGTGGCTGCAGCCTTATACTGATGAGGTTCTGAAAACGCTTCCGGAAAAAGGCATTAAGAAAGTTTTAGCTTTTAGCCCGGCTTTTGTAGCCGATTGCCTCGAAACAACTATTGAAGTGGGCGAAGAATTTAAAGAGATGTTTGAACATGCCGGCGGCGAAAAGTGGCAGCTTGTAGAAAGCCTGAACTCGAACGATACCTGGGTGGCGGCTGTGAAAGACCTCATACTTCAGAACTAAGCTTTATTCATAAATCAAAGTATAAAAGCCACCGACAATCAGTTGTCGGTGGCTTTTATACTTTATAAAGCATTTATACTTTGGTGCCGTTGTTGGTGTTTTCACCGACAACTATACTTCAGGCTACTTATGCTTGCTGGTGAAAACACATAGCAAAGGCAATCACAATACTTCAATTTTAAAACACCAATTAGCTTTTTAAAAGGCTTTATACTTTGGCGTAAAGTATGAAGTTAATGTCAACTTAAATCCTCTCAAAATCTACCCAATAATCCGAGAAAGCGTCTGATGTTTTCCTTACTTTCTGTAAGAGTAGCTCTGCATCATCTTCTACAATGATTGCTTCGCGTTGTGTTTTGTTGATGAAGCCTTCGCCTACACAGTGGTCGATCATATCGAAAAACTTGTCATAAAAACCATTGACGTTGTAAAACGCAACCGGCTTTTGAATAATGCCTAACTGGTTCCAGGTGATAATCTCACATATTTCATCAAACGTACCGAAACCACCTGGCATGGCCACAAACGCATCCGACCGGGAAGCCATGATAGCTTTGCGCTCGTGCATGGTTTGTACCACAATTAATTCGGATAAGCCTTGGTGCGCTACTTCCCTATCCACCAAGCTTTGCGGAATTACCCCTGTGGCCGCGCCTCCGCCACCCAGTACGGCATCTGCAATTACGCCCATCAAGCCAACTTTACCGCCGCCAAAGATTAACTCTATACTTTGCGCGGCCATCAGCTTGCCCAGTTTCTCGGCGCTTGTTCTGTACACTTCGTTTGTTCCTGCGTTGGCTCCGCAAAAAACACCTATACTTTTCATTGGGTTTATACTTTTAATTAAGTTTATACTTTGCTTTAAAACAAAAGCCCCTGCCATTGCTGCCAGGGGCTTTTATACTTTATAGTTTCTGTTATCAGGCAGTTACCTTGTTATAAAGTTTAGCAACCGTTTCGGCTACATAATCTATTTCTTCCGGGGTGTTATACTTACTGAAAGAGAATCGAACGTTGCCGCGGGCTGGGTCCAGATTCAGGGCCTGCAATACATGCGAGCCAACGCTGGTGCCACTGCTGCAGGCGCTGCCACCCGAAGCCGATATTTTATTTATATCCAAACTGAACAACAGCATTTCGTTTATTTCGGAAGGCGGTAAACTTACACTTAATACCGTGTACAGGCTTTTATCTGCCTCCGCTGATAAGCCGTTAAAAGTTACATCGTCCAACTGCTCTTTCAGTTTGTGGATCATGCGGTCTTTCAGGCTTTGGATGTGGCGTTTGTGGTCGTCCATGTCGCGGTAGGCAATTTCGAGCGCTTTTGCCAGGCCAATAATGCCGTACACATTTTCAGTACCACCACGCATGTTACGCTCCTGTGCACCGCCCTGGATGAGCGGCTGTATTTTTACGCTGGCATCCGTATATAGAAACCCTACTCCTTTTGGCCCATGAAACTTATGTGCTGAGCCCACAATAAAGTTTACGCCTAACTCCTGCAAATCGTGTTTGTAATGGCCTACCGTCTGCACAGTGTCTGAGTGAAAAATAGCGTTATACTTTTTGCACAGCTTTCCGATGGCTTCAATATCATTCAGATTCCCGATCTCGTTATTGGCCTGCATGATCGAAACCAATGTTTGCGGCTGGCTGGAAAGCAATTCCTCCAGCTGCTCGATATCGATGACACCACGCTCATCGCAACGCAGATAAGTTAACTGTACGCCATCCTGCTTTCGCAGCATTTCCATGGTATGCAGCACGGCGTGGTGCTCCAACTTGGTTGTAATGGCGTGTTTTATGCCTAATGTGCGGCAGCTGCAGATAAGGGCAGCGTTATCGGCTTCGGTACCGCCGGATGTAAAGAAGATTTCGGCCGGCGATGTATTTAACAGAGTGGCAACCGAGCGGCGCGCTTTTTCTATGGCAGACCTTACTTCCCGCCCATGCATGTGTATGGAAGAAGGGTTGCCGTAATGCTCCAACATATAAGGAGTCATTGCATCAAAAACTTCTTTATCTAAAGGGGTAGTGGCAGCATTATCTAAATATACACGCATGTTCGTAATTTTTAACTCTTAATCTGATTAACTCTTTAGGGATACAAAAAAGTTGCGCCAGCCAGAAGAGCTCATAAAGCTACATCCAGCTGGCGCAAATCCAGCTATGGTCTTCTGAAAAAACAACAGCAACAACAAATCATACTACTCAGCCTTTATAGAGATGATTTCTTTTATATCTTCAATTATTTTATTTGCCAAATGGTCAGCAGTAGCGTTGCTATCCGACTCTGCATAAATACGGATGATCGGCTCTGTGTTGGATTTACGCAGGTGCACCCATTCTTTATTAAACTCTATCTTTACACCATCTATTGTATTGATGGGCTGCCGGGCATAACGCTGTTGCATTTGCGTGAGCACCTCATCTACATTTACATCAGGTGTAAGCTCAATTTTATTTTTCGAGATGTAATAGTTCGGATAGCTCGCACGCAGGCTCGTCATGCTTTTACCTGACTTAGCCAAGTGGGTTAAAAACAAGGCAATCCCGGCTAAGGCATCACGGCCATAATGCAGCTCAGGGTAAATAACGCCTCCGTTACCTTCGCCACCGATAATTGCCTCTGTAACTTTCATCATGGTAACTACGTTTACTTCGCCAACAGCTGCAGCCGTATATTTCCCACCTGCTTTCTCGGTTACATCGCAAAGTGCGCGTGTAGAAGACAGATTAGAAACTGTATTGCCTACTTTGTTCTGAAGTACATAATCTGCAACAGCTACTAAAGTATACTCCTCACCAAACATACTCCCGTCTTCATTTATTAATGCCAGGCGGTCTACATCCGGATCTACTACAATACCTAAGTCATACTTTCCTTTTTCGATCACCTTGGCTATTTCGCGCAGGTTTTCAGGTACCGGCTCCGGGTTGTGCGGAAAATGCCCGTCAGGCTCACAGAACAATTTAGTGATATCGGTTACGCCAAGCGCGTTCAGCAACATCGGCACGGCAATACCGCCCGTGGAGTTAACACAGTCGATGGCGATGTTAAATTTCTTTGCTTTAATGGCCTCAACATCTACCAGCGGTAACTTAAGTATGGCTTCGATATGTTCTGCAATGGCCGTATCATAGGTAGTATAGGTACCCAGCTCGTTTACCTGTGCAAACTCAAATGCTTCCTGCTCTGCCAACTCCAGCACCAGCTTGCCTTCCGCATCCGAAATAAATTCGCCTTCGCTGTTAAGCAACTTTAATGCATTCCATTGCTTTGGGTTGTGACTGGCTGTAAGTATAATGCCTCCGCCCGCTTTTTTATCCGGCACTACCATTTCTACTGTTGGTGTAGTAGAAAGGCCAACATCAAGTACATGTATACCCAGGCCCTGCAAGGTGGCGCATACAAGTTTATTTACCATATCACCTGAAATGCGCGCATCTCTACCAACTATAATCGTGTTATTGCCAGTTGTCTGTAGTACCCAAGCACCAAAGGCGGCGGCAAACTTCACTACATCTATAGGAGTAAGTGCTTCTCCGGCCTTGCCTCCTATAGTTCCTCTAATTCCTGATATCGATTTTATTAATGCCACTTGTCGTATTCGTTTACAGATGCAAAAGTAATAATTTTAGTTCTGACCTCTACACAAATACGTTGTTTATACTTTGCAGAAGTGCCACTCTATTTAAAACCCTGGTATAAAACATACAGCGCTAGCGTACCAGAAGTTGTAACCACATTACGGTATTTCTTATATTTGTACGTATGCAAGACCAGAAATTTGAAGACAGCCCACGCGGCAGACAGTTGGAGGCCTTTAACCGCCTGCTTGATGTGATGGAAAATTTGCGTGAAAAATGCCCTTGGGACCGCAAGCAAACCATAGAAAGCCTGCGCCATCTCACCATCGAAGAAACCTACGAGCTATCAGACGCCATCCTTAAGGGAGATACCCAGGAACTGAAAAAAGAGATCGGCGACCTGATGCTGCACCTGGTCTTTTATTCGAAGATCGCTTCTGAAAAGGGATTGTTTGATGTAGCGGATGTACTGAATAGCCAGTGCGATAAACTCATTTTCCGACACCCGCATATATATGGAGATACCGTAGCTGACACCGAAGAAGAAGTTAAGCGCAACTGGGAAAAGCTGAAGATCAAAGAAGGAAACAAATCTGTACTTGGCGGCGTGCCTGCGTCTCTGCCAGCTCTTGTTAAAGCAATCCGGATTCAGGAGAAGGCGCGTGGAGCCGGTTTTGATTGGGATGACAAAACACAAGTATGGAAAAAAGTAGAAGAAGAGCTCGAAGAATTTAAAAGTGAGTATAATGGCGTAGAAGCAACCCAAATTAACCAGGAAGCGGCCACAGCCGAGTTTGGCGACCTGCTTTTCTCGCTTGTTAACTTTGCCCGTTTTGTAGATATAAACCCGGAAGAAGCGCTGGAAAGAACTAATCTTAAGTTTATAAGCCGGTTTCAGTATTTAGAGACAGAAGCAGCAAAGGATGGCAAAAACTTACAGGACATGACCTTGGAACAAATGGACTATTACTGGAACAAGGCAAAAAAAATATAAGCAACCATACAACTTGTCGAAAAAATCCCTATTTTTAAGATACCTTTTCTAACATTTAGCCCAAACCCGTAGAATTAAGTATTACAAGTTAAGCGTTTTAACTAGCTTTTATGGCTGTTTAATAACACCTATTTGCTGCTGTTAAATATAGGCCAAAACCCGTTCGCAATACTCTAATTCAGGTACCGCTCTTTAAAGAAAGAGTTCAGTTATTTTACCGGCATTAGCTACTTTACTTAGAAAAACGCGTAAGAGGCTCGTGGAGAAAATTTAAAATTGCTATATTGATGTTCTGTTTTCCCATACGATAATAAAATATTGTTATCAGATAATAAGATATTGTTAAAAACGCTGATCAGAAGGCTTTTTTAAAAAATTTATGGCATCTTAACATTTGATTAATTGAGAAAAAGGAGATATTGCAAATTCATTAAAGAACTAAGAGTTTATCTATTACAATTAATTATTACACCAAACAATTTTATTACAACACAACAACTAAACTTTAAACTTTAAAAAAATGGAAAAAAAGACTGCAATAGTGAGCAAAGATGCTAATGTAGAAGAAAAAGGCCAGACTGGTGGCTCTTTATTTGCCACTATCGTTATTCCACTTGCATTCCTGGCATGTGTTCTTATTTACATGTTCGTATTGGGTAACCCTGCTAACTTCGAAGGTGGAGACATTAACAATCACCCGCTGCCAGGTAACTATTTAGGCATTGTTTACAAAGGTGGATGGGTAGTACCTGTTCTGATGTCTTTGGTACTGATGGTATTTATTTTCGCTATTGAGCGTGCGCTTACTATCGGCAAAGCAAAAGGTACTAAAGGTGTTGCTGCTTTCGTTCGCACAATTTCTGCAAAACTTAACCAGCGTGATATCAACGGAGCAATGGCTGCCTGCGATGCTCAGAAAGGTTCAGTTGCAAACGTAGTGAAAGCTGGCTTGCTTAAGTACAAAGAGATGCAGAACGAGCCTGAGCTGTTAAAAGCTGAGAAAGTTGCTGCTATCCAGAAAGAGATCGAAGAATCTACTTCGCTTGAGTTACCAATGCTAGAGAAAAACCTGGTTGTTATTTCAACTATTGCTTCCATCTCTACACTTGTTGGTCTTATCGGTACAGTACTTGGTATGATCAAGGCCTTCGCCGCTCTTGCAACATCAGGTGCCGCAGATGCAACAGCACTTTCAAACGGTATCTCTGAGGCCCTTATCAACACGGCTATCGGTATTACAGGTTCTGCTCTTGCTATCATTGCTTACAACTACTTTACAAGCAAAATCGATGAGTTAACGTACAGCATTGATGAAGCTGGTTTCAGCATTATCTCTACGTTCGCTGCTCAGCACGATACAACCACTGCAAGATCACAACACACTGTTTAATTGATTCTAATAAAAGAAGATGCCTAAAGTAAAAGTAAAAAGAACCAGACCCACATTGGACATGACGCCAATGGTTGACCTTGGCTTCTTGTTAGTTACTTTCTTTATGCTGTCTGCCACTGCTGCTCCTGAAAAAGTAGTAGTAGTAGATACCCCCTCTTCTGTGTCAGAAATAAAAATACCCGATACAAACGTTATCACCATATCGATTGATAAGCAGGACAGGGTATTTTTTGGAGTAGATGGCCAGAACACGAGAGCAGCATTATTAGATAAAGTAGCAGGCAAGTACGGTATCAGTTTCTCGCCGGAAGAAGCCAAAGCTTTTTCCCTCATAGGAGAGTTTGGCGTACCGGTTTCACAGCTAAAGTCTTTCCTGTCGATGCCAATGGAGGCCCGTAAAGCCTACAACAGCCAGGCACCGGGTATTCCGATCGACTCATTGAAAAATGAACTGGGAGACTGGGTACTACAGACGCGTCTTACAAACCCTAAAGTGGTTATTGCCATTAAAGGAGACGTAGATGTGAATTACGAGACGATACAGACGGTTATTAACACCCTGCAGGATAAGAAGGTTAACAGATTTAACCTGATTACCGACATGGAGCAACGACCTACAAACCTTTAATATAAGGAGACAAGAAAATGGCACAAGTACCAGAATCCGGTGGCGACTCCGGCAAAGGAGGAAAGAAGCGCGCCAAAAAAATGTCTACCGCACTGGATATGACTCCAATGGTAGACCTTGCCTTCCTTCTGTTAACATTCTTCATGCTTACGACTACGTTTAACAAGCCACAGACCATGGAAATCAACATGCCTGTGAAGCCTGACAACGAAGAAGAGCAAATTGCTCTGAAAGCCAGTAATGCCATGACGATTATACTTGGTGAGAACGATAAACTGTACTATTACTTCGGACTTGGCGACCCAGCTGAAAACCCGGAACTGGTAGAAACAGATTATTCGGCTAATGGAATTCGTAAAGTATTGGTTTCGCCAAAAGTGAAATCAAACGATAAGATGACCGTTATGATCAAGCCAATGGATAAATCGCGCTACAAGAATGTAGTTGATATTTTAGATGAATTAAAAATTACTGATACCAAGAAGTTTGCCCTAGTAGAAATTGCTGCAACAGACAAACAATTGGTTCAGACTAAAACCGGACAATAATCAGATATGGACGCAAGTAAGTTAGCTACAGCATCGCTTGATGATATCGTCTTTGACGGACGAAATAAAGCATACGGTGCCTATCTACTTCGTAAGCTATATAACAGCCATATCACGAAAGCCGCTATCATTGCCACTTTATTGTTTTTGATTTTTGTCAGCATGCCGCTGATCGCAAAAATGATTGCAGGCGACGAAGAGGTTGTAGTGGAAGAGCGCGTTATAACTGAAGTAGAACTGGCACAGCCACCACCCCTGGAGGAAAACACACCACCACCACCACCGCCACCGGATCTTCCGCCGCCACCACCACCCGTACGTGCTACTGTAAAGTATACACCACCGGTTGTAAAGCGTGACAACGAAGTGGTAGAAGAGGAAGAAATTCCGGATGTGGAGAAACTTGAGGAAATTGATGCTGGTGTAAAAACCGTTGAAGGCGACAAAAACGCTCCTCTTGATTTAGGTGACATTGACGGTACAAGCACCGTAGTAGCAGAAGTTGTAGAGGAAAAGCCTTATACATATGTAGAGCAGATGCCGACTTTCCCTGGTGGAGATTCTGAAATGCAGAAATATGTACAAAAGAACGTTCGCTACCCTGCAGCTGCACAACGTGCCGGCGTGGAAGGTTTAGTAGTTGTAAGCTTCGTAGTAAGTAAAACTGGTGAGATCTCAGAAATTCAGGTTGTAAAAGGCCTGGGAGCTGGCACCGACGAAGAAGCAGTACGCGTTATTAAATCAATGCCTAAATGGACACCAGGTAAGCAAAACGGTAGAACAGTACCAGTGCGCTATACTTATCCATTCCGCTTCACGATCAAGTAAGAATTTAAAGTATAAAAAGCCCGGCCATTAAATTGGCCGGGCTTTTTTTTGCCCAAAGTTTAAATACAAAAAAGGTGCATAATTTATATCTGACAAGTCAGTTTAAGACCGATCTGGAAACAGAAAAAATAAATAAATGCTGCATGCATACTATCTATACTTTAAATCCGTATATTCTCATTAACATATCTAACTAAAAACCAATACTGCAATGCCTATTTAAAATAAATCTTTAACCTAAAACAAAACAGCCCATGAAAAAGAGCTATTACTTAAGTTCGACTTTTAACGAAGTAATCTTTAAAGGTCGTAACCAGGCGTATGGAGCATATGTACTACGCAAAACATACAGCAGAAATGTTATACTTGCAGCTATACATGCAACAAGTGCTTTTTCAGGGGCTTTATTAGGGCCAGTCGTCAGTGACATGATTTTTGGAGAACAGGTAAAGTATGAAAAGCCGGTTTATGACATTGGTACCCCAATTGATATTCCTCCTCCACCCGTTATCGAACCCAAAAAAACAACAGCAGCGCCAGTAGCACAAAAGTCTGAAAAGGTTAAGACTACCGCTTTTAAGAAACAGACAATAGTTGCTGATGATACACCTATAGCTGAAACTCCAATACCAGATCAATCTGATTTGAGCAAGGTAAATATTGGTGCAGCAAGTATAGATGGCGCTTTCCCAGATGTACCAGGAACAACGTTGCCGGAACCATCTCCAACTTCTACAGATTCCGGTGCAGCAGAAACTATAACTGCCCCATTCATAAATGTGGAAATTATGCCGGAATACCGTGGCGGGACAAATGAGATGTTCAGGTTCTTAGGTAAAAACTTGATTTACCCGGCAGCAGCTCAACGCGCCGGAGTTGAAGGAATGGTGATCGTAACATTTGTGGTTTCGGCTACAGGCCAGATAGAAGATGCAACTGTACTGAAAGGTTTAGGATATGGCACAGAAGAAGAGGCATTGCGCGTGATTAAAAAAATGCCTGACTGGACGCCAGGGCGGCAAAACGGCAAAAATGTACCTGTACGCTATACCATGCCGATTCGCTTTCACCTGAACTGATATACCCTAACCTTACGTAAAAAACAGAAGCCAGCATGCATATTTGTTGGCTTCTGTTTTCATTTTAAGCCTAATAAAGTTATTTTTAGATGTTCAATACATTTATTGCTGAAGTATAAGACTATGAACCGCCCAAGAAAGAATAAATCAATTAACGTATCCTACTCTAAATTTGCCCGCATTTTTGGCCTAGTAATGACATTGGTGTATGTTTCTCTTGGCCTGTTTATCATGTTTGTGCCTGAAGAATCAAATAGCCTGGCGATACCACGCGATATGCGCTATGTAATAGGTGGTATATTAATATTATATGGCGTACTTCGTTTTATCAGAATATACCAGACAAACGCAAAAAATAAACGTCATAACCGATATGAAGAATAACCTATTCCACAAACTGCTGCTGCTTGCTTTTGCTGGTTCTGTTTTTACGGCCTGTAACCAATCCGGCGGGCAGGAAGTAAGCACACCAACGGCCGGCAATGTGGTTGTTACAGCAGATGAATCTTTTCAACCGATCATAGAATCCCAGATAAGCACATTCGAAGGCATTTACAAGCGTGCGGACGTAGAAGGCAAGTACAAACCGGAAGGCGAAGCCATGAATGACCTTCTGAATGATAGCACCAAAATCGTTATACTTTCAAGAGAGTTAACTGAAACAGAAAAAGCAGCATTCGAGAAGAAGAAACGCTTCCCTAAAGTAACCAAACTTGCTGTGGATGCTGTAGCACTGGTCGTAAATAAAAGCAATCCGGATTCTTTGCTTACCATGGACCAGGTAAAACAAATTTTTAGTGGCACCACTACCACCTGGAAAGCGCTTAACAGCAAAAGTACCCTTGAAAATATTACTATTGTGTTTGATAATAATAACTCAAGCACCGCCAGATACGTACGTGATTCACTGACAGTATCAAAGAAGCTGCCCGGAAACACATTCGCATCAAACTCCCATAAAGCTTTAATAGATTACGTGGCACAAAATAAAAACGCAATCGGGGTAATCGGGGTAAACTGGATAAGCGATAGCGATGACACTACAGCAGTTAATTTTACAAAACAGGTTAAAGTAATTGGTATCAGTACAGACCCAAATCCAGCCACTACAGAAAGTTACTACCAGCCATACCAGGCTTATATTGCGCAAGGTACTTACCCCCTGCGCCGTAACCTCTACGTTATCAATGTAGAAGGGAGAGCAGGGCTTGGCACAGGATTTGTATCATTTATTGCAGGGGATAAAGGCCAACGAATTATACTTAAATCCGGGCTAGTACCGGCCACAATGCCAGTACGTGTTATCGGGGTTAAGTAACTAAACAGACCTTATTCAGCATTTAAACATAATAGGGAACAACTAAATTTAAATTAAAATGACAAATAACTGGAAGTACATTGTACTGATGGCAGCAGCTTTTCCTTCTGCTGCTGCATTCGCACAATCTGGAGATGCAGGCAGAAAGGCTGTTGATTTAGAGCGTTACCAAGAAGCAAAGTCTATTTATACCTCCCAGCTTAATGATAAGAAGCAGGCCGACAACGCATACTTCGCATTAGGAGATATTTACCTGAGAACCAACAAACCTGATTCAGCTGCTATATACTTTAACAGAGGTATAAGCGCTAATTCAAAGTCAAGCATAAACCACGTAGGTTTAGGTAAGATCGAGATGATGAACGGTAACCAGGCAAAAGCAGAGCAGCACTTTAATGAAGCTCTGAAAAAAGGCAAAAAGGATGCTTATGTACTTACCATGATTGGTGAAGCTTATGTAGAAACTCCTAATGCTACGGAAGCACAATTAAACAAAGGTGTTGATTATTTAAAGCAGGCTTTAGAGCGTGACTCTAAAAATGCTTTAGCAAACATGGTTTTAGGTGATGCATATTTGAAACTGAAAAACGGTGGCGAGGCTATGTCTGCTTACGACCGCGCGATACAGTTAGATAATAAGTATGCCAACGCCTACCTGAGAAGAGGCCAGCTGTATACCAGCTCACGTAACTATCCTGAAGCTGAAACAGCCTATAAAGCTGCCATTGAAATAGATCCTAAGTTTGCTCCTGCTTACCGTGATCTGGGTGAGCTTTATTACTTCGCTGGCCAATATGACAAAGCGTTATCTACCTTTAAACAATATGTAGATATGGCTGAGAAAACGCCTGCGACCCAAGCAAAATATGCGTCGTTCCTGTTCTTAACGAAGAACTACGATCAGTCTTTACAGGTTGTGCAGGAAGTTCTGAAGTCAGACCCGAACAACACAGTAATGAACCGTCTGCAGGCTTATTCTTACATGGAACTTGGCCAACCGGAAAAAGCGCTACAGGCTATTGAGAGCTACTTACAAAAGGTAGATCCTAAGAAATTGATTGCAGAGGATTATGAGTATTATGGCCGTATCCTTGCTAAAAACAAGCAGGATAAAAAAGCGATAGAAAATCTGGAGAAGGCCCTTACAATGGATGCTACGAAAGTAGAGATCTACCAGGAGCTTGCCAACGCTTACGCAAATGATGGCCAATATCAGAAAGCTATAGATCTGTTAAACAAAAAACGTGAGACAATTGAGCCTTCTAATGCTGACTTCTATTACATGGGTAACATCTATATGTTAGCCGGTGATCAGGCAGGTAAAGCTGGTAACGCTGCGCAGGCAAGCGAATATTTCAAGAAAGCTGACGAGACTTACGCAAACGTTACAAAAAGTAACCCTACGTATGCTTATGGCCATTTATGGAGAGCGCGTGCTATGGCTAGCCAAGACCCTGAAACAACACAAGGTTTAGCAAAGCCACATTACGAGGAATTTATTAAGTTAGCCAGCAATGAGCAGGATAAGTATAAGAAAGACCTCATTGAAGCAAATTCATACTTAGGTTATTTCTACTACCTGAAAGGGGAAAGACCAAACGCTCTGAAACACTGGCAAATGGTTAAAACTTTAGATCCGTCAAACACGCAGGCGCAAACTGCTCTGAACGAGATCAACAAATCAGGTAAGAAAAAGTAATCTGATTAACATTATAGAAATAAAAAAGCCCGGTTAATGTAACCGGGCTTTTTTATTTCTATAATGTTATACTTTGTTAATCTTCGTAAAGCTCCCATTTTTTAATTACAGCAGTAAAGTCTTCCGGCAGCTCAGAGTCGAATAATATTTTCTCTTTAGTTATAGGATGAGTAAAACCAAGCGACTTCGCATGTAATGCTTGCCGTGGCATTAACTTAAATGCATTCTCCACAAAAGCTTTGTAGGTACCATTTGGTGTGCCTTGCAAGATGCTATCGCCCCCATATGTAGTGTCAGAAAACAACGGATGCCCAATGTGTTTCATGTGCGCCCTTATCTGATGTGTACGGCCTGTTTCTAAGTTACATTGTACTAAAGCTACGTATTTAAAACGCCGGAGCACTTTGTAATGTGTTACAGCATGTTTCCCATAAGATCCATCCGGATAAACTGTCATTACCCTTCTGTCTTTTATACTTCTCCCTACGTGGCCTGTAATGGTTCCGCTGTCTTCTTTGGGTATACCCCAGACCAAAGCATAGTACGTTCTATCAATCGTATGATCGAAGAACTGCTTAGCCAGGAAAGCCATACTATACTCTGTTTTAGCAATTACCAGCAGCCCGGATGTATCTTTATCGATGCGATGAACCAAGCCTGGCCTACCTTCTCCGTTGCGTGAGGTAGGCAAGTTCTGGAGGTAATAAGTAAGCGCATTTACGAGGGTGCCTGTCCAGTTATTGTAGGCAGGATGCACAACCATTCCTGCTTCTTTATTAACGATTAGCAATTCGCTATCTTCAAACACAATATTAAGCGGAATATCTTCGGCTACAACATCGGTATCACGGGGAGGCTCTGCTAATGTTATCGTAATAACATCTAAAGGTTTAACCTTGTAGCTTACTTTGGCTGGTTTGTGGTTTACCTGCACAGCTTCAGAGCGAATAGCACTCTGCAGTTTGTTGCGTGTTACGTTAGGCAGGCGGTCCATTAAGAACTTATCTACACGAAGCAATGCCTGCCCTTTATCTACAACAATCCTGTGGTGTTCGTACAGGTCATCGGAATCTTCAACTGTCTCGTTTTCTAAAAAATCAGTCACTTTTTTAATCTTTCATTATAAAAAAAGAAAGCCGAAGTATAAACGTCGGCTTTCTCACACTAAGAAATAAATTTTACTTAGTTCTTTTTCTTTTTTGCGTTGCTTTTAGCAGGTGTTGCTGGGGTTGTAGTTGCTGCAGGCTTGCTTGCCGCTGGCTCAGACTGTACTTGCGCCTTAGCTGGGTCTACTCCTAATTTCTTCAAAACCAGTGGAGAAATATCTCCGCCTTCAGGGCCAGCAAGTAATGCCTGGTTGCTGATAACATAAGTGAAGTTGTTTTCTTTTGCTACATCTTTGATAGCTTTATCAATCTTAGCGATAACCGGATCAACTAAAGATTTTTCTTTCTGCTGCAAAGATGTCTGAGCGCTACGCTGGAACTCCTGGATAGAGTTATTCAGGTTCATTAACTCTTTTTCTTTGTCTTCACGGATGGTTTTATCCATGGTAGAAGCTCCTTTTTCGTAAGCCTGCATTTTAGCTTCATACTCAGAGTATTTCTGCTTTAAGCTGGCTTCCAGTTGTGTGCTGTGCGTTTTTAATTGACTCTCGATCTGCTTGCTTTCTGGCATTTGCAGTAAAATATACTCAACGTTAGTATAACCAAATTTAAGCGGCTGATCGTTAGTCTGTGCAGAAGATGCAAAGCTGATCAGTAAAAACGCTACTACTAATGTTTTGATTTTGTTCATCATTGGTTAGTTAATTAATAATTGTTCAGGTTAGTTGTTAGACTTTTTCTTTGTTGCTGGCTTTTGTTGCCGGGCCGGTTGTACAGGTTTATTCTCCTGCTGGCTGTCTTCTATTGTTTCAGGTAAATTATTCGGGTCATCAACAAGCTCATCCGCTGGTTGCCTGCCTGGTGTGTTCTTTTTATCTGAGGCCAATCCTAATTCTTCCAGCACATACTCAGTATAATCGTGTACCGGGTTTGTGTAGATCATTACCAGATCGCCTGATTTATCAAACATGATCTGGAGCTGCCGCGCTTTTGCTACTTTCTCTACTGCGGTAAATACTTCATCCTGTATCGGGCGCATCAGGTCGTTGCGGCGTTTAAACATCATGCCTTCGTAGCCAAAAACTTTTTGCTGGTACTCGCGTACTTCTTTTTCTTTTTTTGAAATTTCAGCCTGCCGCTTCTTTTTCATTTCTTCGGTTAACAAGACCTCTTCTGCCTTGTAATCCTGTTTCATTTTATCTGCTTCTTTCTGCAGATTTTCGATTTCCCGTTGCCAGGCTTCTGCACTTTTATCCATCTCCTGCTGCACCTTGTTATAGGCCGGCATTTTAGTCAGGATAAAATTTGAATCAATATAACCAAACTTTTGAGCCTGCGAAACAGACGAAAGTAAAAAGCCTGCTAAAAAGATGAACAAAAATTTTCTCATACTGATTCCAGTTTTAACGCAATTGCTGTCCTATGATAAAGTGGAACATGCCTCGCTTAGCATCCTGCGGCTGACCTGGCAGATCATCCAATCTCCAACCATAATCAAATCCTAACAAACCAAATGCAGCCATAAATATACGTGCGCCTACACCAGCAGAGCGATAAAGCTTAAATGGTGTGTAGCGATCATATGAAGCAAAGTTGTTACCTGCCTCCAGGAAAGCCAAACCATAAATAGTAGCAGCTGGGTTTGGAGAGATCAGATAACGTGCTTCCATCACAAATTTGTTATAAGCTACACCACCAGCAGAGCGTAGCGTTGGATCAGCATTGTTCACAACAGATTCGTCATCATAACCACGTAAACCTATATACTCTGTTCCAACAAAAATATTACCACCACCAAGGCCGGCACCACCCAGTTTAAATCTTTCAAAAGGGCCGATTTCACTATCATTCGTATAGGTACCCAAGAAACCAAAGTGCGCTCTTGTGTTCAATACCAAATTCCCTGCCAGATTTATAAAGTAAGAAGCATCGAACATCCATTTATTAAATTCGATGAACTCATAGTTATTCCGCTTATCTGTAAACAAGGAATATGGCGGTGTTAAGTTGATGTTCAGTGTTAGAGACGATCCTCTTCTTGGGAAAGTCGGGTTATCTATACTTGAACGGCCAATAGTATTAACAACTGAGATACTGTTTGAGCTACCATTATCAAAATCCTGAAACAACGCATAATTTTTAAGGTTATAGCGGTTATAAGAAATTGAATGGTTCATGAAGAAGAAGTCATCCGGCCAGTTTAGTCTTCTACCTAAACTTAAGGAAGCTCCATCTACATTCAATCGGCTGTCAATATCGCTGCTTGGGCTTCTGCGTATAGTTTTAAATACGCTTGCCGTTAACGAGTTTCGCTTGCGGCCACCTAACCAGGGCTCTGTAAACGATAAGCTGTACGACTGGTAGTATTTACCGTTTGCCTGCACACTTAAGGATAAACGCTGCCCATCGCCGCTTGGTATTGGCCTCCAGGCATCCCAGTCAAAGAATTTACGCGTAGAGAAGTTATTCAGGGTTAAACCTACTGTACCTACGGCACCAATCGGTCCGCCCCAGCCACCAGATAAGCTGATCTGGTCGTTTGGTCTTTCTACTACGCTATAGTTAATATCTACTGTACCTTCTGCCTGGTTTGGGATCGGGTTCAAGCCTATTTGCTCCGGGTCGAAATAACCGAGTGCTGCCAGTTCGTTTCTGGATCTTATCAAGTCATCACGGCTATACTTCTGGCCTGGTAACGTACGGAGTTCACGCAGAATAACAAAGTCACTGGTTTTATCGTTTCCGGTTACCATTACTTTATCGATTGTTGCCTGCGGGCCTTCGTAAACACGCATTTCCAGGTCAATGGAGTCGCCCTGTACACGTACTTCGATCGGATCTATACTTTGGAACAGGTAACCGTCATTCTGATAAAGCCCGGAAACATCTATACCTGTCGGGTTATAGGTTAAGCGCTTTTCAAGCTCTTGTTTGTTATAGACATCGCCTTTCTTTATACCTAAAACTCTAGACAGATAAGCGTCGTCATACAGGTAATTTCCTTTCCAGGTTATATTGCGGTAATAATATTGCTGCCCTTCATCTACTGTAATGCGGATGCCTAAACGGTCGTCTTTTGTCTTGAAAACAGAGTCGGAAACAATAGTCGCATCTCTGTATCCTTCGGAGTTATAAAAGTCAAGTAAGAGTTGCTTATCATTCTCGTATTCTTCTTTTTGAAACTTAGAAGAGACGTAAAACCTGTAGAATCTTTTCTCTTTGGTTTTCTTCAGCTGGCGCTCCAGTTTTTTATCCTTAAATGCTTCGTTGCCAACAAACTCTATATCCGATATTTTAACTTTGTTGCCTTTTTCTATATCAATAGTAAGTACAACGCTGTTTGGCAAAGCCGGATCAGGCTTTTGGGTGATATTAGTCTTAACATTCAGGAAGCTTTTCTCCAAATAGTAATCCCGGATTACGTTACGGGTACTGTTCAGAACCGCATCTGTTACAATTTTACCTTTCTGTATACTTATTTTCTCTTTAAGGGCATCTTGCTGCGACTTGTTTATACCTTTAAACTCTACTTTAGAAAGGCGAGGCCTTTCCTTCAGATCAAAATTCAGGGAAATCTCATTCCCTTCCAGGCGGGTGATAAATACTTCTATGTCGCCAAGTATACCTTGGTCCCAAAGTTTCTGAATAGCGCGGCTAATATCTTCACCAGGCACGGTTATTTCATCGCCCACTTTCAGACCAGCTACAGATATAAGCGCATTCGCATCCAGGAAAGTAGTTCCGGTAACTTTTATATCGCCAATACGGTACTGCTGAGGTTGCGCGTAGTCTATTTGATTTGATTGAGAAGAAGGGCTACTTAGATTTTGAGACGATGCTGTGCCCATTATAAGCAGAAACACAAGCACCCAGATGCATCTTATCATTAATATTATTACTTATTTAGTTGTTCACTCGTCTTTCCAAACCGGCGCTCGCGGCGCTGATAAGATATTATGGCTTCGTACAGATGCTCTTTCCTGAAATCAGGCCAAAGCAAATCTGTAATGTAAAGTTCGGTATAAGCTATCTGCCAAAGTAAAAAATTACTGATGCGCTGTTCGCCACTTGTGCGGATCAAAAGCTCGGGATCAGGCATACCTGCCGTAGACAAATAGTTAGCTATACTTTGTTCGTTTATAGCAGCTGCCTCTACCTTACCATGACCCACATCTTCTGCCAGCCGTTGCATAGCCTGCGTAATATCCCAGCGCCCGCTATAACTTAATGCCAACACCAACGTCATGCGGCTATTCTGGCTTGTTATTTCTATAGCTTCCTGCAATTCCTGCTGGCATGCTTTAGGCAAGCTTGTTGTATTGCCTATTGTCTGTAACCGGATATTGTTCTTATTTAACGTCGCTGTTTCTTTGCGAATAGTGGATACCAGTAACTGCATAAGTGCAGAAACCTCTAAAGCAGGCCTGTTCCAGTTCTCCGTAGAAAATGCGTATAAAGTAAGGTACTCTATTCCCATTTCCGCAGCAGACTCTACTGTTTCGCGTACAGCTTTAATAGCGCTCTGATGCCCAAAAATGCGCAAGCCACCCCGTTGTTTAGCCCATCTTCCATTGCCGTCCATGATAACGGCGATGTGTTTGGGTAAATTGTTTAAATCTACTTTATCTTTTGGACTCATTAAACCACAATTTCCTTGCAAGTTACAAAATGCAAGGCAAACTCAGCTAACTTTCCTTCGCTAATCTAAAATGCCTGGTGTGGCTCTGTAAGGTGGGGGGCAATTTAATCTGAAAATTGTATAAGACAAGCTGATACCATTATAGAAGTACCAATCTTTGTCGTGGCGGTTTGCTACAACAGGGCCATCAGCTTCAGCCAGATCATCTAAATTATCTGTGAGAAGTTTCCGGGCACCAAACTCAAGGCCCAGGTTCCAGTGGCGGCTTAAGGCATACTTAACACCTGCCCCAAACGGAATAGCTACACCTATTTTGGTTTTATAAGGTTTGTTAAGATCGCTTGCCAGTAAGCCATTATCTGTTGCCAGTTTCACGTTGTATACAAAACCTGCAAGGCCTGCAAAAAAATAGGGAGAAAAACGTGGGTTACGGCGCATATCATAGTAATCGAGGAAATTATACTCTACTACTCCTGATAGTTCGGCCAGACTCAACTTGACCTCAGCCTGGCGATAATTCGGATAGGGGAGATTATACGCATCATCGCTTATGGTATTGTCATCTTTAATACGGTGACTTAGCATGATACCGCCACGCACTGTGATGGGTTTTGAAATATCACGGCGATAAAAGACAGTAAGTGCAGGCTGATTGTTTCCAAATCTATAAGAGGGAGCAAGCTCACCTTTATAGTTTGCGCCACCAATACCCAGGCCTATCTCACTTGTTGTAACCGGAGACTGTGCAAAAGTTGCTTTGCTAAAAAAAACACTCCCTATTTGTAACAATGAACAAATAAGGAGTGCCTGTTTAAATTCGTGAATTGTCATGTAGCGCTAATACGGAGTTTTACGAACAACGTATCATTTTTTATTCTATTATCTGAATTTCGGACTTCGTATACGCGTAGCTAAAATATAATTCAGACTGATACCAGTGCTGATGTACCAATCTTCGTCAGAATTGTGACCTCTGAAAGGGTTCTCTGTTGGCGTACCATAGCCTTGTAAGCGCTTATACGGTACACTTGGTCCTGCCGGATCACCTATTATTGTTCCTAAACGAGTTTCTGCACTTCTGTCAGAAAGTATTGCTGCAGCTCTTGGATTTGATCCTCCGCCATTTAAGATATCAGCTTTTAACGCATAAGCTGAGCTGGCATCATCCAGGTAATCTGTAAAGGTTTTTCTCCAGCCGATTTCTAAGCTAAGGTCCCAGTTTCTGTCAACTTTGTAACGTACACCGAAACCAAACGGAATAGCAACCTGGATACGCTTGTATGGTTTTGGATAGGCTTCTCCGGTTCCGGCATCAGCATACTGACCTTCTGTACCCAATGGTTGCAGCTCATACCAACCGGTTGCAATATCCTGTGCTGCCGTAATGCCTGGGTGAGAACCTCTTTCGTAATATGCTTTTGGATTATGATGAAAAAGGGCAAGACCTACAAAACCATACGGTACAAAATCCGGACGGCGACGGTAAACACTTCTGTTTTCGAAAAGATCGACGATCAGAACACCACTTAATTCTTTTATATCATTTCTGAAAGAAAGGTTTCTTTTGAAGCGGCCTTCATTTTCAGCCTCGTTCGCTGATGCACTTTCAGCGTCAGAGCCAGTAACGCGGCCCCAGTTTAAACCACCTCTAAACGAAAGACGCGGAGCGAAACGATATGTATAGCTAACACCAACACTTGGGCGGGTTGATTTAATACGAAGGCTTGTAAAATCCGGAGCAGGCACGATATCCCCGAAATAGTTCATAGCACCAACATTCACACCTACAGAGGCATATTCTTTTCGTTGAGTCCAACGTTGAGCATCAGCATCGGTCGCTACCAGAATAAACAGAAAGACCAGCAATAAGAAAATGGTACTACTTTTTTTCATAACTACAAATATCATAAATCCCGGCATTCCAATGGGTTATAAGAACCTGCCAATTAGAGCCAGACAAAATTAAACATTAATTTCAAGGAAAGAAACAATATTACGTATACTTAATATGAATTATTAAAGTATGCTGTTTCGTTTGTCTAATCCCCAGTTTAATTTGCTACGAAGGGTGGAGAGAAAATTAACATGATGTAGTTTAACTAAGCGTGCTACAAAATTTTCTCTTTTAACTGCCAATTGCACTGTCATATCAACCGGAATAGATCTTGAATCGAGGGAAGCCAGGTAACTGCTGCTGCGGCCTTCTACTTCAAAAGAAATTATACTTCGGTCAGATACAATCATGGGCCTGACATTCAGGTTATGCGGGCATACGGGTGAAATGACAAAATTATTGGTTTGAGGGAGCACCAAGGGGCCGCCGCAGCTAAGCGAGTAGCCGGTAGATCCTGTGGGCGTTGCCACCACCAAACCATCAGCCCAGTAAGAGTTCAGGTATTCTCCATCAATATACGTATGCACCACCAGCATGGACGATGTATCGCGCTTCTGAATACTGAATTCATTAAGACCGAAGTTTATGCCGTCGAAAATATCCTGGTCAGAGTCCACTTTTATAAGCGCGCGGTCGTCTAATGTATAATGGCCTTTGTAAATGGCATCCAGCGTTACGGGTATGCTGTCATAAGGGACGGTAGCCAGGAAACCGAGCCGGCCTGTGTTTATACCAAGTATGGGAATTTGCTGTGCGCCTACATAAGTTACAGCATCCAGCAAGGTGCCGTCGCCGCCTATACTTAGCACCATCTCTACACCAGTTAATTTATCGCCCCGGTTAAACGTATCGATGCCGGTCGGTAAGCTGATGGTGTTTTTAAGGTAAGAATAAAATGACTCCAGTATAATTACGTCGGTGGAGCGATCTTTCAGTTCATCAAAGAGCACTTGTATAAAAGGAGCGATCTCAGCGCTGAAAGGTTTACCAAGTATAGCTATCTTCATATTCCTAAAATCAGTTAAAAAGGGAACCGGGTACTAAAGTAAACACCCCTGTCGCCTTCTCTGTTTAAAGTATACTCCAGGCGAAGTACAATATCGTAAAACGTGATGGCATGCAGCCCCAGACCAGCCCCTGCCAAAAGTCTGTTTGTTAAGGCATTGGTAGCTTCAAATTCTTTATCGATTACGTACCCAGCATCCGTAAAGGCATTCAGGTACAGGGCTAAAGGTAAAGTATTAAACTTGGGGCTACGGATAAATTTTAGTTTTATACTTTCTATGTTAAGCAACTCGCGTGTAAGCCCCTGTTTAAAAACCCCGAAATGCTGCCCGCCGGTTACATAAAGCTCATAGCCCCGCACATTAGACCGGAAACCCAGCGCCACATTATCTGCGAAAGTATACCGCTGCGCTAACCGCACCTGCCCTTCGGCGCCCACCATATAATAATACTTATCGGCCAGTTGCTTATACGTTACATACTTGCCCCGTAGGGTGGTAATTGGCGAGCCAGCGTTGTTCAGGAAAAACTGCTGTCCGACGCCAGCTTCAAAATAACTTCCTTTTAGGGGATATGCAAAATTATTGCGCAGGTTAACTGTTTTGGACAGATCAAGCCTGAGAAATTGCCGTTGGGTTATATCAGAAGCATAATATTCCGGATTTAATGCGTTTACGCTATCAGAAATTTGCTCTTGCTGATACGAAACTACAAGGGCTGCCTGCCGCTGCACATTTACACGATGAAGCAAAGCTGCAGCAAAAGATGTACGCCGGATAGGAAACCCTGACTCCTGCTCAAAAAATACCTGCTTGTTGCGACGGTTGGTATAGCTGACAGTGCGGCTGCGGTAATCGAAAGCGCCCAGTTCCAAGCCTAGTTTATACTTCCTGCTGATGTATGGAATTCGGTAAACCAGTTCGAGGCGCTGGTTAAAGCCCTGTTGGATGCGCGCGCGTACATCTTCGTTACGGCCCCGGAAGTTACGCAACGTCAGGTTAAGGCCATAATCGATGCGGCTCCAGTCTTTTTTCTCGAGCCAGGCATTAAAATTACGGTCTGCAAAATCGAACACCGGAATCGGGTACAAATAAAACCGTTCCTGCATCGTATAAGTTACCTGCACATTGCCGGCATCGCAAGTATAACGATAAGTCACCGTATGGAAAAGCCGCAGGTTAAACAACCTTTTCTGGTTATCTTCCAGCAAAGAATCCAGGTCGTTTGTCTTTATAGAGTCCTGAAGAGAAAAGGTAAGTTCGCGCTCCAGCACCTGTGCTTTGGTAGTGTTGTTACCCGAAAAAGCAATGCCTGTAACCTGAACAACCGGAAACGGGCAAGGGTTGGAAAGCGCATTTATACTTTGCACCAGAAACAAAGCCAGCAAAACACAGAAATACGAAAGCCTCACTGCGCTCGCTTATATATCTAGGTACTTCAGCAACATATCCAGCCTGTCACGGCCGCCATCGTCTGGGGTGCTATCGGTAAACTGGGCTGTAATGCGGTACTCAAAACGCTCTAATGTGGCAATAATACGGGTGAGGTCTGTTTTATTTAACTTCAGCGTCAGCTTAATCTGGTAAGGGTCGGCTTCGTCGGGAGAGACATAGGCGCTCAGGATCTTGGTGTTTTCTTCCTCAATAAGCCGGCTGATTTGGCTGAGAGAATAATCGCGCTCCGGCATGGAGAGTACAAGTATACTTCCCTGGCCCTGCAACGCCGACATCTGTCCGAAAGCCGTAAGCGTATCGTTGATGGTGATGATGCCCATGTATTCCTGCTCCTCATCCAGCACAGGTACTACCAGAATTTTATTTTTTATGGCAGCCTCCATCACATCATAAAAATGCTGGGAGCTCATCACGAACACATCGGGGTACTCGAGTGTAATGTCCCGAAGGGTGCGGGTGCGGTCAGGCAACTCGATCAGGCTGTTTTCTGTGGCCAGGCCCGCATACTTCCGGCTGGCTACTACAGGCAATGCATTCACACGAAACTCATCCATCCACCGCAAAGCCTTCTCTACGGTGTCGTAGAGTTTAAGCGGCGGTATCATGTGGTTGATGAGTTCTTCGGCTATCATGTACTAGTTGTAAGCTGTGAGGTGCGAACTAAATATTTTTCTAAGATACTGTTAAACTTGTCAGGATGTTCCATCATCGGTGCATGTCCGCACTTATCAATGAAATGTAATTCCGAGTTTTTCATCAGCCTGTTAAACTCATACCCTACCAGCGGCGGCGTAATCGTATCGTTCAGGCCCCAGATCAGAAGCGTCGGCACTTCGATGCTGGTAATATCTTTTGCCATGTTATGGCGCTGTGCAGATTTAGCGATGGCGATGATACGCAAACATTTGGAGTTACTGTTGGTGATGCCGAAAACTTCATCCACTAATTCCTGGGTGGCTGTGGCCGGATCATAAAAAGTATAACCAACACGCTCTTTTACATAATCGTAATTGCCACGCTTCGGAAACGAACCTCCCATCGAATCTTCGAACAAACCTGAGCTACCGGTCAATACGAGGCGTTTTACTTTATTCGGGTTTTTTAAAGTATAAACTAACGCTACGTGGCCGCCCAGCGAGTTGCCAAGCAAAGTCATGTCGGTTAGTCTTTTCAGTTTCACGAAATCTTCTACAAAGTTTACCAACCCTGGTACACCTGCCTTATGCAATGCCATTTCGTAAATAGGCATCAGCGGAATAATAACTCTGTAGTTTCTAGAAAAGTGATCTACAACGCCATTCCAGTTGCTTAATGCACCAAAAAGACCGTGCAATAATAACAAAACTTCTCCCTGGCCTTCATCTATATACTGAAACTCGCCTTCTTGTCTGACCTGTAGATTCATGTATGGAAACTATGTAAAAGAAATCTATAATAAAAATATAAGAAACATTAAGCTGTAAAATTAGCAATTGTCAGCCAATTTCTGAGCATCTGCAACCCATAAGTAGTAAGAGCGGCCTCCGGATGAAACTGCAGCGCATACAACGGCCACGTTTTATGCCGGAAAGCCATCAGTTCGCCGGCAGCTGTATATGCCAGCGCGATTATACTTTCGGGCACTTGTTTTACCAGCAACGAGTGATAGCGTACAACTGTAATTTGTGCAGGTATACTTTCGAAAATGGGGTCTGGCTCGCAACTAATTTCCGACAGCTTGCCGTGCATTGGTTTAGTGGCCTTCTCTACTTTCGCTCCGAAAAACTCGCCAAGCGCCTGGTGGCCCAAACAAATGCCGAGCATGGGCAGGCGGCTGTGGTAATACCGGATAACTTCCATCATGTTACCGGCTTGTTGTGGCACGCCCGGCCCCGGCGACAAAACGATGGCTGTCAACGGTAATTGCTGTAACTGCTCCAGGCTGGCATCATTCCGGACCACATGCACTTCTACGCCAAGCTGCCCGAAATAATCCACCAGGTTATATGTAAAAGAGTCGAAGTTATCGAGCAGAAGAAGCATGGGCTAAGGTACTAATTGTTTAATGTGGTCATGTATTAATTACTGAATGGTTTAATTGATAAAGAATCTTTTCAGATTATATAATATAATTAGCCAAGTAAACAATTCACACATCAACTCTTAAAACTGATGCTTAAGCGAGGTAATCAGCGCTTTGATAAAGGGCATTACGTATCCTAAAATCTCCAGCGCATAAGGTGTTGTTTTGATTACGAACGGGTAAACCACCGACGCAGCGGCTGTTTCTTTGGAGATGCTGATGCCGGCCAGGTTAGAAACATATAACAGCAAACTGATAGCTACACACCATTTAAGAGCTCCCAAAACGCCTCCCAGGAAATTATCAAAAAAACCGAACGGCGTAAAATCGATTACTTTCTTGAGCAGCAACCCAACTACCCGCACCAATAAGATGATACCGGCAAACACAAGTATAAACGTTACAAAAGGAAGCAGGCCATGGGCATCGCCGACAAAACTGGCTATAACCGGCAGGGCCGTATCCAATAACTTTAGTCCCCCAAGTATGGCCAGCACCAACGCCACCAGCGAAACCAGTTCCAGCAGCAACCCCTTCCGGAAACCCATAAAAGCGCCATACGCAATCGGAATAGCCAGAAAAATATCGAACGTACTCATGTTAAAAGGAATAACGTATCACGACATACGTATCAGGCAGCACGATTCCTTGGCAAAGAAAATATAGTATAAATTGCTGCTAGCAATATCTTTTATCCTTTGTCAAAAAGTCTTTTGTCATCATAAATCCTGATACGTGTGTCGTGCTACGTGATACTAAAAATCAGTATTATTCAGCAGATCACTAACGGCTGTTGAAATAGCGCGGCCATCGGCTTTGCCAGCCAGTTCTTTCGAAGCTACGCCCATCACTTTCCCTAAATCAGAAGGGCCGGTAGCGCCCACACGACGGATAATATCAAGCAAATGCACGCGTAAGTCGCCGGCATCGAGTTGCTTTGGCAAAAACTCTTCGATAACAGCCAGCTCTCCCAGTTCTACTTCTTCCAAGTCCGGGCGGTCCTGCTTGGCATACAGTTCAGCCGATTCGCGGCGTTGCTTGGCAGCTTTGGTCAGGAGTTTCATTTCGGCATCTTCCGATATCCCTTCGGCTCCGCCTTTTTCGGTTTCGGCCAGCATGATCATCGATTTTATACTTCTGAGGGCTTGTAGGCGGGCTTTGTCTTTGGCCAGCATGGCTTGCTTAATGTCGGCGTCTATGCGTTGTTTCAGGCTCATAGTTTTGTTGCGTTTATACTTTTATGGTTTGATAAAAATTCTGTTTGCGGGTATGTAGCTACGTTATGCCGGGTTGGCGAGGCAGCGGGTTATCAACTTAAACAAAATTCTGTTACTTTAGTCATTTGTAAAGCTAACGTATAAACAGCCCAAAGGGCCGTAATTGCATACCCATGACCAAACTGAGTGTAAATATAAACAAAATAGCTACGCTACGGAACGCCCGTGGCGGTGACAGACCAAACGTAGTGCAGGTAGCCAAAGATTGTGAGCGCTTCGGAGCGCAGGGCATTACCGTACATCCCCGCCCCGACGAGCGCCACATCCGGTACCGCGATGTGTACGACCTGCACGAGATCGTTACCACCGAATTTAACATCGAAGGCAACCCAACGCCGGACTTCCTGCGGATGGTGCTGGATATAAAACCGGCACAGGTAACGCTGGTGCCTGATGCGCCCGATGCAATTACATCCAACGCTGGCTGGGACACGATCCGGAATAAGGATTTCCTGAAAGATATCATCCATAAACTAAAAGAATCGGGCATCCGGACTTCTATTTTTGTTGACCCTGACCTAAGTATGCTGGAAGGCGCAGCAGCCGTAGACACCGACCGCGTAGAACTGTACACCGAAGCCTATGCCAGCGGCTACCACCAAAACCGCGATGCTGCCATTGCAACTTATGTACAGGCTTCCGAGAAGGCAGCCGAGCTTGGTTTAGGTTTAAATGCCGGCCACGACCTCGACCTCGACAACCTGAAATACTTAAAAGACAACCTCCTGAATTTGCAGGAAGTAAGTATAGGCCATGCCCTGGTTTGCGACGCGTTATACTTTGGGCTGGAGAACACGATCCAGTTATACTTGCGCCAGCTGCAATAGCCGTGGTAAACATACTTACCGTTCAGGAGTTTCTGGAGAAGGCAAAACAACTGCCCATATTGGATGCGCGTGCGCCCAAAGAATTCGCTGTTGGCCATATTCCGCAGGCTGTAAGCTTTCCTATTTTTGATGATGAGGAGCGTGCCACGGTAGGCACCGCTTATAAACAACAGGGCCACGACCCGGCTGTATTATTGGGTTTAGATCTGTTCGGACCAAAGATGTCGGCTTTTGTGAAACAGGCGGGTAAAGTAGCGCAAAATAAAGAGCTGCTGGTACATTGCTGGCGGGGCGGCATGCGCAGCAACGCCATGGCTTGGCTCCTCGATTTTTCGGGTTTCAAGGTACATTTGCTGGAAGGTGGTTATAAAACCTACCGCCACCTGATTCAGGAGCAATTTACAAAACCCTGGCCTATACTTGTTATTGGCGGCCTTACCGGCAGCGGCAAAACAGATCTGTTACCCTACTTACAAAAAGCCGGTCAGCAAAGTATAGATTTAGAGGAGTTGGCCAGTCACAAAGGCTCCGCTTTCGGAAGTATAAACATGGCACCGCAGCCCAGCACTGAACATTTCGAAAACCTGCTCGGCACAGCTTTGTTAGCGCTTAACACCCAGCAACCGCTCTGGCTCGAAGACGAAAGTACAAGTATAGGCCGGGTACAGATGCCCAAACCTTTTTACGACCAGATGCAGCAGGCACCCACGCTTGTACTGGAAATACCAAGAGAAATACGCATCCGGAAACTAGCCGAAGAATACTGTCAGGTTGAGAAAGATTTGCTCGAAGCTGCTGTACTCAAAATAAAAAAACGACTTGGCGGGCTTGCCACCCAGGAAGCACTACAAGCCATTGCCACCGGCGACATGGAAAAGATGGTGGAAATTGCACTAGTGTATTACGACAAGGCGTATACTTTTGAATTAGCACACAAGAAACATGTTTTCACGTTGCCTTTACAAAGTATAAATCCGGCCGAAAATGCGGAGCAACTGATTGGGTTTGCCCGCCAACACAACTTACTTTAACTCTCTATGGAAGCTACATCAACCTCAGAAATAAAACTTACCCAATACAGCCACGGCGCCGGCTGCGGTTGCAAAATATCGCCTAAAGTATTGGATGCCATTCTGCACAGCAACATCAGTTATCCGGCTGATAAAAACCTGCTGGTTGGCAACAGTTCCCGCGACGATGCCGCAGTTTACGACATTGGCGAAGGCCGCGCGATCATCAGTACCACCGATTTTTTTATGCCTATTGTGGATGATGCCTACGATTTTGGGCGAATAGCTTCGGCTAACGCGATTTCGGATGTGTATGCGATGGGCGGAAAACCGGTGATGGCGATTGCTGTACTTGGCTGGCCAATTGATAAACTCTCACCGGAAGTAGCCCGGCGCGTAATGGAAGGCAGCCGCAGTATTTGTCAGGAAGCTGGCATTGCCCTGGCCGGCGGCCACAGCATCGATAGCCCGGAGCCTATTTTCGGCCTGGCTGTAACCGGCATGGTAGACATCAAAAACCTGAAACAGAATAACACGGCTACCGCCGGCTGCGAATTATACTTAACAAAACCGCTCGGCGTAGGCATCCTGACCACCGCCCAGAAAAAAGCCATACTTCTTCCAGAGCACGCGCAACTGGCACCGCAGCAAATGATGCAGCTAAACAAAATTGGGGCAGAATTGGGCCAATTGCCACAAGTAAAAGCCATGACCGATGTAACCGGTTTTGGTTTATTGGGCCACCTATCCGAAATGTGCGAAGGCAGTAATTTAAACGCTGAAGTATACTTTGACAAAGTGCCTGTTCTGCCCGAAGCGTTGGAATATATGGCACAAAAAGCAATACCCGGCGGCACCAACCGCAACTTCGACAGCTACGGCCATAAAGTAGCAGACCTTACACCAAACCAGAAACACCTGCTTTGCGACCCCCAAACAAGCGGCGGTTTACTTGTAGCCGTTGACCCAACAGAGCGTGAAGAAGTACTACAATTGTTTGCAAAGTATGATTTACAATTACAACCACTAGGCATTTTAAAGGAGCGCGGCACAGACGAAAAACTGATAACTGTACGCTAAAACAATCGTTCCAAAGTATAAAGTATACTTTAAAGTATAAAAGATGCTTCAGTTTTTCGTAAGCAGTTTATACTTTATTAATCACCGATAATTGCAACATGAAACTTCATTATAAAGAATTAGGCCACGGGCAACCGCTGCTTATACTCCACGGTTTATTTGGCACACTAGATAACTGGCAGACGCTGGCAAAACGCTTTGCTGAACATTACAACGTATTTATAGTAGACCTGCGCAACCACGGCCGCTCGCCGCACTCCGATGAACATAGTTATGAGTTGATGGCGGAAGATGTACTGGAGCTGATCGATGATCTTCAAATTCCAACGCCAGCTATTATGGGCCACTCAATGGGCGGAAAAGTAGCGATGCAGTTTGCTCTTAAATACCCAACGCGCCTCACTAAACTTATTGTGGTAGACATTGCGCCAAAAGCGTACCCGCCGCACCACGACGAAATTATTGATGCGCTACGTTCTGTTGACCTGACTACCGTAACAAGTCGTGGAGATGTGGATGAGCAATTGAGCAAACAGATTCCGGAGATGGATGTGCGCTTGTTCCTGATGAAAAACCTGTACCGCAAAGAAGACAATACCTTTGGCTGGCGCATGAACCTGGAAGCACTGGATAAAAACTATGCAAATGTAGCCGCAGCCATTGCTGCCGATGTTCCTTTCAAGAAAAGTACGCTGTTTATTAAAGGTGGCAGATCGCGCTACATACAACAGGAAGATATTTACGGCAGCATCGAGCACCTTTTTACGTTGGTTGAGGTAGAAACCATACCAAATGCCGGCCATTGGGTACACGCCCAGGCTCCTGACGAAGTATACGAACTGGTCTCTAATTTTTTAGCTCACTAAAACCCTAAAACAGGAAGTATAAAGCATAAATCCCTGCTTTATACAGCTGTTTAATAACTGCCTGCTGAAGTTATACTTTGCACTTTAAAATATACCTCAACGCATCAGCACTATTCTTATTTATACTTTTAACTACATGAAGCAACCGGGCATTTTATATCTGATTCCCACTATACTCGTCGAAGATACTGCTGATAAAGTTATATCGCCGCAGGTAAAAGAAACTGTGCAGCAGCTTACTTATTTTATCGTGGAGAACCTGCGCACGGCCCGTCGGTTTGTAAAAAGCATTTGTCCGGAACTGGTTATCGAGCAGCTCACTTTTGTGCAGATCGATAAAGACGCTACGCCGGCACAGGTACAAGCCTCACTTAAACCGGTACTGGAGCAAGGCCTGGATGCCGGAATCATTTCGGAGGCAGGTTGTCCCGGTATTGCTGACCCGGGCGCAGAAGTTGTAAAGTATGGCCACCAGAAAAACATCAAGGTTATTCCGTTTGCAGGGCCTTCGGCTATACTTTTAAGTTTGATGGGAAGCGGCTTTAACGGACAGAACTTTGCATTCCATGGGTACATTCCGATAGAACGCGGCCCTCGCACGCAGGCACTCCGCCACCTCGAGAAAGAAATGCAGCAACGCGACCAGACCCAAATCTTTATGGAAACACCTTACCGCAATAACAAGCTTTTAGAAGATCTGCTGCTGACCTTAAGCGGCGGCACGCGCCTGTGCATTGCCGCCAATATTACCTCTCCTACTCACGAGTTTATCAAAACCAAAACCATCGCCGACTGGAAAGGCTCGTTGCCGGATATTCATAAGCAGCCGGCGGTATTTTTGATTTATAAGTAAGTTACCAGTTTTACATAAAAAAGCCGCCCCAAATTATTGAGGCGGCTTTTTTATAAACTAAAAGGCTCCCGAATATCAGGAGCCTTTTAGTTTATAAAAATGTATTTCTACAATCTTTATTTTAAATGATGACTATCTAACGTCCCAGAAAAGTTTCGTTTCTCTTACATCACCACCAATGGCAGCACCCGCTGCAGAGCGGTTAGCTCCGTTTAGCGTTTGCTCATTAATTGGATAAATCATACGAGTTGGAATTGTTAGATCCGAAGTAGGAGGCAGTAAGTTTGGTGCATCTAATCTTCTCCACTCAGTCCATGCATCAAAGCCACGGTTGTATAAAGCAATCCACTTTTGTGTACCGATCTTCTGTCTCCAGTCGCCAGCAGCTGTAGTGTAAGCAACAGCAGGCTGAGCTAAGTAATTAGTAGCCTCAGTTGCAGTTCCACCCCAGTAAGTGATAGAAGCAGTAACAGCTCTGTTGTAGTGTTCAGCAGCTGTTCCAATAGCAACTCCTGTTGTTAGGCTATATCCTCTTTCTGCAGCTTCAGCAAGTAAGAACTCTACTTCAGAATAGTCTAAAAGTAACGCTTCGAAAGCTGGATTTGCAATTTTAGCACTTACAGTAGAGAAACTAGTATATGTGTTAGGAAAACCATAGATACCACCTCTAAAACCTTTAAATGCTTCATTAGTAGGAGTCTTAGGATCATCTGCAATATTCAGCTCTGTAAAGTAGAATGGTCTTCTTGGATCGTTCAATGTATTCATTCTATCAACGATCGTGTTAGCTGCAACATAATCCTCACGGTTTGTAAGCGGGCCTTTCACGTTAGAAGATATCGGGTTATTATTTGGCGTTGTAGCCATATAAGGGAACTTAGCATTGTCTGCATTGCTCTGAAACACATTTGGCGCTGCCGCTTCTACTAAGGTTTTAGCCTTGGCATTGTCTACATCAGCAATTACCATTGCTAACTTTAACTTCAGGGAATTACCAAACATCGCCCATTTAGCCATTTTGGTACCAGGAGTAAAAGGAGAATTATATATAATGTCCCCTTCACCAAAACCACCAACAGTTGAGGTATTTATACGGCCTAATGCTACATCAAGGCGAGCCAGAAGGTCATTATACACAGTTTGTGCATTGTCATACTTTGGCAACGAGTTAGTAGCATCCAATGCTTCAGTATAAGGAATGTCACCAAAAGCGTTTACCAGCACAGACCAGGCATAAACTTCCATGATCTCGATCTGAGCCATTTGATTGCTTTTGAGTTCAGCATTGATGAACTGATCTGCTTCCAGCAATTTTTTTGCTTCCTGTAAGTCAGCTAAAACATCACGGTAAAGCGTCTGCCACAAGTTCTGAGGGATCAGTCGCGAAGTCATGTTATAACGTGGCTCATCCAGATATTGTGTTGATGTCCATTGCTGTGCATAGAACCTGAAGTTGTTGGAGTTAACGTTTGGAGTCGTTAATATATCCGTCATGTTCTTTACAGCACCTGTAAATAGTGTTTCTGGCGGAGCAGCACTTGCTCTCTTCTGATCTACGTTGAAATCATCCAGAGAATCTACGCATGATGCCATAAACACCAGCGAGAATATACCTATAAGAATCTTTTTCATCTTCGAGTGTTAGAAATTTAATTTAACGTTAAATCCGTACGTTTTAATAGCAGGATATGCACCAGACTGATAACCTCTACCTGAGTTACCTGAGCTTAAACCTTCTTCCGGATCTGAGTATTCCATGTTTTTGTGAATAATCCACAGGTTACGACCAATCAACTGAAGATCAACACCTTTGATCATTCCGATTTTACCAACGATCGACTCAGGAAGAGAATAAGAAAGAGCTACTTCTCTCAGTTTCACGAAGCTACCATCAAACACGTAATTTGCAAGTGGTGTTCCTAAATAGTTGTTAGCTGCATAACCATAAGGTGTTAAGCCGTCACCATCCTGGTTTTCTGCATATACAGTGTTTGGCTGGCCGTTTTCGTTAACACCTGGCAATAATACCCCACCACCTTCAGAAACTGGAAGACGAGAATCTACACCTCTTGCATTAAGGCCGGCAGTATGCTCATATAAACCTGTTCCTTCACCGTACCACTGGTCAAGTGAGAACACATCACCACCATGGCGCATATCAATTAAGAAACCAAGTGAAAGGCCTTTGTAAGTAAGTGTGTTGTTGATACCACCTAACCAATCCGGGTTTGGATTACCAATAATCGCATCAGCAGCATCAGAAACCATGTAATAACCATTTTCATCTACCATTTTGCCACCATTTGGATGGTAAACAAAATCAGTACCTCTGATGATACCATAAGGCTGGCCTACAGCAGCGTTAACAGATACACCACCCTGGAAAGAAGCCAAAGGAACGTTCTGTACATCTTCATATAAGCTCAACACTTCGTTTCTGTTGCGAGAGAAGTTCAGGTTTAAGTTCCAGGTAAAGTCACCGGTTTGAATTGGAGTAACAAACGCTGAAATCTCTATACCCTTGTTCTGCATTTCACCAGCATTAACAAAACGCTGTGTATAACCACTTGCTGCAGAAGTACTGATCGGAAGGATCTGGTCTACTGAATTGGTTTTGTAGTACGTGAAATCAAACCCGAACAGGCTGTTAAAGAAGTCTGCTTCAATACCTGCTTCAAAGCTTTTGGTTCTTTCCGGCTTCAAATTAGGATTGTTCTTTGTGCTAGGTAAGGAGAAGATAGGAACTGCACCGAAACCGGTTGGCTTATCATATACATCAAATAAACTTAACGGTTGAGGTGAGTTACCTACCTCTGCATAGTTTACTCTTACTTTACCATGAGATAACCAAGGCGTCTTGATCAGGTTAGAGAATACTACGTTAGTAGCAACTGCCGGATAGAAGAAAGTATCATCATCGCTTGGTAATGTTGTTGACTTATCCTGACGGGCTGAAAGCTCTAAGAAGTAAGTGTCTTTGAAACCAAAGTTTGCATTTGCAAAGATACCGTCTACACCCTGACGTGAGTAACCTTCGGTTGGAGGGTTAACAGGGTTCTTAGAGTTAGATAACGAATATAAACCCGGTACAACAAGACCACCGTTTGTGAAAGATCTGATTGAGCCTTCACGGTTTCTGCGAAGGTTAGATCCTAGTAAACCAGTAAAGCTGATATCTTCAGAAATATCCTTGTTAAAATTCAGGATCAAGTCATAGTTAGACTCGTTAAAGTCTCTGTTAAATCTCTCATACTCACTAAGTGCAGCACTACCAATAGCAATACGCTCTTCCTGGAAGTCAGTAGTTGTGTTGAAAGCAGCTCTACCCATTACACTTAACCAGTCAGTGAATTTGTAGTTAACTGTAGCATAACCATAGATGTTATCACGGCTATCGCTGGAGTAGTTCTGGTAAGCAGACCAGTAAGGGTTATCAGAATAGATCGGGCCACTATTGGAGCTGTTATAGTTCCAGGTCATGTTACGATTATTTCTGTTGTAAGCGTCTTCCTGTTGTTTGATGTCTACGTTTGTCTGCCACCACTGTCTGAATTGTTGGTTAGGGTTACGTCCATCATAACCAGTACCATATCGGCCTATACCTTCAGTGCGGGAGTAGTTAGCAGATGCGCTGATCGTTAACTTATCAGTTGCTTCATAAGAAGCATTGAAGTTAAGGAGGTTCTTATCAATTGTAGAGTTCGGAAGGTTACCTTTAATATCGTTACGGGTATACCCTAAGTTGAAGGTAGTTTTATCGCCACCACCACTAACTACAATACTTTGGTTAGAATTAACGCCAGTCTCATAGAAAGTTTCAGGGCCATTTTTTGCAGCTACCCATGGCGTTGTTCTGCCAAAGTTCGGCGAAGTCGGATCAACTGCATCCCACTGATAAACTAATAAGCTAGGGTCAAATTTAGGTCCGTAAGAAGCATCATCCTGGAAACGCACTACTGGCGCTACACCATCACCTCCATTAGGATCTAGATCTCTTGAAGCACGGAAGCCCTGGAAATAACCAGCACCGTACTGATCCTGGTATCTGATGAAAGTGCTTTTATCAATATTACTAAAGGTAACACCACTGTTTATAGCAACGTTCATGCTATTTTTCTTACCTTTTTTAGTAGTAATCATGATAACACCACTTGATGCACGCGAACCGTAAAGCGCTGTAGCAGCAGCACCTTTCAGAACGTTTACAGATTCGATGTTGTCAGGGTTTAAGTCGGCAGCAGCGTTACCAAAGTCAGCACCACCACCACCTGCACGTTGTGTAGATGTGTTGTTGTTGGCATTACTTACAGGCACACCATCGATTACAAATAATGCCTGGTTATTACCAGTAATAGAGGAATAACCACGGATAATAACGTTTGTAGAACCACCCATGGTGTTGTTTGATCTGATATCCAGACCTGCAACCTTACCAGAAAGTGTATTTACAAAGTCTGAGCTTCTGGTACGGGTAATTTGCTCTGCACTTACAGTCTGTGCTGAGTAAGCCAGTTCGTTTCTGCTTTTCTCAATACCAAGGGCAGTTACAACCATTTCGTCAAGCTGCTTGGTATCAAGCGGTAAGCTAACATTAATAGAAGAAGCATTACCAATTGCACGCTCTGTTACCTGGTACCCGATAAATCTGAATACCAATGTAGTTCCTCCTTCAGGTACATTTAAAGAGTAAGTACCATCAGCGCCTGTAGCAGTACCAACTGTTGTTCCTTTTACAAGAACTGCAACTCCTGGTAACGGCTGGCTGGTAGAAGCATCTACCACCCTACCAGTGATTGCTCTTACCTGGGCCATTGCCTGTTGCAGCAGGGCCGTTATCAGCAAGAAGCATAGAAATAAAATTTTCTTCATTGTGCTGTTTGTTTAGTTTAAAGTGAGTATTGAATATGTTTTACTATTGCCGGAACTCAACTTGGGCCGGCTCCCAAAACCTATCTGCATTTGCTAGATGCGTCCTGATTGTCTCTATATAAAGCTGGATTCTGATGCTTATTCATCATAGTACAGCTTTTATTACCATTTATTCTAATTGCAGCAATGAGCTTATCCAACTAAGTATGTAAACTATTTTTCTATAGTCAGAATTAAACCAAGTTTAGACAAAGTATCTGACTTAAACAAATATTTATTTCAGAAAAGTTAGCATTTTACATAGTTCTAGAAAGCAAAATATGAATTTAAGCTTATATCCATTTGCCTGTTAACTAGTTACCCTGTTTTTTAAAATATACTTCACCTGCTTTATAATAAGAATAAAGTACAGATATACTTGCTTTAATTACCAATATGTAGTGCTCCTACTACATGTCTCTATAAGATTTTTCCTATTTGAAGCTACAGTTAGGACAAAGCCAAAATAAACGCACAATATAGTATTAGTTATATATTAGGGTATTATGCCTAGCATTCAGTATATATAATTAATAAGACAATTCATTATGTTTAACCTGTATTTGTTTAACCTCTGCTAGAAGCTACATACTATAACCAGATAAAGACACTATATAAGAAGTATAGGTATATATAGGAAAACGCCTTTTCTGTCAGCAAAACATATTTCATTTTGCTGACAGAAAAGGCGTTTTAGCCTCAACGAATTAAGAAAAGTTTATTTTAGTACTTGGTAGGTAATAAAAGCCATAACATAGGCCAGGCCACTCATATAAACAAGTTGTGCCAGGGGCCAGGTCCAGCTTTTTGTTTCGCGGCGCACAATGGCTAACGTACTTATACATTGCATGGCGAACAGGTAAAAGATCATCAGGGAGAAGGAGCGGGCAAGATTAAAGAAAGGCTCCCCGTTATCATCTTTTTCGCTGAGCAGTTTATTTTTTAAAGTGCTTACATTTTCCTCTTCGCCTATACTATAGATAGTAGAGATGGTACCCACAAATACCTCGCGGGCAGCAAAAGAAGTAAGCAAGGCAATTCCGATCTTCCAGTCATAGCCCAATGGTTTGATGGCAGGTTCTATACTTCGGCCAATAATACCGGCATACGAAGACTCTAACTGATGCGAGGCAATCCTGTTTTCGGTTTGTACTTCATCCAGGTTCTCCACTTTAGCCTCGGTGAGTGCCAGTTGTTCTGCTTCTTCAAACGCATTACCCGGGCCATAAGATGCCAGTACCCAAAGTATAATCGAAACAGCCACGATCACCTTACCGGCCTCCAGTACGAAGGTCTTCGACTTTTCGAAAATGGTGAGCCCTACGTTTTTCCAGCGGGGCATTTTATACGTCGGGAACTCCATAATAAAGTAGCTCCGTTCTCTGGCTTTTAGTAGTACTTTTAACAACAAGGCTGAAAATATCGCCGCCAGGAAACCGACCAGGTATAAACCCATCAGCACAATCCCCTGCAGATTCAGGAAACCAAAATAGTAGGTTTCCGGCACTACCAGCGCAATAAGCACGGTATAAACCGGAATACGCGCCGAGCAACTCATCAAAGGTGTTACAAAGATGGTGATCATGCGGTCTTTCCAGTTTTCGATGGTACGCGCCGACATGATAGCAGGTACAGCACAGGCCACACCTGAAATAAGCGGCACCACACTTTTACCGTTCAGTCCGAACTTACGCATAATCCTATCCATCATAAACGTAACACGGGCCATATACCCCGTTTCTTCCAGAATGGCTATAAATGCAAACAGCACAGCAATCTGTGGCACAAAGATGAGCACGCCACCCAGTCCGGCAATAATGCCTTCGGTTAACAGGTTTATCAGCGGCCCGCTAAAGTTATCCTGAATGAGCCCATTCAGGTTCGTGATGCCCAGGTCGATCAGATCCATGGGGTAACTGGCCCAGGCAAAAACTGCCTGGAAAACCATGAACAGAATTGCAAAAAAGATCAGGTAGCCAAAAATCTTGTGCGTTAATATCTGATCAAGGCGGTTACTGAATTTTTCGTCTTTCTGTACTTTCTCGACCCGCACTACATCCAGCAGCAGCTCGTTTATGCGTACATAACGGGCAATGGTTTCTTTGCCTTGTAAAGTATTTGAATGGAAATTGTTTTCGGTGAGCAGCTTATCCAGCCACTGCACATCTGCCTCCGATAAAAACTTGAGGCTCCTGTATTGGTGTGCATACTGCAGCGCCAGGTAATCCGTAGCAAGATCGAAACGCTGTTTTATACTTTGCAAAGCAGGTTGCAACTCTTCCGGGATATCAAAAAAAGGAACCGTAGAAATTTCCGGTTGCTGAGATGCTACGATCTTCAAGGCTGCCATACCAACACCTTTGCGGGCATTCATCGGGATAATTGGGACACCCAGGGCCCGGTGCAAAGCCGGAACATCAATTTTTACGCCTTCGCTTTCGGCAAGGTCAACCATATTAAGCGCCAGCACCACCGGAATCTGTAGATCGGCGAGCTGGGTGTAAAGCAACAGGTTACGCTTCAGGTTAGACGCATCTGCTGTTACAATAACAAGGTCCGGGTAATGTTTCGACTGCGGATCATACAGCAGGTCTATAATAACACGTTCATCCAGCGATTTCGGATAAAGGCTATAGGTACCTGGCAGGTCGATTATCTGAGCTTTGAGGGTAGGCGTAAGCTGGCTGTAACCTGTCTTTTTATCAACTGTTACGCCTGGGAAGTTTCCCACCTTCTGGTTTAAACCGGTAAGCTGGTTAAAAAGAGAAGTTTTACCTGAGTTCGGGTTACCTATCAGCGCAATTTTGGCAACTGACTTTAATATAGCAGGCTTTTCGGCCTGTACCATTTCAGGCTGGGTAATTACAGTCATGGCAAAAATACTACTTCAGCAAAATCGTTTCAGCTTCGTCTAAACGCAAAGAGAGGGTATAATCATTTACAATGATCGTGATGGGATCTCCGAGCGGGGCACGGCTGTTCATTTTTACATGGGTGCCGGGCAAGCATCCCATTTCCAGTAACTTCAGGCCCATTTCCGGATCCTGGAGGCAGCAAATAATGCCGTGTTCGCCAATCTTAAGGTCGCGTACACTTTTCTGGCCTTGTTCCATTTTCGCTTTCTTCTGCACCTGCTGTTGCTCTTATTTAGACTTTTTATAAACAACTGCAAGTTACAAGGTGTTCACTTGTAATGCAAAAGATGTTACCTAAATGTGAAAATAGATTGACGAAGTAACTAGCACAAGTATAAACCAATCGGGCAAGGAAGTATAACAAAGTATAAAAAATGCGCTTTTAAACTTTACTCAGCATAAAAAATACGCTTTACACGCGAGCTGACATTGGTCAGTAACTCATATGGAATAGTACCGATACGCGCAGCCAGATCAACCAAAGTAAGCGCCGGACCGAAAATTGTTACTTCATCGCCAGCTTTTACGTCTAGTCCGGTTACATCTACCATACACATATCCATGCACACATTGCCGATAATCGGGCAGTTCCGGCCATTTATACTCACCTGACCTGCCCCGTTACTAAACCGCCGGTCGTAGCCATCTGCGTAACCAATGGCAATGGTGGCAATTGTTTTATCGGAATCTGCGATGCCTTTGCGGCTGTAGCCCACTGTTTCGCCTTTGCTTATTTTTTTAACCTGGGATACAGTGGTTTTTAATGTACTGACCGGTTGCAACGCATCCTGCTCCGAGCCCGACGCTTCCACGCCATACAAGCCAATCCCTAAGCGCACCATATCAAAATGATGTTCGGGAAAGCGCACAATGCCAGCCGAGTTCAGAATATGTTTTGTTACGGTATAGCCCACGCCTGCTTCAATTGCGGCTGCCATACTTTTAAATGTGGCGATCTGCTGCTGCGAGAAATCATTGTGCAATGCTTCATCTGCCCCAGCCAAATGGCTGAAAGCGCTGATAATCTGTATTTGCGGGTTTTGCTGCAGCAGAATAAAAAGCTGCTCAAAATCTTCGGCAACAAAGCCTAAGCGGTGCATGCCCGTATCCAGTTTCAGGTGGATTTTATACTTGCTGCCTGCCTCCAGCGACGTTACATAAGCCTGCAATTGCTCCAGCGAGTAGATTTCGGGTTCCAGGTTAAATTGTTTCAGTTTGGCAAAGCTGTCCGGCGACGGGTTCATCACCATAATAGGCAAGGTTATTCCGTGCTCACGCAGCATAACGCCTTCGTCGGCATAAGCTACGGCCAGGTAATCTACCCGATGGAACTGCAGTAAATTAGCCACCTCGAAACTGCCGCTGCCGTACGCAAACGCTTTTACCATTACCATCAGTTTAGTATCGGGGTTTAGTTTGGCGCGGTAATAATTCAGGTTATGCACAAGGGCATCCAGGTTTACTTCCAACACGGTGCCGTGTACTTTATGCTGAAAAGCCTGCACGATCTTCTCGAACTCAAAAACGCGCGCGCCTTTCGCTAAGATCACCTCGTTCCGGAAATCAGAGGCTGTAAACTGTTGCAAAAAATCCTGTGTGCTATTATAAAACGTAGCGGTTGCGCCAAATTTACCAGCGTATTTACTGATTTTAGGACCGACGCCAAAAACACGCTCTACCTGATGCGCCTGCAGCAAAGCAGCTACCTGGCTATAAAGTGCTTCTTCGGGCAAACCCGATTCCAGCAGATCAGAAAGTATAACGGTACGCTTGCGCTTCTGAAACTGACCTGCCTGCAGATCCAAAGCGATGGCCAAACCTGCCAGATCATTATTATAGGTATCATCAATCAAATAACAACCATTTATGGCTTCTTTCATTTCGAGGCGCATCGCAACCGGGTGCAGACGGTCGAGACGGTCTTGTATTTCGGCTAATGGCACGTTCCGGTAAAGCAATACAACCAGGCAATGCAGCGCATTTTCGATAGAGGCTTCGTCGGTGAACGGGAGGGCCAGCCGGTATTTTTCTTGCTCGAAAGTATAAACTATAATGGTTTTGTGGCCGGTGGTCGTGATGGATTTTACAGTTACATCTGCCTTGCTGTGCCGCGACCAAGTAAACGATTTTATACGTTGTGCCTGCACCGTTTCATGTAGTTGTTCGTAATCCAGGCAGTAAAACAGGACATCCACCTGACGGAAAAGTTGTAGTTTCTCTTCTATTTTTTGCTGCACCGAAACAAAGCCTTCGTTATGCGCCGTACCTACATTCGTAAAAATTCCCAGCGTAGGTTGTATAACTTCTGCCAGCTGCGCCATCTCTCCTACTTTAGAAATGCCTGCTTCAAAAATGCCCAGCGTATGGTTTGCGTTGAGCTGCCACACACTGAGCGGAACGCCTAATTGCGAGTTGTAACTGCGCGGGCTTTTCACGACCTGCTCATCGGGGCTCAGCACCATTGCCAGCCACTCTTTTACAATGGTTTTACCGTTGCTGCCCGTTATCCCAATCACCGGAATAGTAAATTGTGCGCGGTGCCAGGCTGCCAGTTGCTGCAGCGCTTTCAGGCTATCCTCCACACAAAGTATGTTTGCTTCCGGGTAAAGCTGTGCCAGTTTTTGGTCTGTCAGGTTAGCTGCTTCTTCCAGTATAAACTGCCTGACGCCACGGCTGTACAACTGCGAAAGGTATTTGTGGCCATCGTTATACTTGCCTTGTATTGCAAAAAATAACGTGCCGGCAGGCTGCGAAAGTTTGCGGCTGTCGGTGAGCAGGTACACCACAGGAAGGGGCTGCACAAACTGTACTTCCCTGCCTTGTATAACGGCTGTTAGCGCTTGGAACGTGAGCATATAAATAGACTTTACAAGTGCCAAAGATAGGCTTTTGAGAGAAAGGAGATTTAAAAGTTAAAAAGTTAGCGGGTTAAAAAGTTAGAAAGTTATCTAACGAGCCCTGATGCTGATTTATACTTTGCGGTAACAGTTTATACTTTCGGAAGAAGGCGCTGCAAAAAACTATTCCTTTCCATACCTTTACATGCTTTTTTCCTGATGATGACCCCATGAACGCAACCAACACCAAACCATACTATACGGCGGCCATCGCAGCCTTTGTGATCTGGGGCTTTATTCCGTTTCCGCTCAAAGCGCTGGCCGACTACCCAAGCGGACAAATTCTATACTTCAGAGTGGCGTTTTCGGTAAGTATACTTTTGCTGATCTCGCTGTTTTTCAGAAGAAATCATTTGCTGCAAACAATGGCTGTCGTAAAAGCCGCTGCACCTTCGGACAGGCGCTCGTTTATACTTTACACGTTGCTGGGCGGCCTGTTACTTACTACCAACTGGCTCACGTTTATCTACGTCATCAACCACATCGATATCCAGACAGGCTCGTTCTCCTACCTGCTTTGCCCCATACTGACGGCCGTGCTTGGTTTCCTGCTGCTCAAAGAGAAACTCCGCCGCAACCAGTGGTTTGCTATTTTATTGAGTGCGCTGAGTTGTATCCTGGTCGGCTCCGGCGAAATTACCAGCCTGCTGTTCAGTTTACTGATTGCGGCCAGTTACGCATTTTACCTCATCACACAACGCATCCTGAAAGCCTACGATAAAATTGTGCTGCTTACACTACAGTTGCTCTTGTCTTTTGTGCTGATCGGGCCGTTTTATACTTATTTTAAAGGTGATACTACGCTGGCGCTGGGCTCAGAATTCTTTTTGAATATCGCCTTGTTAAGTATAGTATTCACGATCGTACCGCTTTTCCTGAATTTGTTTGCCTTAAAAGAACTCACGTCCGGCACCATTGGTATCCTGATGTACATTAACCCGATCCTGAATTTTGCGATGGCGTTTTTATACTTTAATGAGCATACTACTACCACCAAAGTGCTGGCTTACATACTTATACTTATCTCGGTGATCATCTACAACCTCAATATAAAAGGGAAACCCAAACCCGGCGATGGCCTGGTCATTCCGCCTGTTGCAACTGGCGCTGTTATAAAATAAAAAGTCCTTGCCGGAGTGTACCAACAAGGACTTCTGAAGTATGATTTTATACGTTACTGGTTATTGTTCAGTGGCTTTTTGCCCTGGCGTTGTCTTTCCAGATCGTTCATATCGCGTGCATCCTGGTTCTGGTTCGGAGAAAGGTTATCGCCAAACTGGTCGGCCTGCTCGCCTGTAACAGAGGTATCGCCAATTGGTGCCGGACGCGGATTGTTCAGGTTGGCCGCAGATGAATCTCCGGCTACAATGGCTTCGGAAGCGCCGCCTGCTTCTACTTCAGCGGCTGTTTCCGGGTTTGCGTCGCAGCCAAAGCTGATAGTAGCAACAAATGCAAGGGCAATTCCGGTTTTAAGTATATCAAGTGTCTTTTTCATGTCTTATTGGGTTAGGTTCTTAGCTGATTTTAACGCACATACGCCCGAATTGTTTACCTCCCCCTGCCCTCTCCTTTTTTCGAGGGCCCCTACCCCCAAAACAGGAGAGGGTGTAAAAGCCTAATTTTACCTTTTACACCGTTACTTTACTAGTCTAAAATCAACAATTTAACAAATATGCAATATCACAATCCAGCACCCCATCCTGTTTTTAGGAGGGGGCAGGGGGAGGTTTGCTAAAATCCTAACCCGAACATCAGGCCCGTGCTTGCTTTTTTGCCTTCCTGAAAGGAGGTTACAAAATCTACCCGCAGCACTTTAAAAATATGTTCTATGCCGATGCCTACTTCTAAATAATTACCCGACGTTTTGGTATTGAGGTAGTTCAAACTGGCTACTTCCTGCCATTTCAGTTTCCGGAACAGTGGTACTTTGTTAAAGATAAAACCATTGAAGTGATGCTCGAAATGCCCTTCCAGGTAACTGTTGCTGGTGCTGTACTGGTAATAATCAAGTAACTGGAAGCCTTCGTAAGAGCCGGCAAATAAGGTGCGGTTGCCGTTAAAATGTTTGTAATCCATCAGGCGCATATCGCTTTTATTCCAGAATGTACCGCCTGTTACACTATAGCTGCCTGCGCCCAGCAAACCAAGGCTGAAATTGTCTGAAATTCGAAGCGCCGCTGTCATATAACCAACATCGCCACCCAGCGCTTTTAACCCGGTCCGGAGGCCTAACCCAAACGTAGGATACTTTGAGCCCAGGTTAAACTTATCATCGGGGCGGGTTATATAGGTTTGCCCCGGCCGGAAATTTATACTTACAGCTGCCGTTAGCGCCTGGTGCGGGGTAAAACTGGCATCTGCCAGCTCAGCATTTACAGGCACATTGGAAGTAAACCGATCACCGGGACGTTCGCGTATAGTATAGCCGGTTGTGTTCTGCAAAGGCATACGGTGCGCGTATTCCAGGGAGGTGCTCAGGTTAACGCCATTCCAGAGCTCTGACCGGAAAGTAGCCAACCCGAAATCGCGCTGGTACAGTTTCATATAATTCCGCTCGGCCAGCAACGTATAAACCGAATTTACAAAAGGCGAAATCGGGTTTGTGTTATTGATCTGCGTTACATAACGGCCGCCTTCCAGGGAAACTACACTGTTCTTAACTGCATCATACTGGTACATCAGGCGCAGTTTGGCATTCAGCTTTTCGTTGGAAAAACCATAGCGCACGGCTGGCTCAATTGTATAGCGGCGGCGGTCTTCGAAACTTTTACGGTAAGATAAGCGCACATCGGCCACGGCACCTTCCACGGTATTGTAATGGAGAATACTTGGCCCTCCCGTGAAGCTGATAAGCGGATCAAAGCCAAACTGCACTTTCCGGAACGTGTTGGAGTAGGTATAGCCGCCCAGAAAAAAGTTTCCAAATGAGGGTTTGTTGCGCACGCGGTCCAGCGAGTCCTGGTAAGGCTTCGAGTTCTTGATCACTTCCAGGCTATCTTTTTCGTGGTAATCCACCACCTCGGCTTTGGTAAGCGGCACCGGCCGTATCTCGGCCCAGTACGCTGAGTCGCGGGTGTTGGCTTCTTTTTCTACCACCAGTATTTCTTTGCTGAATAATTTTTCGTCGTGGATGGCCGGTTGCTCTTCAGGTGTGGCTGCTTTCGGTTCAATTATCCTGAATTTTGGTTTGCGCGCCAGTTTTGCTTCAGCTACTATTTCTTCTTTTTCAGGTTCAATTTCTTCTACTTTCGGAGGTTGGCTGTAGGCTGCCTGTACTTTATACTTTGAGTAAACGCCCGTTACGTAGCCGCGCCCTTTAAAACCCAGTCCGCCTGCCTCAAAAGTAAAGCGTTGCGATACCGGCATCCAGACATTAGCGTGTACCGGCGCATACACCTGCCGCAAGCGTATAAAATCAACAAACTCGATGCCTGCGTTTTTTGTCAGTTTTAAATCTGAGCTGTGGATGCGCCAGGTGCCGTCCACAATATAAATGCTACCCGAAAACACCGGATCATTGTTGCGGCGCGGCGTCACTTTTATTTTGTTGATGGTACGTCCGTTCTCTTCGAAAGCCCCCAAATACTCGAACCGGTAATAGAAAAGCGCATTATTGGCCAGTGGCGATATAAATCCACGTTCGCTCAGGCCCTGTACTTTTATCAGCGGGTTGTAGAAGCTGATGTTCATTTCGGAAGCCTGGTTAAAGCTGAAACCCTGCTTTTTGCCGCTCACCCGCGAGGAGATCATCCTTTCGTTAATCTTATTCGGCTTTTTAAAATGCAGCTCACTCACCGACTCCGATAAGTATACAATGCCCGTATCCACATCAACAACTTTTATACCCAGCACTTTGCTAGGCACTTTATCCATGCGAGCCACGCTTTTCATGTACACGCGGGCGCTCCAGGCGTTGGCTTCATTCTGGTGATATTTCCGCAACCGGATAGCATTGCGCATGATCGGGTAGGCTGGGTCTTCTTCTGCCACGCGCACTACTACTTCTTTCAGGTTAAGCGTTTCGGGGAGCAACTGTACGTTCAGTTCCTGGGTTTCATCAGCAATAGTTACCGTTACCAGTTTTGCCCGATAGCCTACATATTTAAACTCTAACGTATAAGTGCCCGGCGCCAGTTGCAGCGAAAAATGACCTTGCTCGTTAGAGCCTGTTCCGCTTGAAGTTTCTTTGATATAAATGCTGGCAAAAGGCAAACCGCTTCCAGCTTCGTCGGTGATGCGGCCACGCAATGTACCGGCTTGCGCTACAACACTAAGCAGGACCAGGCAGAAAATAAGCTTTAAAGTGCGCATGTATACGTATAAGGATAACCCGTTGAAATTACAAGATAAGCATCGGCTGTCATACATCTAAGCATCCGCATATTTTTTGACCGGCCAGTTATGTATCAGAGCCATTTTATACTTGGCAGGTTGCTTTGCCACAGATAAATTTTCAAGGTCTATACTTTAGGCCTTACTTTGCAACTTATAACGCAGGCCGTTGGCATTTATTAGTTTGCAACAGCGTAACCCAAAGCAGCTCTTATTTGTTAGCATATCAGAAAGTATAACCCACAATTTGGAGCAGAAAAAGAAATATTATACCCCAAAGGAAGCCCTCCTGAAAGCGGCTGCTTACTGCGCCTACCAGGAGCGCACGCAGCAGGAAGTACGTACTAAACTTTACTCGTATGGCCTGGAACCCGACGATGTGGAGAACCTGATCGTGCGCCTGAGCGAAGAAAAAATGATTGACGAAGAACGCTATGCGCAGAGTTATGTGCGTGGCAAATATGGCATTAAGAAATGGGGCCGTCGTAAAATTGTGCAGGGCCTGAAAGGAAAAGGTATTTCGGATTACTGCATCAAACAAGGCTTAAAAGAGATTGATTTTGACCAATACGAACAAAACCTGCTGAATTTACTGGAGAAAAAAGCCCGCACCGAAAAAGAGAAAAACCCTTTCCAGCGCCGCCAGAAGTTAAGCTACTATCTGCTCAGCAAAGGTTATGAAAACGACCTGGTACAGGATGCGCTAAAAAGTATAGGTGAGTAGTTATTTATGCTTCCTCAGGTGAAATCCGATACTTTACTATTACCTTTTTGCCGGCACTTTTGGGTTCTCTATTCTTCGTTGCGGCACCAGCACGACCCGGCGGCCGGTTATTTCTTCGAGCATCGGCTTCAGAATTTTTTCTGCATTTACCTGGGTCTGGCGCAAAATACCGGAGTTAAGGGCAGCGCGTTTCACGTTCTGCTCGGCGTAGCGGTAGCCTTCCTGCACCAGCTCAGCATCCTGGAAATAGGTGTTTTCTTTTGAGAAGACTTTTGATTTGCTATGGTCTACTTTATAGTAGCAAAGCTGCGCTGCCGGTAAGGCTACCTGTACCACCGAGTCGCCCTGAAAAACAATATCCTGCTGTTTTATTTTAGTGAAATCGATACAACCAACAGCTTCGCCAGCCACAATTAGTACCAGCTTGGAATTTGGCACCCACCTCGATACGGCCTTCTCATACTCTACCACATCCTTGAAATTATAACGCACCAGTTCCATGCGCCCCAGGTCTTCCACGGATGTTAAAATGGTGTTATAAGTTAGCGTTACTTCGGGCACTTTTTTCTCTTCTTTCTCCCCGAAAAAGTCTTTAAAGCTGCGCCAAATAAACAAGCCGACAGCAAAAGCTAAAATCCAGGGAAGTAATTTTATTAAAACTCGGAGTAAAGGCATGGGATGGTATATTTATACTTTAGTAAGTATCTAACAACAAGTTCTGTTTAAACGAAGTTATGTTCTACGAATTGACCGGTTCAGAAAGGTGGTAGATTCGTTGCCAATATACGTTAGAATCATCTTCCTGAAAACTAATCAACAATCATACCTCAACCCCCAACCGTTCTTTAAACCCTGCGTTGCCCTGCAAGCCGCCGGTGTGGATGGCTACAATCCGGCTTCCGCTTTTGAAATATCCCTGTTTAATCAGATCGAAAAGGCCGAAGAACATTTTTCCGGTATAGATTGGCTCCAGCAGTATATGGTGTTGTTTCTGAAAAGTATAAATAAAGTCTAATAACTCAGGTTTTACTTTGGCATAACCTCCAAAATGGTAATCGGTTAGCAGTTGCCAGTTGCTATACTTTTTGCCGTTATACTTCAGAATAAGCGCTTCTATTTCCTTTTGTAAAAAATTCCCGCCCTTTAAAGCCGGGAAACCCAACACCTGCTTTTCACCGTCCAAGACTGCAATAATTCCTGCGATGGTGCCGCCTGTTCCGCACGCGCAACAGATGTAATCATAGGCTATGTTAATATCTTCTACGATCTCGGTGCAGCCTTTTACAGCCAAGGCGTTGGTGCCGCCTTCCGGAATGAAGTAAGGTTGTTTATACTTTTGAGAAAGCTCTTCTAAGAAATTAGCATCATCTTTTAACCTGTATTGTTCGCGGCTGATATAATGGAGTTGCATGCCGCGGCTAATTGCAAATTGGAGCGTTGGGTTAAGAGGTTCGTGTTCTTCGCCCCGGATAATACCAATGGTTCTGAAGCCAAATTCCTGGCCGGCTGCAGCTGTTGCAGCGATATGATTGGAATAAGCACCGCCAAATGTAAGCAGTGTGTCTTTGTTTTCTGAACGCGCCTGTTGCAGGTTATACTTTAGTTTCCGCCACTTATTACCCGATATGGCAGGGTGCAGCAAATCTTCGCGTTTTACCCAAAGTTCTATACTTTGTTCATCTAAAAGCGGGTGTTTTAATTGCTGCAAAGGTGCTTCCATCATCGTTAAAAAAGAAGCCCCAGCATAGGCTGAGGCTCAGTTTATACTTTGTAAATGCTGTAATTTATACTTTGGCTACGATCTTTTCTTCCAGTGTTGGTCGCTTTTTAACGGCGTAAGCAATGGTACCGAGCAGCACCAGCACCAAAAGTATAGAAGAAATTAAAGATACCGTATTGCCTAAGGTATAAGATTGCGGCTCGAACTTAAACTCGATGGTATGCTTGCCAGCCGGCACCTGCATGGCGCGCAAAATGTAGTTGGCCCGGATATGCTCTACCGGATTTCCATCTAAGTAAGCCTGCCAGCCAGCCGGGTAGTAGATTTCAGAGAAAACAACCAGGCCATCTTCTCTCGCGTCGTACTCATACTTCAGGTAAACAGGTTTGTATTCTGTTAGCTTGATGTTCGCGTTTTCGGCGGCAAACCTGTTATACTTCACCGGAAACTTCTTTGTGTCGATAATTGCGGTTGTGCCGGCATCAAACATGGTCAGGGCATCCAGTTCTTCGTCCGGAGATTGTACCGGCTTTACTTCTTCTACAAACCAGGCATTGCCTAAGGCGCCCGGCACACGCTGCACCGGTTGTTTCGGATCGCCGGTTATAGCATAGCGGGTATTCAGCATGCGGTATACTTCCAGGTTGTTCTGCGAAATGTGGCGGTCGATCACATCCTGATAACGGCGCATTTTAGCCCCGTGGTAACCACCCACAGATTTATGGAAGTAGGATGTGCGGGCATCGTTAAATGGATTTGGCAGGTTGATTACACGGTAGCTCAGATCCTTGTCCTGCAATATAAGTTGGTCGGCTGGCGTTGGCTGAAAGTGGTTGGCTACTACCTGCGCCTGAAAATCGTCGTTGTTCAGGTAACGCTTGTCTACCGTCCAAAGATCAACTAAAATCAGAACACCAACACCCACAATGGCAACGGTGGCCGACAGTTTATTTTTCACATAGAAGTATAAAATTCCAAGCGCCAGCACGATAAATACCAGCGAGCGGAAGGCATCGGAGCGCATCATACTTTCGCGGTCAGCACGGATAGCATCGATCGGGTACTGCGCCTGAATGAGTTGCTGGTCTATGGCAGCTGTAAAACTGGCCGAACCTGCGAAAAGCCAAACCAATAAGCACAAGCCGCCGGTTATACCACCCGAGATCAACAGTTTTTTATCCAGATTTTTCAGGTTCGTACGCTCACTGATCAATTTCCAGAGGGCAAGTATAGCCAGGAATGGGATCGTGATCTGGGCAATTACCAGCGCCGAAGCTACCGCCCTGAACTTGTTATAGCCCGGGAAATAATCGAACATGAAATAGTTAAACGCTTCGAAATTCTTACCCCAGGCAAGTATAATCGAAAGTATGGTTCCGGCTACCAGCCAGCTTACCCAACGCCTGTCTACAATAAACAAGCCCAGCACAAACAGGAAACAGATAATGGCACCCACATACACCGGCCCGCTTGTTATGGGCTGATCTCCCCAATACATCGGCAGGCCTTGCTGCATCATTTGTTCGGCTTGCGCCGGAGGTACGCCTAACCGGGTAAAGGCCGCAAAGGTTTCAGAGTCTTTGCCAAGCGAGGCGTTGCTGCTGCCCCCGTAAAAATCCGGAATGAGCAAGGTGATGGTTTCTGTGATGCCATAGCTCCAGTTAAAGGCATAGTCGCGATCCAGACCGCCGCCAATTTGTTCACCGCTATTGGGTGCTGTAAGTTCTGATTTACCCCGGATGCTGTACTCGGTGTATTCGGCGGTGGTATACAAACGCCCGAAGTTTACGCCAACGGCCAAAATTGCAGCTACCAGCAGTACCAATCCTCTCTTTAATAACTCAGGAAAACTATTGTGTTTGATGGCGTAATATACTTCTACAATACCGTAAATGATCACCAGCAACAGCATATAGAAGGTCATTTGCAGGTGATTGAAGTGCAGATTAAGCGTTAGACCAAGCGCAAAAAGCGCTGCACCTATCCAAAGATTCCGGCGAAGCGCGTAGATCAAACCACCCAGCACTACCGGTATATAAGCAATAGTCAGGGATTTGGTATTATGCCCCGCCTCGAGTATGATGATGTTGTAGGATGTAAAACCGAACGCGATGGCCCCGACCGTAGCCAGCCACGGACTCATGCCCAGCGCGATCAGAAGTATATAAGCACCTAGTAAAGTGATGAAAATATTGCCGGCCAGCGCAGGCATATCAAAAGTAAGAATCGAATGGATCACACCTGAAAAATCGCCGGGATAGCGGGTGTTGATCAGGTAAGAAGGCATGCCGCTGAACATGGAGTTGGTCCAGAGGGCTTCTTCGCCGGTGGCTTCGCGGTAATCCTGAATTTCTTTGGCGCCGCCTTTAAACTGCAGCATGTCGTGCTGCGAAAGAGCTTTGTCTTCAAATAAAACCGGGGCAAAGTAAGCTGCCGTCAGCAACAGGAAAACCAGAATAGCAACGATGTGTGGTAATACGTCGCGTTTAAAGTTAATAGAAGTTGTCATATCTTTCAAAAACCGCCAATTATAGCGCTTGAAAGATAATAGTTTTATTTTACTTCTCCTTTATGATGGTAGAGTTTGCTGTTGATACTACTATAAGCTAATCATATTCAGTATATCTTTTTGTTGTCTTTTGCAGAGGTCCTAGAAGTCTCATTCAAAGGCTAATCTTATATAGCTAAACTCTTACAACTAACCATGTCGCGAGTTTAGCGAGCGCGTAACTTGTGGCTGTGCATAATGCCAGTTTGTAACTGGTATTAATTCCATTCTTATGCTTTCGCCAGTTATTCTGTCCCGAAGCATTTCGGGGAAACTGGCTGCCATACCAAACCACCAGTTACCGCTTTGCTCAAATCGGCGGTATACAATAGTTATATTTCTGTTTATCTTCTTTTTCCTCTACCACCGCCAAAATTGGCCTGCAACCCGATAGAAGGGATAATGGTGATGCCTGAGAAACTGACTTCGCGGCTTTCCAGAAACTTATACGTGCCGTAATTCTGGTAATACATGGTGAGGGCCGGCAGAACATAAATATGCTTGAAGCCGATCTTACCATTCACAAATAACCCATAAGACGGAAAGCTATTCTTCTCCATCAGGCCTTCCACTTTCACCGATTCGCCGGCTACTTTTTTAAATATCCGGCCCGGCTCAAAGCCATACTTCACAAACGTATGGTTATACACAGCGCCAAACGAAATATTCCCGATCTCCTCCTCTACGCCAAACGATTTACTGAAAACCAACGGAATTACAATATCGCGGCGCTGGGCGGTAAAGGAGAAAACAGACGTTAATCTATCCAGCAGAAGTTTATCTACAATACCTGAACTCTGGCCGGCATACTGCAAACCAACGCTGCCATACCATTGCCCGCCCTGCCCTGGATTCTGGGGTGTGCCAAGTGCGCCCATAAACTGGTACATCGCATCGAACACATGCACCCCGGAAGCAAACTTATACCCTACATCCACACGCGGCGCGACCCCATAACGCAGGTAAAAATCAAAGGTAGGGCCTACCGGATCGAGAGCATACGAGACTAGCGCTTTCGAAAAGACATCCACCTGCTCATCATAAAATACGGTATCCCGGTCTGCAATGGCATCTACGGCAGCTTTGGTGATATCATCTAACTGTGAAATAGGCTCGCTGGCAATATTGCCGCCAAAGTTTACACCCGCCTTAAACTGCCCCTGCGGTGTAACTTTACCAGAATGTATAACCGAGCGCGGAGCCGTACAACCAGCTGCCAGCGCAACCAGACAGATCATCCAAAATAAAGAAAGTGATTTAGAGCGCATGGCAGAAAGTATAAAATTGTTGTTGTAAGAAAAACAGATGCACTGACCCAAAGCCAGCTGAAAGGTATAATGGCGTTTACATACAAAAGCCATACTCCTTTACACTACTAATGAAAGAGTATGGCTTGTAAGTATAGAAATGGCTTTACGCCTATTTTACTTCTTCATAATCTACATACTTGCCGCCATCAAAACCTTTGCGGCCGGGCTTTTCGGGTATGTAATCAATTTTAATATCACTGTTAGGTGCTTTCGGGCCGCCATAGGTATTGTTAAAAGGCTGTCCGTTGGTACGCGGGCCCTGTTGGTGCATGTTGCCATTAAAAAAGGCCCCATTACCCATTTTCTTTTTGATGAACGTGGCCAGCAGATAACGCAGTAACACCGGCGCTACTAACCGCATAAAGAAAAATATCAGAGCTGTAATTATGATGAATTTTAGCATGAATCTATATGTGTTAACTATAAATGTTAAAGTAAGGCAGCAAGTATACTTTATACTACACAACTCTCCTGCCAAAAGTTTAGGATATGGCATTTTGGCGCTATAATCTTTCAAAAGAAAAACACCTTCTGCTTTATTTTACATTAGCGCTGCAGCATGGCAGTAACTTCGCTTCTGAACTTCTTAGCCCTTTGCGGCCTTTTAAGTGTTAGTGCCCGGCAGCCTGATTAAAGTATAACTTATACTTAGGCAAGTGGCTGACCGATTGTTGCGCTAAATTAATTAATTTTGTAAAAAACTAACAAACCTACTTTTCAGGGCTTCGGCTCTGCTTTTGGCTATTCCCCATGTTATTGAAGCGAAATAAAATCTGGCAGCAGGTGCACGTTGCCCTGGCGTTATACCTTGGCCTGGCCATGCTGCTGTACACCATTGCGCGCATCCTTTTCTTTGTATTTAACAGAGAGCTTTTCGCGGCCACTTCCTTCTCCGATTTTGGTTACCTGCTGCTGGCGGGCCTGCGCTTCGATCTTTCGGCGATGCTGTATACCAACCTGCTGTTTATTGTGCTGCTGCTGCTACCCTTCCCGTTCCGGTATAATAAAACGTACCAGCGCGTGGCAAAGTATGTTTTTATCATCTTTAACAGTATTCCGCTGCTCGCTAACCTGAGCGATATTGTCTACTACCGTTTCACGCTGCGCCGTACTACCTTTAGTGTGCTCCGCGAGTTTGCCAACGAGAAAGTAGGCACGCTTGCGTCCAGCTTTGTGGTTGATTTCTGGTATATTCCGCTGATATGGCTGCTCCTGATCGGGTTAATGGTTTGGTTGTATAATAGAATTAAGATTAGCACGCCGCAACGCATTAATCCGTGGCTTTACTATCCGGTGCATACGGTGGTAATGGGCTTGGTGCTGGGGCTGAGCCTGGCAGGTATGCGCGGTGGTTTTCTGCACAGTACGCGTCCTATTACGCTCAGCAACGCCGGCGAATATGTAACGCGCCCGAACGAAATGTACCTGGTGCTCAACACGCCTTTTTCCATGCTGCGCACCATCAGCAAACAGGACTTCAAGAAGATGGATTACTTTCCGGAAGCTGAACTGGACTCTATTTACTCGCCTGTACATTACCCAACCGATACGGCCGCTTTCCGGAATAAAAATGTGGTGGTGATTGTGCTCGAAAGTTTCAGCAAAGAAGCCATTGGCGGTTATAACCCGAACCGGGTGGGCCAGGATGGCTACGAAGGCTTTACGCCGTTTATGGACAAGCTGATGCAGGAAAGCAAAGTATACTGGCACTCCTTTGCGAACGGAAAAAAATCCATCGACGCGCTGCCATCTGTGCTAACCAGTATCCCGAGCTTGCAGGAGCCTTTTGTACTTACGCCTTACGCCGGCAACAAACTGCCCAGCCTGCCACGCTTACTAAATGAGAAAGGCTATCATACGTCGTTTTTCCATGGGGCACCTAATGGCTCGATGGGCTTTAAAGCGTTCATGAACCTGATCGGGGTGCAGGAGTATTACGGTAAAGATGAGTATAACAACGACGCGGATTATGATGGTATCTGGGGCATCTGGGACGAAGAATTTATGCAGTTTCATGCTGATAAACTGAACACGTTCAAGGAGCCGTTTATGAGCACGCTTTTCACGGTTTCGTCGCACCACCCGTTCGAGTTGCCAGCGCGCTACGATGGGAAATTCCGGACCGGGCCGCTGCCAATTTATGAGTGCATCAACTACACAGATATGGCGCTTCAGAAGTTTTTTGAGAAAGCCAGCAAAATGCCGTGGTTCAAAAATACGCTGTTCGTCATCACCGCCGACCATACCGCCACCGCTAAATATTATCCGGAGTACCAGTCAGATTGGGGAGCTTTCGCGATTCCGGTTATCTTTTACGCGCCCGGCGATCCGGATTTTAAAGGTGTGGAAAAGCGTGTAGTGCAGCAACTCGATATTATGCCAACGGTGCTGGGCTACCTGAATTACGACAAGCCATACTTTGCTTATGGTAAAAACATGCTGGCTCCAGCCAAAAACGAAGATTTTGCGATCAACTACCTCGGCGCTTACCAATGGTTCGAAGGCGATCACATGATCCAGTTTGATGGCGAAAAAACCATTGCCATGTATAATTATGTAGAGGATATCCTCCTGAAAACCGACCTGAAAGCACAACTGCCTGAGAAGCGCCAGCACATGGAAAACCGTGTAAAAGCCTTTATCCAGCAATACAACAACCGCATGGTAGAAGATAACCTGCAGGTACCAACCGCTAAATTAGCCGCAGAAAGTTTGCAGTAAACTCAAATCAACATATAAAAAAAGCCCTCGCCTCTTTTTACAGAGCGAGGGCTTTTTTATACTTCATACCTGGTGTTACTTACTCAGGTACAGGTTTCTTTCAGAGTATACTTTTGTAAAGTAATCGTCTTCGAGGTTATCGATAAAATAGATCGCTTCGCCAGTGGATTTCATTTCCGGGCCGAGCTCCTTGTTTACTTCCGGGAACTTGCTGTAAGAGAAGACCGGCACCTTGATCGCGTAGCCATGTTTGTGCGGGTTAAACGTAAAGTCTTTCACTTTGGCGTGGCCCAGCATAATTTTGGTAGCGTAATTAATGTATGGCTCGCGGTACGCTTTGGCAATGAACGGGAACGTACGCGATGCACGTGGGTTGGCCTCGATGATGTACACAATCTCGTTTTTGATGGCAAACTGGATGTTGATCACCCCAACCGTACGAAGTGCAACCGCAATCTTTTTGGTATAATCCTCTATCTGGCGCATTACATTTTCGCTCAAATCGAAAGGAGGAAGTACGGCATAGGAATCTCCGGAGTGGATACCGGCCGGCTCAATGTGCTCCATAATCCCGCAGATATGCACGTCTTCGCCATCACAGATCGCATCTGCTTCGGCTTCTATCGCTTTATCCAGGAAGTGGTCTAATAATACTTTATTCCCCGGATGGTCTTTCAGCAGGTCGATTACGTGGGCTTCGAGTTCTTTTTCGTTGATCACGATCTTCATGTTCTGGCCGCCTAACACGTAGCTTGGACGCACCAGCAACGGAAACTTCAGATCCTTGCACATTTCCAGCGCTTCTTCCGCCGACTCGATTACGGCAAACGAAGGGTACGGAATATCCAGATCGCGGAGCAAGGAAGAGAAAGAACCACGGTCTTCGGCAAGGTCGAGGGCCTGGTAGCTGGTACCTAAAATCTTGATGCCGTAGCGGTGCAGTTTCTCGGCCAGCTTCAGGGCTGTTTGTCCGCCCAACTGTACGATTACGCCTTCCGGTTTTTCGTGGAGGATGATCTCGTAAATATGCTCCCAGAACACCGGCTCAAAGTATAACTTATCCGAAATATCAAAGTCTGTACTTACCGTTTCGGGGTTGCAGTTAATCATGATGGTTTCGTAGCCGCACTCTTTTGCCGCCAGTACACCGTGCACACAACTGTAATCAAACTCAATGCCCTGCCCGATGCGGTTCGGGCCAGAACCCAATACAACTACTTTCTTTTTATCGGTTACAATACTTTCGTTTTCGCCATCATAGGTGCTGTAGTAATACGGTGTGCTGGCCTCGAACTCAGCAGCACAGGTATCCACCATTTTAAACACACGCTTAATGCCCAGTTCCTGGCGTTTGTTAAATACTTCGCTTTCGCGGCAACGCAGCAGGTGGGCAATCTGGCGGTCGGCGTACCCTTTAATTTTGGCTTCCTTCAGCAGTTCTGCCGGTAGGGTAGCCAGGTTATACTTTTCGATCTCTTTTTCCATCTGGTCCAGCTCCTCAATCTGAGCTAAAAACCACGGGTCGATCTTGGTTACTTTCTGAATGGTGCTGGTTGGGATACCAATGCGCATGGCATCTTTTACACTGAACAGGCGGTTCCAGCTTGGGTTTTTCAGGCTATCGATCAGCTGGTCGTAATTGGTCATTTCCTTGCCGTCGGCGCCAATGCCGTTGCGCTTGATCTCCAAGCTCTGGCAGGCCTTCTGAAGCGCTTCCTGGAACGTACGGCCAATGCCCATAACCTCACCCACAGATTTCATCTGCAAACCAAGTTTACGGTCGGCACCCGGGAATTTATCAAAGTTCCAGCGCGGAATTTTCACGATCACATAATCCAGGGCAGGCTCGAAGTAAGCAGATGTTGTTTTGGTGATAGCATTTTTCAGCTCATCCAGGTTATAGCCAATGGCAAGTTTAGCTGCCACTTTCGCAATTGGGTAGCCGGTAGCTTTAGAGGCAAGTGCCGAAGAACGGGAAACACGCGGGTTAATTTCGATGGCGATAATCGTATCATCATCCGGGTTAACGGAGAACTGTACGTTGCAACCGCCTGCAAACTGCCCGATGCCATTCATCATTTTAATGGCCAGGTCGCGCATACGTTGGTACACGGTATCAGGCAGCGTCATGGCTGGCGCTACGGTAATAGAATCGCCGGTGTGGATGCCCATCGGATCGAAGTTCTCGATTGAGCAGATAATGATGATGTTCTGATTGTTATCGCGCAGCAGTTCGAGTTCGTACTCTTTCCAGCCCAGGATACTTTGCTCTACCAACACCTCGTGCGTTGGCGAGGCGTGTAAACCACGTGTTAAAGCTGCATCAAACTCCTCGGGAGTGTTCACGAAACCGCCTCCAGAGCCGCCCAGCGTAAACGACGGACGAATTACCAGCGGAAATCCGATCTCCTGTGCAATCTCTTTACCTTCCAGAAACGAGGTAGCGGTTTTGCCTTTGCAGACGTTCACTCCCAGTTCCAGCATCTTTAAACGGAACTGCTCGCGGTCTTCGGTCGTTTCGATGGCCTTGATATCCACCCCGATAATGCGTACACCATACTTTTTCCAGATGCCTGCATTCTCGCACTCGATGGCGAGGTTAAGGGCAGTCTGGCCACCCATGGTTGGGAGTACAGCGTCTATTTTATGTTTCTCCAGTATTTCTACAATGTACTTCTTTTCCAGGGGTTTCAGGTACACGTTGTCCGCCGTAACAGGGTCTGTCATGATGGTGGCGGGGTTCGAGTTAATAAGCGTTACCTCAATTCCTTCTTCCCGGAGCGAGCGGGCGGCCTGTGAGCCGGAGTAATCGAATTCGCAGGCTTGCCCGATAACGATAGGACCTGAACCAATAATGAGAACGGATTTAATACTGGTATCTTTTGGCATAGTAGGGTATGTATAAATTGCTCAAAGTTAAAGCAAAATGTTGGGGCTGGCAAAAGGAATATGCCAATACCCGAAATTTTAATTCTGATTTATACTTTACAGCAACCTTATACTTGTGCCTAATCGCCTTCTTCTAAGATAAAAAGCTCGTTTACCGTTACGCCAAAGTACACCGACATTTTAAGGGATAGCAGTGTGGAGGGCAGGTATTTATTTTTCTCGATGGCGTTGATGGTCTGGCGGCTTACGCCCATGGCTTCGGCCAGTTGTTCCTGGGTAATGTCTTTTTTGGCACGCTCTACTTTGATGCTATTCTTCATCCGTTTCAAGTTTTTTGCGCACCACATGCAGGTTATACTTAAACGAACCGTAAATATAGGCCAGCAACAAAAGCAGCGCACCCAGCATACCGCCCACATCCGGCATTTTTATACTTTGGCTCATCAAGTAAGTATAGACATTGCTGTAAAACGGCAGCAACAACAACCCGATCACCAGAAAAAAGACGCCGCTCACAAACGCTTTATAGCGCAGGCTCTGCACCATTTCGTCTTCTTCTTTTTCTTCGGAAAAGTTTAAGAGCGCAGCGCGATAATAAGCGGGTAGTACACCAGCGGGTAATTCCACTCGCCCCAGAAAGCAGTCTCATCAGCAATCAGATTAAAGGAAGCATCCAGGGCAAGTATAAACAACCCTATACCAAACATAACCGGGATAGCCAGCGCCAGCAACCAGTAACCGATCTTTTTGTAGCTGTACGGCAACAGCTTTATCTCTAGTACATCAGCTTTCATACCTATACATTTAATGTAAAACATTATACGCTAAATGTATACTTTATTTTACATTTAGTAAAAATTTATTTTCAATTTATACCTAGTTGAATGCCGGTAAGTATAAAAACGCCAACCTGACCGCCTAAAAAACAAAAAAGCCGGTTTGCGTACGTATAACCAATACACCACTTAAACCAACAACCTATGGAAATGCCAGGAGAAGACGATATCATTACCAACGCAGACGAAAGCAAGCGCCTGCCCGACGAAAACCCGGAGCCGCTGGAAGGCACTAAAACAGAAAGCACCGATATACTGGACCAGGAATACGAAGGCAAAGAAGAAGCCGGAAACGTGGCCGCTAAAGACGAGGCAGACACCCGCAAACTGGATGGCAGCAACGCCAACAACATGCGCACCAAGTAAAATCTGAAATTGGACAAAAAATGAGCGCCGGCCAAAGTATAAACTTTGGCCGGCGCTCATTTTTTTTGCATCCGGTCCTGAAATTGAAGTATAAAAACTAACCGCTATACGAATGCAAACGGTACAATTTAAAACTTAAAAATCTGCGCTAACGGCGAGTAATGTTAAAAATCGGGTAAACACTTTGATAATCAAGCACAAATAAGTATACTTACTAACTCTTTCGTACTAAGCCTGCTCGCTATATGGTATATTTTTACTCTGATTACCTGCAGATGGAATATTATTCGGCCCAGCGTGTATTGATAAGCCAGTGGTATGCTTCCTGTAACAGTCTGCAATACCGGAACGCCCTCATCAAGTTTTTGCGCCTGACAAGGGATCTGGGTATTAAGTATGCCGTTAACGACCAGCGGTTGCTCCCAAGCCTTTCCGAAGACGACCTGAACTGGACCCTGGATGTGTACCTGCGCTCTTTTTGCGAAGCTCCTTTGCAGCGTTTTGCCATCGTTAACCCTTTCGATGCCGAAGCCAGCCGACAAACCAAGTCTATCTTGCACAACAAACACCACCAGGTACCCTTCGAGACACATATTTTCGAAGACCTCACTTCTGCCTACGACTGGCTCCTGAATGGCAACGCTAAATAAGTGTAGCTGCGCTGTACCTCCTCACTTCCCGGCTTTCAATCAGGTTGCTATAGTTACTCCTTTCCTTAAAAGTTATACTTTATACGATGTGTAGTTGCGGCCTTTGGTTCGTTTAAAATTCTTTTGCACCTATAGGGTCAAAGGTATCCTTCACTTTTTATTTTCCCGTTGAAGCCAGCCTAGCAGGATATATTTTTCTGATCGCTCTTCACTTAATTCCTGGCGCTATCCTGGCAGCCTACAAATAGTCATATCCTTTAAAAAGTGATGTTATAGTAGTGTAACACGCTTTTATTAGCCTCTGTATCAGAAATTCTGAGAGGCAAATTAAGTTTTACAAGGGCCTCCATAATCAGGAAGAGCTATATAACATTATTAATTTGGATAAATTAGTTATCCTATTTTAAAAATGTCCGTAAAAGGGGAATCAAGTTTAATTTAAACTATTAAAAATAATTTTTGAAAGCTATGAAAAAGACATTTTTAAACGTATTCGCGTCAGCTTTAGTAGTAACAGGACTACTGGCCAGCTGCTCTTCAACTGACACGACAACAGACGGAACAGATACGACTGACGAATATGGTACTACCACTGGTACTACTGACGGCACCACAACAGATGGTACTACTACTGGCACTACCACTGATGGAACTACTACCGGAACAACAACAGACGGTACAACCACTGGCACAACTACTACTGGCACCACAACAGACGGTACTACAACCGGCATGACAACAGGTACGACCACTACTGGTACAACAACCGGCATGACGACAGGTACTACTACTGGTACTACGACAGGCACAACCACCGGAACCACTACTGGTACAACAACAGGAACAACTACAAGCGGTTCTACAACCGGAACAACAACTATGTAGTAAGTGCTCTAAGCATATCATTATCATCCGTGAAAAGGCAAGCTCCAACAGGTTTTTGCCTTTTTGCTTTTACACTACATGATCTCCGTAAAACATGAAATTCCTGGAGCTATACTTCCGTAAAACTTTTACAGTTGATTTGCGCGCGCTTGCTGTTATGCGCATCTGGCTCGCAGGCATAGTTCTGATTGATCTTGGTATCCGGGCCACCGACCTGGAAGCCCATTATTCTAACATGGGAGTGTTGCCGCTGTATGTACTGCACCAGTTTCTGTGGTTTCCGCAGCTTTTCTCGTTGCATGCGCTAAATGGTATGTGGCAGTTCCAGGCCGTACTGTTTATGGTGGCAGCGGTTTTTGCCGTATTTCTGCTGGTGGGGTACCGCACCCGATTGGCTACTATTGTTAGCTGGGTACTTTTACTATCGGTACAGAACCGTAACCCGCTTATAGGCCAGGGCGGCGATGACTTACTGCGGATGCTGTTGTTCTGGGGCATCTTTCTGCCCTGGGGAGCTTTTTATTCGTATGATGCGGTCAAAAAACAGCAACCAGATCTTCAGGAAAACACCAGTTATTTTAGTGCAGCCACTGTGGCCTATATCATGCAGATTGCCCTGGTATACTTCAGCACGGCCATGCTCAAAAACTCACCGGAATGGCACACCGATGGCACCGCCTTATACTATGCCCTAAGCTTAGATCAGATCCTGATGCCTGGTGGCAGACTTATTTACCCCTACCCGGAGCTGCTGCGTTTTTTAACCCTTACAACTTACTATACCGAACTTATACTTCCTTTTTTACTGCTGATCCCGGTTTACAATAATTTCTTCCGGATGGTGGTGGTGCTTGTACTTTTAGGTTTTCATATCGGCATCAGCTTAACGTTATTTGTTGGCTTGTTTTACCTGATCAATATTGCCTCTATAACTGGTCTGCTGCCCGGCCCGGTAATGGACTGGATCGACAGAAAATTACTGCGCGTTTTCAGGAAACCGTATACCAAAGAATTCCGGGAGATCTTTGCCAGAATCACACAGCAGCCCAAAATCCTGAGTTTCCAGGTTTCGCTGCACCAATCCATCATAGAAAAAGATAACCGCCGCTATATCCGGAATGTGCTGGTAGCGGGCATGCTGCTCTACTGCATCTGGTGGAACCTGGGCACCACGCATTTGCCTGTACCTAAAATGCCTGAGGGCAGTAAATGGTTTGGGTATATGTTCCGGCTAAACCAGCATTGGGGCATGTTTTCTCCGATTGTTTTCAGGGATGATGGCTGGTATATACTGGAGGGCAAAACCGAACAAGGCACACTCGTAGACCTGAACCAACAGGGCGGTGAAATTAATTATACAAAGCCCGCTTCGGTGGTATCACTCTTTAAAAATGACCGCTGGCGCAAATATTCCGAAAATTACCTGTTTGTAAAGAATGGGTATATGCGGCCCTACTACTGCCATTATATGATGCGCATCTGGAACGAGTCGCACCCTGGCAAGCCTATTAACCAGCTTGAAGTAATCTACATGAAAGAGCCATCGCTGCCGGATTACCAGGTATCCGTACCAACCCGCGAGGTGCTTTGCAGTTGCGCCCTGGCAGCCGAGTAAAAACAGTATAATCGTTTTACTGGAAATCCCGTAAAAGACTAACTGATAAATTATTAACCTAAAAATTGACAACTATGAAAAAGACAACATATGCTTGTGTACTTGCCGGAGCGCTGTTTGCAACTACAGCTTTTACCGGCTGCTCTTCTGATACCACAACAGGCACCGAAACTGATGCCACACAGACTGAAACAGATGGCATGATCAATGAAACGGACGGAGCTATGGATGACGCTACCATGGAAATGGACTCGGCCACTATGGATACCGGCACAGATGATATGGGCACCACTACTGGTACTACTACAGGCACAACCGGAGGTACTACAGCCGGAACCACAGGCACGACAACTGGTACAACTACCGGAGGCACTACAGGCACCACGACTGGTGGTGGCACAACAGGCCGATAATTTTAATTTCTTATAAAAGCAGCAGCGCCAGCAAGATTATATTTTTTTGCTGGCGCTGCTGCTTTTAGTTTATACTTTACGCTTCGTCTTCGTCGTTACCGATCAGGCTACCAACTACGCCGGCTACTAACCCGCCCAGCAGGTATAAGCCCACCGTCATGGCCTGGGTTTCGGGTGTGCGGTTGCTGGGTTCTTCGCTCAGGCCAAGCGGCCCTGGCAATAAAACTGCACCGGCACCGGCTGCTGCGCCAAGTACAGCTCCCACCTTTAACGCACTGCTGCCAGTTCCGGCAAAGCTATAATACAGGCTGTTCGATACCACATCACCTACCATGGCCCAGGTATGTAATTTTTCTTCGCTTTGCGGTGGTGTATGGCCTGTCATTCGGAGGCCTTTGGCAATTGCCTGCATCCCCAGTATATCCATCCGGGGGGCGTTTGGTATTGTGCGGCGCACGGTTTCATGTACAAGGGTAAGAACACAGGCACCGGCCAGGCCACCCACCATTGATTTTAGTATGCTCATAGTTTCAGATTTTAAATGCTGCGATAATTTAACTGGTATAGCCAAAAGTAGATCGGAAGGTTACATTTTAGCCTGCTACTTTTACCAGGTTAGCTGTTACCGTGTGTTCGCCTAGTTTGCGCGCATCGGTCGGGCTATCAAAAACTACGAGCAAGGTTTCGTTATCGTAAATGGCCAGGCCTTCTGCTTTGTCTTTCCCGGATTCGTCGCCGTGGCCGTGCGGCACTTCGTGCAGGCGTTCCAGTTCGCTGTGATACACCAGCTTTTCTTCGTGCGCACCTTTCAGGGCATCTAACCAGCGGTAAATATAAATGGCGCCATCCAGGTCCATGGTGGGCCCGGCCAGCAGGTACATATCATCGTCTAAAATCCGTAGTTCCCGAATGCCCTTGCCACGCAAATGCAGGAAGTGTTTTTTATAAGGCCGCTTTTTAGTAAGCTGCTTTAGCGTAAGCTCGCCTCTTTCATTTTCTTCTACTTCAATTTCGAGTATGATGGCCCAGCCCCGCAGCACTGGCCCGCGCAACCCTATAAAAATACGGTTGCCCTGCATAGCCAGCCCTTCAATATCGAAGCCGTTATCTTTGCCGGGTATACTTAAAAACGGGCCTATATGCTCGTCGTGCTTCAAAGCGTCTGTTAGCAGGCTGCTGCTTTGGTTGCCTTGTAGCTTGGCAGCGCGCAACGTATGGCCAGCATCGTTAGGGTGCGGATGTTCTTTATGCAACTCAAAGCGGCCGGTTTGTTTGTTTTGGATGATGGGCACCCGGGCCAGCAGAAAGCGGTTCGGGTCTGTTTTGACTTTGGAAAGGCGCTTGATCTGGTCTGCGGCATCGCCGGCATGTTTCGGCTTTTTACGCTTCAGGCTATGCGACCCGATCAGCCAGAGATAGTGCTCTGTTTGGGCCATTCCTTCAATGTCTACTTCGCTGTTATTTTTATCGGGCAGTTCCAGGTAATCGGTCAGGCAGAAGGAGGCGTGCTGCTCAAAGTGGCCGGCTTCGGTCTGGGTCAGGCGCTCAATGGTCGTTCTTTCGTCGCAGCTTAGCCAGAGGTCATTGCCCGTGCGCAGCACCGTAGACAGGCCATCGCGTACGTGCTTGCCGTCTGCATTATAGCTCAGCGCCGGATCGAAGCACAGTTCAATATTCTTTACCATGTTATTTGTTTCACTAAAAGGATGAAAAGTGTATGCACAGCAGGCTGCTAAAGTATAAAATCGCCTGGCGTATAACCCGAAAAAATACGGGCATAAAAAAAGCCGGACGTTACCATCCGGCTTTTTTTATACTTTTGTAGGCCTAGAATCTTTTGCCTTTGCTTGCAGTCGATGGGCTCGTGCTTGCAGATGGACTGTTCTTTATATAAGTACCGCCTGTTCTGTTCGCTTTTTTCTTGTTCATTGAGTTTACAGCTAACCAGCCTGCACCCAGCGCCAGTAAAGAGCCGCCTACTACTTTTTGTGTAGTGCTCATGCTGCTTACTTTGCCTGCTGTAGAAGTTCCGAACTCCTGCAGTTTGCTGGTAATGTTATTCAGGCCGCTTTTATTTAACATATCGCTTAAGCCGCCTTTGTTGCCTGAGTTACCAGACATGCCTTGCTGATTTGAGCTTGTGTTGCTGTTGCTCTGCGTGCTGCCTGATGGCGAGTTCTGTGCTTTATTTTGAGAACCGGCCTGCGGCGAATTCTGCGTATTGGCTTGTGGTGAAGAAGCAGAGGCAGAAGTTCTTGCCTGGTTTTGTGTATTTTGTTGGTTCTGTGGGTTCTGGTTTGTTCTATTTTGTTCGTTTTCCATGATCGTGTTAATTTAGTATGTTAATCAAATAAACGATGGCGTCTCGTACAGTCTTTCCGTTAGCTTGCCAAAGTTCAGTTCTATTTTATCGGAAATCCGGTGAGATGGTTGCGTAGTTTTTCAAATTATATTTACGACTATTCAGATTACAAGCAATTTATAGAGGCTGCAAGTATAAAATCTCACCAATTGATGCGCGCCGAATCAGAAGAGAAACTGTGGCTCAGGCCCCCGTTAACAGTCTCCGGTTGCGCCGATGCAGCATTACCTCTACCAGACTAATGCCAACCATCAACCATAAAATACCCAGTAAATAACCTGCCAGCACATCCGATAAAAAATGTACCCCCAGGTAAATCCTGCTTAGCCCAACCAAAAGTATAAGTATAACTGCCGCTGCCAGTACCAAACGCCGCTGTACCCCTTTTTTCAGGCGCCGCATCAGGAAATAAGCCAACATGCCGTACAGCGCCATCGATGTAGTAGCATGCCCGCTCGGGAAAGAATAATTGTGCTCCTGGTAATAGGCTACGTCGGCGGGCCTGTCGCGCTGAATGTATGTTTTGCCGTATTGCACTGATAAGCCTACGCCCGCCATTACCAGCCAGAAAGCTACTATCGCCACAAAACGGCGCTTATACAGAAAAAATACAGTAGCTAAACCGCCAAGTATAAAGGTAGCTTCCCGTGTTCCGAAGTAAGAGATGAAGTATAAAAACTGGCTCAGGATGCTGGTACGGGCTGCGAAAAAACCGGCTGTTACCTGCTCATCAAACGCTACGATGCCTTCAGTTTCCAGCATATCTTCGGTTAGCTCGGTAAGCAGGGCCATGTTTACAAGGCCAGCCAGCAAAAGCAAGGTTAAAGGCAGGCCCAGAAAATTGCTGGTATCAAACCGGTTAAGTATAAACCCGGCCAAACCCGGAAACTGTTTGCGGAAGCGCGCCACCAAAGGCTGGCGAACCAGCCAGGCAAGAAATGAGCGGATACGATGGCTTAGGAAGTCTTTCATAAAAAATGCTGACTGACATATACGCAGCTGAAAGACTTTGTTTATTTATTTCCGGTAACACAGCACAACCATTGGCATCTATCTAAAGTACATTACCTTATGAAGACGGGGTTAGACTATGTGTTTGATAAGCTGATGCTGGTGACAGGCATTTTACTGCTGCTGTACTTCTGGGCAAATTTCCCGGAACGGCCACAGGAGGCAGATCATCATTACGCCACCCTTAGTTCGCCCGGTTCTTCTTCTAAAATAATTTCGAAATGGGCCTACGTGAAACCGGACAAGCAGCTTTCGCCGCGCGAAGTGATCCGGATACAATTAATGGCCCTGCAGCAAAACGATAACACCGACAGCGGTGTGCTAACTGTATTTAACTTTTCGTCGCCTACCAGCCGGATGCACCTGGGGCATATCAATAATTTCAGGGTGATGGTGCGCGAGCCAGCGTATAAACCGATGCTTAATTTCAGGAAGTATAAAACCGGGCAGTTGGTTGTAACCGATAATATAGCTTACCAGCTTATACTGATTACAGACCAGCAACAGCAGCAGAACGCTTACTTATTTATACTTTCGAAGCAAAAAAAAGGCCCCTACAAAGGCTGCTGGATGACCGACGGCGTCACCCGCATGGCGCAGGGCCCGGCCAGCAAACAAATCTGAAGCTATACTTAGCGGAGCGGTAAATCCATTTTAATGTTGGCGCGCTCGTAAATGGATGGCGGCATTGGCACTTCCACAAAACCCAGCGAAGTATATAAATTAAGGGCAGTTGTAAGTTGGCGATTGGAAACCAGGTAAACCAGTTGCGCCTCAACCTCTTTTGCTTTTGCAATAGCCGCCTGACCCAGTAATTTACCAATTTTTAATCCTTGAGCTTTTGGAGTAACCGCCATTTTAGCCAGTTCGAAAACCCCGTTTCCTTCGTTTATGAGCGCGCACGTTCCTACAATTTCGTTCTGGTAGCTGGCCATGAAAATAAAACCGCCTTTATCCAGAATGTAGCCTTGCGGGTTGCCCAGCGACTGATGATCCCCATCTTCCATCACAAAAAACCGTGTGATCCATTCTTCATTCAGCTCTTTAAACCTGGCGGCATGCTGTGGTTCGAAATCGATTATCTGTACGTCGGGTGTTTTATCTGTAGTAGACATTTTGTAAAGTATAGGCTGCCTTATAATACATCAAATTTAAGAATAGCCGCCGGAGATTTTAGTTAAGAACAAAAAAAAGTGCAGCCATACTTTGGAAGTATAGCTGCACTTTTCAGGAAGTATAACGATTGTTGAAATTTCTTACTTGCTCATACTTTGCAGCGCGCTCAGGCTAACTGCTTTGTTATCAAGTTTGGTATACTTAAAATCCTGGGAGCCTTTAAAGCTGGCACCGTTTATCCGGAACGAGTCGGAGATTTTGGCATATTTAAAATCTGTGAAGCTATTAAAATCTGCCTGACTGAAATCGGCGCCTTTCAGGAATTTAGCATACTTAAAGTTCGCTTCATCTCCAAAATCAGCTCCCCGAAAATTAGCCATCACCGGAAAATCAACATACTTAAAGTTGGCATCGTTGCGAAACAGGGCTTTACTAAAATTAACGGATTTTGAGAACTTGGTATACTTAAAGTTGGCCTCTTCTGAAAAACGGCTGCCTGCAAACGAGGCTCCCTGCTTAAACTCGGCATACTTAAAAGCGCTGGCTTCTTCGAATGTACAGTTCTCGAAACGCACATCTTTTGCAAAATGGGTATTGTATACTTCGTTTTTGCTGTTAAACACAATGGTAGTTGCTTCAGGGTTAAAATAGGCCAACACATCGCCTTTAAACGTACAGTTCTCGAACGTGAGCGGGCTGGTTACAGTGCTGATGTATTCTTTGGTTTCATACTTACTTTCCTTGCCTTCTTTCAGCTTCATGTTCTTTAACTTCGTCAGGTCGAGGTCGCCTACGATTTCTGCATTTTTATAAGTTACCGCTTCGCCGTTGTTGATTTTAGCGAGTATCTCAGAAGCGTTTACTTTTGTTTGTGCCCACGTTAAAAGCGGCAACACGAGCAGTACAAGCAGTATCGGTAATTTTTTCATCGTAGGGTTAGGTTAAGTATAAATTTGAGTTCATCTGAAAGATGGAGCAAAGTATAAAAAGGTTGCTTGCGGCTTGTACTTTATTTTGAAAAACAAAGCGCCCGCTCACGGAAGTATAAACTTATCCGGAGCAGGCGCTTTTTACAACACTTACTAAACTTTACTTTGATTGAAATTCTATGTTAACATCACCTGCTTTTTGAGTACCCGGAGTTGATTCGATGGCGTGGAGTTTTGCAAAGCCAATAAAGGAAACAATGCCCAACATCACAGCCACCAGCATCCCTAACAAAAGTTTATTACTCGTTTTCATTTTCGTCTTTTTAAAGTATAAATACTACTTACACATTTGCCGCCGCATACGATTTAAAGTATACTTTCAGGTCTTCCAGCGTGAGGCCCAGCAGCTGCATGGTGTTAAAAAAAACAGGAAGTTCTTCTTCCACAAACTGCTCTTTTTTCAGGGCGATGGTCTTCTCGAACCCATCGTCCGCTAAAAAATAACCGATGCCTCTTTTGTTGTAAATAATGCCTTTGTCCTGAAGGTAAGTAAACGTACGCATGGTGGTGTTCGGGTTCACTTCAAACTCCACGGCCATATCCCGGATAGAAGGTATTTTATCGCCGCTGGTCCATTTCCGTTTGAGGATATTCTCAAAAAAACGGTTTGCGATCTGTATATATATGGCCTGATTTTCTCTGAATTCCATCTTACACCTGCCTCTCTTTAAGTTTAAAATAAGCTACTACTAATAAATAAGGTCCTAACACAAACGTAACCACATAAGGCATTATTTGCTCGAAGATAAACTTCACGGTATCTTTAAATTCTCCGGACTCTCCCGAAACTACAATCCCGGTTTTGTTTGTGAGTACATACACCAGCAGAACCGAAAAGCCTGCCAGGAAGGTAATCGTTAAAAATATTGCCAGATGTGTTTTCAGGAAGTTATTGCCTCTGAACGTGGTTGCGCCCAGTAAAAAGATGGATTGTACCACTGCAAATATCTTCAGCATTATCGGGATATCATGCGCAAATAATTCCTGAACCTCGTGCATCTGGCCTGCTATCAACCCCACCAAAGACAACATTGCTATCATGCCTAAGCCAACTGTAAGTATAAACAAGGGCACTGTTATGAGCCAGGCAGCGGCCAGTTTTTCGAGCGCCGATACAGGTAGCGTTAAGAAGGCGTAGCTTTTTTGTGGCGCATGCATCTCGTTAAAAATACTGGCTGCAAAAATATTTCCGCCAATAAAGAATACCATTGCATACCACGGCGCAAGCGCTACAATTGGCCTGTGGCTGAAATAAGTTACCAACGCCGAGATAAAAATCAGCGCACCTGCAATGGCGGCAATGGCCACCCACATAGAGCTGATATTGAAGTAAAGCTGCCGCTTCAGGAAGTGGCCAAGCCTCGTTATGTTAAATTGATCTTTCATGGTTTTATTTTGTACTGGTGGCAGTTAAGTATAATATGGGCGCATCTTTCACAATGCCTTTCAAAACGATCTCGATGGGGTAAGTAAAATTAAGCGGCTGCGTCTGCACGAAAAAGGCACACCCTAGCGCTACCATCGCTACCCACATGGTGTTTAAGCTGATAGCCAAAGTATGGCTTTTGCTTTTTGGGTTAAACTTCATACTTATAAGTGGCAAAGCGTTCGTTTATTTTGCCGGCATCTTTTACAATGCCGTTAAACATCAACTCCAGGTCTACGCGGGTTTCATACCCGGTCAGGTTGGCTACGATGCCGGCTTTGCGGCCCTGCAATTCCTCAGCATAAATAATCTCCGCATCCGGTACGCCCGCCAGGTTGTACTCAAAAGTTAACCTCTCGGAGATGGCCGCTATACTTTGGTTGAAGATGATCTTGCCCTGTTCCAGCACCAGTATGTTATCGATCAGGTTTTCGAGGTCGCGTACCTGGTGGGTAGAGATAATGATGATCTTCTCCTCGTCGAGGGCAGCCGCCATAATTTTCCGGAACTGGCTTTTGGATGGTATATCCAGGCCGTTGGTGGGCTCATCGAGTATAAGCAAACGCGCGTTGGTCGCGAGTGCAAACGAGATCAGGAATTTCTTTTTCTGGCCATACGATAACGTGGAAAGCTTCGCTGTTTCGTCCAGCTCAAACTCGGCTAAATAGGCCTGCATCTGGTTGTGGCTGAACTTAGCATAGAACACCGCATTGGTCTTCACGAAGGTAGCAATGCTGAGCGCTGGCAAGCTAAACTCTTCCGGTACCAGGCAAATATCCTGTAGCATTTCGGGGTTACGGTCTGCTGCTCTGTAGCCAAATACGTTGCACTCACCGCTGTTCGGGTAAAGCAAGCCGCATAGCTGCTTTAAAAGCGACGATTTACCTGCGCCGTTTTTGCCGAGCAAGCCATAAATAAAGCCAGGCTGCAAAGTGAGGTTCAGGTTCTCGAAAAGCGGCGCCTTCTTTTTATACCTGAAGCTGATGTCTTTTAACGTAATCATAGTTTCATATCTTAGTGTATTAGTTACTTAGTACACCACAAAGGTATAAAAGGATTTGAGATTACAAACTTTTCCAGAAAAATAATTTTTGAAATTAGTAAACAGCTTTAATTTATTGATTCCAAACAAATTAAAAAGTGCTTGATTTATACTTTCAAAGTATAAATCAAGCACTTTTTGAGGTAAGACATCAGGTATGAACTCTGCGAAATTATCCCGGTAGGTTCACCCGCTCGATCAGGCTCATAAAATTATCTTTGTAGGTATCACCAACCGGAATAACGGCTTCGCCAATAAAAATACGGTTGCGCTCAATAGAATCTATTTTATCGAGCGAGATGATGTAGGATTTATGCACCCGCACAAACTGTCCGGCTGGTAACTGTTCCTCCATCTTTTTAATGTTCCGGAGCGAAAGGATGCGTTCTGTTTTGGTATAAATAGAAACATAGTTCTGCAATCCTTCCACGTAAAGTATATCATCCAGCCGGAGCTTCACGATCTTATATTCCGTTTTAACAAAAATGATATCACGCGCTGCTTCCGATGTTGGTTTTATTTCTGCTGCTGCTGCGGCTGGTGCTGAATTTATACTTTGCTGTGCATCAAACGTCTGTTTTGCTTTCAGGGCTGCTTTGTAAAAGCGATCAAAGGGGATGGGCTTCAGCAAATAATCTATGACGTTATGCTCGTAGCCTTCCAGCGCATACTCGGTGTAGGCGGTTGTCAATATGATTCGGCATTTATCGCCCAGAATCTTCATCACCTGTATGCCTGTCAGTTCGGGCATCTGTATATCCAGAAAAAGCAGATCTATACTTTCTTTTTCCACCAGCTTAAGCGCTTCGAGGGCGCTGGTAGTGCTGGCTACAAACTCCAGGAAGTCTATCTTTTTTATATAATCTGTCAGGATATCGAGAGCCAGGGGTTTATCGTCTACTACAAGGCAGCGGATTGTTTTCATGTTGTTGATGTCGTTAGTATGCTTCGGTAAGGGCGGGTTTTGTTGGTTTATGATCAGGATTTATACTTTTGCCAGCTAGTTGCAGGGTTAGCGCTACTTTAAATGTATGCTCCTCTTCTGTAATGGTGAGGTTATACTTTTCCGGATACAGCAATTCCAGCCTGCGGCGCACGTTGGTTAAGCCGATGCCGCCGGTTTTATCTTTCTGGTCTTTATTTTTCTGGTTGAAGACGGTAAAGTATAATGTATCATTTTCAACGCGCAGGTGCATCTCTATCGGGTTGTCCGGGTCGGTACAGACGCCATGTTTAAAAGCGTTTTCCACGAAGGCAATCAGCATGAGCGGCGCGATCAGTTTCCCGTTTATACTTCCCTCCTGTTCAAATTCAATAAAGGCATTTCCTTTCAGGCCTATTTTCTGAAGGTCCACAACATCCTGCAGATAGTCTGCTTCTTTGGTGAGCAGCACTTGTTTTTGTTCGCTCTCGCGCAGCATGTACCGCAGCAAACCTGATAATTTAAGCAAGGCCTCTGGTGCCAGTTCGGATTTCTGGTAAGTAAGTGCATAAATATCGTTGATGGTGTTGAACAAGAAATGCGGGTTTATTTGCGAGCGCAGAAAAGCCAGCTCTGTTGTCAGTTTGGCCTGTTCGAGTTTCTTTTTTTCTTCCTGCGTTTTAAAATAGTTTACCACATAACCATAGGCTATACCCAGCATCAGGTAGGTCACACTCGCATTCAGCACACTCTGGAAGATCCAGATCATCGTGATTTCACGGCCATAGGTAGCCCAGTTAAAATAGTTGATCAGGACAGTTTCCAGGAGGTAATGCACCGGCGTGAAAAGCGCCACTAACAGCAGCACACTTACCGCATAAAGCCCATACTTCCCTTTCCCGAACAAACGCGGCACCAGCAAGCTGGCATTGGCATAAAAGATCGCCGCCATCAGCAGGGTTCGCACAAAATCTATGGCGGTGGTTTTAGCAAGAGCTCCCAATGTATACTGGCTTTCATAGAAGTAATAATACTGAAACCCATACACGACATCTTTAAAGAAATCGAAAAACCAGAACAGGACATGGAACAGGATGATCTTCTTTTTATGCATCCTTAAAAATAGAAGAATAGATTATAAACCCATCGGTTTAATACACCAACCCCGCAAAAACATTTACCAACAAGCTCTGCTGCTGTAGCAAAGTATAAAAGCATAGCTACAGGTGTTCGTCAATTGAAACAGGCGGTTGGTGTATTACAGTCGTTGCGGCTGCGGAGCGAGTTTTATGTTTGTATCAGTTAAAACGATAACTACTGTATTTATTTGAGCACTCAATATTTACAGGCAAAAAAACGACTACACCTTTAAGCAGAGCAATAATGAAGACACTTTTAACACTAACATTAGTAACATTATTACAGCTAATATCTAATCTGGCCTGGGCACAGTCACCGACTGTTACCATAAGCGGACAGACTCTCAACAAGGAAGATAAGCAGGCAGCAGGCTTTGCCACGGTGGCCCTCTCTAGCCTTTCGGGCCAGAACCTGACTTCTACATTTTCAGATGAGCAGGGCAAATTTATACTTGCCGCTCCCCTCGCTCCTGGTTCCTATCTAGTAAGTGTAACGGCTTTTACCTTTGAGCTCTGGGCCGATACCCTGCACCTGGCAGCAGGCACCACCACAGTTGAGCTTCCTGTTATCTCCTTAACCAAAGCGGCTTTTGCCCTGAAAGAAGCCGTTGTGGAAGGCGCTAAACCCCTGATCGAGCAGCAGATCGACAAGCTGGTCTTCAACGTGGCTCAAAGCCCGGTAGCGGCCAACGGCAACCTCGTAGAAGTGCTGCAGCGCGCTCCAGGCGTGCAGGTAGATAACTCCGATAAGATCACGCTGAAAGGAAAACCCGTGACCGTGACCATTGACGGCAAGCAGACGCATTTGTCGGGCGAACAGCTGGCCAATTACTTAAAAAGCCTGCAGGGCGCTACGGTAGAGAAGGTCGAGATTATGTCCAACCCTTCGGCTAAGTATGATGCCCAGGGTGCAGGCGGCATGCTTAACATCGTGACCAAACGCGACAAAAAGCTTGGCTTCAGCGGCGTGCTAACACAGGGCGTAGGCTATGGCCAGCACGGCAAAGCCAACACCGGCTTTACCTTTAACTATAAGTCTAAAAAGCTGGGCATCTTCGGAAATACCGGCTACAGCTACGACAAAAGCAGCAACGAGAGCACCATCACCCGTAACTTTAACTCCGCCGAAAGCGGCCGCTCCAACTTCACTCAGGAGGGCACTGGCCTCACCCGCGCGCAGGGTGGCAATGCACGTATCGCTGTAGACTATTACCTGAACCCAACATCCACGCTCGGCATCATGGCCAGCGGCAATCTGAACAAAAACAGCTCAGAAGATAAAAGCATTACCCGCATCCAGACGCAGGAAGTTCTAACAGACCAGCTCCGCCAGCTAAACGAAAGCGACTCGAAATGGCAGCGCACCACCTTCAACATCAACTACAAAAAGCGTTTTGCCACACCTGGCCAGGAGCTGACCGTGGATGGTGATCTGTCCAGATATGCAGCTGACGGCGGCATCCAATACACCACCCGCTTTGCTGAAACAGGCCAGCTAAACGAGCAACTGGCCCGCAACCTGACCGAGACCGACATCCACATCAAATCCTTTAAGCTCGATTACGCTCATCCGCTAAGCGAGAAGACCATGCTGGAGACAGGTGCCAAGGTAAGTGTGGTAACCACCAACAACGACATGCAGTTTGACTCGCTGCGCCAGCAAGTATGGCGGCCAGAATCCCTACGCAGTAACAGCTTTGATTATCAAGAACAGATTAACGCCGCTTACGTGAACATGAGCAGCCAGCTGAGCGCGAAACTAGGTGTGCAGTTGGGCCTGCGGGGCGAGCAGACCATTTCGGAAGGCTATTCCCCTACTCTAAAGGCTGAGCCTGTCAAGCGGGATTATTTTCAGCTGTTCCCGAGCGCCTTCCTTTCTTACCAGGCTTCGGAAAAGCACCAGTATGGGCTCTCCTACAGCCGCCGCATTGGTCGCCCCAGCTACAAGGATCTGAACCCTTTTGTCTACTACATCGACCGCTACACCACCGACCAGGGTAACCCTTATATCCGCCCCAGCCTGACCAACTCCTTTGAGTTTAACTACATGTTTGCCCAGCAGTACAGCTTCTCCATCGGCTATCAGGAGGCAGACGATAACTTTGAGAAGGTGATCCTGCAGGATGAGCAGACGCGCGAAGTACGGCAGGTATACCAGAACTTCGACAATGCCCGCGGTTATACCTTTAGCGCCAGTGTGCCGGTAAGCTTTGGTAAGTATGTGAGTGTGTACAATAACCTGGGTGTGTATTACATCGATCAGAAGCTGGGAAATGTGGTGTCGGAAGGCTTTGCCGTAATGGCCAACTCGGCAGCTTATTTTAAGATCCTGCAAAAGTATAGCGCCGAGGTATCGGGTACTTATAACTACAACGGAGCCTATGGGGTGTACCAGGTAAAACCGAACGTGTACTTCAACCTGGGCGTGAGCCGCGAGTTCAACGACAAGCGCTCCTCTTTGCGCCTGAGCGTGAACGATATCTTCAACACCAACCAATCTGACCTGACCGCCCGCTATGGCAACGTGGACCTCAACAGCCGCTACCGCTGGGAAGGCCGGAAAGTGAAGCTCTCCTTTAGTTACCGCCTGGGCAACCAGAACGTAAAGGCCGCCAACCGCAAATCAACTTCTTCATCCGAAGAACAAAGCAGAATTAAAGAGTAATCATACTTTGATCAGAAATCATAGAAGCTTTTCAGAGTTTCCAATTGTAGTGTATAAACCTGATGTTATTGCTTTTTAGTTAACAACAATACTTGCACTACCTAGTGCTTGCTGGTGAAAACACACAGCAAGGGTAGCAGATTTTGATTTGCCAAAAAAACTGTAAACAGTTTCAGCTATACTTTCTAAACAAAACAGGCCACTCTTTCCGGAGTGGCCTGTTTTGTTATTTATACTTTATACTTTGCTTAGATATGTATAGCGCGGTTTTCAGTGGCTGCTAAACAAGCTTCTTTCATGGCTTCGGTATAGGTTGGGTGCGCGTGGCTCATGCGGGCAATATCTTCTGCCGATGCACGGAACTCCATCGCTACAACAGCCTCTGCAATCATGTCAGCGGCGCGTGGCCCGATCATGTGTACACCTAAAATCTCATCTGTATTGGTATCAGCCAGTACTTTCACGAAACCATCGGTATCCATAGACGCCTTGGCACGGCCAGACGCTTTGAACGGGAACGAACCGGTTTTATAAGCGCGCCCGTCGGCTTTCAGTTGCTCTTCAGTAAAACCAACGCCTGCTACTTCAGGCCAGGTATACACTACACCCGGTATCAGGTTGTAGTTAATGTGCGGCTTCTGACCTACGATCTGCTCTGCTACCAGCACGCCTTCTTCTTCGGCTTTGTGAGCCAGCATCGCACCGCGTACGACATCTCCAATCGCGTAGATGCCCGGTACGTTTGTCTCTAAATGGTCGTTTACAGCAATCATGCCGCGCTCGCCCATCTGTACGCCAGCGTTCTCTAAACCTAAACCATCTGTGTACGGCTTACGGCCTACAGATACCAGCACGTAATCGCCCTCAAACGTTACGGTTTCGCCTTTCGGGTTCTCAGCGGTTACTTTTACAGTTTCGCCTTCGTTTACAGCGCCGGTTACTTTGTGGTTGAAGAAGAACTCGAAGCCCAGCGTTTTCTTCAGTACACGCTGCAACTCTTTGCCTAACGAGCGGTCCATGGTAGGGATGATCGCATCCGCATACTCTACTACCGATACTTTAGCACCCAGTCGTGCGTAAACCGAACCCAGTTCCAGACCAATTACGCCACCACCAATTACAATCAGGTTCTTAGGCACCTCTGTTAAGGTTAAAGCTTCTGTGGAGGTAATGATGCGTTGCTTATCAACCGCCAGGAAAGGCAGGTTGATTGGCTTGGAACCTGTTGCGATAATAACTTTATCCGTTTCGATTTCCTGTGCATTACCATCTTCGCCAGCAATTCTGATCACATTTCTGCTTACAAAAGAGCCTAAACCGAAGTAGGTATCGATCTTGTTTTTCTTCATCAGGTAAGCAATACCGTCGTTGTTCGACTTAATTACTTCACCTTTACGCTTGATCATCTGCCCGATATTTACCTGCAGGTTTTCCAGGTCGATGCCGTGCGTTTTAAATGTATGCGCTGCGTTATGGTAATGTTCTGAAGAATCTAAAAGTGCTTTGGATGGGATACAACCCACGTTTAAGCAGGTGCCACCCAACACATTATACTTTTCTATGATAGCGGTTTTAAGACCTAGTTGTGCACAACGTACTGCTGCCACATAGCCTCCAGGGCCTGAACCGATTACTGTAACATCGTATTTCATCTTTTTATACTTTATGGAGAGTTTTAGTCTCTGTTTTGTATTTGATTTTATCTGTAATTGTAAAACCCACCCCTACCCCTCCAAGGAGGGGAATTAGTTACTGCAAAAATTCCCCTCCTTGGAGGGGTAGGGGTGGGTTAATTTATACTTGGGCCGGAGAGCCGTCTATAGCAAGTAACGTACAACGACGCTCGCGCCATTTCTGAAGTATAAAAGTATAAAAAAGGAGGAGCAAACATCTCAGTTTACCCCTCCTTCCTTATTTCAATAAATTAAACGCCTAACAGCAGTCTCATTGGATCTTCTAATAGCTCTTTAACACGAACTAAGAAGCTTACAGACTCACGACCGTCGATGATGCGGTGGTCGTAAGAAAGAGCCAAGTACATCATTGGTCTGATCTCAACCTGACCGTTGATGGCAACCGGGCGCTGCACGATGTTGTGCATACCAAGTATGGCAGACTGTGGTGCATTGATAATCGGCGTAGACATCATCGAACCAAACACACCACCATTCGTGATCGTGAAGGTACCACCTGTCATTTCTTCGATCGTCAATTTACCATCACGTGCTTTTTTGGCCAGACGGATAACTTCTTTCTCGATACCATCCAAAGACAGTTGCTCCGCGTTGCGGATAACTGGAACTACCAGTCCTTTTGGTGCAGAAACGGCAATCGACACATCACAGAAATCATTATAAACAATCTCGGTACCATCTATCTGCGCATTAACAGCTGGCCACTCCTGAAGTGCTACAGTACAAGCCTTCGTGAAGAACGACATAAAGCCTAAACCAACCTCGTGCTTCTCCTTAAACTTATCTTTATACTTGGCGCGGATGTCCATGATCGGCTTCATGTCTACTTCGTTGAACGTCGTAAGCATGGCCGTTTCGTTTTTCACCTGAACCAATCTGCGGGCAACTGTTTTACGCAGGTTGCTCATTTTCTCGCGACGTGAGTTGCGGTCGCCGGTTACTGCTGGCGCTGATGCATTTTCTTGTTTAGCAGCCGGAGCCGAAGCTTTTGTTGCCGGTTTTGCCTGTGCATTCTGAGCGTCATCTTTAGTGATGCGTCCGTCGCGGCCAGAGCCTTGTACGTCGGAAACATTGATACCTTTCTCGGAAAGTATCTTACCTGCAGCCGGAGATGGCGTACCGGAAGCATAGGTCTGAGCGCCAGATGTGGCAGCAGCAGGTTGAGCGGCTTGTTGTGCTGCCGGGGCAGCTGGTTGTGCAGCAGCTTTAGAAGTACCACCGGCACCTGCTACAATTTTACAAAGCATCCCACCGATTTCCACTGTATCGCCGGCTTGCGCTACGATCTGCAGTGTACCTGTTGCTTCTGCCGGTAACTCGAATGTTGCTTTATCAGACTCCAGTTCCGCAATGATCTCATCCATTTCCACATGGTCGCCGTCGTTTTTCAGCCAGCTCGCAATCGTTACCTCTGTGATAGATTCGCCTACAGTAGGCACAATCATTTCTACTGTTTCGCCTGCGCCGCTTTCCTGTGCAGGTGCTGTAGCAGGTTGTGCGTTTTCAGCTGCAGGAGCGGATGCCGGTGCAGAAGCAGCTTCGCCGTTAGGCTCTATTCTGCAAAGAAGGGCACCTACTGCTACGGTGTCGCCTTCCTGTGCTACAAGTCGTAAAATGCCTGCTCCTTCGGCGGGCAGTTCGAATGTGGCCTTGTCAGATTCCAGCTCCGCAATCACCTCATCCATCTCCACACGGTCGCCATCATTTTTCAGCCATTTGGCTATCGTTACCTCCGTGATAGACTCACCTACTACAGGCACTTTAACTTCTAAGCTCATATTTTTTTGATTTTTGATTCTCAATTAATGAAGTACGAACAAAGTATGAATGATAATCAAGAATAGCTAAAATTAACTACTGTTGCTTAGCATTCATACTTCATCAATTATATAGCAAAGGCTCTGTTTACTAGCTCCTGCTGTTCTTTTGCATGTATTTTAAGGTAACCGGTAGCAGGCGATGCACTTGGCTTACGTGCAATTACATCCTCGATCTGCTTGCGCATGATACGCAGGATATACATCCAGCCGCCCATATTCTCAGGCTCTTCCTGTACCCAGTATACTTTCGCATTTTCATACTTGCTGAGTTCGGCTTCCAACTGTACTTTCGGGAATGGCGCCATCTGCTCCATGCGCACGATAGCTACATCCATACGGTTGTTTTTCTGCTGTTCTTCGCGCAGATCAAAGTATACTTTACCGCTGCACAGCAATACTTTTGTAACCGATCCTGCTTGTGCAAATTCATCTCCTATTACTTCTTTAAAGTTACCGGAAGTGAACTCAGAAACCGGCGACACAACGCCCGGATGACGCAGCAACGACTTCGGAGCCATGTTAACAGCCGGCATACGGAATGGTGTTGCCAACTGGCGGCGCAGGAAGTGGAAGAAGTTAGCCGGTGTAGTAATGTTGGTTACGTACATGTTGTTCTCTGCAGAAAGTTGCAGGAAGCGTTCCGGACGGGCGTTAGAGTGCTCTGGTCCCTGGCCTTCGTAACCATGCGGTAACAGCATTACAATACCATTCATACGCTGCCACTTAGATTCTGTAGCGGCGATAAACTGATCAATCATTACCTGGGCACCGTTGGCAAAATCTCCGAACTGCGCTTCCCAGATAACCAATGCATTCGGGTTCGCCATCGCATAACCAAACTCGAAACCTAACACGCCATATTCAGATAGCAGTGAGTTATAGATTTCCAGTTTTGCCTGGTTATCCTGGATATAGTTCAGGTTAGAATAGGGTGCATTGGTATTGGCATCACGCAACACAGCATGGCGATGCGAGAAGGTACCACGCTGTACATCCTGGCCACTTAAACGCACGATCTTCCCTTCAGCAAGTATAGAACCGTAAGCTAGCAATTCGGCGGCAGCCCAGTTTAACTGGCCGTTCTCGAAGAACATATCGCGGCGCTCTTTCAGCAATTTCTCGATTTGCTTCAGTGGTTTAAAACCTTGCGGAACGTTGCTTAAGGCATTTCCTACTTTCTCTACAATTTCCTGCGAAATATCTGTTCCCGGCGATTGGTTGAAATCTTCCGACGTAGAACGGCGCAGCTCTTTCCACTCTTTCTCAAATACCTGGTAGTTGTAAGGAAGCGGCTTTTGCTTTACCATATCCAGGCGGTCCTGCAACAACTGGCGGAATTCCTTATCCATGTTCTGAGCCAGTTCTGCACTAATCTCGCCGTGACTGATCAGCTCTTTATTATATACTTCGCGCGGGTTAGCGTGCTTCGAAATCAAGTTATAAAGTTGTGGCTGCGTGAATTTCGGCTCATCCGACTCATTGTGGCCATGGCGACGGTAACACACCATATCAATAAAGATATCGTTGCCAAACTTCTGACGGTATTCAGTTGCCAGGCGCACTGCGAAAACCACTGCTTCCGGATCATCTCCGTTTACGTGCAGCACCGGCGCATCTATTATTTTAGCTACATCGGTACAGTAGATAGACGAGCGGGCATCTTCAAAATCAGTCGTAAAACCAACCTGGTTATTAATAACGAAGTGGATTGTACCACCTGTTTGGTAACCTGCCAGTTTCGACATTTGTGTAACTTCGTACACAATGCCTTGTCCGGCAACGGCTGCATCACCGTGTATAAGTATAGGCACAATGCTACGGGCATCTTTGCCATACATGGTATCAATCTTTGCACGCACAAAACCTTCTACTACCGGGTTCACAGCCTCTAAGTGCGATGGGTTCGGAGCAAGCTTCAGGTTCACTTTTTTACCGGATGGTGTTTCCACTTCAGAGGAGAAACCCATGTGGTACTTTACGTCGCCATCGCCCATGGTAAGGTCAGGTACAGCTGTGCCTTCAAACTCAGAGAAGATCTGCTCATAGGTTTTGCCCATGATGTTGGCCAGCACGTTCAGGCGGCCACGGTGTGCCATCCCGATTACTACTTCCTGTGCGCCCAGTTCCGAAGCTTTGTCGATGATAGCATCCAGTGCCGGAATAGTTGTTTCGCCACCTTCCAGGGAGAAACGCTTCTGGCCTATGAATTTTGTGTGCAGGAAGTTCTCAAATACAACCGCCTCATTCAGCTTATAAAGGATGCGTTTTTTGTACTCGATGCCCGGGTTAAATGTAAGCGACTCTTTTTCGATCTTGTTTTGCAACCAGCTTAATACTTCCGGATCGCGGATATACATGTACTCGTATCCGATCGGGCCTTCGTATATTTTCTGAACGGCAGCCACTATATCACGCAGCTTAGCCGGGCCAATCCCAACTAAACTACCAACCTGAAATACAGTATTTAAGTCAACATCAGATAATCCGAAGTCTTTCAGATCTAACAGCGCTTTGCGGTCTTTGCGATCACGTACTGGGTTTGTTTTGGAGCGCAGGTGGCCGCGTGTACGGTAAGCATAAATAAAATTACGGACAGCTACTTCTTTATCAGACTCGCCGGCTGTAGCCGTACTTTTTGCTGTGGTTGTTGCGGAAGCAGAGCTATCTGCTTCGTGTCCGTTTTCAGAGTATGATTCTGAGAACTCATATCCTTCAAAAAACTTACGCCATCCAAAATCAACAGATTCAGGATCCTGTTGATAAGCTTTGTACAGCTCATCAATATAGGCTCCGTGCGCATTAGCGATATAGGTATATTTATCCATAAGTTTTACTACAGTGTAAAGGCAAAGTTAAGAGATTATCTAATAAATCAAAATTCATACATTCGCATAAGCAAATATGCCTATTATTCAGTTAGTAAGTTTCCTATACACTGATTTTAATTTAAATTAGAAACAGGTTAATAAAGAGTTTACCTGCTGTATAATAACGTTGCTAACAAGGATTCTGGTAAAAAATAATGCATTTGTATACCTATGCCTGCCTAGTTTAGTTTGATGTGCTTTTAAGTATGAATACCTATATCATCTTATACTATGATGTTACTTTTCTATCAGTTACTCTATAGTTTGCTTTATACACCAAGCTGTAAACTTTCTTGATTACGTTTATGCTAAATTAATTAAAGGAAAAACCCATGTTACTTTTCATGTAACTTATTCCTGTTACATATTAACTCAAAGCTGTAAGTTTAAAGTATGGATAGCGGCAACTTCTAAACGCAGTTTCTTTTATATTACTTTACACTTTTCTTATGTACAGCCACCTTTTAGAGCATTTATCTGAAGCTATTGGTGCCCGACTGCTCGTGCAATTTGAGTATCATTCTGAAACCTATGTTGTAGAGCCTTATTTATTAGGAACCAACACAGCAAAACAAGATTGCCTGTATGCCTGGTATGTTGGTAAAGAAAAAGAAGGATGGAGGTGTTTCTGCCTGGCAAACCTGAAAAATGTTGTGCTACTAACAGAAAGATTTTCTGCCAAGCGCCCTGGCTACGAACCTTACAATAACCTGATGAGCCGTATCTATTACAGGGTATGATATGCCAAAATTCTGTATTCAACTTTGTTAGCTCCTGCTGTAAGATAGCGGAATTCATACTTTAGATTTCCAGATTAATTACCAACTAAAGGTTACTATTTTAAAGTAAGCGTATTAATAGTCATTAACATGGTTTTCCATCTAAATCTATACTTATGAAAAAATTATTGAAATCTACGTTCGCTATTGCAGCGGTATTTGCTTTTACAGCATGTGATAACCAGAATAATACTGCAACGGAGACAGACACTGCAACAGAGCAAGTGGAAACACAAACTCCATCTGATGTGGATGGCGGCCTTGACACTGCAGACATGGATACGACTATGACAGATAGCACCATGATGATAGAAGAATAAGTTTACTTACATTAATACTTAAAAAAGGTCCTTGCTTACTGGCAAGGACCTTTTTTTTATACTTTGATTTGGGCACCCGCCCTTAAAACCAGAATGAGTAACACTTTGCACCTTATCAGATGAGCACACTATAAAAGAACTTTATTTAAGTTCGAACATCAGTTTTTATACTTTAAGCTCTGAACATAGTATGTATATGCGCTAATATTTTTAGATTTAAGAAATGGAAAATGGAGTTTTTATGCATGATGGGGTAGCCATTGAATTGGTAGAATCTGATAAGCATTTGCTTGAGGTTATCAGTAAATTAAAAAATTGCAGGGAGCTTGCCCTTGATCTTGAATTTGATCAGAACCGCTATACATATGGGTTTAATTTATGCCTGATACAGCTTACAGGCGGAGATGGTACATGTTATATAATAGACCCTTTACCGCTAGCTGACCTTAGCCCGCTTTTTACATTGCTGGAGGATCCTTCAAGTATGAAAATCATACACCACTCTAACAATGACATTATGCTGTTGAGCAAGCTCGGCTGCCAGATTAAAGGGGTAATGGACACAGATGTGGCTGCCAAACTCCTGAATTATGAACGCTCTTCGCTTGCAACTGTATTAAAAGAGGAATTTAACCAGGAGATAGATAAGTCGCAGCAATCCAGTAACTGGAATAAACGCCCTTTAACCCACGACCAGCTTAAGTACGCTGCCATAGATGTTATTTACCTGCACCAGGTAAAGCAACGTTTAGTTGAACAATTAGAGGCTAAAGGCCGGCTGGAATGGCTGAAAGAAGAAAACCAATTACTTGAAAAGATCCGGTACAGCGAACCTGAAAATCCTCACCTTAAACTGCGTAACGCTTTCAGGCTGAATTTATACCAACAATATATTTTACAGCGCCTGTATGCTTTCAGAGAAGAAATGGCACGGCAGTTTAACAAACCGTCTTCTTTTGTTATTGGTAACGAATCTTTAGTTGAGCTGGCTACCGATATTGATACGGATATAAATGAATGGTTAAACCATACAAAAGGTATTCATGGTGGTTTGAAAAAGGCACGTAACGAACAGTTATTGATAGATGTAATTGCAACTGCCAAGCATGATGCTATTACTGAAAATATTAGCCATGAATTTGCTACCAACCGTTATTACCGCCCTTTAAAAACATCAGAAACAGAGCAACGTAAAGAGATGCTTACCCAAGTGCAAAAGCGGATAATGGAGCTTTACGGTGAGTTTACCTCACGCCTGATCATCAATCAAAGTATAATCACAGAGTATAGCCAGACCGGCCAACTGCGTTGCACCAAACAATACGCTACAGCTATTGTTCTTTCTGCTGCGCAGGAGTTAAATATTATACTTCCGGAACCTGAAATCAGAGCAAAGCTTAACAATTAATTTTCAAGATCAAGTTTTAAATAACATTACAATCCACTATGGAAACATATAGAATAGAGCATGACTTTTTAGGTGAGAAAGAGATTCCTTCCGAGGTTTACTATGGCATCCAAACGGCGCGTGCTTTAGAGAATTTTTATATAACAGGCATTCCGGTAGCAAAAGAACCTTTGTTTATAAAAGCATTTGGCTACGTTAAAAAAGCGGCCGCAATGGCTAACAGAGATTGTGGCGTCATAAATCCCATTATTGCTGATGCGATCTGCAGAGCTTCTGACAGATTAATTAATGGCGAGTTTCTGGACCAGTTTGTAACTGATATGATACAGGGAGGTGCTGGAACGTCGGTTAATATGAATGTAAACGAAGTTATAGCCAATATCGGCCTGGAAATACTAGGCCATAAAAAGGGTGACTATGACTACCTGCACCCGAATAACCATGTTAACTTTTCCCAATCTACCAACGATGCTTATCCGACAGCGTTCAGGCTTGCGCTTTATCGTAAAATAGAAAGTTATATTAAAAGCCTGGATGCCTTACAGGAAGCGTTTGCTATAAAGAGCGTTGAGTTCGCTAACGTATTAAAAATGGGTAGAACGCAGCTTCAGGATGCAGTGCCTATGACGTTGGGTGATGAATTTCATGGTTTTTCTACAACAATCAAGGAAGACATACAAAGGCTGAACGAAGCTAAAATGCTTATTTGCGAAATCAACATGGGAGCCACGGCAATCGGCACCTCCATTAATGCCCCTGCAGACTATCCTAGAATTGTAACAGAGCATTTACGCGAATTAACAGGCATACCGGTAACTTTAGCAGAAGACTTGATTGAAGCTACTTGTGATACGGGGGCCTATGTACAGATTTCTGGGATACTAAAGCGTAGCGCTATTAAAATTTCCAAAATCTGTAACGATCTACGTTTACTTTCCTCTGGCCCGAGAACTGGTATAAATGAGATTAACTTGCCAAGTATGCAGCCAGGTTCATCTATTATGCCAGGTAAGGTAAACCCGGTTATTCCGGAAGTAGTAAACCAAACTGCTTATTATGTAATAGGTACAGATATGACAGTTACTATGGCTGCTGAAGCCGGCCAGTTGCAGTTGAATGTAATGGAGCCTGTTATAGCTTTTAGTTTATTCAGCTCGTTTACTTATATGGAGAATGCCTGCTATACTTTAAAGAATAAGTGCGTGATAGGTATAACGGCAAATGCAGAAATATGCAAGAATATGGTGATGAACAGTGTTGGGATTGTTACAGCACTTAACCCTATTCTTGGCTACGAAACATGCTCCGAGATTGCAAAGGAAGCATTAGCTACTGGTAAATCAATTCATCTGATCACTGTGATAGAACGGCAACTAATTCCGCAGTTTAAATGGGACGAGATATTCTCTATTGAGAATTTAATTAGGCCAAAGTTTATAAATCACTAATCTCTTAAGCAACAAAAAAGGTCACTTGTAATACAAGTGACCTTTTTTGTTATCTAATGCTCTTCACTAAATCTGAGCTGCTGTATTTCAACTGTTGTTTCCTTGGATTGTTATAAAGCAAAATCCTCCCCGTCTACGTGGCGTAAACGGGGAGGATTTGAAGGGGTTGGCGGCCACCTACTCTCCCACCTGTGAAGGCAGTACCATCGGCGCATCCGGGCTTAACTTCTCTGTTCGGGATGGGAAGAGGTGAACACCGGAGCCATAGCCACCATTATCGTTGTGCAGTCTTGGTTGCACATAATGGCATAAGTTATTTGACTTTTGGGAGAGAGCAAGAAGAGGCGGGCCGGTTGTAAACCGGATTCTTCAAGCCGAAGCTTATAGAGAACGCGCCCGGGCAATTAGTACCGCTCGGCTGTGCTGTTTCCAGCTTTACACCTGCGGCCTATCAACGTCATCGTCTCTGACGGCCCTTACAGGGAGATCTCATCTTGGGGTGGGTTTCGCACTTAGATGCTTTCAGCGCTTATCCCATCCGAGCGTAGCTACCCTGCGCTGCCGCTGGCGCGACAACAGGTACACCAGAGGCTCGTCCAACCCGGTCCTCTCGTACTAAGGTCAGAACCCCTCAAATCTCCAACGCCCACAACAGATAGGGACCGAACTGTCTCACGACGTTCTGAACCCAGCTCGCGTGCCACTTTAATCGGCGAACAGCCGAACCCTTGGGACCTTCTCCAGCCCCAGGACGTGACGAGCCGACATCGAGGTGCCAAACCTCCCCGTCGATATGAGCTCTTGGGGGAGATCAGCCTGTTATCCCCGGCGTACCTTTTATCCTTTGAGCGATGGCCCTTCCATGCGGAACCACCGGATCACTATATCCGCCTTTCGGCCCTGCTCGGCTTGTAGGCCTCACAGTCAAGCACCCTTGTGCTATTGCGCTCTACGCACGGTTACCAAGCGTGCTGAGGGTACCTTTGAAAGCCTCCGTTATTATTTTGGAGGCGACCACCCCAGTCAAACTACCCACCAAACACTGTTCCCCCTTCTAGGAGGTTAGGCTCCAAGCAACTCAAGGGCCGTATTTCAAGGATGGCTCCATGACGCCTAGCGACGCCACTTCACAGCCTCCGGCCTATCCTACACATGAGTTACCCAGAGTCAATGTTAAGCTATAGTAAAGGTGCACGGGGTCTTTCCGTCCCGTTGCGGGTACTCGGCATCTTCACCGAGACTACAATTTCACCGAGCTCACGGCTGAGACAGCGCCCAGATCGTTACACCATTCGTGCAGGTCGGAACTTACCCGACAAGGAATTTCGCTACCTTAGGACCGTTATAGTTACGGCCGCCGTTTACTGGGGCTTCGATTCAGAGCTTCGCCTTGCGGCTAACCCCCCCTCTTAACCTTCCAGCACCGGGCAGGTGTCAGGCCTTATACTTCATCTCTCGATTTCGCAAAGCCATGTGTTTTTGTTAAACAGTCGCCTGGGCCTTTTCACTGCGGCTTCTTGTATTGCTACAAGGAAGCGCCCCTTCTCCCGAAGTTACAGGGCCATTTTGCCGAGTTCCTTGGCCGTGATTCACTCGAGCACCTTAGGATTCTCTCCTCGACCACCTGTGTCGGTTTGCGGTACGGGCGGCTACATATTTAAACGCTTAGCGGGTTTTCTTGGGAGCCGGATTAGGGACATTATCTCCGCGCCCGAAGGCTTGGAGTACTATCAGCTTTCAGCAAGACTGGGGGATTTGCCTCCCAATCCTATACCTACGGCCTTTAACGCACTATTCCGTCAGTGCGCAGTCCTTTCACTTCTCCGTCACCGCATCGCTATATGTAGCCGGTACTGGAATATTAACCAGTTGTCCATCGACCTGCGCTTTCGCCTCGGCCTTAGGACCCGACTAACCCTGATCCGATTAGCGTTGATCAGGAAACCTTGGTCTTTCGGTGTGCGGGTTTCTCGCCCGCATTATCGTTACTTATGCCTACATTTGCTTTTCTAAAAGCTCCAACGCCCCTGACAGGACGCCTTCACCGCCGTTAGAATGCTCCCCTACCACTTATACAATGTATAAATCCATAGCTTCGGTGCCATGCTTGATGCCCGATTATTATCGATGCCCTGTCGCTCGACCAGTGAGCTGTTACGCACTCTTTAAATGAATGGCTGCTTCCAAGCCAACATCCTGGCTGTCTAGGCAACTGGACCCCCTTTGTTCAACTTAGCGTGGACTTTGGGACCTTAGCTGATGGTCTGGGTTCTTTCCCTCTCGGCGCAGGACCTTAGCACCCTGCGCCTCACTGCCGTGTATATCAAGTGGCATTCGGAGTTCGTCAGGATTCGGTAGGATTTGACTCCCCCTAGTCCTATCGGTAGCTCTACCTCCACATGACTCTACCACGACGCTGCCCCTAAAGGCATTTCGGGGAGTACGAGCTATTTCTCAGTTTGATTGGCCTTTCACCCCTACCCACAGGTCATCCAAATACTTTTCAACGTAAACTGGTTCGGACCTCCACTGTGTGTTACCACAGCTTCATCCTGCCCATGGGTAGATCACAAAGTTTCGCGTCTACCCCCTCTGACTGTGCGCCCTATTCAGACTCGCTTTCGCTGCGGCTCCGTTTCTCAAGAAACTTAACCTTGCCAGAGAGGAGTAACTCGTAGGCTCATTATGCAAAAGGCACGCCGTCACCCCACTAAAGGGCTCCGACAGCTTGTAAGCGCATGGTTTCAGGATCTATTTCACCCCCTTATTCAGGGTACTTTTCACCTTTCCTTCACAGTACTGGTTCACTATCGGTCTCTCAGGAGTATTTAGCCTTACCGGATGGTGCCGGTGGATTCAAGCGGGATTTCTCCGGTCCCGCCCTACTCAGGATACCACTAAGGCCAAAGAGCTTACGCACACGGGACTCTCACCCTCTCCGGTGTACCTTCCCAGGTACTTGTGCTTCAATCTTTGGTCCCATCACGTGGTCCTACAACCCCAGCTCTGCCGTAACAGAACTGGTTTGGGCTCTTCCGCGTTCGCTCGCCACTACTTACGGAATCATTATTATTTTCTCTTCCTCCGGGTACTTAGATGTTTCAGTTCCCCGGGTTTGCCCCCCGTAGGGTGGTATGTCTTCAACATACCGGGTTGCCCCATTCGGAAACCTGCGGATCAATTCATATGTGCTGATCCCCGCAGCTTATCGCAGCTTG
>NZ_QMDV01000006.1 GCF_003284895.1 Pontibacter arcticus
CTGACGCGCCTGGAACAGCAACAGCGCCTGGATTTGATGGAGATCATCGAAGACCGCCATGCCAAAGCCTCTACCATTATTGCCAGTCAGCTGCCCGTGGCCAGCTGGTATGATGTGATTGGAGAAGAAACCATAGCCGACGCCATTCTCGACCGCCTGGTACACTCCTCCTACAGAATCGAGCTAAGAGGTGAAAGTCTGAGAAAAAAGCAGTAAAATTGTCAGTCCATCGGACGCTAAAAACAAAACCTATCTCGTGGGGGTCAGTATCACCGGATTGGGGGTCAGCATCACCGGAATATCTATCTGCCGGACTGGGAAAGCCCGCCGGGACACGTGCCCCGAAGAGGGGTAACTTTGTTTCAGTGTCATAGCCAAGCAGAATAAAGCTTATCCTTTCTGAGGGTGATAGTAAATCTCTATTCATGTTGCATAATTACTAATATTATTAGCTAGTACGCAACTTTAGGATTTTTATTCCGATAATTAAAATTAATTACTAAATATATTAGTAATTAAAGGTGCTGAAACGTAGCTTTTATCAAGCTATATCTTTATCAATATTAACTAACTTCCAGCTCCACTGTCCCTTTTTAGAATCGAAGGTTTTCATTGCGTGTCCTTTTATAATCATGCCGGAAGCAAGCTTATTTTTACTCACAACTGTAGGGTGAAGGAATGCATCTCCTACAAAGCCAAACTCCTTACCCTCTGATATTCTTACCTCTCCCTCCACTTTTTTGCAGAACTTCTTTTTTAGACTCTCATTAGTGCCTTTTGAGGCAGTGAGTACTTTGTGCAGCCCGTCTTTGCTTCCACCCTGGAAACGTACTTTTAGGATGTCTCCAACATATACCTTGTCTAAAAGACGTTCATATTTAAAGAAGCCCTGCTTGTCCTCGGAGGCTATGAAATTCAGCATCTTTTTATCTGAGTTGACGAAAGATACAAGCACGCTTTCTTCCTCAACATCACTATACAGTAAGCTGTTTGCAACATCAACATACCTCTTGTAGAAGTCGTAGTTCGACTTCTTTATCGTAGCTCGTTTGTACCACTCGGTATTCTGCCAGCCAGTAAGTACACTAGGAACAGACCAGCCTTTCGCAGTTCTCGCAGCCACGATCTTCTCTATCTCGGTTCTGGCTTCATTATGAAGCTCTTTATTAATAAAGATGGTAGCCATTTTCTGACGGAGACTCACAAGCATTTCTTCGGGGCTATTGCATGTCAGAGCACGGCAGTAGCATGCTAGGACCTTCTCCTCATCGTCTTTGAAGGCTTCGCTTAATACATCCCACACCCAAAAGTCATTCCTTTTCTTTTTAGCAAAGGGAAGAATAGCAGAAAGCAGGTTTTCTTCATCTCCTAAGGCTAGCAGTAATTTAGCCTTATAGTAAGCAGGGTAGACATAGTTTGGATAGCTCTCCACTACCTGATCCAGTTTGGGCATGAATACCTCTACCTTCTCTTTGTCAAAGATCACCTCTCCAAACATAGTATGCTTTGGTAAGAGTTGTTTGGAGTAGGCAATATACGCCTGTTCAGCAATTGCCATCATCTCTTTGCCATCAGGCATCTTCTCCTTCTGATAGTCTTCTTCTCTGAAGTTTTCCAGTCCCCACCAGTCAGCAAAAGCAATGTATCTGTCAGTATCCTTGTAGCCCTTATGGAATGCCTGGAATAGAGAAGAGTACCATTTGGAAGGTTTTACCAGTGGAAGTGTACTTACTTTTGAAAACAGCGCATCCAAGCTACTCATATTTACATTTTGTTGCCCGGTTATTTGGCGGACAGCCTTAGCAATCACAATTGAGAGATTGTCATACAGCATTTCCTCGCTTTCTGGCAGCTCCAGTGTTTCCAGCTCCTCTAGTTTTGCCAGAAATTGGTCGAGGTTATTGGCAGCCTTGTCCAGTTGACTATACAGTACCCAACTCAAGTTGCGCTTTGCCCATAGATTATCAGGCTCAGCCTCTAACTCAGCCTTAGCCATGGCATGAGCTTCTTCTAATCTTCCGGTTTGGCGTAACTCTTTTATTTCTTTAGCAGGCATGTTGCTCTTGTTTTAGTGATTGCAGTAGTGTGGTAATCTCCTGAAGCAGACGCTGGCTGTTGATGCGGTTCTGTAAGGGAACTACTCTGCCGAAAAAGCCGGCGGCATTGTACTCAAAATCAAGCACTGCCTTTTCTGTTTGGCGTTTAAAAGTATAGCGCTCCTTGTATTGCAGATGCTCTATCTGTTCTACTTGAACAGAGGTTGGCTTCAAAAGCGATTCGATGTCCTCAAATAGGATGCGTACAAATGGGTACGTTTCTTCCAGTTCAAATTCAAATTCAAGACGCTTTAGAATTGTCTCGGAACTATTTCGTTTTACAGTGATAGGGGGAAGGACTTTCAGTATACCTTCTACCTCACTATAAAAAGACTCATCGTTGGTATAGGCAGGCAGTTTTTGATACTTTCCGTTGAAGAGGAGTTGTTGGTTCACCCATGTTTTTAAACCGCAGGTTTTGCCTTCTCTTTCACATAAGTAGAAGACTTCCAGATTTTTCCTTTGCCACCCTGTCAGCTTAATGAAGTATTTAGCAAGAATATGATCCACTTTCAGGAAGTGGTCCTGAACCTGCAACGGCTGATCGGTAAGATTAAACTGCTGGAGTTTAGCCAACATACTTCCATCAAGAACAATCTCTTCTTCTGCTGCTACCGGGGTATTCGTTAACTCCTGCAATGCAGAAACAGCTGGTAATCCCATGATAGCCATGGTCGAGTATGAACTAAACTTAGGTGGGTTAACAGCGAACAGCTTCCTGGAAGCGCGGGTAATAGCAGTATAAGCCCAGCGGTAAAACTGCTCATTAGACTTGCCTGCCCTGATCTGAGGATCTCTATAGCAATTAAAGTTCTCTCTATTATCGTGGTCCCATACAGTAAATACGTAATCCCATTCACCGCCCTGTGCTTTGTGGCAGGTAACGGCATAACCATACTTTACTTTAAGGCAGTTGAAGTATTCATCGTTTAAAATAGCTTCTTTAAATTCGTCGGTTTTGGGCTTTAAGCCAGCATTCCGGTTCTTGAAGTCAACGTACAGTGCCTGTGTTTCCTCTGGCGTAAGGTAGTTATCTCCGTACAGGAAATTTTCCAGCACCATGCCCGAAACATTTTTATTAGAGCTTTCCGCGTCAGGAAAAATCAGTTCGACGTGCCGCCAGGCGAGCGTAACAGTTATGGTACCCTTGGGGCTTTTGTGGTACTTTGTGTTTTTGTTGCTAGGGTAGAAGGTGAGGTCACGGCTAACAGGAGTTGGACTAACCTGGTTTACGACTGCGAATTCCCCGTTAAACACGCTTTTACGATAGTTATTCGCACCCAGTATTACAATATCACCCTGCTGTATGGGTAAGTCTTCGCTGCCAAACCGGTGTTTCCTAATCTGCTGGTTCAGTTTTAAGCAAGTCTTGTTTTTGCTGACAATAATAATTTTTGGATTACCTGTGCTGAAGTAGGTTCTCAGGAACGTCTCATAGGTAGGGTTAAGGATGTCTGATCCGTTTTCCTGCAGGTTAAAATCATTGAAGAATTGAGAAGAGATGCTTTGGCGGATTTTGGTTGCCGCTCTCAGGATACCACTATCGCCACCCTGTCGCTTTACCTCCTTCATTTCAGCACCATCAATGCTTACCCTGAATTTATCTTTCAGATAGACATCGTCAAATGCCTTTGAGCTATTGTCGCCAACAGGAGGCAGCTGGCAGGGATCGCCTACAAAAATAACCTTTGCACCGATAGTTCTAGAGGCCACACCTGTGTAGGTCATTAGGTCAGACAACAGGTGATCTGTGCCAAAACGGAAGAATTCTCCTTCACTCTTGGCGTCTGACACCATGGAGGCCTCATCTACAATGAAGACCTTATTAGCAACATCTGTGTTGTTTCTGATTTTAAAGAAGTAGCGGAATGACTGTCCACCGTCTTCATCCTTCACTTGTACCTCTTCCAGTTCATCGTAGCTGTAAATGCTTTTGTGTATGGTAAAGGCTTCCTGGCCAGTTTTCTCCCGGATAACTTTTGCTGCTCTACCTGTTGGTGCCATTAAGGCGAAGTTTTTCTTCTCTGCGCCGAGGTACTCCACCAAACCTTTTAGAATGGTTGTTTTTCCACTGCCGGCATAGCCCTTCAGCATGAATACTTGGGTGTCGCTATCAAGAAAATCTTTGATTTTCTCTAAGGCTGTTCTCTGGTCGTTGCTAAGTGTAAGGTGCTGGAAGTGGTGGAAAATGCTCATATTCTATTAATTACAAAACAAAAGTGCGGAGCAAGTGTGCTGTGGAGGTGCATACTTGTTAGCTAGATAACTTGAGCATTCTTGCTTAGCTTTTGATCAATTAGAAGTGCAACTACTTTATCCTTCAGTACTCTCAAAGCATCATATATGGAATCGTAATCTTGTAAGCGTTTATTTATAATAAATTTACCCTTGTTATATAATTCAGTTTGTGCTGGGGATAAGGATGAAAAATTTACATAGCCAGATAATTTATTCATTTCGAAATCACATAATATTTGATCTTCATTATCTATTTGTAACGAATTTCTATGACTCATCTCGTTCCGTAGGTTGTTAATAAAGATAAGCGTGCTTTTAGTTTTACTATCTATTTTACTAAGCTTGGCAAAGGCATTCAATTTGGTGTAATATGCAATATGACTTAAGTGCTCAGGAGGCTCAGGTTTAGCCTTATTAATGCTAATTAATTTAGTGATTTGGCTTATATCGCCATCTACTTTCATGTAAAAAAAATAATTTATCAATTCTTCAGCTTGTAAATGTGCGTAGCGACAGAACTCATCAAAATTAATGTGGTTATTGATTTTACCTAATCTGTACTTAAGCATTTCTAAGCAGTCACGGTATAACTGGTTCCTTATTATATCGTCCTCTACTGCTGAATAGTCTATGATTGGTACAACGTCTAATAGTAAATATTTATGAATACTTTCAATGTTCGTGCTTAAAGCCGCAATAACCTCTTTTTCTATGTTGTTATTGGGAGTAGCGTTTCCTATTAAAGTTTCTATCAGTTTACCTTTAAACCATTCATTCCCTGGTTGAGAAGAAATCTCCTGTACAAATTCAATAAGTTGAAGTAGCTGATCTTTATTGGTAGCCATAAGTCATTTACTCTTTACACCGGTAACTTATTTACTTTAGTCCTTTTAAGGAACCTGCCAAAAGAGTAAATATTTTGTTCTTTTTCATCATCATACCAAAGCTCGGTGTTTGCTTTTTCTAATGCTTGAACCTCCTCCGGATAGAAAATGATAATCTGACCTCCGTCCGCTGGTCGAATAACTAAATTAATTTCCTTTCCACTCTTCATTATACCGCTCACTGTTGTAAGGCTATCTTGGCTCCAGTTAGTACAGTCATAATCTTGAAGTGACTGCAAGTGATTTTGTACGTTTGTAACTGCTCTCTTTATGATCGCCATCACCTTTTTAAACCGCTCTATATCTGCAGCGGATATATGCTGTAAAGCTTCTAAAATTGGTTTATTATTTGCATTTTCCTGTTTGGCCCTTTCTAAGTCCTCTGCAGAGGTAATTCCCAAACTAATTAATAAGTGGTCTGGATTTAGTGGCGAGGACTCTTTCTTAATCTTTGGGGATATCATCTTCTCAAGCTCCTCAAAATTAGAAACCCCATATTTCTCCAGTAAACTAGTTGCTTTCATGCTAAGCTCCATCGACATAGCGATATCCTTCTCGTCACATAATCTGTGTTCTTTATTCTGATAGAGGTCTTCGAACAGATCGCTGGCTTGAGTAGGATTCTCAACAAACCACGTGAACAGCCTTCTAAAGGCATCCTTAGTCTCGGAAGAAAGAAATGTCCCTTTTACTTTATCTGCATTGAATTTTGCAACCTTTTCTCTTATCTGTTGTGCAATGAATTTAGCTCCAATTAGCTTCTCTCTATCGATTGCAATAGCGCCTTGAATTAATAAGCTCTCTTCTAATAGGAAGGCTCTGCAATTATACCCTAATGCAAGTAAAATATCTTTCAACTCCGGATCAATATCTCCTTCATCGAGGAAGACGGCGTTTTTAGTACATAGATCCCCGTTTTGGTTAGGATATATTTTGAGTTTATTCTGGTTAACGAGATTAATGATGCTCTCCTCCCGATTAATTAGAGTATAGAATCTGTCAAGCCAATATTGTAGCTTATCTTCTGTGAGACCAAGAGTTTTTTGAACACTGTTGATATGGCCGCAAGCAGAAAACCAGTTAACAAGATTTTTTATACTAAGGTCGTATTTCTCTTCCCACCAGTTTATCTTGTGCCAATGATGAATGTTCTCTTTTAAAGGTAAAATAAAATACTGATTAACATTGCAAAGATCATAGATAGCCTCTCTTACTTCTGCATCTTTATGGTATGGGAAATCTACATAAGCTTTATCTTTGATAATCGGGGTTCTCTCAACGAGTCCGTTTCTTTCTATCTCAACAATATTAGCATTGAGCAAGGCATTATGAGCCGGCTTCAGGATTTCAGTATCATACCATTTTTTCGATAACCATTCATAATCTTTAGGTTGCTGAAAGTCTGCTAATACAAAAGTGTCCTGAAATTGGTAATTGCTTTGGTCAATGAAATTTAAGAGTTTAAGAAAGAGGATATTACACTCTTTAAGTAGTTCCTTGTTTTCGTGTATTTCAGGGGTGTCGGCATCTTTCAAAATGATACCATTTCTTCTCTCCTGATAAATATTAAAGCTAGAGCTGTTAAGAATTCCTGGAGTGTTGAACTCTTCTGTTCCAATAAACGGGTAATTACAAAATAGCTTAGGGCATTCTTCAGCTGGGGCGATAAATTGTATCTTATTACCGTCTTTGGCAACCTCAAACGCAATGGTAGCATCTTTCTCATTGCTCTCAATGGTAAGGATTTGCTTCTGTGTATCGCTATCAGAAACACGAATCTGATGAAGGTATATGCCTTCATCTAGTTCTATAGCTCCTGCATAGCTAAAGATTAAATCTTCATTGATAGAAACTTTGGCTATTGTTCTAACAAAAGCCATGGTGTAAGGCAAACATACTCGGAGGTCATTGATACCTACTTCGGCTACTGCAGTACCACTATCATCTAAGTGATAGGTAAATTCAGTGTTAGTTTTATTCGGGTTATAATCAGTAACATCAGGAAGTGTGTCCAATGTTAGTAAAACATTCATGGCTGCTTTTACACCGTCATAGAGTTCCTGTTCACTGTTGCCAGAACGGTCTAACAATAATTCGAACTCTTTATGACCACTTGAACCTGCTTTAACGGTACTCTTCAATGTTACCCTTTCGGAAAGTAGGTGGGTCGTAATAAAACCTGTTCCGAACTTCCCAATGGTTCTTGTCTTTTCATGCACACTGATCTTCCTAGGCTTTGATGATTGTTGATTGACTAAGTAAGTAATGTTGTCAACCATAAATGGGTTACCATTGTGCCTAAATGATAGGGTGGAGGCTTCTTTGTTAATTTCTATTTCAACAACTGTATCCCTCTCGCTATTGGTTGTGTCCATAGCGTTTTGAAGCAGTTCCCATACCCAGCGTCTCTGATAGTCAGAATCAGAACTCCCATTTCTAATGTTTTGCATTAGAGTATAGATTTTTTCAGAAATAGCCTTTATAGCTATTGCCTCTTGGTTCTGCAGAACTAGGTCTTTGATAGTCGGCTGAGTAAAATCTGTGGACATAAGTCGTTTATCTTTTGTAAAAATCCATTGCTTCATCTAATCCTTTATGAATTAGAATACTTAGTACCTTATTTAAATGAGCAGGCCTGTCCTCTTGATTTAAATTCTCTTTAGAAAGCTGCTCAAATCGATATGCCAGCTTTTGGTACATATGATTATCCGCACCTCTTACCATCTTAAGGTATTTAAGTTTGCCCAGAATGACATTGGCCATGTCAGGCCTTCCCTTCTTGGTATGACCTTTATCTGCACTATATTGCTGTAAAAAGTAAGTATAAGCTCTTTCATACCCATACTGTTCCCAGTAATAAAGCCACATGCGCAGCTGTTTTACAAACCGCTTGGGTACATTCACATCCTCATTAACCACTATGCCTGTTACTTCCTGGCGATACCCCTGCTTTTGCAGGCGGGTCTTACTAGGCTTTATATGAAAATTTTGGGCCGCTATAATCCGGTGTAGCTCATGCAAGAATATACTTCCTTCTTGGTACACATTGTGATGCGAACTAAAGGTGATGTCATCAGCATAACGGCTGTACTTTAAGTTGAAGCGTTTGGCAACAGCGGTCAAGTAGAAATCCAATTGCTGGCAAATTATGTTAGTTAAGGTAGGAGAGGTGGGAGCGCCCTGTGGAAGTACATTTCTTTTCTCTTTTTGCCATGATCCATCTGGTTTGATGCGTTCAACCTCCATCTCGTGGCAGCATAAGGAAGCTATTATGTTGGCAATTTCAAGCCTACCGGTTTTGTCATTAAGATTGAAAGGAGGGAATTTTAACCTGCCCCATATTCTTGCCTGATCAATACTAGGGAAAAAGTCCTTTAAATCGATATTGTAAACATAAATGCTTCTTACATGGAGCAGAGCGTTATCTACAATAGACTTAGAGGGTATAAAGCCTGTCGCTGCTTTATGTTGGTGCTGTTCATAAACAATTTGCAGGATTAGGTTCAGGCATTTTTGAATAGCCTTCAATCCCTTTGTCGGAGCGTGGATAACTCTTGTAGCACCAGATTTTTTTTTGATTGTAAAAGCAGCGTAACGTTCTATGTTTATTCTGGGATTGCTATAGTAATTAACCTGCTTCAGCGTGAAAGGAATAGCTTTGTCACCATAGATGATGATTTTTGTGTAATTTAAAAGTTCAAGAAAATCTTCCTTGGATTTTAAGTTGCTAAATGCTGTAAGGATGTGCTGGCTTTTTTCCTCTGCTAATTTCATCTGATTGGCTAAAATGCCCCTGAATGCCTGCTCGTATTTTCTTTGTTTATGATTTAACAATCTACTTAAAACAGCTTATAAATCCTATATAATAAATATAAAATATAAGTCATGATAAGTGGACTCAAAAAGCTAGTAAATGTCAATGCAGACTGATACAATGACGATTCTAACTTTCACCCCATATTGCTACAGGGTACCAGCCGATTTTCACGTAGGATTGCTCCTACGCGACAGCTGGCATAAATCAAAATCTTAGAGCAGGCATTCAAAGAACATGTTGTAAAGTAACAATGAAACTGTGCAGTACAACTGCACAAATGTAATGTCTTATTTTTATTTTGCAGATGGTTTGTAAAACATTTACATCACAAAGAGAACAGGTACCTGTGCAGTCGAACTGCACTCAAAGCAGAAGTCTATGGCTATTAATAAAAATGCATTGATCCGTTACAAAGTGCTGGATAAATGTTTCCGTAATACTGGCAGACGCTATTTTATACAGGATCTCATTGATGAATGTAACAAGGTCCTCCTAGAGATTGACCCAGAATCTAAGGGGATAAGCCGCAGGCAGATTTTTCAGGATGTTGCCTTCATGGAAAGCGGAGAGGGATGGAGTATAGACTTAGTAAAGCACAGGGATAACAAAAGGGTATACTATAGGTATGCAAATCCCTCTTTCTCGATAGACAACTCGCCCTTAAATGAAGTAGAAATAAATCAACTACGTAGCGCCATGGCCATCTTGGCGCAATTTAAGGGTATGCCGCAGTTTGAATTTGTGCACGAAATACTGCCTAAATTAAGTCAAGGCATTACAACTGATCAAGAAGAAGTAATCATTGACTTTGACAGTAACCAATATTTAAAAGGTATTGAGTATTTAGGGGAACTGCATAATGCGATTTTCTATAAAAAGGTGCTGTGTGTGAGTTACCAGCCATTTGAGAATAATGCACCTTATGATGTTATCTTACATCCTTATTACCTGAAGCAGTATAACAATAGGTGGTTCTTGTTCGGCTATAATCCTGATGAGGGACTCTATAACTGGAATCTCGCACTTGATAGGATTGTAGGCATCACTGAGACTGACGGAAAGTATCATCCCAACACAGAAATTGATTGGTTTGAGTACTTTGATGAAATGATCGGCGTAACGAAACCTGTCGGAGCTACTACTGAGCCTGTGGTGCTGCATTTAAGAGGCAGGGCCGGAATGTATGTGGTGAATAAGCCTATCCATGGATCGCAACACACTAAATGGCTGGATCCTGAGTTGTTAGAGGTGAAGCTAGATCTAGTAATTAACTTTGAGTTTAAGCGCCTTATCCTTTCTTATGGCAAAGACGTAAAGGTAGTAAGCCCTGAGTGGCTGAAAAATGAAACCGCAGATAACTTGAAAGCTGCATTAGACCTTTATTGCTAAAAATAATGCTATATATTTGTCGTCTTATAATTTACCTTATGTTAAATGGGGCGTAAAGATGATCTTGCAGGAGCTCTCAAGCAAAATACCGAATTGGACTATTCATCCTTAATACAATCAGTTCTAATTTAGCGTTTTGTTTCCATTATCAGTAAATCTAGGGATAAAAAACACCTTCAATGTGGGGCTCAATTTGAATGTTCTCCCAATGGTTTAAAGCATTAGTTTCATAAATCCTAACGAGCTCACTCTTAACAAACCAATCTGAAAGTTCACTATTCTGGGTTGGTGCTCCTTCTATCTTTAGCAAAGAAGATATTTTAATTGCCAATTCCCTAGATATACCAAACTCAATTAGTCTCCGTGTTTCGGGCTTATATGCTCCATGTTCCATAAATGATAACAAGGGGTTCTCCTGTTCTAGCATCGAAAAAGTAGGGTGCAGCAGCTTAGGAAGTCGATAAGTTATTTCAGTATTTAACAAGTCAAGTGTATGGTCAATATCTTCATCTGAAGGCTCTCCCTTCCATGAAAGTATTGTACGTATAGGAATTTCTTTGCCCCAATCTTGAGCAATAATCAAACATTTTCTTAAAACCTTGTCGCTTCTAATCTTGGTATATTTGTTATAATAATAAGGAGTGGTAGCTTTTACTAATTCAAGTACTTCAGTTAAGCTATCTACAAAGTCATGAGCAAAAGGTGAAGATGGAAGTTTGAAGTTACTTGAAGAGATTTTAAGGAATAAATCATTTAAAACGAGAGGATCCCAATGAGGATTTTTAATAAGAATATGTGCAGGAATAGCAAGGTCTCTTAATTGAGTGTTGACAATGTCAAATTCAGGGGATGAAATTGTTATTCCGGTCTTTTCTAACATATAAAATACTTTGTCTCCATATCTGAGAACCATATGCCTGATATGCGTAGTTAAGTCGTTAAATGAATTTTCATCGGCTGGCTTTGAGCCGGCTAAAAGTGCCTGCTTAATTTCTTCTTTGCTTTCAATAAATCTTTCTCCATATCCAGAAGATAACTTTTTTTCAGGATATTCAAAGAGAGTTGTTTGAACTGCATCTCCTTCTTGGGAGGCTTCATAAGAGTTTTCATCAAGCACAATGGCTCTACCAACAAAGTCTTTCATCAATCTACCTGCACGTCCCCTTAAATTTGCGAACTCATAAGGGGTTAGTTTAGCGCCAGTTCGTGATTGTGTTGTTAAACTTTGATTCCTAGCAATTATATTCTTAGCTGGTAGGTTAACACCCTGCATAAGCGTTGTGGTGCAAACTATATTTTTGATAATGTTTTTTGAAAAAGCTTTTTCAATTACAGTTCTTAAGAAACCTGGAACATTAGCATGGTGATAGCAGGTTGAGCCTTTTAGACAGCTAACCAATGAATAGTTGGGACTAATACTATTAGAGACGTACTCAATTAATGAATTTAGCTCTTTTGTTAGTTTTGCCTCTCCATTAATATTTTTTGCAATACTATTTGCAGATGCTTTTGTAGGAGCAAAAACTATGTTCCCTTCGTTTGGATCAAGATTATTTAGTATAGAGTTCAATAATGTAAATGAAGAGTCATTATATCGAACACTATTAAAGAATTTTAAAGGATTAACAGGGAAATTATCAACAATTATTGATTTAGGTTTTTTTGATATTGTTGAATACTGTCGAAAGAGTACTTTGCCAGATTGATATATGAATGAATATGACAGATTAAGGACTGGAGGTAAATCATTATTTATCGATTGGGCCTCTTTGCCAAAGAGTTCTGTTACTACTTCGTCAATGTTTTTTATTCTAGGACCAGCTACAACAATTTTTTTGGGAGTTAGATTATCTTCAAACTCTCTGATTAAATTATAAAGATCCCTTGATCTGTCATTGTCTTCGTTTGCTACCCTTTCAATATTTTGTATTTCATCTATAATTAAAAGCTCTAAATTTTTAAAAAAATCTTCTCCTTGACTTATTGCAGAGAGTGCTCTTTCTTGGGTAAGAACTAAGATATTAGAACTTTGCTTACTAATATGCTTTTCAGAATAAGTTTGCCCTACATTAATGTTTAACTCTAGTTCATTAATAAGCCTCCTTAAATCAGAGCTAACTTGATTGATCAGAGTAATCGTTGGGACAACATAGATGCAGCTACCACCATGCAAATGGAGGTGGTGAACAATTTTGTTAGCTAATACATATGATTTTCCGGCTGAAGTGGGAGCTGAGATTCCGATTCTATTCTTTTGATCAATTAAGTCCCACATTCTCTTCTGAAAAGTTGAGAGTGTAATAAAGTAATCATCTATTACCTGTGTTTCACATTCTAGTAGCTTTGATTCAAATGCAAATTGTGCAATAAGACTTCCAAGGTTACTAAATTCTTGATTTTCTATATTATAATTAAGATCAACCATTCTAGCAGATGGAATTAAACCAAGTCTAGAAAGTACCTGCATAAGAAATGAAGGTAAGTTATCCCAAGCCTTATTTTTGTGCTCCCATACCAACCCACAAATAGTTAAACATATATTTCTTTCTTGATCACCAATAGCTCTTCTAGAAAGTCTTTCTGCAAGGTTCAGAAGTTGGACCGCGAGCTTTTCTTCTAGTTGTGGTATTTCTTTATTGATTAGCTTAAGTTTTGCTGCGAAAGCCTCAAGGTCATGTGTCAAGATTCGATTGATCAACCGAACTTCATTTTCAGTCAATACCATTTAGCCTATTTTTTTTGAAAATTTTTCAAGTAATGAATTCATTTCATTTATGGGAAAGATTAAAACATGAATTCTTGGTTTGAGAGCAGAATCAATTTTTTTATGGAGAATGTCACGGTTGATACTACGTACGGCATTCCTTACCTTTTCAATAGTATCTTCAAGTTTCTCTTCTCTACTATTGCCTGTTATGGTATCCTTATTTCCATAAGATACCATACATACAAGATTGACTTGAACATCAGTAATATCTCCATTTAAATATTTTTGAACGAAGTCTTCTAGTTCTTCTGGGATAAAGTCTTCATATACATACAAATTCATTTCGTTTCTATGGCTCTTGTAATGTAAGATTACATCCTTGATAGACTCGGTAAGAGCATAATTAAAAGCACCGGTTTCCCTATCTGACGTTTTACATTCACCAATGTAGATTTTTACTTTACCACCTTCAACGCCTAGGTGTATTGCATCTGCTCCATTTCTTTCAAGCTCAGGATTGGTGGTAAGAGGCATTTTTCTTAAGATTGGTACAGCTTTGAAGTGATGTTGAAGTAGGTTGTAAATTAGGAGCTCGGAGATTTGACCTTTAACATCAGCTTTTCTGAACTTACTTTTAGCTCTTGCTTGTAGAATGCTGAAAGCATTGTCTTCATCTCTTTCTTCGTTATTAATCAGATGAGCTTTCATCTGATTTTGTTTTCTCTTAGAATAAACGTACCTCAGCACTGTAGCTACAAGCTCTTCAATAAACTCATCCTGCATTTCTAATAGGTCACTATAATTAATGCAAGTTCCAATACATCGATTGTTAACTCCCAGATCAAATGAATCTTCAATAAAATACATCTTATTAAGAAGAGCCTTTGTGCTTGCTAACAATCCGTGAATAGTATCTTCTTTTATTGGCATATTTAGAAAGGTGAATTTAGAAACAGACTGAATGAAAGATCTTAGAAGTAAATATTCCAGGGGCATGAGTTTTCTCATCATCACCCATAATAGCTTAAGTTATTTGTTATTTTGCCTTGAGTTTATGAATGTTGAATTCAAAACTCACTAAGCTCATGTTCTCTATTGCATTGTATTTAAAAATAGGAATTTAGATTTTCCTACGATCTTCTTCATATTTGTGGCAAGTACTTCAGTGCACATTAACAATCCAAGTGTTACTCTCAACAACACTTGCACTAAGTGTTAATAGAGCAATATATGATTTCATAGCTATACTTGTACTGTTAAATATGAATTTGTCTTTCAACTATAGGACTTGATAAGTTTTGCTAGTTTAGATAATGCATCTTTAAATTATTGGTTATTGTTTATAAGCTTATCGAACCTGAAATTCTATATTTGATTCTAAATATTTTCCTTATTATAATATTTTGCACTTGCCACGAGCAAAAAGTATATAAAGTTAAAAGTAATTCGCCCTTATTTAAGAACATTGTTTTCTCAACTTAGTCATGTGGAAGCCAACTGATTTACCTGTTCCCATTGAAGTAGAGACAAAAGCTGTAGTAAAGCAGGCAACAACAGCACATCGCTATCTGGCCGAGCTGAAGGGGGGCACCGCGACTATTCCCAACGAACAGATACTAATCAGCACGCTTACTCTACAGGAAGCGCGGGACAGTACAGCCATTGAGAACATGATCACCACACAGGATGAACTCTTTAAAGCCGAACTGCAGGCAGGCTATGCCTACAGTACCGCTACTAAGGAGGTGCAGAACTATGCCACTGCTCTACGTGAAGGCTTTGAGGCAGTGCGCAAAAATAAAATTCTAAGCTTAAGCCATATCCTCTATCAGGGACACGTTGCAGATGTCGCCGCCGGCAGGAGGCGTTAGAGCGGCCGTAGCCAGCTTCAGGAAGCCAGTTTGATCAATGAATATAGATAGTCTGAGGCAAGCTGAAAAGTGTTCCTTATCGCCTCCACGTCCGCCTTGTTGCGATAGGCGGTGAACTCATAGTACCAGCGCACGGTGTTCTCCGGGAGAGTCACAGGAATAAGGGTCCTGCTGTTGCCCGGGTTATAGTAGCTCACCAGGTAACCCACCTGCGGCTCTAGCACCGTCACAGTCCTATATATCTTTTTACTAAGGATCTCCTTCCCGTCATCTCCCCAGCAACGCACGCTTCCTGTCAGTTGGCCATCTTTATAAATCGCCTCCTCTACCTTCTGCCCCTGATCGTTATAGGAGATGCTGGTGCCCTGCCGCACGTCTGGCCGCTCGCTTACCAGCTTCCCGTTTCACTGCAGCACATTTGTCTTGGCATAATAGTCCCGCACCAAGCCCATAGGCTTTCCATTCTAGTAGACGATCTTCCTAATATAACGTGAACTCGGGAATTAAATCGTATTTAAATTATTGATTTACAATTATTTAACCCATATCTTGATTAGTAGTCAAAGATAAGTAATTGGTTATTTATCAGTGTTTTGAAGCTGATGTTCAATATATCAGACATTTATCCGACATTCCGGCCTTTGTAGACAGAGATAGTTGCTTTTTTCTCTCCTTCTTTACTAAGCAGGCTTTTCTCCAACAGCTCCTACAGGGCTGTTCAGTCTTTAGTGTTAGATTTTGTTCCGTGTCTGCTTTTGTGCATCCTTCTTTCGCTTTATACAATAAACTGGTTACTGTAGGTATTATTAATCTAAAAGTTCAAGTACAGAGACTGCAAATAAAGAATTAAGCAATAACTCAGACCATTTATAAGAAACTGCAATTTAAAATATAAGTAACTGCAATGTGATGTCTACTTTGTCAAGTTTTATAACAAAAAAACTTGACAAAGTAGACATCAAGATTTACCTTTATAGAAGAATTGCATAAGGCAGAAACAATTATGAGCATCATGCAGCAAGTCCGGGAAAGAATTGAACAGGCCCAGCCCGGTCAGCTGCTGACTTATGCCGACTTTCAGGTAAGCGACAGCCAGCTGGAGGCCTTGGCTGCGGCGCTCAGCCGCCTGGCCAAGCAAGGGGTGATCAACCGGCTGGCAAAAGGCCGCTACTATAAGCCTAAGGAAACTGTTTTCGGGAAAGTGAGACCATCCGAAAAAGAGATCATCAAGAGTCTTAGCACCTCCAAAGGCAAAGTCAAAGGGTACGAGAGCGGTTTGGGGCTTTACAACCAGCTGGGCCTGACCACGCAGGTTCCCCAGGAGGTGACGCTGATGACACGCAAGCAGCGCCGGGTAGCGAACGTCGGGAAAACCAAAATCCGTTATGTTCAAAGCCCCACCAGCTTCAAGGAGTCTGACATCGACAAGCTTCAGGTCCTGGACGCAATGCGCGGTTACAAGAAGATTCCGGACCGCAACAGCGAGAAGACTATCCTCATTTTGCTTAAGTATATCAAAGAGTTAGCCGAACGCGACATGGATCGGCTCATAGAGCTGGCACTAGACTACAATCCCGCTACCCGTGCCCTGCTGGGAGCTCTACTGGAGCAGCTGGGCTACGCACAGGAAGCAGACAGACTAAGGCAGTCACTAAACCCGCTGACTAAATACAAACTGGGCATTAGCGAGAGCATTTTGCCCAACAGAAAAGACTGGAATATTATATGAACCTGCACCAAAACCCGGAGGTGTTTCGGGATGCCATTACGGCCACTGCAGAGGCCCTGCAGATTAGGGACGTATATGTGGAGAAAGACTATTGGGTGACGCTGGTGCTTTACCGCCTGGCCCACTCCCCCTACGTGGAGCAAGCCATCTTCAAGGGCGGCACCTCGCTATCCAAGGCCTACAACCTGATTGAGCGCTTTTCCGAGGACATCGACTTGGCCATCAATGCCGACGAAGGCATGACTAACAACCAGGTCATGCAGTTGATCCGTAAAATCTCAAAAGAGATCACAAAGGACATGGTGGAGGTAGATGACCCGCACAGGACCAGCAAAGGCTCCCGCTTCCGCAAAACGCTGCACGACTACGGGGCCTCAGTGCAGGGAGACTACGGCCAGGCAACCGACAAGATCCTGGTGGAGATCAACTCCTTTGCCAGCCCCAATCCGCACCAGCTGATGCCGATCAAGACCTACATCAGCCAGTTTATGGCTCAACGTGGCTTGCTGGATATGATCCGACAATACGAGCTAGAGCCTTTTGAGGTAAATGTGGTGAGCTTGGAGCGCACCTTCACAGAGAAAGTACTGGCCCTGGTGCGTGCCTCCTATGCCGAAAAACCGGTAGATGAGTTAGGTAGCAAGATCCGCCATGTATACGACCTGCACGCCATGCTAAAATCACCTGTAGTGACTGCTTTCCTGCACAGTGAGAACTTCTTCCAAATGATCAAGGCTGTACAGGCCGATGATGCCCGCAACAGCGAGTTTCAAGGGGACTGGGCCATGCAGCCGCTGGATGCCTGCCTGCTATTCGCCAATGTAAGAGGAGCCTGGAATTCTTTAGAGACGGCCTACCAGCAGGAATTCCGCTCCCTCGTGTATGGCACACTTCCTGACCCAGAGGCAGTAATTGCTGACTTGGAAACAGTCGCTACACGCCTCAAGATACTTAGGAGTAGGGAGAGCTAAAACAGACCTAATGTAGTGCCAAACGGATCGGCTACATGGCAACTATACTTTTAAGCTCCCCAATAAGCTGCTCCAGATCTTTCTTTTTCCCAGAAAAGACTTTAGTTCTGTATTTACTATCAAGCCCCAGTTCTTGAATCTCACTCTTACGTTGGCTGTCGGTTAGTAGAATATCTGATAAAGCAAGTCCCGTTGCTATCCTGCCAATATCAATCTGATCATTCGGGTTTTCATTCTTATTATTAACAGCTATGAGTCCGCTAAGAGATGTTCTAATATCAAGTGTTGGAATTCTAGTGAATTCAAATTTCCTCAAATGTGAAATTAGAGTCTTCAACTCTTTTTTAGTCATTCTGTGTCTGTTGGTTAGTTGGTAAATAATTGAGTCTATCCAATTAGGAATGTCGCCTGAAGGGAAGGAAACAGGACGAATAATAATATGTCCATGCACCAGTAGGGCATTGAGCCTTTCAAGGAAGTGACTTAAGGTGATGAACCTGGAGGCTGCAAGAATGCTCTGACCTACTTTGCTGTCGACTTTTTTATGTCTAGCAATCTTTCTTATATGATGCGCCACCACAGTAGCTTCCGCAGCTTTCATATTGAATTCAATCTTTTGCCTGTGTAATGCCTGGTAATTCCCCTCATCTTCTAAGATGCCCTTCTTAATCTTGTCATGAAGAAAGGTTCTGATTGTTATGTTGTTTTTCCTAACAGCGGATATCATCAGTTGAGAGGTAATAAACGGTTCTGCTTTGAAAGCATAGCCCATAGATAGTTTATAAAACTCAGTGTCAAGGTGAGCGGCTCTAGCAGAGTCTTTTTGAGATGTCTCTAGGTAATGCTCAACTGACATCGGGCAAATAATCTTATTCATCGTTACCCCAGTATGTAGCAAGCTTCGAATCTCTTCCCATTCTGGAATTCCTGTTGAATCAAACATTCCACTTGTTGCAAACTGGTCAAGATATATAATATGCATACAGTAAAAGTAGGTTTAGCTTATCAATACACCTTCTCGCCTGTATTCGATAGGCGGGTAGCTCATCTTATCTCCTCTGTTAGTGTCTTGTCAGGGAACAATGTGTGTCTTGATGATCAAGCACCAGTTATAAATTTATTCTATGACCAACGTGTCTTGTGTACTGTAGGTAAAAATCCCCTGCCCTCCCTGAACATTTGATGGCAGCACAACTGGGGGCTCGAAGGGATCAACATTTGAGCGGGAAGCCTGCTGCAGCGCCCGCTGAAAATGATAGTTGTCAGGGGTGATGCGGTAAAGTATAATACGGTAAGGTTGTTTCCCGTCGGGAACATCCAAACGGATGCTCAGTTCTGGCTCACTGGAGAGTGAATAATCATAATATTCCGACTTTCTAATAGTTTGCCCCGCTAGCTCATATTCCAGATAGACGCCATAGAAGCGGTGCCTGGCATCAGGTCCATTTGTAAAACTCAGCCTGATCTGAGTGCCGTTAAAGACCCAATCAGTAATCACAACTGGTGCTACGGTTTCAGTGGCGGCATAAAGTGTATCGGCATTGTTTACAGTAATGATGCGTAGCCGAACGGAGTCTTCCGGAAGGATAGCAGGTAAACGGTAAGGGCTGGCATAGTTTACCATTTTTCCGCTGACTTTATCCTTGTAGAAAATGTTCTGCAATCGGATAACTGTATCAGGAAGCATCAACTCTACATGAGCATTCCAAACCAGCTGCAGCGACAGGTCCTCCTGAAAGCTGCTGGTACGGATCAGGCTCAGCCTGATGGGCTCTCCAGGCACAAGGTACCCCTCCACGAAAAGCCTGGCCGGACTTGCCGGCATCACAAGCTCAGCCTCCTCCTTCAAGGCACAGGAAGTCATCAATAGAAATAGAATAAGTGCTATAGGTCGAATGTGCATGTATACCGAAGGGTTGGTGTTAAAGGAAGCAAGGACCGTTGCCTGGCGGTGATTTTACCTGTGCCGTCCTCCTTTCGGGCTACGTCGAAGTACAGGAAGTAAGGGTTGGCGCGGTTATATAGGTTGTACACCCCGGCGCTCCATTCGGAGGTGCTTTTGTTATGCTGCTTTTTGTAGGTCACCCCTACATCAAGCCGGTGTCGTATTGGTGTCCTTATGTTATTAAACCGTTCGAAAGCAGGAAGTACTCTAGGCGCTTCTCCGGGCGTCATGCCCTGCGCCGGGATGATGCCCACCGGAAAAGTATAGGGGCTGCCTGTCTGCAGGAACCACTGCCCTGAAAGCTGCCAACTTTTGCCAAGGTTGTATTGTATCGTTGTTGAAAGCTGATGTCGCACATCTTGCACCGGATACACCCACTCCCTACGACCGTGTCTATCTTCAAGTGCTATCTTAGCATAGGCTAAGGTATAGCTAATATCTATTGCAAGCGGAGACCACTGGGCCTGCAGCTCCAGTTCGGCACCATAGGCCCGGCCTGCATGCGGCTGGAAGCGCTGCTCAAAGTCAGTCAGCAAATCCATTCCGTTGGCATAGTAGAGCTGGCCTTTAAGCCAACGGTGGTAAATACTTGTAGCCAACTTATGCTGCTTTACAGGTTTACTGATAGACAGCCCCACTTGATCCGATCGCTGCACAGGCAGTTTACCTGAAGTGAAACGGAAGAAGTCAAAGGGCATGTTGATGCCTAGCACATTTACCTGGTGATGGAACTGGTAGGTGCGGTCATAGTAGAAACTAGCGGTCCAACTGTCTTCAGCAACCCCTATTTTCAAACGCGGTGCTGGCAATAGCTGCTCTTCATGCTGATACAAACGTGCCCCGGCAGCATATGTCAGCTTACCTAAAGTAGTCTGCGTCTGTACAAAAAGGCCGCTGATGGGCAGTTTCTCTCTAAACGCAGTCTCATTCAGCAAGCGGCCTTCCCTGTCTTGCTGGAGTGAATGCATCGAGGCTTTCATATGCTGCATAAACGCTCCCATTTCAATAAATCCCTGGCTACTGAGTGGCAGACCAAACAGCAGGTTGGAGAAATGCCCGGAGGTCGTCTGGTCGAGAAACTGAGTTTCCTGTCGCCGGTGCTCCATGGAGAAAGCATATTGGCTGTACCCTTGGGTGAGCTCCAGCCAGGTGGGCCCGAATCTGTGTTTCCAACGGGCAGTCAGCAGGCGGTTGCCCCAGTCAGAGGCAAGCGAGAAGCGGTCTGTAGTGCCGTCGTACCTGTCTTGGCTTCCGAACAAAGCCACCGATAGGCTGCCTTTCGGCAAGGTGGTGTGCACCTGCAGGTTCATATCCTGAAAGGCATAGTCCGGCAGGGGGTTATCTTGCTCGTCCTTACGGTGAAGTTGCTCATAAGCCTTTGCCACCAGCTGATAGTAAGATGACTTTGCTTTCGCGAACACATTGGTCTTATACTTCGGCAGGTGCCGTTGATAGCTCACCTCCGAGCTCAGCACACCAGCTCCAACCTTCAGCTGATGGGTAAGAGGCTCCGTGGCGCGGGGCACAGCCTTCAGGTAAGCTGACAGCCAGCCGCCCTCGCTCGCGGCAAAGCCTCCCGAGGTGAGGGTCACGGATTCAAACGCATCCGGATCAAGGGAACTGTTGATGCCCAGGAGGTGGGCAGCATTGAAGATAGGGATGCCTTGCAGAAGCATGGCCGTCTGAGAATTTTTACCGCCTCGCACAAAAAGGCCAGTTTGCATCTCACCCGTCTGCAGCACCCCTGGCTTATACTGTAGTGCCCTTATCAGGTCTGCTTCGCCGAGTGGCTTGTTTATGATTTCCAGTTCTTTTCTGGCAAGGGTAACGGTTTCAAGTCCAACACCTTCTGCAGCGACAATCTCAACTTCGTTCAAGTTAATCGCCCCCGGTTTCAGATACAGCCTCAGTGTGGCAGGCTGGTGAACGCGTACAGTGGTGTCTTGATAGCGGGGGTGGCTGAAACGAAGCAGTACGCTGCTATCGGCAGGCACACTGGCCGGTAGGGAGAAACTTCCCCTCCAGTCACTGACTGTATGGGCTACTGTGGTGCTAACCAACACCTCAGGCAAAGGCTGTTTTGTGTCACTATCGTAAACAGTGCCCTTCACCTGACCATACAGCAAGGCTGGGATGAACAGAGAAAAAATGAATAATACCGCACCCCTCATAACAACAAAAGCCCCCTGCCTAATGGCAGAGGGCATCTTTTATTAATTGCTACTTGCTCTTCACTTTGTAATTCAGCACTACCTCATAGTTTATACTGAAGGTGTCATCAGATTCAATGTATGAAGCGTCCATCTTCATTCTACGCGGATAGCCATTCTCATTAAAATCCTTATACTCTATGTTTGCGAACGTGTAGGAGTTAGGTACAGTAACTCGTTTAATAGCATTAACAATTCTGTAGCCTTCCAGCTCAGGTACCAGCGCTGTGATGGTGTTACCCAAGAAGTTTTTATAAGCAGTTTCGTACTCGATATCAGCCACTTTGTGTAAGCCCGCTGCACGGATTAGTTTGGATGTTGGCACCCACTGTCCGGTAGGGACATCTAGTTTCCAGCTATGGTCATACACCGCTGGCTGCCATGCCCAAACTGCTGTCGGGTTGCCATTACTGTCGTATACCGCTTTTTGCACTTCTGCTGTGGAACCATCTGTGAAGGTGCGAGTAACTGAGGTAAGTCGATTCTCGGCATTATAAGTATAGCTATCAATCTCCCCAGTTGTGCTCCAGTTGCCCTGTGCATTCCTCAGATAGGTTTTTGAGGTCTTTACCAGGCCTGCGGCATTGTACTCATAGCTGATGTACTTAGTCGACTGGCTTCCTTCAGCGCTGCCTTCATAACTTTTGATAACGCGGCCTTGAGAGTCTGTTTCCACATCACTGACAACCGAGGCTCTAAGATCACCGGCTGCCACATCTGGCAGGATGGTAATGATGTGGTTAAGGGCATAAATTCTCTCTTCTGAAGATGAGTGAGCACTCTGATAGTAATAGTACTCGGTGTCGCTATGCTTTCTTATTACCTCATATGTATCATATTCTGCGCTACTTGACGGAACGGAAATACATTTGGCATATTTCCTATAGCGGTGCTCCCCGTTGCGCTCACCATCATACATGTAGAATGCAAATGTCCCGTCTCCGTTTTGTTCTTTAAAGGTGTATTGCTTGAACGCTGCAAAAGTTACCTGAGTATTGTAACGTTCTGATACATACTCGTAGGCATGTTGATCCTTTATGTCTTCTGTTGCATACTTATTAAGCGTAAGCTTATCCAGAGTGCCGTTAGTATAAGTTTTGGTCAGATCAAACGCTTTGCGTGTCTGCATATCCACGGCGCGGTTACTCTCCAGGTATGTCAGCTGGTAAGCGTCATTGTATTCAGCCTTCAAAACTGGCACAGAGCCCATTAAAGCCTCCGTAATAAACAGACTGCCGTTGGTGTCTCCCACCAGCACAGCATCCCATGCAGTGCCATTGGCGGTAATTTTAAACGCAGTTACCTCTCCATTCGTGAGTTTAATGGTGAGCATACCGGTTTCTTCGTTGTAGGTGATGCTTTCAATGCCAACACCGTCTTTACCATCTTGCCCACCGATGTTGCCTTTCATGGCATCAGTGTAAGGGACTGTGCTGGTTGTGCCATTGCTGTAAACGATGATGAGGTTGTCTCCCTCTTTTCTGAGATCCACAACTGTTTTCCCTTTCTCCGCGATCAGCTCTTTCTCGAGCTGCTCCACCTCTGCGCTGCTGTCGTCTTTGTCGCAGCTAGAGAACAGGGCTAGGCAGCAGAGTGCCAGTGCCGTAAGCTTTCTTGTTACCATTATGTATTTATTAAGATTTGTTTTCAATCAGATGGAGCCTATGTAGCAGCCAATTTAAATTGTACTGCAAAAATATGTTATATTTATTATATATAAAATTTTGATTGTTTCATTTTAAACTGCTCATCTTAGTACATAGTAGCTGTAATTATATAAGAAATGCCTCTGGAGAACTTTACTGCAGGTTTAGCCAAGCACTTCAACCTCCCATAGCCCTAAAACATTTATAATTCATTATATTTGGCAACAGATGGTGCAACATGGGCTACTGCCTTGGGCACTGGCTATACTTGCTAAAACATAAACTTATTTACCGCTACCGGCTAGCCCGCCGGAAACCGAGAAGTTGGACATACCTGATGAGAAAAGAAGAGAAACACAAGCTGATAAACAAACTCAAAAGCCTGGAAAGCTTGAGCACCGAAGAGCGCAGCTACCTAATTGACCTGCTGAACCAGAAAAAGTACGGACTGGTATGGGAAGACAAGCCTGAGGCAGTGGAGGAACAGCTACGCCAGCACTTGCCTGTACTGGAGGAAGTAGCAGCGAAAGCTATTGTAAACGGAGAAGAGCACCCCAACCACATCCTCATAGAAGGCGATAACCTGCACGCCCTAACGGCTCTTACCTTTACCCACGAAGGTAAAGTAGACGTCATCTATATAGATCCGCCCTACAACACCGGAAAGGAAAACGAATTTCGCTATAATGATAAGTGGATTTTGAAAGACCACCCTTTCAAACATTCTTTATGGCTGAATTTTATCTCCAAAAGATTAAGTATTGCCAAGAAGTTACTAAGTAAAACAGGTGTAATGGTAATTCATATTGATGAAAATGAATTTGATGCACTAAACTTATTATTGGAGACAGAGATATTTTCAGAAGAGGATTTTTTAGGTGCTGTTATCTGGAATAAGCAAAATCCCAAAGGTGATGCTAAGGGAGTTGCTACGATGCACGAATATGTCCTCATATATGCAAAAGATAAGCAATCATTTACTGCGCTTGAAAATGCTTTAAGTAGGTCAAAACCTAACGCTGTACAAATACTTAATAAAGCGAAGAAACTATATTCAAAAATTGGCAAAACTGAAATTCCTGATGCCATAAAAGAAGTAATAAAACCCTTCAACTTTTCTAAGGAAGCTCTTGATGATTTTAAAGTCACTTATGATTTAGAGCTTGTTAACAAAGAATTTCAATCCTGGCTTAACCGACAAGATTTTTCTGGAGGTGAGAAAGCATATAAGTTTATTGACGAAAACGGCTTTGTATATCAATCTGTGTCGATGGCTTGGCCAAATAAAGAACAAGCCCCAGATGATTATTACATTCCATTAACCCATCCAATTACAAGAAGAGCATGTCCTGTTCCTTCGAGGGGGTGGAGGAATCCTTCAAAGACAATGGAAAGTTTGCTCGAAAGAAATCTTATCCTTTTTGGAGATGATGAAAGTACACAACCAAGAAGAAAGTATTTATTAGAAGAGAATTTATTCGAGAATACACCCTCGATATATAATAATGGTTCAAGCGATGACGAGTTATTTAAAACTTTAGAAATCGAATTTCCATACCCAAAGCCTGTTAGCGCCTCAAAATACTTTTTACAGGCAATCCATCCTAATCCCAAAATCATCCTTGACTTCTTTGCAGGTTCTGGCACCACATTGCACGCTACCATGCAGCTCAACGCAGAAGACGGCGGCAAGCGGCAATGTATACTTGTTACAAATAACGAGAATAACATTTGCGAGGAGGTAACCTATGAGCGTAATAGGCGCGTGATACAAGGCTATACCAACTCTAAAGGCCAGGAGGTGGCGGGGCTCACCCAAAACAACCTTCGCTACTACAAGAGCGGCTTTGTACCAAGCATGGTTACTGAGCCTCATAAACGTATGCTTACCCAGCACAGCACCGAGCTACTTTGCATCAAAGAAGACTGCTATATCGATCTAACGGAGGCCAACGGCTTTAACCCGGCACAATGCCGCCTGTTCAGCAACGGCAAAGGCAAGCACCTGACAGTGGTATACCACAGCCGCCAGCAAACCGAAGTATGCGAGCAGCTTATAGGCTACATCAAAGGCCTGCAAAGCCTGGCTGAGCCTGTGCGCCTCTATGCCTTCAGTCCTGAGAAAGAAACACTGGCCGAAGACTTCTGGGAGGTAGCCGACAAAATAGAGGCAGTGCCGCTACCAGAGGCTATTTACAATGCCTACAAAGCCACTTTCCGGGTACTGAAGCTGGATAGAAAGTCTCCTACCGCACCGGTAGTCGAGGCTGCCGAAGCAGATTTGTTTGCCACCACCCAAGCCGAAGCCTAAGCATGTATATCCTTAAAGAATTTCAGGAGAAGGCCGTAGATAAATTGCTTTCCCATACCTATGAGGCCTTGGGACAGCCTGCCCGGCAAGTCCCTATACTTTTAGAGGCCCCTACCGGCTCCGGCAAAACCGTCATGATGGCCTCCTTCCTGGAGCGGCTCACCGATGAGCTGCCCCTGCAGCCCGGCCTGCACGACAACGTAGCCTTTATTTGGTTTGCGCCTAACACGCTGCACATCCAGAGTTTCCAGAGCCTGCAGCAGCTCTACGCCGATACCAGCAAGCTCAACTGCATCGACCTGAGCAACCTGAGTGCCAGTCCGGTGCTCCACCCCAAAGACCTGCTCTTCGTGAACTGGAGCAGCGTAGACAGCCTGAAGAAAATATGGCGACGTGAGAACGAGACCAGCACCAACCTGGAAACCCTGCTGGAGAAAACCCGTGCCAACGGCACTAAAATTATACTGGTGATTGACGAAGCACACCTTAGCGCCTTTACAGGAGCTCAGGCCGTGCAGGTGCGCCGTCTCATCAAAGCGGAGATAGAAATCTTGGTTACGGCCACACCGGCCACGCGCCCGCAGCGCAGCGTGTTTATCTCACGGCAGGAAGTGGTAAACGAGCAGATGATTAAAAAGGGTGTGCGCCTGAATATCGGCCTGGATCCCGAACAGCAAAATGGCGAGAACGTGCACGTGCATCTGCTGCGCACTGCTATGGCTAAGAAGGAAGAACTCAAAGAGCTGTATGAAGCCGAGTTGGGGCCGAACAAATTAAACCCGCTCCTGCTCATTCAGCTCCCCTCCGACAACGCCTCCCTCAGCGCAGAAGACAAATCTATACGCGACACACTGGTGGGGCTGCTCGACATGGAGTATGGTATCAGTACCTCCAACGGTAGGCTGGCTGTGTGGCTGTCTGGCGAGAAAGACAAAGACGGGTTAGAAGAGCCCAACGGATTTCAGGATGTGCTGATCTTTAAGCAAGCAATTGCCCAGGGGTGGAACTGTCCGCGTGCTGCCGTACTGGTAAGCTATCGCACCGTGCAGAGCCCGGATTTTGGGGTGCAGACAGTAGGCCGCATCCTGCGTATGCCGCACCAGCGCCATTACCAGCACGACGATCTGAACTACGGCTACGTGTACACCAACATCGAGAGCAGCCGCATCAACCTGGTGCCTGCAGATGCCGATTTCTTTCTGCCGCAGTATGCCGAGCGGGTAAAACAGGAAAATATGCTTTTTGACACGCTTGCTTCGGCTACCATCATCAACGACCGTCCATCCAAAGGTGTGCTGAGCTCTGCTTTTGAGACGGTGTTCTTTAACCTGATGGCGCAGCGTTTTGGGGTAAGGCAACTTCCCGACCTAGACCTGTTCACGCCCCAGGCAGCGGAGCAGATTGAGCAGCAGACTTTGCTCAACAGGGAGGCATTCCGGCAGAACCTCTGGGAGTTTGATATAGATGAGCATCAGATCATAATACCCACCGATATTGAGCTGGACCCTTACGAGGTCAACGCTATTGTGCTGGAGACAAACCAGGTGCAGCGCTTTGCCATTACCGTGGCCGAGTTCAAGACTATGTTCGACCGCTTCTGCTACGACAACATCACCCGCCTGAACCGCTCCAAGAGCTGGAAAAAGCTTCGCGAAACACTCCTGCACTTCGCCGAGTATTACCTGGGGCTTTTTGAAACGGATGCCCGCAAGTTTTACCTGTACCCGCAAAACAAAGCCCTGCTGGTGCCACTCATTGCGCAGGCGCTCGAACGTTTTGAGGCTTGGCAGGCCGCACGAGGAAACGAGCATCGCCGGGTGGAAACTAAAGCCTGGGAAGTGCCGGAGCTACGCTACTACAGCGAGGTTTACGTGCACGCGGATGCGGTGCACCATGCCCTGGAGCCTTTCTTTGAGTACATAAACGCCTCCGATCCGGAGCGGCAATTCAAAGATTTTCTGGCACAGCATGCTAATAATATAGACTGGTGGTACAAAAACGGTGACCAGGGGAAAGAGCACTTTGCGGTGCCTTACACCAACCTACAGGGGGAGCTCGCCCTGTTCTATGTGGACTTCATCGTCAAGTTCAAGTCTGGTAAGATCGGCCTGTTCGACACCAAAACAAGAAGATCTGATCAGGAGGCCCCCAACAAGCACAATGCCTTGGTGGCGTACATGGAGCAGGAAAATGCCACCAACCCAGCTCGCCAGCTTATTGGTGGTGTCCTGATACGGGAAGAGCTTGGCGGCGTGATAACCTTCCGGTACTGCTCCAACAGAATAGAAGATACAAATGACTTAACTGGTTGGAATTTCTTAAACCCTGCCGAACTGGCATAACCCTAAACTGATGGCCCGAAAAGGATTAGATACCACATTTGTGCACTACGGCATCCGCAAAGAGGATGTAAACATGATAGAAGCCCTTTGTACTGAGCATCAGCTCGATTTCGATTGGGTGAAGGAGGAGGTTCTCAAAAGCTTCCACGATCGCAAGATCAGCAATAAGGAGATGGACGAAAAAGCCATTGAGAAAATCATTGAGAAAGCCTTAGCTAAATTGTAGAAGCCATGCTCATCAAGCGTATCAAAGCCCGCAACTATAAAACCTACCTCAACCTGGACCTGAACATAGCTGTGCAGCCAGACAGGCCTATCATATTGATAGGGGGAGCGAACGGAGGCGGTAAAACCACTTTTTTCGAGGCTATTTATGGTGCCCTGTACGGCCTGCACATCAATACCTCCACAGAGTTCAAACAGCTGCTCAATGCCGGTGCTATCGGCAAAGAGGAAGAGCGTATTACGTTGGAACTGCACTTTAGCGGATTGGTAATCAACCAGGAGCAACAGTATGTGCTCACGCGCACCTATGCCCTGAATCCCGAAGGGAAGCCAGTAGAGAGTGTGAAGTTGAACATGAACGGCAGCATTTTCCAATACGGCACGGCTACCCCCTATGCGCAGCGTATGGAGCAGGAAGCCCAGGTAAACAAGATCATCAAGGCCAACCTCCCTAAAGAACTGAGCCGATACTTCCTGTTTGATGCCATGGAGGCTGGGAACCTGCTGAAGGAAGATCAGCTAAACCGGGTGATTCGGGAGAACATCGAAAACGTGATGGGCTTTAACAAATACATGAGCCTGTCCAGAGCGTCTGAAAACCTGCTACAGCAGTATACCGCTCAGCGCCTGCAAATAGAGAACGAGAAAAAGGAATACCTGACCCTGCTGGAGCAGAAGAAAGCAAAGGAAGCTGAGGGGCAGCGTTTACAGGAGCAGTTGGAGCAGGCCCTGGAGTATTCGGTGAGTAATAAACACCTCTACGAGAGCCTGAAGACAGGCATGAACCAGGAAGAAACGCTTAAAAGCAAAATTGAACAGGCGAAGGCACAGGTGGAATCCATTCTCCGGAAGGAAAGCCTGTACCACTCGGAGGTAGATGAGTTTGTCAAAAACATAGAGTCTCATGTGGCGCTTCCGAAGCTGGCAGCATCGCTGAAGCAGGAAATAGCGCTTATTTTTAAGAAGAACACTGAATCGGAGCAGCCTAGTAAAAAGGCGAGTCCCGAACTGGTTGAGAAAATTGTGTCCAAAGTAGCCGACTACCTGCAGCAACAGGAGCTATGGGCCCACTCGCTGTCTGTCAGCGATTTGGTGAGATATGTGATGGCATCTGAAAAAGTAAGCCCGGAAAACAACGAATATGGATTTCTGGAGCAGTCAGAGCTTAAGTCGTTGGAGCAACTGGTTAACAATCCTTATAAAAACCCATTTCCCGCGCTATTTCAGCAGCAGCTCGAACTAAACCTTTCTATACCTCAGATAGAAATGTTTCAAACCCAGGCTGAGCAAATGAAGGCGCAGATTGCCGGAAGCGACTATACTTTACTGAAGCACTACGAAGACAACGAAGGCCGTATCAAGCAACTTGAGCTACAACAGAAACAACTAAGCGATGAGCTGAAGCAGATAGAAAAGCGCCTGCACCAATACGACATCCAAACGGGCCATGAGCCTGACCCTAAATATGATACCCTGCAAAAGCTACGTCCATTCTTTGAGGATACGGCTAACCAGTTACTAAAGGCTAAAAAGCAGCAGATTGAGGCAAAGATGAAAAACGACCTGAACCTTAACCTGGCCGCTTACCGTGATGTGGTTGACAGAGTAGAGCTATCGGAAAATCTGAAAGACCTTACCTTTAAAATTTACCACAAGGCTGGCAACGAGATATACCTAAATCAACTGAACACTGCCTCGAAACAAGTAGTGGTACAGGTACTACTCAAAGCTTTGCACGAATACGGTGACTACGACCCGCCTGTGATGATAGACACGGTGATGGGCGTACTGGACGAGACAAGCCGCACCACGCTACTGGAGAATTACTTCCCACAGCTTTCACACCAGACAATCCTTCTGAGCTCCGACAGCGAAATACGTCCTGAAAAGGATCTGGCTAAAATTGAGGCTTATGTTTCGAAAGTGTTTACGCTGCAGCGGGACAGGGAAGAGCAGTGTACGCAGATTTCAGAGGGTTACTTTGGGAAAACAATAGAGGACTAAGGCCATGATCTTATTTAATAACATCAAAATAGCGGAAGGCATCCATGAGCTTTTAGGCAGCTTAAAAGAGCGTGTGGAGGAGCAGGTTAGCCTAAAGAAGTGGCATGAGCAGAAAGCTGTGTCAATCTCTCAGAACATGTTGCTGCGTGTCAGCTTCATCGCAGGCCTTTCAATGGCTGACAAACGCGAAGAGCAGGAAATACTGGACATGAAATTGACTGCCAACGGCACCATGCATGACACGGTCTTTCAGCGTAACAACTTACAACCCCTGTGGTCGGCGGTGCTCAAGCTGCGGTATCAGCAAACTGATATTGATATTGAGAACCCCAGCACGATGCGCAAAATTGTGAACTATGAGGTAAAGCGCGGAGCGGAGTTCTTGCTTCACGGAGATAACCTGAACAACTGGCTAAACGCACAAGTAAACCAGAATAGCCAGAACGCCTATGGCAGTATCCCAAGCCTAAGCCTACACATCGGCCATTACGAGGACGACTTGGAGGCGCATTTGGACCTTAACTCAACTAATATTGCCAACACGCAAATTTTGATTGCGGGCACCACCGGTTCTGGAAAATCCAATACACTGGCGGTGCTAATCCACGAGCTCCGCTCTATTTCCATCGATACTTCTTATCCGGTTAATTTCCTGCTCTTCGACTATAAAGGAGAGTTTTCGGATCCGGCCAACAACGATTGGCTGCAGCTTTTTGAGGTGGACAGAACAGCTATCCTGGACCCTATCGTATCTCCCCTACCCTTCAACCCTTTTAAAGATTTTAGGGGTAAGACACAAAATGAGATCAACCTCTACTCTACCGAACTATCCAATGCCTTGATGGCCATTGATAGCGCTCGTATCAGCGCCAATATGAACAACCGCCTGGCAGAGGCTATCATCAAAGCATACAAATTGAACGGCAATGCGCCTATTGATTTTGAGCAGATACTGAAAGCCTACAATAGCCTACGCCCCGACAAAAAGCAGGATGAAGATGATAGTATCAGCTCTGTGCTGAAACAACTGATCCGAAGTAACCTTTTCATAAAAGAGGATCGGCTAGACCTGGTGCAGGAAAGCCTGATTATCAAAATGGATGGCTTTCCAAAGGAGGGACCTATTGCGAAAGCCATAGTTTACTTCATTATCTCGAAGCTTAATACGCTTTATGAGAAACTCCCCAAACAGGCAGTAGAGAATGACCTGGTGGAACTTCGGCATTTCACTATCATTGATGAGGCACATTACATGCTGGGCTTTGATAACAAACCTCTCCGTGACCTGATTGCGGTTGGCCGTAACAAAGGACTAAGTATTATACTTGCTACACAGAACATGGATAGCTTTAAGAGCGAGCACTTTGACTTCTATGCCAATGCGCAGTACCCGCTCATCATGAAGCAGCAGTCCATTAATGATGGGGTTATAAAGGATCTTTTCGGGGTGTCTGGTGGTGAGTTCCAGGAGATAAAGCAAGCCATATCCGGGCTTCAAAAGGGAGAGATCTTACTGAAAAACCCAACTGCCATTGCGCTTGGTATGGGCAAAAAGTATAAAAAGATTAAAGTAAGTCACCTTATTTAAGAATACTGATTTCTCAATTTAACCAAGTGGCAGCCAACAGGTTTTCCTGTTCCTATTGAAGTAGAGATAAAAGCGGTTTTATAGTAGGATACGACAGCCTACCCTTATTTGGTCGAGCCAAAACTAATGAAGCGGATTATTTCACGTTGATCAGTTCCCTTAGACATCGGTTTGATCTGGAGTGTTTTTGGGAGCTGGAGCAGTATTGGCTGCCAGGTTAAAATGCGAATGTTATGATGCCCTCCCTACCCATTGTTATCAGGTGCCCCAAGTGTGGGAACCAGATGAAAAAGCAGGTCCTTTACTCTGGCAATACCTTTGGCGCTGCTTACTATACTGATGGAAAGATGGAAGCACCGATGCTCCCGGAGCTCCCGCAGATCACTAAGTGCCCAGCCTGTAAAGAATTGTTCTGGATAGATGAAGCGGAAGAAGTAGGCGAGTACTTTCCTATGCCTCTGCTTCCCGGTGAAAAGGAAATTCCCTCAGTGCGGTTCCTATCCATTACGGATTACGACAAAGCACTAAGGAGGAAGCTTAGCCGCAGTAAGGAAGATGAGCTATACCTGAGGAGACAGTTGTGGTGGAGATTCAATGATCGTGTACGCCGAGGTAAAGCCTTGGTGAACTCACCTCGGGAGGAGAGGATATGGAAAACAAACTTGGCCCTACTGGAGGGTATCTTGGATGATAATGACCCTGAGCAGCGGATCATGAAAGCAGAGGTGCTTCGCCATCTGGGCTTTTTTCTGTTGGCATCGACTAAACTTGAGTTTGTTAGGGATGAGCAGTATAAGCAGGTTGTGGATATAATAAAGCAAGCTTGTAAAGAGCAAAAAACGGAGGTCTTAAAAGTAGAGGATAATTAGGCACAAGATCGGCTTTTGCCTGGGTGCCAGCTTTTAGGAAATAGTTGAAGGAAACATGGGAATATATGATTTTGTACTCTTAAAAGAGGGTGATAGCAACCGCTATGTAATGGAAGCAGAGCACTACTTCCAGGAAGGGAATGACTTACAGTATAAGCAGAGGAATTATACAGCAGCGAGCGAGTCTTACCTGAAGGCGATTCAGTTGAGACCAGATTACATCGAGGCGTTGAACAATCACGCCCAGAATCTCAGACTCAATATTAAGAACTATCAGGAAGCAATTATCTACTATACAAAAGTGATCGAGCTCAATCCAAAGCTAGAAGACGCCTTTTATAGAAGAGGGCTTTGTAAAGGGCTTTTGGGGGATCTTATTGGCCAGATTGATGACTATTCGAAAGTGATAGAGCTTGCTCCCACATCTGATAATTTTGTCTCAAGAGCGCTTATCAAGAAGAAAGCCAAAGACTACACCGGTGTAGTAGAAGATTGCAGTCAGGCAATTTCCTTAAATGATAACAGCTCATATGCCTATCAATTTAGAGGAGAGGCCAAAGCCGAGTTATATGACTTTAAGGAAGCCATTGCAGATTTGGAAAAAGCCATCGAAATAGAAGAAAGTAAAGCTAAGCGGGATCCAGCATACAAGCCCATGCTATTTGGTGCATTAAAAAGCTGTGCAGAAGCAAAATTCGCAGTAAATGACTTTCAGGGCTCATTGGATGGTGCCACGAAATTAATCTCTCTTTTCCCGAGCCACCCTTTGTCCTATGCATTAAGCGCTAGAGCCAAAGAAAAGCTAGGGGATACAGATGGCTATAGTAAAGATATGTCAGATTTCAAGCACTTAAATGAGCAACACGTGAAGAAGTATGGGGTGTCATTTGAAAAATGAAAAAGTATCTCAGCTCTCCTTCTCCCCTCTTGGGCTTCACAAGTTTTTAAATGAAAACACATTTATCTATGTGAATTTTTGTGTATAACACTTTATAAATGTCCGTTTGTAAAATGTTATAACTAACTTTGACCCGAGTTTCACCTATATAATAAGGAGTAGCGAAGATGAAGTACGTGGCTTACTACCGGGTCTCCACAAAGAAGCAAGGCCAGAGTGGGCTGGGTCTGGAGTCACAGCGCGAGATGGTGAAGGGCTTCCTCAAGCCCGGCGACACACTACTTGCCGAGCACATTGAGGTGGAGAGCGGCAAGCGCAACGACCGTCCGGAACTGGAGGCGGCCATCGCCCTGGCCAAGCGGGAGCAGGCCCAATTGCTGATTGCCAAACTGGATCGTCTCAGTCGTAACGCCGGGTTTATCTTTAAGCTGCGTGACAGCCACGTGGACTTTCTTGCTGTGGATATGCCCGATGCCAATACCCTGACCATCGGAATCTTCGCCGTATTGGCCCAGCATGAGCGGGAGTTAATCAGCTCCAGGACCAGAGCCGCGCTCCAGCAAAAGAAGCTACAGGGCTTTGCCTTGGGTACGCCTGAGAACCTGACCCAGGGAGCCAGGACAAAAGGACTTCAGATACGGCAGGAGAACGCAGCATCGCACAAAGCCAACCGACAGGCCACGGAACTGATCCAGATGTATCGGGAAAAGGATATGACCTATCAGCAAATTGCTGACCGGCTTAACAGCCATGGCTTCACCACCCGCAGGGGGAAGAAGTTCTTTGCCATCACCGTTCAGCGGCTTCACATCCGACAAGGGCAGCTTCAAACGGATGCCCTCACCAGCGTAGTTTAGGCTTACTATATTTATATTGAAAGTGCTTCATCTTTTGTATCTTATGTGGCATAAGAGTTATTACCCTATCCTCCTCCTATGCAACATGTACATATTTTTCTGGACGAATTCGGAAACGCCAGCCTAAACCTGGATAAAGCCGGTACCTTCTCCCATTTTGTTCTGACAGCTGTTCTCCTGGATGAGACGAAGCTGGAGCAGGCCCGGCTGCTAAGGGATACGATCAGCCAACGCTTCTTCCAAGGCCAACCCATCAAGTCCAGCCGTATCCCCAATGATGAGAAGGGCTTCCGAAAAAGATTGGAGGTATTAAGGGAGCTGCGCCAGTTGGACTTTGTGGTGCTGGGGATGGTCATCAACAAGAGCAAGCTGGAGGGAGCAGGTTTTGATTATAATGATGTGTTCTATAAATACTTCAACAGAATCTTTCTCAAGCAGTTTCCCAAAAACTTCACTGCTTTTTCGATTCATGCCGATCAGCTTGGCTGGCCAGAGTTTCGGCGCAGCCTGCACCATTACATTGAAACTAAGGTTATCCAACGGGATCTGTTTACACCGGAGCGCTCTTATCGCCTGGTGGAGGATAAGGCAGAGGAGCCCCTGGTGCAGCTGGCAGATTTTCTTTCTGGCTGCCTGGGCAAGATTTACTGCACCAGTCACAGCCATGAAAAGGCATCCGCCCTGTTCGATCTGCTGCACGACCGTACGTTCATTGATTTTTTCCCTTTTGAAAGAACAGACTATCTCCTCTCCCCTACTCCCGAAGACCGGCAGAAGAACCACCTTATACGAAGAATAGCCTCGGAGTCCGCACAAGAGGCACTCTCTGGCAGAAACAGCCTTTCGGAGGAGGCGCTTGCCGTGTTGCAGTACCTGTACCTGATGTTCCGCACCGCTCCTGACCGCCTCATCGAGAAACGGGAGATCATCGATAAGCTAAAAAGAAGATTTCCGACTTTTTCGGAGCAGCAGCTGCGGGTTTGTGTCCAACACCTGCGCGACAACGGGGTGCTGATCGCAAGTATCCAAGGTAAGTCAGGCTATAAGCTTCCTGACGGCGTGGAAGATATTGCTGGCTTCTATAACCGTTACCTCAACAGCATTGTTCCGATGCTTAACCGCATCAATATCTGTAACCGAAAGTTGATGGTGAATAGTGTGCAGGAGGTGGATCTGCTTCAATCAAACTCTGCTTATTCGCTTTTGCATGAGCTGATCAAAACACTGGATAAGGAGAAGCATGCTTCTTTAATGGAGGCTCAGCGAAGCCTTTCGTTTAGATAAGGCTCAATAATATAATTACTTATGTTCAGTGACTATCATCAAGACTAGAGACAAAGCACATAAGTAATATTTAATAGATAATGAATAATAATTATTACGCATTAAATATTGAACTATATATAATAAATATTATTTATTTCTTTTATTTAGATGCTTGACTATAATGTATAATGCCAGTGGTCTAATAATAGCTTAAGATTTATTGGTGCAATGATTCCCTCCTGTTATTAGGAAGACTTTCTTCGCATTGTTTCTGGGAACTGTAGGGTTTGACAAAGAGTCTTAGCTATCAGGTCTGCTTGCCTTTTAATAACTGTTTTAAGCAATTTTATTAGTATGAACTCAATAACGCTATTATAAAGTTAGTCTGCCGGACCTTCAGAACATTGATCAACTCTTTGGGTATGTAATTTATATTTCCTTGAGAATAAAAATGTCTCCGTAAACCTCCTTTGGAAAATATTTCTTACTTACCTCGCACTGTGATGCTGCTGTTCACAGCCTCCCATCTCAGCACGTGCCAAGCGGAATCGAAGTCTTCATCGCTTATGGTTAATAATGAACTGTAATTCCCATTAAATGGCCCTCTGATGAACAGTTGCTCTTTTGCAAGGTACTCCCCTTCTTTCCAGATAGCCTCTACGTCATTTATCCATACCAGCCATTTGACATGCTGTCCGTCTTTGGGTAGGGTGTTTTTGCCTAACTTTATCTTTGGCATCTCTGGTATCACAGAATTTTGGTACCACAATACGGACAGTAGCAATGTATAAAAATGGCTTGCTGATGTTGTTCCAACCCCTTGAGATGAACGTGTAACTCTGAGAATGTCACCGCCTTGACTTCTTGCACCCCCCTCTCGTTCTCGCATATGAGAAGTTCTGTTGGCACAGTCACCTTCACAACATTCTTGCCTTTCATAGTAAGTTCCCGCTCTATCTGCTCTTTGATTTCCCTAATGCAATTACAGTTCATGGTATCACTGTTAGATTTAACAACAGAATAATTTACCGCTATCTTTAGTTTGCATCAACTTATTTACATGAACAAAGTGCCTTTTTTGATGAACTGCTTCCAGCCTTAGATGACTCTAGTTTAGATATGTTAGTGATTAGCGGTCTTATGAAAATGTAGGAATTTGAGACAGAAGTGAAAGGATAATTTAATTTGTATAAGTAACAATATAATGTTACATTTGATAAGCCTATTTTGTATACCAGTACAGGCATTATCTTGAGTTAGCATGAACAGAGTAAAAGGCATTTTACAGAACGGGACCACGATCATACTGGAAAACTATGACCAGAGCAACGTGGACGATATGTACTTCATCAAAGCCATAGAAGCCACGAACCAACGCAATCACAGAACTATAGCAGAGTACTTCAACGGACTGATCAGAAGCCTGGAGACAGTGCAGCAGGAGGTCAGGGAGCAGAAAGTACAGCAGCTTTTATCTCAGTACAGAGACAGGCCTGTGGTATCGGAAAAGGTTCGCCAGGAACGGAGGGAGCAACTCGGGCAGACAAACCACATAGCTGCTTGCGAGGGCTACGAGGAGGAGGAACTCAACAAGGTGCTGGACGAACTGTATATCAACGGGCAAATTACGCCTGAGGAGATGAATGAGGTGTTCAACTTAAAGTATCTGTAATGAACGACAGGTACTGCTATCCCGGCACCAGTGTGCTGATCAATCATTTTGACATCAGGGACGCAGCTAAGTTAAGCAAATTAGAGCTCACTCATTGGAGGCATAATGTATTGGCTTTGCCTGGTAAACTGCCCAGCCAGCTAAAGTTTAATTTAGTGCTTTGGCAGCTGATCCACAAGGAAACCTTTGGCACCGTCTATCCCTGGGCAGGGGAGCTACGGAGTGTGATGATCTCCAAAGGCAATGCTGTACATGCCGCGCCACGTATGATTGAGCCCTATGCCAACCACTTACTCCAGGAGCTGAAGGCAGCGGGGTATTTAAAGGGACTGGATAGGGAGCAGTTCCTATTGAAGGGATCTTATTTTTTTGAGGAACTGAATGCCATTCACCCCTTCCGCGAGGGAAACACCAGAACACTAAAGGTTTTCTTTTCCCTTTTGTCCCGACAGGCGGGGTATGAAATAGACTGGCGCAAGGTTTCGGCACAGCAGTACCAACAGGCAGAGCAGGCATCTTTTGCCGCAGGAAACAAAGGCCCCTCCCCTTTTTACCCGCTGTTTAAGGAGGCCCTTGAGCCTGTCGAGTTATCAAATAAGCAATCTATCAGGTTCAAACTATGAGTGAGAACAACCAAGGCGAGACATGCGCAGCGTGTGATCCTAAGACCCACATCAGCGCAGAGGTGAAGGCTATGTTTAAGGAGACAAACCTTACCTGGGAGAAGTTGGCAGAGCTGGATGAGGGCGTTGGCCGTGGGAAGGGGAGCTATAGGCAAACCTTTTTGGCAAGGCTTATCAAAGCCCAGGAAACGCTGCAGAAGGTCGGGTACAGCATCCGAATCGAGAAAGGTTAGTTCTGTAAAGACTTATATTTTGTACATTGTTAACTTTGAAAAAATTTAACTTACCCAAAGATTTTTACCAACCTGTTCCTTATAAGGACGAGGAAGGACTGTACCAGTGGCTGAGTTGCCAATTCGTACCTGTATTTTAGTAACTTATGCAACACGAGAACAAACCCTCTGAGGCCCTTTTAAGCGATCCGACCTACTTCCTGAGTAGGATTGACAGGAGCGTAGCCGATAACATCAGAGACATTGAGAAGTCCTTTGATGAAGATGCCGGTATTGTGAAAGATTTCATCGTCTTCATTTCGAGGAAAATGAAAAAGGACCTTTTCGGTTTCACGAGGTTCACGCTTTCGGAGTTCTGCAAAGAGACTGGACGTAACAAGCAGACTTTATGTGAGGTGCACCCCAAGTTCAAAAATAACCCCAAAGCGGAAGTGCCGGAATATTTCGGTCACAGGTTTGAGACAACCTTTGACTATGCCTTATTCCACATGCTGAGCAATAACATCATCTTCTCTCGTTCCTACGAGTATAAGCATCAGGATAAGGTGATAGAGCTGAAGAACTTTGCCATTCTCAAGGATATTAAGGTTAGCATCGACAGACATACCAACACCATCAAGATTTACGATGTCCGAATATCGGATGAGCTTATGGAAGGGTTTTTCCGCAGGTACTATACCATCGACACCAACGGCTATAAGCATGTAGGAAAAGGGCGTGGCGGCGACGGGCGCAAGAGCCTGTACATTTTCCTTTACAAGACGCGTCACCAGCTGCTTAGCTCAGGTAAACGCATCACGAAGTTGCCTATAGATCTGTTGGCCTCGGTTGCCCATATTGAGTCAGAGGAACCTCGGTTCAAGAAGAAAAGTGTGAAGAGGGTGCTGGACTACATTCGGGAGAAGGGAAAGCTGCCTTTCGACTACACCTTTGTTCAGGGGGATCCAACGAAAAAGTACCAGGAGCTCTACTGGGTTAGTCTGGACTTCTCCGTATACCACGAGGTGATGGAGGCGAAGGAGGATCATAACTTTTACATTGCTCTGCTGGAGCGTATGCGGGATCTTTTCCAACATACATATGGGAATCATGTCCAGATCACAGGAGAGAAAGATACTTTTCAGCGTTGGCTGACTAATTCGGACGCAGACCTGACACACAAGGCAAATGAGCTTTGCAAAGCATACTTTAAGGTGCACAACAAGGATATCACATTGGCAATGGCGAAAAAGCTTATTCGGGGAGGTCTATTCTCCGACGATAATTAAAAAGCTGTTCAAGTATTGTCACGCAGGGCAAAGCTAGAGTCCGGATGGAAACTCCCTACATTGTCCTCAGAAGGACTTTAAGCAAGAGTTCCAGCCTGTTATTCAAGTATTGCCACGCATACGAAACATAAAGAGCCAATCTAATATATGGATGAGATATGACTTTTGCAAAATACAAGCTTGGAGAAGATGTAGAAGTAAGCGGTACGCTCACAGGATTAGGTGACCAAAGAGGCAGTGTTATCGGAGTAGTGTATGACAAGCTGAGCAGTCAATTCTTCTATAACGTGCAATGTGGAGAGAATCGACATTATGCGCAGGAACGATTTGTCTCTACTGTACAGAGACTTAATGAAGGCACTTGAATAATGATGATAGAAATTCCTTGCGAATGTCTCCAGCATGCTACAGGTGTTCTTTCTGAGGGTATCTGGACAGGTTGCGTTACTGCAAGCCATATGAAGCCGCGGGTTTAATGTATCGAATCGATCTTTTACCTTATGGATGGCTTCTTAAGCCAAAGGAATATCTACTATTCAAGTATTGCCACACTCTTTCAGAGCCGTTCAAGTATTGCCTCAGTAGCCGGAACCGTTCAAGTATTGCCACAACCCATTCAAGTATTGTCTCAAGTCGTTCAAGTATCGCCACAAATTGGCTATTTCCCTCAATAATAGCTGTTTTACCTGCTCAAGTATTGTCTCAAGCCGTTCAAGTATTGCCACGCTTTTCCAAAGCTGTTCAAGTATTGCCTCAGTAGTAGTAGGTCATTCAAGTATTGTCACACCCATAATGCAGCCCATTTGCTCTAATCCGTGCAGCCGTTCAAGTATTGCCACTAAATATATATACTTCTATATACTTCCTTATAGATAGTAATTTGAAATGTCGGAGGGGTTCGTGAACAATAAAGATTTAACAAAAGGGAAGAGAAAGAGACTTGTGCGGCGAAAATTACACAATTTCTTCACAAAAAAGGATAAAACATATACAGTGCTTTAATGACTAGCTATGAAGCCTAAAGATTCCATATACAGGGCTGCCAAAATTAATTTAAAAGTATAAAAAATAATGTATACACAACGTAACTTTATGTATACATATCGTATATATTAATATATCTTTTATATTAACCCCTTTAAATTTTGTGTGTATGGAACAGACTTCAACAACCGTCAGCCAGATTGCAGAGGTAAAGCTCAGCTACCATCCCCAGGTGAAGCCCTCCGAGCGCCCACAGATTACGAGTTCTAAAGACAGTTACACTTTCTTCCTACAGCTATGGGATGAGGGCAGCATACAGTTCCGCGAGCAATTTAAGGTTATGTTATTAAGCAGGGCAAACAAAGTGCTGGGAATATTTGAGGTTTCTACCGGTGGCGTGGCCGGTACGGTGGCAGATCCCAAACTTATCTTTGTCGCTGCGCTCAAGGCCAATGCCAGTGGGATCGTTTTAGCTCATAATCACCCATCGGGCAACTTAAAGCCTAGCAGTGCAGATATTAGCCTTACTAAAAAGGTGAAGGAGGGCGGTAACTTACTTGATATTGCTGTTCTAGATCACATCATCCTTACCAATGAGGGTTATTATTCTTTTGCAGACGAGGGACTTTTATAAAAGTCCCTTACTCCTTCAAATCTCGGCTGTAAACCAACCATAGCGGCCCGCCTGACGGCGGGTTTTCTTTTTTTCTTTCTGTAGTAATGCCTGTTCTACAATACCATACAAGCAATTTAGCGCTAACATAAGGGGAAATAAAAACTCTATTTTGTGGATAAATTTTAAATACGAAATGTAACTAAATGTATACATTTAGTATATATTAATATAAGTTTTGTTTAACCTTCTTAAGCTAAAAGTTATGAACGCTTATCAAAAATTCATTCAACTGGCAGATCAGGTAACAAATGAGGTCATCGAGCAATTAGAACAAGGCCAGGTATTCTGGAGAAAGCCATGGACATCTTACGGATTGCCTAAAAACTATGTATCTGGCCGCTATTATGAAGGCTTCAATGCTTTCTTTCTGAACTACCTGACTGATAAGAAAAGCTTTAGGACGCCCTATTTTCTTACCTATAAACAGGCTAAAGAGCTGGGCGGGCATGTAAAGAAGGGAGAGAAAGGAACCCAGATCATCTACTGGAAAGTTTACGCCAAAAGTGATACTAGTGAGGATAAAGGCACTTCAGGAGAGACAGAGGAGGTGTATCAGAGAAGATTTATCCCCTTTATTTGGACGGTATTCAATATTGATCAAGTGGAAGGAATCGAGTTTGCCCTCCCTTCTGTTCATGAGCGTACCGATCTGCAGGTAATAGAGGCTTGTCAGGAGGTGGTGGATCAATACCCTATGCCACGCCCGAACGTTCTGCACGGAGGCTCCCAGGCCTACTATGCGCCTTTTAATGATACGGTACAGATGCCGGAGCTGAGCAGCTTTGTTTCCTCTCAAGCTTATCACGCGACTTTGTTTCACGAACTGATTCACTCTACAGGCCATCAAACCAGGCTTAACCGTTTTGCTGATGAAGAGAAGGCGGCCCGGTTTGGCGACATAAATTACTCTAAGGAGGAACTGATAGCCGAAATGGGAGCAAGTTTCCTCAACGCCTTTACTGGTATCAAAGCGGAGGTTTTTGAAAACTCGGTGGCTTACCTGCAGGGATGGGCGAAGAAGTTTAAAGACGATAAGACCATGATCATCTATGCAAGCACAAAGGCTTTTAAAGCGGCCAGCTATATCCTGAACCTACAGGCAGAAAGTAACCTGGGGGCACAAGCAACAACTATGGCAGCATAGCCTTTAGAAAGATCTTGTCTGGGAGCCAGGCAAGATCTTTCATTTTTAATACTGAGCGGGTCGCCATGGCAGAAATTTGGAAGTCGAAATTCAGCCATGGCGACCCGCCTTCGGCGGGATTCCTTTTGCTGTAGTATCTTTGGGTTAATTGCAAGGATGAGTTCAGCTGATTACTCATCCTATAGCTGCAATATTTAATAATTCTTAAATCTTATCTTTTTTAACATAACACCAGTTATGGAAGAAACCCGCCCCAAACGCTGGAATCGAAGGGTAAGGTTTTGGTACTTTCGCAGGGCAGGAAATTATCTACCCACTTCTTTATATAGTAACTATATATATATTATATTCGATGGTTAAGCGATACTTAAACTTCAAAAATTATGTATTATCACAATATTATTTATCAAATAGCCTGCAGAAGATGTAAGTCTTTAAGACTCCCTGAAACAACAAATTTTTGGTCGGCGATAAAGATTGATGAAATGACTCGTGATGAGTTAATTTCCAAAATGAACAACTTCAAGAATCACCAATGTGAGGAATGTGGTGAAACCGGAAACTGGTCAGTTTTCAAAATACAACTAGATGATAATGATGAAGTAACTGACCAGTATAAGATTAATATTTTTAAAGAAAATGGCAAAATATATGGCCAGCCAGAATCTGGATATTACTCTCGAGCTCAAATAGGTTCTGCAATCATGGAGATAAGGGATAAAATAGCAGAGCTTCAAAACCATAACTTCCCTTCTAATTCAACAGGTTCTGCATTTATTATGGTAGACTTTCTGAATAGAAAACCATACGTTAGAGTATCAGTCTTTGATATTGATGGTCTTTCAATGAAAGAAGTCAGTATGTTTATTAATGCTATGGTAAGTAATATTAAAAATAATTAGCTCCCCGAACCGACCTCTTTGATATCAGCGTGTGGAGCGTTGCGTTATACTACTATCATGTTAGATAGAGCCCGTTTTAAGGGCTGTTATATTTAAAACAGAGTGTAACCTATTAGGCTACGCTCTGTTTGCAGTACGTCTACTATTCTTCTCTCAATAGTAGTCTGTAGGAGGGGCGCCACATGAAGCAGTAATCCATGATGGCCTGTTGAGCTTCCTCTAGTGACGAAGCAATTCCAATGATAGGGTACCGGAGACACCCTCTCCTAGTCTCATAAATCTGCCATTCATAGGTACAATCACCCCTGTTGTAAAGCAGTCCCATCAAATTGTTCTCTTTGTTGCTCAGGTTAAGAAGCTTTACCAACCCCCTGTTTGGATCTCTGTCCGAATTCTCAATGAATTTCCATTGCGCTGTCATAAGCTGTTAATTTAGTTGAACTTATATTAATTCAACCTAGAACAACGCCTATATAATGTCAGTTATAATTGTTCTCACAACAGGTATTAGGATCTCCTACGAGGGGAAGCTGCCCAATGTCTATATGTTTTTAGTTAAAGTATTCTATGATTTTATTCCATGAATAGCCGGTGTTCTCAATATCCTCCCTGTTTGCTGCAACAATTGCAAAATAATTATTAAGATCAGGATAGTAAGAGAACCTAAATACATTACCGTTAGCCTTACACCTGAAGTATCCATCATCTACTGGCTCTGCAAAAGCTCTAAAGCCTATTGTACAATCATATACTTGATTAGAAAAACCTTCCGAAACCAGTTCATATGCTATCCATGGGCCATGAACTGTTCTCATATATAAAGCTCGGATAGAATTATGTAGAGCTGAGGGGTTGGGTCTATGGCCCCTTAGCTCTACAAAGTGAACCTTTGCGAAGTATAATTCATCATTATTTGGCACTTCACGACTTGGAATATCTGCAAAATTACTTGAGTCTAATTCTTCAACAACTAGGTTATAAGGTTTTAAATATTCTCTGAAACCAGAAAGAGTATTAATCTCCTCGATATCTCTCGATGTAAATTGAATAAGTGTAGAAATGTTTTTGTAGTCCATGCTAAAGTAGTTAGTTATATTAAGATATAAATATAAACCAATTCATATATAATCCTGGTGATAGGCTATATAGAAACATTAAAAAGAGTTAGATACCTTTGGAAATAAAGTAGCAACTTTTCATCAAACACACGAGTAGCGATACTTTGGCTGGGACCCGATCAGATAGGTCAACAGCTTATACCCACCTTTCCTTAAAATAACCTTTCCTCTAGCTGAGCGAAGCGAGTTGTAAAACATTTAGCACGCGTGGACTACATATTTTTAGCTGCTCCTGTTTATCATAAAGTTGCTTATGAGAATTTGTACCTCTACTTTATCTAAATATGCTTGTTTTTATTCTACCCATTTCTCCAATCTTATCAAAGGCTTGACGAACACTGCAGTTGCTTTTTGAGAGTACTTGTGGCTTACAAGAGCATCTAATCTTCCTCCCTCCTACTACTATTGTCTTGATTGCTCTTGAGGAACAAGTACAAGAAGAATAGACGATAAACTTATCAAATACTTTTAGTATCAAATTGTATATGTTACGTATATATTTGTAGGCATCTATCCTTAGATGTTTTATCTTAAAATAAACCACCAGTATTCGTTAGTTATAGGACAATGCAAATTGAAGATAAGAGCCCTAAGTTTGAGTTAGGTAAGCGTATGCTCGAGAATGAGCAGCTGACTTCCCTTTCTGAGCTGTTTGATATCGTGCCATATACTCCCGTGGCCAAAGCACTAGGTGTAAACAACCAGCGACTGCGAAACAAGATTGACGATCCCCGTTCCTTCCGCGTAAGTGAGGTGCTGGACCTGGCGGTACTACTGGATGTCGATGCGATCAAGCTCTTTGCCTTACTTCAAGAAACGATCAAGAAATCGGTACCTGCTGAAGGATAACTAAATGATAGCTTCACAAAGCACAAGATGCTAAGCTTTTATTGCCTACTTTTCTATTAATCAACTTCTAGCTTGTTCTCCTATGAATCTATATGAGTTCAATAGTATTCTTTCACTTAATGACAGGGCACAGGCGGTATGGGATGAGGGGCAGTTTCTTTCAAACCGCCTTGATGGAGAGTACAAGGTATGCCTATACTACATGGGTGATTTTTTTGCAGAGGTTTGGATAAGTTCATGTAATAGCGATAGTAGTATTTGCCACGTGCGGGCTTTTAAGAGCCGAAGGCTTCTGGAACCTTACCTCTCCCCTATTGACCTGTCTACCCTTCTCTGACTCTTTCTGCTTTTCGTCTCAAACCATTAACTTGGCTATTAAGCTGCTTGCCTTAAAATGACAAATATTAACAGCCGTAAATAATAATTATTATTTAATATGTATTAGATAATATGTGATAATTATTGCTTATTAAACTTTAGATAATATATAATAGTTAATAAATATATTGTCGCTGAATTTAGCGCCTGGAGCTTTTTATTGTAATGAGTAGCTATGATCCATACTCCCCTGTTTCTCCCTAGCTTACACCATGCTCCATCTTTGTAATCTTATCTCTTCCTAGCTCCTTCTCCTTGTATTATTTGCCTAGAATTCTTTCTTTTGGTGTATGGTGGGCTTTGTATTGCAAGATGTGTTTTGAGTCCCTCAAAACCTCTTGCCTTGCTTTCAGCGTAGCTATCAGCAAGGGGGAAATCCACTCGCAACTCGTGTCTTTTATTGAGCAAAGAATGTATGGAAGATATTAAGAAAGCAAAGGGAGGGCGTCCAAGACTATCGCCTGAATTAAAGAGAGCCAGACAGTTAAAGCTGACCTTTTCTGATAGCGAATACAGGCAACTGGAGGCTGAGGTGACGGCTGCAGGGCATGAATCATTGTCTGTTTACCTGCGGAAGAAGGCGCTGGCGCAGCCTGACGATTTTATTGCTAATCCTAAAGAGTTAATCGCGGTTTTGGATAGGCTCGGCCCAGAGATCAGCAGGGTTGGCAACAATATAAATCAGGTAGCCAGGTATGTCAATTACCTGAAGGCAAACAATATGATAAACCTGCAGTTTCTTGCCGATTTTAACAGACACATGATAGAGTTTAGTATCATAGAAAAAGAATTGGTCAAGGCGCTTCGCTCTTTTCTTCGGATTGCTGCTGCAAGGTTTAAAAAGTTTAAATAATATTTATTATTTAATAAGTAAGAATTAATAAGTAAGAATTAATAAGTAAGAATTAATAAGTAAGAATTAATAAGTAAGAATTAATAAGTAAGAATTAATAAGTATTAACTATTAATTCTTAAGCTTTATATTATAAATAACAAATAATGATTATTAAGTAAAATGTAATAGTTTAAAATTGTTAAATAATATATAGTAACTTTTATGTTAAAGTTATTATTTGTTATATTTTTGAAGCGTTAATGAGTGGGCTATGATCGTGAAAATCCTTTCTGCCGCTGCCGGGTTCAATGGCGTTGTTTACAATGAAGAGAAAAGAGCACAGGGTGCAGCTCAGCTGCTCAAGGCTGAGAACTTCGGTTTCTTGAACCTGGCAGCGGGAAGCTTGAAGCAGGAGGATTACATCAGGTACATGACGTTGGTGGCAAACACTAACGAATCCGTGCTAAAGTCCCAGTTCCATGCCATTATTTCCTGCAAGGGAAGGGAGAAGGGTGCGGGGGAACTCCTGGAAGTCGCGGAGCAGTACCTCCAGCGCATGGGGTACCATGATAACCCCTACCTTATCTACTTTCATTCAGATACTGCGCACAACCATGTACACATGGTGTCTACCAGGGTAAGCAAAGAGGGGAAGAAGGTGAACGACAAGTATGAAAACGTGAGGTCTCAGAAAGTGATGCAGGAGATTCTGATGCAGGATGTGGCATACGAGGTAAAAGCATACTTGACGAAAGCGCTGGCATATGGATTTTCCTCAGAAGCTCAGTTTAAGTTGCTGTTCGAAAGAGAAGGCGTGAAAGTCACGGAGAAGGATGGGCAGTATCAGCTCATTAAGTACGGTTCAGTGGTGCATGTCTTTGCAAGCAAAGAAGTTGCTGACAGGATAGCGAAGTATAAAGCACCAGATACGCGTGTAGGACAGCTGAAAGCCATATTCCGCAAGTATAAACGAGGCCTAACGGTGGAGCAGTTCTCCGGGCTATTAAAAGAAAAGCTCGGGATAGAGCTGGTGGTGCACCAGGCAAAGGGGAAGAGCACTCCCTATGGCTACACCATTCTCGACCATGCCAGCAAACAGGTGCTGAAGGGTTCCCAGGTGATGAGGCTCGACGAGCTGCTTTCCGGTGTTAACAGAGAAGAGAAAATACAGGCTGGACGGGAACTCATAGCCAAGCTTTCTACAGACAGGGGGCTGTGTTACACTGGTTTTAAAAGACAGCTGGAGACAATAGGACTCCTTGTCAACAAAAAGGGAGAGATCCGCATCAAGGGAGATGAAGAAGGCAGCATCCCTGTTCTGGTGCTTGATAAGGCGCATGTCAGGGCGCTGCTTTATCAAGAAAGGCTGCAGGAGGCGCGGCAGTACGCTGTGACGAGCGATAGGGATATGAGACTGCTTGCCAGGCTGTTTTTTGTAAAGCTGTCGGATCTGTCGGTTGCGAAGGCTTCTGACCCTCTGGAGAAGGAGGTGGTGGCCGCCAAGCTGCACAGCGGCCTTGCCAGCGGCAGGCCGCTGCAGGAAATACTGGACAGTTGCGGCTGGAGCATCGCTCATGCAGACGGAAAGCACTTCCTGGTTGATCATCAGCAGAAACGGGTATATGCCTGGGCAGATCTGACAAAAGAGAGGCCTGACTTTCAAGCTGTGCAGGTTGTTGAGCTTGATAAGGGTAGTGATCGGGCGAGAGAGGAAAGGCTGCAGGACGCATGGACCCAGTCTTCCAGGGCCATCGGTCAACTGGCGGCTTCCATGCTTTACCTTATGGAGTCAAACCTCGGGTCTGATCAGGGAGAGAATAGGAAGAGAAAGAATCAACGAAAACGATAATACACATAGACGATTAATACATGAAAATTGTAGTAGCAAACCAAAAAGGAGGGGTAGGCAAGTCCACCACCTGTATACTGCTGGCTAACTATCTGGCCTTAGAGAAAAAGGACAATGTGATCATCCTGGATATGGACTTTCAGGACTCCATCTACTCCAGATGGGAGAAGGAGAAGGAGCTATATGCCAATGACCCACTGTACGAGGTTATCAAGATGGAGGTAGAGGAGTACCCGAAATACAAGGTGCATATTGATAGTCTGCAAGGGGGGCATGTTATTATGGACATGCCTGGCAGGCTGGATACGAACGAGCTCATTGCTGTATACCAGGACGCTGAAGTAATCGTCTGTCCGTTCGCCTATGAGAAGATGACTTTTGAGTCCACCATGTTCTTTGTTCAGGTGGCCAAGCATGTTAACCCACAGGTAAAGATCGTGTTCCTGCCAAACCGCCTGAAGTCCTCCGTGAACTATGAATTGAAAGCTGCAGTAGATGAGCAGCTGACGCAGTTCGGCACTGTAGCTCCGGCGCTGCCAGACCGGGTAGGATTTCAACGCATAGATACCGTATCGATCTCTTCGGATATCCGAGGGGTGCTCGACAAGTCTTTTGGGTATATATATAATGAGTATTTGGAGACAAAATAGAAGATTCTTCAAATAAATTTATATTAATATTCAATAATTGAAACATTATAATCAAATAACGTATAATATTCATGTCTACAGCAGGTAACAAAGAGTTTGACATCAAGAGCTTTAAGCAAAGCATAGGACAGGCTCCCCAGCAGAAAAATGCAGAAGAGAAAGCTGTTCAACCAGTTCCTGAGAAAAGAGAAGAGACGGCGCCCGCAGTTTCAAAATCGGGCAAAACCGGTGAAAAGCCTAAGGCTTCTTCTAACGCTACAGCAGGCAAAAAGCAGGAGGCTCCTTCCTCGAAAATGACAGGTGCAAAGGCTTCGGGTAAAGCAGCGTCAGGTTTAAGCTTTGAGCAACTTCTTGCTGAACTCGATAAGGCGAAGGAGGAGTTTACCTTTACCTCCAAAACAGTCTATGTGGACGTGCATATACATGAAGTGCTAGACCTGCTGAAGAAAAAAGGAGGGATTAAAATCAATGTGCTAGCAAGCTACCTGTTTGCTAAATTCATTGAAGAGCATAAAGAGGAGATTCAAAGGCTCCGTGATAGGACAGATAACAAGTTCTTGAACTAAACTGAGTCTATAACATTAGGCAAAAAAAGTATATAAATAAATAATCTAATCTTAAAATATACGTATAAGTATAAAACTGTATTTCATATCGATTATATAGTTAAAGTAGGAATGTCTAGTTTGTAAATCGATGTTTTAACTTAAATTATATAGCTATGTCTTGGGGCGTTTTCTTTACTACGGTAGCAGTACTCTATGTGCTTTATTATGCAGGTAACCTGTTATTTGACCTGTACCTTCGAAATGCAAAAGGCGTAGCCGCAGATATGGTGGCCCAATACAGTGTTTCAGATTTAGTAGACACTACAGAGGCACCCCAAGACATTGTGGACGAGGATTACCTGGAGGAAGAATTCGAGGAGAATTATGAGGATTACGAGCAGGAGGAGCAACCCTTGGATAGCGGTCTCCAAGAATATCCTATTGCAGCCGACGGGCATGCCTTTGCGCACCAGACGGCCTCTGAGAATAGTGTCGCCATGCCCGTGATAGGGCAGGGGATACCCCTAGAGGAGTTCCTTCAGAACGCCAGGCGACTTTCAAACGCAATACCTTTTTCTTCATAAATTTTTAACTCAATGACAGAGATTATGAAAAAGTTACTTGCTATGCTCGTGTTGGTAGTCCTCGCTGTCCCATCTTCCTTTGCTCAAGGGGCCGGAGGCATTGATGCCGGAGCCTCTGAACTCCAAACGTACATTGACCCTGTAGGCAACCTAATCCTGGTCATCGGAGCTATTGTTGGCCTGATTGGGGGAGTTAGGGTGTACATCAAGTGGAACTCCGGGGACCAGGACACACAAAAGGCTGTCATGGGATGGATGGGGTCCTGCGTATTCCTGATGGTGGTGGGGGTAGTGATCAAAGCCTTCTTCGGCTTGTAAGCCGTGGCTCCCGAAGATAACAGAGGATTTAATGTCTACAAGGGGCTGCAAAAACCCCTTGTATTTAAATCCTTCAAAGGTAGATATATCTACTGGGGTCTGGCCTCCGTTCTAACTGGCTTCTTTGCGGCAGTTGTTATATCTGTTTCGCTCAACTTCTTTTCAGGTCTGGTAGCCTTGGTGATCGTGACTTTCGGCGGTATGGGGTTTACGGCTATGCAGCAGAAGAAAGGGTTGCATCATAAAGCGAAGTCCAAAGGGGTATACATCATGCCTGCACAATGGAGGCGTTCTGCACGAAGATAGGAGCCTGGCCCTGGCAGCACAACTTTAACGTCATCACTTTTCTCAGCCATGAAAAAGCAGCGGTTTGGTCTGCCATACATTGGCATAGACCGTCATGCCCATGATATTCTATATCATGAGCGCGGAGATTATTCGGTTATCATCAAAGTACAAAATCCTGCCCTGCAGTACTGCGCAGACGTGGAGGCTTACCATCTCTTCCACCAGACCTTTGCCAACATCGTCAAGATTATAGGTGCAGGCTACACTCTTCAGAAAACGGACATACTAGCCAGGAAGTGCTATGTGCCGAAGCAAACGGATGACCTCCTGAGTCAGAAATTTCAGGAGACATTTGCAGGAAGAGAGTACCTGGACGTCTCTACATACCTGACTATAACAAGGGACGTGCGGCGCTCCAGCTTCTTTACATATGACGAGAAAGACTTCAAGGCATTCCAGCGGAACGTTGCCAAAGTGCTGGACATACTGGAGAGCAGGTTTTTCAAGCCCTATGTTCTGAAAGAGATAGAGGTGAAGAAGTTTATTTCACGCATGCTTGCCTTCAACTTTTCCGATGAGGTTTATGCGCTCAATAACCTTCTTGCCTCAGATGAAGGCCTGCAAGTCGGTGATAGCGTTATCCGATGTATCTCGCTTGTGGACATAGATGAGATCAACTTTCCGTCCAACCTTAAGCCAAACACAGCGCTTCACATAGGGTACAGCCTCCCGGTAGACCTGATGCATTTTCTGCACCAGGTGCCAGGTTGTGACTGCCTGGTGTACAACCAGGTGATCCAAATCCCTGATCAGCGCCATGAATTGGCCAGGCTGCAGGCCAAAAGAAAAAAACATCTCTCCATGCCTGACCCGGCCAATGATTTAAGTGTACAGGATATTGATCAGGTGATGGCCGATATCGCCAAGGATAACCAGCTGCTCGTGTACGGACATTACAGCGTGCTGCTTTCAGCCAGAGAAAAGGAGATAGACCGTGCCGCTAACTATCTGGAAAGCGCTTTGTTTTCCATTGGCATTATTCCCTCCCGAAACGCCTATAACCAACTCGAGCTATTCCGGTGTGCCTTGCCCGGCAATAGTTCGGAGCTTAAAGTATATGATAAGTTTTTGACTACTTCAGACGCGGCCTTATGTCTGCTTTTTAAAGAACGTTTGCTGCAAAGTGAGTCATCCAGCTTTCAGGTATACTTCACGGACCGGCAGGGGATTCCTATCACGATTGACACGAGTGATGGGCCCATCTTCTCAGGCCGGATGAATAACCGTAACAAGTTCGTGTTGGGGCCTTCGGGAGCAGGGAAGTCATTTTTCATGAACCACCTGATCCGGCAGTATGCCCTGCAGCACACAGATGTTATTTTGGTGGATACCGGACACAGTTACTCCGGCCTGTGTGCCTACTACAGGGGCCGTTACATTACCTACTCCGAGGAGCAGCCTATCACCATGAACCCCTTCCGGATCTCTGCTGCCGAATTCAACGAGGAGAAGCGGGAGTTTCTCAAGTCATTGGTGGGCCTGCTCTGGAAAGGTGCCGAGGGCACTGTCAGCCAAATTGAGGACAGCGTCCTCTCTTCCGTTATCACTTCCTATTACCAATACTACTTTGAAAACGGCTTGGAGAGCAGCTACCTTTCCTTCCAGTCCTTCTATGACTTCTCCATCAGAAAGATCGACGAGATCACACAAAAAGAGTCCATTAAGTTTGACCTGACTAGTTATCGGTTTATCCTCAAAAAGTTCTGCAAAGGGGAGGCATATGGCCAGATCCTGAACAACGAGATGGATACCACCCTTTTTGATGAGCCCTTTATTGTTTTCGAAATTGATGCCATCAAGGAGCATAAGGTACTTTTCCCGATCACCACCCTGATCATTATGGATGTGTTCCTTCAGAAGATGCGCCACAAGAAGAACCGTAAGGCGCTCATCATCGAGGAGGCCTGGAAGGCCATTGCCTCTCCGCTGATGGCCGGCTATATCCTCTACGTCTATAAAACGGTCCGCAAATTCTGGGGAGAGGCCGTGGTCGTGACACAGGAGCTGGATGATATCATCGGCAATGTTGTGGTTAAGAATTCTATCATCAACAACTCCGACACCATCTGCCTTTTGGACCAGACCAAATTCAAGGACAATTTCGATGAGATCGCCGCGCTGCTCTCTATCAATGAGGTGGAGCGCAAGAAGATATTTACCATCAACAGCCTCGACAACAAAGAGGGGCGGGGCCGCTTCAAGGAAGTCTACATCAAGCGCGGGGCCACCGGTGAGGTGTACGGCGTGGAGGTATCGCTGGAAGAGTATTTGACCTTTACCACCGAGCGCCAGGAAAAAGAGGCCATGCAAGTGTACCTGAGCAAGTATGGGGATTTCAGGGAAGCCCTGGAAAGGTTTGTCGCAGACTTCAGGGCCTCGGGGCTCAAGTTAAATGAATTTGTTCAACTGATTTTGCAACGCAGCTATGAAAAAGTACCTCTACACGCTTAGCTTCATGAGCCTGGTAACAGGTCATGTACTAGCCCAGCAGGTTGTTTTTGACCCGGCGGTCGTCTCCACACTTGTTGTCAACCACACGGCCCAGCAGGCGGCCTTAAACGACATTAAGGAAAACGAAGGAAAGATTGCGGCCCTGCAGACGACCATCAGCCTGAAGATGACGCAGATCAAGGAGCTGGAGGAAAAGATGTACAACTCCCTTAAATCTGTGCAATCCATTATCGGGCAGAGTAAAAACATTATTTATGCCTCCCAAATTGCCGCAGACATAGGCCGCTACCAAAACCAAATGATGGAACTGGCGCGCGGTGATAACGAACTGCTCCTGATCGCTGCCAAGACAGAGCTGGAGCTGCTCAACCGGACATCTGACCTGTTTACCTATATCTACCAGGTAGCTGTCATCGGCACGGATGTGAACCTAATGAACAATGCCGACAGGCTCACCCTGATCCGCCATGTGGTGGACGAGCTGCGGGTGATGCGGGGCCTGGCCTATTCCATTACGCGCAAGATGCGTGTGGCCAAGTACGCGGGACTTTTGAAGACCATGAACCCGATGGGACTTGCCTACCCTGACAACAGCCAGGCGATCATCCGCTCCTTGATGGATGAGTACAAGGCAATCAAGAAGTAAATTATCTCTATTGCTATGAAGACGTTATGTGTACCTGCTTTGTGCCTGGCCCTGCTTCCTGTGCTCTTTACAGATGCCCTGGGGCAAGGCGTGCAGCCAGTTAACAGTAAAAACACAAGGTACCAGCTGGAGCGGGAGGTTGTTACCCGTTGGGGAAAGTTCAACCCGAAATGGTACTTTATTCTGTTTCATAACAAGTACAGGAAAGGACCTGACAGGCGGAACATGCTGCAGCTTGCCCCTACCATGGCTTTGCTGAACCAGAACAGGGTGAAGGCCCAGGCGCAGGAGGAGGCAGTAAGCCAGGTATATGAGCAGGAGATGTTCAAGTTTGCCGACAGGTCCCTGAATAAAGGATACCACCTCCTGTATAAAAAGAAGATCGATGAACTTAACACTGCCCTATTGGGAATGAATGCTGAGGCGGTGCAGGCCGGGGTGCAGGCAGATTATATTTTGGCCATCCATGCCGAGCGGGACAGAATTAACGCCGACATCGGGATCATCCTGGACGCTTACCTGGACGATGCCAAAAAAGGGGAGCAGCTGCGGGTGTATATCTCAGAGCTTACGGCCTTGAGGAATGATTTCAGGCGACTCATCTCTCTCTTTAAAACGAGTCAGGACTTAACCGACTGATGCCATGCGTGAATTGATCGATAAAGCCATATTTGACCTGTTCGACGGGCTCTTTCTCAATATACAGGATTTGGTGAGTGTTTTCCTGTATGATGCGCAGGCCCTTTGCGCCATCAGCATGCTGCTGTACTTCGGCCTGGAGGCTTACAAAATGATGGCCGGGGATGAAACGCTTCGCATCATGCCCTTGCTGCGCCCTTTCGCCCTGACGCTGGTGATTGTTTTCTGGCCAGGATTTATTGACGCTGTGAACCTGCCGCTGCAGCTGGTGAATGATCAGGCAAAAGGCATGTACGGCTCACAGGTAGACCAGGTGGAGGATTTGCACCGGGAACGCCTCGCGCTGGTGGACAGTGTGGCCCGAAAACTCTCTGAGAGCAGCGCTGAGTTTGAGCGGATTGAGAGCGAGGCCAGTGACGCGAGCTGGTACGAAACCATGGGGATCGACCTGCAACCCCTGTTTAACAAAATGAAAGGCTATTACCTGATGCTGATGGCCAAGCTGCACTTTACGGCGATGATGGTGGTGGAGTGGATTGTGATCAGCATCTTTCAGGTATGCTCCTACATTATCTATTTCCTACAGATCATCTTTGCGGGCATCCTGGTGATCCTAGGCCCGTTTTCCTTTGCCCTTAGCGTGCTGCCGGGTTTTCGGGACTCTTACCTGACCTGGATTGCCCGCTATATCTCCGTGGGGCTGTACTCAGGCATTGGCTATATCATTATGTCCATCTCCTTTGTGCTGGTCAAGTATGGCTTGATGAAGGAAATTGATATCCTCAAAGCGGTACTGGGCAACGAAGAGATGTTCATTGCCTACGTTTCCTTTCCCTCGGGCGGCATCAGTTTCTACATCGTCGCCTTGATTGTGGGAGGATTGGCCATGCTGACCATTCCCATTATTTCCACTTGGATCGTGCACACCACGGGTGTGGGTAATGCCATTGGTACAATGGCAGGAGGAGCTGCGAAGGCTGCCGGAGGAATTCTAAAATAAACTTAAAGCGCTTGCTATGATAAACAACCTCGAAAAGAAAATGAAGCTGGCATTTGCCGTGAGTATCGGCTGCTTTATCACCTCCATCATTATAGTAGGTACGGTTTGCGCCTTTGCCTTTCGTTATGCCGAGGAGCAACGGAAGAAGATCTATGTGATCGACCACTCGGTGCCGCTCTTGGTGGAACAGACCGAGCTGGGGGTAAACCGGACAGTAGAGTACAAGTCGCACGTGAACATGTTTCACCTGCTCTTCTTCACGCTACCTCCAGATGACGCCTACATTAAGAATAACATCTCCAAGGCCATGTACCTGGTGGATGAATCCGGTCTGGCACAATACAACAACTTGAAGGAGAAGGGCTATTATAACCAGATCCTGGCAAGCTCTGCGGTTTTGACGATCAAAACCGATAGCGTTAAAGTGGACGAAAACAGGCACTTTACCTACTACGCCACACAGCGCATTGAGCGGGAGACCTCTGTGATGAAAAGACTTCTTGTCACAGAGGGGGATCTTGAGGAAGTGCCGCGCACAGAGAACAACCCCCATGGACTTTTGATAAAGAACTGGAAAACGGTCATGAACAAGGACTTGGAGTATGTCGAAAAGAAATCCTTTTAGCGGTAACATAAAGCAAAGGCTTGCATACCTCAGGGAAAGTGTCAGGAACTACTGTGCCTCGAATCCTAAAGCAGTGGTGCTAGCCATGCAGGTTTTACTGTCTGTGGCTGTCATGGGGCTATTAGTTGTCCGGCACCTGCACCAGGGAAACTATGCCGTGTCGGTTGGCAAGCTGTACAGGCAGCTTGATACTTCTGGCGACAAGATGACTATAGGCAGGTCAAGTACCGCAGATATGCTGGAGCTGATAAAGCTCTACAACACGGCCAGGCAGCTGGATCCTGACAGCCTGCGTGGCCAAGACAGTGTTTTTCTCAAAGATATTGATCAGCGTTTAAACCGAATCATCCATGAAGAGAATTAACTTTCGGCATCCCAGGTATGCCATCCCGCTCATCATACTCCCTTTCCTTGTCCTGCTTAATTACCTGTGGCTGGACATGACACCGGCGGCCACCGCCGCACAAGCGAAAGTAGAACTCACCGAGACAACAGCCCTGAATACCTCCCTTCCGGATGCTAACCTGAGAAAGCGGGAAATGAAGGATAAGTTCTCGGCTTTTCGGGACGAGTTTAAGTATAGGACCGATTACTCGGCCATACAGGAAATCGGGGAGGATAGGGTAGACCCCAGGGACATTGCCTATGGCAGCGTGTACACGGATGAGGAGCGGCGGATGCTCGACAGTCTCAATAACCGTATCCTATCGGATCAGCAGCCGGAGGGGTTTATGGAGCGGGTAAGCCAGCGGCAGCGCCTCAGCTCAGAGCGCTATGCATCGGCTTCTGCCTCTGTGCCTGGACGGTCAACCCGACCTATGCGAAAAGTTGAATCGGCATATGAAGAGGAAATGCGGCTATTCCGGGAGCAGATGATGTTTATTGACAGCCTGAGCCGGGTAGGAGAGGAACCTGTGCCTTCTCGTAGGGGGCCACAGCCGATGAAAGCCCATGTACCGGCTTCCGAGAAGCAAGAGCCGACACCGTTACCCGTGACCAAAAGCAAAAATACGAATAAAGCCTTTTTCAATACCATTACAGCCGACAGTAAGGAGCAGTTTATCAGAGCTATTCTGGACGAAGGGTTGAAGGTGATGCAAGGCGGCAGGATCAGGATTCGCTTACTGGATGACATCTATGTGCGGGACTACGAAATAAAGAAAGGCAGCTACCTCTACGGCACTGTTTCCGGTTTCAGTGCCCAACGAATTGAGATAGCCATCCGCTCTATACTCTACGGCAACCAAATCATCCCGGTAGACCTGAGTATCTACGACAACGACGGCTTGGCTGGGCTATATGTCCCGGATTCACAGTTCAGGGACTTTACAAAAGAGCTTGCCGGGAATGTGAGCAGTGGTCAGTCATTTACTTTTGAGGATTCACCTGACAATGCCAGCCAAATGCTTTACTCGATGCTGGAAAGGGTTTCTCAGACCACCACCCGCGCCGCAGGCAAAGCCATCCGGAAGAACAAAGCTAAGTTGAAGTACAACACCATTGTTTATTTGATAGATAACAGAGCCCTGTAATATGAAAAAGCTATTCCTTCTATATGTGTTGTTTGCCCTGCTGTTTTCAGCCTCGGCACAGGATTCCCTTCAGGTAGTGCACGTGCATGAAAGTATCTCCACGCATATTGTGAGCCCTGAGCCAATACAGTATGTAGATATCTCCACAGATGATGTAGCCGGGGACATACCTGTTGCCAATATCCTTCGGGTCAAACCCAAGCATGGCGGAGCAAAACCGGGTATTATCACCATCGTTGGAGAGCGCTTCCTTGTACAGTATAAGCTGGCCTACAGCCGGGCGGATCGGGCAGACACGGAGGTGCGTATAGACCCTACCCAGGTAGATGATTACCTGAACCCGGCAGTGGCCATGAGTAGAGAGGACATGGCACGGTTTGCGCTGCTGGTTCTCCAGCGAAAACCTCGGTTCAACAGTGTGACTACGAAAGGGCAGGGGATGCGGGCAAGGCTAAACAACATCTATACGGTGGGGGACTATTTCTTTATTGATCTCTCCCTTAGAAATGACACCAACATTCCCTATACGGTCGATCAAATACGGTTTAAGATTGAGGATAAAAAGGTCGTGAAGGCCACTAACTTTCAGCAGGTGGAGTTACAGCCCAGTTTCCAGCTTTATGACACGAGTCACTTCAAGCGCCAGTACCGGAACGTGTTTGTGTTCAGGAAGTTTACTTTCCCAGAGGAAAAGGTGTTCCATATTGAGGTGGCTGAGGAGCAGATTTCTGGACGCACCATCTCCCTTAAAATTGACTATTCCGATATCCTTCATGCAGACACCTTATGAGAAAGTCGTTACTCCTTTCCTTACTGCTCTTAGTTGTGCTGCCGTGCCGAGCGCAAGAGGGCTACACCCACCTGAACCTGGCAGGCGGCTGGATGTACAAGGATGCCTTAACTGCTAACCTTGTCCTGGAGTTCAGCAAACGCCACTATAATTCCTATGAAATCTTCGGTGATTCCTATAAGAGCAACGTGGACGACAGCAAAAACTGGTTAGTGGGGGTTGCTTACAAACCCATGCTTACCCGTTCCAGAAACACGTTTCTCAAGCTGCGCCTGGGAGCGGGCATTGGCTCTAACACCGAGCACTTCATAGGAGCCCTGCAGGCAGGCCTGGAGCTGGGCTATGTGCTGCCGGGAAATTTGGTGCTGATGCTCCAACAGAAGAACGAGGGTGTACTCCGGGTAAACCACAACTTCAGAGCTGGTTTGCTGGCGGGTATCAAAATTCCATTGTGAGCAGGATTTGGCTAGTCGACGGAAATTTCCACAGGAAAGAAATTCTGCTAAGACTTTCCCTCACATCTATCTGATAGTATTGGATAACTTTTGTCAGTAACGATATGGAAGAATCCAGCGAAATAAAAAAACTTTACTCCTTTCTGCAGGGGCTTATCTATTTCACTATTGTAGTAGAGGTAGCTGTTTTCCTCTTTATGGATTCTGGCAGTATGTATGAGCTGCAGCCTGTACTGCGCAAGGTAAAGCGCATGACTATTTATGAGCACATCTACTTTTCCAAAGCTTTTACCTTCGGGTTGATTCTGATCGTGAGCATTGGCACAAAGGCCAAGAAGAACCTGAACCTCGACCCGCTCCGGCATATCTTCCTTCCTTTGCTCATCGGCTGTGCCTTTTTCTTTGGCTCGGGTTTCTTTTATTTCTTTGAAAGCAGCCGTATTCTTTTCTGGGATGTGTCACTGTCTGATGCGGCTTACATCCTGCTCTCCTTCTTTGGTGCGATGATGATTCATATAGCCTTGGATAATATCTCCAAGCATATACAGCACCGATTGATGAAGGACAAATTTAACGTGGAGAATGAGTCTTTTGAGCAGTCCAGGAAACCGGTGCATACGCCTTACTCGGTGAATATCCCAATGCTTTACTACTACCAAAAGCGGATACAGCGCGGGTGGCTAAATGTGGTAAATCCCTTTCGGGCAACACTGCTGATTGGTACGCCTGGTTCTGGGAAGTCTTTCTCGGTGGTGTTGCCTTTTATCAAGCAGCTTCTGGGGAAAGGCTTCTCTATGATGGTATACGACTTCAAGTTTCCGGACCTGGCTAAGGCGACCTACTACCATTACTTGGTGAACAGAAAGAAGGGGATACTGAAGAACCATAGGTTTCATGTCATCAATTTTAACAGCGTGGAGCACAGCAGAAGGTTCAATCCCTTAAAGCCGGAGTACCTGCCTACGCTGGCTGATGCCACCGAAACGGCTGAGGCGCTGCTGGAGGCGCTGCGGAAAGGAGACAGGGACTCAGGAACTGCGCAATTCTTCAACCAGTCAGCCGTTAATTTCCTGGCCAGCTGCATCTACTTTCTGAGCCGCCACGAAGGGGGGCAGTATTCTTCGTTTCCGCATGTACTTTCCTTTATTAACCTAAGCTATGATCAGATTTTCGAGGCGCTCTTTTCCGAACCTGAGTTGGAGAGTCTGCTTTCGCCTTTTGCCACAGCCTATAAGAACAGAGCCTTTGAGCAGCTGGAAGGGCAGATTGGCACCTTAAAGATTAATATTGGCCGGCTGGCCACAAAAGAAACATTCTGGGTACTATCAGGAGACGACTTTAATTTAAAGATAACAGACCTGGAATATCCTTCTGTTTTGGTGATTGCAAATGACCCGGCTACACAGAGCATTAATAGCGCCTGCAATGCGCTTATCCTCAACCGCATGACACGCCTGATCAATACAAAGGGGAACTTGCCCTGTGGGCTGATCGTGGATGAGTCTCCCACGCTTTACATACACCGGGTGGAGAACCTGATCGCTACCGCCAGGAGTAACAAAATAGCTGTGCTGCTGGGCCTGCAGGAATTACCGCAGCTGCGGCAGCAGTATGGCAGGGAAACAGCCGACACTATTTGCTCTGTAGCGGCCAATGTACTCTCGGGCTCTGCCCGTAATAAAGAAACGCTTGACTGGCTGGAGAAACTGTTTGGTAGGGTGAGGCAGCTAAAGGAGGGGCTCAGTGTGGACCAGAACCGTACTTCGGTGAACATGAACGAGGAAATGGGACCGCTTATCCCGGCATCCAAAATAGCCAATTTGCAGGCCGGTGAACTGGTAGGGCAGGTGGCTTCCGATAGCGAAGCGTATAGCGGGAAGTATGTAGCCAGTACCTACCACTGTAAAATTAATCTTAACCTTAATAACATACAACAGGAAGAAAAGCAGTATCTTGACCTGCCAAAATTTTATAACTTTGGTACCCCCGACCAAAAAGACCGAATCCTGAGAGCAAACTACAATAAAATTAGAAATGAGGTTAAGACACTAATCACAGCGTTACAGGTATGAGCGTAAGCATACAGGAGTTAGGCCAAAGGCTAAAGCTGCTGCGAAAGCGGCTTGATTTATCGCAGGAGAGCCTCGCAGAGTCAATGGGGGTGAACCAAAACCAGATTTCCCGGCTGGAGAACGGGGTGGGAGGGACGATTGAGCTGCTTTTGCTTTTGTTCAGTTTCTACAGCAAGCACTTTCACGTGGACCTTCTTTTTTCTGATAACTTCGACATCCTGGAGAAGGATGAAAAGCTATCCAACAGCCACAGCCTTAATAGCATTGCCGTTGAAAAGCTGAAGCTTGCTCAAAGTGAGTTTTCCACCCAGGTTGAGGAGGTGATACGGTTGTTGGATATACCCTAGGTTACATATTTTACTTGGATAGCGGGGAGCAGGATACTGACTTCATATATTATGTATATCAAGACTTGCTTATGGTTCGGATGCCGAAAATCCTTCTCGCAGCAGGCTACTTCGAATGTAAAGTTCTGAGCAGTTCGTCTATTCATTCTTTGTAGTTCCCATACTTGAGGAGAAAACAAACCACTTTTTTAATTCTGATTGCGGACTCTAATATTAATCTCTTAAAATAGAAAAGTAACCTTTTAAAGATTTATAAAATGAAGAAGTGTATTGATCATCCCACAATGGCAGGGGGTAAAATTTGCCAAGTTATAGAGCCTGATGGAATGAGATTTGAGATTTACCTGGGGGGAAAATTGATTGGATCTTTCTGGATGACATCAGAATGGGACGATTATCCTGTGGATGAAGTATCATCAATTATTAGAAAAGAAAAGATCGATAGATTACTAAAATTCTTTGATGAAGAAAGTGGAACTAGTGAAATCTGAAAAGTACATATCTATTCTGAAATGCTTGACATAGCGCTTTTGGATGGAAAAAATAGACGCAGGAAAATCAGTAACACCAACAGCCATGTATTAGGCCGTTGGTGTTACTGACAGCTTATTTCTTTACCACTCTCCTTGTGATTACGCCGTCGTTAGCTATTAGCTGTAGCAGGTATACCCCTTGAGCTTTACCTGTAAGATCCAGCACATGACTAAATTCACCTGACACCTGAGGAAAGCTTTGCTTTAATACAGTCTGCCCTTTTGCATCAAACAACCTCAATTCTAGCCCTATCCTTCCTGTCATAGGCAGAGTTACCTGTAGCCTATCATTCGTCGGATTCGGGTAAAGGGAAAGCCCCGACGCCAGCTTACTCTCCTTTATACCCGTACAGGTGGAAACAGTAATATTCTGAGTCGCCGTGACTGTGCAGCCATTGACAGTGTAGGAGTAGGTGATGACATAAGTACCTGCGCCTACTGCAGCTGCGCTAAACACTCCGTTGCTTACCCCCTCTCCAGAGTAGGTACCCCCGCTCGGCTGGCCACCGGTAAGTATATAGCTAGTGTTGCTGCTACAAATAGTTTCGCCAAAAGAAGCTAGTGTAACTACTGGCAACGCATTAACTGTCACCTCTATCTTGGCTCTTGGGCTCTCGCATCCGTTTACCGTCTGCGATACATAATACGATGTAGTACCTACTGTTGCTGTTGAAGGTGTTGGCGCTGTTGCAGAGCCTGTGCCGCCTGTAGCTGAAGTATACCATTGAAGATTAGCACCTGCCGCCGTTAAGGTAGAAGCTGCAGCGCCCTGGCAGTAAGTTGAGGTCGCTGTAACGGTTGGCGCTGTTGGTACAGCATTTACCGTTACAGTTACAGCATCAGAAGTGAGACTCTCGCAGCCGCCATCGGTTTTTACTTTTACTGAATAAGAACCCGTCGTTGATACAGTAATACTCTGTGTAGTTGCTCCAGTAGACCACAAATACGACGCAGAAACAGGCGCTGTTAACACCACAGACCCACCTTCACAAAGTGAAGTAGAGCCGCTGACTTTAATCATGGGTTTAGCTGGCAGGGCATTGACCGTTACTTCTATTTTAGCTCTTGGGCTCTCGCAGCCGTTCACTGTCTGCGACACGTAATAAGAAGTAGTGCCTGCTGTAGCCGTTGAAGGTGTTGGCGCTGTTGATGCACCAGTTCCCCCTGTTTCCTGCGTGTACCACTTCAGGCTTTCACCCGTTGCTGCTAGCGTAGAGGCAGTGGCATTCTGGCAGTAGCTCAGGCTTGCAGTCACACCCGGAGCTGAGGGACGAACATTTACGGTAATCGCGACAGCATCAGAACTAACACTTTCACATCGACCAGCATTTGTTACCTTTACCGTGTAAGAACCCGCAGTTGATACAGTAATACTCTGTCGGATATCTCCAGTAGACCATAAATAAGAAGAAGCATCAGGCGCTGTTAACACCACAGAACCACCTTCACAAAGCGAAGTAGAGCCGCTGATTGTAATCACGGGCTTGGCTGGCAACGCATTAACTGTCACCTCTATCTTGGCTCTTGGGCTCTCGCAGCCGTTCACCGTCTGCGACACGTAATAAGAAGTAGTACCTGCTGTTGCCGTTGAAGGTGTTGGCGCTGTTGCAGAGCCTGTGCCGCCTGTAGCTGAAGTATACCACTGAAGGTTAGCGCCTGCCGCCTTTAAGGTTAAAGCTGCAGCGCCTTGGCAGTAGCTCAGGCTTGTAGCTGAAGTAGTAGGGGAAGATGGCAATGATTTAATAATAGCACTTACTGCAGTTCTTATACTTTCAGAACCATCACTTAGGACTGAAACATAGTAAGTCGTTGATGCTGTTAAAACAGGGGTTATGTAAGTAGCATTATGTGCGTTAGGTATTGCTGTACCTCCTGTTTCAACAGTATACCATCTATAGTTACCATCATCCGCTCCTGATGCTGTTAATACAACTGACCCTGAGCCACAGATAGATGCACCTGTAACTTCGGGTCCACTCATCATCTTAGCAATAAACATTTCACCTTCACGATTATACAGGACTGAAGTGAGCCGGGTACTATATAAAGCGTTGTTACCAAACAATGCATTGCCTTCAAACCTACCTGTTATAAACACATTTCCATGTTTATCCAAGCTAATTCCGTGTCCACTGTCGTTAAACAAGCCCCCGGCTTTCTGTGTCCATTGAAAGTCACCGGAGCTATTTAGCTTACTTACAAATACATCCTCTAAGCCATTACTAGTTAAGGTGGAATTTCCAAAAGTAGCATTACCTTTAAATTGCCCTACGATATAAATATTCCCAAGCTTATCCAGAACAAGGCTTCTAGTATTTTCACTTTCTAAACCTCCAGCGCTCTTAGCCCATACAAAGTCACCATAACTGTTTAGCTTAGTTACAAATATATCATTCAAACCACTACTATTTAGAACTGTACCATTTATAGTAGATTTACCTTCAAAGTCGCCAGTAACATAAATATTGCCTTCTTCATCTAGTTTGATTCCATAGCCTATAATATTTCCTGTTTTTGATACCCTTTTAGACCATCGTGCTTGTGTCGATGAATCATATTTTCTTATTAACAATTCTTTGTAGAAAATATCTGAAAGTTTACTATCTGGATTAACTAAAGTTTTGTATCCTGTTATGAATATACTACCATCCTTACCGATTGTAATATCATGACCTGCATCATTTCCTCTTTCCATGGTAGTCCGCGCATATTGTACATTGCCTTCAGAATCATATCTAGCAAAAAATGCATCAGTACTACCAAATTCATCAGAGAAGCTTTTAATAGAAACCGTGTAATATTTAAAGTAAGCTGTACCACTAAAAGATCCTGTTATGTAAACATTATCAGAATTATCGACTGCGATGCCATAGCCCTTGTCTTCCGCAGTACCACCTGCTCTTTGCGCCCATAGCAAGCTTCCTGAAGCATCGTATTTTGCCAGAAAAATATCTAAGCTTCCATGACTAGTAAGGGTAGTGTTTCCAAAAGTAGCAGTGCGGTTAAATGCCCCTGTTATGTAGACATTGTTGGAGTTGTCTAATGCGATTCCGTAGCTATTGTCTTCGCCTGCACCACCTGCTCGTTGCGCCCACAGCAAGCTTCCTGAAGCATCGTATTTTGCTAGGTAGATATCCAAGCCTTCAGAGCTGCCATTGCCATTAGTAGTACGATTACTTGTAAGTGTCGTAGTTCCGAAGGTAGCCGAGCCTCTAAATGACCCAGTTACATAACTATTTCCTAAGTCATCAACTACAATTTTTTCTCCTCTAACATTGCTTAACCCACCAGCTCTCTGACCAAACACCGCTTCTCCCGTGGTACTATATTTTGCGATAATTACATCAGGTCTCCCACTACCGGTAACAGCCAAATCTCCAAATGTTATTGCTGTGCTTGTAGAGAATCCTGTTATGTAGACATTGTTGGAGTTGTCTAATGCTATGCTGTAGCTGTTATCCTCCCCGTTACCACCTGCTCTTTGTGCCCACAGCAAGTCTCCCGAAGCATTATACTTTGCCATGAAGATATCTAGACTTCCATGACTTGCAAGAGTAGTACTTTTAAAGGTAGCTGAGCCGCTAAATGCCCCTGTTATGTAGACATTGTTGGAGTTGTCTAATGCGATTCCGTAGCTATTGTCTTCGCCTGCACCACCTGCCCGTTGGGCCCATAGCAAGTTTCCTGACGCATCGTACTTTGCCAAAAAGATATCAAAGCCTCCACTGCTAACAAGGGTAATGTCTCCAAAAGTGTATGATCCACTGAATGATCCTGTTATGTAGACATTATCAGATTTATCCAAAGCGATACCATAGCTGTTTTCAGAATTTAGTCCACTGGCCTCTTTTTGCCATATTAAAGTTCCAGAGCCGTTATACTTAGCTATAAAGATTTTACCACTGTTTTCCCCTGTAAGATAAAAGTTGCCAGATTTATCTGTTACGATATCATAACCATTTTCATCATAATACCCTCCAACTTTTTTAGCCCATTGTAAAGATCCTGAATTATTATACTTAGCTACAAATCTATCTTGGCCACCGCTACTTGTAAGAGTTGTATTATCAAAAGAATAAGTGCCAGTAAAATAGCCCGTTACATAAATATTACCGAGGCCATCAACTGAAATAGCTTTGCTTTCGCCAGAATTGTTGTATTCACTCTTTTTTGATTTTTTATTCCATATCTCGACTCCTGAATTAGAAAACTTACTTACAAAAATTTCACCGCCGCTCCCACCTGTAAGATAAATATTTCCTGAGCCATCAGTTACGATATCACTTACTTCACCCCCTCCACTTGGGTAAAATGTTTTTGCCCATTCCATGACACCTGAAGTATTGTATTTGACAACAAAAATGCCACCATTATTCTCTGCACCGTTATTAAGAGCATTGCTGGGTGTTAAACCATCAAAACTTAGTATTCCCATTGAGTTACCAGCAACATATATATTCCCTGATGCGTCTTTAGTAATTGATTGTCCAGACTTGGGTAAAATTCCGCTTGATCCTATTGATTGCTTTGCCCATGCGAAATCCAAAACTTGTGCTTGAATTTTAAAAGCAAATAAGATTTGAATAGCTAGTACTATAGCTATTACCTTTGGAGTAATGTAAGCTTGTTTTGACATATTCGTGTAAAGTTTAAAACCCGGGTATTAAAGCACACAAATATAAAATATATAATATATACCTATTGTTTAATTCTTAAGTATTTATAATCTTGATGTGTGTCTAACATTTGGTGCTTTTTAAGTTTTACATCGAATTTTCACTTAATCTCCTCCCCTAATTGGGATTGCTCAAAAGTAGAGAATCTACATTTTGCTATATTCATTTCCTTAATTTTTCGGGGGCTTATCACCTAGCAAATTATGAGATACTTCCTAAGTGTTAGGCTGAGGCTTGGTTGAGTTAGTATCAAGCTTGAGCAGTAAAAGCAATAGCAATTCTCTCATTTTGTGTATATTATTAAATTTTTTATATAAAAAATGTATAAATATTTAATAATTATGTAGTATTTTATACTTTAAGCTTGCTTTTAACGTAGATTTAAACAAGCGTATCCATGATTTGATTAAACTATGAACTTCGATATAAAAAACCTGCCTTACGGTCAGTTCGAGCGCCTGGGGATGAACAAGAAAGACGTGCTCTCCATGAAGTCTGACGATTTGGTCAGCCTGCTGACGGGCAGGCGCACGAGCCTGAATACCTTTACTATCAAGGACACCAGTCTGGAGCCTCTTACCGTGGATGCTAAATTGAGTCTGAAGATGAATCCAGACAACACCCTTTCACTGCTGATTCATCCCATACGGAGGGAGATACAGAACGAGATTGGCGCCAGTAAGCAGGAGTTGGAGAAACTGCAAAACGGGGAGCTGCTGGTAAAGCCGTTTAAATCGCTTAATGGGGAGAAAGAGTTGTATGTTTTCCAGCTGGATAAGGAGACTAACGAGATTCTAAGGGTGAGGGTGCGGGATATCCAAGTGCCTAGCGCTATCAGGGATATCGTGTTGAGTACTGATCAGAAAGAGCACCTGCGGCAAGGCGGCACCCTGGAGCTTTATTCCAAAGCAAAGGATCAGCTGATCTCGGCCCGCCTGGATCTGAATGAACCTAAAGGACTAAAGATAGTGGAGGGACAGATCTCAGTAAAAGAAAGCCACACCTTGGCAGTGAAGGAAACCCCTGTTGTGTCTATCAAACGTTAACTTGCCTATGACCTTTCAGGAATACAGAGAGCAGGTATCGATTATTCAGGTCGCCGAGTCGCTCGGTTATGTATTTGACCCCTTGAAGGGCAGAAAGAGCCCTGAGTTCAAGCACCCTGACGGAGACAGAATCATTATCAACAACCCAGGCGACAGCTCCCGGCAGATGTACTTCAACCGGGATGGAAGCAACGACAAGGGGTCGGTGATAGATTTTGTGGCCAACCGGCTGCATCGCTTCCAGGGAAGCTTTCGCAATGAGATCGACGGTATCAATAGGGTGCTATCTAAGTATGCCTATGCCTCTCAACCCAAAGCTCCAATCTACAATGTTACGGAAGCAAAGCCCTTTGATAAAAGCAGGTTTGTCGAATCGGAGGCCTCTGTTTTTAAGCTGCATTACCTGATCAAGGAACGAGGTCTCTCTAGCGAGACGGTGCAGCTGTTCCTGCCTTACATTAAGCTGGTGCGGGACGCAGAGAAGGATAATGCCTATACCAATATCGCTTTCCCACTGCAAAGGCCAACTAGTAGCGAAACGATAGGCTACGACCTGCGCAATTATGGCTTTAAGGGCGTGGCAGCGGGCAGCGACCGCAAGCACGGTGTCTGGGTAGCCGACTTTGCGCAGAATCCGGTTCTTACACGCCATGTCTACTTTGCTGAGAACCCTATAGATGCCATGAGCTTCTATCAGCTGGAGAAGGATAAGCGGGACTTCAGCAACTCAGTGTTCGTCTCGTTTGGAGGGGGAATGTCGAGAATGCAGGTGGAGCTTTCCCTGAAGGCATGGCCGCATGCCCAAAAGCATACCATTTTCGATAATGATTACCAGGGAAAGATCTATGATATCTATCTGGCCACGGCGATAGCAGGTAAGCCTTACACCTTTACAAAGAATGCCGACAGTATCACCTTCAACTTGGATGAGAAAAAGTTTGATATTCCCGTAGACAAGCTGAGCCTTTTTGCCTTTGAGAAGAACTCCGGTATTCGTTCCGGACTTCAGGTGCACAAGCCCCTTGGCCATAAAGACTATAACGACATTATACATCCCAAAAATGACCAGGAGAACCGTATCCCTATGAAAGTGAAGTTATGAGCTGGGATCTAGTATAGCAGTCAAAGACTGTAGGAGATGAAATGCAGTTTCTGTGTTTCGCATGGCTGTTTCGGTTAATTAAGTCTATGTAGAAAATATTTTTCACCTAACTATAAACCATTTAATTTTTAGGCTATGAAAAAGCTATCTCTCTTCTCCCTTCTGTTATGTACAGTTCTATTTTTTGCTGGTTGTGATGACGAAGGCGAGGACCCTGTCCTGCCTGATACTGCTACCTATCGGGTTGATTACAGCCAGTCTGGAGATTTTGAGAAGTTCATTAAGATTATCACCATCGGAGGTGGCGATTTCAAAGTGAGGGGTACTAGCGAAGCTATGCCGCCTGTGTTATTTGATGGGAACCTTTCGGAGACGTCCTATTCTTTTGAAGCGGATAATGTAAGGGAACTTACCATTCATGCTGCCAATGAATTTAGTGCAGTAGAGGAAGGTCCTGCTTCCATGCAGATGCGCTTTGTTATTTACAAGAACGGCAAGCAGATTGATGAGAAGTCCTTCAATTACAATGAGGCTTCAGGAGAGAAAAATGAATATTTGAATTATAAGGCCAATGACTAAGGTAAGATTTTAGGTATCCCTTTAATGCTCTAGCAGATGAAAGATGTTAGCCATAAAGCGAACTTCAGCGCCAACATCAAATAAGGAAGGCATCTTTAACTTATTTACACCTAGCCTTTCGCTATTTTTAGGTACTCTTCATAGTCCTGCGGGTCCATATGAAGGCGAATATACTCCTCCATTCCTACATCATTTTTCTCCATTACATAGCGTGTGAATGATAGTATGCTTTTACAATTCTCGAAACCTTGTTCTTCCATTCCTTTGCGCACCTTATCGGGCAGACCCTCAAGCCATTCCTGATAATCATTCCTATTAGGAGTGTAGTCCTTGGCCTCGTGATGGTAACGATAAGAAATATTACCCACCGTAAACATCAGCTCGTGAAAGCGGCGCTTCTCGATGGGGCAGGTGGCCAGAAATTTTTCCTGACTGACATTACACTCTTCTACCGGATGTTTCATCTTGATCATATAGTTTCCTTCCTTTGTTAGTTAGATCCACCCTCTTCAAGTTACTACTAAAGCCCCAGCGCCTCAAGCTGATACCAAAACTCATGCCCTCGGATACTATCGGCAAGCTCTTTGTCAACGACAAAGAATTTTAAGGCTTCTACATGAGGATGCTCCTCCAGACATTCTGAGATTTCATAGAAGTCTTCTGAACCAGCACCAGGCCCTAAATCTTGCTCGTAAGAAACAGACACAGGGATATCCTCAACACTAGTATCAGACTCAAGATCATCTACAAAGACATCAAGAATGAAAATTTCCATCTGTTCTTTATTCACTGCGACTGCTGCTTTGTCTTTATTCCCTTCTATAAATTTTATTGCCTCTTTAAATCTCATGTACTTTTCAAGTTTAACCATTATCGAATTTAGCACATCTAATTTGATATACAAGATAGCTATCCTTTGCTGGAGCGTTATCGCACTTTCAGGACATCTTCTATTCTTGTGGTATAGCATGGAGGAGAGAATTCAGCTTTAGGCTCCCAAATATGGCTCACCCCCTCAGCGGCTACCTTTACCGTGCCCTTTCCCATAGACTTGTTAAGTTGATCCAATGTGAGCATGAGGCTTGCATGCTTACTCCGATCCACCCTGTCAAAGATATTCATCTGTGCGCCGTCTGCCGGTCCAATCTCCGTGATGTACACGCCGGCTTTCTTGTAGGCAAACCCGTCCCGGTAGATGTGTTCCAGTGCCATGGTAGCGTACTGAACTAATTCTATAGTGGAGGAGGAAGAAACGGGCAGGTTGATGGTTTTGGTGTTGTAGTATTGCGGCTCCTGTTCCCGAAATGGATTAGTATGAATGAACACGGTTACCACGCGACAGGCGCTTTTTTGCTGCCGTAGCTTGTAGGCGCACCGGGAGGCGTAGACAGCCACTGCTTCCTTTAGGTCGTCGAGCGTTGTGACCGGCTTCCCGAATGAGCGAGAGGAGCAGATCCCTTTTTTTGCCGGAGGCTCGATCTCTAAGTCAGCACATGGCTCCCCACGCAACTCTTTCACCAGCCGCAGCCCCACCACCGTTAAATGTTTTTTAGCAAAAGCATCCGTGACATTGGCTAGCTGCCAGGCATTGTTTATGCCGAAGCTATGGAGTTTTGTGGCATAGCGGGAGCCAATGCCCCATACGTCACCGACGTCGGTTCTTTTTAGTGCCGCCTCCAAATGCTTAGCTTCCGTCAGCACCAGCACACCATTGGCCTTCTCAGACTTTTTGGCAATCCGGTTCGCAAGCTTCGCCAGGGTTTTCGTGGGCGCGACACCTATACTGACGGGTATGCCTGTCCACTTTTTAACGGTGTTCCGGATGGTGCGTGCATAATCCGGTATAACTATTCCTTTAAAGCCACCTAGGTCCAAAAAAGCCTCGTCAATGGAATAAATCTCCACATTGGGAGTGAAGCGGGCCAAGGTACTGTGCACCCTGGCAGACATGTCACCTATAAGCGTGTAGTTAGAGCTAAAGTAGACTACATTATATTTGTCTATAGTTGGCTTGGCTTCGAAAAAGGGCTGCCCCATCTGCAGGCCCAGTGCTTTGGCCTCATTGCTTCTAGCGATGATCGAGCCATCGTTGTTAGAAAGCACTACCACAGGCACATTGTTTAGCTCAGGGTGAAAGACGCGCATCACAGAGCAGTAAAAGTTATTGCAGTCTACAAGGGCAAACAAACTAGTCATTGACGTATCCTCCTGGCTACACCCCGCACTACGCCCCAGACCAAAAACTCCAAATCCTCCGTGATCTCTACAGGGTTGTACTTTTTATTACCAGGGAGAAGCCGGACTCCAGTTTCTGTTATCTCCAGCTTCTTTACCGTATATTCGCTGTTGACATTGGCCAGCACGATGTCGCCGCTGCGCACGTGCAGTGAACGGTCTACGACGAGCAGATCGCCTTCCAGCAGGTTGTAGTCTATCATAGAATCCCCTTCTAGCTGAACGTAGAACGTAGCGTCTGGATGTCCATTTAAATAAGATGATAGACTAATTCTATCCTCAATGTGCTCTTCTGCCTGGATAATCCGGACCATGTTGACCCCACCTACCGGTACTCAATTGCAGTCGGATTTAGCTGTTGCTCAATAAAGCAACTTGTGACATTCCGGCGGATGCTGACCCCTGTGATAGCAGTAAAAGGTAATATATGTTCCGGAGCAAGCTGCCCCCCAGTGTAAGTTCCGGCGCATTTGCCCCTTCTGCTATTTTATTGAATAGGTTTTGGTTCTTTGGTGAGTATCACCAAAAGAGAGCGCACCGATGGCCGGAAAACCAAAACCTATGAGCCAGATAAAACAACTTCTCCAACTCCACCAGCAGGGAAAGGGCATCAAGTTTATTGCCCGCAGCCTTGCCATCAGCAAGAACACGGTCAAGGCCTACCTGGCCCGCACCGCTGCTCTGTCGGAAAACATTCCTGTGCTGCTGGCCCTGGAAGATCCGGTGCTGGAAGCCCGCTACCATGCCGGCAATCCCGCCTACAAAGACGAGCGGTTCGAGTACCTGAAAAGTCGCCTGGACTACTATACCCAGCAGCTCAAACTGGTGGGTGTCAACCGCCTGCTGCTCTGGCAGGAATACCGCCAGCAGCAACCACAGGGCTACAGCTACACCCAGTTCTGCTTCCACCTCTCCCAGCACCTGCTGGCCCGCAAGCCCTCGATGGTGCTGCATCACCAGCCGGCAGAGAAGCTCTTTGTCGACTTTGCCGGAAAGAAGCTCTCCTATACCGATGTCACCACAGGAGAGGTGATCTACTGCCATATCTTCACGGCCTGTCTGCCTTACTCTGATTACAGTTTTGCCCTGGCTGTCCGGAGCCAGTGTATCTCCGACTTCCTTTATGCCCTGGGTTGCTGTCTGCAGCAGCTGGGAGGTGTGCCGCAGGTACTCGTGCCGGATAACCTGAAGGCGGCTGTCACCAAAGCCAGCCGCTACGAGCCCGACATCAACCGGGCCATGGAAGACTTCGCCAATCACTACCAGACCACCGTCATTCCGGCCCGGGCCCGAAAGCCAAAGGATAAGGCACTGGTGGAGAACCAGGTAAAACTTATCTACACCCGCGTCTATGCCCGCCTGCGCCACCGGCAGTTCTTTGATCTGGCATCGCTCAACCAGGCTATCAAAGAGAAGGTGAAGGAGCATAACCAGACCCGGATGCAGCAAAAGCCCTGGAGCCGGCAGGAGCGTTTTCTCTCTGCCGAGAAGCACCTGCTCTCGCCCTTACCCCGGCAGGCATTCGAGATCAAGCATTACCGGGAGTTAAAGGTGGCGCAGAATAATCATGTATACCTTGCCCAGGATAAGCACTACTACAGCGTTCCCTACACCTACATCGGCACCAAAGTAAAAGTCATCTACACCCGTTCCCTGGTCCATGTCTACAGCAAGGGAGAGCAGATAGCCGCGCACGTAAGAAGCTACCAGCCAAGTGGCTATAGCACCAGCAAAGAACACTTGTGTTCGCACCACCAGCATTACCTGGAGCGTAGCCCGGCGTATTACCTCAGCAAAGCAGAAGCCAGGTCATTGGTACTCTGCCAGCTCATGGAGCTGTTCTTCAAGCAGGGGCGTCACCCGGAACAGGTATACCGCGCCTGTGACGGCCTGTTAAGTCTGCAGAAGAAAACGGCTCCAGCGGATTTTGACAGCGCCTGCCGCCTGGCCATCGAGTGCCAGAGCTACTCCTACCGCTTTGTGCGCAACGTGCTGGAAAACAAGATGGCCAGCCATATAGAAGAGCCAAAACAGGATACACCTTTGCCGGTGCATCAAAACATCCGGGGCAGGGATTATTACGCCCAGACAACCAGTACCTTTTAATAACTATACCCTCTAAACCCTTACTAACATGATGCAGATTGAATCACAACTCACCCGCCTTCGCCTGTATGGCATGAACCGCAGCTGGCAGGCACTGCAGGAAACCCGTAAAAGCCACGAGCTGAGCTTAAGCGAAGGATTGGCGCTGCTCTTACAGGCCGAAGAAGAAGACCGGGCCAACAGACGTTTTGAGCAGCTAAAGAAGAATGCCCGCTTCCGCTACCAGGCCTCGGTAGAGGAGCTGCAACTGGAAGCATCGCGGGGATTGGATAAGGGGCTGATCCTGGGCCTTGCCACCGGGGAGTACCTGGTGAAAGCAGAATCAGTACTCATCAGCGGGGCCACCGGCTGCGGCAAGAGTTTTCTGGCTTCGGCGCTGGGGCACCAGGCCTGCGCCCAGGGCTACAAAGTAGCCTACTACAACGTGCAGAAACTGTTACTGCGCACCAAGATGGCCCGCCTGGACGGCACCATTTACAAGTTCCTGGAGCGGCTATCCAAAACAGACCTCTTGCTACTCGACGACTTTGGCCTGACGCGCCTGGAACAGCAACAGCGCCTGGATTTGATGGAGATCATCGAAGACCGCCATGCCGGCACCATTTACAAGTTCCTGGAGCGGCTATCCAAAACAGACCTCTTGCTACTCGACGACTTTGGCCTGACGCGCCTGGAACAGCAACAGCGCCTGGATTTGATGGAGATCATCGAAGACCGCCATGCCAAAGCCTCTACCATTATTGCCAGTCAGCTGCCCGTGGCCAGCTGGTATGATGTGATTGGAGAAGAAACCATAGCCGACGCCATTCTCGACCGCCTGGTACACTCCTCCTACAGAATCGAGCTAAGAGGTGAAAGTCTGAGAAAAAAGCAGTAAAATTGTCAGTCCATCGGACGCTAAAAACAAAACCTATCTCGTGGGGGTCAGTATCACCGGATTGGGGGTCAGCATCACCGGAATATCTATCTGCCGGACTGGGAAAGCCCGCCGGGACACGTGCCCCGAAGAGGGGTAACTTTGTTTCAGTGTCATAGCCAAGCAGAATAAAGCTTATCCTTTCTGAGGGTGATAGTAAATCTCTATTCATGTTGCATAATTACTAATATTATTAGCTAGTACGCAACTTTAGGATTTTTATTCCGATAATTAAAATTAATTACTAAATATATTAGTAATTAAAGGTGCTGAAACGTAGCTTTTATCAAGCTATATCTTTATCAATATTAACTAACTTCCAGCTCCACTGTCCCTTTTTAGAATCGAAGGTTTTCATTGCGTGTCCTTTTATAATCATGCCGGAAGCAAGCTTATTTTTACTCACAACTGTAGGGTGAAGGAATGCATCTCCTACAAAGCCAAACTCCTTACCCTCTGATATTCTTACCTCTCCCTCCACTTTTTTGCAGAACTTCTTTTTTAGACTCTCATTAGTGCCTTTTGAGGCAGTGAGTACTTTGTGCAGCCCGTCTTTGCTTCCACCCTGGAAACGTACTTTTAGGATGTCTCCAACATATACCTTGTCTAAAAGACGTTCATATTTAAAGAAGCCCTGCTTGTCCTCGGAGGCTATGAAATTCAGCATCTTTTTATCTGAGTTGACGAAAGATACAAGCACGCTTTCTTCCTCAACATCACTATACAGTAAGCTGTTTGCAACATCAACATACCTCTTGTAGAAGTCGTAGTTCGACTTCTTTATCGTAGCTCGTTTGTACCACTCGGTATTCTGCCAGCCAGTAAGTACACTAGGAACAGACCAGCCTTTCGCAGTTCTCGCAGCCACGATCTTCTCTATCTCGGTTCTGGCTTCATTATGAAGCTCTTTATTAATAAAGATGGTAGCCATTTTCTGACGGAGACTCACAAGCATTTCTTCGGGGCTATTGCATGTCAGAGCACGGCAGTAGCATGCTAGGACCTTCTCCTCATCGTCTTTGAAGGCTTCGCTTAATACATCCCACACCCAAAAGTCATTCCTTTTCTTTTTAGCAAAGGGAAGAATAGCAGAAAGCAGGTTTTCTTCATCTCCTAAGGCTAGCAGTAATTTAGCCTTATAGTAAGCAGGGTAGACATAGTTTGGATAGCTCTCCACTACCTGATCCAGTTTGGGCATGAATACCTCTACCTTCTCTTTGTCAAAGATCACCTCTCCAAACATAGTATGCTTTGGTAAGAGTTGTTTGGAGTAGGCAATATACGCCTGTTCAGCAATTGCCATCATCTCTTTGCCATCAGGCATCTTCTCCTTCTGATAGTCTTCTTCTCTGAAGTTTTCCAGTCCCCACCAGTCAGCAAAAGCAATGTATCTGTCAGTATCCTTGTAGCCCTTATGGAATGCCTGGAATAGAGAAGAGTACCATTTGGAAGGTTTTACCAGTGGAAGTGTACTTACTTTTGAAAACAGCGCATCCAAGCTACTCATATTTACATTTTGTTGCCCGGTTATTTGGCGGACAGCCTTAGCAATCACAATTGAGAGATTGTCATACAGCATTTCCTCGCTTTCTGGCAGCTCCAGTGTTTCCAGCTCCTCTAGTTTTGCCAGAAATTGGTCGAGGTTATTGGCAGCCTTGTCCAGTTGACTATACAGTACCCAACTCAAGTTGCGCTTTGCCCATAGATTATCAGGCTCAGCCTCTAACTCAGCCTTAGCCATGGCATGAGCTTCTTCTAATCTTCCGGTTTGGCGTAACTCTTTTATTTCTTTAGCAGGCATGTTGCTCTTGTTTTAGTGATTGCAGTAGTGTGGTAATCTCCTGAAGCAGACGCTGGCTGTTGATGCGGTTCTGTAAGGGAACTACTCTGCCGAAAAAGCCGGCGGCATTGTACTCAAAATCAAGCACTGCCTTTTCTGTTTGGCGTTTAAAAGTATAGCGCTCCTTGTATTGCAGATGCTCTATCTGTTCTACTTGAACAGAGGTTGGCTTCAAAAGCGATTCGATGTCCTCAAATAGGATGCGTACAAATGGGTACGTTTCTTCCAGTTCAAATTCAAATTCAAGACGCTTTAGAATTGTCTCGGAACTATTTCGTTTTACAGTGATAGGGGGAAGGACTTTCAGTATACCTTCTACCTCACTATAAAAAGACTCATCGTTGGTATAGGCAGGCAGTTTTTGATACTTTCCGTTGAAGAGGAGTTGTTGGTTCACCCATGTTTTTAAACCGCAGGTTTTGCCTTCTCTTTCACATAAGTAGAAGACTTCCAGATTTTTCCTTTGCCACCCTGTCAGCTTAATGAAGTATTTAGCAAGAATATGATCCACTTTCAGGAAGTGGTCCTGAACCTGCAACGGCTGATCGGTAAGATTAAACTGCTGGAGTTTAGCCAACATACTTCCATCAAGAACAATCTCTTCTTCTGCTGCTACCGGGGTATTCGTTAACTCCTGCAATGCAGAAACAGCTGGTAATCCCATGATAGCCATGGTCGAGTATGAACTAAACTTAGGTGGGTTAACAGCGAACAGCTTCCTGGAAGCGCGGGTAATAGCAGTATAAGCCCAGCGGTAAAACTGCTCATTAGACTTGCCTGCCCTGATCTGAGGATCTCTATAGCAATTAAAGTTCTCTCTATTATCGTGGTCCCATACAGTAAATACGTAATCCCATTCACCGCCCTGTGCTTTGTGGCAGGTAACGGCATAACCATACTTTACTTTAAGGCAGTTGAAGTATTCATCGTTTAAAATAGCTTCTTTAAATTCGTCGGTTTTGGGCTTTAAGCCAGCATTCCGGTTCTTGAAGTCAACGTACAGTGCCTGTGTTTCCTCTGGCGTAAGGTAGTTATCTCCGTACAGGAAATTTTCCAGCACCATGCCCGAAACATTTTTATTAGAGCTTTCCGCGTCAGGAAAAATCAGTTCGACGTGCCGCCAGGCGAGCGTAACAGTTATGGTACCCTTGGGGCTTTTGTGGTACTTTGTGTTTTTGTTGCTAGGGTAGAAGGTGAGGTCACGGCTAACAGGAGTTGGACTAACCTGGTTTACGACTGCGAATTCCCCGTTAAACACGCTTTTACGATAGTTATTCGCACCCAGTATTACAATATCACCCTGCTGTATGGGTAAGTCTTCGCTGCCAAACCGGTGTTTCCTAATCTGCTGGTTCAGTTTTAAGCAAGTCTTGTTTTTGCTGACAATAATAATTTTTGGATTACCTGTGCTGAAGTAGGTTCTCAGGAACGTCTCATAGGTAGGGTTAAGGATGTCTGATCCGTTTTCCTGCAGGTTAAAATCATTGAAGAATTGAGAAGAGATGCTTTGGCGGATTTTGGTTGCCGCTCTCAGGATACCACTATCGCCACCCTGTCGCTTTACCTCCTTCATTTCAGCACCATCAATGCTTACCCTGAATTTATCTTTCAGATAGACATCGTCAAATGCCTTTGAGCTATTGTCGCCAACAGGAGGCAGCTGGCAGGGATCGCCTACAAAAATAACCTTTGCACCGATAGTTCTAGAGGCCACACCTGTGTAGGTCATTAGGTCAGACAACAGGTGATCTGTGCCAAAACGGAAGAATTCTCCTTCACTCTTGGCGTCTGACACCATGGAGGCCTCATCTACAATGAAGACCTTATTAGCAACATCTGTGTTGTTTCTGATTTTAAAGAAGTAGCGGAATGACTGTCCACCGTCTTCATCCTTCACTTGTACCTCTTCCAGTTCATCGTAGCTGTAAATGCTTTTGTGTATGGTAAAGGCTTCCTGGCCAGTTTTCTCCCGGATAACTTTTGCTGCTCTACCTGTTGGTGCCATTAAGGCGAAGTTTTTCTTCTCTGCGCCGAGGTACTCCACCAAACCTTTTAGAATGGTTGTTTTTCCACTGCCGGCATAGCCCTTCAGCATGAATACTTGGGTGTCGCTATCAAGAAAATCTTTGATTTTCTCTAAGGCTGTTCTCTGGTCGTTGCTAAGTGTAAGGTGCTGGAAGTGGTGGAAAATGCTCATATTCTATTAATTACAAAACAAAAGTGCGGAGCAAGTGTGCTGTGGAGGTGCATACTTGTTAGCTAGATAACTTGAGCATTCTTGCTTAGCTTTTGATCAATTAGAAGTGCAACTACTTTATCCTTCAGTACTCTCAAAGCATCATATATGGAATCGTAATCTTGTAAGCGTTTATTTATAATAAATTTACCCTTGTTATATAATTCAGTTTGTGCTGGGGATAAGGATGAAAAATTTACATAGCCAGATAATTTATTCATTTCGAAATCACATAATATTTGATCTTCATTATCTATTTGTAACGAATTTCTATGACTCATCTCGTTCCGTAGGTTGTTAATAAAGATAAGCGTGCTTTTAGTTTTACTATCTATTTTACTAAGCTTGGCAAAGGCATTCAATTTGGTGTAATATGCAATATGACTTAAGTGCTCAGGAGGCTCAGGTTTAGCCTTATTAATGCTAATTAATTTAGTGATTTGGCTTATATCGCCATCTACTTTCATGTAAAAAAAATAATTTATCAATTCTTCAGCTTGTAAATGTGCGTAGCGACAGAACTCATCAAAATTAATGTGGTTATTGATTTTACCTAATCTGTACTTAAGCATTTCTAAGCAGTCACGGTATAACTGGTTCCTTATTATATCGTCCTCTACTGCTGAATAGTCTATGATTGGTACAACGTCTAATAGTAAATATTTATGAATACTTTCAATGTTCGTGCTTAAAGCCGCAATAACCTCTTTTTCTATGTTGTTATTGGGAGTAGCGTTTCCTATTAAAGTTTCTATCAGTTTACCTTTAAACCATTCATTCCCTGGTTGAGAAGAAATCTCCTGTACAAATTCAATAAGTTGAAGTAGCTGATCTTTATTGGTAGCCATAAGTCATTTACTCTTTACACCGGTAACTTATTTACTTTAGTCCTTTTAAGGAACCTGCCAAAAGAGTAAATATTTTGTTCTTTTTCATCATCATACCAAAGCTCGGTGTTTGCTTTTTCTAATGCTTGAACCTCCTCCGGATAGAAAATGATAATCTGACCTCCGTCCGCTGGTCGAATAACTAAATTAATTTCCTTTCCACTCTTCATTATACCGCTCACTGTTGTAAGGCTATCTTGGCTCCAGTTAGTACAGTCATAATCTTGAAGTGACTGCAAGTGATTTTGTACGTTTGTAACTGCTCTCTTTATGATCGCCATCACCTTTTTAAACCGCTCTATATCTGCAGCGGATATATGCTGTAAAGCTTCTAAAATTGGTTTATTATTTGCATTTTCCTGTTTGGCCCTTTCTAAGTCCTCTGCAGAGGTAATTCCCAAACTAATTAATAAGTGGTCTGGATTTAGTGGCGAGGACTCTTTCTTAATCTTTGGGGATATCATCTTCTCAAGCTCCTCAAAATTAGAAACCCCATATTTCTCCAGTAAACTAGTTGCTTTCATGCTAAGCTCCATCGACATAGCGATATCCTTCTCGTCACATAATCTGTGTTCTTTATTCTGATAGAGGTCTTCGAACAGATCGCTGGCTTGAGTAGGATTCTCAACAAACCACGTGAACAGCCTTCTAAAGGCATCCTTAGTCTCGGAAGAAAGAAATGTCCCTTTTACTTTATCTGCATTGAATTTTGCAACCTTTTCTCTTATCTGTTGTGCAATGAATTTAGCTCCAATTAGCTTCTCTCTATCGATTGCAATAGCGCCTTGAATTAATAAGCTCTCTTCTAATAGGAAGGCTCTGCAATTATACCCTAATGCAAGTAAAATATCTTTCAACTCCGGATCAATATCTCCTTCATCGAGGAAGACGGCGTTTTTAGTACATAGATCCCCGTTTTGGTTAGGATATATTTTGAGTTTATTCTGGTTAACGAGATTAATGATGCTCTCCTCCCGATTAATTAGAGTATAGAATCTGTCAAGCCAATATTGTAGCTTATCTTCTGTGAGACCAAGAGTTTTTTGAACACTGTTGATATGGCCGCAAGCAGAAAACCAGTTAACAAGATTTTTTATACTAAGGTCGTATTTCTCTTCCCACCAGTTTATCTTGTGCCAATGATGAATGTTCTCTTTTAAAGGTAAAATAAAATACTGATTAACATTGCAAAGATCATAGATAGCCTCTCTTACTTCTGCATCTTTATGGTATGGGAAATCTACATAAGCTTTATCTTTGATAATCGGGGTTCTCTCAACGAGTCCGTTTCTTTCTATCTCAACAATATTAGCATTGAGCAAGGCATTATGAGCCGGCTTCAGGATTTCAGTATCATACCATTTTTTCGATAACCATTCATAATCTTTAGGTTGCTGAAAGTCTGCTAATACAAAAGTGTCCTGAAATTGGTAATTGCTTTGGTCAATGAAATTTAAGAGTTTAAGAAAGAGGATATTACACTCTTTAAGTAGTTCCTTGTTTTCGTGTATTTCAGGGGTGTCGGCATCTTTCAAAATGATACCATTTCTTCTCTCCTGATAAATATTAAAGCTAGAGCTGTTAAGAATTCCTGGAGTGTTGAACTCTTCTGTTCCAATAAACGGGTAATTACAAAATAGCTTAGGGCATTCTTCAGCTGGGGCGATAAATTGTATCTTATTACCGTCTTTGGCAACCTCAAACGCAATGGTAGCATCTTTCTCATTGCTCTCAATGGTAAGGATTTGCTTCTGTGTATCGCTATCAGAAACACGAATCTGATGAAGGTATATGCCTTCATCTAGTTCTATAGCTCCTGCATAGCTAAAGATTAAATCTTCATTGATAGAAACTTTGGCTATTGTTCTAACAAAAGCCATGGTGTAAGGCAAACATACTCGGAGGTCATTGATACCTACTTCGGCTACTGCAGTACCACTATCATCTAAGTGATAGGTAAATTCAGTGTTAGTTTTATTCGGGTTATAATCAGTAACATCAGGAAGTGTGTCCAATGTTAGTAAAACATTCATGGCTGCTTTTACACCGTCATAGAGTTCCTGTTCACTGTTGCCAGAACGGTCTAACAATAATTCGAACTCTTTATGACCACTTGAACCTGCTTTAACGGTACTCTTCAATGTTACCCTTTCGGAAAGTAGGTGGGTCGTAATAAAACCTGTTCCGAACTTCCCAATGGTTCTTGTCTTTTCATGCACACTGATCTTCCTAGGCTTTGATGATTGTTGATTGACTAAGTAAGTAATGTTGTCAACCATAAATGGGTTACCATTGTGCCTAAATGATAGGGTGGAGGCTTCTTTGTTAATTTCTATTTCAACAACTGTATCCCTCTCGCTATTGGTTGTGTCCATAGCGTTTTGAAGCAGTTCCCATACCCAGCGTCTCTGATAGTCAGAATCAGAACTCCCATTTCTAATGTTTTGCATTAGAGTATAGATTTTTTCAGAAATAGCCTTTATAGCTATTGCCTCTTGGTTCTGCAGAACTAGGTCTTTGATAGTCGGCTGAGTAAAATCTGTGGACATAAGTCGTTTATCTTTTGTAAAAATCCATTGCTTCATCTAATCCTTTATGAATTAGAATACTTAGTACCTTATTTAAATGAGCAGGCCTGTCCTCTTGATTTAAATTCTCTTTAGAAAGCTGCTCAAATCGATATGCCAGCTTTTGGTACATATGATTATCCGCACCTCTTACCATCTTAAGGTATTTAAGTTTGCCCAGAATGACATTGGCCATGTCAGGCCTTCCCTTCTTGGTATGACCTTTATCTGCACTATATTGCTGTAAAAAGTAAGTATAAGCTCTTTCATACCCATACTGTTCCCAGTAATAAAGCCACATGCGCAGCTGTTTTACAAACCGCTTGGGTACATTCACATCCTCATTAACCACTATGCCTGTTACTTCCTGGCGATACCCCTGCTTTTGCAGGCGGGTCTTACTAGGCTTTATATGAAAATTTTGGGCCGCTATAATCCGGTGTAGCTCATGCAAGAATATACTTCCTTCTTGGTACACATTGTGATGCGAACTAAAGGTGATGTCATCAGCATAACGGCTGTACTTTAAGTTGAAGCGTTTGGCAACAGCGGTCAAGTAGAAATCCAATTGCTGGCAAATTATGTTAGTTAAGGTAGGAGAGGTGGGAGCGCCCTGTGGAAGTACATTTCTTTTCTCTTTTTGCCATGATCCATCTGGTTTGATGCGTTCAACCTCCATCTCGTGGCAGCATAAGGAAGCTATTATGTTGGCAATTTCAAGCCTACCGGTTTTGTCATTAAGATTGAAAGGAGGGAATTTTAACCTGCCCCATATTCTTGCCTGATCAATACTAGGGAAAAAGTCCTTTAAATCGATATTGTAAACATAAATGCTTCTTACATGGAGCAGAGCGTTATCTACAATAGACTTAGAGGGTATAAAGCCTGTCGCTGCTTTATGTTGGTGCTGTTCATAAACAATTTGCAGGATTAGGTTCAGGCATTTTTGAATAGCCTTCAATCCCTTTGTCGGAGCGTGGATAACTCTTGTAGCACCAGATTTTTTTTTGATTGTAAAAGCAGCGTAACGTTCTATGTTTATTCTGGGATTGCTATAGTAATTAACCTGCTTCAGCGTGAAAGGAATAGCTTTGTCACCATAGATGATGATTTTTGTGTAATTTAAAAGTTCAAGAAAATCTTCCTTGGATTTTAAGTTGCTAAATGCTGTAAGGATGTGCTGGCTTTTTTCCTCTGCTAATTTCATCTGATTGGCTAAAATGCCCCTGAATGCCTGCTCGTATTTTCTTTGTTTATGATTTAACAATCTACTTAAAACAGCTTATAAATCCTATATAATAAATATAAAATATAAGTCATGATAAGTGGACTCAAAAAGCTAGTAAATGTCAATGCAGACTGATACAATGACGATTCTAACTTTCACCCCATATTGCTACAGGGTACCAGCCGATTTTCACGTAGGATTGCTCCTACGCGACAGCTGGCATAAATCAAAATCTTAGAGCAGGCATTCAAAGAACATGTTGTAAAGTAACAATGAAACTGTGCAGTACAACTGCACAAATGTAATGTCTTATTTTTATTTTGCAGATGGTTTGTAAAACATTTACATCACAAAGAGAACAGGTACCTGTGCAGTCGAACTGCACTCAAAGCAGAAGTCTATGGCTATTAATAAAAATGCATTGATCCGTTACAAAGTGCTGGATAAATGTTTCCGTAATACTGGCAGACGCTATTTTATACAGGATCTCATTGATGAATGTAACAAGGTCCTCCTAGAGATTGACCCAGAATCTAAGGGGATAAGCCGCAGGCAGATTTTTCAGGATGTTGCCTTCATGGAAAGCGGAGAGGGATGGAGTATAGACTTAGTAAAGCACAGGGATAACAAAAGGGTATACTATAGGTATGCAAATCCCTCTTTCTCGATAGACAACTCGCCCTTAAATGAAGTAGAAATAAATCAACTACGTAGCGCCATGGCCATCTTGGCGCAATTTAAGGGTATGCCGCAGTTTGAATTTGTGCACGAAATACTGCCTAAATTAAGTCAAGGCATTACAACTGATCAAGAAGAAGTAATCATTGACTTTGACAGTAACCAATATTTAAAAGGTATTGAGTATTTAGGGGAACTGCATAATGCGATTTTCTATAAAAAGGTGCTGTGTGTGAGTTACCAGCCATTTGAGAATAATGCACCTTATGATGTTATCTTACATCCTTATTACCTGAAGCAGTATAACAATAGGTGGTTCTTGTTCGGCTATAATCCTGATGAGGGACTCTATAACTGGAATCTCGCACTTGATAGGATTGTAGGCATCACTGAGACTGACGGAAAGTATCATCCCAACACAGAAATTGATTGGTTTGAGTACTTTGATGAAATGATCGGCGTAACGAAACCTGTCGGAGCTACTACTGAGCCTGTGGTGCTGCATTTAAGAGGCAGGGCCGGAATGTATGTGGTGAATAAGCCTATCCATGGATCGCAACACACTAAATGGCTGGATCCTGAGTTGTTAGAGGTGAAGCTAGATCTAGTAATTAACTTTGAGTTTAAGCGCCTTATCCTTTCTTATGGCAAAGACGTAAAGGTAGTAAGCCCTGAGTGGCTGAAAAATGAAACCGCAGATAACTTGAAAGCTGCATTAGACCTTTATTGCTAAAAATAATGCTATATATTTGTCGTCTTATAATTTACCTTATGTTAAATGGGGCGTAAAGATGATCTTGCAGGAGCTCTCAAGCAAAATACCGAATTGGACTATTCATCCTTAATACAATCAGTTCTAATTTAGCGTTTTGTTTCCATTATCAGTAAATCTAGGGATAAAAAACACCTTCAATGTGGGGCTCAATTTGAATGTTCTCCCAATGGTTTAAAGCATTAGTTTCATAAATCCTAACGAGCTCACTCTTAACAAACCAATCTGAAAGTTCACTATTCTGGGTTGGTGCTCCTTCTATCTTTAGCAAAGAAGATATTTTAATTGCCAATTCCCTAGATATACCAAACTCAATTAGTCTCCGTGTTTCGGGCTTATATGCTCCATGTTCCATAAATGATAACAAGGGGTTCTCCTGTTCTAGCATCGAAAAAGTAGGGTGCAGCAGCTTAGGAAGTCGATAAGTTATTTCAGTATTTAACAAGTCAAGTGTATGGTCAATATCTTCATCTGAAGGCTCTCCCTTCCATGAAAGTATTGTACGTATAGGAATTTCTTTGCCCCAATCTTGAGCAATAATCAAACATTTTCTTAAAACCTTGTCGCTTCTAATCTTGGTATATTTGTTATAATAATAAGGAGTGGTAGCTTTTACTAATTCAAGTACTTCAGTTAAGCTATCTACAAAGTCATGAGCAAAAGGTGAAGATGGAAGTTTGAAGTTACTTGAAGAGATTTTAAGGAATAAATCATTTAAAACGAGAGGATCCCAATGAGGATTTTTAATAAGAATATGTGCAGGAATAGCAAGGTCTCTTAATTGAGTGTTGACAATGTCAAATTCAGGGGATGAAATTGTTATTCCGGTCTTTTCTAACATATAAAATACTTTGTCTCCATATCTGAGAACCATATGCCTGATATGCGTAGTTAAGTCGTTAAATGAATTTTCATCGGCTGGCTTTGAGCCGGCTAAAAGTGCCTGCTTAATTTCTTCTTTGCTTTCAATAAATCTTTCTCCATATCCAGAAGATAACTTTTTTTCAGGATATTCAAAGAGAGTTGTTTGAACTGCATCTCCTTCTTGGGAGGCTTCATAAGAGTTTTCATCAAGCACAATGGCTCTACCAACAAAGTCTTTCATCAATCTACCTGCACGTCCCCTTAAATTTGCGAACTCATAAGGGGTTAGTTTAGCGCCAGTTCGTGATTGTGTTGTTAAACTTTGATTCCTAGCAATTATATTCTTAGCTGGTAGGTTAACACCCTGCATAAGCGTTGTGGTGCAAACTATATTTTTGATAATGTTTTTTGAAAAAGCTTTTTCAATTACAGTTCTTAAGAAACCTGGAACATTAGCATGGTGATAGCAGGTTGAGCCTTTTAGACAGCTAACCAATGAATAGTTGGGACTAATACTATTAGAGACGTACTCAATTAATGAATTTAGCTCTTTTGTTAGTTTTGCCTCTCCATTAATATTTTTTGCAATACTATTTGCAGATGCTTTTGTAGGAGCAAAAACTATGTTCCCTTCGTTTGGATCAAGATTATTTAGTATAGAGTTCAATAATGTAAATGAAGAGTCATTATATCGAACACTATTAAAGAATTTTAAAGGATTAACAGGGAAATTATCAACAATTATTGATTTAGGTTTTTTTGATATTGTTGAATACTGTCGAAAGAGTACTTTGCCAGATTGATATATGAATGAATATGACAGATTAAGGACTGGAGGTAAATCATTATTTATCGATTGGGCCTCTTTGCCAAAGAGTTCTGTTACTACTTCGTCAATGTTTTTTATTCTAGGACCAGCTACAACAATTTTTTTGGGAGTTAGATTATCTTCAAACTCTCTGATTAAATTATAAAGATCCCTTGATCTGTCATTGTCTTCGTTTGCTACCCTTTCAATATTTTGTATTTCATCTATAATTAAAAGCTCTAAATTTTTAAAAAAATCTTCTCCTTGACTTATTGCAGAGAGTGCTCTTTCTTGGGTAAGAACTAAGATATTAGAACTTTGCTTACTAATATGCTTTTCAGAATAAGTTTGCCCTACATTAATGTTTAACTCTAGTTCATTAATAAGCCTCCTTAAATCAGAGCTAACTTGATTGATCAGAGTAATCGTTGGGACAACATAGATGCAGCTACCACCATGCAAATGGAGGTGGTGAACAATTTTGTTAGCTAATACATATGATTTTCCGGCTGAAGTGGGAGCTGAGATTCCGATTCTATTCTTTTGATCAATTAAGTCCCACATTCTCTTCTGAAAAGTTGAGAGTGTAATAAAGTAATCATCTATTACCTGTGTTTCACATTCTAGTAGCTTTGATTCAAATGCAAATTGTGCAATAAGACTTCCAAGGTTACTAAATTCTTGATTTTCTATATTATAATTAAGATCAACCATTCTAGCAGATGGAATTAAACCAAGTCTAGAAAGTACCTGCATAAGAAATGAAGGTAAGTTATCCCAAGCCTTATTTTTGTGCTCCCATACCAACCCACAAATAGTTAAACATATATTTCTTTCTTGATCACCAATAGCTCTTCTAGAAAGTCTTTCTGCAAGGTTCAGAAGTTGGACCGCGAGCTTTTCTTCTAGTTGTGGTATTTCTTTATTGATTAGCTTAAGTTTTGCTGCGAAAGCCTCAAGGTCATGTGTCAAGATTCGATTGATCAACCGAACTTCATTTTCAGTCAATACCATTTAGCCTATTTTTTTTGAAAATTTTTCAAGTAATGAATTCATTTCATTTATGGGAAAGATTAAAACATGAATTCTTGGTTTGAGAGCAGAATCAATTTTTTTATGGAGAATGTCACGGTTGATACTACGTACGGCATTCCTTACCTTTTCAATAGTATCTTCAAGTTTCTCTTCTCTACTATTGCCTGTTATGGTATCCTTATTTCCATAAGATACCATACATACAAGATTGACTTGAACATCAGTAATATCTCCATTTAAATATTTTTGAACGAAGTCTTCTAGTTCTTCTGGGATAAAGTCTTCATATACATACAAATTCATTTCGTTTCTATGGCTCTTGTAATGTAAGATTACATCCTTGATAGACTCGGTAAGAGCATAATTAAAAGCACCGGTTTCCCTATCTGACGTTTTACATTCACCAATGTAGATTTTTACTTTACCACCTTCAACGCCTAGGTGTATTGCATCTGCTCCATTTCTTTCAAGCTCAGGATTGGTGGTAAGAGGCATTTTTCTTAAGATTGGTACAGCTTTGAAGTGATGTTGAAGTAGGTTGTAAATTAGGAGCTCGGAGATTTGACCTTTAACATCAGCTTTTCTGAACTTACTTTTAGCTCTTGCTTGTAGAATGCTGAAAGCATTGTCTTCATCTCTTTCTTCGTTATTAATCAGATGAGCTTTCATCTGATTTTGTTTTCTCTTAGAATAAACGTACCTCAGCACTGTAGCTACAAGCTCTTCAATAAACTCATCCTGCATTTCTAATAGGTCACTATAATTAATGCAAGTTCCAATACATCGATTGTTAACTCCCAGATCAAATGAATCTTCAATAAAATACATCTTATTAAGAAGAGCCTTTGTGCTTGCTAACAATCCGTGAATAGTATCTTCTTTTATTGGCATATTTAGAAAGGTGAATTTAGAAACAGACTGAATGAAAGATCTTAGAAGTAAATATTCCAGGGGCATGAGTTTTCTCATCATCACCCATAATAGCTTAAGTTATTTGTTATTTTGCCTTGAGTTTATGAATGTTGAATTCAAAACTCACTAAGCTCATGTTCTCTATTGCATTGTATTTAAAAATAGGAATTTAGATTTTCCTACGATCTTCTTCATATTTGTGGCAAGTACTTCAGTGCACATTAACAATCCAAGTGTTACTCTCAACAACACTTGCACTAAGTGTTAATAGAGCAATATATGATTTCATAGCTATACTTGTACTGTTAAATATGAATTTGTCTTTCAACTATAGGACTTGATAAGTTTTGCTAGTTTAGATAATGCATCTTTAAATTATTGGTTATTGTTTATAAGCTTATCGAACCTGAAATTCTATATTTGATTCTAAATATTTTCCTTATTATAATATTTTGCACTTGCCACGAGCAAAAAGTATATAAAGTTAAAAGTAATTCGCCCTTATTTAAGAACATTGTTTTCTCAACTTAGTCATGTGGAAGCCAACTGATTTACCTGTTCCCATTGAAGTAGAGACAAAAGCTGTAGTAAAGCAGGCAACAACAGCACATCGCTATCTGGCCGAGCTGAAGGGGGGCACCGCGACTATTCCCAACGAACAGATACTAATCAGCACGCTTACTCTACAGGAAGCGCGGGACAGTACAGCCATTGAGAACATGATCACCACACAGGATGAACTCTTTAAAGCCGAACTGCAGGCAGGCTATGCCTACAGTACCGCTACTAAGGAGGTGCAGAACTATGCCACTGCTCTACGTGAAGGCTTTGAGGCAGTGCGCAAAAATAAAATTCTAAGCTTAAGCCATATCCTCTATCAGGGACACGTTGCAGATGTCGCCGCCGGCAGGAGGCGTTAGAGCGGCCGTAGCCAGCTTCAGGAAGCCAGTTTGATCAATGAATATAGATAGTCTGAGGCAAGCTGAAAAGTGTTCCTTATCGCCTCCACGTCCGCCTTGTTGCGATAGGCGGTGAACTCATAGTACCAGCGCACGGTGTTCTCCGGGAGAGTCACAGGAATAAGGGTCCTGCTGTTGCCCGGGTTATAGTAGCTCACCAGGTAACCCACCTGCGGCTCTAGCACCGTCACAGTCCTATATATCTTTTTACTAAGGATCTCCTTCCCGTCATCTCCCCAGCAACGCACGCTTCCTGTCAGTTGGCCATCTTTATAAATCGCCTCCTCTACCTTCTGCCCCTGATCGTTATAGGAGATGCTGGTGCCCTGCCGCACGTCTGGCCGCTCGCTTACCAGCTTCCCGTTTCACTGCAGCACATTTGTCTTGGCATAATAGTCCCGCACCAAGCCCATAGGCTTTCCATTCTAGTAGACGATCTTCCTAATATAACGTGAACTCGGGAATTAAATCGTATTTAAATTATTGATTTACAATTATTTAACCCATATCTTGATTAGTAGTCAAAGATAAGTAATTGGTTATTTATCAGTGTTTTGAAGCTGATGTTCAATATATCAGACATTTATCCGACATTCCGGCCTTTGTAGACAGAGATAGTTGCTTTTTTCTCTCCTTCTTTACTAAGCAGGCTTTTCTCCAACAGCTCCTACAGGGCTGTTCAGTCTTTAGTGTTAGATTTTGTTCCGTGTCTGCTTTTGTGCATCCTTCTTTCGCTTTATACAATAAACTGGTTACTGTAGGTATTATTAATCTAAAAGTTCAAGTACAGAGACTGCAAATAAAGAATTAAGCAATAACTCAGACCATTTATAAGAAACTGCAATTTAAAATATAAGTAACTGCAATGTGATGTCTACTTTGTCAAGTTTTATAACAAAAAAACTTGACAAAGTAGACATCAAGATTTACCTTTATAGAAGAATTGCATAAGGCAGAAACAATTATGAGCATCATGCAGCAAGTCCGGGAAAGAATTGAACAGGCCCAGCCCGGTCAGCTGCTGACTTATGCCGACTTTCAGGTAAGCGACAGCCAGCTGGAGGCCTTGGCTGCGGCGCTCAGCCGCCTGGCCAAGCAAGGGGTGATCAACCGGCTGGCAAAAGGCCGCTACTATAAGCCTAAGGAAACTGTTTTCGGGAAAGTGAGACCATCCGAAAAAGAGATCATCAAGAGTCTTAGCACCTCCAAAGGCAAAGTCAAAGGGTACGAGAGCGGTTTGGGGCTTTACAACCAGCTGGGCCTGACCACGCAGGTTCCCCAGGAGGTGACGCTGATGACACGCAAGCAGCGCCGGGTAGCGAACGTCGGGAAAACCAAAATCCGTTATGTTCAAAGCCCCACCAGCTTCAAGGAGTCTGACATCGACAAGCTTCAGGTCCTGGACGCAATGCGCGGTTACAAGAAGATTCCGGACCGCAACAGCGAGAAGACTATCCTCATTTTGCTTAAGTATATCAAAGAGTTAGCCGAACGCGACATGGATCGGCTCATAGAGCTGGCACTAGACTACAATCCCGCTACCCGTGCCCTGCTGGGAGCTCTACTGGAGCAGCTGGGCTACGCACAGGAAGCAGACAGACTAAGGCAGTCACTAAACCCGCTGACTAAATACAAACTGGGCATTAGCGAGAGCATTTTGCCCAACAGAAAAGACTGGAATATTATATGAACCTGCACCAAAACCCGGAGGTGTTTCGGGATGCCATTACGGCCACTGCAGAGGCCCTGCAGATTAGGGACGTATATGTGGAGAAAGACTATTGGGTGACGCTGGTGCTTTACCGCCTGGCCCACTCCCCCTACGTGGAGCAAGCCATCTTCAAGGGCGGCACCTCGCTATCCAAGGCCTACAACCTGATTGAGCGCTTTTCCGAGGACATCGACTTGGCCATCAATGCCGACGAAGGCATGACTAACAACCAGGTCATGCAGTTGATCCGTAAAATCTCAAAAGAGATCACAAAGGACATGGTGGAGGTAGATGACCCGCACAGGACCAGCAAAGGCTCCCGCTTCCGCAAAACGCTGCACGACTACGGGGCCTCAGTGCAGGGAGACTACGGCCAGGCAACCGACAAGATCCTGGTGGAGATCAACTCCTTTGCCAGCCCCAATCCGCACCAGCTGATGCCGATCAAGACCTACATCAGCCAGTTTATGGCTCAACGTGGCTTGCTGGATATGATCCGACAATACGAGCTAGAGCCTTTTGAGGTAAATGTGGTGAGCTTGGAGCGCACCTTCACAGAGAAAGTACTGGCCCTGGTGCGTGCCTCCTATGCCGAAAAACCGGTAGATGAGTTAGGTAGCAAGATCCGCCATGTATACGACCTGCACGCCATGCTAAAATCACCTGTAGTGACTGCTTTCCTGCACAGTGAGAACTTCTTCCAAATGATCAAGGCTGTACAGGCCGATGATGCCCGCAACAGCGAGTTTCAAGGGGACTGGGCCATGCAGCCGCTGGATGCCTGCCTGCTATTCGCCAATGTAAGAGGAGCCTGGAATTCTTTAGAGACGGCCTACCAGCAGGAATTCCGCTCCCTCGTGTATGGCACACTTCCTGACCCAGAGGCAGTAATTGCTGACTTGGAAACAGTCGCTACACGCCTCAAGATACTTAGGAGTAGGGAGAGCTAAAACAGACCTAATGTAGTGCCAAACGGATCGGCTACATGGCAACTATACTTTTAAGCTCCCCAATAAGCTGCTCCAGATCTTTCTTTTTCCCAGAAAAGACTTTAGTTCTGTATTTACTATCAAGCCCCAGTTCTTGAATCTCACTCTTACGTTGGCTGTCGGTTAGTAGAATATCTGATAAAGCAAGTCCCGTTGCTATCCTGCCAATATCAATCTGATCATTCGGGTTTTCATTCTTATTATTAACAGCTATGAGTCCGCTAAGAGATGTTCTAATATCAAGTGTTGGAATTCTAGTGAATTCAAATTTCCTCAAATGTGAAATTAGAGTCTTCAACTCTTTTTTAGTCATTCTGTGTCTGTTGGTTAGTTGGTAAATAATTGAGTCTATCCAATTAGGAATGTCGCCTGAAGGGAAGGAAACAGGACGAATAATAATATGTCCATGCACCAGTAGGGCATTGAGCCTTTCAAGGAAGTGACTTAAGGTGATGAACCTGGAGGCTGCAAGAATGCTCTGACCTACTTTGCTGTCGACTTTTTTATGTCTAGCAATCTTTCTTATATGATGCGCCACCACAGTAGCTTCCGCAGCTTTCATATTGAATTCAATCTTTTGCCTGTGTAATGCCTGGTAATTCCCCTCATCTTCTAAGATGCCCTTCTTAATCTTGTCATGAAGAAAGGTTCTGATTGTTATGTTGTTTTTCCTAACAGCGGATATCATCAGTTGAGAGGTAATAAACGGTTCTGCTTTGAAAGCATAGCCCATAGATAGTTTATAAAACTCAGTGTCAAGGTGAGCGGCTCTAGCAGAGTCTTTTTGAGATGTCTCTAGGTAATGCTCAACTGACATCGGGCAAATAATCTTATTCATCGTTACCCCAGTATGTAGCAAGCTTCGAATCTCTTCCCATTCTGGAATTCCTGTTGAATCAAACATTCCACTTGTTGCAAACTGGTCAAGATATATAATATGCATACAGTAAAAGTAGGTTTAGCTTATCAATACACCTTCTCGCCTGTATTCGATAGGCGGGTAGCTCATCTTATCTCCTCTGTTAGTGTCTTGTCAGGGAACAATGTGTGTCTTGATGATCAAGCACCAGTTATAAATTTATTCTATGACCAACGTGTCTTGTGTACTGTAGGTAAAAATCCCCTGCCCTCCCTGAACATTTGATGGCAGCACAACTGGGGGCTCGAAGGGATCAACATTTGAGCGGGAAGCCTGCTGCAGCGCCCGCTGAAAATGATAGTTGTCAGGGGTGATGCGGTAAAGTATAATACGGTAAGGTTGTTTCCCGTCGGGAACATCCAAACGGATGCTCAGTTCTGGCTCACTGGAGAGTGAATAATCATAATATTCCGACTTTCTAATAGTTTGCCCCGCTAGCTCATATTCCAGATAGACGCCATAGAAGCGGTGCCTGGCATCAGGTCCATTTGTAAAACTCAGCCTGATCTGAGTGCCGTTAAAGACCCAATCAGTAATCACAACTGGTGCTACGGTTTCAGTGGCGGCATAAAGTGTATCGGCATTGTTTACAGTAATGATGCGTAGCCGAACGGAGTCTTCCGGAAGGATAGCAGGTAAACGGTAAGGGCTGGCATAGTTTACCATTTTTCCGCTGACTTTATCCTTGTAGAAAATGTTCTGCAATCGGATAACTGTATCAGGAAGCATCAACTCTACATGAGCATTCCAAACCAGCTGCAGCGACAGGTCCTCCTGAAAGCTGCTGGTACGGATCAGGCTCAGCCTGATGGGCTCTCCAGGCACAAGGTACCCCTCCACGAAAAGCCTGGCCGGACTTGCCGGCATCACAAGCTCAGCCTCCTCCTTCAAGGCACAGGAAGTCATCAATAGAAATAGAATAAGTGCTATAGGTCGAATGTGCATGTATACCGAAGGGTTGGTGTTAAAGGAAGCAAGGACCGTTGCCTGGCGGTGATTTTACCTGTGCCGTCCTCCTTTCGGGCTACGTCGAAGTACAGGAAGTAAGGGTTGGCGCGGTTATATAGGTTGTACACCCCGGCGCTCCATTCGGAGGTGCTTTTGTTATGCTGCTTTTTGTAGGTCACCCCTACATCAAGCCGGTGTCGTATTGGTGTCCTTATGTTATTAAACCGTTCGAAAGCAGGAAGTACTCTAGGCGCTTCTCCGGGCGTCATGCCCTGCGCCGGGATGATGCCCACCGGAAAAGTATAGGGGCTGCCTGTCTGCAGGAACCACTGCCCTGAAAGCTGCCAACTTTTGCCAAGGTTGTATTGTATCGTTGTTGAAAGCTGATGTCGCACATCTTGCACCGGATACACCCACTCCCTACGACCGTGTCTATCTTCAAGTGCTATCTTAGCATAGGCTAAGGTATAGCTAATATCTATTGCAAGCGGAGACCACTGGGCCTGCAGCTCCAGTTCGGCACCATAGGCCCGGCCTGCATGCGGCTGGAAGCGCTGCTCAAAGTCAGTCAGCAAATCCATTCCGTTGGCATAGTAGAGCTGGCCTTTAAGCCAACGGTGGTAAATACTTGTAGCCAACTTATGCTGCTTTACAGGTTTACTGATAGACAGCCCCACTTGATCCGATCGCTGCACAGGCAGTTTACCTGAAGTGAAACGGAAGAAGTCAAAGGGCATGTTGATGCCTAGCACATTTACCTGGTGATGGAACTGGTAGGTGCGGTCATAGTAGAAACTAGCGGTCCAACTGTCTTCAGCAACCCCTATTTTCAAACGCGGTGCTGGCAATAGCTGCTCTTCATGCTGATACAAACGTGCCCCGGCAGCATATGTCAGCTTACCTAAAGTAGTCTGCGTCTGTACAAAAAGGCCGCTGATGGGCAGTTTCTCTCTAAACGCAGTCTCATTCAGCAAGCGGCCTTCCCTGTCTTGCTGGAGTGAATGCATCGAGGCTTTCATATGCTGCATAAACGCTCCCATTTCAATAAATCCCTGGCTACTGAGTGGCAGACCAAACAGCAGGTTGGAGAAATGCCCGGAGGTCGTCTGGTCGAGAAACTGAGTTTCCTGTCGCCGGTGCTCCATGGAGAAAGCATATTGGCTGTACCCTTGGGTGAGCTCCAGCCAGGTGGGCCCGAATCTGTGTTTCCAACGGGCAGTCAGCAGGCGGTTGCCCCAGTCAGAGGCAAGCGAGAAGCGGTCTGTAGTGCCGTCGTACCTGTCTTGGCTTCCGAACAAAGCCACCGATAGGCTGCCTTTCGGCAAGGTGGTGTGCACCTGCAGGTTCATATCCTGAAAGGCATAGTCCGGCAGGGGGTTATCTTGCTCGTCCTTACGGTGAAGTTGCTCATAAGCCTTTGCCACCAGCTGATAGTAAGATGACTTTGCTTTCGCGAACACATTGGTCTTATACTTCGGCAGGTGCCGTTGATAGCTCACCTCCGAGCTCAGCACACCAGCTCCAACCTTCAGCTGATGGGTAAGAGGCTCCGTGGCGCGGGGCACAGCCTTCAGGTAAGCTGACAGCCAGCCGCCCTCGCTCGCGGCAAAGCCTCCCGAGGTGAGGGTCACGGATTCAAACGCATCCGGATCAAGGGAACTGTTGATGCCCAGGAGGTGGGCAGCATTGAAGATAGGGATGCCTTGCAGAAGCATGGCCGTCTGAGAATTTTTACCGCCTCGCACAAAAAGGCCAGTTTGCATCTCACCCGTCTGCAGCACCCCTGGCTTATACTGTAGTGCCCTTATCAGGTCTGCTTCGCCGAGTGGCTTGTTTATGATTTCCAGTTCTTTTCTGGCAAGGGTAACGGTTTCAAGTCCAACACCTTCTGCAGCGACAATCTCAACTTCGTTCAAGTTAATCGCCCCCGGTTTCAGATACAGCCTCAGTGTGGCAGGCTGGTGAACGCGTACAGTGGTGTCTTGATAGCGGGGGTGGCTGAAACGAAGCAGTACGCTGCTATCGGCAGGCACACTGGCCGGTAGGGAGAAACTTCCCCTCCAGTCACTGACTGTATGGGCTACTGTGGTGCTAACCAACACCTCAGGCAAAGGCTGTTTTGTGTCACTATCGTAAACAGTGCCCTTCACCTGACCATACAGCAAGGCTGGGATGAACAGAGAAAAAATGAATAATACCGCACCCCTCATAACAACAAAAGCCCCCTGCCTAATGGCAGAGGGCATCTTTTATTAATTGCTACTTGCTCTTCACTTTGTAATTCAGCACTACCTCATAGTTTATACTGAAGGTGTCATCAGATTCAATGTATGAAGCGTCCATCTTCATTCTACGCGGATAGCCATTCTCATTAAAATCCTTATACTCTATGTTTGCGAACGTGTAGGAGTTAGGTACAGTAACTCGTTTAATAGCATTAACAATTCTGTAGCCTTCCAGCTCAGGTACCAGCGCTGTGATGGTGTTACCCAAGAAGTTTTTATAAGCAGTTTCGTACTCGATATCAGCCACTTTGTGTAAGCCCGCTGCACGGATTAGTTTGGATGTTGGCACCCACTGTCCGGTAGGGACATCTAGTTTCCAGCTATGGTCATACACCGCTGGCTGCCATGCCCAAACTGCTGTCGGGTTGCCATTACTGTCGTATACCGCTTTTTGCACTTCTGCTGTGGAACCATCTGTGAAGGTGCGAGTAACTGAGGTAAGTCGATTCTCGGCATTATAAGTATAGCTATCAATCTCCCCAGTTGTGCTCCAGTTGCCCTGTGCATTCCTCAGATAGGTTTTTGAGGTCTTTACCAGGCCTGCGGCATTGTACTCATAGCTGATGTACTTAGTCGACTGGCTTCCTTCAGCGCTGCCTTCATAACTTTTGATAACGCGGCCTTGAGAGTCTGTTTCCACATCACTGACAACCGAGGCTCTAAGATCACCGGCTGCCACATCTGGCAGGATGGTAATGATGTGGTTAAGGGCATAAATTCTCTCTTCTGAAGATGAGTGAGCACTCTGATAGTAATAGTACTCGGTGTCGCTATGCTTTCTTATTACCTCATATGTATCATATTCTGCGCTACTTGACGGAACGGAAATACATTTGGCATATTTCCTATAGCGGTGCTCCCCGTTGCGCTCACCATCATACATGTAGAATGCAAATGTCCCGTCTCCGTTTTGTTCTTTAAAGGTGTATTGCTTGAACGCTGCAAAAGTTACCTGAGTATTGTAACGTTCTGATACATACTCGTAGGCATGTTGATCCTTTATGTCTTCTGTTGCATACTTATTAAGCGTAAGCTTATCCAGAGTGCCGTTAGTATAAGTTTTGGTCAGATCAAACGCTTTGCGTGTCTGCATATCCACGGCGCGGTTACTCTCCAGGTATGTCAGCTGGTAAGCGTCATTGTATTCAGCCTTCAAAACTGGCACAGAGCCCATTAAAGCCTCCGTAATAAACAGACTGCCGTTGGTGTCTCCCACCAGCACAGCATCCCATGCAGTGCCATTGGCGGTAATTTTAAACGCAGTTACCTCTCCATTCGTGAGTTTAATGGTGAGCATACCGGTTTCTTCGTTGTAGGTGATGCTTTCAATGCCAACACCGTCTTTACCATCTTGCCCACCGATGTTGCCTTTCATGGCATCAGTGTAAGGGACTGTGCTGGTTGTGCCATTGCTGTAAACGATGATGAGGTTGTCTCCCTCTTTTCTGAGATCCACAACTGTTTTCCCTTTCTCCGCGATCAGCTCTTTCTCGAGCTGCTCCACCTCTGCGCTGCTGTCGTCTTTGTCGCAGCTAGAGAACAGGGCTAGGCAGCAGAGTGCCAGTGCCGTAAGCTTTCTTGTTACCATTATGTATTTATTAAGATTTGTTTTCAATCAGATGGAGCCTATGTAGCAGCCAATTTAAATTGTACTGCAAAAATATGTTATATTTATTATATATAAAATTTTGATTGTTTCATTTTAAACTGCTCATCTTAGTACATAGTAGCTGTAATTATATAAGAAATGCCTCTGGAGAACTTTACTGCAGGTTTAGCCAAGCACTTCAACCTCCCATAGCCCTAAAACATTTATAATTCATTATATTTGGCAACAGATGGTGCAACATGGGCTACTGCCTTGGGCACTGGCTATACTTGCTAAAACATAAACTTATTTACCGCTACCGGCTAGCCCGCCGGAAACCGAGAAGTTGGACATACCTGATGAGAAAAGAAGAGAAACACAAGCTGATAAACAAACTCAAAAGCCTGGAAAGCTTGAGCACCGAAGAGCGCAGCTACCTAATTGACCTGCTGAACCAGAAAAAGTACGGACTGGTATGGGAAGACAAGCCTGAGGCAGTGGAGGAACAGCTACGCCAGCACTTGCCTGTACTGGAGGAAGTAGCAGCGAAAGCTATTGTAAACGGAGAAGAGCACCCCAACCACATCCTCATAGAAGGCGATAACCTGCACGCCCTAACGGCTCTTACCTTTACCCACGAAGGTAAAGTAGACGTCATCTATATAGATCCGCCCTACAACACCGGAAAGGAAAACGAATTTCGCTATAATGATAAGTGGATTTTGAAAGACCACCCTTTCAAACATTCTTTATGGCTGAATTTTATCTCCAAAAGATTAAGTATTGCCAAGAAGTTACTAAGTAAAACAGGTGTAATGGTAATTCATATTGATGAAAATGAATTTGATGCACTAAACTTATTATTGGAGACAGAGATATTTTCAGAAGAGGATTTTTTAGGTGCTGTTATCTGGAATAAGCAAAATCCCAAAGGTGATGCTAAGGGAGTTGCTACGATGCACGAATATGTCCTCATATATGCAAAAGATAAGCAATCATTTACTGCGCTTGAAAATGCTTTAAGTAGGTCAAAACCTAACGCTGTACAAATACTTAATAAAGCGAAGAAACTATATTCAAAAATTGGCAAAACTGAAATTCCTGATGCCATAAAAGAAGTAATAAAACCCTTCAACTTTTCTAAGGAAGCTCTTGATGATTTTAAAGTCACTTATGATTTAGAGCTTGTTAACAAAGAATTTCAATCCTGGCTTAACCGACAAGATTTTTCTGGAGGTGAGAAAGCATATAAGTTTATTGACGAAAACGGCTTTGTATATCAATCTGTGTCGATGGCTTGGCCAAATAAAGAACAAGCCCCAGATGATTATTACATTCCATTAACCCATCCAATTACAAGAAGAGCATGTCCTGTTCCTTCGAGGGGGTGGAGGAATCCTTCAAAGACAATGGAAAGTTTGCTCGAAAGAAATCTTATCCTTTTTGGAGATGATGAAAGTACACAACCAAGAAGAAAGTATTTATTAGAAGAGAATTTATTCGAGAATACACCCTCGATATATAATAATGGTTCAAGCGATGACGAGTTATTTAAAACTTTAGAAATCGAATTTCCATACCCAAAGCCTGTTAGCGCCTCAAAATACTTTTTACAGGCAATCCATCCTAATCCCAAAATCATCCTTGACTTCTTTGCAGGTTCTGGCACCACATTGCACGCTACCATGCAGCTCAACGCAGAAGACGGCGGCAAGCGGCAATGTATACTTGTTACAAATAACGAGAATAACATTTGCGAGGAGGTAACCTATGAGCGTAATAGGCGCGTGATACAAGGCTATACCAACTCTAAAGGCCAGGAGGTGGCGGGGCTCACCCAAAACAACCTTCGCTACTACAAGAGCGGCTTTGTACCAAGCATGGTTACTGAGCCTCATAAACGTATGCTTACCCAGCACAGCACCGAGCTACTTTGCATCAAAGAAGACTGCTATATCGATCTAACGGAGGCCAACGGCTTTAACCCGGCACAATGCCGCCTGTTCAGCAACGGCAAAGGCAAGCACCTGACAGTGGTATACCACAGCCGCCAGCAAACCGAAGTATGCGAGCAGCTTATAGGCTACATCAAAGGCCTGCAAAGCCTGGCTGAGCCTGTGCGCCTCTATGCCTTCAGTCCTGAGAAAGAAACACTGGCCGAAGACTTCTGGGAGGTAGCCGACAAAATAGAGGCAGTGCCGCTACCAGAGGCTATTTACAATGCCTACAAAGCCACTTTCCGGGTACTGAAGCTGGATAGAAAGTCTCCTACCGCACCGGTAGTCGAGGCTGCCGAAGCAGATTTGTTTGCCACCACCCAAGCCGAAGCCTAAGCATGTATATCCTTAAAGAATTTCAGGAGAAGGCCGTAGATAAATTGCTTTCCCATACCTATGAGGCCTTGGGACAGCCTGCCCGGCAAGTCCCTATACTTTTAGAGGCCCCTACCGGCTCCGGCAAAACCGTCATGATGGCCTCCTTCCTGGAGCGGCTCACCGATGAGCTGCCCCTGCAGCCCGGCCTGCACGACAACGTAGCCTTTATTTGGTTTGCGCCTAACACGCTGCACATCCAGAGTTTCCAGAGCCTGCAGCAGCTCTACGCCGATACCAGCAAGCTCAACTGCATCGACCTGAGCAACCTGAGTGCCAGTCCGGTGCTCCACCCCAAAGACCTGCTCTTCGTGAACTGGAGCAGCGTAGACAGCCTGAAGAAAATATGGCGACGTGAGAACGAGACCAGCACCAACCTGGAAACCCTGCTGGAGAAAACCCGTGCCAACGGCACTAAAATTATACTGGTGATTGACGAAGCACACCTTAGCGCCTTTACAGGAGCTCAGGCCGTGCAGGTGCGCCGTCTCATCAAAGCGGAGATAGAAATCTTGGTTACGGCCACACCGGCCACGCGCCCGCAGCGCAGCGTGTTTATCTCACGGCAGGAAGTGGTAAACGAGCAGATGATTAAAAAGGGTGTGCGCCTGAATATCGGCCTGGATCCCGAACAGCAAAATGGCGAGAACGTGCACGTGCATCTGCTGCGCACTGCTATGGCTAAGAAGGAAGAACTCAAAGAGCTGTATGAAGCCGAGTTGGGGCCGAACAAATTAAACCCGCTCCTGCTCATTCAGCTCCCCTCCGACAACGCCTCCCTCAGCGCAGAAGACAAATCTATACGCGACACACTGGTGGGGCTGCTCGACATGGAGTATGGTATCAGTACCTCCAACGGTAGGCTGGCTGTGTGGCTGTCTGGCGAGAAAGACAAAGACGGGTTAGAAGAGCCCAACGGATTTCAGGATGTGCTGATCTTTAAGCAAGCAATTGCCCAGGGGTGGAACTGTCCGCGTGCTGCCGTACTGGTAAGCTATCGCACCGTGCAGAGCCCGGATTTTGGGGTGCAGACAGTAGGCCGCATCCTGCGTATGCCGCACCAGCGCCATTACCAGCACGACGATCTGAACTACGGCTACGTGTACACCAACATCGAGAGCAGCCGCATCAACCTGGTGCCTGCAGATGCCGATTTCTTTCTGCCGCAGTATGCCGAGCGGGTAAAACAGGAAAATATGCTTTTTGACACGCTTGCTTCGGCTACCATCATCAACGACCGTCCATCCAAAGGTGTGCTGAGCTCTGCTTTTGAGACGGTGTTCTTTAACCTGATGGCGCAGCGTTTTGGGGTAAGGCAACTTCCCGACCTAGACCTGTTCACGCCCCAGGCAGCGGAGCAGATTGAGCAGCAGACTTTGCTCAACAGGGAGGCATTCCGGCAGAACCTCTGGGAGTTTGATATAGATGAGCATCAGATCATAATACCCACCGATATTGAGCTGGACCCTTACGAGGTCAACGCTATTGTGCTGGAGACAAACCAGGTGCAGCGCTTTGCCATTACCGTGGCCGAGTTCAAGACTATGTTCGACCGCTTCTGCTACGACAACATCACCCGCCTGAACCGCTCCAAGAGCTGGAAAAAGCTTCGCGAAACACTCCTGCACTTCGCCGAGTATTACCTGGGGCTTTTTGAAACGGATGCCCGCAAGTTTTACCTGTACCCGCAAAACAAAGCCCTGCTGGTGCCACTCATTGCGCAGGCGCTCGAACGTTTTGAGGCTTGGCAGGCCGCACGAGGAAACGAGCATCGCCGGGTGGAAACTAAAGCCTGGGAAGTGCCGGAGCTACGCTACTACAGCGAGGTTTACGTGCACGCGGATGCGGTGCACCATGCCCTGGAGCCTTTCTTTGAGTACATAAACGCCTCCGATCCGGAGCGGCAATTCAAAGATTTTCTGGCACAGCATGCTAATAATATAGACTGGTGGTACAAAAACGGTGACCAGGGGAAAGAGCACTTTGCGGTGCCTTACACCAACCTACAGGGGGAGCTCGCCCTGTTCTATGTGGACTTCATCGTCAAGTTCAAGTCTGGTAAGATCGGCCTGTTCGACACCAAAACAAGAAGATCTGATCAGGAGGCCCCCAACAAGCACAATGCCTTGGTGGCGTACATGGAGCAGGAAAATGCCACCAACCCAGCTCGCCAGCTTATTGGTGGTGTCCTGATACGGGAAGAGCTTGGCGGCGTGATAACCTTCCGGTACTGCTCCAACAGAATAGAAGATACAAATGACTTAACTGGTTGGAATTTCTTAAACCCTGCCGAACTGGCATAACCCTAAACTGATGGCCCGAAAAGGATTAGATACCACATTTGTGCACTACGGCATCCGCAAAGAGGATGTAAACATGATAGAAGCCCTTTGTACTGAGCATCAGCTCGATTTCGATTGGGTGAAGGAGGAGGTTCTCAAAAGCTTCCACGATCGCAAGATCAGCAATAAGGAGATGGACGAAAAAGCCATTGAGAAAATCATTGAGAAAGCCTTAGCTAAATTGTAGAAGCCATGCTCATCAAGCGTATCAAAGCCCGCAACTATAAAACCTACCTCAACCTGGACCTGAACATAGCTGTGCAGCCAGACAGGCCTATCATATTGATAGGGGGAGCGAACGGAGGCGGTAAAACCACTTTTTTCGAGGCTATTTATGGTGCCCTGTACGGCCTGCACATCAATACCTCCACAGAGTTCAAACAGCTGCTCAATGCCGGTGCTATCGGCAAAGAGGAAGAGCGTATTACGTTGGAACTGCACTTTAGCGGATTGGTAATCAACCAGGAGCAACAGTATGTGCTCACGCGCACCTATGCCCTGAATCCCGAAGGGAAGCCAGTAGAGAGTGTGAAGTTGAACATGAACGGCAGCATTTTCCAATACGGCACGGCTACCCCCTATGCGCAGCGTATGGAGCAGGAAGCCCAGGTAAACAAGATCATCAAGGCCAACCTCCCTAAAGAACTGAGCCGATACTTCCTGTTTGATGCCATGGAGGCTGGGAACCTGCTGAAGGAAGATCAGCTAAACCGGGTGATTCGGGAGAACATCGAAAACGTGATGGGCTTTAACAAATACATGAGCCTGTCCAGAGCGTCTGAAAACCTGCTACAGCAGTATACCGCTCAGCGCCTGCAAATAGAGAACGAGAAAAAGGAATACCTGACCCTGCTGGAGCAGAAGAAAGCAAAGGAAGCTGAGGGGCAGCGTTTACAGGAGCAGTTGGAGCAGGCCCTGGAGTATTCGGTGAGTAATAAACACCTCTACGAGAGCCTGAAGACAGGCATGAACCAGGAAGAAACGCTTAAAAGCAAAATTGAACAGGCGAAGGCACAGGTGGAATCCATTCTCCGGAAGGAAAGCCTGTACCACTCGGAGGTAGATGAGTTTGTCAAAAACATAGAGTCTCATGTGGCGCTTCCGAAGCTGGCAGCATCGCTGAAGCAGGAAATAGCGCTTATTTTTAAGAAGAACACTGAATCGGAGCAGCCTAGTAAAAAGGCGAGTCCCGAACTGGTTGAGAAAATTGTGTCCAAAGTAGCCGACTACCTGCAGCAACAGGAGCTATGGGCCCACTCGCTGTCTGTCAGCGATTTGGTGAGATATGTGATGGCATCTGAAAAAGTAAGCCCGGAAAACAACGAATATGGATTTCTGGAGCAGTCAGAGCTTAAGTCGTTGGAGCAACTGGTTAACAATCCTTATAAAAACCCATTTCCCGCGCTATTTCAGCAGCAGCTCGAACTAAACCTTTCTATACCTCAGATAGAAATGTTTCAAACCCAGGCTGAGCAAATGAAGGCGCAGATTGCCGGAAGCGACTATACTTTACTGAAGCACTACGAAGACAACGAAGGCCGTATCAAGCAACTTGAGCTACAACAGAAACAACTAAGCGATGAGCTGAAGCAGATAGAAAAGCGCCTGCACCAATACGACATCCAAACGGGCCATGAGCCTGACCCTAAATATGATACCCTGCAAAAGCTACGTCCATTCTTTGAGGATACGGCTAACCAGTTACTAAAGGCTAAAAAGCAGCAGATTGAGGCAAAGATGAAAAACGACCTGAACCTTAACCTGGCCGCTTACCGTGATGTGGTTGACAGAGTAGAGCTATCGGAAAATCTGAAAGACCTTACCTTTAAAATTTACCACAAGGCTGGCAACGAGATATACCTAAATCAACTGAACACTGCCTCGAAACAAGTAGTGGTACAGGTACTACTCAAAGCTTTGCACGAATACGGTGACTACGACCCGCCTGTGATGATAGACACGGTGATGGGCGTACTGGACGAGACAAGCCGCACCACGCTACTGGAGAATTACTTCCCACAGCTTTCACACCAGACAATCCTTCTGAGCTCCGACAGCGAAATACGTCCTGAAAAGGATCTGGCTAAAATTGAGGCTTATGTTTCGAAAGTGTTTACGCTGCAGCGGGACAGGGAAGAGCAGTGTACGCAGATTTCAGAGGGTTACTTTGGGAAAACAATAGAGGACTAAGGCCATGATCTTATTTAATAACATCAAAATAGCGGAAGGCATCCATGAGCTTTTAGGCAGCTTAAAAGAGCGTGTGGAGGAGCAGGTTAGCCTAAAGAAGTGGCATGAGCAGAAAGCTGTGTCAATCTCTCAGAACATGTTGCTGCGTGTCAGCTTCATCGCAGGCCTTTCAATGGCTGACAAACGCGAAGAGCAGGAAATACTGGACATGAAATTGACTGCCAACGGCACCATGCATGACACGGTCTTTCAGCGTAACAACTTACAACCCCTGTGGTCGGCGGTGCTCAAGCTGCGGTATCAGCAAACTGATATTGATATTGAGAACCCCAGCACGATGCGCAAAATTGTGAACTATGAGGTAAAGCGCGGAGCGGAGTTCTTGCTTCACGGAGATAACCTGAACAACTGGCTAAACGCACAAGTAAACCAGAATAGCCAGAACGCCTATGGCAGTATCCCAAGCCTAAGCCTACACATCGGCCATTACGAGGACGACTTGGAGGCGCATTTGGACCTTAACTCAACTAATATTGCCAACACGCAAATTTTGATTGCGGGCACCACCGGTTCTGGAAAATCCAATACACTGGCGGTGCTAATCCACGAGCTCCGCTCTATTTCCATCGATACTTCTTATCCGGTTAATTTCCTGCTCTTCGACTATAAAGGAGAGTTTTCGGATCCGGCCAACAACGATTGGCTGCAGCTTTTTGAGGTGGACAGAACAGCTATCCTGGACCCTATCGTATCTCCCCTACCCTTCAACCCTTTTAAAGATTTTAGGGGTAAGACACAAAATGAGATCAACCTCTACTCTACCGAACTATCCAATGCCTTGATGGCCATTGATAGCGCTCGTATCAGCGCCAATATGAACAACCGCCTGGCAGAGGCTATCATCAAAGCATACAAATTGAACGGCAATGCGCCTATTGATTTTGAGCAGATACTGAAAGCCTACAATAGCCTACGCCCCGACAAAAAGCAGGATGAAGATGATAGTATCAGCTCTGTGCTGAAACAACTGATCCGAAGTAACCTTTTCATAAAAGAGGATCGGCTAGACCTGGTGCAGGAAAGCCTGATTATCAAAATGGATGGCTTTCCAAAGGAGGGACCTATTGCGAAAGCCATAGTTTACTTCATTATCTCGAAGCTTAATACGCTTTATGAGAAACTCCCCAAACAGGCAGTAGAGAATGACCTGGTGGAACTTCGGCATTTCACTATCATTGATGAGGCACATTACATGCTGGGCTTTGATAACAAACCTCTCCGTGACCTGATTGCGGTTGGCCGTAACAAAGGACTAAGTATTATACTTGCTACACAGAACATGGATAGCTTTAAGAGCGAGCACTTTGACTTCTATGCCAATGCGCAGTACCCGCTCATCATGAAGCAGCAGTCCATTAATGATGGGGTTATAAAGGATCTTTTCGGGGTGTCTGGTGGTGAGTTCCAGGAGATAAAGCAAGCCATATCCGGGCTTCAAAAGGGAGAGATCTTACTGAAAAACCCAACTGCCATTGCGCTTGGTATGGGCAAAAAGTATAAAAAGATTAAAGTAAGTCACCTTATTTAAGAATACTGATTTCTCAATTTAACCAAGTGGCAGCCAACAGGTTTTCCTGTTCCTATTGAAGTAGAGATAAAAGCGGTTTTATAGTAGGATACGACAGCCTACCCTTATTTGGTCGAGCCAAAACTAATGAAGCGGATTATTTCACGTTGATCAGTTCCCTTAGACATCGGTTTGATCTGGAGTGTTTTTGGGAGCTGGAGCAGTATTGGCTGCCAGGTTAAAATGCGAATGTTATGATGCCCTCCCTACCCATTGTTATCAGGTGCCCCAAGTGTGGGAACCAGATGAAAAAGCAGGTCCTTTACTCTGGCAATACCTTTGGCGCTGCTTACTATACTGATGGAAAGATGGAAGCACCGATGCTCCCGGAGCTCCCGCAGATCACTAAGTGCCCAGCCTGTAAAGAATTGTTCTGGATAGATGAAGCGGAAGAAGTAGGCGAGTACTTTCCTATGCCTCTGCTTCCCGGTGAAAAGGAAATTCCCTCAGTGCGGTTCCTATCCATTACGGATTACGACAAAGCACTAAGGAGGAAGCTTAGCCGCAGTAAGGAAGATGAGCTATACCTGAGGAGACAGTTGTGGTGGAGATTCAATGATCGTGTACGCCGAGGTAAAGCCTTGGTGAACTCACCTCGGGAGGAGAGGATATGGAAAACAAACTTGGCCCTACTGGAGGGTATCTTGGATGATAATGACCCTGAGCAGCGGATCATGAAAGCAGAGGTGCTTCGCCATCTGGGCTTTTTTCTGTTGGCATCGACTAAACTTGAGTTTGTTAGGGATGAGCAGTATAAGCAGGTTGTGGATATAATAAAGCAAGCTTGTAAAGAGCAAAAAACGGAGGTCTTAAAAGTAGAGGATAATTAGGCACAAGATCGGCTTTTGCCTGGGTGCCAGCTTTTAGGAAATAGTTGAAGGAAACATGGGAATATATGATTTTGTACTCTTAAAAGAGGGTGATAGCAACCGCTATGTAATGGAAGCAGAGCACTACTTCCAGGAAGGGAATGACTTACAGTATAAGCAGAGGAATTATACAGCAGCGAGCGAGTCTTACCTGAAGGCGATTCAGTTGAGACCAGATTACATCGAGGCGTTGAACAATCACGCCCAGAATCTCAGACTCAATATTAAGAACTATCAGGAAGCAATTATCTACTATACAAAAGTGATCGAGCTCAATCCAAAGCTAGAAGACGCCTTTTATAGAAGAGGGCTTTGTAAAGGGCTTTTGGGGGATCTTATTGGCCAGATTGATGACTATTCGAAAGTGATAGAGCTTGCTCCCACATCTGATAATTTTGTCTCAAGAGCGCTTATCAAGAAGAAAGCCAAAGACTACACCGGTGTAGTAGAAGATTGCAGTCAGGCAATTTCCTTAAATGATAACAGCTCATATGCCTATCAATTTAGAGGAGAGGCCAAAGCCGAGTTATATGACTTTAAGGAAGCCATTGCAGATTTGGAAAAAGCCATCGAAATAGAAGAAAGTAAAGCTAAGCGGGATCCAGCATACAAGCCCATGCTATTTGGTGCATTAAAAAGCTGTGCAGAAGCAAAATTCGCAGTAAATGACTTTCAGGGCTCATTGGATGGTGCCACGAAATTAATCTCTCTTTTCCCGAGCCACCCTTTGTCCTATGCATTAAGCGCTAGAGCCAAAGAAAAGCTAGGGGATACAGATGGCTATAGTAAAGATATGTCAGATTTCAAGCACTTAAATGAGCAACACGTGAAGAAGTATGGGGTGTCATTTGAAAAATGAAAAAGTATCTCAGCTCTCCTTCTCCCCTCTTGGGCTTCACAAGTTTTTAAATGAAAACACATTTATCTATGTGAATTTTTGTGTATAACACTTTATAAATGTCCGTTTGTAAAATGTTATAACTAACTTTGACCCGAGTTTCACCTATATAATAAGGAGTAGCGAAGATGAAGTACGTGGCTTACTACCGGGTCTCCACAAAGAAGCAAGGCCAGAGTGGGCTGGGTCTGGAGTCACAGCGCGAGATGGTGAAGGGCTTCCTCAAGCCCGGCGACACACTACTTGCCGAGCACATTGAGGTGGAGAGCGGCAAGCGCAACGACCGTCCGGAACTGGAGGCGGCCATCGCCCTGGCCAAGCGGGAGCAGGCCCAATTGCTGATTGCCAAACTGGATCGTCTCAGTCGTAACGCCGGGTTTATCTTTAAGCTGCGTGACAGCCACGTGGACTTTCTTGCTGTGGATATGCCCGATGCCAATACCCTGACCATCGGAATCTTCGCCGTATTGGCCCAGCATGAGCGGGAGTTAATCAGCTCCAGGACCAGAGCCGCGCTCCAGCAAAAGAAGCTACAGGGCTTTGCCTTGGGTACGCCTGAGAACCTGACCCAGGGAGCCAGGACAAAAGGACTTCAGATACGGCAGGAGAACGCAGCATCGCACAAAGCCAACCGACAGGCCACGGAACTGATCCAGATGTATCGGGAAAAGGATATGACCTATCAGCAAATTGCTGACCGGCTTAACAGCCATGGCTTCACCACCCGCAGGGGGAAGAAGTTCTTTGCCATCACCGTTCAGCGGCTTCACATCCGACAAGGGCAGCTTCAAACGGATGCCCTCACCAGCGTAGTTTAGGCTTACTATATTTATATTGAAAGTGCTTCATCTTTTGTATCTTATGTGGCATAAGAGTTATTACCCTATCCTCCTCCTATGCAACATGTACATATTTTTCTGGACGAATTCGGAAACGCCAGCCTAAACCTGGATAAAGCCGGTACCTTCTCCCATTTTGTTCTGACAGCTGTTCTCCTGGATGAGACGAAGCTGGAGCAGGCCCGGCTGCTAAGGGATACGATCAGCCAACGCTTCTTCCAAGGCCAACCCATCAAGTCCAGCCGTATCCCCAATGATGAGAAGGGCTTCCGAAAAAGATTGGAGGTATTAAGGGAGCTGCGCCAGTTGGACTTTGTGGTGCTGGGGATGGTCATCAACAAGAGCAAGCTGGAGGGAGCAGGTTTTGATTATAATGATGTGTTCTATAAATACTTCAACAGAATCTTTCTCAAGCAGTTTCCCAAAAACTTCACTGCTTTTTCGATTCATGCCGATCAGCTTGGCTGGCCAGAGTTTCGGCGCAGCCTGCACCATTACATTGAAACTAAGGTTATCCAACGGGATCTGTTTACACCGGAGCGCTCTTATCGCCTGGTGGAGGATAAGGCAGAGGAGCCCCTGGTGCAGCTGGCAGATTTTCTTTCTGGCTGCCTGGGCAAGATTTACTGCACCAGTCACAGCCATGAAAAGGCATCCGCCCTGTTCGATCTGCTGCACGACCGTACGTTCATTGATTTTTTCCCTTTTGAAAGAACAGACTATCTCCTCTCCCCTACTCCCGAAGACCGGCAGAAGAACCACCTTATACGAAGAATAGCCTCGGAGTCCGCACAAGAGGCACTCTCTGGCAGAAACAGCCTTTCGGAGGAGGCGCTTGCCGTGTTGCAGTACCTGTACCTGATGTTCCGCACCGCTCCTGACCGCCTCATCGAGAAACGGGAGATCATCGATAAGCTAAAAAGAAGATTTCCGACTTTTTCGGAGCAGCAGCTGCGGGTTTGTGTCCAACACCTGCGCGACAACGGGGTGCTGATCGCAAGTATCCAAGGTAAGTCAGGCTATAAGCTTCCTGACGGCGTGGAAGATATTGCTGGCTTCTATAACCGTTACCTCAACAGCATTGTTCCGATGCTTAACCGCATCAATATCTGTAACCGAAAGTTGATGGTGAATAGTGTGCAGGAGGTGGATCTGCTTCAATCAAACTCTGCTTATTCGCTTTTGCATGAGCTGATCAAAACACTGGATAAGGAGAAGCATGCTTCTTTAATGGAGGCTCAGCGAAGCCTTTCGTTTAGATAAGGCTCAATAATATAATTACTTATGTTCAGTGACTATCATCAAGACTAGAGACAAAGCACATAAGTAATATTTAATAGATAATGAATAATAATTATTACGCATTAAATATTGAACTATATATAATAAATATTATTTATTTCTTTTATTTAGATGCTTGACTATAATGTATAATGCCAGTGGTCTAATAATAGCTTAAGATTTATTGGTGCAATGATTCCCTCCTGTTATTAGGAAGACTTTCTTCGCATTGTTTCTGGGAACTGTAGGGTTTGACAAAGAGTCTTAGCTATCAGGTCTGCTTGCCTTTTAATAACTGTTTTAAGCAATTTTATTAGTATGAACTCAATAACGCTATTATAAAGTTAGTCTGCCGGACCTTCAGAACATTGATCAACTCTTTGGGTATGTAATTTATATTTCCTTGAGAATAAAAATGTCTCCGTAAACCTCCTTTGGAAAATATTTCTTACTTACCTCGCACTGTGATGCTGCTGTTCACAGCCTCCCATCTCAGCACGTGCCAAGCGGAATCGAAGTCTTCATCGCTTATGGTTAATAATGAACTGTAATTCCCATTAAATGGCCCTCTGATGAACAGTTGCTCTTTTGCAAGGTACTCCCCTTCTTTCCAGATAGCCTCTACGTCATTTATCCATACCAGCCATTTGACATGCTGTCCGTCTTTGGGTAGGGTGTTTTTGCCTAACTTTATCTTTGGCATCTCTGGTATCACAGAATTTTGGTACCACAATACGGACAGTAGCAATGTATAAAAATGGCTTGCTGATGTTGTTCCAACCCCTTGAGATGAACGTGTAACTCTGAGAATGTCACCGCCTTGACTTCTTGCACCCCCCTCTCGTTCTCGCATATGAGAAGTTCTGTTGGCACAGTCACCTTCACAACATTCTTGCCTTTCATAGTAAGTTCCCGCTCTATCTGCTCTTTGATTTCCCTAATGCAATTACAGTTCATGGTATCACTGTTAGATTTAACAACAGAATAATTTACCGCTATCTTTAGTTTGCATCAACTTATTTACATGAACAAAGTGCCTTTTTTGATGAACTGCTTCCAGCCTTAGATGACTCTAGTTTAGATATGTTAGTGATTAGCGGTCTTATGAAAATGTAGGAATTTGAGACAGAAGTGAAAGGATAATTTAATTTGTATAAGTAACAATATAATGTTACATTTGATAAGCCTATTTTGTATACCAGTACAGGCATTATCTTGAGTTAGCATGAACAGAGTAAAAGGCATTTTACAGAACGGGACCACGATCATACTGGAAAACTATGACCAGAGCAACGTGGACGATATGTACTTCATCAAAGCCATAGAAGCCACGAACCAACGCAATCACAGAACTATAGCAGAGTACTTCAACGGACTGATCAGAAGCCTGGAGACAGTGCAGCAGGAGGTCAGGGAGCAGAAAGTACAGCAGCTTTTATCTCAGTACAGAGACAGGCCTGTGGTATCGGAAAAGGTTCGCCAGGAACGGAGGGAGCAACTCGGGCAGACAAACCACATAGCTGCTTGCGAGGGCTACGAGGAGGAGGAACTCAACAAGGTGCTGGACGAACTGTATATCAACGGGCAAATTACGCCTGAGGAGATGAATGAGGTGTTCAACTTAAAGTATCTGTAATGAACGACAGGTACTGCTATCCCGGCACCAGTGTGCTGATCAATCATTTTGACATCAGGGACGCAGCTAAGTTAAGCAAATTAGAGCTCACTCATTGGAGGCATAATGTATTGGCTTTGCCTGGTAAACTGCCCAGCCAGCTAAAGTTTAATTTAGTGCTTTGGCAGCTGATCCACAAGGAAACCTTTGGCACCGTCTATCCCTGGGCAGGGGAGCTACGGAGTGTGATGATCTCCAAAGGCAATGCTGTACATGCCGCGCCACGTATGATTGAGCCCTATGCCAACCACTTACTCCAGGAGCTGAAGGCAGCGGGGTATTTAAAGGGACTGGATAGGGAGCAGTTCCTATTGAAGGGATCTTATTTTTTTGAGGAACTGAATGCCATTCACCCCTTCCGCGAGGGAAACACCAGAACACTAAAGGTTTTCTTTTCCCTTTTGTCCCGACAGGCGGGGTATGAAATAGACTGGCGCAAGGTTTCGGCACAGCAGTACCAACAGGCAGAGCAGGCATCTTTTGCCGCAGGAAACAAAGGCCCCTCCCCTTTTTACCCGCTGTTTAAGGAGGCCCTTGAGCCTGTCGAGTTATCAAATAAGCAATCTATCAGGTTCAAACTATGAGTGAGAACAACCAAGGCGAGACATGCGCAGCGTGTGATCCTAAGACCCACATCAGCGCAGAGGTGAAGGCTATGTTTAAGGAGACAAACCTTACCTGGGAGAAGTTGGCAGAGCTGGATGAGGGCGTTGGCCGTGGGAAGGGGAGCTATAGGCAAACCTTTTTGGCAAGGCTTATCAAAGCCCAGGAAACGCTGCAGAAGGTCGGGTACAGCATCCGAATCGAGAAAGGTTAGTTCTGTAAAGACTTATATTTTGTACATTGTTAACTTTGAAAAAATTTAACTTACCCAAAGATTTTTACCAACCTGTTCCTTATAAGGACGAGGAAGGACTGTACCAGTGGCTGAGTTGCCAATTCGTACCTGTATTTTAGTAACTTATGCAACACGAGAACAAACCCTCTGAGGCCCTTTTAAGCGATCCGACCTACTTCCTGAGTAGGATTGACAGGAGCGTAGCCGATAACATCAGAGACATTGAGAAGTCCTTTGATGAAGATGCCGGTATTGTGAAAGATTTCATCGTCTTCATTTCGAGGAAAATGAAAAAGGACCTTTTCGGTTTCACGAGGTTCACGCTTTCGGAGTTCTGCAAAGAGACTGGACGTAACAAGCAGACTTTATGTGAGGTGCACCCCAAGTTCAAAAATAACCCCAAAGCGGAAGTGCCGGAATATTTCGGTCACAGGTTTGAGACAACCTTTGACTATGCCTTATTCCACATGCTGAGCAATAACATCATCTTCTCTCGTTCCTACGAGTATAAGCATCAGGATAAGGTGATAGAGCTGAAGAACTTTGCCATTCTCAAGGATATTAAGGTTAGCATCGACAGACATACCAACACCATCAAGATTTACGATGTCCGAATATCGGATGAGCTTATGGAAGGGTTTTTCCGCAGGTACTATACCATCGACACCAACGGCTATAAGCATGTAGGAAAAGGGCGTGGCGGCGACGGGCGCAAGAGCCTGTACATTTTCCTTTACAAGACGCGTCACCAGCTGCTTAGCTCAGGTAAACGCATCACGAAGTTGCCTATAGATCTGTTGGCCTCGGTTGCCCATATTGAGTCAGAGGAACCTCGGTTCAAGAAGAAAAGTGTGAAGAGGGTGCTGGACTACATTCGGGAGAAGGGAAAGCTGCCTTTCGACTACACCTTTGTTCAGGGGGATCCAACGAAAAAGTACCAGGAGCTCTACTGGGTTAGTCTGGACTTCTCCGTATACCACGAGGTGATGGAGGCGAAGGAGGATCATAACTTTTACATTGCTCTGCTGGAGCGTATGCGGGATCTTTTCCAACATACATATGGGAATCATGTCCAGATCACAGGAGAGAAAGATACTTTTCAGCGTTGGCTGACTAATTCGGACGCAGACCTGACACACAAGGCAAATGAGCTTTGCAAAGCATACTTTAAGGTGCACAACAAGGATATCACATTGGCAATGGCGAAAAAGCTTATTCGGGGAGGTCTATTCTCCGACGATAATTAAAAAGCTGTTCAAGTATTGTCACGCAGGGCAAAGCTAGAGTCCGGATGGAAACTCCCTACATTGTCCTCAGAAGGACTTTAAGCAAGAGTTCCAGCCTGTTATTCAAGTATTGCCACGCATACGAAACATAAAGAGCCAATCTAATATATGGATGAGATATGACTTTTGCAAAATACAAGCTTGGAGAAGATGTAGAAGTAAGCGGTACGCTCACAGGATTAGGTGACCAAAGAGGCAGTGTTATCGGAGTAGTGTATGACAAGCTGAGCAGTCAATTCTTCTATAACGTGCAATGTGGAGAGAATCGACATTATGCGCAGGAACGATTTGTCTCTACTGTACAGAGACTTAATGAAGGCACTTGAATAATGATGATAGAAATTCCTTGCGAATGTCTCCAGCATGCTACAGGTGTTCTTTCTGAGGGTATCTGGACAGGTTGCGTTACTGCAAGCCATATGAAGCCGCGGGTTTAATGTATCGAATCGATCTTTTACCTTATGGATGGCTTCTTAAGCCAAAGGAATATCTACTATTCAAGTATTGCCACACTCTTTCAGAGCCGTTCAAGTATTGCCTCAGTAGCCGGAACCGTTCAAGTATTGCCACAACCCATTCAAGTATTGTCTCAAGTCGTTCAAGTATCGCCACAAATTGGCTATTTCCCTCAATAATAGCTGTTTTACCTGCTCAAGTATTGTCTCAAGCCGTTCAAGTATTGCCACGCTTTTCCAAAGCTGTTCAAGTATTGCCTCAGTAGTAGTAGGTCATTCAAGTATTGTCACACCCATAATGCAGCCCATTTGCTCTAATCCGTGCAGCCGTTCAAGTATTGCCACTAAATATATATACTTCTATATACTTCCTTATAGATAGTAATTTGAAATGTCGGAGGGGTTCGTGAACAATAAAGATTTAACAAAAGGGAAGAGAAAGAGACTTGTGCGGCGAAAATTACACAATTTCTTCACAAAAAAGGATAAAACATATACAGTGCTTTAATGACTAGCTATGAAGCCTAAAGATTCCATATACAGGGCTGCCAAAATTAATTTAAAAGTATAAAAAATAATGTATACACAACGTAACTTTATGTATACATATCGTATATATTAATATATCTTTTATATTAACCCCTTTAAATTTTGTGTGTATGGAACAGACTTCAACAACCGTCAGCCAGATTGCAGAGGTAAAGCTCAGCTACCATCCCCAGGTGAAGCCCTCCGAGCGCCCACAGATTACGAGTTCTAAAGACAGTTACACTTTCTTCCTACAGCTATGGGATGAGGGCAGCATACAGTTCCGCGAGCAATTTAAGGTTATGTTATTAAGCAGGGCAAACAAAGTGCTGGGAATATTTGAGGTTTCTACCGGTGGCGTGGCCGGTACGGTGGCAGATCCCAAACTTATCTTTGTCGCTGCGCTCAAGGCCAATGCCAGTGGGATCGTTTTAGCTCATAATCACCCATCGGGCAACTTAAAGCCTAGCAGTGCAGATATTAGCCTTACTAAAAAGGTGAAGGAGGGCGGTAACTTACTTGATATTGCTGTTCTAGATCACATCATCCTTACCAATGAGGGTTATTATTCTTTTGCAGACGAGGGACTTTTATAAAAGTCCCTTACTCCTTCAAATCTCGGCTGTAAACCAACCATAGCGGCCCGCCTGACGGCGGGTTTTCTTTTTTTCTTTCTGTAGTAATGCCTGTTCTACAATACCATACAAGCAATTTAGCGCTAACATAAGGGGAAATAAAAACTCTATTTTGTGGATAAATTTTAAATACGAAATGTAACTAAATGTATACATTTAGTATATATTAATATAAGTTTTGTTTAACCTTCTTAAGCTAAAAGTTATGAACGCTTATCAAAAATTCATTCAACTGGCAGATCAGGTAACAAATGAGGTCATCGAGCAATTAGAACAAGGCCAGGTATTCTGGAGAAAGCCATGGACATCTTACGGATTGCCTAAAAACTATGTATCTGGCCGCTATTATGAAGGCTTCAATGCTTTCTTTCTGAACTACCTGACTGATAAGAAAAGCTTTAGGACGCCCTATTTTCTTACCTATAAACAGGCTAAAGAGCTGGGCGGGCATGTAAAGAAGGGAGAGAAAGGAACCCAGATCATCTACTGGAAAGTTTACGCCAAAAGTGATACTAGTGAGGATAAAGGCACTTCAGGAGAGACAGAGGAGGTGTATCAGAGAAGATTTATCCCCTTTATTTGGACGGTATTCAATATTGATCAAGTGGAAGGAATCGAGTTTGCCCTCCCTTCTGTTCATGAGCGTACCGATCTGCAGGTAATAGAGGCTTGTCAGGAGGTGGTGGATCAATACCCTATGCCACGCCCGAACGTTCTGCACGGAGGCTCCCAGGCCTACTATGCGCCTTTTAATGATACGGTACAGATGCCGGAGCTGAGCAGCTTTGTTTCCTCTCAAGCTTATCACGCGACTTTGTTTCACGAACTGATTCACTCTACAGGCCATCAAACCAGGCTTAACCGTTTTGCTGATGAAGAGAAGGCGGCCCGGTTTGGCGACATAAATTACTCTAAGGAGGAACTGATAGCCGAAATGGGAGCAAGTTTCCTCAACGCCTTTACTGGTATCAAAGCGGAGGTTTTTGAAAACTCGGTGGCTTACCTGCAGGGATGGGCGAAGAAGTTTAAAGACGATAAGACCATGATCATCTATGCAAGCACAAAGGCTTTTAAAGCGGCCAGCTATATCCTGAACCTACAGGCAGAAAGTAACCTGGGGGCACAAGCAACAACTATGGCAGCATAGCCTTTAGAAAGATCTTGTCTGGGAGCCAGGCAAGATCTTTCATTTTTAATACTGAGCGGGTCGCCATGGCAGAAATTTGGAAGTCGAAATTCAGCCATGGCGACCCGCCTTCGGCGGGATTCCTTTTGCTGTAGTATCTTTGGGTTAATTGCAAGGATGAGTTCAGCTGATTACTCATCCTATAGCTGCAATATTTAATAATTCTTAAATCTTATCTTTTTTAACATAACACCAGTTATGGAAGAAACCCGCCCCAAACGCTGGAATCGAAGGGTAAGGTTTTGGTACTTTCGCAGGGCAGGAAATTATCTACCCACTTCTTTATATAGTAACTATATATATATTATATTCGATGGTTAAGCGATACTTAAACTTCAAAAATTATGTATTATCACAATATTATTTATCAAATAGCCTGCAGAAGATGTAAGTCTTTAAGACTCCCTGAAACAACAAATTTTTGGTCGGCGATAAAGATTGATGAAATGACTCGTGATGAGTTAATTTCCAAAATGAACAACTTCAAGAATCACCAATGTGAGGAATGTGGTGAAACCGGAAACTGGTCAGTTTTCAAAATACAACTAGATGATAATGATGAAGTAACTGACCAGTATAAGATTAATATTTTTAAAGAAAATGGCAAAATATATGGCCAGCCAGAATCTGGATATTACTCTCGAGCTCAAATAGGTTCTGCAATCATGGAGATAAGGGATAAAATAGCAGAGCTTCAAAACCATAACTTCCCTTCTAATTCAACAGGTTCTGCATTTATTATGGTAGACTTTCTGAATAGAAAACCATACGTTAGAGTATCAGTCTTTGATATTGATGGTCTTTCAATGAAAGAAGTCAGTATGTTTATTAATGCTATGGTAAGTAATATTAAAAATAATTAGCTCCCCGAACCGACCTCTTTGATATCAGCGTGTGGAGCGTTGCGTTATACTACTATCATGTTAGATAGAGCCCGTTTTAAGGGCTGTTATATTTAAAACAGAGTGTAACCTATTAGGCTACGCTCTGTTTGCAGTACGTCTACTATTCTTCTCTCAATAGTAGTCTGTAGGAGGGGCGCCACATGAAGCAGTAATCCATGATGGCCTGTTGAGCTTCCTCTAGTGACGAAGCAATTCCAATGATAGGGTACCGGAGACACCCTCTCCTAGTCTCATAAATCTGCCATTCATAGGTACAATCACCCCTGTTGTAAAGCAGTCCCATCAAATTGTTCTCTTTGTTGCTCAGGTTAAGAAGCTTTACCAACCCCCTGTTTGGATCTCTGTCCGAATTCTCAATGAATTTCCATTGCGCTGTCATAAGCTGTTAATTTAGTTGAACTTATATTAATTCAACCTAGAACAACGCCTATATAATGTCAGTTATAATTGTTCTCACAACAGGTATTAGGATCTCCTACGAGGGGAAGCTGCCCAATGTCTATATGTTTTTAGTTAAAGTATTCTATGATTTTATTCCATGAATAGCCGGTGTTCTCAATATCCTCCCTGTTTGCTGCAACAATTGCAAAATAATTATTAAGATCAGGATAGTAAGAGAACCTAAATACATTACCGTTAGCCTTACACCTGAAGTATCCATCATCTACTGGCTCTGCAAAAGCTCTAAAGCCTATTGTACAATCATATACTTGATTAGAAAAACCTTCCGAAACCAGTTCATATGCTATCCATGGGCCATGAACTGTTCTCATATATAAAGCTCGGATAGAATTATGTAGAGCTGAGGGGTTGGGTCTATGGCCCCTTAGCTCTACAAAGTGAACCTTTGCGAAGTATAATTCATCATTATTTGGCACTTCACGACTTGGAATATCTGCAAAATTACTTGAGTCTAATTCTTCAACAACTAGGTTATAAGGTTTTAAATATTCTCTGAAACCAGAAAGAGTATTAATCTCCTCGATATCTCTCGATGTAAATTGAATAAGTGTAGAAATGTTTTTGTAGTCCATGCTAAAGTAGTTAGTTATATTAAGATATAAATATAAACCAATTCATATATAATCCTGGTGATAGGCTATATAGAAACATTAAAAAGAGTTAGATACCTTTGGAAATAAAGTAGCAACTTTTCATCAAACACACGAGTAGCGATACTTTGGCTGGGACCCGATCAGATAGGTCAACAGCTTATACCCACCTTTCCTTAAAATAACCTTTCCTCTAGCTGAGCGAAGCGAGTTGTAAAACATTTAGCACGCGTGGACTACATATTTTTAGCTGCTCCTGTTTATCATAAAGTTGCTTATGAGAATTTGTACCTCTACTTTATCTAAATATGCTTGTTTTTATTCTACCCATTTCTCCAATCTTATCAAAGGCTTGACGAACACTGCAGTTGCTTTTTGAGAGTACTTGTGGCTTACAAGAGCATCTAATCTTCCTCCCTCCTACTACTATTGTCTTGATTGCTCTTGAGGAACAAGTACAAGAAGAATAGACGATAAACTTATCAAATACTTTTAGTATCAAATTGTATATGTTACGTATATATTTGTAGGCATCTATCCTTAGATGTTTTATCTTAAAATAAACCACCAGTATTCGTTAGTTATAGGACAATGCAAATTGAAGATAAGAGCCCTAAGTTTGAGTTAGGTAAGCGTATGCTCGAGAATGAGCAGCTGACTTCCCTTTCTGAGCTGTTTGATATCGTGCCATATACTCCCGTGGCCAAAGCACTAGGTGTAAACAACCAGCGACTGCGAAACAAGATTGACGATCCCCGTTCCTTCCGCGTAAGTGAGGTGCTGGACCTGGCGGTACTACTGGATGTCGATGCGATCAAGCTCTTTGCCTTACTTCAAGAAACGATCAAGAAATCGGTACCTGCTGAAGGATAACTAAATGATAGCTTCACAAAGCACAAGATGCTAAGCTTTTATTGCCTACTTTTCTATTAATCAACTTCTAGCTTGTTCTCCTATGAATCTATATGAGTTCAATAGTATTCTTTCACTTAATGACAGGGCACAGGCGGTATGGGATGAGGGGCAGTTTCTTTCAAACCGCCTTGATGGAGAGTACAAGGTATGCCTATACTACATGGGTGATTTTTTTGCAGAGGTTTGGATAAGTTCATGTAATAGCGATAGTAGTATTTGCCACGTGCGGGCTTTTAAGAGCCGAAGGCTTCTGGAACCTTACCTCTCCCCTATTGACCTGTCTACCCTTCTCTGACTCTTTCTGCTTTTCGTCTCAAACCATTAACTTGGCTATTAAGCTGCTTGCCTTAAAATGACAAATATTAACAGCCGTAAATAATAATTATTATTTAATATGTATTAGATAATATGTGATAATTATTGCTTATTAAACTTTAGATAATATATAATAGTTAATAAATATATTGTCGCTGAATTTAGCGCCTGGAGCTTTTTATTGTAATGAGTAGCTATGATCCATACTCCCCTGTTTCTCCCTAGCTTACACCATGCTCCATCTTTGTAATCTTATCTCTTCCTAGCTCCTTCTCCTTGTATTATTTGCCTAGAATTCTTTCTTTTGGTGTATGGTGGGCTTTGTATTGCAAGATGTGTTTTGAGTCCCTCAAAACCTCTTGCCTTGCTTTCAGCGTAGCTATCAGCAAGGGGGAAATCCACTCGCAACTCGTGTCTTTTATTGAGCAAAGAATGTATGGAAGATATTAAGAAAGCAAAGGGAGGGCGTCCAAGACTATCGCCTGAATTAAAGAGAGCCAGACAGTTAAAGCTGACCTTTTCTGATAGCGAATACAGGCAACTGGAGGCTGAGGTGACGGCTGCAGGGCATGAATCATTGTCTGTTTACCTGCGGAAGAAGGCGCTGGCGCAGCCTGACGATTTTATTGCTAATCCTAAAGAGTTAATCGCGGTTTTGGATAGGCTCGGCCCAGAGATCAGCAGGGTTGGCAACAATATAAATCAGGTAGCCAGGTATGTCAATTACCTGAAGGCAAACAATATGATAAACCTGCAGTTTCTTGCCGATTTTAACAGACACATGATAGAGTTTAGTATCATAGAAAAAGAATTGGTCAAGGCGCTTCGCTCTTTTCTTCGGATTGCTGCTGCAAGGTTTAAAAAGTTTAAATAATATTTATTATTTAATAAGTAAGAATTAATAAGTAAGAATTAATAAGTAAGAATTAATAAGTAAGAATTAATAAGTAAGAATTAATAAGTAAGAATTAATAAGTATTAACTATTAATTCTTAAGCTTTATATTATAAATAACAAATAATGATTATTAAGTAAAATGTAATAGTTTAAAATTGTTAAATAATATATAGTAACTTTTATGTTAAAGTTATTATTTGTTATATTTTTGAAGCGTTAATGAGTGGGCTATGATCGTGAAAATCCTTTCTGCCGCTGCCGGGTTCAATGGCGTTGTTTACAATGAAGAGAAAAGAGCACAGGGTGCAGCTCAGCTGCTCAAGGCTGAGAACTTCGGTTTCTTGAACCTGGCAGCGGGAAGCTTGAAGCAGGAGGATTACATCAGGTACATGACGTTGGTGGCAAACACTAACGAATCCGTGCTAAAGTCCCAGTTCCATGCCATTATTTCCTGCAAGGGAAGGGAGAAGGGTGCGGGGGAACTCCTGGAAGTCGCGGAGCAGTACCTCCAGCGCATGGGGTACCATGATAACCCCTACCTTATCTACTTTCATTCAGATACTGCGCACAACCATGTACACATGGTGTCTACCAGGGTAAGCAAAGAGGGGAAGAAGGTGAACGACAAGTATGAAAACGTGAGGTCTCAGAAAGTGATGCAGGAGATTCTGATGCAGGATGTGGCATACGAGGTAAAAGCATACTTGACGAAAGCGCTGGCATATGGATTTTCCTCAGAAGCTCAGTTTAAGTTGCTGTTCGAAAGAGAAGGCGTGAAAGTCACGGAGAAGGATGGGCAGTATCAGCTCATTAAGTACGGTTCAGTGGTGCATGTCTTTGCAAGCAAAGAAGTTGCTGACAGGATAGCGAAGTATAAAGCACCAGATACGCGTGTAGGACAGCTGAAAGCCATATTCCGCAAGTATAAACGAGGCCTAACGGTGGAGCAGTTCTCCGGGCTATTAAAAGAAAAGCTCGGGATAGAGCTGGTGGTGCACCAGGCAAAGGGGAAGAGCACTCCCTATGGCTACACCATTCTCGACCATGCCAGCAAACAGGTGCTGAAGGGTTCCCAGGTGATGAGGCTCGACGAGCTGCTTTCCGGTGTTAACAGAGAAGAGAAAATACAGGCTGGACGGGAACTCATAGCCAAGCTTTCTACAGACAGGGGGCTGTGTTACACTGGTTTTAAAAGACAGCTGGAGACAATAGGACTCCTTGTCAACAAAAAGGGAGAGATCCGCATCAAGGGAGATGAAGAAGGCAGCATCCCTGTTCTGGTGCTTGATAAGGCGCATGTCAGGGCGCTGCTTTATCAAGAAAGGCTGCAGGAGGCGCGGCAGTACGCTGTGACGAGCGATAGGGATATGAGACTGCTTGCCAGGCTGTTTTTTGTAAAGCTGTCGGATCTGTCGGTTGCGAAGGCTTCTGACCCTCTGGAGAAGGAGGTGGTGGCCGCCAAGCTGCACAGCGGCCTTGCCAGCGGCAGGCCGCTGCAGGAAATACTGGACAGTTGCGGCTGGAGCATCGCTCATGCAGACGGAAAGCACTTCCTGGTTGATCATCAGCAGAAACGGGTATATGCCTGGGCAGATCTGACAAAAGAGAGGCCTGACTTTCAAGCTGTGCAGGTTGTTGAGCTTGATAAGGGTAGTGATCGGGCGAGAGAGGAAAGGCTGCAGGACGCATGGACCCAGTCTTCCAGGGCCATCGGTCAACTGGCGGCTTCCATGCTTTACCTTATGGAGTCAAACCTCGGGTCTGATCAGGGAGAGAATAGGAAGAGAAAGAATCAACGAAAACGATAATACACATAGACGATTAATACATGAAAATTGTAGTAGCAAACCAAAAAGGAGGGGTAGGCAAGTCCACCACCTGTATACTGCTGGCTAACTATCTGGCCTTAGAGAAAAAGGACAATGTGATCATCCTGGATATGGACTTTCAGGACTCCATCTACTCCAGATGGGAGAAGGAGAAGGAGCTATATGCCAATGACCCACTGTACGAGGTTATCAAGATGGAGGTAGAGGAGTACCCGAAATACAAGGTGCATATTGATAGTCTGCAAGGGGGGCATGTTATTATGGACATGCCTGGCAGGCTGGATACGAACGAGCTCATTGCTGTATACCAGGACGCTGAAGTAATCGTCTGTCCGTTCGCCTATGAGAAGATGACTTTTGAGTCCACCATGTTCTTTGTTCAGGTGGCCAAGCATGTTAACCCACAGGTAAAGATCGTGTTCCTGCCAAACCGCCTGAAGTCCTCCGTGAACTATGAATTGAAAGCTGCAGTAGATGAGCAGCTGACGCAGTTCGGCACTGTAGCTCCGGCGCTGCCAGACCGGGTAGGATTTCAACGCATAGATACCGTATCGATCTCTTCGGATATCCGAGGGGTGCTCGACAAGTCTTTTGGGTATATATATAATGAGTATTTGGAGACAAAATAGAAGATTCTTCAAATAAATTTATATTAATATTCAATAATTGAAACATTATAATCAAATAACGTATAATATTCATGTCTACAGCAGGTAACAAAGAGTTTGACATCAAGAGCTTTAAGCAAAGCATAGGACAGGCTCCCCAGCAGAAAAATGCAGAAGAGAAAGCTGTTCAACCAGTTCCTGAGAAAAGAGAAGAGACGGCGCCCGCAGTTTCAAAATCGGGCAAAACCGGTGAAAAGCCTAAGGCTTCTTCTAACGCTACAGCAGGCAAAAAGCAGGAGGCTCCTTCCTCGAAAATGACAGGTGCAAAGGCTTCGGGTAAAGCAGCGTCAGGTTTAAGCTTTGAGCAACTTCTTGCTGAACTCGATAAGGCGAAGGAGGAGTTTACCTTTACCTCCAAAACAGTCTATGTGGACGTGCATATACATGAAGTGCTAGACCTGCTGAAGAAAAAAGGAGGGATTAAAATCAATGTGCTAGCAAGCTACCTGTTTGCTAAATTCATTGAAGAGCATAAAGAGGAGATTCAAAGGCTCCGTGATAGGACAGATAACAAGTTCTTGAACTAAACTGAGTCTATAACATTAGGCAAAAAAAGTATATAAATAAATAATCTAATCTTAAAATATACGTATAAGTATAAAACTGTATTTCATATCGATTATATAGTTAAAGTAGGAATGTCTAGTTTGTAAATCGATGTTTTAACTTAAATTATATAGCTATGTCTTGGGGCGTTTTCTTTACTACGGTAGCAGTACTCTATGTGCTTTATTATGCAGGTAACCTGTTATTTGACCTGTACCTTCGAAATGCAAAAGGCGTAGCCGCAGATATGGTGGCCCAATACAGTGTTTCAGATTTAGTAGACACTACAGAGGCACCCCAAGACATTGTGGACGAGGATTACCTGGAGGAAGAATTCGAGGAGAATTATGAGGATTACGAGCAGGAGGAGCAACCCTTGGATAGCGGTCTCCAAGAATATCCTATTGCAGCCGACGGGCATGCCTTTGCGCACCAGACGGCCTCTGAGAATAGTGTCGCCATGCCCGTGATAGGGCAGGGGATACCCCTAGAGGAGTTCCTTCAGAACGCCAGGCGACTTTCAAACGCAATACCTTTTTCTTCATAAATTTTTAACTCAATGACAGAGATTATGAAAAAGTTACTTGCTATGCTCGTGTTGGTAGTCCTCGCTGTCCCATCTTCCTTTGCTCAAGGGGCCGGAGGCATTGATGCCGGAGCCTCTGAACTCCAAACGTACATTGACCCTGTAGGCAACCTAATCCTGGTCATCGGAGCTATTGTTGGCCTGATTGGGGGAGTTAGGGTGTACATCAAGTGGAACTCCGGGGACCAGGACACACAAAAGGCTGTCATGGGATGGATGGGGTCCTGCGTATTCCTGATGGTGGTGGGGGTAGTGATCAAAGCCTTCTTCGGCTTGTAAGCCGTGGCTCCCGAAGATAACAGAGGATTTAATGTCTACAAGGGGCTGCAAAAACCCCTTGTATTTAAATCCTTCAAAGGTAGATATATCTACTGGGGTCTGGCCTCCGTTCTAACTGGCTTCTTTGCGGCAGTTGTTATATCTGTTTCGCTCAACTTCTTTTCAGGTCTGGTAGCCTTGGTGATCGTGACTTTCGGCGGTATGGGGTTTACGGCTATGCAGCAGAAGAAAGGGTTGCATCATAAAGCGAAGTCCAAAGGGGTATACATCATGCCTGCACAATGGAGGCGTTCTGCACGAAGATAGGAGCCTGGCCCTGGCAGCACAACTTTAACGTCATCACTTTTCTCAGCCATGAAAAAGCAGCGGTTTGGTCTGCCATACATTGGCATAGACCGTCATGCCCATGATATTCTATATCATGAGCGCGGAGATTATTCGGTTATCATCAAAGTACAAAATCCTGCCCTGCAGTACTGCGCAGACGTGGAGGCTTACCATCTCTTCCACCAGACCTTTGCCAACATCGTCAAGATTATAGGTGCAGGCTACACTCTTCAGAAAACGGACATACTAGCCAGGAAGTGCTATGTGCCGAAGCAAACGGATGACCTCCTGAGTCAGAAATTTCAGGAGACATTTGCAGGAAGAGAGTACCTGGACGTCTCTACATACCTGACTATAACAAGGGACGTGCGGCGCTCCAGCTTCTTTACATATGACGAGAAAGACTTCAAGGCATTCCAGCGGAACGTTGCCAAAGTGCTGGACATACTGGAGAGCAGGTTTTTCAAGCCCTATGTTCTGAAAGAGATAGAGGTGAAGAAGTTTATTTCACGCATGCTTGCCTTCAACTTTTCCGATGAGGTTTATGCGCTCAATAACCTTCTTGCCTCAGATGAAGGCCTGCAAGTCGGTGATAGCGTTATCCGATGTATCTCGCTTGTGGACATAGATGAGATCAACTTTCCGTCCAACCTTAAGCCAAACACAGCGCTTCACATAGGGTACAGCCTCCCGGTAGACCTGATGCATTTTCTGCACCAGGTGCCAGGTTGTGACTGCCTGGTGTACAACCAGGTGATCCAAATCCCTGATCAGCGCCATGAATTGGCCAGGCTGCAGGCCAAAAGAAAAAAACATCTCTCCATGCCTGACCCGGCCAATGATTTAAGTGTACAGGATATTGATCAGGTGATGGCCGATATCGCCAAGGATAACCAGCTGCTCGTGTACGGACATTACAGCGTGCTGCTTTCAGCCAGAGAAAAGGAGATAGACCGTGCCGCTAACTATCTGGAAAGCGCTTTGTTTTCCATTGGCATTATTCCCTCCCGAAACGCCTATAACCAACTCGAGCTATTCCGGTGTGCCTTGCCCGGCAATAGTTCGGAGCTTAAAGTATATGATAAGTTTTTGACTACTTCAGACGCGGCCTTATGTCTGCTTTTTAAAGAACGTTTGCTGCAAAGTGAGTCATCCAGCTTTCAGGTATACTTCACGGACCGGCAGGGGATTCCTATCACGATTGACACGAGTGATGGGCCCATCTTCTCAGGCCGGATGAATAACCGTAACAAGTTCGTGTTGGGGCCTTCGGGAGCAGGGAAGTCATTTTTCATGAACCACCTGATCCGGCAGTATGCCCTGCAGCACACAGATGTTATTTTGGTGGATACCGGACACAGTTACTCCGGCCTGTGTGCCTACTACAGGGGCCGTTACATTACCTACTCCGAGGAGCAGCCTATCACCATGAACCCCTTCCGGATCTCTGCTGCCGAATTCAACGAGGAGAAGCGGGAGTTTCTCAAGTCATTGGTGGGCCTGCTCTGGAAAGGTGCCGAGGGCACTGTCAGCCAAATTGAGGACAGCGTCCTCTCTTCCGTTATCACTTCCTATTACCAATACTACTTTGAAAACGGCTTGGAGAGCAGCTACCTTTCCTTCCAGTCCTTCTATGACTTCTCCATCAGAAAGATCGACGAGATCACACAAAAAGAGTCCATTAAGTTTGACCTGACTAGTTATCGGTTTATCCTCAAAAAGTTCTGCAAAGGGGAGGCATATGGCCAGATCCTGAACAACGAGATGGATACCACCCTTTTTGATGAGCCCTTTATTGTTTTCGAAATTGATGCCATCAAGGAGCATAAGGTACTTTTCCCGATCACCACCCTGATCATTATGGATGTGTTCCTTCAGAAGATGCGCCACAAGAAGAACCGTAAGGCGCTCATCATCGAGGAGGCCTGGAAGGCCATTGCCTCTCCGCTGATGGCCGGCTATATCCTCTACGTCTATAAAACGGTCCGCAAATTCTGGGGAGAGGCCGTGGTCGTGACACAGGAGCTGGATGATATCATCGGCAATGTTGTGGTTAAGAATTCTATCATCAACAACTCCGACACCATCTGCCTTTTGGACCAGACCAAATTCAAGGACAATTTCGATGAGATCGCCGCGCTGCTCTCTATCAATGAGGTGGAGCGCAAGAAGATATTTACCATCAACAGCCTCGACAACAAAGAGGGGCGGGGCCGCTTCAAGGAAGTCTACATCAAGCGCGGGGCCACCGGTGAGGTGTACGGCGTGGAGGTATCGCTGGAAGAGTATTTGACCTTTACCACCGAGCGCCAGGAAAAAGAGGCCATGCAAGTGTACCTGAGCAAGTATGGGGATTTCAGGGAAGCCCTGGAAAGGTTTGTCGCAGACTTCAGGGCCTCGGGGCTCAAGTTAAATGAATTTGTTCAACTGATTTTGCAACGCAGCTATGAAAAAGTACCTCTACACGCTTAGCTTCATGAGCCTGGTAACAGGTCATGTACTAGCCCAGCAGGTTGTTTTTGACCCGGCGGTCGTCTCCACACTTGTTGTCAACCACACGGCCCAGCAGGCGGCCTTAAACGACATTAAGGAAAACGAAGGAAAGATTGCGGCCCTGCAGACGACCATCAGCCTGAAGATGACGCAGATCAAGGAGCTGGAGGAAAAGATGTACAACTCCCTTAAATCTGTGCAATCCATTATCGGGCAGAGTAAAAACATTATTTATGCCTCCCAAATTGCCGCAGACATAGGCCGCTACCAAAACCAAATGATGGAACTGGCGCGCGGTGATAACGAACTGCTCCTGATCGCTGCCAAGACAGAGCTGGAGCTGCTCAACCGGACATCTGACCTGTTTACCTATATCTACCAGGTAGCTGTCATCGGCACGGATGTGAACCTAATGAACAATGCCGACAGGCTCACCCTGATCCGCCATGTGGTGGACGAGCTGCGGGTGATGCGGGGCCTGGCCTATTCCATTACGCGCAAGATGCGTGTGGCCAAGTACGCGGGACTTTTGAAGACCATGAACCCGATGGGACTTGCCTACCCTGACAACAGCCAGGCGATCATCCGCTCCTTGATGGATGAGTACAAGGCAATCAAGAAGTAAATTATCTCTATTGCTATGAAGACGTTATGTGTACCTGCTTTGTGCCTGGCCCTGCTTCCTGTGCTCTTTACAGATGCCCTGGGGCAAGGCGTGCAGCCAGTTAACAGTAAAAACACAAGGTACCAGCTGGAGCGGGAGGTTGTTACCCGTTGGGGAAAGTTCAACCCGAAATGGTACTTTATTCTGTTTCATAACAAGTACAGGAAAGGACCTGACAGGCGGAACATGCTGCAGCTTGCCCCTACCATGGCTTTGCTGAACCAGAACAGGGTGAAGGCCCAGGCGCAGGAGGAGGCAGTAAGCCAGGTATATGAGCAGGAGATGTTCAAGTTTGCCGACAGGTCCCTGAATAAAGGATACCACCTCCTGTATAAAAAGAAGATCGATGAACTTAACACTGCCCTATTGGGAATGAATGCTGAGGCGGTGCAGGCCGGGGTGCAGGCAGATTATATTTTGGCCATCCATGCCGAGCGGGACAGAATTAACGCCGACATCGGGATCATCCTGGACGCTTACCTGGACGATGCCAAAAAAGGGGAGCAGCTGCGGGTGTATATCTCAGAGCTTACGGCCTTGAGGAATGATTTCAGGCGACTCATCTCTCTCTTTAAAACGAGTCAGGACTTAACCGACTGATGCCATGCGTGAATTGATCGATAAAGCCATATTTGACCTGTTCGACGGGCTCTTTCTCAATATACAGGATTTGGTGAGTGTTTTCCTGTATGATGCGCAGGCCCTTTGCGCCATCAGCATGCTGCTGTACTTCGGCCTGGAGGCTTACAAAATGATGGCCGGGGATGAAACGCTTCGCATCATGCCCTTGCTGCGCCCTTTCGCCCTGACGCTGGTGATTGTTTTCTGGCCAGGATTTATTGACGCTGTGAACCTGCCGCTGCAGCTGGTGAATGATCAGGCAAAAGGCATGTACGGCTCACAGGTAGACCAGGTGGAGGATTTGCACCGGGAACGCCTCGCGCTGGTGGACAGTGTGGCCCGAAAACTCTCTGAGAGCAGCGCTGAGTTTGAGCGGATTGAGAGCGAGGCCAGTGACGCGAGCTGGTACGAAACCATGGGGATCGACCTGCAACCCCTGTTTAACAAAATGAAAGGCTATTACCTGATGCTGATGGCCAAGCTGCACTTTACGGCGATGATGGTGGTGGAGTGGATTGTGATCAGCATCTTTCAGGTATGCTCCTACATTATCTATTTCCTACAGATCATCTTTGCGGGCATCCTGGTGATCCTAGGCCCGTTTTCCTTTGCCCTTAGCGTGCTGCCGGGTTTTCGGGACTCTTACCTGACCTGGATTGCCCGCTATATCTCCGTGGGGCTGTACTCAGGCATTGGCTATATCATTATGTCCATCTCCTTTGTGCTGGTCAAGTATGGCTTGATGAAGGAAATTGATATCCTCAAAGCGGTACTGGGCAACGAAGAGATGTTCATTGCCTACGTTTCCTTTCCCTCGGGCGGCATCAGTTTCTACATCGTCGCCTTGATTGTGGGAGGATTGGCCATGCTGACCATTCCCATTATTTCCACTTGGATCGTGCACACCACGGGTGTGGGTAATGCCATTGGTACAATGGCAGGAGGAGCTGCGAAGGCTGCCGGAGGAATTCTAAAATAAACTTAAAGCGCTTGCTATGATAAACAACCTCGAAAAGAAAATGAAGCTGGCATTTGCCGTGAGTATCGGCTGCTTTATCACCTCCATCATTATAGTAGGTACGGTTTGCGCCTTTGCCTTTCGTTATGCCGAGGAGCAACGGAAGAAGATCTATGTGATCGACCACTCGGTGCCGCTCTTGGTGGAACAGACCGAGCTGGGGGTAAACCGGACAGTAGAGTACAAGTCGCACGTGAACATGTTTCACCTGCTCTTCTTCACGCTACCTCCAGATGACGCCTACATTAAGAATAACATCTCCAAGGCCATGTACCTGGTGGATGAATCCGGTCTGGCACAATACAACAACTTGAAGGAGAAGGGCTATTATAACCAGATCCTGGCAAGCTCTGCGGTTTTGACGATCAAAACCGATAGCGTTAAAGTGGACGAAAACAGGCACTTTACCTACTACGCCACACAGCGCATTGAGCGGGAGACCTCTGTGATGAAAAGACTTCTTGTCACAGAGGGGGATCTTGAGGAAGTGCCGCGCACAGAGAACAACCCCCATGGACTTTTGATAAAGAACTGGAAAACGGTCATGAACAAGGACTTGGAGTATGTCGAAAAGAAATCCTTTTAGCGGTAACATAAAGCAAAGGCTTGCATACCTCAGGGAAAGTGTCAGGAACTACTGTGCCTCGAATCCTAAAGCAGTGGTGCTAGCCATGCAGGTTTTACTGTCTGTGGCTGTCATGGGGCTATTAGTTGTCCGGCACCTGCACCAGGGAAACTATGCCGTGTCGGTTGGCAAGCTGTACAGGCAGCTTGATACTTCTGGCGACAAGATGACTATAGGCAGGTCAAGTACCGCAGATATGCTGGAGCTGATAAAGCTCTACAACACGGCCAGGCAGCTGGATCCTGACAGCCTGCGTGGCCAAGACAGTGTTTTTCTCAAAGATATTGATCAGCGTTTAAACCGAATCATCCATGAAGAGAATTAACTTTCGGCATCCCAGGTATGCCATCCCGCTCATCATACTCCCTTTCCTTGTCCTGCTTAATTACCTGTGGCTGGACATGACACCGGCGGCCACCGCCGCACAAGCGAAAGTAGAACTCACCGAGACAACAGCCCTGAATACCTCCCTTCCGGATGCTAACCTGAGAAAGCGGGAAATGAAGGATAAGTTCTCGGCTTTTCGGGACGAGTTTAAGTATAGGACCGATTACTCGGCCATACAGGAAATCGGGGAGGATAGGGTAGACCCCAGGGACATTGCCTATGGCAGCGTGTACACGGATGAGGAGCGGCGGATGCTCGACAGTCTCAATAACCGTATCCTATCGGATCAGCAGCCGGAGGGGTTTATGGAGCGGGTAAGCCAGCGGCAGCGCCTCAGCTCAGAGCGCTATGCATCGGCTTCTGCCTCTGTGCCTGGACGGTCAACCCGACCTATGCGAAAAGTTGAATCGGCATATGAAGAGGAAATGCGGCTATTCCGGGAGCAGATGATGTTTATTGACAGCCTGAGCCGGGTAGGAGAGGAACCTGTGCCTTCTCGTAGGGGGCCACAGCCGATGAAAGCCCATGTACCGGCTTCCGAGAAGCAAGAGCCGACACCGTTACCCGTGACCAAAAGCAAAAATACGAATAAAGCCTTTTTCAATACCATTACAGCCGACAGTAAGGAGCAGTTTATCAGAGCTATTCTGGACGAAGGGTTGAAGGTGATGCAAGGCGGCAGGATCAGGATTCGCTTACTGGATGACATCTATGTGCGGGACTACGAAATAAAGAAAGGCAGCTACCTCTACGGCACTGTTTCCGGTTTCAGTGCCCAACGAATTGAGATAGCCATCCGCTCTATACTCTACGGCAACCAAATCATCCCGGTAGACCTGAGTATCTACGACAACGACGGCTTGGCTGGGCTATATGTCCCGGATTCACAGTTCAGGGACTTTACAAAAGAGCTTGCCGGGAATGTGAGCAGTGGTCAGTCATTTACTTTTGAGGATTCACCTGACAATGCCAGCCAAATGCTTTACTCGATGCTGGAAAGGGTTTCTCAGACCACCACCCGCGCCGCAGGCAAAGCCATCCGGAAGAACAAAGCTAAGTTGAAGTACAACACCATTGTTTATTTGATAGATAACAGAGCCCTGTAATATGAAAAAGCTATTCCTTCTATATGTGTTGTTTGCCCTGCTGTTTTCAGCCTCGGCACAGGATTCCCTTCAGGTAGTGCACGTGCATGAAAGTATCTCCACGCATATTGTGAGCCCTGAGCCAATACAGTATGTAGATATCTCCACAGATGATGTAGCCGGGGACATACCTGTTGCCAATATCCTTCGGGTCAAACCCAAGCATGGCGGAGCAAAACCGGGTATTATCACCATCGTTGGAGAGCGCTTCCTTGTACAGTATAAGCTGGCCTACAGCCGGGCGGATCGGGCAGACACGGAGGTGCGTATAGACCCTACCCAGGTAGATGATTACCTGAACCCGGCAGTGGCCATGAGTAGAGAGGACATGGCACGGTTTGCGCTGCTGGTTCTCCAGCGAAAACCTCGGTTCAACAGTGTGACTACGAAAGGGCAGGGGATGCGGGCAAGGCTAAACAACATCTATACGGTGGGGGACTATTTCTTTATTGATCTCTCCCTTAGAAATGACACCAACATTCCCTATACGGTCGATCAAATACGGTTTAAGATTGAGGATAAAAAGGTCGTGAAGGCCACTAACTTTCAGCAGGTGGAGTTACAGCCCAGTTTCCAGCTTTATGACACGAGTCACTTCAAGCGCCAGTACCGGAACGTGTTTGTGTTCAGGAAGTTTACTTTCCCAGAGGAAAAGGTGTTCCATATTGAGGTGGCTGAGGAGCAGATTTCTGGACGCACCATCTCCCTTAAAATTGACTATTCCGATATCCTTCATGCAGACACCTTATGAGAAAGTCGTTACTCCTTTCCTTACTGCTCTTAGTTGTGCTGCCGTGCCGAGCGCAAGAGGGCTACACCCACCTGAACCTGGCAGGCGGCTGGATGTACAAGGATGCCTTAACTGCTAACCTTGTCCTGGAGTTCAGCAAACGCCACTATAATTCCTATGAAATCTTCGGTGATTCCTATAAGAGCAACGTGGACGACAGCAAAAACTGGTTAGTGGGGGTTGCTTACAAACCCATGCTTACCCGTTCCAGAAACACGTTTCTCAAGCTGCGCCTGGGAGCGGGCATTGGCTCTAACACCGAGCACTTCATAGGAGCCCTGCAGGCAGGCCTGGAGCTGGGCTATGTGCTGCCGGGAAATTTGGTGCTGATGCTCCAACAGAAGAACGAGGGTGTACTCCGGGTAAACCACAACTTCAGAGCTGGTTTGCTGGCGGGTATCAAAATTCCATTGTGAGCAGGATTTGGCTAGTCGACGGAAATTTCCACAGGAAAGAAATTCTGCTAAGACTTTCCCTCACATCTATCTGATAGTATTGGATAACTTTTGTCAGTAACGATATGGAAGAATCCAGCGAAATAAAAAAACTTTACTCCTTTCTGCAGGGGCTTATCTATTTCACTATTGTAGTAGAGGTAGCTGTTTTCCTCTTTATGGATTCTGGCAGTATGTATGAGCTGCAGCCTGTACTGCGCAAGGTAAAGCGCATGACTATTTATGAGCACATCTACTTTTCCAAAGCTTTTACCTTCGGGTTGATTCTGATCGTGAGCATTGGCACAAAGGCCAAGAAGAACCTGAACCTCGACCCGCTCCGGCATATCTTCCTTCCTTTGCTCATCGGCTGTGCCTTTTTCTTTGGCTCGGGTTTCTTTTATTTCTTTGAAAGCAGCCGTATTCTTTTCTGGGATGTGTCACTGTCTGATGCGGCTTACATCCTGCTCTCCTTCTTTGGTGCGATGATGATTCATATAGCCTTGGATAATATCTCCAAGCATATACAGCACCGATTGATGAAGGACAAATTTAACGTGGAGAATGAGTCTTTTGAGCAGTCCAGGAAACCGGTGCATACGCCTTACTCGGTGAATATCCCAATGCTTTACTACTACCAAAAGCGGATACAGCGCGGGTGGCTAAATGTGGTAAATCCCTTTCGGGCAACACTGCTGATTGGTACGCCTGGTTCTGGGAAGTCTTTCTCGGTGGTGTTGCCTTTTATCAAGCAGCTTCTGGGGAAAGGCTTCTCTATGATGGTATACGACTTCAAGTTTCCGGACCTGGCTAAGGCGACCTACTACCATTACTTGGTGAACAGAAAGAAGGGGATACTGAAGAACCATAGGTTTCATGTCATCAATTTTAACAGCGTGGAGCACAGCAGAAGGTTCAATCCCTTAAAGCCGGAGTACCTGCCTACGCTGGCTGATGCCACCGAAACGGCTGAGGCGCTGCTGGAGGCGCTGCGGAAAGGAGACAGGGACTCAGGAACTGCGCAATTCTTCAACCAGTCAGCCGTTAATTTCCTGGCCAGCTGCATCTACTTTCTGAGCCGCCACGAAGGGGGGCAGTATTCTTCGTTTCCGCATGTACTTTCCTTTATTAACCTAAGCTATGATCAGATTTTCGAGGCGCTCTTTTCCGAACCTGAGTTGGAGAGTCTGCTTTCGCCTTTTGCCACAGCCTATAAGAACAGAGCCTTTGAGCAGCTGGAAGGGCAGATTGGCACCTTAAAGATTAATATTGGCCGGCTGGCCACAAAAGAAACATTCTGGGTACTATCAGGAGACGACTTTAATTTAAAGATAACAGACCTGGAATATCCTTCTGTTTTGGTGATTGCAAATGACCCGGCTACACAGAGCATTAATAGCGCCTGCAATGCGCTTATCCTCAACCGCATGACACGCCTGATCAATACAAAGGGGAACTTGCCCTGTGGGCTGATCGTGGATGAGTCTCCCACGCTTTACATACACCGGGTGGAGAACCTGATCGCTACCGCCAGGAGTAACAAAATAGCTGTGCTGCTGGGCCTGCAGGAATTACCGCAGCTGCGGCAGCAGTATGGCAGGGAAACAGCCGACACTATTTGCTCTGTAGCGGCCAATGTACTCTCGGGCTCTGCCCGTAATAAAGAAACGCTTGACTGGCTGGAGAAACTGTTTGGTAGGGTGAGGCAGCTAAAGGAGGGGCTCAGTGTGGACCAGAACCGTACTTCGGTGAACATGAACGAGGAAATGGGACCGCTTATCCCGGCATCCAAAATAGCCAATTTGCAGGCCGGTGAACTGGTAGGGCAGGTGGCTTCCGATAGCGAAGCGTATAGCGGGAAGTATGTAGCCAGTACCTACCACTGTAAAATTAATCTTAACCTTAATAACATACAACAGGAAGAAAAGCAGTATCTTGACCTGCCAAAATTTTATAACTTTGGTACCCCCGACCAAAAAGACCGAATCCTGAGAGCAAACTACAATAAAATTAGAAATGAGGTTAAGACACTAATCACAGCGTTACAGGTATGAGCGTAAGCATACAGGAGTTAGGCCAAAGGCTAAAGCTGCTGCGAAAGCGGCTTGATTTATCGCAGGAGAGCCTCGCAGAGTCAATGGGGGTGAACCAAAACCAGATTTCCCGGCTGGAGAACGGGGTGGGAGGGACGATTGAGCTGCTTTTGCTTTTGTTCAGTTTCTACAGCAAGCACTTTCACGTGGACCTTCTTTTTTCTGATAACTTCGACATCCTGGAGAAGGATGAAAAGCTATCCAACAGCCACAGCCTTAATAGCATTGCCGTTGAAAAGCTGAAGCTTGCTCAAAGTGAGTTTTCCACCCAGGTTGAGGAGGTGATACGGTTGTTGGATATACCCTAGGTTACATATTTTACTTGGATAGCGGGGAGCAGGATACTGACTTCATATATTATGTATATCAAGACTTGCTTATGGTTCGGATGCCGAAAATCCTTCTCGCAGCAGGCTACTTCGAATGTAAAGTTCTGAGCAGTTCGTCTATTCATTCTTTGTAGTTCCCATACTTGAGGAGAAAACAAACCACTTTTTTAATTCTGATTGCGGACTCTAATATTAATCTCTTAAAATAGAAAAGTAACCTTTTAAAGATTTATAAAATGAAGAAGTGTATTGATCATCCCACAATGGCAGGGGGTAAAATTTGCCAAGTTATAGAGCCTGATGGAATGAGATTTGAGATTTACCTGGGGGGAAAATTGATTGGATCTTTCTGGATGACATCAGAATGGGACGATTATCCTGTGGATGAAGTATCATCAATTATTAGAAAAGAAAAGATCGATAGATTACTAAAATTCTTTGATGAAGAAAGTGGAACTAGTGAAATCTGAAAAGTACATATCTATTCTGAAATGCTTGACATAGCGCTTTTGGATGGAAAAAATAGACGCAGGAAAATCAGTAACACCAACAGCCATGTATTAGGCCGTTGGTGTTACTGACAGCTTATTTCTTTACCACTCTCCTTGTGATTACGCCGTCGTTAGCTATTAGCTGTAGCAGGTATACCCCTTGAGCTTTACCTGTAAGATCCAGCACATGACTAAATTCACCTGACACCTGAGGAAAGCTTTGCTTTAATACAGTCTGCCCTTTTGCATCAAACAACCTCAATTCTAGCCCTATCCTTCCTGTCATAGGCAGAGTTACCTGTAGCCTATCATTCGTCGGATTCGGGTAAAGGGAAAGCCCCGACGCCAGCTTACTCTCCTTTATACCCGTACAGGTGGAAACAGTAATATTCTGAGTCGCCGTGACTGTGCAGCCATTGACAGTGTAGGAGTAGGTGATGACATAAGTACCTGCGCCTACTGCAGCTGCGCTAAACACTCCGTTGCTTACCCCCTCTCCAGAGTAGGTACCCCCGCTCGGCTGGCCACCGGTAAGTATATAGCTAGTGTTGCTGCTACAAATAGTTTCGCCAAAAGAAGCTAGTGTAACTACTGGCAACGCATTAACTGTCACCTCTATCTTGGCTCTTGGGCTCTCGCATCCGTTTACCGTCTGCGATACATAATACGATGTAGTACCTACTGTTGCTGTTGAAGGTGTTGGCGCTGTTGCAGAGCCTGTGCCGCCTGTAGCTGAAGTATACCATTGAAGATTAGCACCTGCCGCCGTTAAGGTAGAAGCTGCAGCGCCCTGGCAGTAAGTTGAGGTCGCTGTAACGGTTGGCGCTGTTGGTACAGCATTTACCGTTACAGTTACAGCATCAGAAGTGAGACTCTCGCAGCCGCCATCGGTTTTTACTTTTACTGAATAAGAACCCGTCGTTGATACAGTAATACTCTGTGTAGTTGCTCCAGTAGACCACAAATACGACGCAGAAACAGGCGCTGTTAACACCACAGACCCACCTTCACAAAGTGAAGTAGAGCCGCTGACTTTAATCATGGGTTTAGCTGGCAGGGCATTGACCGTTACTTCTATTTTAGCTCTTGGGCTCTCGCAGCCGTTCACTGTCTGCGACACGTAATAAGAAGTAGTGCCTGCTGTAGCCGTTGAAGGTGTTGGCGCTGTTGATGCACCAGTTCCCCCTGTTTCCTGCGTGTACCACTTCAGGCTTTCACCCGTTGCTGCTAGCGTAGAGGCAGTGGCATTCTGGCAGTAGCTCAGGCTTGCAGTCACACCCGGAGCTGAGGGACGAACATTTACGGTAATCGCGACAGCATCAGAACTAACACTTTCACATCGACCAGCATTTGTTACCTTTACCGTGTAAGAACCCGCAGTTGATACAGTAATACTCTGTCGGATATCTCCAGTAGACCATAAATAAGAAGAAGCATCAGGCGCTGTTAACACCACAGAACCACCTTCACAAAGCGAAGTAGAGCCGCTGATTGTAATCACGGGCTTGGCTGGCAACGCATTAACTGTCACCTCTATCTTGGCTCTTGGGCTCTCGCAGCCGTTCACCGTCTGCGACACGTAATAAGAAGTAGTACCTGCTGTTGCCGTTGAAGGTGTTGGCGCTGTTGCAGAGCCTGTGCCGCCTGTAGCTGAAGTATACCACTGAAGGTTAGCGCCTGCCGCCTTTAAGGTTAAAGCTGCAGCGCCTTGGCAGTAGCTCAGGCTTGTAGCTGAAGTAGTAGGGGAAGATGGCAATGATTTAATAATAGCACTTACTGCAGTTCTTATACTTTCAGAACCATCACTTAGGACTGAAACATAGTAAGTCGTTGATGCTGTTAAAACAGGGGTTATGTAAGTAGCATTATGTGCGTTAGGTATTGCTGTACCTCCTGTTTCAACAGTATACCATCTATAGTTACCATCATCCGCTCCTGATGCTGTTAATACAACTGACCCTGAGCCACAGATAGATGCACCTGTAACTTCGGGTCCACTCATCATCTTAGCAATAAACATTTCACCTTCACGATTATACAGGACTGAAGTGAGCCGGGTACTATATAAAGCGTTGTTACCAAACAATGCATTGCCTTCAAACCTACCTGTTATAAACACATTTCCATGTTTATCCAAGCTAATTCCGTGTCCACTGTCGTTAAACAAGCCCCCGGCTTTCTGTGTCCATTGAAAGTCACCGGAGCTATTTAGCTTACTTACAAATACATCCTCTAAGCCATTACTAGTTAAGGTGGAATTTCCAAAAGTAGCATTACCTTTAAATTGCCCTACGATATAAATATTCCCAAGCTTATCCAGAACAAGGCTTCTAGTATTTTCACTTTCTAAACCTCCAGCGCTCTTAGCCCATACAAAGTCACCATAACTGTTTAGCTTAGTTACAAATATATCATTCAAACCACTACTATTTAGAACTGTACCATTTATAGTAGATTTACCTTCAAAGTCGCCAGTAACATAAATATTGCCTTCTTCATCTAGTTTGATTCCATAGCCTATAATATTTCCTGTTTTTGATACCCTTTTAGACCATCGTGCTTGTGTCGATGAATCATATTTTCTTATTAACAATTCTTTGTAGAAAATATCTGAAAGTTTACTATCTGGATTAACTAAAGTTTTGTATCCTGTTATGAATATACTACCATCCTTACCGATTGTAATATCATGACCTGCATCATTTCCTCTTTCCATGGTAGTCCGCGCATATTGTACATTGCCTTCAGAATCATATCTAGCAAAAAATGCATCAGTACTACCAAATTCATCAGAGAAGCTTTTAATAGAAACCGTGTAATATTTAAAGTAAGCTGTACCACTAAAAGATCCTGTTATGTAAACATTATCAGAATTATCGACTGCGATGCCATAGCCCTTGTCTTCCGCAGTACCACCTGCTCTTTGCGCCCATAGCAAGCTTCCTGAAGCATCGTATTTTGCCAGAAAAATATCTAAGCTTCCATGACTAGTAAGGGTAGTGTTTCCAAAAGTAGCAGTGCGGTTAAATGCCCCTGTTATGTAGACATTGTTGGAGTTGTCTAATGCGATTCCGTAGCTATTGTCTT
>NZ_QMDV01000007.1 GCF_003284895.1 Pontibacter arcticus
TTGTTATAAAGCAAAATCCTCCCCGTCTACGTGGCGTAAACGGGGAGGATTTGAAGGGGTTGGCGGCCACCTACTCTCCCACCTGTGAAGGCAGTACCATCGGCGCATCCGGGCTTAACTTCTCTGTTCGGGATGGGAAGAGGTGAACACCGGAGCCATAGCCACCATTATCGTTGTGCAGTCTTGGTTGCACATAATGGCATAAGTTATTTGACTTTTGGGAGAGAGCAAGAAGAGGCGGGCCGGTTGTAAACCGGATTCTTCAAGCCGAAGCTTATAGAGAACGCGCCCGGGCAATTAGTACCGCTCGGCTGTGCTGTTTCCAGCTTTACACCTGCGGCCTATCAACGTCATCGTCTCTGACGGCCCTTACAGGGAGATCTCATCTTGGGGTGGGTTTCGCACTTAGATGCTTTCAGCGCTTATCCCATCCGAGCGTAGCTACCCTGCGCTGCCGCTGGCGCGACAACAGGTACACCAGAGGCTCGTCCAACCCGGTCCTCTCGTACTAAGGTCAGAACCCCTCAAATCTCCAACGCCCACAACAGATAGGGACCGAACTGTCTCACGACGTTCTGAACCCAGCTCGCGTGCCACTTTAATCGGCGAACAGCCGAACCCTTGGGACCTTCTCCAGCCCCAGGACGTGACGAGCCGACATCGAGGTGCCAAACCTCCCCGTCGATATGAGCTCTTGGGGGAGATCAGCCTGTTATCCCCGGCGTACCTTTTATCCTTTGAGCGATGGCCCTTCCATGCGGAACCACCGGATCACTATATCCGCCTTTCGGCCCTGCTCGGCTTGTAGGCCTCACAGTCAAGCACCCTTGTGCTATTGCGCTCTACGCACGGTTACCAAGCGTGCTGAGGGTACCTTTGAAAGCCTCCGTTATTATTTTGGAGGCGACCACCCCAGTCAAACTACCCACCAAACACTGTTCCCCCTTCTAGGAGGTTAGGCTCCAAGCAACTCAAGGGCCGTATTTCAAGGATGGCTCCATGACGCCTAGCGACGCCACTTCACAGCCTCCGGCCTATCCTACACATGAGTTACCCAGAGTCAATGTTAAGCTATAGTAAAGGTGCACGGGGTCTTTCCGTCCCGTTGCGGGTACTCGGCATCTTCACCGAGACTACAATTTCACCGAGCTCACGGCTGAGACAGCGCCCAGATCGTTACACCATTCGTGCAGGTCGGAACTTACCCGACAAGGAATTTCGCTACCTTAGGACCGTTATAGTTACGGCCGCCGTTTACTGGGGCTTCGATTCAGAGCTTCGCCTTGCGGCTAACCCCCCCTCTTAACCTTCCAGCACCGGGCAGGTGTCAGGCCTTATACTTCATCTCTCGATTTCGCAAAGCCATGTGTTTTTGTTAAACAGTCGCCTGGGCCTTTTCACTGCGGCTTCTTGTATTGCTACAAGGAAGCGCCCCTTCTCCCGAAGTTACAGGGCCATTTTGCCGAGTTCCTTGGCCGTGATTCACTCGAGCACCTTAGGATTCTCTCCTCGACCACCTGTGTCGGTTTGCGGTACGGGCGGCTACATATTTAAACGCTTAGCGGGTTTTCTTGGGAGCCGGATTAGGGACATTATCTCCGCGCCCGAAGGCTTGGAGTACTATCAGCTTTCAGCAAGACTGGGGGATTTGCCTCCCAATCCTATACCTACGGCCTTTAACGCACTATTCCGTCAGTGCGCAGTCCTTTCACTTCTCCGTCACCGCATCGCTATATGTAGCCGGTACTGGAATATTAACCAGTTGTCCATCGACCTGCGCTTTCGCCTCGGCCTTAGGACCCGACTAACCCTGATCCGATTAGCGTTGATCAGGAAACCTTGGTCTTTCGGTGTGCGGGTTTCTCGCCCGCATTATCGTTACTTATGCCTACATTTGCTTTTCTAAAAGCTCCAACGCCCCTGACAGGACGCCTTCACCGCCGTTAGAATGCTCCCCTACCACTTATACAATGTATAAATCCATAGCTTCGGTGCCATGCTTGATGCCCGATTATTATCGATGCCCTGTCGCTCGACCAGTGAGCTGTTACGCACTCTTTAAATGAATGGCTGCTTCCAAGCCAACATCCTGGCTGTCTAGGCAACTGGACCCCCTTTGTTCAACTTAGCGTGGACTTTGGGACCTTAGCTGATGGTCTGGGTTCTTTCCCTCTCGGCGCAGGACCTTAGCACCCTGCGCCTCACTGCCGTGTATATCAAGTGGCATTCGGAGTTCGTCAGGATTCGGTAGGATTTGACTCCCCCTAGTCCTATCGGTAGCTCTACCTCCACATGACTCTACCACGACGCTGCCCCTAAAGGCATTTCGGGGAGTACGAGCTATTTCTCAGTTTGATTGGCCTTTCACCCCTACCCACAGGTCATCCAAATACTTTTCAACGTAAACTGGTTCGGACCTCCACTGTGTGTTACCACAGCTTCATCCTGCCCATGGGTAGATCACAAAGTTTCGCGTCTACCCCCTCTGACTGTGCGCCCTATTCAGACTCGCTTTCGCTGCGGCTCCGTTTCTCAAGAAACTTAACCTTGCCAGAGAGGAGTAACTCGTAGGCTCATTATGCAAAAGGCACGCCGTCACCCCACTAAAGGGCTCCGACAGCTTGTAAGCGCATGGTTTCAGGATCTATTTCACCCCCTTATTCAGGGTACTTTTCACCTTTCCTTCACAGTACTGGTTCACTATCGGTCTCTCAGGAGTATTTAGCCTTACCGGATGGTGCCGGTGGATTCAAGCGGGATTTCTCCGGTCCCGCCCTACTCAGGATACCACTAAGGCCAAAGAGCTTACGCACACGGGACTCTCACCCTCTCCGGTGTACCTTCCCAGGTACTTGTGCTTCAATCTTTGGTCCCATCACGTGGTCCTACAACCCCAGCTCTGCCGTAACAGAACTGGTTTGGGCTCTTCCGCGTTCGCTCGCCACTACTTACGGAATCATTATTATTTTCTCTTCCTCCGGGTACTTAGATGTTTCAGTTCCCCGGGTTTGCCCCCCGTAGGGTGGTATGTCTTCAACATACCGGGTTGCCCCATTCGGAAACCTGCGGATCAATTCATATGTGCTGATCCCCGCAGCTTATCGCAGCTTGTCGCGTCCTTCATCGCCTCTGAGAGCCTAGGCATCCCCCATGCGCCCTTCTTTGCGTTCTCGCCGTTAACCTGTAAACAGGTTAGCCGGCTCGCTTCTTCTTTTCTATGCTCATGGGTCATTTTCGAAAAAATGACCTAAACTTATATTTTCTCTCTCCCATCATGTCAAAGAACTTGTCTTAAGTTATGAGTTATAAGTTAGGAGTTCAGAGTTGTGTTAACCCTTCGTTCTTAACTTTAACTGTTCCTTAAAAGTGAAGTAAAAACCTGCTGTTTTTACCTGGTAATCGGTTGGTGGAGAATAACGGAGTCGAACCGTTGACCTCCTGCGTGCAAAGCAGGCGCTCTAGCCAGCTGAGCTAATCCCCCGGAGTTAGTAGTGTGAGTGGGCCTGCGTGGACTCGAACCACGGACCTCTACATTATCAGTGTAGCGCTCTAACCACCTGAGCTACAAGCCCAGGCTTGCCGGGGCGCATCACACGCACCAAAATGAGTTTTGAGATCTGCTTAAGATAGACAAAAAAAGAGTAGTGATCCAGGCAAACCATGCTGCCTATGTGGTCAAGGCCGGGATCTTCCCTAGAAAGGAGGTGATCCAGCCGCACCTTCCGGTACGGCTACCTTGTTACGACTTAGCCCCAGTTACCAGTTTTACCCTAGACGGCTCCTTTGACGGTCACCGGCTTCAGGTCTCCCTGACTTCCATGGCTTGACGGGCGGTGTGTACAAGGCCCGGGAACGTATTCACCGCGCCGTTGCTGATGCGCGATTACTAGCGATTCCGGCTTCACGAAGTCGAGTTGCAGACTTCGATCCGAACTGAGACCGGCTTTTTGAGATTGGCGCCCTATCACTAGGTGGCGACCCTCTGTACCGGCCATTGTAGCACGTGTGTAGCCCTAGGCGTAAGGGCCATGATGACTTGACGTCGTCCCCGCCTTCCTCACTTCTTGCGAAGGCAGTCTCTTTAGAGTCCCCACCATAACGTGCTGGCAACTAAAGATAGGGGTTGCGCTCGTTGCGGGACTTAACCCAACACCTCACGGCACGAGCTGACGACAGCCATGCAGCACCTTGCTTTGTGTCCCGAAGGAAGGAAGCATCTCTGCTTCTGTCACGCGCATTCTAGCCTAGGTAAGGTTCCTCGCGTATCATCGAATTAAACCACATGCTCCACCGCTTGTGCGGGCCCCCGTCAATTCCTTTGAGTTTCACCCTTGCGGGCGTACTCCCCAGGTGGAATACTTAACGCTTTCGCTTGGACGCTAACAGTGTATCGCTAACATCGAGTATTCATCGTTTACGGCGTGGACTACCAGGGTATCTAATCCTGTTCGCTCCCCACGCTTTCGTGCCTCAGCGTCAGTTTTGGCCCAGCGAGCTGCCTACGCAATCGGGGTTCTTGGTGGTATCTATGCATTTCACCGCTACACCACCAGTTCCGCCCGCCTTAACCAAACTCAAGCCCGCCAGTATCAACGGCAGTTCCAGGGTTGAGCCCTGGGATTTCACCGCTGACTTAACGGGCCGCCTACGCACCCTTTAAACCCAATAAATCCGGACAACGCTTGCACCCTCCGTATTACCGCGGCTGCTGGCACGGAGTTAGCCGGTGCTTATTCATCAGGTACCGTCAGTTACTCTCGCAAGAGCGTTTTCTTCCCTGATAAAAGCAGTTTACAACCCAGAAGGCCTTCATCCTGCACGCGGCATGGCTGGGTCAGTCTCTCGACCATTGCCCAATATTCCCTACTGCTGCCTCCCGTAGGAGTCTGGTCCGTGTCTCAGTACCAGTGTGGGGGACCATCCTCTCAGAACCCCTAGCCATCGTCGCCTTGGTGGGCCGTTACCCCGCCAACTAGCTAATGGCACGCATGCCCATCTTCTATCGCCTCAGCTTTAACCATATCCCGATGCCAGGTCATGGTGTTATGCGGTATTAATCTTCCTTTCGGAAGGCTATCCCCCAATAGAAGGTAGGTTGCATACGCGTTACGCACCCGTGCGCCACTAAACCAAGAACCGAAGCTCTTGATCTCGTTCGACTTGCATGTATTAGGCCTGCCGCTAGCGTTCATCCTGAGCCAGGATCAAACTCTCCATTGTAAAAAAATTTTAAATGTGTCTGTCCGATCCCGGCCTTTTTCCTTTTCTCCGAAGAGAAACTAAGCAGGTGATCTTTTCAAATCAGCCTGCCCGGATTTACCTATTCTTTTTCTTTATTCTATCTTAAGCAATCACTCAAAGAACTTACCTAGAACCTGTTGTTCTAGCCTGTCATCTTTCGATGTTTTTCCGTTAGCACTCTCTGTGCCGTGGAACAAAGGTCGGTAGTTATTTTCTAACTTCCAAACTTTAATTGATTTATTTTTAAACTTTCTTTTTTCGCTTCCGTAGCCCTGTCAGCTACGTTTGCGGAGTGCAAAGGTACAAACTCTTTTCCCTTTTGCAATACCTTTTTAAAAAAGTTTTTTTTCTTTTTTCTCCCGGCCTGCCGCCTGAAGAAGTACTTGTTTCGCTCACTCTCAAGCGGGTTGCAAAGGTAAGCAGAAGTTTCAAACTTACAAGAACTAAAATTAAATTTCTGCTCTTTTTTCTAACCCTGTCAACCGGCCCGAAAACCAATCAGCAACTCTCGCTTAAAGCTTTTCTGCAGCTAAAACCCCTTCCTTATGAAGCGGAGTGCAAAGGTACAACCCTTTTTTAAAGTTGCAACACCTAACCCAAATTTTATTTTACAGCCTGTGTTAGCTTCTAGCCTACTCCCCAGCTCCTGCCGAACCGGGTTGCAAAAGTAAAAAAACTTGCTGAGTATGCAAGGAGCTT